>NZ_JAJOHO010000002.1:0-805989 GCF_021106615.1 Pseudomonas sp. PLB05
CCTGAACGACGAACCAACTCGATGGCTTCCCGCTTGAATTCAGGACTGTATTTCTTGCGCTTCATGAACACTCCTTCAGCTCGGTATGAGCTTACTCGAAAGTGTCCGTGCTAACGGGGTAGAACCCGCAGCCGAGTCTTGAAGGTGAAGGGTGAATCGTCCATTTGATCCATAATGCCCGTGACCGATTTCCTTAGCAGTCCCGGATAGGTGCATCCGAGCCTTGGTCAAGTGCCAACCATATCACACCTTTTGTGTGACAGCGCCAGCTTCTTGACGAGGTCAGAATAGGCCAATTTCGTTAAATCTCAATGTCAATTCGTATGCCAGCCACTACCGTTCGGTAGAAAAGTTCAATGGCTTTGATAGCAAAAAGCCATAAAAAAGGGTGTGCCGCCCCACAAGTTTGAAATCCCTATCACTAGAACCGGAAACTGCATACTAGACACCTGTGCTAGGGTGCGTTCCTTTTGAGCCCAGATCGATCGTGCGTATTCTGCATGTCTTCAAGACCTATCTACCCGACACCCATGGCGGAATCGAACACGTCATTCGCCAGATGTGCCTGGCCACGAGGGGCTTTGGAATCGATCACCGAATCCTGACGCTCAGCAAGCATCCTGCCCCGGAGTGCCTGGAGGTGGATGGCATTCCTGTCCGTCGCGTCAAACAGGATGTCGACCTGGCTTCTACGGGTCTCTCCTTGGCCGCTTTTCGAGCCTTCGCCGAGGAGGCCCGCGCTGCCGACCTGGTACATTTTCATTTTCCCTGGCCGTTCATGGACGTCTTGCAGCTGTTGACGCGACCTGGCAAACCCTATGTGGTGAGCTATCACTCGGACATCGTCAAGCAACGCCATCTGCTCAAGCTGTATACGCCCCTGATGCAACGCTTCCTGGGCAACGCAACCTGCGTCATAGCGGCCACCGAACCCTATCGCCAATCCAGCCCTGCCCTGCAGCGTTTAGGTACGAAGGTCCGGGTGATTCCCTATGGCCTCGATCCTGCCAGCTATCCAGAAGCTGATCCGCAGCGGCTCGCGAGCTGGCGCCAGCGCCTCGGACCGCGCTATCTGCTGTTCGTAGGGGTGTTGCGCTATTACAAAGGTCTGCATCTGTTGCTCGAAGCGCTCCAGGGGCTGGATTACCCCCTGGCGATCGTGGGTGCCGGCCCGGAAGGTGAAGCGCTGCGAGCGCAATGCAAGCGGCTGGGCCTCAGAAATTGCCATTTTCTGGGACGTCAGAGCGAAGAAGACCTGGCGGCGCTCTACGCAGGTTGCGAGAGCTTCGTGTTTCCTTCGCACCTGCGTTCCGAGGCCTTTGGCATGGCGCTGCTGGAAGCGGCCATGTACGGCAAACCCATGCTCAGTTGCGAGATCGGCTCGGGCATGAGTGAGATCAACCTCAACGGGCAGACAGGGATCGGTGTGCCACCGGAGCCTGCGGCTTTGCGTGAGGGGCTGATGAAAATGTGGGAGGATGCCGAGCTACGCACCCGCTACGGGCAAGCCGCACGGGCACGCTTCGAGACGCATTTTCGCAGCGAGATCATGGCCAGCAAGCTCATCGAGGTCTATCGCGAAGCCCTGGCCTGAGTGACAGCCTAGCGACCTTGCAGGGCGAGGCGATACACCTCTAGCGTCCGAGCAGCGCAGGCGCCCCAGGTGTAGTCGCGAGCGCGGCGCTCGCCCTCTTCCACTCGTTGGCTAACAGCCAAGGGATCGTCGAGGACTTCCAGCATGGCCTGGGTTATGGCCTTGGAGTCGTATGGATCAGCCTGCAGGGCCGCATCGCCGACCACTTCCGGCAGCGACGTCGTGTTGGAGCAGATCACGGGACACCGCGCGGCGAAGGCTTCAATGGCCGGCAGACCAAAGCCTTCGAACAACGACATGAACACCAGAGCCGCCGCACTCTGCAGCAAGGCGATGACTTCATCCTGGGGCAGATACTCCAGCCATTTGCCTTCGCCTCTAGCTTCCAGAGCACGCAGTTCCTCGACCAGGGTCTCGGCGCGCCAGCCGTTACGACCGACCACGACCAGGGGATGCCGCTTGCGCAGCGCCTCGGGTAGCTGGGAATGAGCTGCAAGAACAGCCGCAAGATTCTTGCGCGGTTGCAGGGTACCGACAAAGAGGAAGAAGCCTGGCTCCAGGCCATGCTTGCGCAGTGCCTCCTGGCGCGCGGCGTCGGATTGCCGGCTGAAGTAGTGCCCGTCCACGCCGAGTGGCGTGACATGGACCCGCTCTTCCGCAATGCCCAGCAGTCTGACGATGTCTCTCTTGCTGTACTCCGAGATGGTGATGACCTGATCGGCCCAGCCCACGCTCTGGTTGAACAGCCAGTTCTTCAATCTGCGCAGCTTGAGCGTGACCCACTCAGGATGAATCTGCGGAATCAGGTCCATCACGCTGGCCACCATCGCCACGTTCTTGAGCCGAGGAATATGATGATCAGGCGCGTGGAAGATATCGACTTCGTTCGCCAGGCGCTGGTCGACCTTGTGATCGGCGCCGAGCAACGCGTTCTTCAGGACGAACTTGGGAAAGTGCGGTGCCAGGCTGACAGGTACGCCGCAATCCAGAGACGGGGTGTCTACGCCAAAGGTGTAGGGACGAATCCGGACGTCTGAGCGGCTTGTGAACGCTTGGGACAAGGACTGGGTATAGATGCCGATCCCATCGAGATGCCCCTTGGCTACCCCAGAAGACCAGACCGTGCTGCCCAGTCCGACTTTCAATGCCGTCAACGGACGCTCCTCAAAGACCGGTACAGATCTTCAAGCGTTCGCTCCAGCGAGATCAGCTCCCTGGCCCCCACGATCTTGCGCAGGTATGCGTCACTGCCACGGAGCGTCGGAATCTCGTTAGCCCGAACGAAGGCCGGGTTGACCCGGACCTCTATCGAGTAACCGGCAATACGTTCCATCATCTCGATGATGGTGCGTAGCGCCGTTGCCCTGCCCGAGCAGACGTTGACGGGACTGGAGCGATGGTCGCTGTCCAGTAGACCCAGGTAAGCCTGCGCAAGGTCGCGAACATCGGAAAAGTCCCGACTCACGTCCAGGTTACCCAGCTCGATCACGCGTTCGCCGCGGGCAAAATGGCCAACGATCTTGGGGATGAGAAAGCGCTCGTCCTGGCCTGGCCCGGTGTAGTTGAATGGCCGAGTGACGACGATGTTCAGACGGTCGTACCAGGTAGCGACCATATGCTCCATGGCCAGCTTGCTACAGGCGTAGTGATTAACCGGCGCCGGACAAACCGACTCATCGATCACTTCGATGCCCGGAGTTCCATAGATGTTGGCGCTACTGGCAATCAGCACCCGTCGAGGTTGACGCGCGAGAGCGCCCAGCGCCTCCAGCAAATTCAAGGTGCCGAACAGGTTCACCCGATAGAAGGCTTCCTGGTCGGCATGCCCGACAAAGGCCAGCGCCGCCAGATGGATGACCCAGTCCGGTTGCACCTGAGCTACGGCAGCGACGACCGTTGCCTTGTCGGTGAGATCGCATGCCAGGGTGACATCCGCATCGGTAGTACCACTACCGAATCCGACTACCTTGAATCCCCGCGCCTTGAGCGCCTGGATCAGATAGCGTCCCGTGAAGCCCGATGCGCCTGTAACCAGAGCGGTTGGCATGCCTATCCCCTTAGTTAGAACGAGAAGCCTTGTTCGTTGCGACGCAGGTCAGCCTCGACCATCATCTGGCAGAGCTGCTCCAGGGTGGTCTTGGGCTCCCAACCCAGCTCGCGCTTGGCCTTCTCGGGATCGCCGATCAGCAGATCCACTTCAGCGGGACGGTGGAATTTCGGATTCACGGCCACGACCTTCTTGCCGCTACGGGTGCAGTAGCCTTCTTCCTTGTCCGCTTCGCCCTTCCACTCCAGCTGGATATCCACGGCCTTGGCCGCCAGGCTGACGAAGTCACGCACGGTCTCGGTGCGGTTGGTGGCCAGTACATAGGTGTCCGGCTTGTCGGCCTGCAGCATGCGCCACATGCCCTCGACATATTCCTTGGCGAAGCCCCAGTCGCGCTTGGCGTCGAGGTTGCCCAGCTCCAGCACGTCCAGCTTGCCCAGCTTGATCTTGGCGATGCTGTCGGTGATCTTGCGGGTCACGAACTCCCGGCCACGCAGCGGGGATTCGTGGTTGAAGAGAATGCCGCTGGTGCCGAAGATGCCGTAGGACTCGCGGTAGTTGATGGTCATCCAGTGGGCATAGAGCTTGGCCACGCCGTAGGGGCTGCGCGGATAGAAAGGCGTGCTCTCGATCTGCGGAATCGCCTGGACCTTACCGAACATCTCCGAAGTGGATGCCTGGTAGAAGCGGATCTTCGGATTGACGATGCGGATGGCTTCGAGCAGGTTCACCGGACCGACACCGGTGATTTCAGCGGTGGTTACCGGCTGGTCGAAGGAAACGCCCACGAAGCTCTGGGCAGCGAGGTTGTACACCTCGGTCGCCTCGGTGGTCTGCAGCAGACGGATGCTAGCGGACAGATCGGTCAGGTCGTACTCGACCAGGTGCAGATTGGGATGGCCGGCGACACCTACTTCTTCGATGCGCCAAAAGTTGACCGAGCTGGTACGGCGATAGGTACCGTAGACGGTATAGCCTTTCTCCAGCAGCAGTTGGGCCAGGTAGGCGCCGTCTTGGCCCGTGATGCCGGTAATGATTGCTTTCATCGTTGAAATCTCACGCTTCAAATTAGGGTTTTCAGTAGATTATCGGCACTTGTTTTCCATGATAGCCAAGGCATATCACGGGACATCGGCTGACTATTGTCCTTGCTCAGCCTGCTCCATTCCACAAGCGCACTGGCGAGTTCAGATGCATTATCAGCCTTGAAATAGAAAGCGTGCTCACCGGCAACTTCCCGAAATACAGGAATGTCCCGCGCAATTATCGGCAGCTCGTGCTGTGCCGCCTCGATCAACGGCAATCCGAAGCCTTCGTCCAGCGACGCGGCTATCAAGGCATCACAGCTCGAATAGAGCTGCTCCAGATACTCGTCACTGATGGAGTCGAACCAGAACAATCTCCGATTCAGTTCAGGGTGAGCGCTCAGGCGACTAACTAGGTCCTCGACCATCCAGCCCGACTTACCGACGATGACCAAGATACAGTTAAGCCCATCGCGCCACAGTTGCTCCATCGCCTCAAGGACCTGCGTGTGAGCCTTGCGCGGCTCCAGCGTCCCCACCATCAGGAAACTCGTCGTGCCCCGTATGGCAGCCAGGCGCTGGGACGCATCGGGTGGCAGGCCCGTGGTGGGCGTGGAGTTGCCTATGTCGCCGCCATTATGAGAAACGGCCAGCTTCGGGAGATTTTCGACGGTGAAGCCAAGGGTAGGCATCATTTCACGAACCGCTGCCGCAGTGGCAGCAGAGACGCAGACTAAGCCATCGAACTGACCGATGATCTTCAGCCATTGCTTGAAGATATCTGGGGCGCCCGGCAAGAAGCACTCGGGCATCGTAATAGGAAGAAGATCGTGAACCAGGAATGAAAGCCTGACGCCTGCGCGATGCAGGGCCTGGTAATAACCCTCCTGCTCCCGCACCACGGTAGGCTGTAAATCCAGACCGAAGAAGACATCGCCGGCCTTGGCCGATACTGGGTCGTCCTGCAGATTCGCATCTGGGCAGCTTAGGAACCTCAACGAGAAGCGCCGTGCATAGCGGTAACCCGGCTTGCCGATGGTGGCGTAGACCGGCTCGATGCGTATTCCCGCGGGCGGATTGCGCATCCATTCTCCCAGGATACCGCGGACGACTCGCTGAATTCCGCTCCCCACGTCGCGCTGGACGAGTTCGGAGATATCAACCAGTAACTGCCGCTGGTGATAAGGGGAGCGATACGAATAGTCGAAGGAGCGAGCGACATCAATGTGCAGATTCGTAGAGGTGATGTCCGACTGCGCAAGGCGTGCCACCAACTTGCCGACTGCATTGCCGCGCTCGTAAAAGCGCTCGATACTCTGCCAGTAGCGATCGGCACACGCCCGCGGAGCGTGATCCTGATGCACGGTCTGCTGACCACGGGTCGCTAACGATTGTCGCAGCCCGGCGTCCCGCCACAGGCGTTCCAACGCGTCGATCAAGGCGTCGTCGGTAAAATCGTCCGCGAGCTTGATCGTAGAGTCGTCCGGCAGATCCGCCATGCTGCCATTGGCATTCACGACCAGAGGGATGCCGTAATTAAGGCAATCCAATGCAGACGCCGACGTCTCCCCACGCGAGAGCGTTCTGAGCTGTACGCCTACATCTGCAATGCTCAGGTAACTCTTGAATACTGTCGCATCGGTCCAACCGGCGATCTTGATGTTGGCCGGCTGACTGCTGTTCGCAATCTTTCGCTCGATGCTCTTTCCATAGTCATTTGCGGCATTTTCGCCCACGAAGACCAGATAGCAAGAGCGCTCCTTCGACAGTGACGATCGATTCCAGGCATCCAGCAAGCGGTCATTGAGCTTGGTCGGTCCCAGCAAGCCAAAGCTTGCGACGATGAAATCGTCCGGGGCGAACCCCAAGGAGCGACGAATCTCGCCCAGATCTTTCCCGCCCTGCCGCGACGGCTCGCGCAGCAAAGGAATAATCGACCAGTCGGCTCCGGCTGCCACGCCGTACCAGTCCTTTGCCATACGTCGCGAACTATCGGAGTGCACAATCACGCCCAGAGCGTTTTCCAGCACGGGCAGGTTGCAGGGATAACGCCAGACGACGTCTGCGGTGTCTTGCGCGTTAAAGCGGTTCTGGACCGCCGCATAGCCGTGAGAGCGATACAGCGACTGCACCCATAGTCCGGGTACCAGCCCGTGGGCTTCGAGATGGGCTACGACTCCCGACAGGAAAAAGTCATGGAGGACGACCACGCCAGGAAAGCGCTGCAACAGCGGGAACATCTGTTCGTGTAGCAGCGAATTACCGAAGTGATAGAGGATACGGTCATAGCGGCCAGCGTGCCGGATGAACCACTCCACCGACCGGATCGGACAGATGGACGTGATACCGGTCCCATCGATAGCGGGCTGATCGGTAATGAGATCGATCTCGTAATGTCGACTCAGGTCCGGGATTAACTCGGCGCTGTAGTCGCTGATGCCGCTTCGCGCAGGCGGCAGAGGCGAAAAATAAGCTAGCCGAGGGCGTGCGGCACCGCCCCTGGGCAGGGTCTCGGTCTGCGCCTGGATCAGAGGATTAATAGCTTGCCAGGTACGCGTCGCCGTGGCCGCCCAGGAGAAGGCTTGGCTCTGCTTGGTCGCATGGCGCTCGAGGTCACGGCGAAAGTCTCCATCAAGCAATACCTGTTCGATCTTCCGCGCCATCGCGTCGGTGTCATAAGGATCGAATAGTGCATCCGCGCGACCTATCACTTCAGGCAAGCTGGAGGTATTGGCCGCGATCACGGCCTTGCCGCAACTCATGGCTTCGAGTGCAGGCAAGCCGAAGCCTTCGTGCCAGGAAGGAAAGACAAAGGCCTTGCAGGTGCTGTAGAGCGCGACAAGGTCTGCCTCGGGGACATAACCGGTGAAAACCAGCTCGTCATCGGCTAGGCCCACCCGCTTGGCCAACCCTGTCAGGCGCTGCCGATCCTGTTCATGGATAGAGCAGACAATGGCCAGCTGATGGTCGTTTCTTACTACCTGGGACAGTTTGGCGTAGCTCTCAATCAGCCGCTCGATATTCTTGCGGTGATCGATGCCACCGGTGTAAAGCAAGAATTCGCGCTTGAGCGCATAACGTTCCAGCAACAGCGCCCGCGCCTCATCGGCCAGTTGTTGCGGCACGAAGCCTGCGTCCGCAGCCGTAGAGATATTAACGACACTTTCTGGTGGCAGCCCGAGAAAATCCAGCGCCTCGCGCCGGGAGGAATCCGAAATGGACAACACCCGAGCGGCTCTGCGCAGGTGATTCAGCTTGCTTTCATACCAGCGCTCGACCTTGGGGTTTTCCAGGTAGACGGATCTGTTGATCAACGGAATGAGATCGTACAGCACAACCACAGTAGGCACAGTGCTATCCAGCATGCCTATGCTGGTCACGGCATCGTCCACCAGTCCTTCGAACAGGCTGAGCACCAGTACCAAGCTGGGATTGAGGCTGATGATGAATGCCTCTCTGACCCACTCCGCCGCCTGGCGCTGCTGCTCGGTACTTTCGTGTAGAAAGGCCGTATGTCTCGGCGCCGTCCATACACGCAGGTTTTCGGCCGGCAGCAGCTCGACAAAATGCTTCCTGAGGGGCGCGATGGTCTCGGGAAAGGCATCCGACAGCAGCAGGATAATCTCGTATCCGCCGCCAGCCTTGATGAGGCCTTCGACCAGGGACAGCGCATAGCGCCCGATCCCGCGCTTGCGGTTCTCCGCTTGCGCCGCTTGCAAATCAATAACTACCCGCATCAGCCGATATCCTTCGTGTTCGAGCCTTGCCTTGCATCCAGTAACGCGAGAATGTGCCGCGCTCCAGAGGTGAGTTCGTCACGGTCCAGTGGCGGGGTCTCATTATCGTAAAGGTGCTGGGACTGCGCAGGCGATGTCGGACTGGCAACGAAGCGACGATGCAGCTTGCGCATGACGCCGTGTAGAAAGGGAGTCTTGCGCAGGGTCGCCGAAAGCGTCTTCAGCAGGCGCGGATGGCGATACAGCCAAGACAAAGCATAGGCCAGACTCTTGCGAATGGCCGCCTTCGCCGCGGAGCCGTCGGCGGGGCTCCCCCTCAAGAGCCTACGAGAAAGGCGGTGTCCCAGTCTCCCGGCGAAACGCCAAGGCCGGGTAAGCTGCCACGAGCTGCTTGCATGAATCGCTGTTACTCGAGCTTCAGCATCGACCGCGCGACGCCACCAATGATGCGCGTTGCCCAACGATTCATTGAGCCGCTCATTCAACAGCGCCGTCTCGTCCTTGCTCTGCGCCAGTTCAGATGTCATCTGAGCAATGACGTATTCAAGATCGACCTTTGCAGCCTCGACCGCGGCGGCGCGTGCATCCAGCACCGGGACCTCGGTTGCGAGGGTCTCGATACGAGTTCGCGCCGCCAGCAGTTCGGCTTCTTGCTGCTCGGACAGTTGCTGCAGCCGCTCTTTCTCATGAGCGACTTCCTGCAGTTGCCCTTTGAGCAGGCCATAGTAGGGCTGCGAAGCTGTTCCACTGAGAAAGAACTCATCAAAGATACTGACCGGCACCTGAAAGTGATCGAGAAGGCCTGAGCGGCTCTCGTGCACGTAGTAGCGATTCAATCCGTCGAAATAGGCGTAGTGATAACCCTTTTCCAAGACCATCGCTTCCCAGGCGGCATGGGTCTGCGTTTGGGTTCCAGGCGCAGTGCTTTCGATCAGTAATATCCACGGTCTGACTGGCGAAGACTTCCAACTCTCGAGTACCTGCTTCTCGAAGCCTTCAACATCGACCTTCAGCCAATGCACGACCTTGTAGTCATAGCGGTCAAGCAGCGTGTCCAGGCCTAGCACCTCAACCTGGGTTTCGACGACGGCGCAACCTGCCTGCCGATGACGATCGGCGATTGCAACGTCCGCGGTGGAGAGCCCGGTATCTGGAATCTGGAAAAAGGTCATGCTCCCTTCGGGAGTGCCTATAGCCAACCGCTCCACGGTCTCGTCAGGGCGTTCCTTTTCCAGCAGCGCCGCGTACTGCGGCGTAGGCTCGACGTGAACGCCGCGCCAGCCATTGCGGTAAAAGGCGAAGCTGACCGAATCGACAATCGGATCTTGGGCGCCGATGTCGATGTAGAAACCATGCTTGATGCCCTTCAGCGCCCGCCACAATAAGACGTCTTCGAAGTTTTGCGCATAAGAGACGAATGTCATGCCACGGTCACCTCGATCACTGGGTCCATCCAGGCACAACCCGCAAAGTGATGCTTGTCGACATTCATGACATTGAACACAAGCGCCATGTCGCGCCACTCATAATTGTTGACCAGATGAGTATCCGTACTGCACAGCGCAGTTTGAACGGAGTAACTTCCTGGACCGAGATTCATGTCGAAGGCGACCTTGAATTCGACGCACTCACCCGCTTTGACGTTGTCAAGCGCCTGATCCTTGAGATGGGTATTAGTGCCGTACATGACTTGACCAAGCCGGTCCTTGATGCCGTAACCTAGCACCAAGCGTTCGACGTCCTGATGGGCGCGAGCCACGATTCTCAAGGTAACCGGCTGACCTACATCCACGTATTCGATGGGGGCTCCAGCGGCGTTCAGAATGGCTATTTCTTCGACCGTAATTTCGCCAGTTCCCGAAACAGTCTGCGTTCTACCATCGGCCATCTGCTTGATCTGTACTGTGCTATTTTCCTTTTCAGCGATCAGAGCATTGTAGAAGTCCATGACTTCCTCCGGCGCACCATCTTTGATGACAGTACCTTTTTCCAGCAGAATGGCGCGATCGCATAGAACCTGAATTGAAGCCCGATCATGCGATACGATGAGCAGCGTCGTCCCCTGCTCCTGAAATTCCTTAATTCGATTGAAACTCTTGTGCTGGAAATAGGCATCGCCTACTGACAGCGCTTCGTCCACGATGAGAATTTCCGGGCGGAATGCGGTTGCGACCGCAAATGCCACACGCATTTGCATGCCGCTCGAATAGGTTCTTACCGCTTCATCGAAGTAATGACCAATTTCGGCGAATTCATAGATATTGGGCATCACCTTACGGATCTGTTCCGCCGAATAGCCCATGAGCCCTGCCGCGTGATAAGCATTTTGCCGGCCCGTCAGCTCGGGATTGAAGCCCATCCCAAGTTCGAGAATGGCCGCAATTCGGCCATTCACCTTAATGCTGCCTTCGGTAGGCTGGAGGGTACCGGTGATCATTTTAAGCAGCGTCGACTTGCCGGCTCCGTTCTGGCCAACGATACCGATCGCCTGTCCGGCCTCGATCGTAAAGTTGACATTCTTCAATACCCACACCTCTTCAGCAGGTACTGTCTTCATGCCAAACCAGCGGGCAAACCTCTGCCACTCCGAGCGATAGTTGCGGTAGGCCTTACCTATCCCGGAAACCTGCATGAGACTCATAGCGCATCCACCATCTCGGGCGCGGCCCGGCGAAACACGAAGAGGCCGAGCGCCATCAGCGCCAGGGAAATCAGAAAGGCCGACAACATGCCTTCAATACCTGGAACCTTTCCATAGACCAGAATATCGTGGTAACCCCCGACGATCTTGTACATCGGATTGTAGGCGACCAGATTCTTAACGCTTTCCGGTATCACGTTCAACGGATAAACAATCGGAGTAAACCAAAAAAGCACCTGCAAGAAGATAGGAACTACCTGACCAATGTCTCTGATAAAGACATTGAGCACGCCAAGCAGCAAGCCGATGCCCACCGCCAGAGCAACGACGAACACCGTCATCGGAAAGATCCAGAGGATTTCCAATCCCGGTCGATTTCCCATCAATACGAAAACCACCAGGATGCACACAAGAAGGATGGCGTAGTTTATCAGGCATGACCCCACCACGATTACCGGCAGGGTAATTCGGGGAAAACGCATCTTCTTGATGAGGCCACCGTTGTCGATAAACACGGTAAGACAACGACCGACGATTTCAGAGAACAGCGTCCAGGCCAGGATGCCGGCCATCAAATACATGGCATAAGCATATTTGTTATCAATGCCTGGCAACTTCGCGGCGAGCAAATTCGATAGAATTAGCGCATAGATTGCCACCTGCACCAAGGGATGAATAACCATCCAGACACCGCCTAAACGGCTCCTGGAAAACCGGCTGACAAACTCATTGCGTATAGAGGACATGATGAAGCCTCTATACATATAAATACTTCTCAGTATGCCACCCATTTTTGCTCCTTCATTTGCAGCGAATACGACTCTCTAGAGCGTCATGCGTCTTCGCGAAAAACTGATTGGCCGCTGATACCTGCCTCACCGAGCAGGCCAGGAAAAGGTTGACTCACTCGCTCGGCGCTTAAACGAGCAGGTCCGGGCGACCACTGGATTGACTGCCTTGGCGAGCCAGGGAGGCATCGACGGGACCGGGACCGCGGTCGGCTTGGTATCTGGGCAGACGGACAGATGCCCGGAGAGGCTTTCCTCATTAGGACTCGAGCGAGTAGCCGACATCGCGATCAGTAGGGTGAACAACAAGGCTAGGTCGCACATGAGTCTAAAGGCTATCTATCGCCGGCGGTGATGTGGAACGGTGTGAGCCCTGAGCACCGGGCAAGCCCTGTGTCCCTGACGCACTGCCCTGCACGAAAACAGGACGGGATTCTACAGGTTTGCGCGCCACAGGTCTGATGAACCGCGCTTTTTGAGATAGCCATCGATCTCACGATACGGCTTCAGAGGTCGCTCAGACCTAGTAGCCGACCATAAGTTTGCCAGAGTACCCGGAGCGCCCAGCGTGATTCTGGCCATCGTCAGGCCTGCGAGGAATTCTTTGTTCGATTAAACGACGTCTGGCCAATGGGTCCAGGTAGCGTCGGTCGGTGGGACAGCGCTCGTATAGACTGCACAGCGTTTGTTCTGGATTTGCCCCGCTGACAACATGGCGCTTGAAATCCCGCTCATCGCCTTCGTCTAAAGAATCCGCCAAAGCGTCAGATATCACGACCACGGCTCGGAGAAAAGATCGCGCTGCCTGAGACCAGGCGGCCCGTCGACATCCGCTCCGCTTCCGCGTCCTCTACTGACTATGGCGATTGGCACCGATGAAAGCCCTCACCCCTCGGTTTTTCTCCCTTGCACTAGCGATCCTGGTCGCCAGTTGCGCACTCTTTGGCAAGGTCGAGCCGGCTCGTGCTGAGGGGATACCTCTGGTGGGTCTGAACCTATCGGGTGCCGGCTTTGCAGCCCGAGTCCTGCCCGGAGTCAACGGAACCCATTACATCTTTCCAGTAGAGGCTTATTTTAGCCAATGGAGTGCACGCGGAGTAAAGCTGATTCGCTTCCCGATCATCTGGGAGCGCTTGCAACCCACCCTTGGTGGCGCACTGGATCCCACCTATGCAGCCCTGATCGACCGCACCTTCGGCTATGCCAACAAGTACGGCATGAAAATCATCTTAGATTTGCATAACTACATGCGCTATCGAGGCGTCGTGATAGGTACAGGCAATGTTTCCTATGCACATTACCAAGATGTAATGACACGGATTGCGCAACGCTGGAGTCCTCAACCCTCCCTTTTTGCATACGACGTCATGAACGAACCTCATGACGCAGTAGCCCAGTGGGTAGTAGCTGCTCAAGCCGCCATCAATGCCATAAGGTCGATCGACTCCAAGCGCCCCGTCATGATCGAAGGCAATGGCTGGGCGGAAGCGACTCGCTGGCCTCAATGGAACGATAACCTGCTCGCCCTAAAGGATCCTGCCGACAACCTGATATTCCAAGCGCATACCTATTTCGACGGGGAGGGCGGAGGTGGCAACTACGCTAACCCTAGCGCTAACGCGTATCCGGACAATTATGGCGTTGAGCGAGTAAGGCCCTTCGTGGAGTGGCTTAAGAAAAACGGCAAACACGGCATGATTGGGGAATTTGGCGTACCGGACAGTGATCCACGCTGGAATGTCATCATGGGTCGGATGCTGGCCTACCTGAAACAAAATTGTATTCCGGCAACCTATTGGGCGGCCGGCCCAGGCTGGGCAAATTATAATCTTGCTGTGGAGCCTATCAATGGCGTGGATCGACCACAGTGGGCAGTTCTAAAACAATATCTCGATGATTCCAGCTGTTCCAGAATAGGCCCTATAGCAGTCACCAGCCAGATCCCGAGTGTAACGCAGGGTTCGAGCCATACCCAGGAAATTGCAGGAGTCTATCGAGATTATCTAGGTCGAGAAGCCGACCCAGCCGGGCTGACGTATTGGTCTAGTCAGATAGCAAATGGAAACCTAACGCTGGCTGGTGTTATCAACAGCATCATTCTCAGTACGGAATATCAAAACCGCATTACGGTAGAGAAACTTTACCAGAGCTATTTGGGACGCAGCGCGGATAGCGCAGGCCTTAGTTATTGGGCTGGCCTGCTAAACAGCGGAGCCATGACCACCAACTCTGTCGCCGCAGCACTTATTGGTAGCGTGGAGTATCAAGGAAATCTCCAGGTAACGCTCAACCAGCTTTATATTTCCTTTCTTGGCCGCCCTGCTGACAAGGAAGGCTTGAGCTACTGGGTGCAACGAATATCCGACGGCAGCATGAACTTAGCAATGGTCAAAGCAGCCATTGCCGGCAGCGCCGAGGGTGTAGCTCACACTCAGGCCTCTATACATCAGCTCTATCAAAGCTTCTTGGGACGAGACGCCGATAATAGTGGATTGAAGACTTGGACATCACAGGTCACCAGTGGCGCCATGACGTTGGACGATGTGGCTACCGCAATCAAAGGCAGTGCCGAATACCGCAGCCGGCAATCCTGACAAGGCGTGTCTAGGCGGCCCC
Source organism: Pseudomonas sp. PLB05 (assembly GCF_021106615.1). NCBI lineage: Bacteria > Pseudomonadati > Pseudomonadota > Gammaproteobacteria > Pseudomonadales > Pseudomonadaceae > Pseudomonas > Pseudomonas sp. PLB05. The sequence goes on from NZ_JAJOHO010000002.1 coordinate 14,449, forward strand.
AGCCCCACCCCGCCGATCGATCTTCCGATTCAGGATGATCGAGGTCTGGGTCTGCTTGACCCCGTCGAGGTTACCGATGCGGTCGAGCAGGTCGTCGAGCTTTTCGTGGGTGGTACAGCGCAGGAAGGCCAGGTAGTCGAACTGGCCGCTGACCGAGGAGACTTCCTCGACCTCGACCATCTTTTCCAGGGCGCGGATGACGCCGGCGGTACTGCGCGGCAGGACGCTGATGGCGCAGTAGGCGCGTACGGCGGCCTGTTCCAGTTCCGAGCCCAGGCGCAGGCCGTAGCCCTGGATGATGCCATCACGCTCCAGGCGCGCCAGGCGGGTGACCACGGTGGTGCGTGCCAGGCCCAGCTGGCGGGCCAGGGTGGCGTTGGAAGCGCGGGCATTCTGTTGCAGCAGGTGGATGAGCTGCCAGTCGGTCGGATCGAGTTTGGTGAACATCGTGGCTGCCTGCCGGGGGCGGGCGTCGGGGCCGGAGGCCGCCGACGCGGGAGCCGACATTCTAGGCGGGGCGGCCGAGGGCAGCCAGGGCGGTGTCCAGGGATTCCTGCTGCTGGCGTTCGTACAGCGCCATCTCGTCGAGCACTGGGGCGCCCAGGGCGGCTTCGAAGGCGGCGCGATTGCCGCCGCTCTGGTATTCCTGCTGGCTGCCGGCCCCCAGGTTGGACTGGAAGATGCCCGCGGCGCTGACCGGCAGGAAGTCTTCGTAGGTGATGGGATCGGCGAGGAGCTGGCCGGCGGCGATCAGGGCGTCGGGATCGCGGCTATCGCTAGCCGGTTGGCTGCCGGACGCCACGCGATAGCGGAACCAGGCCAGGCCCTGGCGGCGCAGCTCATCCCAGTTGTCGGGCAGTGCCTGGAACACCTCGGCCAATACCGTTGCGTAGTCACTGCCGGCCGCCTTGCTGCGCTGGCGGACCTCCTGCAGCAGCTCGTCGTAGCGCTGGCGACCGGCCGGCGTGAGGGCGATGCCGCGCTGCTCGATCTCGCCGAAGCGCGCCGTGTGCGAACCCTGGACCTCGCCCTGGAACAGGATGGGTTCTTCCAGCGCCTTGAAGCTGGTCTGCCGCAGCAGGATGGGGCACTGGCGGCGGGGCGGGCCCTCGATGGTTTCCTTGGGCGCGATGCCCCGGGCGGGCATCCGGGCCTGGACGGCGTCGATGTCGAGGGTGCGCGGGGTCAGGTGGTTGATGTGCGGACCCTTGAAGCAGACCACGTCGGCGATCAGCCGATGGGCGTCGTGCAGGCGCTGATAGAGGCTGGCGTCGACATTGGCCTCGCGGTGCCAGCGAAAGGTCTCCAGGGCTTCCTGGACGAAGGCAGCGGCTTCGGCATCCGTCAGCCCGCCCTGGGCTTCGGCACGCTCGATCAGTTCCAGCACGCCCGGGCTGAAGATGCGGCGCTCGTTCAGGACCTTTTCGGCCAGCTGGCGCAGCTCGGCGTCTTCGATCAGCTCCAGGCGCAACAGCGAGGTGAAGACGCGGAAGGGATTGATCTGCAGGGCGGCCGGCGCGACCGGGCGGAAGGCGGTGGAATGCACCGGTACCCCGGCCACGCTGAGGTCGTAGTAGCCGACCGGCTGCATGCCCATCACGGCGAACAGGCGGCGCAGGGTGGCCAGTTCGGCGGCGGTGCCGACGCGAATGGCACCATGGCGCTCCAGATCCAGGCGCTCCGCGGAGTCTCCGGCGAAGCCCGGTTGTCCGGCGTTCACCTCGGCGACCAATTCCAGCAGGGTGCCGTACTGGGGCACCTCCTGGCGGTACATCGCCGACATGGCCTGGGAAAAGCGGGTGCGGATCAAGTCCGGGGAAAGCAGCGACGCGGCGGTCATGGGAGCGGCTCCTGGCTCAGGCTAGAAGCCGATTTCGACATGCCCACGCGGGCTGCTCAAGCGATCTTTGCTCATTGGATCATTCCCCGGGGGAATGGGCGGGATGCCTCAATGATCCCTGTGCTGGGTCTTGGGCTTCTTCACGTGGTCGGTGCCGGTATCACTGCCCGAACCGCTGCTGGAGCCATTGTCGGCCGCACCGACACCGGTGCTGGGCGCCTTTTCCATGCCATGGCTGCTGGTGGGATCGGGCCGCGCGGGAGTGGCCGGGGGATTGGTCGGACTGGTCTGGGCCAGGACGGCGCCGGACAGGCTGAGGCCCAGGATCAGGGCGGGAAGCAGGGGGAACGGGCGCATGGGGAGGACTCCTCTGGACGGATTCACTCCCTATTAGGCACCTCCCCCGCGGGGAGGTGCCGCACCGCGGATCAGCTGCCGCTGGTGCTGGCCTTATGGACCTTCTTGTGGGCCACCTTCTTGTGGTGGGTAGTGGCCTGCTTGCCGGTCTTGGCCGGGCTGTTGCTCGTCGCGGCAGGCGGCGCTGCCGGATCGGCCGGCGCCGTCTGGGCGAAGGCGGCGGAGGTGGCCAGCAGGCCGGCGAGGGTCAGGCAGAGGGTGGTGCTTTTCATGGAAGTCACTCCTTCGGTGGCTGATTGCAGCCTCAGTTAGCCGCCTTTCGCCTGGTAAAACCGTGTCCCTTTCCACAGCCAGGGCTATCGGTAACAAGACATTTCAGTCGACTGCCAAGGCGTTAACAGTCTGGCGATCTCTTCGCCGAGGGCCCGGCTTGGGCATAATGCCGGAACGCCCCCTCATCGTAGCCGCGCATGCCCAAGAGTCCTCACCTACCCAAGCGTCCCCGCTGGAGCAGTCTGCTGCTCTTGGCCCTGGGTCTGACGCTGCTGCTGATTCCGCTGCGCTATGCGGCCCAGCACTATTACGAGGCGCAACTGGCCGAGCAGAACGGCCAGACGCTGGACCTCTATGTCGCCAACCTGCTGGGCACCCTGCGGCGCTACGAGGTGCTGCCGGACCTGTTGGGCGATCTGCCGGTGCTGCGCCATGCCCTGGAAGGACAAGGCGACGGCAGCGCCCAGGACGCCGCCAGCCAGATGCTGGAAGACATTCGCCAGCGGACCGGGGCCGATGTCATTTACCTGATGCAGGATGACGGCACCTGCCTGTCCAGTTCCAACTATCGCCAGCCAGACAGCTTCGTCGGCCGCGACTTTTCCTTCCGGCCCTATTACAAGGCGGCCATGCAAGGCCAGCCGGGGCGCTTCTTCGGCCTCGGCACCACCTCCAGCAAGCGCGGCTACTACTTTGCCGCCGCCGTGCGCGACGGCGCGCGGGCCATTGGTGTGGTGGTGGTCAAGGTCGATCTGGACAGCGCGGAACGGCTTTGGGGCAACGCCCCCGAGCAACTGCTGGTGACCGATGACCTGGGCGTGGTCATCCTTACCTCACACGATGCCTGGCGCTTTCGCGCCACCCATCCGCTGGACGAGCGCCAGCGCGAGCAGGTCAATGCCAACCGGCCCTACCCCACCACCAATCCCGCCCCCCTGACCCTGGTGCCTGGCGACTGGCTGACCCAGACCCGCAACCTCGACGAGGTGGGCTGGACCGCCCGGATCCTGGCACCACGGGAGATGGTCGAGCGCCAGGTGCGCAGTGCCCTCTATGTCGGCGCGGCGACCCTGCTGGCGCTGCTGCTGTTGCTGGTGGTCATGACCCTGCGGCGGCGCCACTTCATCGAGCGCCTGGCGCTGGATGCCCGGGCCAAGCGTGACCTGGAGCTGAGCGTGGAGGAACGCACCCGCGACCTGCAGACGCTCAACGCCCGGTTGCAACAGGAGGTCCACGACCGCGAACAGGCCCAGCGCGAACTCATGCGCGCCCAGGACGAAGCCGTGCAGGCGGGCAAGCTGTCGGCGCTGGGGACCATGTCGGCCAGCATCAGCCACGAACTCAACCAGCCGCTGGCGGCCATTCGCAGCTACACGGAAAACGCCGTCGTGCTGCTCGACCACGATCGCCTGGACGACGCCCGCGGCAATCTCAAGCTGATCGGCGAGCTGACCACGCGGATGGCCAACATCATCGCCCACCTCAAGGCCTATGCCCGCGGCGCCCGCCGCGCGCCGGAGAGCGTGGTCCTGCAGGGCGCCCTGGAAGACGCCCTGGCGCTGGTCGCCGCGCGGCGCCGGGCCATGCAGGTGGAGCTGATCCGCGACCTGCCCGATGCGCCGCTATGGGTGCAGGCCGGCGAAACCCGCTTGCGGCAGATCATCAGCAATCTGCTGAGCAATGCCCTCGACGCCCTGGCGGAAAAGACCAGCACCCGCCGACTGTGGCTGACGACCAGCATCGACGAGCGCGGCGTGACGCTGATCCTGAGAGACAACGGTCCGGGCTTTTCCAGCGAGGCCCTGGCCCGCGCCCACGAACCCTTCTTCACCACCAAGGCCACCGCCCAGGGCCTCGGCCTGGGCCTGGCGATCTGCGATAACCTGTTGCGTACCCTGGGTGGCCATCTGCACCTGTCCAACCATGGCGATGGCGGTGCCGAGGTGCGCCTTTACCTGTTGCATGGCAAGCCGGGGGTCGCCTCGGTGCCCCAGGAAGAAGTCCGCGGTTGAACACCTTAGCCCCTCTACCTTAGGTCCTAGTCATGAACGCCCTGCCCCCCTTCGATCCCGCCAGCCAGATCCTGCTGATCGACGACGACGCCCACCTGCGCCTGGCACTGAGCCAGACCCTGGACCTGGCCGGCTTCAAGGTGACGACCCTGGTCGATGCCCGGGACCTGGAGCTGGCGGCCGTGCGCGATTGGCCCGGGGTGGTGGTCAGCGATATCCGCATGCCTGGCATCGATGGCCTGGAGTTGCTGGCCCAGTTGCACCAGCGTGACGCCGAATTGCCGGTGGTGCTGATCACCGGCCATGGCGACGTGCCCCTGGCGGTGCAGGCCATGCGCGCCGGGGCCTACGACTTCCTGGAAAAGCCCTTCGCCAACGACGCCCTGATCGACAGCGTGCGCCGTGCCCTGGGCGCCCGCCATCTGGTGCTGGAGAACCGCAGCCTGCGCCTGGCCCTGGCCGAGCGCCATGAACTGCAGACCCGGCTGATCGGCCAGACCCCGGGCATGGCCCGGCTGCGTGACCAGATCGGCGCCCTCGCCGCGACCCAGGCCGATGTGCTCATTCATGGCGAGACGGGCGCCGGCAAGGAGGTGGTGGCGCGTGCCCTGCACGACCTGTCGAATCGCCGCGACGGCCCCTTCGTCGCCATCAACGCCGGTGCTCTCGCCGAATCCGTGGTGGAGAGCGAACTCTTCGGCCACGAACAGGGCGCCTTCACCGGCGCCCAGAAAAGACGCATCGGCAAGTTCGAATACGCCAGCGGTGGCACCCTCTTTCTCGACGAGATCGAGAGCATGAGCCTGGATGTCCAGGTCAAGCTGCTGCGCCTGCTGCAGGAGCGCAAGGTCGAGCGCCTCGGCTCCAACCAGCAGATCCCGCTGGATATCCGGGTGGTCGCCGCCACCAAGGAAGACCTGCGCCAGGCTGCCGACCAGGGCCGCTTCCGTGCCGACCTCTACTACCGGCTCAATGTCGCCACCCTGCGCATCCCCGCCCTGCGCGAGCGCAGCGAGGACATCCTGCCGCTGTTCCGCCATTTCGCCCTGGCCGCCGCCGAGCGCCATGGCACGCCGGTGCGCGAGGCCGATGCCGAGCAGCGCGCGGCGCTGATCGCCCACAGCTGGCCGGGTAACGTGCGCGAATTGCAGAACGCCGCCGAACGCTTCGCCCTGGGCCTGGAGCTGGCCCTGGACAACAGCGCCTATGCGCCCCTGGCGCCCATGGCGGCGCCGCCCGTGGCCGCTGCCACCGTGGCGGCAGCGCCCGCCACGGCCGCCCTGGCCGCCGGGCTGGGCGAGCAGGTCGAGGCCTTCGAGCGCGAACTCATTCAGCGCGAACTGGCCCGGCCCCACGCCTCCCTGCGCAGCCTGGCCGAAGCCCTGGGCCTGCCGCGCAAGACGCTGTCCGACAAGCTGCGCAAGCATGACCTGCAATTCACCGGCGGTGCGGCGGACGAAGGCGACTAGGCCAAGGTCGGCTGGTCGCGCCTGACCGGGAGTGGCAGAGTAAGGGACTCAGGCGTCATGCAACAGACGTCGTGTAACAGGCGTTCGCGCAAGGAGACCCTCTTGACCTCGCTCATGCTCGCAGAAGCCGCCGCCAGCGGTGCGGCGGTCGCTCGCCAACTGGCGACCATCGACCAGGCCCTGGCGGCCCTGGCCGACGACCTCAGAGCCCAGCCGCCGCAGCTGGCGCTGACCGTGGCGCGTGGCAGTTCGGACCATGCGGCCAGCTATTTCGCCTACCTGGCCATGGCCCACCTGGGGCTGCCGGTGCTGTCCCTGCCGCCGTCGCTGGTGACCCTGCGCCAGGCACCACTGCGCGTCGAAGGGCAGCTCGCCCTGGGCTTTTCCCAATCCGGGCGCAGTCCCGATCTGATCGAGACCCTCTCGGCGTTGGATCGCTACGGCGCCCGCACCGCGGCCCTGGTCAACGAGATCGACTCGCCCCTGGCCCTGGCCTGTCGCCACGCCATCGGCGTGCAGGCCGGTCCCGAACACAGCGTCGCCGCCACCAAGAGTTTCATCGCCACCCTGGCCGCCGCGGCCCGGTTGATCGCCCACTGGCAGCAGGACGAAACCCTGCTCGCCGCCGGCGCCGCCTTGCCCGCGGCGCTGGATCGCGCGGCCGAGCTGAGCTGGGCGCCGGCGCTGCCGGTGCTGCGCGACGCCGAACGCTGCATGGTGGTGGGCCGCGGACCCGGATTCGCCATCGCCCAGGAGGCCGCGCTCAAGCTAAAGGAAACCTCGGCGCTGCAGGGCGAGGCCTTCAGTGGCGCCGAATTGCAGCACGGCCCCCTGGCACTGGTGGAACATGGCTATCCGCTGCTGATCTTTGCCCTGCGTGGCCCCGAGCAGGCCGGCCTGCTGCAACTGGCGCGGGACTTGCGCGGCCGCGGTGCCCGGGTGCTGCTGGCCGCCCCGGACGAGGTCGCCGAGCGCGATCTGCCCCTCGCCGCCGCCGGCCATCCGGACCTGGACGGCCTGCTGGCGATCCAGAGTTTCTATCGCATGGCTGCGCTGCTGGCCGAAGCCCGCGGGCAGGATCCAGACCAGCCGCGCCATCTGCGCAAGGTCACCCTCACCCGCTGAGGCCGCGCTCGAGCGTCCAGGCGCTGCCGCCTTCGGAGCGCCTGGATTTCCCGCTCCATCCAGAGAGCTAAGTCTTTGGAGCTAGCTGCCGTCGGCTGATCGACGGGCAATCTGCCAAGCGGTCCACAGAGCCGGTAAGTCGCTGGAAATCGGTCAATTTTTTCTTGTCGCTCCCGGCGATTTGTCTCAGCGTGCGCGCAACGGATGATGAGACAGCCCATATGGACATGCGCGCGATACCTGCGAGCAAGGTCTGCCTGACGACGAGAAACGTCCTCCTGGCGGAATTGCTCAAACCCTTTCTGGAAGAACGCCACGGCATCGAGCTGAGCTGCGCTCGCGAGCTGGAAGCGGCCGGCGAGACCAGCCTGGTGCTGGTCGATCTCGGCAGCGTGCCCGAGGCGTCACTGGAACGCTGGTTGGAAGGCCTGGCGCCGGCGGTCACCGTGGCCTTTCTCAATGCCAGCGTCGAACAGGCCCTGCCCTGGGTCGAGCGCTTTCCCGCCATCCAGGGCGTGTTCGCCCCCCAGGCCAGCCGCGACCAGTTGCTGCAAGGGCTCGGTGCGCTGCTGGCCGGCGAGGACTGGCTGCCCCGCGCCATCCTGGCCCACCTGCTGCGCCGCTCTCGTGAGCGCCCCAGCATCGCCGCCGACGGCCTGACCCGCCGCGAGCGGGAGATCCTCCGGCTGGTCGGCCGCGGGTTGTCCAACGCCGCCATCGGCGAGGCGCTGTGCCTGAGCACCCACACGGTCAAGAGCCACATGCACAACCTGTTGCGCAAGACCGGCGCCGCCAACCGCGCCGAGGCGGCGTTGCGCTTCCATGCCGGGCAGGATCTGCCGGGATGAAAGCCGCCTGGCTGCTGCTCGGGCTGTTGCTGGCCGGCCCGCTGCGGGCCGAGGGCGACATCATTCAGGGACTGCTGGTGGACAACACCATCTCCCGCTTCGGCCACGACTTCTATCGCCACTTCGCCGACCGCCTCACCGACACCACCGACCTGGACTTCAACCTGGTGGTGCGCGAACGGCCCTCGGCGCGCTGGGGCAGCCTGGTCTGGGTGGAGTACGAGCAGCGGCTGCTCTATCGGCAGTTCATTCCGCCCAACAACAGCGAACTCAAGGATGCCGCCTACGCCGCCGCGGATCAGGTCCACGAGGGCATCACCCGCCGGCGCCTGGAAAACCTGCTGCAGGACACTTTCGACATGGAAAAGGACGAGTTATGAACGCGCACGCCTGGAAGGCCCTGCCCCTGCTCTGCACCCTGGGCGTCGCCCCGGCCCTGGCGACCGAGCTGGTCTACTCGCCGGTGAATCCGTCCTTTGGCGGCAATCCGCTCAATGGCACCTACCTGCTGAACAACGCCACCGCCCAGGATCGTCACAAGGATCCCGACCTGCGCAGCAGCGCCAGCAGCCAGTCGCCCCTGGAGCGCTTCACCAGCCAGCTGGAATCGCGGCTGCTGTCCCAGGTGCTGACCGACATCAAGGACGGCAACTCGGGCACCCTGTCCACCGACCAGTTCATCGTCAACATCGTCGACGACTCCGGCAACCTGACCGTGCAGATCACCGACCGCGGGACCGGGGAGATTTCGGAAATCTCCGTCAACGGCTTCAACCAACCCTGAGCACGGATGCCTGCCATGAACGCCTTTTCCCTGGCGGCGGCCCTGACCGCCGCCCTCGTCCTGACCGGCTGCGTGCGCGACCCCATGCCCGCCGAACAGAACGCCGCTCCGACCCTGACGCCGCGCGCCTCCACCTACTACGACCTGCTGGCGCTGCCGCCACCCAAGGGACCGCTGGTGGCCGCCGTCTACGGCTTCCGCGACCAGACCGGGCAGTACAAGCCCAATCCGGCCAGTTCCTTTTCCACCGCTGTGACCCAGGGCGCCGGCAGCATGCTGGTGGACGCCCTGCAGGCCAGTGGCTGGTTCGTAGTGCTCGAACGCGAGGGTCTGCAAAATCTGCTGACCGAACGCAAGATCATCCGCGCCACCCAGAACAAGCCGGACCTGCCGGAGAATCTGCAGCAGGCGCTGCCGTCGCTGCAGGCGGCCAACCTGCTGCTGGAAGGCGGCGTGGTGGCCTATGACACCAACGTCCGCAGCGGCGGCGAAGGGGCGCGCTACCTGGGCATCGGCCTGTCCGAGGAGTACCGGGTGGATCAGGTCACGGTCAATCTGCGCGCCATCGACACCCGCAGCGGCCGGGTGCTGGCCAATGTCATGACTTCCAAGACCATCTATTCCATCGGGCGCCAGGCCGGCGTCTTCAAGTTCATCGAATTCAAGAAGCTGCTCGAAGCCGAATCCGGCTACACCACCAACGAGCCGGCGCAGCTGTGCGTGCTCTCCGCCATCGAGGCGGCGGTCGCCCATCTGGTCGCCCAGGGCGTCGAGCGGCGGCTATGGCTAGTGGCGGACGGACGTGATCCACGGGATCCGGCGCTGACCAAGTACCTGGAGCCGACCCGGCGCTAGGGATTAAGCCGCGAGGCCCGCGGGATTCGCTCCCTGGAGCGATAGCGATGGGCCAGGCGGCTCCGGACAATGCCAGGCGGAGAATCTTAGGCAATGACGGTGACAGAGATGCGCAGCCCAACCCGCGGCCTGGCCGTGGTCCTTGCCCTGGCACTCGGCCTGGACGCCCTGGCGTCGGCTGCCGATCTCATGGAGACCGGCGACCTGGGTCAGGCCCCAGCGGTCGGGCGCGACGCCGTCATCCGTCAGTTCGGCGTAGGCAACCAGGCGCTCATCGACCAGCGCGGCACCGCACTGCGCGCTCATATCGCTCAGAGTGGCGCCACCCAGGAAGCCAGCATCCTCCAGGATGGCACGGAACTCAGCGCGGTCATCCTCCAGGGTGGCTACGGCAACGTCGCGCGCATCGAGCAGGTCGGCAGCGGCAACCAGGCCGACATCCTGCAACTTGGCGTCCAGGGCAACGCCCGCATCGAACAGCACGGCTCGGGCCTGTCCAGCCGCATCGTCCAGTACGGAAGCAACCAGAACACGGTGGTACGTCAGTACCGCTGATGGCACTCATGGAGATCAGACAGATGTTTCTACTCAGACCCCTGGCCGCCCTGGCGCTGGCCCTAGTGGCCGCCAACGCCCTTGCCGAGAACAGCACCGCCACCGTCCAGCAGAATGGCAACAGCGGTACCATCACCCTGGACCAGAGCGGCGCCGGCAACAGCGCGGCCCTCTATCAGCTGCAGGGCGAAAGCAACGAGATCAAGGTGCTCCAGACCGGCGCCAGCAGCGCCACCATCACCCAGGGCGGCGACATCTATGGCTATGCCCAGGGCAACGTGGCGAGCCTGCGCCAGGAGGGCGGCAGCAACGTCCACACCCTGACCCAGGACGGCTTCGGCAATCAGGCCACCCTCACCTCCATGGGCAGCAACAGCGGCACCCTGGTCCAGTCGGCCTCCAGCGCCCAGCTGACCCTGGAGCAGAACGGTGACAACAACCAGGTGCGGGTCGACCAGAGCGGCGATGCCGTGACCGCTACCCTCAATCAGTCCGGCACCGATAACCGCATCGAGCTGACCCAGCAGGGCTACTCGGTCGACACCGTGGAGCTGACCCAGCGTGGCCAGGCCAACGTCGCCACGGTGCTCTCCTCCGGCAAGTTCAACGAATTGAGCTTCACCCAGGACGGTAATCGCAACACCCTGAACGTCGACCAGGCCGGCCGCGGCAATCGCTTCAGCGGCAGCTCCACCGGCGACGACAACCTGGCCAGCGTCACCGTCCAGGGTGACAGCAACCAGACCAGTATCGTCCAGAGCGGCAATGGCAACGAGGCACGCCTCGACGTCACCAGCGCCATCAGCACGGCCAGCGTCAGCCAGGTCGGCGACAGCAACCGCGCGAGCATCCTGCAGACCTCGGCCAACTTCAACGGCTTCAACGACAGCGCGCAGATCTCGCAGAGCGGCTTCGGCAACAGCGCCACCATCAACCAGCGGTGACGCGTGCCGCCTGGCTGCTCGCGGCCCTCCTGCCCCTGGCGGGCGGCGCCGCGGCCAGCGCCCGCCTGGAGTTGCAGCCGCAACCGGCGGGCGCTCAGGTACAGCTGTGCTTTACCAGCGAAGACACGCCCCTGAGCTACGAACTCATCATCGAATTGCACGGACCGGGTGGTGTCGCCCGCACCCGTCAGGCCGGCGAGGCCAGGGGTGACGGCTGCCCGGTCACCACGCGCCTGGGCGCCGCACCGGGCAGTCTGATCGAGGCGACGCTGACTTGGCAGCGGCAGGGACAGGCGCAGCCCTCCATCGACCGATGCTTGCAGCTGTAGCTCAGCGCAGAGGTTCCACGTGGAACCGTGGCTACAGGGTCAGCGGCAGTTCCAGCGGGGTCTGCTGCCGCGCCGCCAGGCGCTGCTGGAATTCGGCCGGGTCATGGATCAGCACGTCCTGGCCGGCGAAGGCCTGGGCGGCGATCAACCGGGACAGCCAGAAACGCACGCAGGCGACGCGCAGGAGCACCGGCCACAATTCGGCTTCGCGCGGCGTGAAGTGGCGATCGGCGGCATAGGCCGCCAGCAGTGCCCGAGCGCGCGGCAGGTCCAGCGCGCCGCTCTCGGTGGAGCACCAGTCGTTCACCGTGATGGCGAGGTCATAGAGCATCCAGCCGGAACTGGCGTTGTAGAAGTCGATGACGCCGGACAGCTGCGGACCATCGAACATCACGTTGTCGCGGAACAGGTCGCCGTGCAGATTGGCTTCGGGCAACGGTGGCTGCTCGCTCAGCAGCTCGCGGATCTCCCCCAGGGTGCGCTCCAGCAGCGGCCGGGCCGTGGCGTCCAGGCCCGGCGCCAGGCGCTCGCCTTCGGCCAGCATCCAGGCCAGGCCGCGATCACTGGCGCGCTCGATGCGGCGCTCGCCGGCGGTGGCTCGGTGCAGATGGCCCAGCAGGTGGCCGACTTCGCCGCAATGATGGGGATTGGGCGCACGCTCGTGGCGGCCGGCCAGGCGCGGTTGCAGCAGCGCCGGCTTGCCGGCCAGCTTGCGCAGGGCCTGGCCATCCTGGGTGCGTACCGCATAGGGCACCGGCAGGTCGGCGTCGTGGAGGACGTCGAGCAGCTCGATGAAGAACGGCATCTCCGCCACCGGACCACGCTCCACCAGCGTCAGGACGAATTCGCCGCCTTCCAGGCTGATGAAGTAGTTGGTGTTTTCCGAACCCTCGGCGATGCCCCGGAAATCCCGCAGCCGACCCAGGCCATAGGGCGCGAGAAAGGCTTCGAGGGTAGGACGATCGAGGGGCGTGAAGACGGACATGACGGGGCCTGGCGGGAGAATGTGCGAGCGGCGCGCAGTTTACCGGTCCAGGCGCCCTGCGCCTACCAGCTGAACAGTCGCCAGCTGGGGACGTGCAGGATCGGCTTGTCATTGGCGGCGGTGCTGCTGCCATCGGCGGGCACCAGCTCGTAGGGTGCGCCGTGCTTGGGGATGACCCGGGTGGACTGCAGTACGCCGCGGATGCTCGTCTCCTCGATGGTCTGGTTGCCGGCCTGGTAGCGGATCACCTTGATCTCGTCAGGCAGGGGCTTTTCCCCCGGTGGCAGCGGTTCCGCGGCCTGCACCAGCGGCGCCAGCAGCAACGCGGCGAAGAGGAAGCGACGAGCACCCATGGTAACCTTTGACCTTTTGAACGGAGCGAGTGGTCGATTCTAGAACCCGGCCCAGTTGTCGTCGAGACTGGCCGGACAGACGCCGCACACGCCACGACAAAGGTCCAGACCATGAGCCACGCCCCTCTCGTCCTGGTGGACGGTTCCTCCTACCTCTATCGCGCCTTCCACGCCCTGCCGCCGCTGATGACTTCCACCGGCAAGCCGACCGGCGCGGTGAAGGGCGTGCTCAACATGCTGCTCTCGCTGCGCCGCCAGTATCCGGACAGCCTCTTCGCGGTGGTCTTCGACGCCAAGGGCCCGACCTTCCGCGACGCGCTCTTCGCCGACTACAAGGCCCAGCGCCCGGCCATGCCCGACGACCTGCGTGGCCAGGTCGAGCCGCTGCACGCCTGCATCCGCGCCCTGGGCCTGCCACTGCTGGCCATCGAAGGGGTGGAAGCCGACGACGTCATCGGCACCCTCGCCCGCCATTGCGCCAGCGCCGAGCGCCCGGTGGTGATCTCCACCGGCGACAAGGACATGGCCCAGCTGGTCTGCCCCTATGTCACCCTGGTCAACACCATGAGCGGCAGCGTGCTGGACGTGGAAGGGGTCAAGGCCAAGTTCGGCGTGGGCCCCGAGCTGATCATCGACTACCTGGCGCTGATGGGCGACAAGATCGACAACATCCCCGGGGTGCCGGGGGTGGGCGAGAAGACCGCCGCCGGGCTGCTCAATGGCATCGGCGGTGGCCTGGATACCCTCTACGCCAACCTCGACGCCGTGGCCGCCCTGCCCCTGCGCGGTGCCAAGTCGCTGGCCGCCAAGCTGGACCAGCATCGCGAGCAGGCCTACCTGTCCTACCAGCTGGCCACCATCAAGCTGGACGTGCCGCTGGAGCTGACCTTCGACGAGCTCAAAGTCGGCGAGCCCCATGTGGAAGCCCTGATGGCGCTCTACCAGGAACTGGAATTCAAGTCCTGGCTGGATGAGCTGATCCGCGACACCAAACGCCAGGGTGCGCCCCTGCCGCTGGCCGAGGATGCCGCCACCACCCAGGTGGAAACCCACTATGACACCGTGCTGGAACAGGCCGATTTCGACGCCTGGCTGGCGCGGCTGCAGGCCGCCGACTGCTTCGCCTTCGACACCGAGACCACCAGCATCGACGCCCAGCGCGCCGAGCTGGTAGGGCTGTCCTTCGCCGTGGCGCCGGGCCAGGCCGCCTATGTGCCCCTGGCCCACAGCTACATGGGCGCGCCGACCCAGCTCGCACTGGAGCCGGTGCTGGCGGCGCTCAAGCCGCTGCTGGAGGATCCTAAGAAGCTCAAGGTCATGCAGCACGGCAAGTACGACCTCAATGTGCTGACCCGCTACGGCATCACGATCCAGGGCATCGCCTTCGACACCATGCTCGAATCCTATGTGCTGGATGCCACCGCCACTCGCCACGACATGGACAGCCTGGCGCTCAAGTACCTGGGCCACAGCACCATCCGCTTCGAGGACATCGCCGGCAAGGGCGCCAAGCAGCTGACTTTCGACCAGATCGCCATCGAGCAGGCCGGGCCCTATGCCGCCGAGGATGCCGACGTCACCCTGCGCCTGCACGAGACGCTCTGGCCCAAGCTGGAAGCCGTACCGGGCCTGGCTGGGGTCCTGCGCGACATCGAGATGCCGCTGGTGCCGGCACTGGCGCGCATCGAGCGCAACGGCGCCCTGGTGGATTCGGCGCTGCTCGGGGTGCAGAGCCGCGAGCTGGGCGAAAAGATGATCGCCCTGGAAAAGGAGGCCTATGAGCTGGCCGGCCAGGAATTCAACCTGGGTTCGCCCAAGCAGCTGGGCGAGATCCTCTTCGTCAAGCTGGGCCTGCCGGTGGTGAGCAAGACCGCCTCCGGCCAGCCCTCCACCGCCGAGGCGGTGTTGCAGGAACTGGCCGACCAGGACTTCCCGCTGCCCAAGGTGCTGATGCAGTACCGGCAGATGAGCAAGCTCAAGAGCACCTACACCGACAAGCTGCCGCAGCAGATCAATCCGCGCACCGGGCGCATCCACACCAGCTACCACCAGGCGGTGACGGCGACCGGGCGGCTGTCTTCCAGCGATCCGAATCTGCAGAACATCCCGATCCGTACCGCCGAGGGCCGGCGCATCCGCCAGGCCTTCGTCGCGCCGAAAGGCTATCGCCTGCTGGCGGCGGACTATTCGCAGATCGAGTTGCGCATCATGGCTCACCTGGCCCAGGACGAAGGTCTGCTGCACGCCTTCCAGAACGACCTAGACGTGCACCGCGCCACCGCCGCCGAGGTGATGGGCGTGCCGCTGGAGGAGGTCAGCAACGAGGATCGCCGCCGCGCCAAGGCCATCAACTTCGGCCTGATCTATGGCATGAGCGCCTTTGGCCTGGCCAAGCAGATCGGCGTTGGCCGGGCCGAGGCCCAGGCCTATATCGATCGCTATTTCCAGCGCTATCCCGGCGTGCTGGCCTACATGGAGCGTACCCGCGCCCAGGTGGTGGACCAGGGCTACGTGGAGACCCTCTACGGTCGCCGGCTGTACCTGCCGGACATCCACTCCAAGAACCAGGGTCTGCGTCGGGCCGCCGAGCGGGCGGCGATCAACGCGCCCATGCAGGGCACCGCGGCGGACATCATCAAGCGCGCCATGATCGCGGTGGATGGCTGGCTGCAGGCGACCCCGGAGCTGGACGCCCGAGTGATCCTGCAGGTACACGACGAACTGGTGCTGGAGGTCCGCGAAGACCAGGTGGAGCGCCTGCGCGAGGGCCTGCTACCGCTGATGAGCGGTGCCGGCGAGCTGGACGTGCCGCTGCTGGTGGAGTCGGGGGTGGGTGGCAATTGGGATGAGGCGCACTGATAGGCGCCGGAGGTTGGGATCGTTGGGCTTCGCAGGCTCAGCCCAACCTACGGGTTCTGCAGCACCGTGGCGTGGCAGACGGCACGGCCTTTTCCACCTGAGGATTGGGTGCCAAGGGTACCCTCACCCCGGCCCTCTCCCTGAGGGAGAGGGGGCGGTTTGGAGCGTGGTTTTGGCACGGCGACCTCGTAGCGTGGAAAACGGCGCCGCCTTTTCCACCTGAGGATTGGGTGCCAAGGGTGCCCTCACCCTAGCCCTCTCCCAGAGGGAGAGGGGATACGGCTTCAGCGCACCACGCCTTCCTCGCGCAATACCTTGAAGATGGCGGCGGCTGCCGCTTCCGGGGTCAGGTCCTTGAGGACCTGGCCGCCATCGCCGGAGGCCTTGGCCGTGGCAGCCTTGAAGCGGTCGGCGGCGGTCTTGGCCTTGATCACCTTGAGGCGCTTGGGGCGCGCCTTGGCCGGTTGCAATTCGCCGTTTTCGAACAGACTGTCCTGCACCACCTCGGTGGTTTCCACCTGCAGCTCGCCACGCCGGGCCGGGCCGAAGGCGCTTTGCCGCGGCGCCGGGGCGGCGCTGTCGACGCTGGCGACAAAGGGCAGGCGCACCCGCAGCCGCCGGCGCTGACCCCGTGGCAGGGCCTGGAGCACCGTGGCCTGGCCGCCTTCCACGGCTTCCACCGCGGCGAGGCCGACCACCAGCGGCCAGCCGAGGGTCTCGGCCAGCAGATAGGGCAGCAAACCCGAGCCCTCGCCCGTCTCTGCCTGGCTGCCGGTCAGTACCAGGCCGGCACCGACCTCGCGCAGGGTATCGCCCAGGGCTGGCAGGGCATCGGCGCCGGCCGGTTGTTCCAGTACGTGCAGGGCCGGCACGCCCATGCCCAGATAGCCGCGCAGGGCCTCTTCGGCGGGATCACCGGCGTGCAGCACGCGCAGCTTGTCGCCCACCAGGCGCAGGCCCAGTTCGACTGCGCGGGCATCCTGTTCCGCCCGCCGGGCCCGCCCGGAGGTGGGATGGGCGCCAACGGACACCAGGGCCACGACCTTGACGCCGTCCAGCGACGGCAGCTTCTGCTCAGGCGACATCCTGCAACTCCCCTGCCCGCTGTTGTTCGACCAGCCGCGCCAGGGCGGCCAGGATGGCGTCACCGTTGCCGATCACCGAGAGATCGGCACGCTTGACCATGTCGCAGCCCGGATTGGTATTGATGGCGATGACCTTGTCGCAACTGGCGATGCCCTGCAGGTGCTGCACGGCGCCGGAGATGCCCACGGCCAGATAGACCCGCGCGGTGACCCAGGTGCCGGTGGCACCCACCTGGCGGTTGCGCGGCATGTGGCCGTCGTCCACCGCCACCCGCGAGGCGCCTTCGGTGGCACCCAGCAGCGCGGCGGTGCTATGGAACAGCTCCCAGTCGCGGATGCCGTTGCCGCCGGAGAGGATGAATTCGGCTTCGCCCAGGGGAATCTGCATGGGATCCACGGCGACCGGGCCGAGATCCTCGATGCGTGGCAGGTGGCGGGCGATATTGCCTTCCAGCTGCACGGGCAGGACTTCGTGCCGGGTCTCGCCGACCGGCTCCGCGCATTCCGGCAGGGCCAGGACCAGACGCGGCAGCGGCTGCTGCAGATCCTGGCAACCGGCTCCGGCACGGCCGATGACCAGGCCGTCCTTGACTTGCCAGACACGGGTGGCGGGACGCTCGTGCAGGGCGGCGCCCAGGCGCCGGCCCAGTTCACCGCCACCGCTGCGGCTGTCGGGCAGCAGCCAGTGGCGCGGCTGCAGTTCGTTGTTGACCGCACGCAACGCCAGTACCCGCTGTTCGGGGGCATAGCCCTGGAATTGCTCGCCCTCCAGATGCAGCAGGCGATCCACCCCGGCGGTATCGAAGGCGGTTTCCTTGACCTCGCCGAAGACCACCGCCAGCACCGCGCCTTCGGCGCCGGCCAGTTGCCGGGCCAAGCCCAGCAGGTCGCGGTCGTGGGCGGTCAGGCGACCGCTGACCAGATCCGGTACCACGGCGATGTAGAAGGCCGGCTCGGCGATCCGGTGCAGCGGCAGCTGTTCTTCCACCGCCTGGGCGGCGCCACGACGGCCGCCGCCCTGCTGGGCGCCACTGCGGTCGATGCGCTTGACGCCCTGGGGACCGACGAAGCCGGCGGCAGCGGCGTGGGGATTCTTGCGGACCAGGCCGTTGGGGCCCATCCAGCGGGCTTCGGCATCGGCGCTGCTGGCGATGCTCGCATGCAGGGGATGCAGACGGTTGCGCGCGATCCACTCGCGGCGCGGATCGCGACGGATGATGCTCATGCTGGGCGCTCCGTTTGAAAATGGCAGGTGAGGTGCGCGGTGGGCCCCTCACCCCAGCCCTCTCCCCTGAGGGGAGAGGGGGTAAAAGCGGTGAACACCGGGACTTGTCTGGCACACCTGATCATCCCCTCTCCCCACGGGGAGAGGGCTAGGGTGAGGGGGCCACACACCGCACTCACGACAGCGCCTCCGCCACCGGCCGACGCGCAGCCGCAGGCTTGCTGTCCACCGGTGCCTCGACGATGGCTTCGGCCACCAGCTCGGCGATGTCCTTGATCTCCGGACGCGGGGCGACCACACCTTCCAGCATCAGGGTGCACTGAGGGCAGCCCACGGCCACCAGCTCGGCGCCGGTTTCCTTGATATCGGCCATGCGCATGTCGGGAATCCGCTGCTTGCCGGGGATATCGGTGATGGGCGCTCCGCCGCCACCGCCGCAGCAGCGCGAACGGAAGCCGGAACGTTCCATCTCCTTGACCGCGATGCCCAGCGCCTTGAGCACCGCGCGCGGCGCCTCGTACTCGCCGTTGTAGCGGCCCAGGTAGCAGGGATCGTGATAGGTGATGGTGGCGCCCTGTTCGGCCAGGGCGTGCTGCCCGAGGTGCAGGGAGCCACGGCTGAGCAGGGTCTCGATGAAGGTGCTGTGGTGGTGCACCTGATAGTGGCCGCCCAGGTCACCGTATTCGTTCTTGAGCATGTGGAAGCTGTGGGGATCGCAGGAGACGATGGTCTGGAAGCGATACTGGCTGAGGGTCTCGATGTTGCGCTTGGCCAGTTGCTGGAAGGTGGCCTCGTCGCCCAGGCGACGGGCCACGTCACCGCTGTCGCGTTCTTCCAGGCCGAGCACGGCGAAGTCCACCTTGGCCGCCTTGAGCACCTTGACGAAGGCGCGCAGGGTGCGTTGGTTGCGCATGTCGAAGGCGCCGTCGCCGACCCAGAACAGCACCTCGGCCTGGCCCTTGTCCTTCATCAGCGGCAGGTCCAGGTCGGCGGCCCAGTTCAGGCGACCACCGGGGGCGAAGCCGCCGGGGTTGTCGGTGGCGATGAGATTTTCCAGCACTTCGGCGCCCTTGTTCGGCGTCTCGCCGCGCTCCAGGGTCAGGTGCCGGCGCATGTCGACGATGGCATCGACGTGCTCGATCATCATCGGGCATTCCTCGACGCAGGCACGACAGGTGGTGCAGGACCAGAGGGTCTCGGCGTCCACCAGGGCCTTGCCCTGACGGGCGACGATGGGCAGGTGCGGACCGCCCGCGTGCTCGCCGACCGGCTTGCCCGGATAGGGCGAGCCGAAGTAATGGGCATCGCTGCCGCCCTTGAGGCCGATCACCATGTCCTGGATCAGCTTCTTGGGGTTGAGCGGCTGGCCGGCGGCGAAGGCCGGGCACATGGCCTCGCAGCGACCGCACTGGACGCAGGCGTCGAAGCCGAGCAGTTGATTCCAGGTGAAGTCAGCGGGCTTTTCCACGCCCAGCGGCGCCTTGGGATCGTGCAGGTTCAGCGCCTTGAGGCCGCTGGAGCGCGCGGCGCTGGCGTTGTGCGGGGTGCTGAAGCGCTCGGCGCGGCGGTGCCAGGCCAGGTG
Source organism: Pseudomonas sp. PLB05 (assembly GCF_021106615.1). Lineage (NCBI taxonomy): Bacteria > Pseudomonadati > Pseudomonadota > Gammaproteobacteria > Pseudomonadales > Pseudomonadaceae > Pseudomonas > Pseudomonas sp. PLB05. The sequence goes on from NZ_JAJOHO010000002.1 coordinate 33,929, forward strand.
CAGGGCGCCGGCGAAGGCGTGCTTGATGGGACCGCCCCAGGTCATGCCGAGGAACAGCTCGGATACGCCCCAGGCCACACCGACCGCCAGCACCGCGGCCAGAATCCAGCCCCCGAAATCCGGCGGCAGGATGCCGGCGACCGGCAGGGTGGCGATGAAGAAGCTCGCGGCAAAGGCCAGCAGGCTCTTGGGCAGGCGCATCCAGGGGCCCTTGGACAGCCGCGCCGGCGGGTTGCGGCGACGCTTGGCGACGAACAGAGCACCGGTGAACATGCAGGCGGTGGCCGCCAGCAGCGCCCAGCCGAGGATGCGGCTTTGCAGGCCGAAGCCGTGCACCAGGATGGCCAGCAGGGCCGCCAGGACGAAGCCGCCAGCAGTGGCCACGTGGGTCTTGGAGATGTACTTGTCGCGGTCGACCACGTGGTGCAGGTCCACCAGGTAGCGCCGCGGCATCTTCAGCAGCCCGCCGAGCCAGTCGACCTCGGCCGGACGCCCTTGCCGCCAGAGACTGAAACGCCGCACGGCGCCGATCACGGTGAGGGCCAGGGCGGCGAAGAGCAGGATGGGGAGGATGGTGTTCAACATCGATCTATCCTCACAGGGCGGGCCCCGCAGGCGCGGCCGGGGTAGCGAAGCGCCGGGGGCCGCAGAAGGTGAGCTATCGCGGCCATGGGCCGCTCCTACGAGGTACGTTCGGAGCCTGTAGGAGCGGCCCATGGCCGCGAATTTTCGAGCAGCGATTAGGCCGTCTTAGAAGTCCTTGCACAGGCGCAGGGCGTCGTAGATGGCGGCGTGGGTGTTGCGCTGGGCCACGCAGTCGCCGATCCGGTAGAGCAGGTAGCCGTTGCCGGTCTCGCCGAGCGCAGGCTGCGGCTCGATGGCGAACAGCGCCTCGATGTCCATCTGGCCCTTGTTGCGAGAGTCTTCCTTGAGGGCGTAGTAGAGCCCCTCGTCCGGCCGTACGCCGTTCTCGATGACGACCTGGTCGACCACGCGCTCCTCGCGGGCGCCGGTGTATTCGTTCTCCAGTACCGCGATCTTCTTGTCGCCCTCGGCGTAGACCTTTTCCAGCATCAGGTCGCCGGTCATGATCACTTCCTTGGGATAGAGGCTGCGGTAGTAGGTCGGAAAGGTGGTCCCTCCGATTGCCACGCCTGGCTTGATGTCGTCGGTGACGATCTCGACCTGGGCGCCCTTGTCGGCCAGGTAGTCGGCCACGGACATGCCGGTGAATTCGCAGATGGTGTCGTACACCAGCACGTTCTTGCCCGGCTCGACCTTGCCCGAGAGGATGTCCCAGCTGCTGACGACCAGGCCCTCGGCGGCATGCCAGTGATCGACCTGCTCCAGGAAGGGGTGACCGCCGTTGGCCAGGATGACGATGTCCGGCCGCAGGTCGAGGATGGTCGCCGGATCGGCAGCGGTGCCCAGGCGCAGGTCGATGCCCAGGCGCGTCAGCTCCAGCTGGTACCAGCGGGTGATGCCGGCGATCTGGTCGCGTTGCGGGGCGCGCGAGGCCAGGGTGATCTGGCCGCCGAGCTGCTCCTGCTTCTCGAACAGGGTGACGTCATGGCCGCGCTCGGCGGAGACGCGAGCGGCCTCCATGCCGGCGGGGCCGCCGCCAACGATGACCACCTTGCGCTTGGGTCCGGTGGACTTCTCGATGATGTGCGGCAGGCCCATGTATTCGCGGCTGGTGGCGGCGTTCTGGATGCACAGCACGTCCAGGCCGTTGTACTGGCGGTCGATGCAGTAGTTGGCACCGACGCACTGACGGATCTGGTCGATCTGGCCCATCTTGATCTTGGTGATCAGGTGCGGATCGGCGATGTGGGCGCGGGTCATGCCGACCATGTCGACGTAGCCGCCCTCCAGGATGCGGGTGGCCTGGTTGGGGTCCTTGATGTTCTGGGCGTGCAGCACCGGCACGTTGACCACTTCCTTGATGCCCGCCGCCAGGTGCAGGAAGGGCTCAGGCGGATAGGTCATGTTGGGAATGACGTTGGCCAGGGTGTTGTGGGTGTCGCAACCCGAGCCGACCACGCCAATGAAGTCGAGCATGCCGGTGTCGCTGTAGTACTTGGCGATCTGCTTCATGTCGTCGTGGGACAGGCCGTCCGGATGGAATTCGTCGCCGGTGATGCGCATGCCGACGCAGAAGTCGTCACCGACCTCGGCGCGTACGGCCTTGAGCACCTCCAGGCCGAATCTCATGCGATTCTCGAAGCTGCCGCCCCACTCGTCGGTGCGCTTGTTGACGCGCGGCGACCAGAACTGGTCGATCATGTGCTGGTGCACGGCGGACAGCTCGACGCCGTCCAGGCCACCGGCCTTGGCCCGACGCGCGGCCTGGGCGAAGTTGCCGATCACCCGCCAGATCTCTTCCGGCTCGATGGTCTTGCAGGTGGCGCGGTGCACGGGCTCGCGGATGCCCGACGGCGACATCAGGGTCGGCCAGTGGCCGCCGTCCCAACGCGAGCGCCGGCCCATGTGGGTGATCTGGATCATGATCTTGGCGCCATGCTTGTGCATGGCGTCGGCCAGATTCTGGAAGTGCGGAATGATGCGGTCGGTGGAGAGGTTGACCGAACTCCACCAGTGCTGCGGGCTGTCGATGGCGACCACCGAGGAACCCCCGCAGATGGCCAGGCCGATGCCGCCCTTGGCCTTTTCTTCGTAATACTTGACGTATCTGTCGGTGGTCATGCCGCCGTCGGTGGCGTAGACCTCGGCGTGAGCCGTGGACAGCACGCGGTTGCGGATGGTGAGCTTGCCGATCTGGATCGGCTGGAACATTGCTTCGAAGGCCATGACCTTCTCCTCGATCGGCTGGTGCGCGGTCTTGAGCCGCGCTCTTGCTCTTGGGTGTCGCTGGGGCGGCGGCGAGCGGGTCGCTGGCCACCCGGGGGCGGGGCGTTATTTCGGCCGGGTAACGAACAGGCCGTCGTCGTGACCTTCTTCGGAGCCGCTGTATTCCTGGACGGTGACGGTGCGGATGGCACTGCCCTTGGCGGCCAGGATCTGGTCGATGGCACCGGAGAACCAGCCGGTGAACATGTAGTCCACCTTGCGATTGACCTTGCCGTAGACGTAGACGAAGGCGGAGTGCTTGAGCTTGACCTCGGCGTAGCCGGTGTCCAGGTCGAGCTTTTGGGTCTCGAACAGGCCCCAACCGCGCTGCGACAGGCGCTTCATGTAGTGCTCGAACACCGCGGCACCGTGGATGCCATGGCACTCGGCTTCCTTTTCGCACCAGTGCCAGGCCGACTTGTAGCCGGCCTTGTAGAGGATCTCGGCGTACTTGTCGGCACCCAGGACTTCTTCGATGCCCATGTGGTTGTTGACGAAGAAGTGCCGGGGTACGTACAGCATCGGCAGGGCGTCGGTGGTCCAGACGCCGGTTTCGTCGTCGACCTGGATGGGCATTTCGGGGGCGTGGCTGGCCATGTGTGGAGCTCCGATTCGCTAATACGTATCTAAAAAAAGGTGTGGGTGAATGCCTGTGGAGCCGTAGCGAGCGCGCCGCTGGCAAGGAGTCCCGCAGTGCCAGGTGAGAGCAGTACCGAGGTACGGCGAACCTGGCGCGAGGACGCGACGCCGCTAGCGGTGTGCGCAGTAGGCTCCAGAGGTATTCACTACTCGCCCCAGACTTCGCCGAGAATCCGCATCCAGTTCTCGCCCATGACCTTGCGCACGGTGCGCTCGGGCATGCCGCGCTTGAGCAGGGTCTCGGTCAGGTTGGGGAATTCGCCCACGGTGCGGATGCCCAGCGGGTTGACGATCTTGCCGAAGCTGGTCAGGCGACGGGCGTAGCCCTTGTCGTGGGTCAGCCACTCGAAGAAGTCGTGGCCGTGGCCCTGGGTGAAGTCGGTGCCGATGCCGATGGCGTCTTCGCCCACCAGGTTCATCACGTATTCGATGGCCTCGGCGTAGTCGTCAATGGTCGAGTCGATGCCCTTGGCCAGGAAGGGGGCGAACATGGTCACGCCGACGAAGCCGCCGTGGTCGGCGATGAACTTGAGTTCCGCGTCTGACTTGTTGCGCGGATGCTCTTTCAGACCCGACGGCAGGCAGTGGGAGTAGCAGACCGGCTTCTTGGATTCGAGGATGACTTCCTCGCTGGTCTTGGAGCCGACGTGGGAGAGGTCGCACATGATGCCGACGCGGTTCATCTCGGCGACGATCTCGCGACCGAAGCCGGACAGGCCGCCGTCACGCTCGTAGCAACCGGTGCCCACCAGGTTCTGGGTGTTGTAGCACATCTGCACGATGCCCACGCCGAGCTGCTTGAAGATCTCGACGTAGCCGAGCTGGTCTTCGAAGGCATGGGCGTTCTGGAAGCCGAACAGGATGCCAGTCTTGCCCTGCGCCTTGGCCTGGCGGATCTCGGCGGTGGTGCGCACCTGGACCACCAGGTCGCTGCACTCGCGGATCAGCTTCTGGCTCGCCGCGATGTTGTTGACCGTCGCCTGGAAGCCCTCCCATACCGAGACGGTGCAGTTGGCGGCGGTCAGGCCACCTTTGCGCATGTCTTCGAAGAGTTCGCGGTTCCACTTGGCGATGATCAGCCCGTCGATGACGATGCTGTCGGCGTGGAGTTCGGTGGCATTCATGACAGGCTCCGGCGTTGGTCTCGCGCCGGAACGGGTGCCGGCGATTCGAGGCCAGCATAGCCCCGGGGTCCTGGCCGACCGGATGCAAAAACGACAGGGGTATCACCAGAAGCGTCAGGCCAGGGTCGCGCTACCGGTCAGCGACCGCGGCGAGCTCGCCCGCCGACAGCCGGCCCTCGCGGCGAGGCCGATCCTCCCGCGGACTCAGGCCGAAGCGCTGGCGGTAGCAGCGGGAGAAATAGGACGCGGATTCGAAACCGCAGGCCAGGGCCACGTCCAACACGCTGGCCTCGCCCTGCTGCAGCAGCTGGCGCGCCTGGTCCAGGCGCAGTTGCAGATAGAAGGTGGAGGGGGTCGTCTGCAGATGGAGGCGGAACAGCCGCTCCAGCTGACGACGGGTCACCTGGATACCGGCGGCCAGCTCCAGGGTGCCCAGGGGCGTCTCGGTGTGGCGCTCCATCCGCTCCACCACCCGGATCAGCTTGCGATTGGCGATGCCGTAGCGCTGCGCCACCTGCAGCCGCTGGTGCTCGCGCGGCGGGCGGATGCGCCCGAGCACGAATTGCTCGGAGACCTGCACCGCCAGCTCGCTGCCGTGGCTGCGGCCGATCAGCTCCAGCAGCAGGTCGAGGCTGGCCGTGCCGCCGGCGCAGGTGATGCGGCCGCGGTCGATCTCGAACAGCTCGCCGGTCACCACCAGCTGCGGCCAGGCTTCGCGAAAGGCCGCCACCGCCTCCCAGTGCAGGGTGACCCTATGGCCATCGAGCAGGCCGGCGCGGGCCAGCACCAGGGCGCCGGTGTCGATGCCGCCCAGGGGATGCCCATGGCGGGCGACCTGACGCAGCCAGCCGGCGAGGCCATCGTCGTAATGGGCCAAAGGCTCGAAACCGGCCACCACGAACAGGGTGGTGCCCGACGTCAGCGCGTCCAGGCCGCCGTCGACATTGACCGACATGCCGTTGCTGGCAGTCACCGCTGCCCCGTCACGTCCGAGGATACGCCAGTCATAGCTGCCCGGACGGAAGCGATTGGCCACCCGCAGGGGTTCCAGGGTGGCGATGAAGCCCAGGGCGGAAAAGCCGGGCAGCAGGAGAAAGGCAAAGGACTGCGGCATGGGTGGGGCGTCCTCGGTAACGATCCGCTTTGGCAAGCAAGAAGGTCGCCAGGGTGCAAATTCCGGTCGTCGGACTGCGCATGCCGGTCGGGCAAGGCGCCTAGGGTAGAAGGCACCGGCAGTCATCCTCGGCCCGCCGACCCAGGGAGTTCGCCATGCCTAACAAGACCTTTCGTGCCACCCTCCTCGCCTGCGGCCTCCTCGCCGCCACCCTAGGCAGTGCCCGCGCCGCCGATCCCGACAGCTGCCAGACCGTGCGCCTGGGCGTCGTCGGCTGGACCGACGTGGTCGCTACCAGCGCCCTGGCCGAGGTCATGCTCGAAGGCCTCGGCTACGGGGTCAAGCCGACCACCGCCTCGCAACAGATCATCATGGCGGCCATGGGCGACAAGAACCTGGATGTGTTCCTGGGCTACTGGCAGCCCACCATGCAGCCGGTGGTGCAGCCCTTCGTCGACAAGGGCCAGGTCAAGGTGCTGGCCCCGCCGCTGCTGGCCGATGCCCAGTCCACCTTCGCCGTGCCCGAGTACGTCTACCAGGCCGGTCTGAAAACCTTTGCCGACATCGTCCGCTTCAAGGACAGGCTCGGCGGCAAGATCTACGGCATCGAGCCGGGCAGCGGCGCCAACCGTGGCACTGCCGAGATGATCAAGACCGACCGCTTCGGCCTCAAGGACTTCCAGCTGGTGGAGTCCAGCGAGGCGGGCATGCTCACCGCCGTGCGCCGGGCCGAGAAGCGCAAGGAGTGGATCGTGTTCTTCGGCTGGAAGCCGCACCCCATGAATCTGCAGATCAAGATGCGCTACCTGACCGGCAGCGAAGACGTCTTCGGCCCCAACGAAGGCCAAGCCACGGTCTCGGTGGTGACCACCGCCGATTATCCGCAGCGCTGCCCCAACGTCCAGCGCCTGCTCGCCAATCTGCACATGGACAGTGCCGAGGTCAGCGCCGTGATGGCCCCCATCCTGGAACGCACCGCACCCAAGGACGCCGCCCGCGCCTGGCTCAAAGACAACCCGCAACGCCTCGACGCCTTCCTCCAGGGCGTGACCACCCGCGCTGGCCAGCCCGCCGCTGCTCTCAAGCTCTGATCGCCCAAGGACAGACCCCATGAACACCGATGTCATCGTCACCTGCGCCCTCACCGGGGCCGGTGATACCGTAGGCCGCAATCCCCATGTCCCCGTTACCCCGGCGGAGATCGCCGCGGCTGCCCTGGAAGCGGCTCGCGCCGGCGCCACCGTGGTGCACGCCCATGTGCGCGACCCCGCCACCGGCAAGCCCAGCCGCGACGTGGCCCTCTATCGCGAGGTGGTCGAGCGCATCCGCGAGGCGGACGCCGAGATCGTCATCAACCTCACCGCCGGCATGGGCGGCGACCTGGAGATAGGGCCAGGCGAGACGCCCACCGACTTCGGCCCCGGCTCGGACCTGGTCGGCCCCCTCACCCGCCTGCTGCACATCGAGGAATTGCGTCCGGACATCTGCACCCTGGATTGCGGCACCCTCAACTTCGGCGATGGCGACTTCATCTATGTCTCCACCCCCGCGCAACTGCGCGCCGGGGCCAGGCGCATCACCGAACTGGGGGTGAAGGCCGAGCTGGAGATCTTCGACACCGGCCACCTCTGGTTCGCCAAGCAGTTGCTCAAGGAAGGCCTGCTGAAGGATCCGCTGTTCCAGCTGTGCCTGGGCATTCCCTGGGGCGCCCCGGCCGACACCACCACCATGAAGGCCATGGTCGACAACCTGCCGGCGGGCGCCTGCTGGGCCGGTTTCGGCATCGGCCGGATGCAGATGCCCATGGCCGCCCAGGCCATGCTGCTGGGCGGCAACGTGCGCGTCGGCCTGGAAGACAATCTCTGGCTGGACCGGGGTGTCCATGCCACCAATGGCAGCCTGGTGGAGCGGGTCATCCAGATCATCGAACGGCTGGGCGGCCACGCCCTGAGCCCCGCCGAAGGGCGGGACCGGATGCAGCTGGGAGGTGCCCGATGAGCGCCGTCTTCGCCGCCCTTGGGACCGGCGTGATCGGCGCCGGCTGGATCGCCCGCGCCCTGGCCCGCGGCCTGGACGTACGCGCCTGGGACCCGGCGCCCGGTGCCGAAGCCGCCCTGCGCACCCGCCTGGCCAATGCCTGGCCCGCGCTGGAGGCCCAGGGCCTGGCGCCCGGTGCCAGCCTGGACCGCCTGACGTTCCATACCGATCTGGACGCCGCGGTCGCCAGCGCCGACGTCATCCAGGAAAGCGCCCCCGAACGCCTGGAGCTCAAGCGCGAACTGCATGCCCAGGTCAGTCGCGCGGCACGGCCCGACGCCCTGATCTGCTCCAGCACCTCGGGCCTGCTGCCCAGCGACTTCTATGCCGAGGCGCTGCACCCCGAGCGCTGCCTGGTGGGCCATCCGTTCAATCCGGTCTATCTCCTGCCACTGGTGGAGGTGGTGGGTGGCAGCCATACCTCGGCGGCCAACCTGGCGTGCGCCGAAGCCTTCTATCGCGAGTTGGGCATGCGACCGTTGCGGGTGCGCAAGGAGGTGCCCGGTTTCATCGCCGATCGCCTGCTCGAAGCCCTCTGGCGCGAGGCCCTGCACCTGGTCAACGACGGGGTCGCCACCACCGGCGAAATCGACGACGCTATCCGCTACGGCGCCGGCCTGCGCTGGTCGTTCATGGGCACCTTCCTCACCTACACCCTGGCCGGCGGCCCGGCGGGCATGCGCCACTTCATGCAGCAATTCGGCCCGGCGCTGAAGCTGCCCTGGACCTACCTGGAAGCCCCGGAGCTGACCGACGGCCTGATCGACGCCGTGGTCGAGGGTACCCAGGCCCAGCAAGGCGACCTGGAGCTGGCCGCCCTGGAGCGCTATCGCGACGACTGCCTGCTGGCGGTCCAGGCGGCCATCGCCAGTTGCAAGGCGCGCCACGGGATTCAGGACTAGGAGCGGCCATGATCATCCACCGGACTTCGGTCGCCCCCGAGTGGGTCGACTACAACGGCCACCTGCGCGACGCCTATTACCTGCTGATCTTCAGCCATGCCACCGACGCCCTGATGGACGCCATGGGCCTGGACGCCGCCGGTCGCGCGGCCAGCGGGCACTCGCTGTTCACCCTGGAGTGCCACCTCAATTTCCTGCACGAGGTGAAGGCGGATGCCCGGCTGGAGGTGAGGGTGAGATTCCTGGCGCTGGACGCCAAGCGCCTGCACCTGCACTTCGGCCTCCATCACCAGGGCCAGGCCGACCTGCTGGCCGCCTCCGAGCAACTGCTGCTGCACGTCCACCTGGACGGCCCCCGTTCCGCGCCCTTCGCGCCACGGGTGCACGACTGGCTGGCGACCCGGCTGGCGGCGCAGCGGGACGAGCCCTGGCCAGAGCATGTCGGGCGGGTCATCGGCCTGCCCCCGCCCCGCCCATGAAGGCGCCGCCGCTGTCGGCGGACATGGCCGCCTTCGTCACGGCCAGCCAGGCCTTCGCCACCCAGGATCCGGACATCACCGCCCAGCGCCAGGCCTATGCCCGGCTCTGCGCGGCCCTGGCGCCAGCGGACTACCAGGGGCTGGCGATCAGTGATCACCGTGCCGGTGGGGTACCACTGCGGCTGGTGGCACCGCCAGGCACCCACGCCAACCACCCCGCCCTGCTCTATCTGCACGGCGGCGGCTGGATGCTCGGCGATCTGGATTCCCACGGCTTTCTCGCGGCGCGCCTGGCGCGGCGGCTGGGGTTGGCGGTGCTGCTGGTGGACTATCGCCTGGCGCCGGAGCATCCCTATCCTGCCGCCCTGGACGATGCCCGGCGGGCCTGGGACTGGCTACAACGTGAGGCTCAGGCACTGGGATTGGACGAGCGCCGGCTGGCGGTGGCCGGCGACAGTGCCGGCGGCACTCTCGCCGCGGCCCTGTGCCTGGCGCTGCGCCAACAGGGTCGCGCCCAGCCGCGGGCCCAGGCACTGATCTATCCGGCATTGACCGCCCAGGTGCTGCCCAGCGAACGCCATCAGGCCCAGGCGCCGCTGCTGAGCGCCACCGACTGGCGCGCCTGTCTGGATGCCTATCTGCCCCGCCCGGAAGATCGCCGGGATCCCCTCGCCTTGCCGCTGCAGGCTGGCGATTTCAGCGGGCTGGCGCCCGCCCTGGTCGCCGTGGCCCAGCGCGATCCCCTGGCCGATCACGGCCGCGCCTATGCTGCCGCCTTGCGCGCCGGAGGGACGCCCAGTCGCCTGTGGGAGGGCGCGGGCCTGCTGCATGGCGCCCTGCGCGCCCCGGGTCGACGGGCCGAGGCGCTGAGGTGCGTCCTGGAGCGCTTTCTCGGCGGCGAACTGGGCTTGGCACTCGCGGCCAACCTGTCAAAAGACAAAAAAAAACCTCAACCGCTGGAGACGGAAGAGGTTCAAACGCCCTGATGGGCCTCAGTGTGTAACCGTGGATTGCTCGGCTCTGGAGGCGAACAACCGCAAAATATCGTGGATAGGGCGCATTCTAATGGCGAACGTCGGTTTTGACCCTGCGGCAGATTGTCCAGGCAGGGCGTCGTAATAAACCTACATTGCCTGGCTGGCGGGCGCGGCGCTTTCCAAAAACGACATCGGGCTATGTGGCGACGCCAGACCGGCTTGCCGTCTGCGGTGCCAATGGGAGAATCCAGGCATTCCACCTGAGAGGGCAGTGCCATGATGATCGCCGACTTGATCGACCAGGACGACTTCCGCGACCGCCTGCGTGCGCTGGGTTTCAACGTGACGCCCGCGGCAACCGCGGACGAAGCCTGTCGCCAGGCCGTGACCGGGCTCAACCAGGAGCGTGCCCAGGCCCTGCGCCAACTGATCCAGGAGTTGCTGTCCGGCAGCGCGGCGCTGCTGCCGGCGGTACGCCAGGCCATCGACCAGCAATTGCTGCCGGCCCTGGCCCAGGCGCGCGCCTAAGGCACCCTAGGGTCGCAGCAGACTCAGGCAGCCCAACACCGGCAGCCGCCCCAGGCCACGCAGGGGTGGCGCCAGCAGACGCTCACCCTGGCGGGCGAAGACGGCGGCCAGCGGCGTGTGCAGGCCCAGGCTGATGACGCCCAGGGCCAGCGCCAGGCCACCGATGTAGTCATCCGAACCCCAGTGGGCGCCGGCCACCAGGCGCGGCAGCATGAACAGCACCGCCAGCGCGGCCACCACCAGGCGGCGTCCGCCGCGGGTGAAGTGCGCCATGAACAGCGCCCAGAGCAGCAGCACCGAGGCGTGGTCGCCGGGAAAGCTGGCGCCGGATCTGTCCTTCAATTCCCAACCGTGTTCCAGCCCGGGAAAGCGATCGCTGAGCAGATAGGCGCCCGCGAGCACGTCGGACGGACTGGAATGCTGCAGACCCCAGACCTCGATGCCCTTGGTCAGCAAGGTCCGCACGATCAGTAGGATCACCAGCAGGCCGATGAAGGCGGCCAGCGCTGGCCGTACCTGATGGGTCGGATAGGCCCAGCCGCCGCGAACCAGCAAGGCCAGCAGCACCAGGCCAACCAGGGCATCCACCGGTCGCAGGCTGAAGAAGGTCCAGAGATAGAGCCAGGCGGCGGAATGCGCCAGAGGGGCATTGAGGGCGTGGAATAGCCCGGCATCGAAGGCCAGTAACTGGGTACGAACGGTGGGAATGAGCCAGAGCAGCAGCAGGCCCAGGGCCAGAGCCTGGCACAGCGCCAGGCGACGCCACTGCCAGTTGGCGGTGAAGAGGGGAGCGTTCATCGAGGTCTCTTTTCACGAAAATTTCACGAATAGACTGACTCGACCTCAATGACGTCACACTTTGTTACAGCTAGATGACGCAACACTCCTTTGCGGTCATCGACTCAACCAAAGAAGGCCAGCGCTTCTGCCACGACCAGATCCGGTAACTCCTCCGCCAGGTAATGGCCACCCGGCAAGGCGCAACCACTGACCTGGGTGGCCACCTGGCGCCATTCGGCCAGCGGATCGAAGCAACGCCCGACAGTGCCTTCGGCGCCCCAGAGCACCCGCAACGGCAGCTCCAGGCGGCGCCCGGCATCCAGGTCGGCCTGGTCGTGCTCCAGGTCGATCCCGGCACTGGCGCGGTAGTCCTCGCAGATGCCCCGGGCGGTGCCAGGCAGGCTCAGGCAGCGCAGGTATTCGGCTAGCACTTCCGGTGGAAAGGGGGCCAGGCCGGCACTGCGCGTACCCATCACGCCCTTGAGATAGCCTTCCGGATCGGCTTCGATCAACCGCTCGGGCAACGGCGCCGGGCGGATCAGGAAGAACCAGTGCCAATAGGCCCGGGCGAAGGCCTCGTCGGTCTGCCGATACATGGCCAGGGTCGGCGCGATGTCCAGCAGCATCAGCCGCTCCACCGCCGCGGGATGATCCAGCGCCAGGCGATGGGCGACCCGGGCGCCGCGGTCGTGGGCCAGCACGGCGAAGCGCTGGTGGCCCAGCAGGCGCATCAGCTCGACGTTGTCCCGCGCCAGGGTGCGCTTGCTGTAGGCCTCCGTGCCCGCGTCGGGCTTGGCGCTGTCGCCATAGCCGCGCAGGTCGGCGGCCACCAGGGTAAAGCGCTCGGCCAGCCGCGGCGCCACCCTGTGCCACATCACATGGGTCTGGGGATGGCCGTGGAGCAGCAGCAGCGCAGGCCCTTGACCACCGACGCGGTAATTGATCTCGACGCCGCCGACGTTCAGCCGCCGCTGTTCGAAGCCCGCAAAGAGGCCGTCCATCTCAGGCCAGAGCCGCGGCGATGGCCTGACCCAGGCTCTCAGTGGTGCCCTGGCCGCCGAGGTCGCGGGTCAGGGGCGCCTGTTCGGGAGCCTGGCGCAGCACGGCCTCGATGGCCGCCACCACGGCAGCGCCGGCGTCGGCATGGCCGAGATGCTCCAGCATCATGGCGCCACACCAGATCTGGCCGATGGGATTGGCGATGCCGCGGCCGGCGATGTCCGGCGCCGAGCCGTGCACCGGCTCGAATAGACTGGGGAAATTGCGTTCCGGGTTGATGTTGGCCGAAGGCGCGATACCGATGGTGCCGGTGCAGGCCGGGCCCAGGTCGGAGAGGATGTCGCCGAACAGGTTGCTGGCCACCACCACGTCGAACCAGTCCGGGTGCAGGACGAAGTTGGCGGTGAGGATGTCGATGTGGAACTTGTCCACCGCCACGTCCGGATAGGCCTTGCCCATCTCCTCCACGCGCTTGTCCCACCAGGGCATGGTGATGGCGATGCCATTGGACTTGGTGGCCGAGGTCAGCTTCTTGCGTGGCCGCTGCTGGGCCAGATCGAAGGCGAACTTGAGGATGCGGTCGGTGCCGTGGCGGGTCATGACCGTATCCTGGATCACCACCTCGCGTTCGGTGCCCTCGAACATGATGCCGCCGACACTGGAGTACTCGCCCTCGGTGTTCTCGCGCACCACATAGAAGTCGATGTCGCCCGGCTGGCGATTGGCCAGGGGCGCCTTGACCCCGGGCATCAGCCGGCAGGGTCGCAGGTTGACGTACTGGTCGAAGCGACGGCGGAATTGCAGCAGCGAGCCCCAGAGGGAGATGTGGTCGGGCACCACGTCCGGCCAGCCGACGGCGCCGAAGTAGAGGGCGTCGTAGTCCTTGAGCGTCTCGAACCAGTCGTCCGGCAGCATCTTGCCGTGGGCCTGGTAGTACTCGGCGCTGGCGAAGTCGAAATGGTCCCACTGCAGGTCGATACCGAAGCGCTGGGCAGCGGCGTCCAGCACGCGGATACCTTCGGGCATGACTTCCTTGCCAATGCCGTCACCGGCGATGACCGCGATCTTGTAGGGCTTGGACGCTTGCATGGCTTTTCTCCGGCAGTCTGGGTGGGATGGACCCAGTGTAGTCTCGCGCCGGAGGCGTACAATCCCGTCGCAGGGAAAGCCATTCTTAACCTGGGATCAAGAATCTTGTCCGCTGACGACCTTGCCTTCTTTGTCCGCTTGGCCGGCCACCCCAGCCTGACCGCCGCTGCCCGGGAGTTGGGGCTGTCCCTGGCGGCGGTCAGCAAGAGACTCACTGTCCTGGAGCGCCGCCTGGGCGTGCAATTGATCCGCCGGACCACCCGGCGGCTGGACCTGACGCCGGAGGGCCTTCGCTATCTGGAAGGCGCCCGACCGCTGCTGACCCAGCTGGAAGACCTGGAGGCCGCCGTCGGAAGGCCCGATGCGCCCCTGAGCGGGGTGCTCAATCTCAACGCCACCTTCGGCTTCGGCCGCCGGCACCTGGCGCCGCTGCTGTCGGACTTCGCCCACCGCCATCCCGGGCTGGAAGTCAATCTGCACCTCTCCAGCCATCCGGTGAACCTGCTGGAAGGGCCCTTCGACCTGGATATCCGTGTCGGCGAGCCACCGGACGCCCGGGTCATCGCCCACCGCCTACTGGATAACCGTCGCCTGCTCTGCGCCGCCCCCGCCTACCTGGCTCGGGCCGGCGTGCCGGAAAGCGTGGCGGACCTGGCGCGGCACAATTGCCTGGTGCTGCGCCAGGACGCGGGCGACTACGCCGTCTGGCGCTTCACCAAGGCCGGCCAGCACTTCGCCCAGAAGGTGCGCGGCAGCCTCAGCAGCAACGATGGCGAGGTGGTGGTGCGCCTGGCGCTGGAGGGCCACGGACTGATCCTGAGATCGGAATGGGACGTGGCCGAGCTGATCGCCAGTGGCGCCCTGGTGCCAGTGCTGACCGATCATGAGGCGCCGGCTGCAGCCATCTATGCGGTACACCGCCAGCAGCGCCATGTGCCGCGTCGGCTTTCCGAACTGATCCGCCATCTGGCGCAGGAGCTGCCCGCGCGGCTGGGGCGCTAGTGTGGTGTTTCAGAAGTTAACTGCACAATTTTGGCGGCGCTTTTTCGGCTTGAGCGGCGTTGCCACTCCTCGCCATAGCCCTGCTATGACTCGTCGCGACGCCTAGCCCAAGTCGGAACGCCGAACCGCAAAAAATCACTCGCCAATTCTTGCGCGAACTTCTGAAACACCACACTAGGCTGCACGAATCTTCCAGACCGGCACCGGGTCCGTAGCTAGACTGGAAAGCCCGCAGATCCCCTTCTCTCGCCATGGCCGACGATCACTGGATCCAGCTGCAGCAGGACGCCGACACCGGCATCGAGACCTTGCGCGCCCATTTCGAGGGCCATGCCTATGATCCGCACTGGCACGACGCCTATCTGGTGGGCTACACCGAGCAGGGCTTGCAGCAATTCCACTGTCGGGGCCAGCGCCACCTGAGCACCCCGGGGCAGGTCTTTCTGCTGGAGCCCGGCGAGTTGCACGACGGCCAGGCGCCGGAAACCGAGGGCTTCACCTATTCCATGCTCTACCTCGATCCCCAGTGGCTGGCGCGCGAGCTGCAAGGCCTGCACGGTGATGCCCGGCCGCTGGGCGAACCGGGCTTCGCCCGTACCCTGGTGGACCAGGCCGAACTGCACCGCGCGGTGGCCTGGGCCCATGAGGTCCTGAGTCGGCCAGAGCTGCGGATCGTCCGCCAGAGCGCCCTGGACGCCCTGTTGCTGCGCCTCCTGCCGCAACTGCAATGGCGAGCGCCCCAGGCGGGCGATCCGCGCCTGCCCCAGGTCGCTCTGCGCGCGCGGGACTTCCTGCATGCCCATCACCACGAAGACATCGGCCTGGAAGCACTGGCCCAGGCCTGTGGCGTGGACAGATTCCGCCTGACTCGCGCCTTCAAGGCGGCCTTTGGTCTGGCGCCCCACGCCTATCTGGTACAGCTGCGGTTGTCGCGGGCACGCCGCCTGCTGGCCGACGGCCTGTCGCCGGCGGAGACCGCCGCCGCCCTGGGCTTCGCCGACCAGAGTCACCTGGGTCGCTGGTTCCGCCGCGCCTATGGCCTGACCCCGGCGGCCTATCGCGCGCGCTGCTCGAATCTTCCAGACCGCTAGCGGCAGGCTTGCGACCCTGGGGCTCCCTCCAAACCAGGAGTCTCCCATGTCCCTGTTGCCCTTCCTGCTGTTCGCCTGGTCGCCTCCATCACCCCCGGGCCGACCAATGTGCTCATCCTCGGCCACAGTGCCCGCCACGGCGCCCGGGCCAGTCTGCCCCTGGTGCTGGGCGGTAGCCTGGGCGCGGTGGCCCTGGTCCTGGTGGTGGGCTTCGGTCTCGGCCAGACCCTGGCGCGACATCCCGACTGGCAGCGCGGCCTGGCCTGGGCCGGGGTGCTCTGGCTGAGCTGGCTGGCCTGGCAACTGGCCCGCGCCGGCGCGCCCGCGGTGGCGGACGACAGCGCCCACCTGGGCTTCGGCGGCACCGCCGGGCTGCAGGTGCTCAACCCCAAGAGCTGGAGCATGGCGCTGGCGGTGGTGACGGTCTATGCCGAGCCCGGCGCCGACCTCTGGCGGCAGGTGCTGGTCCTGGCGCTGGTGTTCCTGCTGGTGTCCGTGCCCTGCCTGGGTCTCTGGGCGCTGCTTGGCCGGGTCGCGGCGCATGGCCTGAAATCGACCCGCGCCTGGCGCGGCTTCAACCTGGGGATGGCGGCGCTGCTGCTCGCCTCGGCCTGGGCGACGGTGATCTAGACCGGCGCACTGCCCTGATCCCGAAAATTCTCTTCCAGGTGCTCCAGCCAGGCGCGCACTGCCGGCAGTTGGCCGCGGCGGTGCGCATAGGCGGCCTGGAGATGGCCACCGGGGATCGACCAGTCCGGCAGCAGACGTTGCAGGCGGCCCTCGGCCAGCTCGGCCTGACAATAGGGCAATGGCAGCAGGGTATAGCCGAGCCCGGCCAGGGCGGCGGCCTTGCGCACGCCGAAGTCATCGATGCCCAGACGCGCTTCCAGTATCAGCTCGCGACGTTCGCCCTGAGGTCCTGCCAGACGCAGGTGTACCTTGCGATCCACCTCCAGGGCGCCCAGCAAGGGCAGGCCTAGCAAGGCCTCCGGGGTATCCAGCCGTCGCCCGGCGAGCAGTTCGGGTGCCGCCACCAACACCACGGAAGCCTGGCGCAGCCGCCGCACCACCAGGCCAGGTTCTTCGTCGTCCACGTCCCGCACGCGCATGGCGACGTCCACCCCTTCGTTGATGATGTCCACCCGCCGATTGACCAGCAGCATGTCCAGCTGCACCTGGGGATAGCGCGCGAGGAACTGCGTCACCACCTCGGGAAGATACTGCTGCGCCAGGGCCACTGGGCAGGACACTCGTAGCGGTCCACGCGGCTCGCTGGACAGGCTGGCGGCGGTTTCGGCGGCGCTTTCCGCCTCGCGCAACAGCGCCTGGCAGTGCACCAGATAGCGCTCGCCCAGGGTGGTGAGGGTCAGGGTGCGGGTGGTGCGCTGCAACAAGCGCGCGCCCAGACGGGTCTCCAGCTCGGCGATGCGGCGGGACAGCCGCGACTTGGGAATGCCCAGCAGCCGCCCGGCGGCGGCGAAGCCACCGGCCTCCACCACCTTGGCGAAGTAGGCGAGGTCATTGAGATCTTGCATGAGCGATTGTCCTATCCATGGGACGATGCATCGCATTTTAGCCGTCTAATCAGGAGATCGTCTTATCGGTAGTCTGGGCTCATCGCGTCGAACCCTACAGGACTACCGCCATGAAACTCTTGCACATCGATTCCAGCATCCTCGGCGATCACTCCGCCTCCCGCGCCTTGACCGCCAAGGTCGTTGACGCGCTCAAGGCCGCCACGCCGGGTTTGGAGGTCATCTACCATGACCTCGCCCACGACGCCCTCGGGCACTTCTCCGGCGCCAGCCTGGCCGCTGGGGCCACCCCGGCCGAGCAGCGCAGCGCCGAACAGCGCGACGAAGCGGAGCGCAATGCCCGCGCCCTGCAGGAATTCCTCGCCGCCGACGTACTGGTGCTGGGTGCGCCCATGTACAACTTCACCATTCCGACCCAGCTCAAGGCCTGGATCGACCGCATCACCGTGGCCGGTACCACCTTCCGCTACAGCGAAGCCGGTCCGGAAGGCCTGTGTGGCGACAAGAAGGCGATCATCGTCGCCACCGCGGGCGGCATCCATGCCGGCAAGCCCACCGGCATCGCCCACGAGGACTATCTGCAGCTGCTGCTGGGCTTTCTCGGCATCACCGACATCCAGATCGTTCGCGCCGAAGGCCTGGCCTATGGCGACGAAGCCAAGAGCGCGGCCCTGGCCAGCGCCGAGCGGCAGATCGCCGACCAGTTCGCCTAGGGTCGGGCACCCTCACCCCCGGCCCCTCTCCCTGAGGGAGAGGGGAGCAGAGCGGTCCTCGGCTTTGCAGGGTGAGTTTGAATAAGCCTGAAGCGTCTTTTATTGCTAGCGCTAGCCCGGCCTCAGCCTTGGGGCGCCAAGGGGAAGGATCCTTGGGGCCCCGGGCATGGAACCTCAGCCGGCACTCCATCCCGCTCTTCCCCCTCTCCCTCCGGGACAGGGCTGGGGTGAGGGCAAGGCCCCGTCTCAGCTGAACCCCACCACCGGATGCGGCACATAGGGCGCTTCCAGGGCGGCGATCTCTTCGTCGCTCAGGTGCAGCCCCAGCGCCGCCATCGCGTCTTCCAGATGCTGCGGCTTGGAGGCGCCGACGATGGGCGCGTCGATGCCCGGCTTCTGCAGCAGCCAGGCCAGCGCCACCTGAGCGCGCGGTACGCCGCGGGCTTCGGCGATGCGGGCCACGGCAGCCACGATCTGCCGATCGGATTCCTCGCTGGCGGTATAGAGCGTCTTGCCGAAGGCATCGCTTTCGGTACGCGCCGTGCTGGCGTCCCAGTCGCGGGTCAGGCGGCCACGGGCCAGCGGACTCCAGGGGATCACGCCAACGCCGGCGTCGCGGCACAGCGGCAGCATCTCCCGCTCCTCTTCGCGATTGAGCAGGTTGAGGTGGTTCTGCATGGTGGCGAATCTGGTCCAGCCATGGCGTTCGGCGGTGTGCAGCGCCTTGGCGAATTGCCAGGCGTACATGCTGCTGGCGCCGATGTGCAGCGCCTTGCCGGCCTTGACCACGTCGTGCAGGGCCTCCAGGGTCTCCTCGATGGGCGTGTGATAGTCCCAGCGATGGATCTGGTAGAGATCAACGTAATCGGTGCCCAGGCGCTGCAGACTGGCGTCGATGGCGGCGAAGATGGCCTTGCGCGACAGGCCACCGACATTGGGCTTGTCGCGCAGAGGGAAGTACACCTTGGTCGCCAGCACGATCTCCTCGCGCACGGCGTGGGCCTTGAGGAAGCGGCCGACGATCTCTTCGCTGGTGCCGTCGGAGTAGCTGTTGGCGGTGTCGAAGAAATTGATGCCCAGATCCAGGGCCTTCTTCAGCAGCGGCTGGCTCTGGTCTTCCGGCAGGGTCCAGGGATGATTGCCGCGCTCGGGCACGCCATAGGTCATGCAGCCGAGGCAAAGGGGCGAGATCTTCAGACCGGTGCGGCCGAGAGTGCGATAGTTCATGGGGGCCTCCAGGGATGGTCGAAAGAGGTTGACCACGCAGTTCCCGGATCGACTGCAACGAACTTACCGGCTGCCGCCTGGTTCTAGATGGATTCCTAATCTACAACCGGAGACGCTCCATGAAGAAATATGCTTCCGCGGTCTGGCAAGGCGGTCTGAAGGATGGCAAGGGCCATATCTCCACCGAGAGCGGCGCGCTCAAGGACAATGCCTACGGCTTCAACACCCGTTTCGAAGGCACTCCGGGCACCAATCCCGAAGAATTGATCGGCGCAGCCCATGCCGGCTGCTTCTCCATGGCCTTCTCCATGCTGCTGGGCCAGAACGGCCTGACTCCCGAGCGGATCGAGACCAAGGCCGACGTGACCCTGGACAAGGTCGGCGACGGCTTCGAGATCACCACCATCGATCTGACCATGAAGGCCAAGATCCCCGGTGCCACCCAGGAACAGTTCACCACCATCGCCAACCAGGCGAAGGAAGGTTGCCCGGTGTCCAAGGTGCTCAAGGGCGCCAAGATCAACCTGAACGCCACGCTCGAAGGCTAAGGGTCTGGGGCGCCTGCCGATGCCGCTCCGGCGTCGGCAACACCCTGTTCCAGAGCCTGTTCGCCGAGCTGTCCGCAAGTCGCTAGACTGCTCCGACCCCGCTTTCGGAGAGTACGATGAACGACTCCATCTTCATGACCCTCTTTTCCATCCTCGCCGTGTTGCTGTTGGGCGGCGGCATCTACGGTTGCGTGATCCTCAACCGCCAACGCAAGGACATCGAGAAGAACGACAGCGAAGGCTAGGCCGGTCGCCGACCCGCCAGGTAACGCACGCCCATGGGGCCGAAGACCTCGGAATGCGGCTCCTGGGCGGCGAGCTGAAAGATGTCGCCGACGCCGTAGTGGCGTTCGCCAGCGGCGGTACGGATGTGCAATTCACCTTGGATCACCAGCGCCCTGGCTTTGAAGAAGTGAGCATGGGATTCCAGCCTGCCCAGTGCGTCGCGCTCGACCAGCACCGGTGGCTGGAAACCCTCGCGGGCGAGTTGCTCGATGAAGGTGGCCTGGTCCATCGGTGCGCCTGACGCCAAGAAGAGATGATCAGCGCCCAGGCTAGGCGCCTCACCTATTCGCAGCCAGTGCAAAGGCACTATGAGGAACCTTGGCTTTGGCCGGCTCCGAGGCAAAGACGCCATGGATACCTCGGCCAGCCGAGGTTCCACGTGGAGCATCAGCGCTCCAGCTTGCGCTCGACCTCGGCGTTCTTGCGCTTGAGCGCCTCGGCTTCCTGTTCCTTGGTCTTGATATCGGTGGGCGTGAGGACCTTGTCGATGCCATCGGTCGGCGTCGATTCCGGCTGCTCCATGTCTTTCTTCACCACATCCACGGGGCGTCCCGCTTCATCGAGCGCGGGTTCGTTGGGTGGGGTCTTGCCCAGGTGGGCATCGGAACGCTGGTCACTCATGGCAGGCTCTCCTCGATAGGGTCCTTCTTTCGAGCGCAACGACCGCCACGGAGTTCGCCCGCCACTCAACGACGAATACGGACGCGCTCCAGATAGGCCAGCAGTTGTGCCTGCTCAGTTGCATCCAGGGGCGCGAAGACCGCCTCCAGCGCCTGGGTCCGGGGTGTCTGGGCCTGATCCAGGGCCTGGCGCCCCTGCTCGGTCAGGTGCACCAGCAGAGCGCGGCGATCCTGGGGATGGGGCTCGCGGCGGACCAGGCCGTCACGCTCCAGGGCGTCGAAGGCATCGGTCAGGGTGCGCGGCGCATGGCGCAGTTGTTCGGCGACCTCGCCCGGGCGGCAGGGTCCCAGGCGTTCTAGCACCTTGAGCACCTTGTAGCGGGCAAAGGAAAGTCCGGAGGCCTTGAGGGTCTCATCCAGTTGTTGGCGCATCTGCCGTTTCAGATCCATCAGGGCTTCGGCAATGGCGGCGGCGGTTGACATGACAACTACTTACCTCGAATATAGTGAGGAACCTCAATGAATGGTACCTCCGAAATGGCGACATCTTTTCACAGCCGCGAGGGCGATGCCAGTGCCCCTCACCTGTTCCAGCGCGTGCGCTTCGACCTCAAGCGCCGCTGGGCGACCGTCGTCCGCCGCGAAGACCTGGGTGGCGACCTCTTGCGCCTGACCTTTGGTGGCAGCGACCTGGCCGATTTCCAGAGCGCAGCCTTCGACGAACACGTGAAGCTGTTCGTCCCCGCCGACACCACCCCGATCCGCGCTGCCAATCCCGAGCAGCTGGTCGGTCGGCACTACACCCCGCGCCACTACGATGCCGCCCGTGGCGAACTGGCCATCGACTTCTATCTGCATGAAGCCGGGGTGCTGACCACCTGGGCGCGCCAGGCGCAGCCGGGTGCCGAGCTGATCATCGGTGGCCCCAAGGGCGCCCTGGTGCCGCCCGAGGACTTCGACTGGTACCTGCTGGCCGGCGACGAGACCGCCCTGCCCGCCATCGCTCGGCGCCTGGAGCAACTGGCCGCCAGCGTCCGCGTTCAGGTCGTCGCCGAAGTGGCTCGTCCTGGCCTGGAGATCGCCCTGTCGACGGCCGCCGCCGCCGAGATCCGCTGGGTCTATCGCGAAACCGAGGCCAATGCCTTGGTGCAGGCCCTGGAGCAGCTGGAGTTGCCCGCGGGTGAAGGCTATGCCTGGATCGCCGGTGAGGCGACCCAGGCCCGCGCCGCGCGTCAGGTGCTGCTGGCCAAGGGTCTGCCGCGGGACTGGGTCAAGGCCGCCGGCTACTGGAAGCTCGGCGAGAGCGACCAGCATGTGAAGGTCGAGGATTGACTACCACCGCCCCCCTCGCCGATGGCCTGCCGCGACCCCGACGCTACCGGGCGGTCGCCGCCCTGCTGCTGGCCATCAGCATGACGGTGCTGGACAGCGGCATCGCCAACCTGGCGTTGCCCACCATCGCCGAGGCCCTGGATGTGTCCGCCGCCGCGGCGGTGTGGATCGTCAGCGCCTACCAGCTGAGCCTGGTCGCCCTGCTGTTTCCGCTGGCCGCGGTGGCCGAGCGCCACGGCCTGCGTCCGGTATTCGCCGTCGGGGTCGGCATCTTCGGCCTGGCTTCCCTGGGCTGCGCCCTGGCGCCGGATCTGGCCAGCTTGGTGGCTGCCCGGGCGCTGCAGGGGGTCGGCGCCGCCGCCATCATGTGCGTCAGCGCCGGCATCGTGCGGCTGTCCTATCCACGCGCCCGCCTCGGGCGGGGCATCGCCATCAACGCCCTGTGCGTAGCCCTGGGTTCGGCGGCCGCGCCCAGCCTAGGCGCGGCCATCCTGGCGCTGGGCGGCTGGCCCTGGCTGTTCGCGATCAACGTACCCCTGGCCATCCTGGTCGGCCTGCTAGTGCGCAACCTGCCCGACAGCCCCCACGCGCAACGCCGTCTCGATCCCGTCAGTGTGCTGCTCAACGCCCTGCTGTTCTGCGCCGGCATCGGCGGTCTGGAGCGGCTCGGCGGCGCGCCGCTGCAGGGGGTGGCCCTGTTGTTGCTAGCCGCGGCCAGCCTGGTGCTGCTGGTGCGCCGCGAGCGCGGCTTGCCGGCGCCCCTGCTTCCAGTGGACCTGCTGGGGCTGCCGGCCATGCGCCATTCGGTGCTGGCCTCGGTCTGCTCCTTTGCCGCGCAGATGCTCTGCTTTCTCGCCCTGCCCTTCTATCTGCAGCACCAGCTCGGACTGGTGCCCTTGCAAGTGGCCCTGTTGATGCTGGCTTGGCCGCTCACCGTGGCCGTCTCGGCGCAAGTGGCCGGGCGGCTGGCCGACCGCCATCCGCCGCAGCGGCTGTGCATGCTCGGGGGGCTGGGGATCGCCCTGGGGCTGGCGGCGGCCGCGGTAATGCCGCTGGAACACTCCACCACGCTGCTGGTTCCCTGCCTGATCGTCGGGGGTATTGGCTTCGGCTTCTTCCAGGTGCCCAACAACAGGATCATGCTGACCGCTGCCCCGCTCGGTCGCAACGGTGCCACCGGCGGCGTCCAGGCCACCGCCCGGCAGACTGGCATGGCCCTGGGCGCCGCGGCCCTGGCGCTGCTGCTGCATCTGGATGGCGGCCTGGCCCCGCGCCTGGGACTGGCCCTGGCGGCAGCGCTGGGTCTGGTCGCCGCCTGGTCCAACTGGCGGGCACCGCGCTAGGGCTGCGGTGTTGCCTGGTCGAGCAGCGCCCTGAGCGCCTGCTCACGTTCGACCGCCGGGCGTTCGCCCAGCAGCCGGACCCGGTGGAAGAACGCCGGCCAGTTGCCCGGGTGCTGCCGATAGAGGGCGTCAAAGGCCGGTACCCACTGTTCGTACAGGCCATAGGGCACCAGCCGCGCGTTGTTGAGTGGCTGGCTCATCCAGCCATCGAAGCGACGCTCGTCACGCCAGGCCGGGGTGGCGCGCAGGCGCTGATAGTCAGCACGCAATCGGGCGAAACGCCGGGCCTTGGCCGCGCGCATGGCCACCGGCGCCAGCGGCTGGGCATAGAGCCTGGCCAGGTCGTCGCGGGTGGTCAGCAGCAGGGCGCGAAATTGCTGGTAGCGGGCCTCGCGCCCAGCGTCCGGCGGCGGCAGGCCACGACTGGCGCGCCATTGTCGCAGACCTTCGCCCTCGACGAAGGTGGCGTAGGATTCGTTGAAGGCGGTATCGCCGGGCAGATAGAAGCGCTGGTGCGCCAACTCGTGGAAGATGGTCGCGGCCACCTGGTCGTCGTCCCAGCGCAGCATGCTGCTGAGCAGCGGATCGCTGAACCAGCCCAGGGTCGAATAGGCCGGCACGCCGCCGACGTAGGTGTCCTGACCCTGCGCCTGCAGCCGCTGCGCCTCAGCTCGGGCCTTGGCTTCCCGGTAGTAGCCGCGATAGGCCACGCAACCGGCGATGGGAAAGCAGTGGGTGGTGGGTCGGGTGGAGAATTCGGCGGTGGCGAAGACATTCCACAGCACGAAGGGTCGCTTGAGTTCGACGAAACCGCGATAGCTGGCGTTGTCCGGCAGAGCCAATTCGGCACTGGCGAAGCGTCGAGCCCCCGCGGCGGCAGCGAGGCGTTCGCGCAGGGCGACGGGCCGCGCGGGATCTGCGACGACCGTCGCAATGGGCTCGCGATCACGGATCAGCGCCCACTGGCCCTGTACCATCTGAGCGTAGTACCCGACCGAGGTACAACCGCTCAGTCCGATCAAGAGGGACAGCAGCGCCAGCCAACGGCTCGCGCGTTGCGCAGGCAGGGTGCCTGACTGGGTGGCGCACCCTTCCCTGCCCGGAGTTGTAGCCGTCATGCGTAGACTGTGCCTGCTGTTGCCTGTGCTGTTCCTGGGGGGCTGTTCCCTGTGGCCGTTGCCCAAGCCGGATCCTGCGCAGGCCTGGATCGATCTGGACAGCGACGGCAAGGCCAAGTTGGAAGCCCTGCGCGCCGATCGCAAGGATCTCGAAGACAAACGCTACTTCCAGGTCTGGCCGGGAAACCACGATCTGCAGGTACGCTATCAGTTCGAGGTGCAGCCTACCAACATCGGCGCCCAGGTGGCCGATCCGCTGGCGCGCACCTGCCTGGTGACCCTCAACTACAAGGCCTTCGCCGCGGGCGAGCGCTATCGCCTGGAAGCCGGCCAGACCGGTTGGCGACCCTGGGCGCGCCTCTATGACGAGCGCAACCAGGAAGTGGCGCGCAGCACTGCCAGTCGTTGCGGCGACGTGTAGACTCGGCTGATCTCCCTGTCGCGAGTCGCCATCCATGCGTCTGCGCCTGCTGCTTCCTCTGCTGCTGCTCGGCGGCTGCACCACGCCGCTGCCCCCGGTCGATCCCCAGCAGGCGTGGGTCGATCTGGAGCTGCGCGAACCCGCGGTAGGCGCCTCGCTGCTGGCCGAGTCCCAGGATGGCAGACGTCTCGACGACGGCCGCTATTTCCAGCTCGCCCCCGGCAGCCACAGCCTCAAGGTGAGCTATCGCTACGAACTCTATGGCGGCGGTGGCTTCGGACCACGTTTCGGCTGGAACGAACCTCTGCAGATCCAATGCTATCTGGAACTGGGCTACGGGGATTTCCAGGCCGGCCGGCGCTATCGACTGGCGGCCGAACACACCTTCGGCCAGGGCGAGATCACCCTCTACGACGGCCAGCGCGAACTGGTGAGCTCCCAGCGGGGCATCTGCTCGCCCTTCTGACCCCCGTCGCCAGGGAGGGCGAGCGGGTCAGCCCAGGACCCGCTAGGCGGGTACGCTGACCCAGTCATCCTGATCGCGATCCTGGCTGCGACGCGCGACCGGGCGACCCTTCTGCTCGCGCAGCTGGCGACTCATGCGCAGGAAATCCTCGCGTTCCATCCAGCGCGGCGCAGGCTGGGCAAGGGACAGAGCTTGGCGAATCCGGGCGAACGGCGACATGGCATTACCCTCTTGGCTAAATACTGTATGCGCAAACAGTACTAAGCCAAGCGAAACTGTACAAGCATCCAGCGGATGAACGGTCCGTCCTCCGGGCCGAGGATCAGTCGTTGCGCTGATAGATAATCTTGTGGGTACCGTTGGCGCAGCTGCCCACCACCATGTTGGGATCGCGTACCTCGGCGTTGGGAACCGCTTCGAGGGTATAGGCGGTCACCCCGGCCGACTGGATCTTGACCTCGATCTCGGCCTTGAGCTGGTCGCAGGACAGGGGTTCGGCCAGCGCAGCCGTGCTCAACAGGGCGGTACAGCAGAGTAGCGATAGACGCAGCATGGCGATTTTCCTTGGCGTGATGACCTCTCAGGCTTGGACGCCCGAGCTGTGGCGATGTTCTCAGCGCGATCCTTTGGCCAGCGAAGCGGTGGAACCTGGAACCCGAACGGTCTTTCCGATGGTCATTCCTTGCCGTGAAGTGCCCCCATGTTCCAGTGGTTGAAAGACAACTCTCAAGTCCTCACGCTCTTCGCCCAGTGCTGCACCCTGGGCGTCTGGGTGCTCTATGCCCAGCTCTTGCTCAACAACTACAAGCGCCAGCGCCAGCCGCGCCTGATCATCAACCGCGGCGCCGGCAAGGGCGTGGGCGCCCTCTGCCTGCTGTCGAACATGAGCGCCGAGCCGGTGTTCATCAACCAGCTCACGGTGATCCTCAAGACCAACCGCGAGACGCTCTACACCGATGTCACCGATATCCGCGAGAGCGGCCAGGATGACTTCGACCCCGATCTGGTGCTGGGCGAGGCGACCCACCAGGGACCGCTCAACACCGGCGACTTCACCCACATCGGCACCTTCCAGGGCCTGATCCGCCGCGCCGCCGAGCACAACGGCCTGACCCTGGACAACCACCGGCCGCCCGAGGGCTGGGTGTTCGAGGGCCTGGAGATCCGCGCGGTGGCCTTCTATGGCTCGGATCATGATCCCATCGGGGTGCGCCGGCGCTTTCGCCTGGGCCAGCACGACGGCAACTATTGTGCGCTGATCGCCGAGGACTGGCAGACCCAGCAGCTGACCTCGCGCCGTCAGCGGCGCATGGTGCAAAACGACTGGATGGTCGACATGGAGCCCAAGGCTCAGCCAAAGAACCAGTAGCAGATCAGGATCGATGCCGTGACCCCGGTGAATTCCGCCAGCAGGGCGCAGCCCACCGCATGGCGGGCGCGCTGGATGCCCACCGCACCGAAGTACACCGCCAACACATAGAAGGTGGTCTCGGTACTGCCCTGGATGGTGGCCGCCACCAGCGCCGGAAAGCTGTCCACGCCATGGGTCTGCATGGTCTCGATCAGCAGGGCGCGGGCGGCGCTGCCGGAGAAGGGCTTGACCAGCGCGGTGGGCAGGGCCTCGACGAAGCGGGTGTCCCAGCCGAGAAAGGTCACCGCATGGCGGATGCCTTCGAGGATGGCCTCCAGGGCGCCGGAGGCGCGCAGCACCCCCACCGCGCAGAGCATGGCCACCAGGTAGGGCAAGAGCGACTTGGCGACGTCGAAACCTTCCTTGGCGCCTTCGACGAAGGCTTCGTAGACCGGCACCTTGCGCAGGGCGCCTAGGATCATGAACGCCAGGATGATGCCGAACAGGGTCAGGTTGCCGAGCAGCGATGACAGTCCGGCCAGCGCCGTGGCGGTCAGGGTGAAGAGAAAGGCGACGAAGACGCCAAAGGCCAGGGCGCCCCCGCCGATCCAGGCCAGCACCACCGGATCCCAGAGTTTCAGCCGCTGCATGAAGGCCACCGAGAACAGCCCCACCAGGTTGGCGCAGGTGTGGGCCAGCAGGATCGGCAAGAACACCAGGGTCGGGTCCGGCGCGCCCTGCTGGGCCCGGTACATGAACACCGTCACCGGCAGCAGCGTCAGTGAGGAGGCGTTGAGCACCAGGAAGAGGATCTGCGCATTGCTCGCGGTGGTGCTGCTGGGGTTGAGCTCCTGCAGCGCGCGCATGGCCTTGAGGCCGATGGGGGTGGCGGCGTTGTCCAGGCCCAGCCCGTTGGCGGCGAAGTTGAGGGTGATCAGCCCCAGTGCCGGATGACCGCGCGGCACCTCTGGCATCAGCCGGGCGAACAGCGGGCCGAGCAACCGCGCCAGGGCGTCCACCAGTCCGGCCTTCTCGGCGATGCGCAGGATGCCGAGCCAGAGGGTCAGGGTGCCGAACAGCAGCACCATGACCTCCACCGACAGCTTGGCCATGGCGAACAGGCTCTCCACCATGGCGGCGAAGACCCCGGCGTTGCCAGCCACCAGCCACTGGCCGAAGGCGCTGATCCCGGCGACGATGAAGAAGCTCAGCCACAACCCGTTGAGCATCGGTGTTCTCCCGGCAAAACGGCGATGATAACCGTAGCGTCCGCTCCCTGCAGGGACGTCGTTCAGGCGGTGGTCATCGCTGTCGGGTTATTCTCTGACCTTTCACGCAAGCTGCTGGAGTCCGCCCATGCGTCTGTCCGTTCTCGCCCTGCCGCTGGTGCTCGCCGCCAGCCCGGTCTTCGCCTTCAACCTCAACGACGCCGTCAACGCCTACAACAGCGCCAATGGCAACAACAACGCTAAGGCCACCGCTGCGGCGGCCGCCACGCCCCAGGCCCAGGGCCTGCTGCAGGCGCTGACCACCCAGCTCAACGTCACCCCGCAGCAGGCGGTGGGCGGCACCGGCGCCCTGCTCGGCCTGGCCAAGAATCAGCTGGTGGGCAACGACTATCGCCAACTGGCCAAGGCCGTGCCGGGACTGGACCAGCTGGCCGGCGCCAACGCCACCGGCGGCCTGGCGCAACTGGGCGGGCTGGGCAGTCTGCTCGGCGGGGGTGGCCAGGACGCCAAGCAGAGTCCGCTGGGCAGCCTGCTGGGCAATGTCGACAGCCGCCAGGACGTCGACAAGACCTTCAACGCCCTGGGCATGAACAGCGGCATGACCAGCCAGTTCGCCCAGGTGATCCTCGGCTATCTCGGCAAGCAAGGCACCCAGCCCTCCCTGCTGAGCACCCTGGGTAATGTCTGGGGCCTGTGACGGCGCCCCGCGCTGGCTGACCCACGTGGCGGCCAGCCAGGCGCCGGATTACCGGGAGGCACCGCTCGGCTGGCTCTATGCAGACCGCGGTTCCCTCACCGAACGGCTGATCGCCCTCAGTGGCGGGCGCTTCGCCGTCGAGGTGATCGCCCAGGGCTGGCAGCCCCTGCGCCTGGACGAGAGCCAGGCGCTGGAGGTCCCGGCGGCCAGCCTCGGCTGGGTGCGCGAGGTCTGGCTGCGCGGTGGCGGCGAGGCCTGGGTCTTCGCCCGCAGCGTGGCGGCGCGCACGGCCCTGGAAGCGACGGATTTCGATCTGGCGGCACTGGGCGAGCGGCCCCTCGGCCACTGGCTGTTCCAGGCGCCGGCCTTCGTTCGCGGGCCGCTGGAGGCCTGTCGCTATCCGCTGACCTGGCTGCCCGCAGGGGCGGCAACAACGCCCTGCTGGGCCCGGCGCTCGGTGTTCAGGCGCGGCCCCCTGGCGATCCTGGTGGGCGAGGTCTTCCTGCCGGCCTTCTGGCCCCACGCCGGGCGCGAAGGCTAGCCGAATCATCAGCGTGGCAGCGTTGGCGCCACGGGGCCCCTATAATCGTCGGGCCCTTCGCCACGCAGTCGTCCGATGAAAAAGCACGCCTCCCGCCCCCGTGATCGCCGCCCTGCCGCCCCCCGCGGCCCCGAGCCCAGTGCCCGGGTCATCGCCACGCGCCCCCGTCGCGAGCGCATCTGGGACTTCGTCCAGCTGACCCGACTGGACCGGCCCATCGGCATCTATCTGCTGCTCTGGCCCACGCTCTGGGCGCTGTGGATCGCCGCCGAGGGGGTGCCGAGCCTGAAGAATCTGCTGATCTTCGTGCTCGGCGTGGTGCTGATGAGATCGGCCGGCTGCGTGATCAACGACTTCGCCGACCGCAACTTCGATGGCCATGTCGCCCGCACCAAGAATCGTCCCCTGGCCACCGGACGCATCTCGCCCAAGGAGGCCCTGCTGTTCTTCGCCGTGCTGGTGCTGCTCAGCTTCGGCCTGGTGCTCTGCACCAACGCCACCACCGTCTGGCTGTCCTTTGGCGCGCTCGGGGTGGCGGCGCTCTACCCCTTCATGAAGAGATACACCTACTACCCGCAGGCGGTGCTGGGTGCGGCCTTTTCCTGGGGCATGCCCATGGCCTTCACCGCCGAGACCGGCGAGCTGCCGGCGGCGGCATGGCTGCTGTTCGTCGCCAACGTGATCTGGACGGTGGGCTACGACACCTACTACGCCATGGCCGACCGCGAGGACGATCTCAAGATCGGGGTGAAGTCCACCGCCATCCTGTTCGGCGATGCCGACCGGGTGATCATCGCCACCCTCCAGGGCCTCACCCTGCTCTGCCTGGCGCTGGCCGGCGGTCGCTTCGGTCTGGGCCTGCCCTTCTACCTGGGCCTGGTGGTGGCGGCGGGCTGCTTCGCCTGGGAATTCCACGTCACCCGCAATCGTGATCCCCTGGTGTGCTTCAAGGCCTTCCTGCACAACC
Source organism: Pseudomonas sp. PLB05 (assembly GCF_021106615.1). Classification (NCBI taxonomy): domain Bacteria; kingdom Pseudomonadati; phylum Pseudomonadota; class Gammaproteobacteria; order Pseudomonadales; family Pseudomonadaceae; genus Pseudomonas; species Pseudomonas sp. PLB05. The sequence continues at coordinate 63,933 of NZ_JAJOHO010000002.1, forward strand.
ACTGGGCGGGTCTGGCGATCCTCGTCGGGATCATCGCCGACTACGGGCTGCGCTGAGCCGGGGTGCCCGCGGCGGCATCGGCCGCCACCTCCGGCAGCGCCTCGGGCTGCGCCGCCGGCACCGCCCGGGCCTGCTTGGCCTTGGACGCCTTGCGGCTCTGCTGCCAGGCCACTGCCAGGCCGCTGGCGCAGATGATGAGAATGCCGATCAGCGCGCCGCTGTCCGGTACATGGCCGAAGACGAAATAGCCGATGATGCCGGCGGTGACGATCTGGCCATAGCTGAAGGGCGCCAGCAGCGCTGGCGGCGCATAGCGGAAGGCCTGGGTCAGCAGCAGATGACCGGACATGCCGAAGAAGCCGAGCAGGGCCAGCATGAAGCCGTGGCCCAGGGTGGGTATCTCCCAGAAGAAGGGCACCACGCTGCTCAGCACCAGGGTGTTGATGATGCCGGTGAGGAAGTTGCTGGTGGTGGGGCTGTCGATGCCGCTGAGCAGGCGCGTCAGCAGCTGGTAGAGGCCAAAGCACACCGCCGAGCAGACCGGCAAGAGCACCGCCGGAGTGAACAGCTGGCCGCCCGGCCTGACGATGATCAGCACCCCGATGAAGCCGGCCAGCACCGCCGCCCACTGGCTACGGGTCACGGTCTCCTTGAGCAGCGGCACCGACAGCGCCGTCACCATCAACGGGGCGAGAAAGTTAACCGCCGTGGCCTCGGCCATCGGCAGGTAGCGCAGCCCGGTGGTGAAGAACAGGCTGCAGCCGATCAGGCACAGCGCCCTGAGCACCTGCAGCCCAGGCCGCTTGGTGCGGATCACCGCCAGCCCCGAGCGCGGGATGAAGATGCCCATCATCAGCAGGGTGTGGGAGAGGTAGCGGGCCCAGACCACCATGACCACCGGATAGAAGCCGGACAGGTATTTGGAGAGGGCATCGTGGGAGGCGAACAGCCAGACCGCGAGGCAGATCAAGGCGATGCCTTTGAGCGGCTGGTCGGCGAATCTCAGAGTGGGTCCTGCTTGGGCGCTCATTGGACTCCCGTGGCGCTTTGAGTCTGTTCAAAGCCTGCTGCGCGTCGGCCAAACGTCGTTGAAAATGCCTTCGGAATGCTCATTTACCCTTTGTAAACTCCGCTTCCTCAGGCACTTTCGCCTTGTTTGTCTCTAGCTCGCGAGACGTTGAACACACTCTGACGGCGGTCCCTGACCGCCTGCGTGATCCGGCCGTCCTGCACGGCGGTCCGTCGGCATGGCCACCGACTTCGGGACATGGACCTCGACGCGAGTGGAGCGTGCCGTCGAGCAGCCGTCCTGTCGCCCTCAGGACCGCGATACCGGGCGATATTTCAATAGCTTACTAACTATGACCCGGCACGCAGCCGGGTCTCTCCCGAGCTTAGTCCAAGCGCCCCGTCGAGCTCAATGCGATTGTCCGACGACTTCGCTGACAGCGCGCACGAAGGCCTCGTCCGCCTCCAGCGCACCGGGGATCTGTTCGCGCAGATAGGCCACCCAGGTGCGGATCTTGGCATCCAGGTACTGCCGCGAGGCATAGAGGGCATAGGCGTTGAGCCGCTGCAGGCGATAGGCCGGCAGCACCCGCACCAGGCTGCCATCGCGCAGGCCGTCCACTGCCGAATAGAGCGGCAGCACACCAATGCCCAGGCCCTGGCGCAGGGCTTCGGTCATGGCGTCGCCGACATTGACCTGGAAGGGAGTCTCGCCGATGCGATAGGTTTCCGGGCCGTTGGGACCCTCGAAGTGCCAGCGGTCGAAGGACACCACCGGGCTGATGAATCTCAGGCAGGCGTGGTTGGCCAGCTCTGCCGGCGTCTGCGGCTGGCCGTGTTCCTGCAGATAGGCGGGCGAAGCACAGAGGATGCTGTAGGTGTGGCCGATCTGCTGGGAGACGAAGCCGGAATCGGGCAACTCGGCCGCCACCACGATGGCCAGGTCGAAGCCCTCCTCGAGCAGATCGGGGATACGGTTGGCCATGGTCAGGTCGAAGCGCACCTCGGGGTGCAGAGCGCGATAGCCGGCGATGGCGCGGATCACATAGTGCTGGCCGATGCCGGTCATGCTGTGCACCCGCAGCCGTCCCTCGGGCCGGGCCTGGGCATGCCCGGCCTCGGCTTCGGCTTCCTCGACATAGGCGAGGATCTGCTCGCAACGCGCCAGGTAGCGCTGGCCGGCCTCGGTCAGGGCGATGCGTCTCGTGGTGCGGTGCAACAGGCGGGTACGCAGATGGGTTTCCAGATGGGCCACCGCCCGGGAGACATGGGCGGTGGTGGTCTGCAACGTCTGGGCCGCGCCGGTAAAGCTGCCGCTTTCCACCACGGCGACGAAAACGCGCATGTTGTGCAGGGTGTCCATGCCGCCTCGACAGTCTGACGAAAGCGCCATTTTCCACATTATTTCAGTATGTGAAACAAAGATTCGCCCGTTGGCGCGCTAATCGACCCTCCTGGAATTTTATAGAATCGTTAGCAGCCTAATGGTAACCCCAGCGGCCTCCTCGTCCGCTGGCGTCCTCTTCAGTTCCAGCTCATCCCGCCGACCCGCCGCGCTTCTCTGACGCGAATCCGGAGTATGGCCCTGTTGCAAACGGACCCCCAAGTGTCGCCTTTCTCTAGCAGAGCCTGGCCTGCGCTCACGGTGGTCGCCCTGGCGACCCTGCTGGCCGGCTGCATCGGTACCGGTCACAACGCGCCCCAGGCGCAGCGCCTCGACGATCAGGCGCTGGCCACCGACGCTGCCATCCGCGCTGCCGCCGGGCAGGCCGCCTGGCCCAAGCGCCAGTGGTGGCGCGCCTATGGCGATCCCCAGCTGGACGCCTGGATCAGCGGCGCCCTGGCCGACAACCCGCGCCTGGCTACGGCCGCCGCCCGGGTGCGCCGCGCCGAATCCCTGGCCGGCCTGACCGAATCCCGCGAGGCCCTGCAGGTGGAGGCCAAGGGCGCCTTCAAGCGTTACAGCTGGCCCACCGACGGCTTCTATGGCCCCGGCGAGCTGGCCGACCGCACCACCTGGAACAACAACGCCGAGCTGGGTCTGAGCTACGCCCTGGACTTCTGGGGTCGCGAGCGTGATGCCAGCGCCCAGGCCCTGGACCAGGCCCACCAGGCCGCCGCCGAGGTACGCGCCGCCGAGCTGGAGCTGACCGGCAACATCGTCCGCAGCTATATCGGCTTCGCCCTGCACCATGACCAGCGCGACATCCTCGCCGCCACCCTGGAACAGCAGCGGCACCTGGCCGACCTGGCCCAGCGCCAGCTGGACGGTGGCCTCGGCACCCAGTTCGAGGTCAGCCAGGCGCGTGCCCTGCTGCCCGAGACCGAGCGTCAGCTGAAAGCCCTGGACGAGACCCTGGCGCTGGATCGCAACCAGCTCGCCGCCCTGGCGGGCAAGGGCCCGGGTGCCGGCGCCCGCCTGCAGCGACCGCGACTGACCCTGGGCGCCGCACCGCGCCTGCCCAGTGCCCTGCCACTGGAACTGGTCGGCAAGCGTCCCGACGTGGTGGCGCGCCGCTGGCAGATCGCCGCGGCGGCCAAGGGCGTGGACGTGGCCCGCGCCAGCTTCTATCCCAATATCGATTTGGTGGCCAACGTCGGCCAGTTCCTCACCCTGGGCCGTCTCAGCGAGATGCTGACCCACGCCAAGACCGGCTCCTTCATAGGCCCCGCCTTTTCGTTGCCGATCTATGACGGTGGCGCCCTGCGCGGACGCCTCGGCGCGGAATCGGCAGCCTACGACCTGGCCGTCAGCGCCTACAACCAGACCCTGGTGGACGCCCTCAAGGACATCTCCGATGCCCTGATCAAAGCCGACTCGGCGGCCCGGCAGGCCACCCTCGCCGACCAGGCCAGCCAGGAAGCCCAGCGCACCTACGACATCGCCCGCGAGGCTTTCCGTCGCGGCCTGACCGACTACTTGCACGTGCTCGACGCCCAGACTCGGCTGTTCGCCCAGCAGCGCGTCACCGCCCAGGTGCACGCCCTGCGCCTGGCCGCCCAGGCCGGCGCCCTGGTCGCTCTCGGCGGCGGCGCGGACCTCGAACGCGGCCCGGGCGACCAGGAATTGGTGCCGGCCCGCGTGGCCGTTGAGCGGGCCGCGCGGTGAGTACCCACGTTGCCACCCACTCGCCACTGCGCCAGGCCCTGGGCGCCTGGGCGCGCAGCGATGGCAGCCTCTGGCTGTACCAGGCCAAGGTGCTGCTCGCCGCCAGCCTGACACTCTGGCTGGCCATGCGCCTGCAACTGCCGCATCCGAGTTCGGCGGTGATCACCGTGTTCATCGTCATGCAGCCGCAGAGCGGCCAGGTCCTGGCCAAGAGCTTCTACCGGGTGATGGGCACCCTGCTGGGGCTGGCGGTGATGCTGGTGCTGATCGCCCTGTTCGCCCAGGAACGGGTGCCCTTCCTGATCTTTCTGGCGCTGTGGATCGGCCTCTGCGTGGCCGGCTCGGCGCGCTACCGGGACTTTCGCAGCTATGCCTGCATGCTGGCCGGCTACACCGCCGCGCTGATCGGCATCCCTGCCGCGCTCAATGCCGACACCGCCTTCATGTCGGCGGTGATGCGGGTGCTGGCCATCACCCTGGGCGTGCTCTGCAGCGGCGCGGTGAGCGCGGCGGTCTTTCCGCAGACCAGCGCCACGGCCATGCGCGCGACCCTCTATCGGCGCATGGGCGGCTTCGCCGGACTGGCCGCCGACGTCCTGCGCGGTCGTCTCGACCGTGCCTCCCTGGAGGCTGCCGGAGTACGCCTGGCCGCCGAGGCGGTAGGACTGGAAAGCCTGCGCAGCGCCTCGGCCTTCGAAGACCCGCACATGCGCATGCGCAGCGGGCGCCTGGCCCGTTTGAATGCCGAATTCATGGGTCTGACCACCCGCCTGCATGCCCTCAGCCGGCTGTTGATGCGCCTGCGCGAGCGCGACGCCCAGGTGCCCCTGACAGCCCTCGAACGCCTCTGGGCTCCCCTGCTGGAGCTGTTCGAGGAATGGCGCGGTCAGGCGCTCACCGACCGTGCTGCCCTGGCAGCGGCGGCGCGTCTGGAACAGCTGCACCAGGGTCTACGCCCGCGTATCCGCGCCCTGCGTGCCGAGCTGCCGCCCCTGAGCGAAGCCGACCGGCGCGACTTCGAGACCGCCGTGGAGCTGCTCTTTCGCTTCACCGGCGAATGGCACGGCTATCTGCAGACCCACGCCTCCCTGGCGGCGCCGCGGCACAGCCGCGAGCAGTGGAAGCCGCGCTTCGTGGCCAAGGCCAATGCCCTGGGCGCCGCGGTCACCGGCATCCGCAGCGCCTTTCTGGTGCTGGTGCTGGGCGCGTTCTGGATCGCCAGCGCCTATCCCAGTGGCGGCATGCTGGCGCTCAACGCCGCGGCGGTCTCGGCGCTGGCCTCGGCCTCGCCCGATCCCAAGCGCACCGCCCTGCAGATGGCCGTTGGCGCCAGTGGCGGCGTGGTGCTGGGCTTCTTCCTGACCTTCTTCGTCTTTCCCTGGATCACCGGCCTGCCGCTGCTGCTGCTGACCCTGGCACCGGTGTTCATGCTGGGCACCTGGATTTCCCTGCGGCCGGGCTGGATGGGCTATGGCCTGGGCTGCCTGGTGTTCTTCTGCTTCACCTCGATCCCCGACAATCCGCCGATCTACGACGCCTACGCCTTCATCAATAATGGCATCGCCGTGGTCTTGTCGATGGTGATCACCGCGGCGGTCTCGGCGGTGCTGCTGCCGCCCAACAGCCCCTGGCTGTGGCGCCGCCTGGAGCGTGACCTGCGCCAGCAGCTAGTGCGGGCGGTCAGCGCCCCCCTGCCACACCTGGCGCCGGCCTTCGAGGGCCAGACCCGCGATCTGCTCAACCAGGCCTATGGCGTCAGCGCCGGGCGGGGCGAGGCTCAGCGACGCCTGATCGGCTGGGCCTTCGCGGTTCTGGAGATCGGTCACGCGGTGATCGAGCTGCGCCAGTTGCAGGCCCACCTGCCCGCGGCCCCGCGCTATGCCGAGAGCAGCGCCTGGCGCCAGGCCATTCGGGTGCTCGGGCGCGCCCTGGTGCGCCTCTTCCTCAAGCCTGGGGCGGAAAATCTGCGCCGGGCGCTGGCGGCGGTGGATGCGGCCCTAGCCACCGTGGCAGCCGTGGCCGAACCGCCGGAACTGCCCTATGACGAGTCGCCCCTGCGCCAGGTGCAGAGCGACCTGCATTTCATCCGCAGCGCCCTGCTCGATCCCCAGGGTCCGCTGGCCCGCTATCACGAGATCTCCCATGCCCCGTGAAATCGCCTTCCATGGCCTCTACCTGCCCACCGTGACGGTGCTGTTCCTGGTCGCCGCCCTGCTCGCCTGGGCGCTTGACCGGGTGCTGGCCGCGGTCGGCCTCTATCACGTCGTCTGGCATCCGGCGCTGCTGCGCCTGGCCCTGTTCATCTGCCTCTACTGCGCCCTGGCGCTGTGCGTTTATCGCTAGTGTGGTGTTCCAGAAGTTATCTACACAATTTTGGCGGCGCTTTTTCGGCCTGGACGTCGTTGCCACTCCTCGCCATAGCCCTGCTATGACTCGTCGCGGCGCCTAGCCTAGACCTAAAAATCACTCGCCAATTCTTGTGCGAACTCCTGAACCACCACACTAGGACTCCTGCCATGATCCTCAAGAAACTCTTCGGCGTGCTCTTTACCCTGCTGGTGGTCTGCCTGGCGCTGATCCTCGGGCGGCTGCTCTGGGTGCACTACATGAATGACCCCTGGACCCGCGACGGCCGGGTGCGTGCCGAGGTCATCACCATCGCGCCCGACGTGGCGGGCCTGGTAACCGAGATCGCCGTACGCGACAACCAGTGGGTCAACAAGGGCGACCTGCTGCTGCAGATCGATCCGGAGCACTACGAGATCGCCGTACACCAGGCCGAGGCCTCGGTCGCCGCCCGCAAGGCCACCTTCGCCATGCGCCAGCAGAATGCCCGGCGCCGTGCCGACATCGATAGCCTGGTGGTTTCCCGCGAGAACCGCGAAGACGCCAGCGCCGCCGCCCTGGCTGCCGAGGCCGATCTGCGCCAGGCCCAGGCCCAGCTGGAATCGGCACGCCTCAACCTCAAGCGCACCCGGGTTCTGGCGCCGGTCGATGGCTATGTGACCAACCTGTCGGTGTTCAAGGGCGACTACGCCGCTGCCGGCGCGCCCAAGCTGGCCGTCATCGATGCCCACTCGTTCTGGGTCTATGGCTACTTCGAAGAGACCAAACTGCCCCATGTACGGGTGGGTGCTTCCGCCGAGATGCGCCTGATGAGCGGCCAGACACTCCAGGGCCATGTGGAAAGCATCGCCCGCGGTATCTACGACCGCGACAATCCCCAGAGCCGTGAACTCACCGCCGACGTGAACCCCACCTTCAACTGGGTACGCCTGGCCCAGCGGGTACCAGTGCGCATCGCTCTGGATCCGCTACCGGAGGGGCTGCTACTCGCAGCCGGCACCACCTGTACCGTCGTACTGGAAGACGCTCGCGGTGAGCGCACCTGGTGGGATGCCTTCTGGCAGGGCTGAGTCCGTTCCGCCCAGTCGTTTTTCCTTGCTCTGAAACGACAACACCCCTGACGTCGGCGGGTTTCGTTGACGACGAAACCGGTCGAATTCAGGGGTGTGGTCGTAACCAGCCCAGTCCGCTACGAGTGCGAAAGTACTCCCTGTACTCTTGGAACCCTCCCTAACTGCAGAGCGTCCCGACCATGTGGCCCTTGCGTCTCGGGTGAGGAGACGACTTCGAGGTTGCTCATTGAATCGGCTTAAAGCTGCAATCCGATGACAGAGCCTCAGCCGCCGGTCGTCACGACCGGCAGCCTGTCTTGCTCATGGGGCTGGCGTCAGGGACGACGGCGACCCATGAAGAACGACACCACGAACAACACCAGGAACAGCACGAACAGGATCTTGGCGATACTGGTGGCGGTACCGGCGATGCCACCGAAACCCAGGACGCCTGCGATGATCGCGATGATCAGGAAAGTGATAGCCCAGCTCAGCATGGTGTTTCTCCTATGTATTACAAGTGCACTCAGCGGACGACAGCACCTGTCCAGCGAGCATTGGTTTTATTAGCGAAATCCTGGGTATCCAGACTCGCCATCCGTGGTTCCACAGCGGTCAGATCGAGATCCAGACCATTGAGGTTGTGCGTCTGATTGAGCGCACGACCCATCATCAAAGCACTGAGCAACATACCGATGCTCATGACCGTCACTGCAGCGAACAACCCAGTCACCAGCAGCATCCACATCATGGTCATGACCTCAGAATACCCAGCGGGTCTGCTTCACCAGACGGTCACCGTTGGACTGTGCCGGGATGGCTTTGAGTTCCCCACGACCTTGACTTGCCAGCGGCTTGGCTGCAGGCACCATGGCCTGGGCAGCGATGCGGGTAGAGGCGATGAGTGCCTGTTCGCGGCTGACGTCCTGGCCCTGGGGGGCAGCGACGGCGGCGCTGGCGAAGCAAGCGAAGAGCGCAGTACCTACCAAGTGCTTGCGAAGGGTCTGGCTGATCATCGGGTCTCTCCTGCAGTCCGTTGGCCCTAAGGCCGGCTTGCCAAGGAGATTGCAGACTGCGTGCCAGCTTTTCGAAAAGATTTTTTACTTTAAAAAACAACAACTTATGGTTTTCACCGGGTATAGCCACACATGCACCTTGCAAGGTGCAACGTCTGGAGCATTGCGTTTTGCATGATGGCCACAGGGGTATTGGAGGGCGCCCGGTTGTTCGTTTACCAAGCGCAGCGAGGAAAGTGGCCATGAGCTTCCTGTCACCCGGCCAAAAAGGCGGCTTTTTCCCCTGTTCAGCCCCCCGGGTTGCGTTCTGCACGACACCCCTGATGGCTTCGATGAATCGCCTAGTAGCCCAGCGGATTGCAACTTGCACGATGTATCATGGACTAATTGCCAGCCCTGCCCTTTAGTGCGTTTCGGCCCCTTGGGCCCGGAGTTTTCCCGTCATGGAACAAACCAGCGGTCGCATCCTCCTCGTGGACGACGAAGCCGCCATCCTGCGGACCTTTCGTTTCTGTCTGGAAGACGCCGGCTACAGCGTGGCCACGGCCAACAGCGCGGCCCAGGCCGAAGCCCTGCTCTTGCGGCAGGTCTACGATCTCTGCTTTCTCGATCTGCGCCTGGGTGCGGACAACGGTCTGGACGTGCTGCAGCAGATGCGTATCCAGGCGCCCTGGATGCGGGTGGTGATCGTCACCGCCCACTCGGCCATCGATACCGCGGTGGACGCCATGCAGGCCGGCGCCGCCGACTACCTGGTGAAACCCTGCAGCCCCGATCAGCTGCGCATGGCCGCGGCCAAGCAGCTGGAATTCCGCCAGCTCTCGGCGCGCCTGGAAGCCCTCGAAGGCGAGGTGCGCAAGTCCAGCGCCGGCCTGGACTCGCGCAGCCCGGCAATGATGAGCATCCTGGAAACCGCCCGGCAGGTCGCCACCACCGACGCCAACGTGCTGATCCTCGGTGAATCCGGCTCCGGCAAGGGCGAACTGGCCAGGGCCATCCACGCCTGGAGTCGGCGCGCCAAGAAGACCTTCGTCACCATCAACTGCCCGTCGCTGTCCGCGGACCTGATGGAAAGCGAGATGTTCGGCCATACCCGTGGCGCCTTCACCGGGGCCAGCGAGAGCACCCTCGGCCGGGTCAGCCAGGCCGATGGCGGCACCCTCTTTCTCGATGAGATCGGTGACTTCCCCCTGGCCCTGCAGCCCAAGCTGCTGCGTTTCATCCAGGACAAGGAATACGAGCGCGTCGGCGATCCGGTAACGCGCCGTGCCGACGTGCGCATCCTCGCCGCCACCAACCGCAACCTGGAACAGATGGTGGCGGAAAACGAATTCCGCGAAGACCTGCTCTATCGCCTCAATGTCATCGTGCTCACCCTGCCGCCGCTGCGCGAACGCAAGGAAGACATCGTCGATCTCGCCGAGCGTTTCCTCGCCCGCTTCGTCAAGGACTACAACCGTCCCGCCCATGGCTTCAGCGAGGCGGCCCTGGAGGCCCTGCGCAACTATGGCTGGCCGGGCAACGTCCGCGAGCTGCGCAACGTCATCGAACGGGCCAGCATCATCTGTGGCCAGGACCTGGTGGACGTCAATCACCTGGGTCTGGGTGACAGCCCGGCCACCAGCGGCGCCGCCAGCGCACCGCGGGTCGGCGAGGCGCTGAGTCTGGAAGCCCTGGAACGCGCCCACATCGCCGCGGTGATGGCCACCAGCGAGACCCTCGACCAGGCCGCCAAGACCCTGGGCATCGACGCCTCCACACTCTATCGAAAACGTAAGCAGTACGGGCTATGAAACTGCCGATCAAGCTGCACACCCGCCTCTTTCTCAGCATCTCCGCGCTGATCGCCGTGGCCCTCATCGGGCTGCTGGTGGGCCTGGTCAGTGTCCTGCATCTGGCCCGCGAGCAGAGCGTCCAGACCCGCAGCAACCTGGACTTCATCAACCTGACGCTGAACATGCGTCAGGAATTGAGCAACAGCCTGTTCCAGATGCTCGACGGAGCACCCAATCCGCAGTCACTGGTGGCGGCCCAGCAGCGTTTCCAGGAATACCTTGAACTGGTCGAAGGCCAGATGCGCAATCCCGAGCAGCTGGCCATCCTGGAAGACGTCAAGCAGCGCTACCGGCGCTTCGCCGACTACCTGCGCTCACCACCGGCGGGCTATAGCGAGTTGCGTGCCGATCCCGGCTTCCAGCAAACCCTAAATGCGCTGCGCACGCGCATCTACGACCTGCAGCGCAGCTACGTGGTGACCTTGGAGCGCATGCAAGACGAGGCCCATGACCGGGCGGTGATCATCGCCATGCTGCTGGCGCTGATCGGCGTGGCCATCCTGGTCACCGGGGTGGTGACCGCCAATGGCATCGCCCGGCGCTTCACCGGTCCCATCGACGGCTTGGCCAAGGCCGCCGAGCGCATCAGCCAGGGCAATTTCGACGTCCAGCTGCCCACCTCCCAGATCGCCGAATTCACCCTGCTCAGTCGTCGCTTCGGCAACATGGCCCAGGCCCTGCACCGTCTCAGCCAGACCAATGTCGAGGCTCTGGTGGCGGGGCAACGGCGCTTGCAGGCGGTGCTCGACAGCATCGACTACGGCCTGGTGATCCTCGATCCCCAGGGCAACATCGAGCACGCCAACCCGGTGGCCTGCCGCCAGTTGGGCTGGAACGAGAACCACCTGGGCGAATCCCTGATCGCCGCCCTGGAACGCCCGGAAATCGAAGCGAGTGTGCAACGGGTGCTGGCCGGTGGCGCCCTGGATGCGGCGCCCGAGGACCTGGAGATCCGCGTCGACGACGAGGTACGACTGCTGGCCTGGAGTCTGACCCCGGTCAACCACGCCGACGGCCGCAGCGTCGGGGCGCTCATGGTGCTGCGCGATGTCACCGAGCAGCGCGCCTTCGATCGGGTGCGTAACGAATTCGTCCTGCGCGCCTCCCACGAACTGCGCACTCCGGTCACCGGCATGCACATGGCCTTTGGTCTGCTACGCGAACGCCTCAAGGTGGCGCCGGATTCCCGCGAGGCCTTTCTGCTGCAGACGGTGGACGAGGAAACCCATCGCCTGGTGCAGCTGATCAACGACCTGCTGGACTATTCCCGCCACCAGAGCGGCCTGCAGCGCCCGGAAAAGCTGCCGAGCGAAATCGGCGAATTGCTGGAGGCAGCCCGTGGTCGTCATGCCGACGAGGCCCGCGAGCGTGATGTCGAGCTGGCCGTCGAATTGCTGCACACGCCGCTGCCTCGGGTCAGCCTGGATCCCAAACAACTGGGCCGGGTGTTCGACAACCTGCTGAGCAATGCCCTGCGCCATACCCCGGCCGGCGGCCGTATCGTCATCCAGGCCTTGCGCCAGAACGATCAGCTGCTGATGGCGGTGCAGGACAATGGCGAAGGCATCGCCTATGCCCAGCAGGGCCGAGTGTTCGAGCCCTTCGTGCAGATCGGTAGCCAGAAGGGCGGCGCCGGCCTGGGCCTGGCCCTGTGCAAGGAAATCATCCGCCAGCACGGTGGCCGCATCGGCGTGGTCTCCCGCCCCGGCCAGGGCACCCAGATCTTCATGACCCTGCCGACCTGAGCCAGGCTTCGACGATGGAGTCGTCTCAACCCAACCTACGATCTAGCCGCCTCTCCTTTCGGGGGAGCCGCCGTAGGTTGGGTTGAGCGCAGCGAAGCCCAACGGTGCGTAGCTCGAATCCGCTTTGTTGGGCTTCGACGATGGAGCCGTCTCAACCCAACCTACGATCTAGTCCCCTCTCCTTTCGGGAGAGCCGCCGTAGGTTGGGTTGAGCGCAGCGAAGCCCAACGGTGCGTAGCTCGAATCCGCTTTGTTGGGCTTCGACGATGGAGCCGTCTCAACCCAACCTACGGTCTAGTCCCCTCTCCTTTCGGGAGAGCCGCCGTAGGTTGGGTTGAGCGCAGCGAAGCCCAACGGTGCCCAGATCGAATCCCTGTTGTTGGGCTTCGCCGATGGAGCCGTCTCAACCCAACCTACGGTCTCTACAGCAGCGTTCGCGCCAGGGCCTGTCGCCAACCAGCGTAGAGCTCGGGTACGGCATTAGCCCGCGGCTCATAGCGGCGACGTGGCCGTTCGAGATCGGCCAGGGCCGCGGCGTCCTGCCACCAGCCGAGGGCATGGCCGGCCAGATGGGCGGCGCCCAGCGCCGAGACCTCCGGCGACAGGCTGCAGATCACCGGACGCTGCAGGAGATCGGCCTGGAATTGCAGCAGCCATTCGTTGCGCGTGGCGCCGCCATCCACCCAGAGTTCGTCCAGGGGCGTTGGACTGTCCTGTTGCATGGCGTCGAAGACGTCGCGGATCTGGTAGGCGATGGCTTCCAGCGCCGCGCGCATCAGGTGCGCCCGCCCGCAGTTCTCGGCCAGACCGCAGAACAGCCCACGGGCTTCGGCCCGCCAGTGCGGCGCGCCCAGGCCTCCCAGCGCCGGGACGAAATAGACGCCACCGTTGTCCGGCAGCGCCGCGGCTTCCGCGGCCAGGGTCTCCAGCTCTCCGGCCCCGCCCAGCAGGCGCGCGGTCCAGCCCACGGCGGCGCCGGTGTGGACGATGTTGCCTTCCAGGGCAAAGGTCGGGGTATCCCCCAGGCGCCAGGCCAGGGTGGTAGCCAGGCCATGGGCGGACACCACCGGCTCGGCGATGGGTGTCATCAGCGAAGAACCCGTGCCCAGGGTGGCCTTGACCTTGCCCGGCACGAAACCGCCCTGGCCGAACAGCGCCGCATGGGAATCGCCGATCATGGCCAGGATCGGCAGACCGGCCGGTAACGGACCCTGGGCACGGGTCTCGCCAAAGTAGCCGGCACTGGGTCGGATCTCCGGCAACGCCGCCCGAGGAATGCCGAAGAGGCTCAGCAGCTGTGGGTCCCAGTCGCCGCCGCGCAGGTCGAGCAACTGGGTACGGGCCGCGTTGGCCGCGTCGATGAGAAAGCTCGTGCCACCACTGAGTTGCCAGAGCAGCCAGCTGTCCACGGTGCCCAGGCAGATGTCGCCGGCGGCGGCGCGGGCCGTGCCGTCGGGGATCTGCTCGAGCAGCCAGCGCCATTTGCCGGCGGAAAACATCGGGTCCAGCGCCAGGCCGCTGCGCTGCAGGATCAGCTCGCCCTGCCCGGCGGCGTGCAAGGCCTCGCACTGCGGCTGGGATCTCTTGCACTGCCAGCTCACCAGCGGACCGAGCAACTGCCCGCTGCCGCGCTCCCAGGCCAGGGCGGATTCGCGCTGGTTGCTGATGGCGATGGCCGCCAGGGGCGCGTCGGTCTGGGCCAGGCAATCGCCGATGGCGCCCTGCAGGGCCTGCCAGATGGCCAGGGGATCCTGCTCGGCATAGCCCGCCTGGGGATGCTGGACGGTGAGCGGCCGGGAACCCCGGGCCACGACTCGCCCGGCGCGATCCACCAGGATCGCCTTGGCATTGGTGGTGCCCTCGTCGAGGGCGAGGATCAGCGGTTCGGCGGCCATGGCAGCTCCTGTTGTTGTTCTTGTCCTAAGCGCCGGCGTATTAGCGCAGGCGCTGCACCGCAGCGACGATACCGGCAGCGTCAATGCCGTGCTTGGCGCGGGTCGGCCCGCGCGCGCCGGCGGCAGCATACTCGCCATCGGCGATGCCCAGGCGGATCAGCGGCACCCCCAGGGCGGCCTCGGCCATGACCTCGGCCACCAGACTGCCCACCCCGCCGTTGGCATTGTGTTCTTCCACCGTGACCACCCCGCCGCGGGCGGCGCAGAGGGCTTCCAGCAGGGCTTCACGCTGTAGCGGACGGATCGACGATAGGTTGATCACCTGGGCACTGATGCCCTGCTCGGCCAGCAACCGGGCAGCGTCCACCGCCTCGTGGACCACCGAGCCCAGGGCCACCAGGCTGACGTCGTGACCCTGGCGCAGCACGTCGACCTGACCGGGGACGAAGCGATAGTCGGGGCCGTGCAGATCGGGCAGCGCCTTGCCATCCAGGCGGACATAGACCGGGCCGTCGTGGGCCAGGGCGTGCTCAACGATCTGCCGGCACTCGGCGCCGTCGGCCGGGGCATAGATTTCCACGTTGCCGAAGCCGCGCATCACGGCGATGTCGTCGAGGCTGTGGTGGGTACTGGCCAGGGGACCGTAGCTGGCCCCGGCGTTGAGGCCGAACATCTTGACGTTGGACCTGTTGTAGCAGACGTCCACCTTGACCTGCTCGTTGGCGCGGGAGATCAGGAAGGGCGCGGCGTTGCAAGTCACCGCCACCTTGCCGGCCAGGCCCAGGCCAGCCGCCACCCCGACCAGGGTCTGCTCGGCGATGCCGACGTTGACCAGGCGCTCGGGGAAGCGTTTGACGAAGGGACCGATCTTGGCCGTGGAGGTGGAATCACTGACCACCGGCACCAGGTCGACGCCAGCGTCCACTGCGGCGATGAAGGCCTCGACCATGACGCTGGCGAGATGGGCTTCGCCCGGGGTCTGGGTATCAGTGGCCATGGTCGAGCTCCTCCAGTGCAGCGGCGATCTCGTCGCCCTTGGGCACCCGGTGGTGCCATTCGGGTTTGCCCTCGATGAAGGAAACCCCCTTGCCTTTGACGGTATTGGCGATCAGCACCTGGGGCTGGCCACGGTGATCGCGCAGCGCTTCCAGGGTCTCCACCAGTTGGGCCACGTCGTTGCCATCGCACTCGACCACATGGAAGCCGAAGGCGCGCCACTTCTCGGCCAGCGGCTCCAGCGGCAGGATCTCGGCGGTAGGGCCGGCCAGTTGCAGACGGTTGTGGTCAACGATCACCGTGAGGTTGTCCAGCCGATACTTGGCGGCGGTCAGCGCCGACTCCCAGTTGGAGCCCTCGCCCAGCTCGCCATCGCCGGTCAGCACATAGACGCGGCGCGGACTGCCATCGCGTTGCGCGGCCAGGGCGATCCCCGTGGCGACCGGCAGGCCGTGGCCGAGGGCGCCGGTGTTGAGTTCGATGCCAGGGGTCTTCTGCCGCACCGGATGACCCGGTAGGTGGGAGTCGAAATGCTGGTAGGTGTCGAGCCATTCAGGCGGGAAGTAGCCGGCCTCGGCCAGGCAGCAGTAGAGGCCGCCGACGCCATGACCCTTGCTCTGGATGTAGATGTCGCGCTGGGGATCGGCGAGGCGTTCCGGGGCGACGTCGAGCAGGCGGAAATAGAGGGTGGCGAGGATGTCGGTCTCCGACAGATCCGCCCCGGTATGGCCGCCGGCAGGCGAGCCGGCGTTGAGCTGGATGACGCGCCGGCGGATCAGCCGGGCCTTTTCGCGAATCTGCGCGACGTCGTACTGGAACGGATTCATCAGGCGACCCCCTCGGGTATCCGAAGCTGCGATGGAGCAGACGCCTGCCGAGGTTTCAGTGGGCGTCTTATGAATATTTATTCGTCACTGAAAATATATTTATCATTTAGACCTCAATCCGGGGGGGCGTCAATAGCGACGGAACGACGTCATCACCTTGTCGAGCAGGTAGGATGCGCGGCTGGATGCGGGATTGCCGAGGCCATCGCGTTCAGAAGGTGGCGATGAAAAGGCGCTTGACTTCCACTTGGAACAGGCGGAGTCTGAATTAAAAATCAGGCACGCATAAATATTCAGGCGAGCCATACACAAGAACAATAACCCCAGGAGAAGCTCGTGGACGCCAAAGCCCCGACCGCCTCGCCACCCGCCAAGCCACTCGCCCGCCTGGCGCTACGCCTGCCCCGCAACGTCGGCGGTCCGCTGATCGGTCTGGCGCTGCTGATCGCCGTGTTCTCCTTCGCCTCGGAGTATTTCTTCTCCGTGCGCAACGCCCTCAACATCCTCGATCAGGTGACGGTACTCGGCATCCTGGCCATCGGCATGACCCTGGTCATCGTCATCGGTGGCATCGACCTGTCGGTGGGCTCGGTACTGGCCTTTTCCATGATGCTGCTGGGCTGGCTCTATCAGGACATCGGCTGGCCGCTGGGCCTGGCGATTCCCGCGGCCATCCTCGGCGGTCTGGTGTGCGGCCTGGTGTCGGGAATGCTCATCGCCAAGGCACGGTTGCCCGCCTTCATCGCCACCCTGACCATGATGTCGGTGGCCCGGGGTCTGGCCAACATCCTTACCGACGGCCGCCAGATCGTCGGTTTTCCGGACTGGTTCACCAGCCTGGCCACGGTACGGCACTTCGGCTTCCTGTCGGTCACCGTCGGCCTCTTCCTGCTGATGCTGCTGGTGGCCTGGGTGTTCCTGCGCTTTCGCGCCGGTGGCCGCAATCTCTATGCCATGGGCGGCAGCGCCGAGGTGGCGCGGTTGTCGGGCATCAAGGTGCGCACCCTCACCATCTGGATCTATGCCCTGAGCGGCGCCCTGGCGGGCCTGGCCGCGGTGGCCATGGCGGCGCGGCTGGATTCGTCCCAGCCCAGCGCCGGCCTGTCCATGGAGCTGGATGCCATCGCCGCGGTGGTGATCGGCGGTGCCAGCCTCAGCGGCGGCGTCGGCAGCGTCGGGGGCACCCTGGTGGGCGTGCTGATCATCGGCGTGCTGCGCAATGGCCTGAATCTGCTGGGGGTCTCGCCCTTCGTGCAGCAGGTGATCATCGGCATCGTCATCGCCCTGGCCGTCACCCTGGACACCCTGCGCCGCCGTAACGGGCAGCGCTAGGTCTGCTCTGCTTCGTCTCGTCACCGCAGTACAACAATAACAACGGAGTGCCATCCATGCTGACCCCCAAGAAGCTGTTGCTCAGTACCCTGTTCGCCGCCATGACCTGCACCGCTGCCTTCAATGCCCAGGCCAAGGAACTCACCGTGGGGCTGGCCGTGGCCAACCTGCAGGCCGACTTCTTCAACCAGATCAAGCAGGCCGTCGAGGCCGAGGGCAAGGCCAAGGGCATCAAGGTCATCACCGTGGACGCCCAAGGCAATTCGGCGACCCAGGTCAACCAGATCCAGGATCTGATCACCCGCCAGGTCGACGCCCTGATCTATATCCCAGCCGGCGCCACCGCCGCCGGCGTCCCGGTCAAGGCAGCCAAGGCCGCTGGCATCCCGGTGGTGGCGGTGGACCGCAACGCCCCCGATGCCCCGGGTGACACCTTCATCGCCAGTGACAGCGTCGCCGCCGCCCGCACCCTGGCCGAATACGTTGGCAAGGTCACCGAAGGCAAGGGTCGCGTAGCCATCCTCCAGGGCCAGATCGGCACCACGCCGGAAAATGATCGCGCCAAGGGCTTTGCCGAAGGCCTGGCCAAATTTCCCGAGCTGAAGGTGGTCGCCCAGCAGCCCGCCGAGTGGGCCCAGGACAAGGGTTTCGCCGTGGCCCAGGACATGCTCCAGCGTGACCCCAACATCAACGTCTTCTTTGGTCGCGCCGATGCCATGGCCCTTGGCGCTGCCCAGGCGGTCAAGGTGGCCAACCTCGATCATCCGGTGACCATCGTCGGCTTCGACGGCGACGTGGCCGGTCTCAAAGCGGTGGCCGCCGGCACCCTGTCCGCCACCATGACCCAGCAAACCCGCAAGATGGGGCGCATGGCCCTGGAATCGGCGGTGGCGCTCAAGGAAGGCAAGCAGCTGCCCAAGGAGCAATTGCAGGAGGCGATCCTGACCACCAAGGATAATGTCGCTCCCTTCATCGAGAACCATCCGTAACCACGATCTGCTGTGCATCGGCTCCTGCCCAGGTGCCTCCCGCGGGAGGCGCCGCTTCAGCTCCCCCTTCGGAGGCTTCATGTCCGCCGTCATGCCTTTGGAACAGCCCGCCGCCCTCAGCCTGAGAAACATTGGCAAGAAATACGCCGGCATCGAGGTGCTGGCGGGGGTAGACGTCGACATCCAGCCCGGTGAAGTCCTGGCCCTGCTCGGCGAGAACGGCGCTGGCAAGTCCACCCTGTCGTCCATCATCGCCGGCCTGGTGCCGCCCGAGACCGGTGGACGCATGACCTGGCTGGGGCGCGACTACGCTCCGGATTCTCCCGGCGCCGCCCTGGCCGCCGGCATCGGCCTGATTCACCAGGAAATCCGCCTGCTGCCGGAGCTGACCATCGCCGAAAACATGTTCGTCGGTCGCCTGCCCATGCGCGGCGGCCGCATCGATCGAGCCTTCATGGAAACCGAGGCCCAGCGTCAGCTGGATCGCCTGGGGCTGAAGGTACCCGCTACACGCACCGTGGCCGGCCTCAGTGTGGCCGCCCAGCAGCTGGTGGAGATCGCCAAGGCGCTGACCCTCAAGGCACGCCTCTTGATCCTTGATGAGCCCACCGCGGCCCTGGGTGGCGAAGAGACCGAATTGCTGTTCGCCCAGGTCGAGCGGCTCAAGGCCGAGGGCGTGTCCTTCATCTATATCAGCCATCGCCTGGAAGAGATCGCACGGATCGCCGACCGGGTGCTGGTGTTGCGCGACGGGCGCCAGATCGCCCTGCACGCCACCGCCCAGGTACCGGTGCGGCAACTGGTGGAAGAGATGGTCGGGCGCAGCGTGGAGCGCATCTTTCCGGCCATGGCCGCGCCCGCAGCCCGCGAGGTGCTGCGGGTCAAGGATCTCAGCTGCCGCGAGATGCCGCTCAAGCACATCGATTTCAGCGTGCGGGCGGGCGAGGTGTTCGGCGTGGCCGGCGTGGTCGGTGCGGGGCGTACCGAGCTGGTCCGCGCCATCGCCGGCGCCGCCGAGCAGGTCACCGGCACCCTGGTGCTGGAAGGTCAGGCCTGCCGCTTCGCCAGTCCCTGTGAAGCCATCCAGGCCGGCATCGTGCTGGTGCCCGAGGATCGCAAGCAGCAGGGCGTGGTGGTCGACCATGCCATCGAGGAGAACCTCATCTATGGCAACACCGACCTGCTCGCCGCCGGTGGCTGGGTGTCCCCCGGTGGCCTGCGCGCCTTCGCCCGCAAGGCGGTGGCCCGGCTCGGCGTCAAGGGCCAGCCGGAGCAGGCCATCGCCGCCCTCTCCGGTGGCAACCAACAAAAGGTGATCATCGCCAAGTGGCTGGCGCGCAATCCCAAGGTCTTCATCCTCGACGAGCCTACCCGCGGCATCGACGTCGGCGCCCGCGCCGCCATCTACCAGGTGATCGCCGAACTGGCCGCCACCGGCATGGCGGTGATCGTGGTCAGCTCGGATCTCGACGAGGTGCTCGGCCTGTCACATCGGGTCATGGTGATGAGCCGTGGCCAGCAGATGGGCATTCTCGAACGTGAACAGGCCACTCCGGTGGCCGTGATGGAACTGGCTACCGCCTGACTAGGAGTTTTCTCATGCGTCTCTTCGATCTCGGCGGCCAGACCGCCTTCGTCACCGGTGCCGGCAGCGGCATCGGCCAGGCCATCGCCGTCGGGCTCGCCGAGGCCGGGGCCCAGGTGGCCTGCTTCGACCTGCCCGGCAGTCGCGACCTCGCCGGCACCGTCGAGCGCATCCAGGCCCACGGCCGCCGCGCCCTGGCCCTGGAAGGCTCGGTGACCAGCGCCGCTGACCTGGAAGCCGCCGTGGCCCGTACCGAGGCCGAACTCGGCCCCCTGAGTCTCGCCGTCAACAGCGCCGGCATCGCCAACGCCCAAGCCGCCGAGGAACTGGAGCTGGAGCGCTGGCAGCGCATGCTCGACATCAACCTCACTGGGGTGATGCTGAGTTGCCAAGCCCAGGCTCGGGTCATGCTGCCGCGCGGCAAGGGGGCCATCGTCAACATCGCCTCCATGTCCGGCAGCATCGTCAACCGCGGCCTGCTGCAGGCCCACTACAACACCTCCAAGGCCGGCGTCATCCACCTGACCAAGAGCCTGGCGATGGAATGGGCCGAGCGCGGCATCCGGGTCAACTGCATCAGCCCCGGCTACACCGCTACCCCCATGAACACCCGTCCCGAGGTGGCCGACCAGGTCAAGATCTTCGAGCAGACCACCCCGCTGGGCCGCATGGCCGAAGTGGAGGAAATGGTCGGTCCGGCGATCTTCCTCTGCAGCCCTGCCGCATCCTTTTGCACCGGGGTGGATCTGATCGTCGATGGTGGTTTCGTCTGCTGGTAACAACCCGCTGGCGATCACGCGCGCCGGATCGCCAACCGCTCTAGGAGGTTTCACGTGGAACGTCGCTTCGCAGATCAAACCGTGGTCATCACCGGCGGTTGCCGGGGCATCGGCGAGGGTATCGCCGAGCGCTTCGGTCGTGAGGGTGCCAATCTAGTACTGGTGTCCAATGCCGAGCGGGTGCATGAGACCGCTGCACGGCTGGTGGCCGATACCGGGGCCGAGGTCCTGCCGCTGGTGGTGGACATCACCGACGAGGCGGCGGTGACCGACCTCTATGCCCAGGCCGAGGCCCGCTTCGGTCGCATCGACGTCTCGGTGCAGAACGCCGGGATCATCACCATCGACGCCTTCGACCGCATGCCGCGCGAGGACTTCGACCGCATCCTGCAGGTCAACACCACCGGCGTCTGGCTGTGCTGCCGCGAGGCGGCCAAGCGCATGGTCGCTGCCGGGCATGGCGGGCGGCTGATCAACACCAGCTCCGGCCAGGGGCGCCAGGGCTTCATCTACACGCCCCACTATGCGGCGAGCAAGATGGGCGTCATCGGCATCACCCAGAGTCTGGCCCACGAACTGGCGCGCCATGGCATCACGGTCAACGCCTTCTGCCCGGGCATCATCGAAAGCGAGATGTGGGACTACAACGACCGGGTCTGGGGCGAGATCCTTTCCACCCCGGAAAAGCGCTATGGCCAGGGCGAGCTGATGACCGAATGGGTCGGCAACATCCCCATGAAGCGCGCCGGCACCCCGGCCGACGTGGCCGGCCTAGTGACCTTCCTGGCCTCGGCGGACGCAGCCTACATCACCGGCCAGGCGATCAATGTGGACGGTGGCCTCATCATGTCCTGAGATCGCCCCCTGGGCGCCCAGGCCGCAAAAGCCTTGGCGTCCAGCGAGAGGCTGAGGGAAAATAGCGGGAAAATGCGCCTTTCTAACAGGTACGTGCCTGCTTTTCGGTGGTTCGTCATGGCCAGGCCGGCCTGGCGACCCTGGGCGCGACCTAGCCGCTGGTACCGGGAATCTGGATGAGTAACCTCGAAGAACAACGCCTGCTGACCAAGATCGCCTCCCTCTACTACGAAGAGGGACTCAAGCAGTCGCAGATCTCCGAACAGCTCGACCTGTCGCAATCCTTCGTCAGCCGCGCCCTGAGCCGAGCGCTCAAGGAAGGCATCGTGCGCATCTCGGTGCAGCGGCCACGCAATTTCCACCTGGAACTGGAGCGTCAGCTGCAGCAGCGCTACGGCATCCGTCAGGCCATCGTGGTGGAGCCCACCGGTGACGACGAAGAAGCCATCAAGCAGGCCATCGGCTCGGCCGCCGCCCACTACCTGGAAACCAGCGTCACCGAAAAGGACCACATTGGCATCTCTTCCTGGAGCTCCACCATCCGCGCCATGGTCGGCCACATGCATCGGGGCAGCAGTCGCCAGGGCGCGACCGAGGTGGTGCAGCTGCTCGGCGGGGTCGGCAACAAAGGGGCTTTCGAAGCCACCCTGCTGACCCAGCAACTGGCCAATCTGCTCGGTTGCCCGGCCTATCTGTTGCCGTCCCAGAGCATCGAGCAGTCACCCGAGAGTCGCCAGCGCATCCTGCAACTGGGCGAGGTACGCGAGGTGACCGAGCGCTTCGCCCGGCTCACCGTGGCCCTGGTCGGCATCGGCGAGTTGGAGCCTTCGCAGCTCCTACGCAACAGCGGCAACTACCACGGCGAGGCCATGCTGGAGGTGCTCGCCGCCCGCGGCGCGGTGGGCGACATCTGCCTCAGGTACTTTGATGCTCAGGGCCGGCCGGTGCTGGACGACAGTGAAGAGACCGTAGTGTCGGTGGGCCTGCCGCAATTGCTGGAGATCGACCGCGTGGTGGGTCTGGCCGGCGGCCTGCGCAAGGTCAACGCCATTCGTGGTGCGCTGCAGGGTGGCTATCTGGATGTCCTGGTGGTGGATCTGCGCACGGCCCTGGCGCTGGTGCCTTGAGCGCACCGCGCCGCTGAGGCGGGGCACGCCTGCGCTGTCTTGTGCTGCCTACAAGCGGAACTGCCGCACCGCACCATTCAGGTCACCGGCCAGGCGCGCCAGGTCGGTGCTGGCGGCGGCGGTCTGCTCGGCCCCGGCGGCGTTCTGGGTCGACAGGTCGCGGATGCTGGTGAGGTTGCGATCCACCTCGCGGGCCACCTGGGCCTGCTCTTCGGTGGCAGCGGAGATGCTCAGGTTGCGCTCGGTGATCTGCACGATGTGGCGACCGATCTCGGCCAGGGCCTCGCCGGCGGCCGCGGCCACCGTCAGGCAGGCACCGGCCTGCTGATTGCTGGTGGCCATGGCGTCCACCGCCTTGCCCGCGCCACCCTGGATGGCGCCGATCATGTCTTCGATCTCACCGGTGGATTGCTGGGTGCGGGCCGCCAGGGCGCGTACCTCGTCGGCCACCACGGCGAAACCGCGGCCCGCCTCGCCGGCCCGCGCGGCTTCGATGGCGGCGTTGAGCGCCAGCAGATTGGTCTGTTCGGCGATGCCGCGGATGACGTCGAGCACCCCGCTGATGCGCTGCACCTGGGCGGCCAGGCCATCGATCTCGCCGCTGCTGGAGGTCACCGCCGTGTGCAGCGCGTGAATGGTGGTGAGGGTCTCCTCGACCCGGCGCTGGCCAAGATCGGCCGAGGTGCGCGAATCCTGGGCGGCGGCGCTGGCGGCAGCGGCATTGCGCGCCACCTCCTCCACCGCAGCGGTCATCTGGTTGACGGCGGTGGCGGCCTGGGCCAGTTCGTCGTTCTGCCGTTGAATGCCGCGCAGGCCGGTCTCGGTGACCGTCGACATCTCCTCGGAGGTAGACGCCAGGGTGGTGGACGACAGGGTCAGCCGCTCCAGGGTGCCGCGCAGGTTGTCCTGCATCCGCGCCATGGCCGCCAGCAGCCGGCCGGGTTCGTCACGCCCGTCCTGCTCGACCGACCGACTGAGGTCATTGGCGGCGATGCGTTCGGCCACCGCCAGGGCCTTTTCCAGCGGCCCGGTGAGACTGCGGGTGAAGCGCCAGGCCAGCAGCAGGGTACCGGCCAGGGCCGCCACCATCACCGTCACGGTGATGGCGATGGCGTTGTGGTAGCTGGCCATGGAAGCAGCGGCCAGACGCGTGACCTTGCCATCGACCAGCCCGGCGAGTTCGTTGACGGTGGCGCTCAGGGCATTGCCGCTACGGGCCATCTCGCCGTCCTGACCGGCGAGCTTGAGCAACTCGGCGTCGTTCTGGTCGTCCAGCGCCTTGAGATAGCGGTTCTGGTTGTCCAGGTAGGTGGTCAGCTGGCCGGTCAAGCGGGTGTAGACCTCACGCCCGTTGTCGCTCAGCAGCAGGGCGTCGAACTGGCGCACGTGCTGCTCCAGGGTGGCCTTGGCCGCGTCTATGGCCTTGTGCACGGCCTGGGTCTCGGCGTTGGAGGTCGCCAGCATCAGGCCCTGGTTGTGCATGCGCAGACTCAGCAGGTCGGCGCGGATCTCGCCGATGACCTGGACGCTGGGAATCACGTTGCCGACGATCTGCTCCTCGCCCTCCTTGATGACGCGATTCTGGCCCAGGGAAAACAGCCCGAGGCCGATCACCAGCAGGGCGAAGAAACCAAAGGCAACCAGGGCCCGCGGGGCGATGTTGAGGGAGCGTAGCTTCACCGGGAAGACCTCGAAAAAAAGATTAGCCTCCTCATGATCGGCCAAACGGCGCCAGGCTTTAGGGTTCACCGGCGCCGGATGGACGATTTATCGCCTAGGCCTCCCCCGCCTCGCTCAACCGCGTCTGCGCCAGACGTTTCGCGCCGGCCACGTCGGCCTTACCGGTCCCCAGTTTCGGTAGGCTGTCCACCGCCAGCCAGGCCGAGGGCAGCAGCAGTCCGCTCACCCCCTGGGCCAGCAGCGTCTTTTCCACCGCCGCGCCGTCCAGGGTGCCGGTATGCAGCACCACGATGCGCTCGCCCTTCCTGGCATCCGGCAGATTGACCGCCTGCAGCTCGATCTCCGGATCGGCCACCGCCTTGGCCAGGGCCTGCTCCACGGCGCCCAGGCTGACCATCTCGCCGCCGATCTTGGCGAAGCGCGAATAGCGGTCGACGATGGTGAGAAAGCCGTCCTCGTCCAGCCGACCCTGGTCGCCGGTCACGTACCAGCGCTCGCCGTCGATCTCGCGGATCGCCTTGGCGGTGCGCTCGGGATCGTTCAGATAACCCTGCATCAGCTGCGGTCCGCCGATCAGCACCATGCCGGCCTCGCCGGTGGGCAATTCGGCAAAGGTCTGGGGGTCGACGATCTTGAAGCCGGTCCCCGGCAGCGGCATGCCCACGGTGCCGAGCTTGCCGCCACGCTGCACCTGCAGGTAGCTGACGTCCAGGGCGTCGGGCAGGTTGACCGACGCCACCGGCGCGGTCTCGGTGGCGCCGTAGCCTTCGTAGATGTCCTGGTTGAACTTGAGCTTGAAGGCCTCGCGCACCGCCGGATCCAGGCGCTCGGCACCGGCCACCACGATGCGCAGACTCTCCAGCATCAGCGGATGCACCTTGGTGTTGCGCACGAACAGCCGCAGGAAGGTCGAGGTGCCGCAGAGCACCGTGGCGCGATGGGTGGCCACCGCCTTGGCGATGCCGGCCACGTCGGTGGGATCGGCCTGGCAGACCACCGGCACCCCCTCGATCAGCGGCAGGAACTGGGTCACGGTGAGGCCGAAGGCGTGGAACAGCGGCAGCGAGGCCATGAAGACGTCGTCGTCCTGGGTGTTGAGCACGTCCGAGGTCTGCTTGAGATTGGCCATGAGGTTGCTGTGGCTGAGCATCACCCCCTTGGGCGTACCCTCGCTGCCACTGGAGAAGAGGATGGCGGCGGTGGCCGCGAGATCGTGGGCGCGGCTCACCAGCACCTGCAGCATGGCGGTAGGCAACAGCCGGACCGCCAGCCAGTTGGCCAGTAGTTCGGCCTTGCCGATGCCGGCGCGCAGCTCTTCCAGGTCCACCACCTCGCGTCCGGCGAGCAACTCCTCCACCGGCAGACCGCGCTTGCGCAGGCGTTCGAGAAAGCGCCGGGAGGTATAGACGGTACGGATGCCGGCCTGGTCCAGGCCGGACGCCAGGGCCTCGGGGGTGGCCGTGTAGTTGAGATTGACCAGGGTCTTGCCGGCCAGCAGCACCGCCATGTTGGCCAGCATGCCGCCACTGCTGGTGGGCAGCAGCAGGCCGAGATTGGCCTCGGGCTGCTTGCGCATCCGCCGCGCCAGGCAGGCGGCGCCGGTAAGCGCCTGGGCGGCCTTGAGCGGCGCGCCCAGGTCGTCGATCAGGGCCAGGCCATTGGGCCGGCGCTTGACGCTGGCGACCCAGGCGTCGGCCAGCGACGGCAGGCCCTGCATATAGCGCTCCCAGGAGCGAATCGACAACTCGAAGATCCGCCGCTTGAGCACATCGGCCGGGGTGTCCTTGGGCAGCGCCTTGCCAAAGGCCACCACCACCTCGCGATGCAGCGGACTGTCGCGCAGCTCCTTGAGCTTGCTCGAAGAACGCGAGAACTGGCTGCCCCAGAGGCCGCGCAGATAGAAGGGTACGATCTGCACCTCCGGGCCGACCCACTCGCAGGCCTTTTCATAGCCGCGGCGGAATTCGCCGAGCTGGCCGGTACGGCTGATGGCGCCTTCGGGGAACAGGCAGACCACCTCCCCCGCACTCAGCAGGCCAGCCACCTGCTCCAGCGCCGCGCCGGCGCCGCTGCCCTGGGCGATGGGCAGGCACCCCATCGCCTTGAGGAAGGGCTTCAGGTACCAGCGCTCATAGATCGATCTGAGCATCACGAAGCGTACCGGGCGCGGGCTGGCGATCTGCACCATGGCCCAGTCGACCCAGCTGATGTGGTTGCCCAACAGCAGCACCCCGCCCTGCGCCGGCAGGTTCTGCAGCCCCTGTACCTGGATGCGGTAGTGACGGGTGACCATCAGGCCGAGCAGGAAGCGCACCAGACTCTGGGGCAGCTTCCACACCGTGTAGGCCCCGCCGATCATGGCCACGGCCGCGATCAGCAGGAGCAGCCAGCGACTGTCCAGGCCGAGCAGGGCAATCACCGCGGTGAGTACCAGAAAGCTCAGCATGGCCACGTTCTGCACCCAGTTGTTGGCCGCCAGCACGGTACCGAGCTGGTCTTCGCGGGCATGGAACTGGATCAGGGCATTGAGCGGAACGATGAACAGGCCGCCCATCAGGCCGATGAAGATGAAATTGAGCGCATGCACCAGGGCCGAACTGGGCGCCGGCAGCCACCACAGGCCAAGGGCGATGCCCAGGGCGCCTACCGGAATCAGCCCGGTCTCGATGCGCCCGCGCGAGGCCCGGCTGGCCAGAGACGAGCCGATGGCGATGCCGATCCCGGCGCAGGCCAGGATGCCCTGCAACAGCAGCACGTTGTCGATGCCCAGGTGATCCTTGGCATAGGCCGGAAAGCTCGCCAGCAGCACCTGGCCCACCGACCAGAACACCGCCAGGCCGATGATCGACAGGCGGATCACCGGATTCTCGCCGATCACCGCCAGGTTGCGTCGGGCACTGCGCAGCCGCACATAGGCGTGCCAGTCGAACGGCTCGCGCGGCTTGGGCTCTTCCAGCAGCGGCAGGCGATAGAGCAGCGCCACCTCGGCCAGGCTGCAGAGCACCAGCAGCCAGCCCAGCGGCGCGATGTCCTGCAGGATCGCATGGGGCGTGGCATGGCCCTCGCCCAGGTGCAGCTGGAAGAAGGCGGTGAAGACCACGGTGCCGGCCAGGATGGCGATGATAGAGTTGGCCTGCACCAGGCCGTTGCCCTCGGCCAGCCGCTGCTTGCCGAACAGCGCCTTGATGTAGCCGTACTTGGCCGGCGAATAGAAAGTCGCCTGGATGGCCAGCAACAGCGTCATGGCGAAAGCCAGTTCGAACAGCCCGGCATAGTAGGCCAGGGTGATACCCAGGGTGATGGCCACCGCCGCCCAGCCGCCGAGCCGCAGCACCCGCACTTTGGCGAAGCGATCGGCCACATGGCCGGAGGGACTGAACAGCAGGATGAAGGGCAGCAACATCATGCCGTTGACCAGGGCGGTCAGCACCACCTGGGTGGAACCGTCATAGACCTTGAACACGGTGTTCTGGATGACGATCTTGTGACCAAGATCGACGAAGGCGTTGAGAAAGACGGCGATCAGGTAGGGCCAGGCCCCCTTGATCCGGTGCAGCTTGTCCATGCGGAGTCTCTTTCGAGCAGGGGAATCCGTAGCCTGAGTGAGACGCCCTGGCAGCGCAAGCAGCGCCACTGGTCAACAAATATGCGAATCAGGGCTATACAAGCTCGCGAAAGCGAGTATGGTGTGGGCACTGCTACTGCAATAGTTACTCGATACCTGCTTGATGTTGCTTCATTTTCATCTCCTGGCTCGTCTCACTCTCGCATTACAGTCCCGTTAACGAATGTCTCGCTAACGTGGTTGTTCCCCCTACACCTGGAGATACTCATGTCCAATCGTGAAAATGGCACCGTCAAGTGGTTCAACGATGAGAAAGGCTACGGCTTCATCACCCCGGAAAGCGGCGCCGACCTGTTCGTGCACTACCGCTCCATCGAAAGCGCCGGCTTCAAGAGCCTGAGCGAAGGCCAGAAGGTCACTTTCGTGGCTGTCAAAGGCCAGAAGGGTATGCAAGCTGACCAGGTTCAAGTCGTCTAACGACTGATCCGGTTGCAGAAAGGCCCCGCTTCGGCGGGGCTTTTTCGTTTCTGGGATTTGGGTTTTGCGGAATCGTCCATCTCCGTCACAAAGACGCTGGCTGCCCAAACCACCCAAAGCCTCAGGCGTGCCCAATGCCCCTCCCAGTAGGGCGAGCGCAATCGTTGCGTAAGGGGTCGAGCGGCATGGATGCCGCGAGAATCGCGAGGGCCAGGGAAGGCCCTTCGCGGCGGGCCCCTGGAGCGACGATGGAGAGAGCGGACCCCGGCGCAGCCGGGGCCGGATGGCGGGGCAAGCGTTTTTGGTTACTTTTGTCCGGGGCGCGCAGCCGCGACTGGCAAAAGTGACTCGCCCGAGGGGGCGAAACAAGGGGTGGCCGCAAACCTCGATAATCAGCCAATCAGCCCAGGCATTGGCTCAGCCCTTGTCATACGCCCTTTCTAGCGCCTCGTTGAGTGTCCTCAGCACCTTAACCCGCGCGAAACGCTTGTCGTTGGCCTCCACCAGCGTCCAGGGCGCGATGGCGGTGCTGGTCTGCATCACCATGTCGTTGACGGCCTGGCTGTAGAGGTCCCACTTGTCGCGATTGCGCCAGTCGTCCTCGGTGATCTTGAATCGCTTGAAGGGCGTTTCCTCGCGGGCACGAAAGCGCTCCAGCTGGGTGTCCTGGTCGATGGCCAGCCAGAACTTGGCCAGCACGATGCCGGCGTCGTGGAGCTGCTCCTCGAAGTCGTTGATCTCGCCATAGGCCCGCTGCCAGTCAGCGACCGGTGTCAGCTCCTCGACCCGCTCCACCAGCACCCGGCCGTACCAGGAACGATCGAAGATGGTGAAATTGCCCAGCCGCGGAATGTGCCGCCAGAAGCGCCAGAGATAGGGCTGGGCGAGTTCCTCGTCGCTGGGCGCGGCCACCGGGACGATGCGGTACTGGCGCGGATCCAGGGCGCCGGTGACGCGGCGGATGGCGCTGCCCTTGCCTGCGGCATCGTTGCCCTCGAAGGCCGCCACCAGGGCATGACGGCGATACTTCTTGTCGCGCAGGCGCCGCGCCAGGCGGGCCTGCTCGGCGAGCAGCTGGTCTTCGTAATCGGCCTTGTCCAGGCGCTGACTCAGGTCCATGGCCTCCAGCACGCCGCGGCCATCCACCGGCGGCGGCAGCACGGCGGCGGCCCGGCGCTGCTTGCGCGGCTTGTTGGCCAGAGCGCGCTGCAGCGCCTTGAGCAGCACGGTGCCGACGGTCAGGCTGCGAAAGCGCTCGTCGAAACCGGGCACCACGTGCCAGGGGGCGTAGTCGTGATGGGTCCGCCGCACCACCCGCTCGCCCTCCTTGACGAAGCGGTCGTAGACCTTGGCCTGGCG
Organism: Pseudomonas sp. PLB05; assembly: GCF_021106615.1. NCBI lineage: Bacteria > Pseudomonadati > Pseudomonadota > Gammaproteobacteria > Pseudomonadales > Pseudomonadaceae > Pseudomonas > Pseudomonas sp. PLB05. Next base: position 93,510 of record NZ_JAJOHO010000002.1, read on the forward strand.
CCAGTCCAGCGGACTGAGCTTCCAGCCCAGGCGAGGATCGTTCTTGAGGTGCTTCAGGCGCTGCTTGAGTTGAGGTTTGGAAAGGTGGAACCAGAACTTGAGGATCAGCGCGCCCTCGTCGGCGAGCATCCGCTCGAAACGCTCCGCCTGGCCGATGGCGGCATCCAGTTCGACGCGACTGAGCACCTTGTTGACCCGCCCATGCAGCATCTGGCTGTACCAGTTGCCGAAGAAGACACCGGTCCGACCCTTGCCCGGCAGGCGCTGCCAGTAGCGCCAGGCCGGCGGGTGCTGGCGCTCCTCGACGGTGGGCTGCAGAAAGGTCTCGACGCGGATCAGGCGCGGATCCATCCACTCGTTGAGCAGCTTGACCGTCTCGCCCTTGCCCGCACCCTCGATGCCATTGATCAGTACGATCACCGGGAAACGGCCCTGCGCCTTGAGTTCGTATTGGGCGGCCAGCAACGCTTCGCGCAGCTTGGGCAGCTTGGCGTCGTAGGTGGCCTCGTCGAGCAGGTGTTCGTTTTCGGCGGCTTCGAACATCCGGATCTCCTCGCTCTGGTGGTCGGGCAACTATAGCCCTTCTGACCGGCCTGGCGGCAGGCGGTGCCCGCTGCTAGATCTCATGAAGGAAACATGACGTTTAGATGAAATTTGGCATCTCCTGCTGTCGTGGAGGTCTTTCTTACCGTTACGCTCCCGCGCAGCGCGGGTCTGCAGTCCACCTATTGAGGAGAGTTCGATGGCCTTTCGTTTCGATGCGCGGCAAGCAGCTGACGAGGAAGTCCGCCGCGTGGTGACGGATCGTCTGGTACAGGCTGAGACGTCCCTGGCGAGCGGTACCCCCAAAGGCGTCCACGAGACGCGCAAGCGCCTCAAGGAATTACGCGCCCTCTTGCGGCTGTTGCACGGCGCCCTGGGCAAGCGTGCCTTCGCCAGTCGCAATCGGCGCCTGCGCGATCTGGGCCGCCAGCTATCGTCGCTACGCGACAGCGCCGCCCTGGTGGAAAGCTGGGACAAGCTGGGTGAGTCCGACCGCAAGAGGTTCGCTTCGCCGGCCATGAAGCGGGTGCGCCAGCGCCTGCAGGAGCGCGCCGACCAGCAGATCGCCGCGGCCAGCGGCCATCCCGAGTTGCTCGAGGAACTGACCACCCTGCGCGAGGAAGTGGCCGGCTGGAAGCTCTCCGGCAAGGGCTTCGGGCTGTTCGCCCGTGGCCTGGAAGACAACTACAAGGCCGGGCGTCAGGCGCTCAAGACCGCCCGCGACAAGCCCACCGACGATACCCTGCACGACTGGCGCAAGCGGGTGAAGGATCACTGGTATCACACCCAGCTGCTCGCCGCGGCCTGGCCGGCGGAATTCAAGACGCGCCAGAAGAGCCTTAAGCGTCTTTCGGAATACCTGGGCGACGATCACGACCTGGCGGTGATGCAGCTGTTGCTGGAAAGCGAGCCGACGCTGTTCGGCGCCAGCAATACCCGCCTGGCGATTGGCGAGAGCCTGGCCCAGCAGCGCGAGCGCTTGCAGCTGAAGGCCTTTTCCCTGGGCCTGCGTCTCTATCTGGACAAGCCCACCGCCCTCGCCGAACGCTGGCGGGACCTCTGGCGATTGGCCAGCCGCCCCTATGAGTCGCGCAAAGCCAAGCCCAAGAGCGCCAAGGCCCCTGCCGGGCTGTTGCCACACCTGGTCGGAGAATCGTCAGTCTAACGCCTGGGCCAGACGAATCTGTCGCACGTGGTGGTGGTCCAAGGTCAGGACATACCACCACGACGAGGTCTCGCGATGAAATCCAAGCTGCTCGCTTCCCTGTTTGCCTGTTCCGTCCTGGCCAGCACTGCGGCCCTGGCCGACCAGCCCGGCGCCGACTGGATGCCCATGAACGACGTCAAGTCCAAGCTCATGGAGCAGGGCTACACCTCGATCACCAAGATCGAAGCCGATGACGGTCAGTGGGAAGGCGAAGGCATGAAGAAAGATGGTATGAAGTACGACTTCCATGCCGACGCGAAGACCGGCAAGATCATCACGGAAAAGATGGACATGTGATCTCTCGGGGACCTGGCCGTAGCGCCGGGTCCCCCTTCGCGCCTGCCGTCTCTTTCCCACACCCTCTTCGTCCGGTCGGCGCTTCCTGAGCCGCCTTTTTTCACCTAGGAACCTCCATGTACAGTACCGCTTTGGTCGAGCTGCTGCGCACCCACGAGCGGGCGCTGCTCGACGCCTGGATCGGTGCCCAGCGCGCCGCCGGCATGCGCGTCGACCTGCTCGACGAAACCACCATCCTGGCCAATTCCGCCGAGCTCCTGCGGCAGATCACGGTGGCTGCCGCCCAGGGTCTGGGGGATCTGCGCGAGTCGCACTGGCAGCCCGTGCGGGCGCTGCTGGAGCGGTTCTCCTTCGAGCAGAGCCGGGCGGGCCTGACGCCTTCGCAGACGGCGACCTTCGTCTTCTCGCTCAAGGAACCCCTGTTCACCCTGATCCAGAACGAGTGTGACGATCCCCTCGCCGAAATCTGGGCTGCCACCCGGCTGATCGACGCCCTGGGCCTGTACAGCATGGAAAGCTACATGACGGGTCGCGAGATGGTGATCCGCGAGCAGCAGGAAAGCATGCTGGAGCTGTCCACCCCCGTGGTGGAGTTATGGGACGGCATCCTGGCCATTCCGTTGATCGGCGCGCTGGACAGCAACCGCACCCAGGTGGTGATGGAGTCGCTGCTGGAAAAGATCGTCCAGACCGAATCGGACCTCGCCATCATCGACATCACCGGCGTGCCCACGGTGGACACCATGGTCGCCCAGCACCTGCTCAAGACGGTGACCGCCGCCCGGCTGATGGGCGCCCAGTGCATCATCAGCGGCATCCGCCCACAGATCGCCGCCACCATCGTCCATCTGGGCGTGGACCTGGGCGATGTGATCACCAAGGCGTCGCTGGCCGATGCTTTCCGCCTGGCCTTGCGCCAGCAGGGCGTGCGCCTGGCCGCCCCCGCCAAGGGCTAGGAGCGCGCCATGATCGACCGGATTCCGATTCTCAAGCTCGGCCCCTTCCTGCTGCTGAGCATCCAGGTGGACATGCACGACCAGCTGGCGCTGGACCTGCAGGAAGACCTCACCGAGCAGATCGTCCGCCACAAGGCCAAGGGCGTGCTCATCGACATCTCGGCCCTGGAAATCGTCGACTCCTTCATTGGCCGGATGCTGTCCCACATCGCCCAGGTCTCGCGCATCCTCGATGCCAAGGTGATCGTGGTCGGCATGCAGCCGGCGGTGGCCATCACCCTGGTGGAACTGGGGCTGTCGCTGGAGGGCATTGCCACGGCGCTGAACATGGAAAAGGGCATGCGCCGGCTGGAAGCCATGGTCGCCGCGGACGAATCGCTGGAGGAGTCAGAGGGTGGCGAAGACACAGACGCTTCCACTCCGCCAGGAGACTGACATCGTGCTGATCCGTCAGCAGGTGCGCAAGGTCGCCGAAGCCATCCGCCTGGGCCTGATCTCCCAGACCAAGATCGTCACCGCGGCCAGCGAGATCGCGCGCAACGGCCTGGTCTACGGACTGGGCGGCGAGTGCCTGATCGAGGAGACGCTACGCGCCGGCAAGCCGGCGATCCGCCTGGTGATCCGTGACCAGGGTCCGGGTATCGCCGACCTCGATCGCGCCATGGTCGACGGCTACACCTCGGGCAAGGGCCTGGGTCTGGGGCTGTCCGGTTCGCGGCGGCTGGTGGACGACTTCCACATCGAGAGCCAGCCTGGCCAGGGCACCACCGTCGAGCTCTGGAAGTGGCGATGAACGACCAGCCGTGCAGCCTGGTGCTGCCGGTGACCACCACGGTCCATGTCGATGCCGCCCGGCGCGCCCTGGTCCGCCTGGCCGGCACCGTCACCACCGATGAAACCCTGCTCGGGCGCCTGACCATCGTCGCCCAGGAGCTGGGCTACAACCTGGTTCGGCATGCCGGACATGGCGAACTCCTGGCTACCCTGAGCGGCGAAGGCGTGCTCGATGTCCTGGCGGTGGATCGCGGCCCGGGCATGCACGACGTCGCCCGCTGCCTGAGCGATCACTACAGCACGGCCGCGACGCTGGGTGCCGGCCTGGGGGCGATCCGCCGGCAGGCCGATGTGTTCGACATCCATTCGCGACCCGGTCAGGGCACCGTGGTGCTGGCCCGCTTTCATCTGGCGGGCACGCCCAGCAGCCGGCTGCAGCATGGCGCTCTGTGCACGCCGCACCCCGAGGAAGAGGTCTGCGGCGACACCTGGGCGGTCAGCGGCCGCCGCCTGCTGGTCTGCGACGGCCTGGGACATGGCCGGCAGGCCGCCACGGCCAGTCGCCGGGCGCGGGAGCTGTTCCTGCGCCATGGCGCGCACCTGCCGCTGCAGCGACTGATGGAGAATCTGCACCAGGCGCTGATGGACACCCGTGGCGCCGCCCTGGCCCTGGCCGAGCTGGACCCCGATCAGGGTCAGGTGAGCTTCTGTGGCATCGGCAATATCGCCGGGCGCCTGCTCGGCAACACCTCGCGCAGTCTGGTGTCCAACAATGGCACCCTGGGCTACCGGATCGGTCGGATCCAGACCTTCACCTACCCTTGGACGCCAGGCACCCTGCTGGTGTTGAACTCCGACGGACTGACCTCCAAGGTCGGCCTGGGCGAGCACTCCGGGCTCGGGGCGCGCCATCCGGCGCTGATCGCCGCCCTTCTGCATCGCGACTTCCGGCGTTCCGCCGACGATGCCACCGTCTTGGTACTCAAGCATGTCTGACGTCTTGCCCCTGCTGACCCTCGCCCTGCGCAGCGAGCAGGACATCGTGCATTGCCGCCAGGCCGCCAAGCGCCTGGCCGCGGCTCTGGAATGGCCGGTGCTGGATCAGATCCGTCTGGCCACCGCGGTCTCCGAACTGGCGCGCAACATCCATCAGTACGCCGGCAGCGGGCATTTCGACTTCGCCCTGCTGCGAGACGACGGCCAGCGCCTGCGCCTGCGCGGCCTGGAGGTGCGGGCGGTCGACCAGGGCCCGGGCATCGCCGAGATGGACGCCATCCGCGCGGGCAGCTATCGCTCCAACACCGGCATGGGTATCGGCCTGCGCGGCGCCCAGCGGCTGTTCGACGACTTCGACATCCAGACGTCACCCGCCGGCACCTGCATCACCGCCCGCAAGTACCAGGCGCCACGGCCCTTTCCCGACGCTGACCTGCTCCAGGCGCTGACGGCCGACCTGCAAGGCAGTCCGCCACCGGATCCCTATCAGCAGATCCGCCTGCAGAGCGAAGAGCTGCTGCTGACCAACACCGAGCTGCAATTGCGCCAGTCGGAGCTGGAGGTCACCAACAAGGAGTTGGAAAACACCAATCAGGGCGTGGTGGCGCTCTATTCGGAACTGGAAAAGGCTACCCAGGAACTCAAGGAGGCCAGCGAGGCGAAGACGCGTTTCTTCTCCAACATGACCCATGAATTCCGCACCCCGATCAACATCATCGAGAATGTCGCCAAGCTGCTCGCCAGCGGCGTGGACGGGGCGCTCAATGCCGAACAGCAGCGCCAGGTGCGCTTCATCAGCGATGCGGCGCTGGAACTGGCCAATCTGGTCAGCGAGCTGCTGGCCCTGGCCGAGGTGCAGTCCGGTCGCCTGACCATCGTGCCCCAGCCCTTCCCGCTGGGGCCCTTCGTCGACCGCCTGGAACAGTTCGCCGCCGCCCTGGCGCCGCGCTATCCCCAGGTCAGTTTCAGCGTCGCCCCGCCGCCCGCCGAGGTGCTGCTGGATACCGACGAGAGCCGGCTGTTCCAGGTGCTGCGCAATCTGATCTCCAACGCCTTCAAGTACACCCCCCGGGGCCAGGTGCGCATCCAGGTGTTCCAGCCGGACGACGCCAGCCTGGAATTCCTGGTGGAAGACAGCGGCATCGGCATCGCCGCCGCGGATCAGCAGAAGATCTTCGAGGAATTCGAGCGGATCCGCTCGCCGCACCTGACCCATATCGAAGGCACCGGCCTGGGTCTGCCCCTGGCGCAGCGCCTGGCCGTGCTGCTGCGCGGCGAGCTGTCCCTGGACAGCGAGGTCGGCCGCGGCAGTCGCTTCACCCTGCGCCTGCCGCGCCACTACGCCAGTCACCGCGCTGCCGAACCGGAACCCGATCTCAGCGGCCTCACCGTGCTGGTGATCGAAGACAACGAAGGGGATCGCTATCTGGTCCGTCGTACCCTCGAACGGCTCAATCCCGTGCTGCTGGAGGCCGACAGCGCCCGCAGCAGCCTGGATCGGCTCAATGCGGTACGCCCGGACATCATCATCCTCGACCTCGACCTGCCCGACATCAACGGTGAGGATCTGCTCGCCAGCATGGACTGGAGCATGCACCGACGGGTGCTGATCAACACCGCCCAGCCCCTGGACGAAGCGGGTCGCCAGCGCCTGCAGGACTACTGCCACGCCATCCTGTTCAAGCACGCCCCCGATCACGCCGAGCGGCTGCTGGCCGAGGTCTGTGCGCTGGCGCGGAGCCTGTCCGATGACTAGTGCCCAGCGCCGTATCGTCATCATCGATGACACCGAGGCCAATCGCTATGTGCTGCGCAAGATCCTCGGCAGCCAGACCCACTACGAAGTGCTGGAAGCGGCCAGCGGAGCCGCTGGCCTGGCGCTGATCGACGAATCCGTCGAACTGGTGATCATCGACGTCAATCTACCGGACACCACCGGCTTCGAGCTGATCCAGGCTATCGAGCACAGGTGCGGTTGGGGTCGGCTGCCGGCCATCATCAACATCTCGGCCACCTTCGTTTCCGGCAAGGACAAGGCCCAGGGCTTCAACACCGGGGCCCAGGCCTACCTGACCCACCCGATCAATCCGGAAGAGGTGCTGGCCACCGTCGGCGCCCTGCTCAAGGCCAGCTCCCGGGTCGGGCACATGGAGCAGCAGCGCAATTCAGCCATCGCCCGCAGCGAGAACCTGCAGGCGGAAAAGGTCATGCTGGAACGCTTCATGAGATCGCTCAACCACGACCTGCGCTCGCCGCTGACAGCCGCCACCATGGTGGTCAACCTGATGCAGCGCAGCCCGGCGCGACGCACCGACGATCTGCTGCAGACCTTGCACGACAACCTGCAGCGCATGAACCAGATGATCACCGACGTGCTGGACATCAGCCACATGAGCCTGGGCGGCGGCGTCCGTCTCAGCGGCGATCCGCTGGTGCTGGGTCGGCTGCTGAACGACGCCGCCGCCAATCTGCAGCTGCAATTCGGCAATCACCTCGAGCTGCAGCTGGAGACCCCGGAGCTGGAGGTGCTGTGGGACAGATACGCCTTCCTGCGCATCTTCGACAACCTGGTGCTCAACGCCGCCAAGCATGGCGACACGGGAACGCCGATCCAGGTGCGGCAATGGCTGGCTGGCGATCAGGTCATGCTGGAGCTGCGCAACCTGGGGCAGTTTCCCGACGAGGTCCTGGCCAACCTGGCCACGCCCTATTTCATCTCCACCCGCAGCGACAAGCGCGGCTGGGGCCTGGGCCTGCCCATCGTCAAGGCGCTCAGCGAAAGCTTTGGTGGCGAGGCGCGCTTCGCCAATGGCGCGGGCGAGGTGATCATCACCCTGCACCTGCCGCTGCGCCTGGCTTAGCGCAGCGCCTACGGACCGGATGTAGGTGGGGCTGAGACAGCTCCAGCGTCGCAGCCCAACCGGGCGGGCTCGATCTGGGCAGCGTTGGGCTTCGCTCAGGTTCAACCCAACCGCCCTCCTCCTCAGAACTCGATCTGCACATCCCCCTGCGGAATACTGCAGCAGGACAGAATGTAGCCTTCGGCCTCGTCTTCCTCGGTGATGCCGCCGTTGTGGTCCATGACCACCTCGCCGCTTTTCTTGAGCACCTTGCAGGTCCCGCAGATGCCCATGCCGCAGGCCTTGGGAATGTGCAGGCCGAGCTTGGCCGCGGCGCCGTGGATGGTCTCGCCAGGGCCGATGCTGACGCTCTTGTCGCTCTCGGTGAAAGAGATCAGGCACTGGGCTTCCAGGGGAATCGGCGGCAGGTCGGCGGCGGCTTCGGCCTGTTCGGCGGCCTCGACCTTGGCTTCCGGCGGCGTCGCGCCAAAGGATTCCTCGTGGTAGCGGGTCATGTCGAAGTCCAGCTCGCGGAGCATGGCCTTGACGGCGTTCATGTAGGGCGTGGGGCCGCAGCAGAAGATCTCGCGTTCACGGAAGTCCGGCGCCATCAGCTCCAGCATGCGGCGATCGAAGTAGCCGCGGAAACCAGCCCAGGACTCACCGTGCTCGGTGCGCTCGCACACCAGGTTCAGGGCGAAGTTGTCGATCCGCGCGGCCATGTGCTCCAGCTCACCCTGGTAGATGATGTCGCGCGGGGTGCGGGCGCTGTGCACGAAGACCATGTCGACGCTGGCGTTGGTGTCGTAGAACCAGCGCGCCATGGACATCACCGGGGTGATGCCCACGCCGCCGGAGAGGTAGAGCACCTTGTCGGCCGGGTAATCGATGGCGTTGAACAGGCCGACCGGGCCATGCACGGCCAGGTTTTCACCGACCTTGAGGTTGTCGTGCAGCCAGTTGGATACCAGGCCGCCCGGCACGCGCTTGACGGTGATGGAGAAGCTGTAGGGCACCGAAGGCGAGCTGGAGATGGTGTAGGAGCGCATCACCTGCCGGCCATCGATTTCCAGCTCCAGGGTCACGAACTGGCCCGGCTTGAAGAAATACATCAGCGGGATTTCGGCCGTGAAGCAGAAGGTGCGCACGTCCCAGGTTTCCTGGATGACCTTGACACAGCGCACGGGGTGGCGGCCATTGGTCCAGGTCTGGGTGGTTACGGGGTTGAGGAAGGTATTCATGACGCACCTCGACTGCCACTGGGGCTATTGGCGGCGATTCTGGGAGGGCCCCACGACCGCCACTTTCCCAATCGCGACATCCACATGCCGATGGCGACCGGCCCAGCAGTGGCAAGGGCTGGGGCGTCGTGAACAGCGTCGGCCATGTCGCCCATGAGCAAGGCCCCCTCCCGGCTCCGGCCCCACACTCCGCCCAAGCCGAACCTGAACAGCGCGCGACGGGCGAAGCACGGGGTCATTCGGCGGCCCTGTCCTGTCGGCCAATAGCCTTGCAATACCGTGACCAACCACTTTCGCCACCCGCCGCGGTGGCCACGAGGATGTACGATGGACGTCAGCACCTTGAGTTTGGGCGACCCTCTCGATCCGGCCCGCAAGGCCACGGCCGAGATGCTGCGCACCCGCGAGCGCACCTATTCCCTGCCCCAGCCGTTCTACAACGACGAGCGCCTGTTCCAGATCGACATGCAGGAGATCTTCGGCAAGGAATGGCTGATCGCCGGCATGACCTGCGAGATCCCCACCAAGGGCAACTTCATCACCCTGCAGCTGGGTGACAACCCCATCCTGGTGGTCCGCGGTGCCGAGGGCAAGGTCCACGCCTTCCACAACGTCTGCCGTCACCGCGGTTCGCGCCTCTGCGTGAGCGACAAGGGCAAGGTCGCCAAGCTGGTCTGCCCCTACCACCAGTGGACCTACGAGCTGGACGGCCGCCTGCTGTTCGCCGGCACCGAGATGGGCGCCGATTTCAACATGGCCGACTTCAACCTCAAGCCGATCCACGTCAAGACCGCCGGCGGCTACATCTTCATCTCCCTGGCCGACGAACCGCCGGCCATCGACGACTTCCTGCGTACGCTCGAGCACTACATGGAGCCGTACGACATGGAGAACGCCAAGGTCGCGGTACGCACCGACCTGGTCGAGCAGGCCAACTGGAAGCTGGTGCTGGAAAACAACCGCGAGTGCTATCACTGCAGCGGCTCCCACCCCGAGTTGCTGAACACCCTGCTGGAATGGGACGACGTCACCGATCCGCGTGCCTCCCAGGCATTCAAGGATCAGGTCGCCGCCTGCACCACGCGCTGGGACGCCGACAACATCCCCTACGCCCATGCCAGCTTCGGCTTGCGCAACCGCATCGTGCGCATGCCACTGCTCGCCGGCACCGTGTCCATGACCCTGGACGGCAAGCCCGGCTGCCAGAAACTCATGGGTCGCATCAAGGACCCGGACCTGGGCTCCATGCGCATCCTGCACCTGCCGCACTCCTGGAACCACTGCATGGGCGATCACATGATCGTCTTCACCGTCTGGCCGCTGGGTCCGACCGAGACCGTGGTGACCACCAAGTGGCTGGTGCACAAGGACGCCGTGGAAGGCGTCGACTACGATCCGGTCAACCTGCGCAAGGTCTGGGATGCCACCAACGACCAGGATCGCCGCCTGGCCGAGGAAAACCAGCGTGGTATCAACTCCAAGGCCTACCAGCCGGGTCCCTACTCAAAGACTTACGAATTCGGCGTGATCAATTTCATCGACTGGTACAGCGAGCGACTGCTCAACAACCTCGGCGAAGAGGCGCCAGCCGCGCATCTACGCCAGGTCGGCGGTGACTGAGGAACGCGAATTCCAAACCACCCATGGAGCCGCAAGGGCTCCATGGGCATGCCAATAAACTGTCTTTATGTTAATGCGGTTTTTTGACGCACCCCTTTTAGCGTCTTTAATTTAAAACATCACATAAAGTTGTGAGCCTGTTCACGTTTTGACTCGTCTTTCACAGGCTCATCATGACTCTTCGCTCGCTGTCCATCGCTACTCGCAATCTGCTGTGTTTTGGCATTCTCGCGACACTCGTCGCTGCCCTCGGCTTGTTCGGTTGGTTTCAGTTGGCGCAAATCCGCCAGTTGGGTCATCAGGTAGAACAGCGCCATATCCCCACGCTCGTCGCCGCCAATGACTTGGGGATGCTGCTGGCCCGAACCCGCATCGAAACCCTGCGTCTGCTGGCCATGCCCGATGCCGAAACCCTGACCAACACCCGCAAGAAGCTGGACGACCTGAGTACCGAGGTCCAGGCCGCCTTCGGACGCTATCAGCAAGGCGCGCTGTCGCCACAGAGCCGACAGGCACTGGACGATCTGCGCCAGGTGCACCGGGAATACATGCAGGGCGTACGGCAGCTGGCCGACCTGGCCGGCGCCGGCCAGATGGCCGAGGCGCGCCAGGTGGTCCAGCAGAACATGGCGCAACTGGGTCTCCGGATGAACGCCAGCATCGAGACGCTACGCAACGTGGTCCAGCAGGATATCCATACGGCCAGTAACGAGGCCGATACCGCCTATGCGCGCTCCACCACCGTGACCTGGCTGATGATCCTGCTGGCGCTGGCCCTCACCGCCCTGCTCGCCTGGCGGCTGACCCGCAGCATCGCGGGGCCCATCGCCCAGGCCGTTGCGGCGGCGCGTACCATCGCCACCGGCGACCTGACCCAGCCGCTGGACGCTCGCGGGCGCGACGAGGCGGCCCAGCTGCTGCAGGCCATGCAGCAGATGCAGGGCCAGTTGCGCGAGACCCTCGCGCACATCGGCGATTCGGCCACCCAGTTGGCTTCGGCCGCCGAGGAGATGACCGCGGTGACTCAGGAAAGCGCCCACGGCCTGCGCCAGCAGAACAACGAGATCGAAATGGCCGCCACGGCCGTCACCGAGATGAGCCAGGCGGTCGAAGAGGTCGCCGGCAATGCCGGCTCGACCTCTACCGCGTCGCGCCAGGCCGCCCAGACCGCGGCCCAGGGCCAGCGCCAGCTGGGCGAGACCCTCGGCGCCATCGAAGCCCTCACCGAGCAGGTCCTCGGCGCCAGCGCCCAGGCCCGTGAGCTGGAAAGCCAGACCCGCGACATCAGCCAGGTGCTGGACGTGATCCGCGCGGTGGCCGAGCAGACCAATCTGCTGGCGCTCAACGCCGCCATCGAGGCCGCCCGGGCCGGTGAGGCGGGCCGCGGCTTTGCCGTGGTGGCCGACGAGGTACGGGCCCTGGCCAAGCGTACCGGGGACTCGACCAGCGAGATCGAGAAGATGATCGGCAATATCCAGCAGGGCACTGGCCAGACCGTCGATGCGCTGCTGAGCAGTGCCGATCAGGCACGCCTGACCCGGGAACAGGCCCAGGCGGCCAATGCCGGCCTCGCTGCCATCGCGGATGCGGTATCCGGCATCGACGAACGCAACCTGCTGATCGCCAGCGCCGCCGAGCAGCAGGCCCAGGTGGCCCGCGAGGTGGATCGCAATCTGGTACGCATCCGCGATCTATCGGTGCAGACCGCCGCCGGTGCCGAGCAGACCCGGGGCGCCAGCCAGCAACTGGCGGATCTGGCAGCGACCTTGAGTGGTCAGGTACGTCGCTTCCAGTTCTGAGCGAGTATCAGCCCCTAGGCTAGAAGCCGTCGGGTCGTCGACAGTCAGCTTTAAGACGAATGACCATAAAGTCGCGGCGCCTCTAGCCGTTAAAGGAGACCTCACTCTTCACCGGGGCTGCCGCCGTGACCTTTCGTTCCTTCTCCCTCGCCATTCGCAGTGTGTTGTGTTTCGGCCTGCTGGCCATCCTCGTCGCCAGTCTGGGCCTGTTCGGCCTGCTGCAACTGTCGCAGATCCGGGCCCAGGGCCAGGTAATCGAGACCAACAACGTGCCCAGCATCGTCGAAGCCGACAACCTTGCCCTGCAACTGGCCCGCACCCGGGTCGAGGTGCTGCGCCTGCTGGCCATTCCGGACGCCGCCACCGTCGCCAACACGCGCAAGAAGATCGACAGCATCAACGCCGACATCGGCGCCGGTTTCGGTCGCTATGAAAAACTCGTCAGCGGCGATCGCGAGCGCCAGGCCTTCGATGCCCTGCGCCAGATCCATGGCGACTATGTCCGCTACACCGCGCAACTCGCCGACCTCATCGGGGCCGGCAAGGTCGACGAGGCCCGCAGCCTGATCCAGACCAGCATGGCCCAGCTCGGCGTGCAGATGAACGAGCGCACCGAAGCCCTGCGCAAGATCAACCAGGAAGACATCAAGGCTGCCTCTCAGCACTCCGGCGACACCTATGCCCAGGCCACCTCCATCACCTGGATGGTCATCGCCCTGGCCCTGGGTCTGACCGTGCTGCTGGCCTGGCGCCTGACCCTGAGCATGACCCGGCCCATCGCCGAGGCCGTGGCCGCCGCCCGGACCATCGCCAGCGGCGATCTGACCCAGACCCTGGATACCCGCGGTCACGACGAAGCCGCCCAGCTGCTGCAGGCCATGCAGCAGATGCAGACCAATCTGCGCGACACTCTGGGGCACCTGGGCCATTCCGCTACCCAGCTGGCCTCCGCCGCCGAGGAGATGACCGCGGTCATGCAGGAGAGCGCCCACGGCCTGCAGCAGCAGAACAGCGAGATCGAGATGGCGGCCACCGCGGTCACCGAGATGAGCCAGGCGGTGGACGAAGTGGCCGGCAATGCCACCTCCACCTCGTCCGAATCGCGCCAGGCCGCCGATACCGCGCGCCAGGGCCAGCGGCAGCTGGGCGATACCCTGGGCGCCATCGAGGTGCTTACCGAAAACGTGCTGGGTGCCAGCGAACAGGCTCGCCAGCTGGCCGAACAGACCCGCAACATCAGCCAGGTGCTGGACGTGATTCGCTCGGTCGCCGAACAGACCAACCTGCTGGCGCTCAACGCCGCCATCGAAGCCGCGCGTGCCGGTGATGCCGGTCGCGGCTTCGCCGTGGTCGCGGACGAGGTGCGCGCCCTGGCCCATCGCACCGGTGAATCCACCCGCGAGATCGAAGGCATGATCGGCAGCATCCAGCAGGGCACCGGCCAAACCGTCGATGCGCTGCTGACCAGCGCCGACCAGGCGCGCCAGACCCGCGAGCAGGCGCAGTCGGCCAACGCCGCCCTGGCCGCCATCGCCCAGTCGGTATCGGGCATCGACGAGCGCAACCTGGTGATCGCCAGCGCCGCCGAAGAGCAGGCCCAGGTGGCCCGCGAGGTGGATCGCAACCTGGTGCGCATCCGCGATCTGTCGGTGCAGACCGCCGCCGGTGCCGAACAGACCCGCGCCGCCAGCCAGCAGCTCTCCGAACTGGCGGTGGAGCTCAACGGCCAGATCCGCCGCTTCCGCGTGTGACCTGTCCGGCAGGGACACCCCTGCCGGATCCCGTCGCGGTGGCAAAACCGGGAGGCGACCGCTACGCTGGCGCCTTCGCCCACCGCGCCTCTCTCGCATGAGCTATCGCTACGTCATCTTCGACTTCGACGGCACCCTGGCGGACAGCCTGCCCTTTCTGTTGAGCTGCCTGGGCGAGCTGGCGCGAACCCATGGCTTTCGTCAGCCAGCTGCCGACGAGTGGCCCCGGCTGCGCGCCGCCTCCCTGACCGGCCTGCTCGACAGCCTGGGCATCCCGCTGTGGCAGGTACCGCGCATCGCCCGCCACTATCGCCGCCTGCTGGTCCAGCGCGGCGACCAGGTGGCGCCCTTCGCCGAGATTCCCGCCACCCTCGACCGGCTCCAGGCCAACGGCCTGGCGCTGGGTCTGGCGACCTCCAATTCCGCCGCCGCGGTCCATCAGGTACTGCCCCAGGCCGGACGGTTGTTCCCTGATGGCGAATTCGATATCCCCCTGCTGGGCAAGGCCCGGCCCCTGACACGGTTGCTCCGCCGCCAGGGCATCGCACCGGCCGAGGCGCTCTATGTCGGTGACGAGCTGCGCGATCTCCAGGCTGCGCACCGCGCCGGGCTGGATTGCGCGGCCGTGGCCTGGGGCTATGGCTGCCCGGCGACGCTGCGTGCGCAGCAGCCCGATCTCTTCTTCGAACACCCGGTCGAGCTGTTGCGGCTGCGGCCCTCCCCCTGCTGAAGGAATGTCCATGAAGTCTCTGTTGCTGGTCGCTGGTCTTTGTCTGAGTGGTGTGCTGCACGCCGCCGAGCTGCAGGTGCGGGTGGAGACGGTCGATGCCTCGGGGGGCCAGTTGCTGCTGGCGGTATTCGATAGCGAAGAGGCCTGGAAGGCGCACAGGACGCCGGTGGCCCAGGCACATCTCGCTGCACAGGCAGGTGCCCAGGAACAGCGCTTCGACCTGCCGCCCGGACGCTACGCCGTGTCGGTCATCCACGACAGCAACAGCAACAGCCAGCTGGATACCAATTTCATCGGCATGCCCACCGAACAATACGGCTACAGCAACAATCCGCCGTTGCGCATGCGCATGGCCACCTTCGAGGAATGTGCCTTCACCCTACCGGCCGCCGGTCTGCGCCAACAGGTGACGCTGCGCTAGGACGCAGGCTTAATGCACAGGCTTCCAAACAGAAAATCAACAGAGTTATCCACATGACTCTTAGCGTCGATCGCTGAACTCCGAGCTGAACAGGCGTGGATAACTCCTTGGGCTGGCAAAAGAAATCCCTTGACTCGGGCATATCCCGAAAAACTGGTCATTATTTGATCGATCCTCTGGAGGCCGCGCCAGCTCTGGTCTCTGACACTGGACGAACAACCTATCCACAGCCCTATGCAACGCTATTGTGGGTTGTGGAAAACGCCTGAAACAGTATTGATCATTTTTTGTACGATCCTCTACAAGCCTTGCCAGCCCTGGCGTACAGATCAGGTCCCACATCTTTTCCACAGGCACGCACACAGCAGATGTGGGCAAACCAGCCAGAAGAAACGTCTTCTGGCGTCATGCATAGCCTGAGCGGAATTGGTTATTTATTGAGCAATTTTCCTTGGACAGTTGCCCCAGCGGTTGCTGACAACTTGCCCAGGGCTTATCCACAGCCTTTACCTGTCAAGCAATGACGGCACGACAGGCAATCGTCCGCAGCCTGACCGGTTGAACCTGACCGTCGCCAATTCGATCAACAAGGTCAGTATCCCCGCAGCCCTTCTGGCACGCGGCTTTGCGCCGGTAGCGAACAGACTACCCACAAACTTATGCACAGTTTGCAAAGCATTCAGGCATAAAAAAGACCGCTTTAGGCGGTCTTTTCAAGCACTGGCAAGTACTCAGCGCGCGGTGCGTACGCTGTCCGACAGCTGCTTGCAGAGGCCGAGCACGCCATCGATAGCAGCGCCTGAGGATTCGGCCTTGGCGATCTGGTCGACGAATGCCGAACCCACCACCACGCCATCGGCGATCCGGGCGATCACGCGGGCCTGCTCCGGGGTACGGATGCCGAAGCCGACGGCTAGCGGCAGGTCGGTGAAACGACGCAGGCGCGCCACGGCGGCCTCGACGTGCTCGGTGGTGGCGGAGCCGGCACCGGTCACGCCCGCGACGGATACGTAATAGACGAAGCCGGAGCTGGTGTTGAGTACGCGCGGCAGGCGGGCGTCATCGGTGGTCGGGGTGGTCAGACGGATGAAGTCGATACCGGCCGCCTGGGCCGGCAGCGCCAGCTCGGCGTCGTGCTCGGGCGGCAGGTCGACCACGATCAGGCCATCCACGCCCGCTTCGGCGGCTTCCGCCAGGAAGCGCTCCACGCCATAGCGGTGGATGGGGTTGTAGTAGCCCATCAGCACCAGTGGCGTCTCCCCTTCCCCGCGACGGAAGTCACGCACCATCTCCAGGGTCTTGGCCAGATTCTGGCCACCCTGCAGGGCACGCAGGGCAGCGGCCTGGATGGCTGGACCGTCGGCCATGGGATCGGTGAAGGGCATGCCCAGTTCGATGACGTCGGCGCCGGCCGCAGGCAGGCCCTTGAGGATGGCCAGGGCGGTGGCATAGTCCGGATCGCCCGCGGTGGTGTAGGTAACCAGGGCCGCGCGGCCCTCGGCCTTCAGCGCGGCGAAGCGGGTTTCCAGACGGCTCATAGCTTGTCTCCCAGGTGGCTCATCACGGTCTGCATGTCCTTGTCGCCGCGGCCCGAGAGGCAGATCACCATGAGGTGGTCCTTGGGCAGGTGCGGCGCGCGCTTGTAGGCCTCGGCCAGGGCGTGGGCGGATTCCAGGGCCGGGATGATGCCTTCCAGACGGCAGGTCTGATGGAAGGCGGTGAGCGCCTCGTCGTCGTTGATCGGTACGTATTCCACCCGCTGCACATCGTGCAGGTGGGCGTGCTCCGGGCCGATGCCGGGATAGTCCAGACCGGCGGAAATGGAGTGGGCGTCGATGATCTGGCCGTCGTCGTCCTGCAAGAGGAAGGTGCGATTGCCGTGCAGTACCCCGGGCACTCCGCCGTTGAGGCTGGAGGCATGCTTGTCGGTGTCCACGCCGTGACCACCGGCCTCGACGCCGACGATGGCGACATCGGTGTCATCGAGGAATTCGTAGAACAGGCCCATGGCATTGGAGCCACCGCCGACGCAGGCGATCAGGCTGTCGGGCAGGCGCCCTTCCTTTTCCAGGATCTGCGCGCGGGTCTCACGACCGATCACGGCCTGAAAGTCGCGGACCATGGCCGGATAGGGGTGCGGACCGGCCACGGTGCCGATCAGGTAGAAGGTATCGGCGACGTTGGTCACCCAGTCGCGCAGGGCCTCGTTCATGGCGTCCTTGAGGGTACCGGTACCGGCGGTGACCGGAATCACCTCGGCGCCCAGCAGCTTCATGCGGAAGACGTTGGCCTGCTGGCGATCGATGTCGGTGGTGCCCATGTAGATGACGCAGGGCAGGCCGAAGCGCGCAGCCACGGTAGCAGTGGCCACGCCGTGCATGCCGGCGCCGGTCTCGGCGATGATGCGCGTCTTGCCCATGCGCTTGGCCAGCAGGATCTGGCCGATGCAGTTGTTGATCTTGTGCGCGCCGGTGTGGTTCAGCTCTTCGCGCTTGAGATAGATCTTGGCACCACCGAAATGCTCGGTCAGGCGCTCGGCGAAGTACAGCGGATTGGGCCGGCCGATGTAGTCGCGCTGAAAATAGGCCAACTGCTCGAGAAACGCCGGATCTTCCATGGCGGTCTCGTATTCGCGCTGCAGATCGAGGATCAGCGGCATCAGGGTTTCGGCGACATAGCGGCCACCAAACTGGCCGAACATGCCTTGAGCGTCGGGGCCCTGGCGATAAGCGGTCTGGGTCATGGGATTCTCCTGCGAAGATGGATCTACCTTACCTGCTTGAGTGCCGGTGATAAATCGATAAGATCGCGATGACCCGTCAGGAAATCTCACAGATGAGCGAACCCCGCGACCTGCCTCCCCTAAATGCCCTACGTGCCTTCGAAGCCACCGCTCGTCTGGGCGGTATGAGTCGCGCCGGAGACGAACTGCATGTGACCCACGGCGCCGTGAGTCGCCAGATTCGTGCACTGGAGGAACAGCTCGGGGTGGCGCTGTTTCGCCGTGAAGGTCGGGGGCTGGCGCTGACCGAGGCCGGGCTGCGCCTGCGCGAGGTGAGCGGTGAGGTTTTCGAACGGTTACGCGAGGTGTGCGCTGAACTCAAGGCTGGCAGTCGCCAGGGACCCTTCGTGCTGGGCTGCCCGGGCAGCCTGGTGGCCCGCTGGTTCATTCCGCGACTGGATCGCCTCAATCGCGATCTGCCGGAGCTGCGCCTGCACCTTTCGACCCGTACCGACGATACCCCGCTGGCCGCTGCCGGTCTGGACGCCAGCCTGTTGTTCACCGAGACGGCGCCGCCTCACGATGTCCGGCCCTATCACCTGGCGCCCGAGCGGATCGGGCCGGTGCTGAGTCCCTACTGTCCGGCCTATCTGCGGCTCAGGGACGGTGATCTGCAGGCCTTGCTGGCGGAGCGACTGCTGCACACCCTGTCGCGGCCCCAGGCCTGGCCACAGTGGTTCGCAACCCAGGGCCTGGCGGCACCGGTGCTGGGGTACGGGCAGGGCTTCGAGCACCTCTATTACCTGCTGGAGGCGGCGCTGTCGGGATTGGGGGTGGCGATCGCACCGGAACCACTGGTGGCGGCAGATCTGAAGGCGGGCAGGCTGGTCGCACCCTGGGGCTTCGCGACGACCGGTGCGGAGTTGGCGCTATGGGCGCCGGGTCGGTTGGCGGACGAGCGGGTGGAGCGGTTGGCGGCTTGGCTCAGACAGGAGCTGGCCGAGCGCTAGCGCCCGAGACATCCCGTGGGATGCCTCGAACTGCCACGATCAGTGGTCGCCGCGCAGCAGCGCCCAGCCGACCAGAACGGTCACGCCAGCGGCGATGCCGACGGTGGCCCAGGGATGTTCGCGCGCCACGCCACTGGCGGCACGGCCGTACTGACGGGTCAGGCGACGCACGTCGTCATAGACTTCTTCCAGCGAATCGCCCGAATGATGCAGGGCTTCGCGAGCGGTGCTCTTGAAGGAGTTCAGGCTGCTGCGGGATTCGCGCGCCGCGTTCTTCTTCAGCGATGCCAGCGAGTCGAGCAGGCTGTTGATTTCGTTCTCGATGCTGGCGATGGACGCCTGGTAGTCGGTGTTACGGGCCATGACAACCTCCTGAGATGGACGGATTCAGGAAATGTGACTACCGAGCCGTTGGAAAGTGCTGCATAGCCGTATCCGAGAGCCTGGGCAGTGAACTTATCGGGACCTTTCGCGGCCTCAAATGTCAGAGGCACCCTTCCCGGCGAGTCGACCGCGACACCGGTCAACGCGTTGCCGGCTATCCGCTGCAGCGCTCGTCATTGCTGACCCAGGAGATTTTCATGTCCGATCATCACACCTACAAGAAGCTGGAAATCGTTGGCTCTTCCACCACCAGTGTCGAGGACGCCATTAATAATGCCCTCGCCGAGACTTCCAAGTCGGTGAAGAACCTGGAATGGTTCGAAGTGGGTGAAATCCGCGGTCATATCCAGGACGCCAAGGTGGCGCACTATCAGGTCACCCTGAAGATCGGCTTTCGTATCGAAGCCAGCTGAGCAGCTATTCAAGACCTCTTTCCCCTCGCAAAAGGACAGGCAAGATGCGTAGAGTCGTGATTACCCTCGGTTTGTTGGCCCTGAGCAGCGGAGCTTTCGCCGCTGGCACCTCGTGTGACACGGTCAAGGCCGATATCGATGCCAAGCTGCAGGCCAAGCGGGTAGCGCACTACAGTCTTGAGGTGGTGGACAAGGGCAGCGCCAGCGCCTCCGCCAAGGTGGTGGGCAACTGCGAAGGCGGTAGCAAGGAAATCGTCTACCAGCGTCGCTAGGTCTCCGGCTGCCGGGTGCTGCCCCAGGCAGCGCCGGCCGCTGCCGATGCAACGCCCGCCACCGAGAGGTGGCGGGCGTTGTCGCATCTAAAGGTCCGTAGCAGGTCCGAAGAATTCATGACGGATCTGCTTTTCTGGCACCCCCAGCTCCAGCAGATCCCGTCGCACCTGGGCCATGAAGGGCTGCGGGCCGAGAAGGTAGGCGTCCAGATCGCGATCCTTGGGCAACCAGCGCTGCAGGCGCGTCCGGTCCAGCCGCGAGGCATAGACCTCTTCCGCCACCGGTTCGCTGTAGCAGAAGTACAGCTGCAACTGCGGATGATGGGCGGCCTGCTCTTCAAGCCAGTGTCCAAAGGCCTGCACCCCGACATGGCGGGTGCAGTGGATCAGCTGGATCGGCCGGCCGCTGGGCAGGGCCGCCGATACCATGGGCAACAGCGGCGTGATGCCGACGCCGCCAGCGATCAGCAGCAGCGGCTTGGTCGATTCCTGCAGGACGAATTCGCCGGCTGGCGCGAAGACCTGCAACACGCCGCCTTCATGGGCATCGGTGTGCAGGTAACGCGAAACCACCCCACCTGGCTGATGCTTGACGCTGATGCGATAGCCCTGGCCATCGCTGGCCGCCGAGATCGAGTAGTTGCGTCGGTATTCGACCCCGTCCAGGATCAGGCTCAGACCCAGGTACTGGCCGGGCTGGGCGATGCTGGTCGGCAGGCCGTCCACCGGCTCCAGGTAGAAGGAGCTGATCTCTTCGCTTTCCGGTTCGATCCGCGCGATGCGGAACGGGCGTCCGCCGCGCCAGCCTCCAGGCGCCTCGGCCTGGGCCGCATAGCGCTGTTCCTCGGCACCGATCAGCAGGTTGGCCAGCTGACCATAGGCGGCAGCCCAGGCATCGATCACCGCATCGGTGGCGACCTCGGCTCCCAGCACCTCGCGAATGCTCTGCAGCAGGGCGATACCCACCAGCGGATAGTGATCCGGCTGGACCTGCAGGGAGACGTGCTTGTTGACGATCTGCTCCACCAGCGGCCCCAGGGTATCCAGGCGATCGATGTAGCGGGCGTACATCAGCACCGCCCGGGCCAGCGCCCGGGCCTGGGCGCCACTGGCCTGGTGGGCGCCATTGAACAGCGGGCGGATCTCGGGATTGTCGCCCAGCAATTTGGCGTAGAAGTGCCGGGTGAGGGCCTCGCCTCCGGTTTCCAGCAGGGGGACGGTGGCCGTGATGATGGCTTTTTGGTCGGATGACAGCATGGCAGGGATCTCCAACAGGACTGCCCTGTCCCTATCACGAGTCGTGCCATCCTAAAACTTGCCCTGGATCAGGCTTTTAGCCAGTGCGCAGGTCATAATGACCAGGTCCCTATGACTCGCCGAGGTCAAATTGACCCGCCCCACTCTGCTCGATGTGATGGTACCGCTGGTGGCGGATCTGGCCCGCGACCTGCCCGATCAACAACGCTACGCCAGTCTGCTCGATGCCCTGCGCCAAGTCCTGCCCTTCGATGCGGTGGCCCTGCTGCGCCTGGATGGCGAGGTGCTGGTGCCCCTGGCGGTGCGCGGGCTGGCAGCCGACACCCTGGGACGCCGCTTCAAGGTCGGTGAGCACCCGCGTCTGGCCCTGCTGCTGGCGAGTCGCGCGCCCACCCGCTTCGCCCTCGATTGCGATCTGCCCGATCCCTACGATGGCCTGGTGGAAGGCGTGCAGGGGCACCTGGAGGTCCATGACTGCCTGGGCTGTCCGCTCTATGTGCAGGACCAGCTCTGGGGCCTGCTGACCCTGGATTCGCTGCAGGCGCAGAATGCCCGACCCGAGGATCTCACCACCCTCGCCGCCTTCGCCGGCCTGGCCGCCGCCACCGTGGCCGCCGCCGAGCGCATCGGTCAGCTCTCCGCCCGCATCGTCAGCGAGCACGAATTGGCCGTGGCCTATCAGCAATCGGTGGGGCACCAGCGGCCTCGCGAACTCATCGGCCAGAGTCCGGCCAGCCTGCGGCTGCGCCAGGAGATCGAGACCGTGGCGGCCAGCGACCTGACGGTGCTGATCACCGGCGAGACCGGAGTCGGCAAGGAACTGGTGGCCGAAGCCGTGCATGCCCGCTCCCTGCGTCAGCAGCGGCCGCTGATCAGCCTCAACTGCGCGGCGCTGCCCGAGGCGCTGGTGGAAAGCGAACTCTTCGGCCATGTGCGCGGCGCCTTTTCCGGTGCCGTCAGCGAACGCCGCGGGCGCTTCGAACTGGCCGATGGCGGCACCCTGTTTCTCGACGAGGTCGGCGAATTGCCGCTGACGGTGCAGGCCAAGCTGCTAAGGGTACTGCAGAGCGGCCAGTTGCAGCGGCTAGGCTCGGATCGCGATCTCAAGGTGGACGTGCGCATCATCGCCGCCACCAACCGCGACCTGGCCGACTGCGTGCGCGCCGGACGCTTTCGCGCTGATCTCTACCACCGCCTGAGCGTCTATCCGCTGGCGGTACCCGCCCTGCGCGAGCGTGGCCGGGATGTCCTGCTGCTGGCCGGTTTCTACCTGGAGCAGAATCGCGCCCGCCTGGGCCTGCGCGGCCTCCGGCTGACGCCTGCGGCGCAGCGCACCCTGCTGGCCTACGCCTGGCCGGGCAACGTGCGCGAACTGTCGCACCTCGTCAGCCGGGCGGCGCTCAAGGCCCATGCCGGCAGCGAGGAACGCGGCGGCATCCTGACCCTGGACAGCGAGCAGCTCGGCCTGCCGCTGGGCACCACGGCGCTACCCGACGAGGATCTCGTCCTGCCCGCCACCTCCCTGCGCGAAGCCACGGAGGCCTTCCAGCGCCAGACCATCACCCTGGCCCTGGAGCAGCATGGCCAGAACTGGACCCTGGCCGCCGCCGCCCTCGACCTGGACCGCGCCAATCTCGCCCGCCTGGCGCGACGGCTCGGTCTCAGGTAGCCCTCAAAGGGCTTTCTGCACCGCTGGCAAGCCGGGCTGGCCGTCGCGGGTGGTGACGCCCTGCAGCCAGGGCTCCAGCACCTGGGGATGGGCCTTGAGCCAGGCCTTGGCGGCGGCATCGTAGCTGCCGCCCTTGTCCCGTGCGGCGCTCATGACGGCGTTTTCCATGTCCAGGGTGAACTTCATATTGGTCAGCAACCGGGCCGTATTGGGGCACTGCTCGGCGTAGCCGTTGCGCGTCAGGGTGTTCACCGTGCCGGCGGTACCGAAATACTTGTCGCCCCCGGTCAGGTACTTGATCGGGTAGTCGACGTTCATGGGGTGCGGCGTCCAGCCGAGAAAGACCACCCACTTGTCACGCTTCACCGCCCGTCCGACCTGGGACAGCATGGCCTGCTCGCTGGATTCCACCAGCTGCCAGCCGCCCAGGCCGAATTCGTTGTCCTGGATGATCTTCTGCAACGACTGGTTGGCCGGCGCACCGGCGCCGATGCCGTAGATCTTCTTGCCGAACTGGTCGGCATGCTTGGCCAGGTCGGCGAAGCCCTTCACCCCGCCCTCCCAGACATAGGTGGGCACGGCCAGGGTGAATTCGGTACCGACCAGGTTCTGCGCCAGCTCGGTCACCTGGCCGGTCTTCACGAACTGGTCATAGTGCGCCTGCTGTGCCGGCATCCAGTTGCCGAGGAAGGCGTCCACCTGCCCGTTGCGCATGCCGCCGTAGATGATCGGCACCGCCAGGGTCTCGACCTTGCTGGTGTAGCCCAGCGCCGTCAGCACCGCCCCGGTGAGGGCATTGGTGGCGGCGATGTCACTCCAGCCCGGATCGGCCAGGCGAACCGTTCCGCAGGCCTGATCCTCGGCCTGGGCCGACAGGCTGACCAGGGCCAGCGTGAACGTAGCGATGATTCCGTGTTTCATGGCCGTGCTCCGGTTTGCGGTTCAGGGTTGAGGGTAGCGGGCGCGACGCTCCAGGTCGTCGAGATCGATGTGATTGCGCATGTATTGCTGGCTGGCATCGACGAAGGGCTGATGATCCCAGCTGGTCCGCTCGCCCTGCTCCAGGGCCGCCGCGACGAAGCGCCGCCGCCGCTGGCTGGCCAGTACCTCGCCGTGCAGGCGCGCCAGATCCCAGCGCTGGCGAACCTCGGCCTGGAAGCTGGCGAGCAGCTCGGCATAGTCGGGGCTGGCGGCCAGGTTTTCGCGCTCCAGCGGATCGTTCTGCAGATCGAACAGCAGCGGCGGATCCAGTTCGCAATGGATGTACTTGTAAGCGCCGCGGCGGATCATCAGCAGCGGGCTGACGGTGCCCTCGGCCAGGTATTCGCCGATGACCTCGTCATGCCCTGCCCGGCCTTCCAGGTGCGGCAATAGCGAACGACCATCCAGCGGCAACTCCGCCGGCAGCCTGCCGCCGGCCAGCTCGACGAAGGTCGGCAGCAGGTCCATGGTCGACACCGAGGCCTGCACCCGCGCCGGGGCGAAGCGGCCGGGCGCATGGATCAGCAGCGGTACCCGGGCGGCCATCTCGAACCAGTGCATCTTGTACCAGAGTCCGCGCTCCCCGAGCATGTCGCCATGGTCGCCGGAAAAGACGATCACCGTGTCATCGGCCAGGCCGCACTCCTCCAGGGTCTTGAGCAGGTGGCCGACCTGGGCGTCGACATAGCTGCAGGCACCGTAGTAGGCCTGGCGTGCGTCACGGATCTTGGTCTCGGGCAGCGGCTTGTCCCAGAGGTCGATCACCTTGAGCAGGCGCTGACTGTGGGGGTCCTGCTCGGCCTGGGGAATGGTGCCCTCCGGCACGGGGATGTCGACGTCGTCGTACAGGTCCCAGTACTCCCGCGGAATGGTGTAGGGATCGTGGGGGTGGGTCAGGGACACGGTCAGGCAGAACGGCTGGTCGTCGCCGCGACGCACGTGATCGTAGAGATACTGGCGCGCCTTGAAGACCACCTCTTCGTCGAAATCCAGCTGGTTGGTACGCACGCAGGGCCCGGCCTGCAGCACCGAGGACATGTTGTGGTACCAACTCGGGCGCACGTCCGCCGCATCCCAGTTCACCGCCCAGCCATAGTCAGCCGGATAGATGTCGCTGGTCAGGCGCTCTTCGTAGCCGTGCAGCTGATCCGGTCCGCAGAAGTGCATCTTGCCCGACAGCGCGGTGCGATAGCCGAGGCGGCGCAGGTGATGAGCATAAGTGGGGATATCGGCGGCGAAGTCGGCGGCGTTGTCGTAGGCACCGATCTTCGACGGCAGCTGGCCGCTCACTAGGGTAAAGCGCGAGGGCGCGCACAGCGGGCTGTTGCAGTAGGCGGAGTCGAACACCACGGCGCGCTCGGCCAGGCGTTGCAGATTCGGCAGCTTGATCGGCGAGGCGGCGTCGTACAGCGGCAGGATGGGCGCCGCCATCTGGTCGGCCATGAGAAAGAGGATGTTCATCGGCTTGGACAAGAGGGCCTCCGCTTCGAATCAGGGTTGCTTATGGATAACCCATCATCCGACGCCAGGAAAATCACGTGAAGGGCATAGAAGATGATGTTTCGGATAAGCTGGGCTTATGTCTGACCCTCACAGGGATTTCACCTTGGACGCCACGACGCCTGCCGACCGCCCTGCCCTGGCACTAGACAGCCTGCGCACCTTCGAAGTAGTGGCGCGCCGCCTGAGCTTTACCGCGGCGGCCAGCGAACTGGGCACCACGCAGCCGGCCATCAGCCAGCAGATCAAGCGCCTGGAAGCCCAGTTGCAGGTGCGGCTGTTCGATCGGGTCCATCGCGGCATCCTGCTCACCGAAGCCGGACGGCTGCTGCAGGAATACGTCGAGGCCGGCCTCGCCACCCTGGACGAAGGGGTACGCCTGGTCACCGCCCGGCCTGCCCATGAAGTCCTGCAGGTGGCCACCGACTTCGCCTTCGCCGCCTATTGGCTGCTGCCGCGCCTGCCGCGCTTCCATGCCCGCCATCCGGAACTGGACGTCAGCCTGGTCACCAGCGATCGAGTGCCGCTGCCCGGCCCGGAGATCGACATCACCCTGGGCTTCGGCAACGGCCGCTTCAAGCATGGCGAGGCCTGGCCGCTGTTTCACGAGGAAGTCTTTCCGGTGTGCAGTCCGCGGCTGCTCCAGGGCCGGCAACCGCCGCTGCCCGCCACGGAGCTGGGGCGCTGGCCGCTGCTGCACCTCAAGGCGGCGCCCAACAGTCGCTGGTACGACTGGAAGACCCTGTTGCCGGCGCTGGACCTGGCGCCCCTGCCCGCGGCACCGTCCGGCGCGGTGCTGAGCTTCGACAACTACACCCTGGTGATCCAGGCGGCCATTGCCGGCCAGGGCCTGGCGATCGGCTGGCGCCACCTGGTGGACGACCTGCTGCACCAGGAGCTGCTCTGTCGCCCCTTCGCCGGACTGGCCACCTCGCGCTACGGCTATTACGCCATCCTGCCCGAGCGCAAGCGGCGCCAGCGACTGGTACAGCGCTTTCTGGACTGGCTGCTGGAAGAGCTGGAGGCACCGCGCGAGTCACTGGCCGGTGCGCGGCTGGCGACCTGACCGCAGCACTCAGCGCTCGTAGACTTCCAGCGGCAGATCGTCCGGGTCGGCGAAGAAGGTGAATCTCTTGCCGGTCAGCTCGTCGGTGCGGATCGGCTCGGTGACCACGCCATGGCCGTGCAGGTGGGCGACGGTGGTGTCTAGGTCGGCCACGGCGAAGGCCAGGTGGCGCAGGCCCTGGGCCTCCGGGCGCGACGGCCTGGGGGGAGCATCGGGAAAGGAAAACAGCTCCAGCTGGGCATGCTCGCCCACCGCCAGATCCAGCTTCCAGGAGCGCCGGGCTTCACGATAGGTCTCGGCGATCACCGGCAGCCCGAGGATCTCGGTGTAGAAGTGCCGGGAGCGTTCATAGTCGGCGCAGATCAGCGCCACGTGGTGCAGACGGTCGAAGTGGGTCATAAGAAGCTGTTCACGATCTCGCGAGCTAGAGCCAAACAAGGCCTGGGCGGCCCCACGAAAATGCCTGAGAAAGCGCAGTTTACGGACGGTAAATGTGCATTGCGACCGGGCTGGCGATCCAGGGCGTTTTTAACGCAGGTTGGCCGACGCGCAGCAGATCGTGAACAGCTTCTCAGGGTACCGCGACGAATTTGAGGTCGGCCGGGGCGCCCACATCCAGGCTCTGCAATTCATCGCCGAGCGTGCCGCTGTCGGGATCCCGGGCGAAGACCTTGAGCTGGTTGGATTTCTGGTTGGCCACCAGCAAGTACCGCCCGGACGGGTCGATGGCGAACTCCCGTGGCGACAGGCCATTGACCGGATGGCGCTGGACAAAGGTCAGGGTGCCGTCGGGATTGACCGCGAACACCGCCAGCTGGTTGTCCGTGCCACGACTGGCGACATAGAGGAAGCGCCCGTCGCCGGACAAGTGCAGGGCCCCGGCATCCCGCTCGCCCACAAATTCCTGGGGCGTCAGGCTGTAGCTCTGCAACTGTCGCAGCATGCCGTCCTGATGGGCGAAGGCCATGACCTGGCCGGCCAGCTCCAGGGTCAGGTAGGCATAGCGGCCATCGGCGCTGAACACCAGATGGCGCGGACCGCTACCTTCCGGCACCGGGACGAAGGGCGTCTCGGCGGCCACCAGCGGCCGCTCCGGCTGCTGCGGCAGATAGCGATAGACGAACACCTTGTCGGCGCCCAGATCCGGGGCGAAGACGAAGCGGCCATCCGGGGTGGTCACCGCCGCGTGCACATGGCTGGATTGCTGGCGTGGGTGCTGTTCGCTGGGCTGATGGAACTCGATCTGCGCCACTGGGCTGAGCACGCCGCCGTCCTGGATCGGCAGCACTGCCAGGGAACCTTCCGGCAGGCTGGAGTAGTTGGCCACGAACAGGAACTTGCCGTCAGTGCTGAGGCTAGAGTGAGTCGGCTCGTCGCCCAGGCTCTTGACCTGGCTGATCTGCTGCAGACGGCCATTGCCCGGTTCGAAGCGATAGGAGGTGACCCGCCCGATGCTGTCGCCACTCGAACCGCGGCCGTTCTCGTTGACGGCGAACAGGGTCCGGCCATCGCGGGACAGGGTCAGGAACGACGGATTGGAGGCCTTGACGATCCGCAGCGGGCCATCGATCTGACCATTGCGACTGTTGAAGCGGTAGACATACAGTCCCTGGCTGCTGCCCGCGGTGTAACTGCCCACCAGCAGATTGAACAGACCGGGTTCGGCGCGGGCCGGGGCGTTATGCCCCACGAGCAGGGCGAACAGGGCCAGCGGCAGCAGACGGGGCAGAGCTCTCATGGGAAATCCTTAGCGAGCGATGAGCGTTGAGACCGATGCGAAGCGGCCCGGTTTCCCTACCGTCTGAAGGCGGAAGGCGGCCGCGCGCGGCGGTTATTCTACTGAAATCCGGGCTGGCACTGTGCCAGAGGTCTTTCTCCATTTATCGCCTGCGATGGCGCGCCGGCCAGTTCCGCCGGGCCGGCAGGCCCAAGGAGCCTGTGCCAGAGCCTGCGGTGAGCTCGGCGCTACTCCATGGCTACCGCTAAAAGAATCGTCCCGGTCAGTCCAGTACGCCTTGCAGGATGGCGTAGACGATCCCGGTGCCCACGGCGACCAGTACCATGTCGGTCCCCAGGCGCCGCCATTCGTAGCCCGGATAATCCGGCAACTGGCGGGCGATACCCGGCGGCAGCGGTCGGCCATAACCAGGTGGGAGAGGGCGCCCGCGCTCCAGACGCAGCCCCGGCGGCAGGTCGCCCCCGCGACCGATCTGGCCGCGCAGCGCCTGGATAAGCTCCCGCGCCGGTCCCAGATCCGGCGGGCCGCCGGCAGCCGGTCCGGCACCCGGGCGACCCTGGCCACGCGACTCGGGACCCGGTCCCTTGCCATGCGGACCGCCCTGGTCCTGCCAGCCCGGGCCATGCGGCCCCTTGGGTCCTCCCGGTCCATGTTCCGGCGGCGCGGCCAGGGCCAGGTTGCCTATCAGACAGAGGACTGCAGCAGAAAGGACGGTACGCATGGGGTTTCCTCGTCAGGGACGATGGCGTCGGCTATCCGCTTGGAGTCTGATTGCAGGAAAAGACTCCCAAGTCATTCCAGGACCCTCCAGGCTGTGGATAAATCGGGGATAAAATCGGTATAACTTCAGGAGAAAACCCTGACGCCAATCAGAGACTCAATAAAATCCCTTTGTTATCAATAGGTTAAAAAGATGATCGGCTGGCTATCGAATCCGCTTTTTGTGGATAAAGCCTGGGACCCCCCTGCGCTGACGCCCGTTTTCGCCTGCACTCAAGCCGTGCGCGGATCGATGTTCCCCAGCCTGGAAACGGAAAAGCCGCGCCTGAATGACCGGGCGCGGCTTTTCTGAAGGTCGCCTTTCGCTATTCCGGCTTTTTCAGCTTGGGATTGGGAAAGAACTGTACGGCCTGGACCTTGGGATCGGGCTTCTTGGGTTTCAGTGCACTGATATTGACCCGCGTCGGCAATTCCTTGGGGACCGAATTACCACGCTCGTCCAGGGTGTCGCTGTAGCCGCAGGAGAGGCACTCGCGGTGGGGCGTACCGTCCTGGGTCCACATCTTCAGGGTGTCCTGCGCCTGGCACGCCGGGCAGACCGCCCCGGCGATGAACCTCTTGCGGATCGGCTCGCTCACGCCGCCTCCTCGCTCAGCCCGGAATGGCGGAGCAGGGCGTCGATGCTGGGCTCGCGACCGCGGAAGTCAACGAACAGCACCATGGGCGCCTGGGAGCCGCCGCGGGCCAGGATGGCCTCGCGGAAGGCGCGCCCCGTCTCGGGGTTGAAGACGCCTTCTTCCTCGAACTTGGCGAAGGCATCGGCGGACAGCACCTCGGCCCACTTGTAGCTGTAGTAGCCCGCCGCATAACCGCCGGCGAAGATGTGCGCGAAGCTGTTGGGGAAGCGGTTGTAGGCCGGCGGACGCACCACCGAGATCTCGTCGCGGATGCCTTCCAGTACCTCGCGCACGCTGCGGCCGTCGCCATGGGTAGCATGCAATTCGAAGTCGAACAGCGAGAATTCCAGCTGGCGCAGCATCATCAGGCCGGACTGGAAGTTCTTGGCCGCCAGCATCTTGTCCAGCAGCTCCTGGGGCAGCGGCTCGCCGGTCTCGTAGTGACCGGAGATCAGCGCCAGGCCCTCGGGCTCCCAGCACCAGTTCTCCATGAACTGGCTGGGCAGCTCCACCGCATCCCAGGCCACGCCGTTGATGCCGGAGACGCTGGCGTGCTCGACGCGGGTCAGCAAGTGGTGCAGGCCATGGCCGAATTCGTGGAAGAGGGTGGTCACCTCGTCATGGGTGAGCAGCGCCGGCTTGCCGGGGCTAGCCGGGGTGAAGTTGCAGACCAGGTAGGCCACCGGATCGATCAGGCGACCCTGGGCATCGCGGCGCTTGTCGCGGGCACCGTCCATCCAGGCGCCACCGCGCTTGTTGGCGCGAGCATAGAGGTCGAAGTAGAAGCGGCCGATGGCGGTGCCGTTCTCCTTGATCTCGAACAGGCGCACATCGGGATGCCACTTTTCGAAGTCGCGCAGCTCGGCGATCTCGATGCCATAGAGCTTCTGCACCGTGGCGAACAGGCCGGAGAGCACCTTGTCCACCGGGAACCAGGCACGGACCTCTTCCTGGGACAGCGAATAGCGCTGCTGGCGCAGCTTCTCGGCGAAGTAGCCGGTGTCCCAGCTCTGCAGGTCCTGCACGCCCTGTTCGGCGGCGAAGGCGCGCAGTTCTTCCAGGTCGCGCTGGGCGAAGGGCTTGGAGCGCACCGCCAAGTCGCGCAGGAAACCCAGCACCTGATCACTGCTCTCGGCCATCTTAGTGGCCAGCGACAGCTCAGCGTAGTTGGCGTAGCCCAGCAGACGCGCCAGTTCCTGGCGCAGGTCGAGCAGTTCTTCCATCACCGGGCCGTTGTCGAACTGACCGGCGTTGGGGCCCTGCTCGGAGGCGCGAGTGGCATAGGCGGCATAGACTTCCTCGCGCAGGGCGCGGTCGTCGGCGTAGGTCATCACCGCGTAGTAGCTGGGGAATTCCAGGGTCACCAGCCAGCCGTCCAGCTCCTTGGCCTGGGCGGCAGCCTGCAGTTGTGCCTTGGCCGACTCGGGCAGGCCCGCCAGGGTCGCTTCGTCGGTGAGGTGCTTGGTCCAGGCCTGGGTGGCATCGAGCAGCTGGTTGGAGAACTTGCTGCCCAGCTCGGACTTGCGCGCCTGGATGGCGGCATAGCGCTGCTGCTCGGCCGGTGGCAGGTCGATGCCGGACAGGCGGAAGTCACGCAGGGCGTGCTCCAGGGTGGTCTTCTGGCCGGCGTCGAAGCCCTTGGCTTCTTCGCTTTCGGCCAGGCGGCTGTAGGCCTGGAAAAGATCCTTGTTCTGGCCGATCTCGGTAGAATAGGCCGACAGCTTGGGCAGGCAGGCCTCGTAGGCGGCGCGCAGCTCGGCGCTGTTGCACACGGCGTTGAGGTGGCCGATGGGACTCCAGGCCTGGCCCAGCCGATCGTTCAGCTCGTCCATCGCCAGCACCAGGCCGGCCCAGGTGGGGTGTTCCTTCTGGGTCTCCAGCAGCTTGACCAGGGCGGCACGGTTCTCGGCCAGGACGGTGTCGATGGCCGGCTCGACGTGTTCGGGCTTGATGGTGGAAAAGGGCGGCAGGTCGTAGGACTGAAGCAGCGGATTGCTGGCGCTCACGGCGTTCCCCTCGGGGCGATGGCTTTGACAGTTATATATGGAGCCCATCCTAATAGGTCTCAAGACCCTTCCGACGAGAAAAGGTATCTATCGTGACCATAAGGACCTTCCAAGGTAAGACCCCGCACCTGGGCGAACGCGCCTTCGTCGATGCCACCGCGGTGGTGATCGGCGACGTGAGCCTTGGCGCAGACAGCTCGGTGTGGCCGCTGACGGTGATCCGTGGCGACATGCACTGTATCCGGATCGGCGCCCGCACCAGCATCCAGGACGGCAGCGTGCTGCACATCACCCACGCCGGCCCCTTCAATCCGGACGGCTATCCCTTGCTGATCGGCGCCGACGTCACCGTCGGCCACCAAGTGACGCTGCACGGCTGCACGATTGGCGACCGGGTGCTGGTGGGCATGGGCAGCATCGTCATGGACGGCGCGGTGGTGGAGGATGACGTGGTGATCGGCGCCGGCAGCCTGGTTCCGCCGGGCAAGCGCCTGGAAGGCGGCCACCTCTACGTCGGCCGCCCGGTCAAGCAGATCCGCCCGCTGGAGGAAAAGGAGCTCGCCTTCTTCAGCTACAGCGCCGGCAACTACGTGAAGCTCAAGGACCAGCATCTGGCTGAAGGCTATGGGGAAGAGGGGGCCTAGCAGGCCTGGTCCTGTTGGGCTTCGGCGATGGAGCCGCCTCAACCCAACCTACAACTGATCGCGGTCATGGTGGTCCGCCGATGCGGCCGCTCCTACAGGCTCCAACGCAATTGTAGGAGCGGCCCATGGCCGCGATGGCCGCTCACGGTCGTAGGTTGGGTTGAGCGCAGCAAAGCCCAACGCTCAGCTACGTCCGCAGCGGACAGGCTTCACCCAGGCGCGAATACAGCACCCCACGCAACGCCTGCAATTCGTCGATACGCGCCTCGATGACCCTGAGCTTGTCGCGCAGCAGTTCCTGCAGATAGGCGTCGGGATCGGCAGCGCGCTCGACGTCCTCCAGGTTGACGGCGATTTCCTGCAGGCTGAAACCCAGTCGCTGGGCGGTACGGATGTAGCCCAGCCATTCCACGGCTTCGGGCGGATAGTCACGATAGCCGTTGGCCCGCCGCGGCGCCTTGAGCAGCCCCTGGCGCTCGTAGAATCTCAGGGTGTCGCGACTCAGGCCGGTAGCCTGGGCGAGGGTGCCGATACGCATCCGTTCTCCTTGACCCTGGACCTAGCTCCAGGGTCGACACTGGACTTCCTCTCGTTCAAGGAAGTCCGTCCATGTGGAAGCTTGCGCCCTATCTGCGACTGGTCCGTGCCAGCGCCCTCTATGATCTGCTGGTCACCGCGCCCTTCGCCACCCCCTGGAGTCTCGCCTGGCTGCTGCGGCAGCTCGACGCCCTGGGGCAGTGGTTGGGATTCGCCCCCCTGGCGACCTTCAGCCCAGAAGCCCTGCTACTGGGCAACCTGCTCGGCTCAGTGGTATGCGTCTGGGCGGCGCTGCGGCTGGCCAGCCCCTCGGTGGCACTGGGGCGCTACGACGCCGTGGCCAGGGGCCTGTTCGCCCTCTGGCAGGCCTGGGCGCTGTACCAGGGTGCCAGTCCCTTGCTGGCCCTGTTCCTGGTGATCGAAATCGGCTTCGGCATCGCCCAGGCGTGGCCGGTGTCTTCGACCTCCGGCAGACTTCAGCCCCGGCTGGCGGGCTGACCGCGGCCCGTTGGGCTTCGGTGATGGAGCCACCTCAACCCCACCTACAACTGATCACAGCCATGGCCGTAGGTTGGCGCTGAGCGCAGCGAAGCCCAACAGCATCCCGGAACTAACCCAGCTGCCGCCGCAACTCCGCCAGCACCGGCGCACCGTCGGGGCGCACGCCGCGCCAGAGTTCGAAGGCCTCGGCGGCCTGTTCCACCAGCATGCCCAAGCCGTCCAGGGTGTGGAAGGCACCCTCATCCTGCGCCCAGCGATTGAAGGGGGTGAGGTCCTTGCCGTACATCATGTCGTAGGTCACCGTCTGCGGACCGATCACCGCTTCCGAGATCGGTGGGCGACCGCCGCCGAGGCTGGCGGAAGTGCCGTTGATGATGACGTCGAAGGGCTCGCGCAGGGTGGAGAAGGCGGCCACCTCGATGGCCCCCAGCTCGGCGAATTCCCGCGCCAGCTGCACCGCCTTGAGTTCGGTGCGGTTGGCCAGCACCAGTTGCCCGGGCTGGCAGGCCAGCAGCGGCTCCAGCACGCCGCGTACCGCGCCCCCGGCGCCCAGCACCAGGACGCGCTGGCCAGCCAGCTGCAGACCGGCGTTGACGGTGAGGTCCCGCACCAGCCCGGCGCCATCGGTGTTGTCGCCCAGCAGGCGACCGTCAGGCTGGCGCTTGAGGGTGTTGACCGCCCCGGCGCGCCGGGCGCGCGGGGTGAGGTCGTCGCACAGCTGGTAGGCCTCTTCCTTGAAGGGCACCGTGACGTTGGCGCCCAGGCCGCTCTGGAAGAAGCTGCGGGCGCTTTCGGCGAAGCCGTCCAGCGGTGCCAGCAGCGGCCCGTAGTGCAGGCGCTGACCGGTCTGGTCGGCGAACAGGCTGTGGATCAGCGGCGACTTGCTGTGGGCGATGGGGTTGCCGAAGACGGCGTAGCGATCCATGGGTCTATCCTGCAGGCGTCGGGGCGAGCGCGAGCCAGTCGCGGTCGGTGAGAAAGAAATCGGTCAGGCGCGCTTCCGGCGAGCCGGGCACGGGCTTCCAGTCATAACCCCAGCGCACCTCGGGCGGCAGCGACATGAGGATGGACTCGGTGCGGCCGCCGGATTGCAGGCCGAACAGGGTGCCACGGTCGTAGACCAGGTTGAATTCCACGTAGCGCCCACGGCGATAGGCCTGGAATTCCCGCTCAGCCTGGCCATAAGGCTGGTCACGGCGGCGCTGGACGATGGGCAGGTAGGCGTCGACGAAGGCATCGCCGATGGCGCGCTGGAAGGCGAAGCAGGTGTCGAAGTCCCAGTCGTTCAGGTCATCGAAGAACAGGCCACCGATGCCGCGCGGTTCGCCGCGGTGCTTGAGGTGGAAATAGCGGTCGCACCAGGCCTTGTAGCGCGGATAGACGTCAGCGCCGAAGGGTGCGCAGGCGTCATGGCAGACCTGGTGCCAGTGCACGCAGTCGGCCTCGTTGCCGTAGTAGGGGGTGAGGTCGAGACCGCCACCGAACCACCAGACTGGTGCCTCGCCGGGCTTCTCGGCGAGAAAGAAGCGCACATTGGCGTGCGCGGTGGGAATATGCGGATTGCGCGGGTGCATGACCAGGGACACGCCCATGGCCTCGAAGCTGCGTCCGGCCAGTTCCGGCCGATGGGCGCTGGCCGAGGGCGGCAGGCTGTCGCCATGCACATGGGAGAAGTTCACGCCGCCCTTTTCCAGCAGGGCGCCCTCGGCGATGACCCGGGTGCGGCCACCACCGCCGGTCGGCCGGGTCCAGGCGTCTTCGACGAAAGGTGCGGCGCCATCCTCGGCTTCCAGCGCGGCGCAGATGCGCTCCTGCAGATCGAGCAGATAGGCCTTGACGGCCTCCAGGGAGGGATTCATCGCAAGGATTTCCACAACAGGCGGGGAGGGCGGAGAGCATAACACCCGTATCCGACCGGTTGACGTGGCCCGCGGTTGCGGCTTGGATGAAGGCTCACGTCAATAAGGAACCGACAGCATGGCCCAGCGCATCCAGTTCAGCCGCACCGGTGGTCCCGAAGTACTCGAACTTGTGGATTTCGAACCCGCCGCGCCCGGCCCCGACGAGGTGCGGGTGCGCAACCACGCCATCGGCCTCAACTTCATCGAGACCTACTACCGCAGCGGCCTCTATCCGCCGCCGTCGCTGCCCTCGGGCCTGGGCACCGAGGGTGCCGGGGTGGTGGAGGCAGTGGGCAATGCCGTCACCCGCTTCAAGGCCGGCGACCGCGTCGCCTACGCCACCGGTCCGCTGGGCGCCTATGCCGAGGTCCATGTGCTGCCCGAGCGGCATCTGGTGCACCTGCCGGAGGCGGTCTCCTTCGAGCAGGGCGCTGCGGTCATGCTCAAGGGCCTGACGGTGCAGTACCTGCTGCGCCAGACCTATCCACTGCAGGCCGGCGACACCGTGCTGTTCCATGCCGCGGCGGGTGGCGTCGGCTCCCTGGCCTGCCAATGGGCCAAGGCCCTGGGCGTACGCCTGATCGGTACCGCCGGCTCGCCGGAAAAACTGGAAAAGGCCAAGGCCCTGGGCGCCTGGGCAGTGATCGACTATCGCCAGGAAGACGTCCCGGCGCGGGTCCGCGAGCTGACCGAGGGTGCCAAGGTGCCGGTGGTCTACGACGGCGTCGGCAAGGACACCTGGGAGATGTCGCTGGACTGTCTGGCCCCGCGCGGCCTGATGGTCAGCTTTGGCAACGCCTCGGGCGCGGTCACCGGGGTCAACCTGGGCATCCTCTCGCAGAAGGGTTCGCTCTATGTGACCCGGCCGACCCTGGCCACCTACGCCGCCTCGCCCGAAGCGCTGCAGGACATGGCCGATCAGCTGTTCGAGCTGATCACCGATGGCCGTATCCAGGTGGACATCGGTCGCCGCTATCCGCTGGCCGAGGTGCAGGAGGCGCACCGGGCGCTGTCAGGCCGCGAGACCAGCGGCTCGACCATCCTGCTGCCCTGAGGCTAGACGTTCGCGCGCCTGGCCGGGTAAATCGTGACGGCCATTAAGTTTCCCGTAACCAGGCGGCACGACGGGGGTAAACGCCGGTCTATCTCGGACAGTCAGGCCGCCAAGGTCTCGACGCTCTTTCCAGAATCGGCCGGATCGCTGCCCTCGTCATGCCCATCTCCAGCCCCCTCGCCAACCTGCTCGACACCGCCACGGACACGGCACTGATCACCCTGACCGCCGAAGGGTGCATCGGGCAGTGGTGCCCGGCCGTCGCCCGGCTGCTGGGCTGGAGCGCGCAGGACAAGGTCGGCGAGTCCATCGTCGGCCTGCTGCTCCCGGAACCCCCGGCGGACGGCTGGCTGACCGCCCTCGAACGCTGCCAGACCCAGGGCCTGCGCCATCGCGATGGTCATCTGGTGCGCCTCGACCTGCACCTGGTGCCGCTGCGCCGGGCGGATGTCGCCGTGGGTTGGCTGCTGCACGTCTGGCAGGCCCCAGCGAGTCGGGCTCGCTTCGCCGCCCGGCGCAGTGCCGAGCGGGATCTGCCACAACGCCTGCAGGCGCTTGGCGAATGGTCGCGGCGCCTCAGCGGCACGGCGGATCTTGCCGCTCTGCGCCTGTGCGCCACCCAGGCCCTGCGTGACCTGGCCGACGATCCCCAGGCGCGGCTGCTGTCCGTGGCCGAGGCCGGCAGCCTGCCGGCGGATCAGTCGCTCCTCCCGTTCGGCGCTGCGGCGCAGCCCCTGGGCTATCTGCAGCTGAGCAACGCCGTCGAGGCGGACACCCGGCTGTTGCTGGACCAGTTGGCCCTGCTGCTGGGCG
This sequence comes from Pseudomonas sp. PLB05, assembly GCF_021106615.1. Taxonomy (NCBI): domain Bacteria; kingdom Pseudomonadati; phylum Pseudomonadota; class Gammaproteobacteria; order Pseudomonadales; family Pseudomonadaceae; genus Pseudomonas; species Pseudomonas sp. PLB05. The sequence continues at coordinate 130,550 of NZ_JAJOHO010000002.1, forward strand.
CCCTGCTGGTGCGGCAGCAGACCCAGGACCAGGTCCGGCACCTGGAACGGCGGTTGTCGCTGGAACAGGGGCTCCTGGCCAGCGTGCTGCAGCAGGCGCCCCTGGGCATCTCCATCACCGAGGCCGGCAGCGAGGAAGCGGTGATGCTCAATGACCGCGTCGACCTCCTCCTGGGCAAGCGCCCGGCCGGTGAGACGCTGGACGAACGCTATGGCGCCATCGGCGCCCTGCATGCCAATGGCCAGCCCTATGCGGTGGACGACTATCCCACGGTCCGGGTCCTGCGTAGCGGCCAGGCGGTACCGCCCGAATTGATGCGCTATCGACGGCCCGACGGCAGCATCCGGCTGCTGGAAGTATCCAGCGCGCCCGTTCGCTCGGCCACCGGCGAGGTGATCGCCTCGGTCACCCTGTTCGACGACGTTCAGCAGCGGGTCGATGCGGAAAATGCCCTGCGCGAACACAGCGCGCGGCTGGCCAGCCTGATCAACCAGGCGGCAGTCGGCATCTGCCAGACCGACGCCCGCGGGCGCATCCTGCTCGCCAATCGCCGCTATTGCGAATTGCTCGATCGCAACGAGGTTGGGGTGCTGGAACAGACCCTGCAGGCCCAGACCCATCCCGAGGACCGGGCCATCCTGGAGCGCCATCTCGACACCCTGCGCGAGCGCGGCGACAGCTTCAAGCTGGACCAGCGCTTCCTGCGCCCGGATGGCTCGGTGGTCTGGGTCAGCCTGCATGGCTCGCCGCTGCAGTCGGAAATCGGCCAGGAGCTGTCGGTGAGTCTGGTGGTGGTGGATCTCACCCAGCGCAAGCAGGCCGAAGCCGCGCTGCACCTGTCCAACCAGCGCTTCCGCAACGCCGTGGAGGCGGTGCAGGGGGTGGTCTGGACCAGCAATGCCCAGGGGCACCTGCTCGGCGAACAACTCGCCTGGAGCACCCTGACCGGGCAGAGCTATGCCCAGTATCAGCAGGACGGCTGGGCCGCTGCCCTGCATCCCGAGGATGCCCCCCGCACCCTGCGCCGCTGGCGATTGGCGGTGCAGCAACAGGTGGACTTCCACGACGAACACCGGCTGCGCTGCCGCGACGGTCAGTGGCGCACCTTCAGCGTGCGCGCCCTGCCGGTGCGGGAAAACGGCGTGGTCTGCGAATGGGTGGGCGTGCACACCGACGTCAGCGAGATCCGCATGGCCGAACACCGCCTGCGGCGCCTGGCCGAACTGCTGGAACAGCGCGTCCATGAGCGCACCGTCGAGCGTGACCGCATGTGGCGGGTGGCCGACGACCTGCTCGGTGTCATCCAGGGGCAACGCTGGCTCAGTCGCAATCCGGCCTGGGGCCGCACCCTGGGTTGGGACGACGAGGAATTGCGCCACCAGCCGCCGACCTCGCTGGAGCACCCGGACGATCCACCGGTGTTCCCGCGCCTGGCCGCCCTGCGCCATGGCGAGGTGCTCAGCGACCTGCCGGGCCGCCTGCGCACACGCGACGGCCACTGGCGCCACATGATGTGGAAGGCCACCGCCGATCACGATGGCCGCATCTATGTCTTCGGCCGCGACGTCACCGTCGAGCACGACGCCGCCCTGGCCCTGCAGAACGCCGAGGCCGCGTTGCGCCAGGCACAGAAGATGGAAGCCATCGGCCATCTCACCGGCGGCATCGCCCACGACTTCAACAACCTGCTCACCGGCATCAGCGGCTCCCTGGAATTGCTGCGTCGGCGCCTGGACCAGGGCCGCCACGACAACCTGCAGCGCTACCTGGACACCGCCGAGCAATCCGCCACCCGCGCGGCCGCTCTGACCCATCGCCTGCTGGCTTTCGCGCGTCGGCAGACCCTCGACCCGCGGCCGGTGGACGTCAATGACCTGATCCTGTCCCTGGAAGAACTCTTCCAGCGCACCCTGGGCGAACGCATCAGCCTGCGCAGCAGCCTCGCGCTGCAGTTGCCGCCGGCGCGCACCGACACCAACCAGCTGGAGAACGCCCTGCTGAATCTGGTGATCAACGCCCGCGACGCCATGCCCGAGGGGGGTCAGCTGACCCTGGAAACCGCCCTCGATCACCTCACCGACCTGGCCGCCAAGCATGACCTGCCGCCGGGTGACTATGTGCGCCTGACCATCGCCGACACCGGCAGCGGCATGCCGGTCGAGGTGGTGGATCGCGCCTTCGATCCCTTCTTCACCACCAAGCCCATCGGCCAGGGCACCGGTCTGGGCCTGTCGATGCTCTATGGCTTCATCAAGCAGTCGGGTGGCCACGTGACCCTGGAGAGCGAACTGGGCAGCGGCACCCGGGTCAGCCTCTGGCTGCCCTGTGCCCAGCCCGAGCGACCGGCAGCGAGCGATAGGCCCCAGGCGGCCATCGCCCAGAGCCGAGGCGAACGCCTGCTGCTGGTGGAAGACGATGTTTCGGTGCGGCTGTTGCTGCGCGAGATGCTCACCGAGCTGGGCTATCGCGTGCGCACCGCGGCCAGTGCCTCAGCGGCGCTCACTCTGGTCGACGGCGACCTGCCCTGTGACCTGCTGATCACCGATCTCGGCCTGCCGGATCTCGACGGCGCCGATCTGGCCGGGCGCCTGCGCGAGCGCTGGCCGGAGTTGCCGGTGCTGTTCGTCAGCGGTCACGCCGAACGGCCGACCCCGAACGGCGAGCTCTCGCTGGCCAAGCCGTTCCAGATCGATGCCCTGGCGCGGTTGCTGCGCCAGTTGCTGGACTGACCTAGGGCCGGAAGACCTTGCCGGTCACCAGATCGCGAATCACGCTGGGATTATTGCGCCCACCCAGTTCGCCCATGAGGATGCCATCCAGGTTATCGGGGAAGTACTGCTGAACCCGCAGCCGGGTGCGCGCGGCCGGGCGGCCGGCGGGATTGGCCGAGGTGGAGATCAGCGGACCGGTGAGGGCGCAGAGTTCGCCCACCAGCGGATGCTCGGAGACCCGTAGCGCCACGGTGGCGTGGGCGCCGGTCACCCAGCCGGGCAGGCGATTGTGGTGCGGCACCAGCCAGGTGTTGGGGCCCGGCCAGGTGCTGGCCAGCTTGGCCAGGGAATCTTCCGGCAGATCGTGGAGCAGGAAGTCGAACTGGCGGATGGTATCGGCCACCAGGATCAAGCCCTTTTCCATGGGCCGCCGCTTGAGCGTCAGCAGGCGATAGACCGCGGCCTGATCCCAGGGATCGCAGCCCAGGCCCCAGACGGCCTCGGTGGGGTAGGCCAGCACGCCCCCCTCGCGCACGATTCGCGCCGCCTGCCGCACTCGCCAGCTGTTGTGCATCGCCTTGCCTCCGCCAAATCCCTGAAGTCTACCCGAGCGCGCCGCCGATGGTAGCCATCCACCGCTAGCCGAGACGCGTCCAGCTGCCCTGCTGCGCCACCACCCGGCCCTCCAGCTCCAACTCGGTCAGCTGGACCAGCACCTCCGGCAACGACAGGCGGCAGAGCCGCGCCAACTCTTCGCTGTTGAGCGGTCCGGCGGCCAGCTGCCGCAGCAGGGGGTGATCCTCGACCACCGCGGCCGTGGCGACCGGGGCCAGCCTGCGCCAGCCCTGCAGGGCTTCGAGGATATGCTCCACGCCCTCCACCAGTTGCGCCCCTTCACGGATCAGCTGATGACAGCCTCGCGCCCCGGGATGATGGATGGAGCCGGGCAGGGCGAACACCTCGCGGCCCTGCTCGGCGGCCAGCCGCGCGGTGATCAGCGAACCGCTGGAGGGGCTGGCCTCCACCACCAGGGTACCCAGGCTGAGGCCGCTGATGATCCGGTTGCGCCGCGGAAAGTTGGCGGCCTGGGGCGTGCAGTCCAGCGGCAATTCCGAAACTAGCGCCCCACCCTCGGCCAGCAGGCGCCGGGCGAGGCCCAGATGACGGCGGGGATAGAGCTGTCGGAGGCCGGTGCCCAGCACGGCCACCGTACCGCCGCCGGCGTCCAGCGCGCCCTGGTGCGCCGCGCCATCGATGCCCAGCGCCAGGCCGCTGGTGATGCAGAAACCGGCCGCGGCCAGGCTGTGGGCGAAGCGCCGGGCATTGTCGAGTCCCTGGGCACTGGCCTGGCGGCTGCCGACCAGGGCCAGTTGCGGTCGTTCGAGCAACTCGACCCGTCCTTCGACGAACAGCAGCGGCGGTGGATCGGCGATCTCGGCGAGCAGCGCCGGATAGCGCTCGTCGCCCACGCAGAGCAGATGGCGCTCGGGGCCCTCCAGCCAGGCCAGGGCCTGGTCGACCCGTTCGCGGGTCGCGGGGCTGCGGCGGGCGTCCGCGGCCACCGCCGGCAGGCGCAGGGCGCGCCAGGCCGAGGCGGGGGCACTGAGGGCGGCGCTGGCGCTGCCAAAGGCATCCAGCAGCAGGCGCTGGCGCACGGCACCGAGCTCCGGCAGGGCATGCAGGCGAAGCCGAGCGTCCAGCTCGGCAGGGGAGAGGCTGGCCATGCTGTCATCCTTGAGGGTGGCCGGTCGCCGTCCTGGCGACCCGGAAGAGGTTAGGGGTTGCGCACCTTGTCCATGATCGCCAGCTGGCGGGTGGCGGTCAGGACCAGGCCGTAGCTGATCTTGTCGTAGGTGCGAAAGACCATCAGCAGCCCGGCGCGCTCGTCGGGGATCTTCACCAGCTCGCCGGTGATGCGATCACGTACCGTCTCGCCGGTCTTGTTGACCGCCAGCACATTGCCCTCGGCCAGACCGTCCCGGGCGCCCTTGTTGAGGGTCACCACATCGAACTGGCCGATCTGGGTGACGCCGCGCGGCACGTCGAGGATCAGGCCGTTGATGTCGCGGGCGGGGGCGCTGGGCATGAAGGTGGAATTCACCAGCCGCTCCTCGGTAGGGAACAGCCGGTCGCCCAGGCGTACCTCCTGGGTGGTGCGGGTCAGCCGCAGGGTGGCGATGTCGCCCTCCTGGGTGACCAGATCGGCGCTGCCGATGAAGTCGCCATTGATGCCGAGAAAGGCACCGGTCTTGGGATCGACATAGGTCTTGCCCTGGCGGTAGATGCCATAGGCCGAGACACCCGGCTGCAGCTTGCCGCGCACATAGATGCGATCGCCGGCGCCGCTCACCACGCGCTCGGCGTTGCCGGCCACCACATAGGGCGCCGCCTGGAACTGCTCGGCCGAATCGATGGCGCGATTCTGCAAGAGGAAGCTGTTGACCGCTTCCAGCGGAATGGCCGGGATGGCTTCGGCGATGGGCGTGCTGCGCACCGTGGGCGACAGTTTGACCGTGCCACGCGAGGCGCCGCGGTTGAGCTGCAGCCGCGGCTGGCCGTCGACGTAGCTCAGCACCAGGGTATCGCCGGGATAGATGAGATGGGGATTCTTGACCTGCGGATTGGCCTGCCAGATCTCCGGCCATTCCCAGGGCTTGCTGAGGAATCTGGCGGAGATGTCCCAGAGGGTATCGCCGCGGACCACGGTATAGCTCTCCGGGTGATCCTGACGCAGGGTGACCGCTGCGTACGCCGACTGCAGGGCGCCCCCGGCGACCAGCAGCAGGGCGAACAAAGATTTCCTCATGCGTCGAATCCCTTTACACTTAGCTTTGAAGAACCGTCTTCACGCAAACGTCGGGGAATCGCCCCAGTCGTGCCCTGATCGCCACCTTCGTCGGCCCCGGGCAGCGCAGGCGCTCATCCCCGTCGACCGACGTCATCCACCGCTCGGGACCAGCTCGAGCCGGGTGGAAACAACGCTGCGGCATCTTAGCAGCGCCCCTTGACTGTATTCCACAAGTGCCCTCAACGCCATGGCGATCCTAGACATCCTCGAATTCCCCGATCCCCGCCTGCGCACCGTCGCCAAGCCCATCGACGTGGTCGACGATGCCCTGCGCCAGACCATCGACGACATGTTCGAGACCATGTACGAAGCGCCCGGCATCGGTCTGGCCGCCACCCAGGTCAACGTTCATCGCCGCCTGGTGGTGATCGACGTCAGCGAAGACAAGAGCGAACCGCTGGTCTTCATCAACCCCGAGGCCGAGCCGCTCACCCAGGAACTGGGCGAGTACCAGGAAGGCTGCCTGTCGATCCCTGGTTTCTACGAAAAGGTCTGCCGCCCCGAGCGCGTCCGGGTCAAGGCCCTGGATCGCGACGGCAAGCCCTTCGAGCTGGAATGCGACGGCCTCTTGGCGGTATGCATCCAGCACGAGATCGATCACCTCGACGGCAAGCTGTTCGTCGACTACCTGTCGCCGCTCAAGCGCGATCGCATCAAGAAGAAGCTCGAAAAGCAGCAGCGCCACAAGGCCTGATCGCCCTGGCGGACGGCGTCATCGGCGTCCGCCGCTCGCCCTTTCCGCCAGGTCCGCCATGTCCAGATCCCTTCGCCTCGTCTTCGCCGGAACCCCGGAATTCGCCGCCGTGCACCTGCAGGCGCTGATCGACGCCGGTTATCCCATTGCCGCCGTCTATACCCAGCCGGATCGTCCCGCCGGGCGGGGCCAGAAACTGGCCATGAGCCCGGTCAAGCAGCTGGCACTGAGCCACGGCATTCCCGTGCAGCAGCCGCCGACCCTGCGCGATCCCGCGGCCCAGGCCACCCTGGCGGCTCTGGAACCCGATCTGCTGGTGGTAGTGGCCTACGGCCTGATCCTGCCCCAGGCGGTGCTGGATATCCCGCGCCTGGGTTGCATCAACAGCCATGCCTCGCTGCTGCCGCGCTGGCGCGGCGCCGCGCCCATCCAGCGCGCCCTGGAAGCCGGCGATGCCGAGTCCGGGGTCACCGTGATGCGCATGGAAGCCGGTCTGGATACCGGCCCCATGCTGAGCAAGGTGACCACGCCGCTGACCGCCACGGACACCGGTGGCAGCCTGCACGATCGCCTGGCCGCCTTGGGCGCCGCCGCCGTGGTCCAGGCCCTGCCGGGGCTGGCCGACGGCAGTCTGCAGGGCGAGGTACAGGACGACAACCTGGCCACCTACGCCCACAAGCTCAACAAGGACGAGGCCCGGTTGGACTGGGGTCGGCCGGCGGTGGAGCTGGAGCGGCGTATCCGCGCCTTCGATCCCTGGCCGCTGTGCCACACCGCCCTGGCTGGCGAGCCGCTCAAGGTCTGGGGCGCGGAGCTGGCCGAAGGGCAGGGCGTTCCCGGCATGGTGCTCGACGCCGATCGCGCAGGCCTGCTGGTCGCCTGTGGCGAGGGCGCCCTGCGCCTGACCCGGCTGCAACTGCCCGGTGGCAAGCCGCTGGGCTTCGCCGATCTCTACAACGCCCGCCGCGAACGCTTCGCCCCCGGCCAGGTACTGGGTCTATGAATCCGCGGCTGGCGGCCACCCGCGCCCTGGCGGCGGTCCTGGCCGGGCGCGCCTCCCTCGGTAGCAGCCTGCCCGAGCAACTGGCCAAGGTCGATCCGCGTGACCGCGCCCTGGCCCAGGACCTGGCCTTCGGCACCGCCCGCTGGCAGCCGCGCCTGTCGCTGCTGGCGGAAAAGCTCATGCAGAAACCCTTCAAGGCCGGCGACCGCGATCTCGAAGCCCTGCTGCTGATCGGGCTCTACCAGCTGTTCCACACCCGCATCCCGGCCCACGCCGCCATCGGCGAGACGGTGGGCTGCGTCGACAAGCTGAAGAAGTCCTCGGCCAAGGGCCTGCTCAACGCCGTGCTGCGCCGTGCCCAGCGTGAATACGACAGCCTGCTGCCGGCCCTGGAGCATGACCCGGCCGCGCGCCTGGCTCATCCACGCTGGTTGCAGAAGACGCTCAAGGCGCGCTGGCCGGCGCAGTGGGAAGCCATCGCCTCCGCGAACAACCTGCACCCGCCGCTGATCCTCAGGGTCAATCGCCGCCAGGGCAGTCGCGACAGCTATCTGGCCGAGCTGGCCGCCGCCGGCATCGAGGCCGTGCCCTGCGCCTTCAGCGCCGACGGCATCCGCCTGCTGCAGCCCCAGGACGTCACCGCCCTGCCGGGCTTTGCCGCGGGGCGTCTCAGCGTGCAGGACGAAGCCGCGCAGTTGGCCGCCGAGCTGCTGGAGCTGGCGCCCGGACAACGGGTGCTGGACGCTTGCGCCGCGCCCGGTGGCAAGACCTGCCACCTGCTGGAACGCGAACCGGCGCTGGCTGAGGTGGTGGCGCTGGACGCCGATGCCGGTCGCCTGGAGCGCGTCGAGCAGAATCTGGCGCGCCTGGGCCTCACCGCCCGCACCCTGGCCGCCGATGGCCGCGCCGTGGCCGACTGGTGGGACGGCACGCCCTTCCAGCGCATCCTGCTGGACGCTCCTTGCAGCGCCACCGGGGTGATCCGCCGCCATCCGGACATCAAGCTGACCCGTCAGGCCAGCGATATCGCGCCCCTGGTGCAGTTGCAGGGCGAATTACTGGACGCCCTCTGGCCGACGCTGGACGTCGGCGGCATCCTGGTCTACGCCACCTGCTCGGTGTTGCCGGAAGAGAACAGCGACAACCTCGCCGCCTTTCTCGCTCGCACCCCGGGCGTCCGCGAACTGGACATCCCCGCGCCCTGGGGCCTCGCCCAGCCCCATGGTCGACAGCTCCTGCCGCAGCCCGAAGGCCACGACGGCTTCTATTACTGCAAGCTGATCAAGATTGCTCGCTAGCCTCTGGCGGTAGCGGCTGGTTCGTACCCTGCTGCGGACGCTTCTCCGCGGTGGCGGCTGGGTGCGGCAACTGCGCGCGTACCTCCGCCTGGGGCAGCTCCAGCACCGGGGAGCCTTCTTCGAGGCGACTCAGGGTGCCTTCCACCACGGCGCCGTTCTCCATGCTCAGCTGGCGATAGGTGATGTTGCCCTGCACCCGCGCATTGGAATGCAGCTCCAGCAGATGCTCGACCCGCAGATCGCCGACGATGGTGCCATCGATCAGGGCGTCGTAGCTGCTCACGTCGCCCTCCACCACGCCATTGGCACTGATCGCCAGCAGGCTGGTGGTGCCGGACTTGAAACTGATGCTGCCGCATACCCGGCCGTCGACTTTGAGACCATCGCTGAACTCCAGATCACCGCGGATCGACAGGTTGTCGGCGATGAGACTGGAAAAGCCATTCACCGCGGGGCGAGGAACCGCCTTCTTTCTGTTGAACATCCGTGCTGCTCTCCAGCTAGGGTTTCTGATTCTGGCGACGGAAGAAGGCCAGCTCCGCGCTCAGGCGCTCGACCTGCGCCAGCAGAGCAGCGTTGCGCTCGGTCAGCTGGCGCTCGGCAGCCGTGCCCAGTTGCAGATCCAGCGTCTGCTGCGCCAGACGATCGCGCAGGTGCTGATTCTCGGCTTGCAGGTGATTCAGTTCCGCCTGGTATCGCTGGTGGATCCGCTGCCCGACCACCAGCAACGCGAGCGGTATCAACAGCAGCAGGCACAAACCAACCCAGCCGGCCAGTCGCCGTCGCGGGACCGGCTGCAGGCGAAATTCGCCGCGCAGCAGCTCGCGACTCGACGCTCGACTAGTCGCGCGCCTGGCCATCGCGCTCGGGCTCCAGTCGGCCCAGGGCAAGAAAGCGCTGGGGGTCGAGGAATTGGCCGTCACGCAAGACCTCGAAATGCAGATGAGGTCCGGTCGAGCGTCCAGTGGAGCCCACCGCACCCAGGAGTTGCCCGGGGGTGACCACCTGGCCTTCCTTGACGAAGATGCGGCTCAGATGAGCATAGCGGGTGACCAGGCCATTGCCGTGAGCGACCTCCACCCGATTGCCATAGCCACCCAGGGCGCCCGTGACCTGGACACGCCCCCCGGCAGCGGCGTGTACCTGGGTGCCAGTGGGCGCGGCGAAGTCGACACCGGAATGAAACGCCAGGTGACCGGTAAAGGGATCGACCCGATTGCCGAACAGCGATCCCAGACGGGCCTGTTCCACTGGGCGTAGCGAGGGAATCGCCATTAGGGCGGCATTGCGACTGGCCACCCGGTTCAGCAGCAGATCCAGCTGTTGACGCAGGCAGAGCGCTACCTGTTCGCTGGCACCCAGCATGCGCAGAGGCAAGCCCTGGCTGGCGGCGCCGGCGTTACAGGATCGCGCCGGCAGCCAGGCACCGCCCTGGGCACCTCGCGTGGAAGGCTCGACCAGCAGACTGGGGTCGACCGCGCTCACCTGGTCGCGCAATTGCCTGTTCTGCTCCAGCATCCGCTGCAGCGCCTGGGTATCGGCCTCCAGCGATTGCAGCCGGCCGACCAGCACGCCCATTCGCTCCAGGGCCACCGTTGTGCTGGCGCTGCCCGGAGTGGCAGCGACAGGGGTGGCCGGAGCTGCAGCAGGCGAAACCCGACCACCCAGCCAGCAGCCCAGAACGGATGTCAGCAGCGATGTCAGCGTCAGGATCAGCAGCCAGGGGCTCTTTGCCTGACGCGGGTCGACGATGTGGGCACCGTCCCGCACAAGCTTGCGACTGAGGGAAGAAAACAGCTTCATCAGATCCTGCGGCCGTTTTAGGCGCCGATAGATCAGTCAGCTTAAAGTGAAACACGTCACAAAATGATGGCAAAAGGCCTGTTCCAGACCAACCTGCCCGTCCACCGGACATATGGCACTTTCAGCGCCGGATCGCCAGGCTGCCGGTAGTCGGGGCAGAATGTTCGGCTCAAGGTCGTGAATCGGCCCGTCCCTCCCGCTGCTACCGGAGTCCGCCATGCTCGAATCCCTGGAGAAAATGCTCGTTCGCGGCCAGGACAACGCCCTGCTCAGATTCGGTCTGGGCAAGGGCTATCTGGATGCCGGGGAGCCCGCGCGGGCGATCGAGCACCTGGCGCGTTGCGTCGAATTCGATCCGGCCTATTCGGCGGCCTGGAAACTGCTGGGCAAGGCCCATGAGGGGAGCGGCGATCTGGCCAGCGCCGAGGCGGCCTGGACCCAGGGCCTGCAGGCGGCGCAGGCCAAGGGCGACAAGCAGGCGGAAAAGGAGATGACGGTGTTTCTCAAGCGCCTGGCGCGCCGCGCTCAGTCCTGATCGCGCAGGAACCTAAGGCCCGCGCCGTCGGCGTCGGTGCGCATGACTTCCATGGTCACCTTGGGCGCTTCGATCGGCAGATCGAGTACCTGGCCGACCACGCGGGTGCCCTGCGGTAGCCGGGTCAGCTCGGGATGCACCACATAGACGCCGCCATCGGACAGGTCGCGGGTCTCACCGACGATCTCGCCATCCGGATAGGCGATCCACAGCCGGCACTTGAGTGGGGTACGGGTATGTTGGCGCTGATCGCGCGAATTCATCGCCTGACTCCCTGGCTTGGGCGTTCCCTAGAGGTCCGGGCAGCTTCCGGCAAAGCCCAGCGGCTGTCAGCCGCGCGCCGACCGAACGGTCCTGGCGAAGCGCCGAGCGATAGGTCGTAGGACCACCGCCTGCCCCTCAACGCCCGGGCAGGACCCGGGCGAAAGACCTCAGTACCACTTCTCCTCGCCGTCCGGACGATTCTTGAATCTCTTCATGCTCCACATGTACTGGGTCGGATAGCGCCGTACGTAGCCGGCCAGCACCTCGCTCATGGCGGCCACCGAGACCTCTGGATCCGGGTCGTACATGGCTGCGGGCGCGGCTTCCAGGATCACCTTGTAGCCGCTGCCGTCTGCCAGGCGCACGGCGTGGAAGAACACCCCGCGGGCCTTGCCGCGCGCCAGCAGCGAGGGCACGAACTTGCTGGTCAGGGCGGTGGTACCGAGGAAGGGCACGAACAGCCCGGCGCTGCGACTCGGCTCCGGGTCGGCCGGGATCCCCACGGCGCCACCGCGGCGGACTTCCTTGATCACGCTGATGATGCCTTCCGGGGTGGAGGGCGCCACGCGATTGCCCAGCTGGACCCGCTGGCGCTTGAGCAGGTCGTCCACCGCCTTCAGCTTGGGCGGTCGGTAGAAGATGATCGGCTTGGCATGGGAGCAGTAGAAGTGGTTGAGCAACTCCCAGTTGCCCAGATGGCTGGTGATGCCCACCACGCCATCGCCGGAGGCCAGGGCTTCCTGCAGGACGTCCATGCCTTCCACCTCGCGCACCAGGCGCAGGGAACGCTGGGGTGACCAGATCCAGGCGCAGGCGCTTTCGGTCAGGGTCTTGCCGATGCCGCGCAGGCACTCGCGCGACAGCCGTTCCAGACCGGCGGCATCGAGTTCGGGAAAACAATGGGCGAGGTTGATGCGGGTGACCTTGCTGGCGCGAGTCGGCAGCTTCCATATGCACCAGCCGATGAATCCACCCAGGCGCTGCACCAGCGGCCAGGGCAGCAGGGCGAAAAGGCGCAGGAAGGCGATCATCAGCGCGCCTTTGAATCTTTCCAAAAGAGGGACTCCTGTCTGAATGCGCCGACAGTTTAGCGTCTACAAGCCCCGGAAACGTTAAGAAAGCGTAAGGTTCGCGCCAACTGACGCCTATACATTCGACTTTTCCTGCGGTTCTGCCGACAAAGACGCCAGCTCGGCATGGCGGTCGCAATCGAGGGTGTGGTCCATCACCAGCCCCATGGCCTGCATGAAGGCATAGCAGATGGTCGGGCCGACAAAGGTGAAACCGGCTTTCTTGAGCGCCTTGCTCATGGCCTCGGCTTCCGGGGTGATCGCCGGTACCTCGTGGCTGTCGCGAAAATGGTTGATCTTCGGCGCACCGCCGACGAATGACCATAGCCAGCCGGCCGGGTCTTCGAGTCTGAGCCAGGCCTGAGCATTCTGACGGGCGGCGCGCAGCTTGGCGCCGTTGCGGATGATGCCCGGATCCTGCATCAGCGCCTCGATCTCGGCATCGCTCAGCTGCGCCAGGCGCCGGGGATCGAAGCCGTGCAGCACCTGGCGATAGCGCTCGCGCTTCTTCAGCACGGTGATCCACGACAGCCCGGCCTGAAAGCCTTCCAGCAAGAGAAATTCGAAGAGCACCGCCGGATCGCGCTGGGGCACGCCCCATTCGTGGTCGTGATACTCGATGTACAGCGGATCGGCGGTGCACCAGAAGCAACGCGGCATGGCGAAGGCTCGGACGGCGAGGGGAGACGTCACCTTAGCGCAGTTGCCAGGGTGATGAGACGAATCCAACGGCCTCACCAGGCGCTTTTCCACGCTATCAGGTTGCCAGCGTATCGCAGCCATGGCAGCGCTAGACCGTAGGTTGGGTTGAGACGGCGCTATCGTCGAAGCCCAACATCGCCGGCGCCCCGAGACACTGTTGGGCTTCGCTACGCTCAACCCAACCTACGCTGGCCCACGGTTGCGATAACGGGAGCAGGCACTTTCCCGTCGGGCAGCCCTAAAGCCCCCATGTGGCCACCTCCGGCTTTCAGCTATACTCCCCGGCTTTTCGTCGCAGCCGAACGGGTATCTTTCGTGAGCCAGTCCAAGCCCACCGTGCGCACCTTCCAAGACTTGATCCTGGCCTTGCAGCAATACTGGGCCGAGCAGGGCTGCGTAGTACTTCAGCCCTATGACATGGAAGTTGGCGCCGGTACCTTCCACACCGCCACCTTCCTGCGCGCCATCGGTCCCGAGACCTGGAACGCCGCCTATGTGCAGCCCAGCCGCCGCCCCACCGACGGCCGCTATGGCGAGAATCCCAACCGCCTGCAGCACTACTACCAGTTCCAGGTGGTCCTCAAGCCCAATCCGGACAACTTCCAGGAGCTCTACCTGGGCTCCCTGGCCGCCATCGGTCTGGATCCGCTGGTGCACGACGTGCGCTTTGTCGAGGACAACTGGGAATCGCCCACCCTGGGCGCCTGGGGTCTGGGCTGGGAAGTCTGGCTCAACGGCATGGAAGTCACCCAGTTCACCTACTTCCAGCAGGCCGGTGGTATCGAATGCTACCCGGTGACCGGCGAGATCACCTATGGCCTCGAACGCCTGGCCATGTACCTGCAGGGCGTGGACTCGGTCTATGACCTGATCTGGGCCGACGGCCCCTTCGGCACCGTGACCTACGGCGACGTCTTCCACCAGAACGAGGTGGAGCAGAGCACCTACAACTTCGAGCACGCCAATGTGCCCAAGCTGTTCGAGCTGTTCGACTTCTACGAGTCCGAGGCCAATCGGCTGATCGCCCTGGACCTGCCGCTGCCCACCTACGAGATGGTGCTCAAGGCTTCCCACACCTTCAACCTGCTGGACGCCCGCCGCGCCATCTCGGTGACCGAGCGCCAGCGTTACATCCTGCGCGTGCGCACCCTGGCGCGCAGCGTCGCCCAGGGCTACTTCAAGGCCCGTGCCCGCCTGGGCTTCCCCCTGTCCACCCCGGCGCTGCGTGACGAGGTCCTGGGTCGCGACGATGTCCAGGCGCTGCTCAAGGAGGGCGAATGATGAGCACCACTCTGGATTTCCTGGTCGAACTGGGTACCGAAGAACTGCCGCCCAAGGCGCTCAAGACCCTCAGTGACAGCTTTCTCGCCGGCATCGAGAAGGGCCTCAAGCAGGCCGGCCTTGGCTACACCAGCGCCCGCGCCTATGCCGCGCCGCGCCGCCTGGCCGTGCTGGTCGAAGCCCTGCAGACCCAGCAGCCCGAGCGTAGCGTCAACCTGGACGGCCCGCCGCTCCAGGCCGCCTTTGGCGCCGATGGCCAGCCGACCCAGGCCGCCCTGGGCTTCGCCCGCAAGTGTGGCGTCGACATCAGCGCCATCGATCGCAGCGGTCCCAAGCTGAGATTCTCCCAGAGCATCCCCGGTCAGCCCGCTGCCGCGTTGCTGCCCGGCATCGTCGAAGCCTCCCTGGCCGAGCTGCCGATTCCCAAGCGCATGCGCTGGGCCGCCCGCCGCGAGGAATTCGTCCGGCCGACCCAGTGGCTGGTGATGCTGCTCGGTGACGAAGTCATCGACTGCGAGATCCTCACCCGCCGTGCCGGTCGTGAGTCCCGCGGCCATCGCTTCCACCATCCCGATGCCGTGCGCATCAGCGCCCCGGCCCACTACGCCGCCGACCTGCGTGCCGCCCATGTGCTGGCCGACTTCGCCGAGCGCCGCCAGCTCATCGAATCCCGCGTGGCCGAACTGGCTGCGGCGGAGCAGGGCAGCGCCGTGGTGCCGCCCGCGCTGCTGGACGAGGTGACCGCCCTGGTGGAATGGCCGGTGCCGCTGGTGTGCGCCTTCGAGGAACGCTTCCTCGAGGTGCCCCAGGAAGCCCTGATCACCACCATGCAGGACAACCAGAAGTACTTCTGCTTGCTGGACGCCCAGGGCAAGCTGCTGCCGCGCTTCATCACCGTGGCCAACCTGGAGAGCAAGGATCCGGCGCAGATCGTCAGCGGCAATGAGAAGGTGGTCCGCCCCCGTCTCACCGACGCCGAGTTCTTCTTCAAGCAGGACCAGAAGCAGCCGCTGGAAAGCTTCAACGAGCGCCTCAAGAACGTGGTCTTCCAGGCCCAGCTCGGTACGGTCTACGACAAGGCCCAGCGCGTTGCCGCCTTGGCCGCGTTCATCGCCGAACGCATCGGCGGTGATGCCGAGCGCGCCCACCGCGCCGGCGTGCTCGCCAAGTGCGACCTGGCCACCGAGATGGTCGGCGAATTCCCCGAGATGCAGGGTATCGCCGGCTACTACTACGCCAGGAAGGGCGGCGAGGCGGAAGACGTGGCCCTGGCCCTCAACGAGCAGTACATGCCGCGTGGCGCTGGCGCCGAACTGCCGCAGACCCTGACCGGTGCGGCCGTGGCCCTGGCCGACAAGCTCGACACCCTGGTCGGCATCTTCGGCATCGGCATGCTGCCCACCGGCAGCAAGGATCCTTTCGCCCTGCGCCGTCAGGCCCTGGGCGTGCTGCGCATCCTCATCGAGAAAGGCCTGGAGCTGGATCTGCCGGCCGCCGTTGCCTTCGCCATCGCCGGCTACGGCGAGCGGGTCAAGGCTGCCGGCCTGCAGGAGCAGGTGCTGGACTTCGTCTTCGACCGGCTGCGCGCCCGCTACGAGGACGAAGGCATCGACACCGCCGCCTACCTGGCCGTGCGCGCCCTGCGCCCGGCCTCGGCGCTGGACTTCGACCAGCGCGTCCAGGCCGTGCAGGCCTTCCGTCGCCTCCCGGAGGCTGAAGCCCTGGCCGCCGCCAACAAGCGCGTCTCCAACCTGCTCGGCAAGTTCGAGGGCAAGGTCGCGGCCCAGGCCGATGCCGCCCTGTTCGAGACCGACGCCGAGCGCACCCTGGCCGCCGCCATTGCCGACGCCGAGCAGGATGCCGCGCCCCTGGCCGAAGCCCGCCGTTACCGCGAAGCCCTGGAACGCCTGGCCAGTCTACGCGCCCCGGTGGATGCCTTCTTCGACGAGGTACTGGTCAACGCCGAGGACGAGCGCGTCCGCGCCAATCGCTATGCGCTGCTCGCCCACCTGCGCGGCCTGTTCCTCGGCATCGCCGACATCTCGGTGCTGGGCTAGGCATGAAGCTGATCGTGCTGGACCGCGACGGCGTCATCAATGTCGATTCCGATGACTACGTGCGCAGCGCCGAGCAGTGGCAACCGCTGCCCGGCAGCCTCGCCGCCATCGCCCGGCTGAACCGGGCCGGCTGGCAGGTAGCCGTGGCCACCAACCAGTCAGGTCTGGCCCGGGGCTATTTCACGGAAGATGACCTGGCGGCCATGCACGAGAAGCTGCAACGCCTGCTGGCGGAGGAGGGCGGTCGGGTCGATCTGATCCTCTACTGCCCCCATGGCCCGGAAGCGGGCTGTAGCTGCCGCAAGCCGCTGCCCGGCCTGTTCCGCGCCATCGCCACCCAGTATGGCCGCCCTGATCTTGCGGGAGTCCCCGTGGTCGGCGACAGCCTGCGCGACTTGGAAGCCGGCGTGGCCCTGGGCTGCACCCCCTATCTGGTGCGCACCGGCAAGGGCGAGCGCACCCTGGCCAAGCCTTTGCCAGCCGGCACCCGGGTCTTCGCCGACCTGGCCGCGGTGGCTGATCACCTGCTCGAGGAAACGCGCTGATGCGGCTCTTGCGTACCCTGTTGTTCTACGTGCTGCTGGGGACCAGCGGCATCCTCTGGTCCTGCGTCAGCCTGCTGATCGCGCCCTTCCTGGCCTATCGCGCCCGCTATCGGCTAGTGGTCAAGGCCTGGACCGGCTTTGCCGTCTGGCTGGCCAAGGTCATCTGCGGCATTCGTTACGAAATCGAAGGGCTGGAAAACGTCCCGGCGCAGCCCTGCGTGATCGTGGCCAACCACCAGAGCACCTGGGAAACCTTCTTCCTGTCCGCCCAGTTCGAACCCACCTCCCAGGTGATCAAGCGCGAGTTGCTGCGGATTCCCTTCTTTGGCTGGGCCTTCTCGCTGCTCAAGCCCATCGCCATCGACCGCGACAACGGCAAGCTGGCTCTCCAGCAGCTGACCGAGCAGGGCGGCCGCTACCTGGCCCAAGGCTGCTGGGTACTGATCTTTCCCCAGGGCACGCGCATCGATTACGGTCAGCTGGGCAAGTTCTCCCGCGGTGGCGCCGCCCTGGCCTGCAGCCTGAACGTGCCCATCCTGCCCATCGCCCACGATGCCGGCGCCTACTGGCCCAATCGTTCCTGGATCAAGTCGCCGGGAACCATAAAGGTCAGCATCGGCCCCTTGCTCTATCCCCAGGGCCAGGATCCCCGCGCCATTGTCGATCTCAATGCCCGCTGCTTCGCCTTCATCGAACAGGCTCTCGCCCCCAAGCCCGACGCCAGCCCGGTCGAGCGCTGCGTCGCCTGATCGCCAGGCCGCAAGGCCTGGCTGTTTCCGGCAGTTTTCCTTGTGTTTCCCACAGACTTATCCACAGGAAATCCTAAGGTTTTCCTGCGTCCTGATCGTGGGCCGCTACCGCGAATCCCCTGTCATCCACAAGTACCGATAAGCTTATTCCCAGGCTTATCCACAGGATCGTCCGTTATAGCCTGTGTCTCTATGCCGCATGGCACGGCCTCTTTGTGCTGCTTTCCTGGGTTCGCGAAAAGCAGCTGAGGAAAACTATCCACAAAACCTCTGGCTATAAGATGAGCGGCAATCCTTCCCAGGGAACGAAACGGCATCTCCGTCTAGCCAGAATGTTTTCCACAAAAAAGCCCCGCATGGCGGGGCTTGTGCATAACCGCTGGAATCAGACGTCGAGGTTCGACACCGCCAGGGCATTGCTCTCGATGAAATCGCGACGCGGCTCCACGTGATCGCCCATCAGGGTGTTGAAGATCTGGTCGGCCGCCACGGCGTCCTCGATGGTCACCTGCAGCATGCGACGCACGTTCGGATCCATGGTGGTTTCCCACAGCTGATCCGGATTCATCTCGCCCAGGCCCTTGTAGCGCTGGATGTTGAATCTCTTGCTGGTCTCGACCATCAGCCACTCCCAGGCTTCCTTGAAGGTGCTGACCGGGCGACGGCGTTCGCCGCGCTTGGCATAGGCGCCTTCTTCCAGCAGGTTGTCCAGCTGGGCAGCCAGCTCGGTCACCAGGCGGTAATCGTTGCTGCCGAAGAAATCCCGGTTGAAGGTCACGTAGCTGGACAGGCCATGGGCCCGGGTCTCGACCTCCGGCAGCCACAGGCTGCGCTCGCGATCTTCGCGCAGGCTCAAGGTGTAGGTGGTGCCATTGCGCTCGGCGGCCTTCAGGCGCGTCTCGAGAGTGGCTAGCCACTCGCGCATGGCAGCCTCGTCACCCAGCTGCTCCACGCCCACGCGGGGCAGGTACAGCAGGTGTTCGCTGACGTCGGCCGGATACAGCCGCGACAGGCGCTTGAAGGTCTTCATCACCTGGCGATAGCTGTTCACCAGCTTTTCGAGTTCCACACCGGACAGACCCGGGGCGTTCTCGTTGACGTGCAGGCTGGCTTCCTCCAGGGCGGTCTGGGTCAGGTATTCCTCCATCGCCTCGTCGTCCTTGATGTACTGCTCCTGCTTGCCACGCTTCACCTTGTACAGCGGCGGCTGAGCGATGTAGATGTAGCCCCGCTCGATCAGCAGCGGCATCTGGCGGAAGAAGAAGGTCAGCAGCAGGGTACGGATGTGCGAACCGTCGACATCGGCATCGGTCATGATGATGATGTTGTGATAGCGCAGCTTGTCGATGTTGAATTCTTCGCGGCCGATGCCGCAGCCCAGCGCGGTGATCAGGGTGCCCACCTCCTGGGAGGAGAGCATCTTGTCGAAGCGCGCCTTCTCGACGTTGAGGATCTTGCCCTTGAGCGGCAGGATCGCCTGGGTGCGCCGATTGCGGCCCTGCTTGGCCGAACCACCGGCGGAGTCACCCTCCACGATGTAGAGTTCGGACAGCGCCGGATCCTTTTCCTGACAATCCGCCAGCTTGCCGGGCAGGCCGGCGATGTCCAGCGCGCCCTTGCGGCGGGTCATCTCCCGCGCCTTGCGCGCCGCTTCCCGGGCCCGGGCCGCGTCGATCATCTTGCCGACCACCGCCTTGGCCTCGTTGGGATTCTCCAGCAGGAAGTCGGAGAAGTGCTTGCCCATCTCCTGTTCCACCGCGGTCTTCACCTCGGAGGAGACCAGCTTGTCCTTGGTCTGGGAGGAGAACTTGGGATCCGGCACCTTGACCGAGATGATGGCGGTCAGGCCTTCGCGGGCGTCGTCACCGGTGGTGGCCACCTTGAACTTCTTGGCCAGGCCCTCGGCCTCGATGTAGCTGTTCAGGTTGCGCGTCAGCGCCGAACGGAAGCCGGCCAGATGGGTGCCGCCGTCGCGCTGGGGAATGTTGTTGGTGAAGCAGAGGATGTTTTCGTTGAAGCTGTCGTTCCACTGCAGGGCCACTTCCACGCCGACGCCATCGTCGTCGCGCTGCACCTGGAAGTGGAACACCTCGTTCACCGCGGTCTTGTTGGTGTTCAGGTAGTCGACGAAGGCGCGCAGGCCGCCTTCGTACTTGAACAGCTCTTCCTTGCCGCTGCGCTCGTCGCGCAGGACGATGCCGACGCCGGAGTTGAGGAAGGACAGCTCGCGAATCCGCTTGGCCAGGATGTCCCAGCTGAACTGGATGTTGTTGAAGGTCTCGGCCGATGGCTTGAAGTGCACCTGGGTACCGGTGGTGTCGGTCTCGCCGATCACCGCCAGCGGCGCCTGGGGTACGCCGTGGACATAGACCTGCTCCCACACCTGGCCGGCGCGGCGAATGGTCAGCCGCAACTCCTCGGACAGGGCGTTCACCACCGAGACGCCCACGCCGTGCAGGCCGCCGGACACCTTGTAGGTGTTGTCGTCGAACTTACCGCCGGCGTGCAGCACGGTCATGATGACCTCGGCCGCCGAGACGCCTTCTTCCTTGTGGATGTCCACCGGGATGCCGCGACCGTTGTCGCGCACGGTGATGGACTCGTCCATGTGGATGGTGATGCTGATCTCGCTGCAGAAGCCGGCCAGGGCCTCGTCGATGGAGTTGTCCACCACCTCGAAGACCATGTGGTGCAGGCCGGTGCCGTCATCGGTGTCGCCGATGTACATGCCGGGGCGCTTGCGCACGGCATCCAGTCCCTTCAGCACCTTGATGCTGGAAGAGTCGTAGGTATTGGTCTCGCTCATGCTTGGCTCCCGCTAGTGTGGGTCTGCTTGATATGGCCGTGTTCCACGTGAAACACGCTGACCTCTGTCTCCGGCCGCCAGGCGGCCTGTAGCGTCTCGCGCTCGACACAGGTGATGAAGACTTGGCACTCCAGTGCCTCCAGCAGCCGGCACAAGGCCAGCCGGTGTCCCTCGTCCAGTTCCGAAGGCAGGTCGTCGATGAGATAGACGCACTGGCCCCGCTTGACCTGGTTGACCAACCGCCCCTGGGCGATGCGCAGTGCGCACACCACCAACTTCTGCTGGCCGCGCGACAGGATGTCCGCCGCGTTGTGGTTGCCGATGCGGATCCGCAGGTCGGCGCGCTGGGGACCGGCCTGGGTATGCCCCAGCTGCAGATCCCGTGGCAAGCTGTCTGCCAGCACCTCGCGCAGATCGCGCTCGCGGTCCCAGCCGCGGTAGTAACTCAGGGTCAGGCCATCGAGCTGGATCAGCTCGGCCAGCACCGCGGTGAACTCCGGCTTCAGACGCTGGATATAGGCCTGGCGAAAGCCATCGATCTCGCCGCTGGCCAGGGCCAGTTCCTGATCCCAGGCGGCCTGCGCCGCAGGGTCGATTTTACCACGTCTGAGCCAGTGATTTCGCTGCCTGAGCGCCTTTTGCAGGCGTTGCCACAGGGGCAGGAAACGCTGTTCCTCGTGGAACACGCCCCAGTCGAGAAACTGCCGTCTGATCTTGGGACTGCCTTCGAGCAGCCGGAAGCCATCGGGGTTGATCAACTGCAGCGGCAGCACCTCGGCCAGCTGCGCCGCACTACGGGCATTCTCGCCGTTGATGCGGATCTGGTAGTCGCCACCGCGCTCGCGCTGGATGCCCAGGTTGCAGTCCTGGCCACCGGGCAGCCGCACCTGGCCGAACACCGTGCAGCTGGCCTGCTCATGCTGGATGACCGGCGCCAGCTTGGTACTGCGAAAGGAGCGGGCCAGCCCCAGCAGGTGGATGGCTTCCAGCAGGCTGGTCTTGCCGCTGCCGTTGGCGCCATGCAGCAGATTGACCCGTGGCGAGGGTTGAAGCGCGACCGCCTGCAGATTGCGCAGGCGGTCGGCGTTGAAGCGGATCAGCGTCATCGAGCGGCGATCAGAGGCGCATCGGCATCACGACATAGGAGGAATCGTCGTTGCCCGCCTCCTGCAACAGCGCACTGCTGCTGGAATCGGACAGGGTGATGCGCACCTGGTCGGTAGTCATCACGCCCAGCACGTCGAGCAGGTAGCTGACGTTGAAGCCGATCTCCAGGCTGCCGCCATCGTAGTCGACCTGCAGCTCTTCCTCGGCTTCTTCCTGCTCCGGGTTGTTGGCCTGGATCTTCATGAAGCCGTTTTCCAGCTGCAGGCGGATGCCCCGGTATTTCTCGTTGGAGAGAATGGCGGTGCGGCTGAAGGCCTCGCGCAGGTGCTGACGCTCGCCCAGTACCAGCTTGTCGCCATGCCGTGGCAGGACGCGTTCGTAATCGGGGAACTTGCCGTCCACCAGCTTGGAGGTAAAGGTGAAGTCGCCCGTGGTGGCGCGGATATGGTGCTGGCCCAGGACCACGTTGACGGGCTCTTCCGGTTCGGTGAGCAGGCGCGACAGCTCCAGGATGCCCTTGCGCGGCACGATGACCTGGTGCTTCTCGGCCTGGTCGACATCGGCCTCCAGCATGCACATGGCCAGGCGGTGACCGTCGGTGGCCACGGCGCGCAGGCGTCCGGTGCTGGCTTCCAGCAGCATGCCGTTGAGGTAGTAGCGCACGTCCTGCTGAGCCATGGCGAAGCCGGTGCGCTCGATCAGGCGGCGCAGGCGGCCCTGGGGAATGCTGAATTTCAGCGAACCCGGACCTTCTTCCACGGTGGGGAAGTCGTTGGCCGGCAGGGTGGACAGGGTGAAACGGCTGCGTCCGGCACGGATCAGCAGCTTCTGTTCCTCGGTGCGGATGTCGATCAGCGCATCGGGCTGCAGGCTCTTGCAGATGTCCATGAGCTTGCGCGCCGGCACGGTGATCTCACCGGCTTCGGCGGCTTCTTCCAGATCGACCCGGCCAACCAGCTCGACTTCCAGGTCGGTACCGGTCAGCGACAGCCGCTGGCCTTCCACGACCAGGAGTACGTTGGACAGCACCGGCAGCGTTTGCCGACGTTCCACGACACCGGCCACCAGCTGCAGCGGTTTCAACAGGGCTTCGCGTTGAATGGTGAAATGCATGGTCAGGTCCTTGCCAGGGCCGCGTCCGTCAGGTGGTCAGGGTACGCAGCAGGTTCTTGTAATCCTCGCGAATATCCGCGTCGGATTCCCGAAGTTCGGCGATCTTGCGACAGGCATGCAACACCGTCGTGTGATCGCGTCCGCCAAAGGCGTCGCCGATTTCCGGCAGGCTGTGGTTGGTCAGCTCCTTGGACAGCGCCATGGCGACCTGCCGCGGCCGGGCGACCGAACGCGAGCGGCGTTTGGACAGCAGATCGGCGATCTTGATCTTGTAGTACTCGGCCGCGGTGCGCTGGATGTTGTCGATGCTGACCAGCTTGTCCTGCAGCGCCAGCAGATCCTTGAGCGATTCGCGGATCAGCTCGATGGTGATGTCCCGGCCCATGAAGTGGGCATGGGCGATCACCCGCTTGAGCGCGCCTTCCAGTTCCCGCACGTTGGAGCGGATGCGCTGGGCGATGAAGAAGGCGGCGTCGTGGGGCAGGTCGACCTTGGCCTGGTCGGCCTTCTTCATCAGGATCGCCACCCGCGTCTCCAGCTCCGGCGGCTCCACGGCCACGGTGAGACCCCAGCCGAAACGCGATTTGAGCCGCTCTTCCAGGCCGTCGATCTCCTTGGGATAGCGGTCGCTGGTGAGGATCACCTGTTGTCCACCTTCGAGCAGGGCGTTGAAGGTGTGGAAAAACTCCTCCTGCGACCGCTCCTTGCGGGCGAAGAACTGGATGTCGTCGATCAGCAGCGCATCCACCGAACGGTAGAAACGCTTGAATTCGTTGATGGCGTTGAGCTGCAGCGCCTTGACCATGTCGGCGACGAAGCGCTCCGAATGCAGATAGACGATCTTGGCGTTCGGATTGCGCTTGAGCAGGTGGTTGCCCACCGCGTGCATCAGGTGGGTCTTACCCAGACCCACGCCCCCATAAAGGAAGAGCGGGTTGTAGCCGTGCTTGGGATTGTCCGCCACCTGCCAGGCCGCGGCACGAGCCAGCTGGTTGGACTTGCCCTCGACGAAGTTCTCGAAGGTGAAGGTCCGGTTCAGATAGCTGGTGTGCTTGAGCGCACCCTCCACCTGCACGGTACGCTCGGTCTTGACCGCCGGCTCGTCGGCCTCGGCCAGTTCCGCGGTCACGTCTTCCAGGGCAACGCCCGCGGTGACGATATCCGACTGGATCGGTTGCGGCGCCTGCACCGGGGGTGGCAGCGGACTGCTCTGGCTGCTGGGCGTCTGGGCCGGGCGCGGCTTGTTGCTGCGCTTGCTGCCGATTAGCAGGGAAAGCACCGGAGCGATGCCGTCGTCGGCATGTTCCTCGAGCAATTCGAGGATACGGCTCAGGTACTTCTCGTTGACCCAGTCGAGCACGAAGCGGTTGGGCGCGAACACCCGCAGCTCATCCCCTTCCGCTTCCACCTGCAGTGGCCGGATCCAGGTATTGAATTGTTGCGAAGGCAGCTCGTCGCGCAGCACATCCACGCAACGTTGCCAGAGTTCGACCGACACAGCGTCTCCCAAGAACTGGAGCGGCCCGGACGGGCCATGAGCAAACGCCCATTGTATCCCTCCCCACCCAGGTTATCCACATGGCCACGCAGTTTCCCGGTAGATAGCCGTTACGGCCATCAGGGGCGGACCCATGACCGTCAGCTCTGTGGATAACGCCGTCTGACCTCTCTGGACATCCCGGGGCTTTTTGTTGTGGATAATCGTGCTGTGCGTAACAGGTCTGCTTATCCACAGCCTCTCAGCAGGCAGAGCACCCGAATTGCACCTGTTGAAAACAGACTTCCGTTCCCGCTCAGCGCAGAGGCCATCTGCCCTGGCACGATCTATCCACAGAAATCCGCTGCACCATACATATTCACTTCAACAGTCTTTTAAAACCTTCTGACCTGTTGATTTTATTTGCCTGGTCTCCTGTCAGCCGGTGCTGGTTGGAAATTGACCTGCATCGAGGCTTTCTCTAGAATCGCCGGTCTCTTTGCGCGGGGCACTCATGCCTTGCCGCTTTCACCTAGGTAAAAGTCCATGAAACGCACCTTCCAACCCAGCACCCTGAAGCGCGCCCGTGTCCACGGTTTCCGTGCTCGTATGGCAACCAAGAACGGCCGTCAGGTTCTCGCCCGTCGCCGTGCCAAAGGCCGCAAGCGTCTGGCGATCTGATTGCCCGGTCAGGTGGTGAGTCAGGGTTTCGGTCGGGACAGGCGCTTACTGAGCTCCCAACAGTTCCAAGCGGTCTTTGACTCTCCCACCCACAAGGCATCCGGCAAGCACCTGCTGCTGCTCGCCCATGCCAATGGGCTCGACCATTCCCGTCTGGGGTTGGTCATCGGCAAGAAGAGCGTCAAGCTTTCTGTCGAGCGCAATCGCATCAAGCGGGTCATCCGAGATTCCTTCCGTCTGAATCAGGACCGCCTGGGCAGCTTCGATCTGGTCTTCGTCGCCCGCAAGGGACTTGGCGAAGTCGACAATCCCGAATTGCACGATCAGCTGCTGCAACTGTGGAAACGTCTCAATCGCCAGGCGAGCAAGACCGTTGCCCACCCAACCGACAGTCCCGACGGTGCTCATGCGTAAACCGGCCCTGCTGCTGATTCGCTTCTACCGTTATGCCATTAGCCCCATGATGGCCAGTCACTGTCGTTTCTATCCGACCTGTTCCGGTTACGCCCTCGAAGCCATCGAGCGCCACGGGCTGCTGCGTGGTGGCTGGCTGACCACACGGCGACTGTGCCGGTGCCATCCCTGGCACTCAGGCGGATATGATCCCGTTCCTCCCGCAAAGACCCCAGCCCCGACCTCTTCGATGGCCGAGTAAACATGGATATCAAGCGCCCGCTACTCATTGCCGCCTTGGCGATCGTGTCCTACACCCTGGTTTTCCAGTGGAACAAGGATTACGGCCAGGCCGATCTGCCCACGGCCAAGACGCAGACCAGCGTCCTGCCGGGTGACACTCCCAACGTGCCCACCGATGTTCCCGCTGACGCCAAGGCTGCGGCGCCGGTGGACAACTCGACCGCTCAGGCAAGCACTGCGCTCATCAAGGTACGTACCGACGTCCTGGATCTGGCCATCGATCCCCGCGGCGGCGACATCGTCCAGCTCGGTCTGGTGCAGTACCCCCGCCGTCAGGATCATCCCGACGTGCCCTTCATGCTGTTCGACAACGGCAACGAGCGTCTCTACCTGGCCCAGAGCGGCCTGACCGGTGCCAACGGTCCCGACGCCAACAGCGCCGGGCGTCCGCTGTACACCTCGGCCCAGTCCAGCTACGTGCTCGCCGATGGCCAACAGCAGTTGGTGGTGGATCTCAAGTACCAGGCCAACGGCGTCGACTACACCAAGAGATTCACCTTCCACCGGGGCCTGAAGGTCGATTGCTCGGACGCCGAGAAGGCGCAGAAGAAGATCACCTGCATCAACCCGAACGCCTACCAGATCCAGGTCAGCTACCTGATCGACAACCAGAGCGCCAACGCCTGGAACGGCGTGCTCTACGCCCAGCTCAAGCGGGACAAGAGCGGCGATCCCTCGGCGACCACCGCCACCGGCGTGTCCACCTACCTGGGCGCCGCCGTCGGTACCCCGGCCGAGCCCTATCGCAAGGTGTCCATGAGCGACATGGACAAGAATCGCCTGCAGGAAGCCGTGCAGGGTGGTTGGGTCGGCTGGCTGCAGCACTACTTCGTCACCGCCTGGGTGCCGAACAAGGACGAGCAGCACCAGATCACCACCCGCAAGGACGCCCAGGGCAACTACATCGTCGGCTTCACCGGTCCGCAGTTCAGCGTGCCGGCGGGTGGCAAGGGCGAGACCTCGCTGACCCTCTATGCCGGTCCGAAGATCCAGGAGCACCTCAAGACCCTGTCCCACGGTCTGGAGCTGACCGTCGACTACGGTTTCCTGTGGTTCATCGCTCAGCCGATCTTCTGGTTGCTGCAGCATATCCACAGCATCCTGGGTAACTGGGGCTGGTCGATCATCGTCCTGACCATCATCATCAAGCTGCTGTTCTTCCCGCTGTCCGCCGCCAGCTACCGCTCCATGGCGCGCATGCGCGCCGTCGGTCCGCGACTGCAGGCGCTCAAGGAGCAGCATGGCGACGATCGCCAGAAGATGTCCCAGGCGATGATGGAGCTGTACCGCAAGGAGAAGATCAATCCCCTGGGTGGCTGCCTCCCCATCGTGGTGCAGATGCCGGTGTTCCTGGCGCTGTACTGGGTGCTGCTGGAAAGCGTCGAGATGCGCCAGTCGCCCTGGATGTTCTGGATCACCGACCTGTCGGCCAAGGATCCCTTCTTCATCCTGCCGATCATCATGGGCGCCACCATGCTGGTGCAGCAGATGCTCAACCCGGCACCGCCGGATCCCATGCAGGCCAAGGTCATGAAGATGATGCCTATCGTCTTCACCTTCTTCTTCCTGTGGTTCCCGGCCGGTCTGGTGCTGTACTGGATCGTCAACAACTGCCTGTCGATCCTGCAGCAGTGGTACATTACCCGGAAGATCGAGGCGGCCAGCAAGAAGGCCTGACCTCGCTCACCCTGTCCACACGACGCCCCTTGATTGGGGCGTCGTGCTTTCTGGAGGATCGTCATGTCCCTGCCTTCCGACAGCATCGCCGCCATCGCCACCGCCACCGGGCGCGGCGGGGTCGGCATCGTCCGCGTCTCCGGTCCCCTGGCCGCCCCCTTGGCGCGGGCGATCTGCGGCCGTGAGCTGCCGCCTCGGCATGCCCACTACGGCAACTTCCTCGCCGCCGACGGCAGCGTGCTGGACGCCGGCATCGCCCTGTTCTTTCCCGGCCCCAACTCCTTCACCGGCGAAGACGTGCTGGAACTCCAGGGCCACGGCGGTCCGGTGATCCTCGATCTGCTCCTGCGCCGCACCCTGGAAGAGGGTGCACGCCTGGCCCGCCCCGGGGAATTCAGCGAACGCGCCTTTCTCAACGACAAGCTCGATCTGGCCCAGGCCGAGGCCATCGCCGACCTCATCGAGGCCAGCACCGAACAGGCGGCGCGCAATGCCCTGCGCTCGCTGCAGGGCGAATTCTCGCGCCGGGTGGAAAGCCTGGTCGAGCAGCTGATCCGCCTGCGCATCTATGTCGAGGCCGCCATCGACTTTCCCGAGGAGGAAATCGACTTCCTCGCCGACGGCCGCGTGCAGGGCCTGCTGGAGGACGTCCAGGCCGAGCTGCACGAGGTCCAGCGCGAAGCCAATCGCGGCGCCCTGCTGCGCGATGGCATGACCGTGGTGATCGCCGGCCGTCCCAATGCCGGCAAGTCCAGCCTGCTCAATGCCCTGGCCGGTCGCGAAGCCGCCATCGTCACCGACATCGCCGGCACTACCCGGGATGTCCTGCGCGAACATATCCACATCGACGGCATGCCGCTGCATGTGGTCGATACCGCCGGCCTGCGCGACACCACCGACCGGGTCGAACAGATTGGCGTCCAGCGCGCCCTGGACGCCATCGCCGGCGCCGACCGGGTGCTGCTGGTGGTGGATGCCAGCGCGCCGGAAGCCCGGGATCCCCAGGCGCTCTGGCCAGAGCTGCTGAGCACCCGGCCGCCGCTGGACAAGCTGACGGTGATCCGCAACAAGGCCGATCTCACCGGCGAGGTTACCGGCCTGCTGGCCACCAGCGAACCGGTCGAGATCGCCCTCAGCGCCACCGATGGCGGCGGTGTCGAAGCCTTGCGCGAGCACCTCAAGGCCTGCATGGGCTTCGAGCAGACCACCGAGGGCGGCTTCAGCGCCCGGCGGCGTCACCTGGATGCCCTGCAAAGAGCCGCCAGTGCCCTGGACCATGGCTATCGTCAGCTCACCCTGGCCGGCTCCGGCGAGCTGCTGGCCGAAGACCTGCGCCAAGCCCAGCAGGTGCTCGGCGAGATCACCGGCGCTTTCAGCTCCGACGACCTGCTCGGCCGCATCTTCTCCAGCTTCTGCATCGGCAAGTAATTCCCCGCCCGCCGTTCCAGGCCTGTGCAAGGCAGGCCTTGACTGTCCTCATCTCTCCCTTCCAGAGCCCTGTTGATAACCCTGCCTGAGGTCTGCCCATAAATCGGTGCACGAGTTGTCCATGACTGCGCATGTGGATAAACAGGCAAAGGCTCCACAGGATGCTGAGAGCTTGTATCCATCCACAGCACAAGACATGCACGGAGCTCAGGTTTTCCCCAGCCCAGTGCTGACGAGGCCTGGATAACCTTATCCACAGCGAAGTGCCTGCATATACATAAGCTCTATATCAGTCCTTTTAAAACTTTCTTCCCTATTGTTTATATTGGAGGTCTCTCTTGACGGCTGGTCATTTTTTGGCCAGAACCCCTTCTGCAAGAGCCGCTCAGGCCTTATACTTGCCGGCTTTCCTTTGAATTCCTGCCAACAGGCACGAGGTGCGTGGTGGACTTTCCTTCCCGTTTCGACGTCATCGTGATCGGTGGCGGCCATGCCGGTACCGAAGCGGCCCTGGCGGCCGCTCGCATGGGTGTGCGCACCCTGCTGCTCACGCATAATGTGGAAACTCTCGGCCAGATGAGCTGCAACCCCGCCATTGGCGGCATCGGCAAGAGCCATCTGGTCAAGGAGATCGATGCCCTGGGCGGCGCCATGGCCGCGGCCACGGACCTCGCCGGCATTCAGTTCCGCATTCTCAACAGCCGCAAGGGACCTGCCGTGCGTGCCACTCGCGCCCAGGCCGACCGCGTGCTGTACAAGGCGGCCATCCGCCATACGCTGGAAAACCAGCCGAACCTGTGGATATTCCAGCAGGCCTGTGACGACCTCATCGTCGAAGGCGATCGCGTCGCCGGCGTGGTCACCCAGATGGGCCTGAAATTCCATGCCGACAACGTGGTGCTGACCGCCGGGACCTTCCTCGGTGGTCTTATCCACATCGGCCTGCAGAACCACAGCGGTGGACGAGCGGGCGATCCGCCGGCCATCGCCCTGGCCCAGCGCCTGCGGGAACTGCCGCTGCGGGTATCGCGGCTGAAGACCGGTACGCCACCGCGCATCGACGGCCGCTCGGTGGATTTCTCGGTGATGACCGAGCAGCCCGGAGATACCCCCCTGCCGGTAATGTCCTTTCTCGGCAATCGCGAGCAGCATCCGGCCCAGGTCAGCTGCTGGATCACCCATACCAACGCCCGCACCCACGACATCATCCGCGCCAACCTGGATCGTTCGCCCATGTACTCGGGCGTGATCGAAGGGGTAGGGCCGCGCTACTGCCCGTCCATCGAAGACAAGATCCATCGCTTCGCCGACAAGGACAGCCATCAGGTCTTTCTCGAACCCGAGGGCCTGACCACCCACGAGCTCTACCCCAACGGCATCTCCACCTCGCTGCCCTTCGATGTGCAGCTCGAGGTGGTGCGTTCCATGCGTGGCATGGAGAACGCCCACATCCTGCGGCCCGGCTACGCCATCGAATACGACTTCTTCGATCCGCGGGATCTCAAGTACAGCCTGGAAACCAAGGTCATCGCCGGCCTGTTCTTCGCCGGCCAGATCAATGGCACCACCGGTTACGAAGAAGCCGGCGCCCAGGGTCTGCTCGCCGGGGCCAACGCCGCGCTGCGCGCTCAGGGCCGTGAAGCCTGGTGTCCGCGCCGCGACGAGGCCTACCTCGGCGTCCTGGTGGATGACCTCATCACCCTGGGCACCCAGGAGCCCTACCGGATGTTCACCTCGCGCGCCGAGTACCGGCTGATCCTGCGCGAAGACAACGCCGACCTGCGCCTGACCGAAAAGGGCCGCGAGCTGGGCCTGGTGGACGACCAGCGCTGGGCGCTGTTCGAAGCCAAGCGCGAGGGCATCGTCCTGGAAGAGCAGCGTCTCAAGGCCACCTGGATCCGTCCGGGAACGCCCCAGGGCACGGCGGTCGCCGAGCGTTTCGGCACGCCGCTCAATCACGAATACAACCTGCAGAACCTGCTGGCCCGGCCGGAGATCGACTATGCCGGCCTGATGGCCGCGGTGGGCGAGACGCCGGCCGAGACCCAGGTCGCCGAGCAGATCGAGATCAAGACCAAGTACGCCGGCTACATCGATCGCCAGCAGGACGAGATCCAGCGACTGCGCGCCAGCGATGCCGTGGCGCTGCCCGCGGAGCTCGACTACGCCAGCATTTCCGGACTGTCCAAGGAGATCCAGCACAAGCTGGCCCAGGCCCGTCCCGAGACCCTGGGGCAGGCCTCGCGCATTCCCGGCGTCACGCCAGCGGCGGTCTCGCTGCTGCTGATCCACCTCAAGAAGCGCAGCGCCGGTCGCAGCCTGGAGCACAGCGCCTGATGGCCAGCGCGATCCAAGCCAACGAACTGCGTCAGGGCGCCGAGACCCTCGGCGTGGCCCTAACCGCCGCCGTGGAAGAGCGGTTGCTGGGCTACCTGGACCTGCTGGTCAAGTGGAACAAGGCCTACAACCTCACCGCGGTGCGCGATCCCAACGAGATGGTCTCGCGGCACCTGCTGGACAGCCTCAGCATCGTCCCCTACGTAGGCGCGGGGCAGTGGCTGGATGTCGGCAGCGGCGGCGGCATGCCGGGCATTCCCCTGGCGATCCTCTTTCCCGAGTCGCGCTTCACCCTGCTCGACAGCAACGGCAAGAAGACCCGCTTCCTGACCCAGGCCAGGATCGAACTGGGCCTGGCCAATCTCGACGTGGTCCACGCCCGCGTCGAGGCCTACCAGCCTGCCGCGCCCTTCACCGGCATCGTCTCGCGGGCGTTCAGCGCCATCGACGACTTCGCCACCTGGACGCGCCACCTGGGCGACAACCAAACACAGTGGCTGGCGATGAAGGGGCTGCACCCCGACGACGAACTGGCCAAGCTACCAGCGGATTTCCAAGTTGCGGCGGCGCACGTCCTCGCGGTTCCCGGTTGCCAAGGCCAGCGGCACTTGCTGATACTGCGCCGCACGAACGGAGAGGGGTAAGGCGGTACATGGCCAAGGTTTACGCGATAGCCAACCAGAAGGGCGGGGTGGGCAAGACCACCACGTGCATCAATCTCGCTGCTTCTCTGGCCGCCACCAACCGGCGCAAGGTGCTGCTGATCGACCTCGATCCCCAGGGTAACGCCACCATGGGCAGTGGGGTGGACAAGCATGCCCTGGAGCATTCGGTGCTGGACGTCCTCACCGGCGCCTGCGGTCTGCTCGACGCCATGCACTTCTCCGAGCACGGCGGCTACCAGCTGCTGCCCTCGAACCGCGACGTCACCGCCGCGGAAGTCGAGCTGCTGGAGATGAGCGGGCGCGAGAGTCGCCTACGCGACGCCCTGGCCCCCGTGCGGGACAACTACGACTACGTGCTCATCGACTGCCCGCCGTCGCTGTCCATGCTGACCATCAACGGGCTGGTGGCCGCCGACGGCGTGATCATCCCCATGCAGTGCGAATACTTCGCCCTGGAAGGCCTGACCGATCTGATCGGCAGCATCCAGCACATCGCCCAGCGGTTGAATCCGCAGCTCAAGATCGAAGGCCTGCTGCGCACCATGTTCGATCCGCGCATCGGCCTGGCCAACGACGTCGCCGCCCAGCTCAAGCAGCACTTCGGCGACGAGCTCTACGAAACCATCATTCCGCGCAACGTCCGCCTGGCCGAAGCACCCAGCTACGGCATGCCCGCGCTGGTCTACGACAAGAGCTCCAAGGGGGCCGCGGCCTATCTGGAGCTGGCCAGCGAGCTGGTCAAACGTCAGCGTAAGGCGGCTCGCGTCGCCAAGACTGCCTAAGGAATCCCCATGGCTGTGAAGAAACGAGGTCTGGGCCGCGGTCTCGACGCCCTGCTCGGCGGTGCCAGCGTCAAGGTCCTGCAGGAGCAGGCCGCCGCCACCCCGGTCAGCGAACTGCAATCGCTGCCGGTGGACATCATCCAGCGCGGCAAGTACCAGCCGCGCCGGCACATGGATCCGACCGCTCTGGAAGAGCTGGCCAACTCCATTCGCGTCCAGGGGCTGATGCAGCCCATCGTGGTGCGTGCCATCGGCGAAGGCCGTTACGAGATCATCGCCGGTGAACGCCGCTGGCGTGCCAGCCAGCAGGCCGGCCTGGACCGCATCCCCGCCCTGGTGCGCGACGTCCCCGACCAGGTGGCCATCGCCCTGGCGCTGATCGAGAACATCCAGCGGCAGAATCTCAATCCGCTGGAAGAGGCCATGGCCCTGCAGCGGTTGCAGGACGAATTCGAGCTGACCCAGGCCCAAGTGGCCGAAGCCGTCGGCAAGTCGCGCTCGGGCGTGACCAATCTGCTGCGCCTGCTGGCGCTGGCCGAGGACGCCAAGGACCTGCTGGCCAAGGGCGAGCTGGAAATGGGCCATGCCCGGGCGCTGCTCGGTCTGCCCAAGGCCCGCCAGGCCGAAGGGGCGCGGCACGTTGTCGCACGGGGTCTCACCGTCCGCCAGACCGAGGCTCTGGTGCGCCAGTGGCTCAGCGGAACGGAGCCGGTTGAGAAGGCACCAGCCGTGGATCCGGACATCAGCCGTCTGGAGCAGCGTCTGGCCGAGCGTTTGGGCGCCAACGTGCAGATCCGCCATGGCGAGAAGGGCAAGGGTCAACTGGTGATCCGCTATACCTCTTTGGACGAACTTCAAGGCGTACTGGCGCACATTCGCTGACACAAATGCCTTCCGGCAATAAAGGCAATCTGTCCGGGGTGGCTTGAACCACCCCTGGCGCGCCCCTATACTTTGCCCGCTTTTTGTCGGCACAAAGCATGCCAGTGAAAACAACTATTAAGCCGACACCAGAGGACTTCGAGCCGATGGACCGCCGCACGCCCAAACGCCTGCCCTTCCATCATCAGCCTGCCTTTCGCCTGCTGCTCGTCCAACTGGCTGTCGCGTCGTGTGCCGCCGTTGTCTTGTATTGCTTCGTCGGTAAGGTCGCCGGTTATTCCGGATTGTTGGGTGGGCTGATTGCCTGGCTGCCCAATCTGTATTTTTCGTTCAAGGCGTTCCGCTATCGCGGCGCCCATGCCGCCCGAGACATCGTCCGTTCTTTCTACTCGGGCGAGGCGGGCAAACTGATTCTCACGGCAGTGCTCTTTGCACTGACGTTTGCCGGGGTAAAACCGCTTTCGGCTCCTGCACTGTTCGGCGTCTATCTGTTGACGCTGATGGTCAATGCTGGCGCGCCCTTGCTACTGAAAAAACCGACTAGACCTTAAGGCATTCGAGGCACACATGGCAGCAGACTCCGCTTCGGGCTACATCCAGCACCACCTGCAGAACCTGACCTATGGTATGCATCCGGTGAACGGCTGGAGCTTCGCCCACACCCCCGCTGAAGCTAAGGAAATGGGCTTCTGGGCCTTCCACGTGGACACCCTCGGCTGGTCGGTCGCCCTCGGCCTGATCTTCCTGGTGCTGTTCCGCAGCATCGCCAAGAAGGCCACCAGCGGTCAGCCCGGCGGCCTGCAGAACTTCGTCGAAGTGCTGGTGGAATTCGTCGACGGCAGCGTCCGTGACACCTTCCATGGCAAGAACGCCCTGATCGCGCCCCTGGCCCTGACCATCTTCGTCTGGATCTTCCTGATGAACCTGATGGACCTGGTGCCGGTGGACTGGCTGCCGTCCGTGGCCGGCATGCTGTTCGGCGAGCACACCTACTTCCGCGTGGTGCCCACCACCGACCCGAACGCCACCCTGGGCATGGCCCTGTCGGTGTTTGGCCTGATCATCTTCTACAGCATCAAGATGAAGGGTCTCGGCGGTTTCTTCGGCGAGCTAACCCTGCACCCCTTCAGCAGCAAGAATCCGCTGCTGCAGATCATCCTGATTCCGATCAACTTCCTGCTCGAATTCGTCACCCTGATCGCCAAGCCGATCTCGCTGGCACTGCGACTGTTCGGCAACATGTATGCGGGCGAGCTGATCTTCATCCTGATCGCCATCATGTTCGCCAATGGTCTGGCACTGGGCGGTCTGGGTATCGTGCTGCAGTGGGCGTGGGCGGTGTTCCACATCCTCATCATCACCCTGCAGGCCTTCATCTTCATGATGCTGACCATCGTTTACCTGTCGATGGCGCACGAAGAAAGTCACTAAGGAATGGCTTCCGGACGCTGCTGACGGCGTCCGGGGGCGGTTCTGCCGTGAGTCTCGGAGGACCTCGTCCGCCGGGTAACTTGGGAAAACTTTTTCGCTTCAACCTTAACCAAGACGACTAAAAAAGTCGGGAGGAAAGATGGAAACTGTAGTTGGTTTGACCGCGATCGCCGTTGCTCTGCTGATTGGCCTGGGCGCTCTGGGTACCGCCATTGGCTTCGGTCTGCTGGGTGGCAAGTTCCTCGAAGGCGCCGCTCGTCAGCCGGAAATGGTTCCGATGCTGCAAGTCAAGATGTTCATCGTCGCCGGTCTGCTCGACGCCGTGACCATGATCGGTGTTGGTATCGCCCTGTTCTTCACCTTCGCTAACCCCTTCGTTGGTCAGATCGCCGGCTGATCACCCTCGCGGGTGTAGGCAGGACTGATGGACAACGAACGAGCGAGGTGTTGGCGTGAACATTAATGCAACCCTGATAGGCCAGTCCGTTGCCTTCTTCATCTTCGTGCTCTTCTGCATGAAGTACGTGTGGCCGCCGATCATCTCGGCGCTGCGTGAGCGTGAGAAGAAGATTGCCGATGGCCTTGACGCTGCCAACCGCGCGGCTCGTGATCTGGAAGTGGCACAGCAGCAAGCCAACCAGAAAGTGAACGAAGCCAAGGGCCAAGCAGCCGAGATCATCGAGCAAGCCAACAAGCGTGCCGCTCAGATCGTCGAGGACGCACAGGCCAAGGCCCGTGCCGAAGGCGACCGGATCAAGGCGCAGGCTCAGGCGGAAATCGAGCAGGAAATCAACACCGCGAAGGACGCTCTGCGTGCTCGCGTCGGCGTGCTGGCCGTGGCCGGCGCCGAGAAGATCCTCGGATCGACCGTTGATGCCAATGCTCATGCCCAGTTGGTCGACCGACTGGCAGCGGAAATCTAAGCGAGGCCACCAATGGCAGAACTGAACACGCTGGCCCGGCCCTATGCCAAGGCGGCTTTCGAGTTCGCACAGTCCCAGCAGCAGCTGACCCAATGGTCGGCCGCGCTCGGGCTGCTCGCCGCGGTATCCCAAGATGGGACCGTGCGCCAGCTGCTTCAGCAGCCGCAGTTGACTGCGGACGCCAAGGCCGGATTGCTCATCGACGTATGTGGCGATCAGCTGGATGCACAGTCCCAGAACTTCGTTCGGACCGTGGCAGAAAACAACCGGATCGACCTGTTCCCGGCCATCGCCGAGATCTACGAGGCGTACAAGGCCGAGCAGGAAAAATCCATCGAGGCGGAAGTCACCAGTGCTTTCGCCCTGAGCGAAGAACAGCAAGACAAACTCGCCAAGGCTCTCAGCGCAAGGCTAGGTCGACACGTGCGACTTAATGCATCCGAGGATGCGAGCCTGATCGGTGGTGTGGTTATCCGCGCCGGCGACTTGGTAATCGATGGCTCCGTTCGCGGCAAGCTCGCGCAACTGGCCGAAGCGTTGAAACCTTGAGTTTGAAGGGGCAGTAGCATGCAGCAACTCAATCCTTCCGAAATTAGTGAAATCATCAAGGGTCGCATCGACAAGCTCGACGTGACCTCGCAAGCCCGTAACGAAGGCACCATCGTCAGCGTATCCGACGGTATCGTGCGGATCTTCGGTCTGGCCGACGTCATGTACGGCGAAATGATCGAATTCCCGGGCGGCATCTACGGTATGGCGCTGAACCTGGAGCAAGACTCCGTCGGCGCCGTGGTCCTGGGTAGCTACCTGGGTCTGGCCGAAGGCATGAGCGCCAAGTGCACCGGCCGCATCCTGGAAGTCCCGGTCGGTCCGGAACTGCTGGGTCGCGTCGTCGACGCTCTGGGCAACCCCATCGATGGCAAGGGTCCGCTGAATGCCAGCGCCACCGACGCCGTCGAGAAGGTCGCGCCGGGCGTGATCTGGCGTCAGTCGGTCGACCAGCCGGTGCAGACCGGCTACAAGGCCGTCGATGCCATGATCCCGGTTGGTCGTGGTCAGCGTGAGCTGATCATCGGTGACCGTCAGATCGGCAAGACCGCCATGGCGATCGATGCCATCATCAACCAGAAGAACAGCGGCATCCGCTGCGTCTACGTCGCCATTGGTCAGAAGCAGTCGACCATCGCCAACGTGGTACGCAAGCTGGAAGAGAACGGCGCTCTGCACAACACCATCGTGGTGGCAGCCAGTGCGTCCGAATCGGCTGCCCTGCAGTTCCTGGCGCCCTACTCGGGTTGCACCATGGGCGAATACTTCCGCGACCGCGGTGAAGACGCCCTGATCGTCTATGACGATCTGTCCAAGCAGGCCGTGGCCTATCGCCAGATCTCCCTGCTGCTGCGTCGTCCGCCGGGCCGTGAAGCCTATCCCGGCGACGTGTTCTATCTCCACAGCCGTCTGCTCGAGCGCGCGTCCCGCGTCTCCGCCGACTACGTCGAGAAGTTCACCAACGGCGCCGTGACCGGCAAGACCGGCTCGCTGACCGCGCTGCCGATCATCGAGACCCAGGCCGGCGACGTGTCCGCCTTCGTTCCGACCAACGTGATCTCCATCACCGACGGCCAGATCTTCCTGGAAGCCGGCCTGTTCAACTCGGGCATCCGCCCGGCGGTCAACGCCGGTGTCTCGGTATCCCGTGTGGGTGGTGCGGCCCAGACCAAGATCATCAAGAAGCTGTCCGGCGGTATCCGTACCGCGCTGGCCCAGTACCGTGAACTGGCGGCCTTCGCTCAGTTCGCCTCGGACCTGGACGAAGCCACCCGCAAGCAGCTCGAGCATGGTCAGCGCGTCACCGAGCTGATGAAGCAGAAGCAGTACGCGCCCATGTCCATCGCCGAGATGTCCCTGAGCCTGTACGCCGCCGAGCGTGGTTTCCTGAGCGATGTGTCCCTGGACAAGATCGGTAGCTTCGAGCAGGCCCTGATCGCCTACTTCAACCGCGATCACGCCGACCTGATGGCCAAGATCAACGTGAAGGGCGACTTCAACGACGAGATCGACGCCGGCATCAAGGCGGGAATCGAGAAGTTCAAGGCCACGCAAACCTGGTAAGCCGCGACGGGGGCGCCAGCCCCCGTTTGCCAACCCGATAGGTGTCACATGGCAGGCGCAAAAGAGATTCGCGGCAAGATCGCGAGCATCAAAAGCACACAGAAGATCACCAGCGCCATGGAAAAGGTTGCGGTCAGCAAGATGCGTAAGGCTCAGGCCCGCATGGCTGCCAGCAAGCCTTATGCCGAGCGCATCCGCGCTGTGATCGGCCACCTGGCCAACGCCAACCCCGAGTACCGCCATGCCTTCATGGTGGAACGCGAGGTCAAGCGCGTCGGTTACATCGTGGTCAGCTCCGATCGGGGTCTGGCCGGTGGTCTGAACACCAACCTGTTCAAGGCTCTGGTCCGCGACATGAGCGACCAGCGCGGCAAGGGTGTGGAAATCGATCTGGCGGTGATCGGGGCCAAGGGTGCCTCCTTCTTCCGCAGCTTCGGCGGCAACGTGGTCGCGGCCATCAGCCACCTCGGCGAAGCCCCGGCGATCGGCGATCTGATCGGCAGCATCAAGGTGATGCTGGATGCCTACCTGAACGGCCGTATCGACCGTCTGTACGTGGTGTCCAACGTCTTCGTCAACACCATGACCCAGAAGCCGACCATCCAGCAGCTGGTGCCCCTGGTGCCGGCCGAGGGCGGTGAGCTGCAAGGCAAGCATTGGGACTATCTCTACGAGCCCGACGCCAAGACCCTGCTCGACGGTCTGCTGGTGCGCTACGTGGAATCCCAGGTGTACCAGGCCGTGGTCGAGAACGCTGCCAGCGAACAGGCCGCGCGGATGATCGCGATGAAGAACGCCACCGACAACGCCGGCGATCTCATCAAGGAGCTGCAGCTGGTCTACAACAAGGCTCGCCAGGCTGCGATCACCCAAGAAATTTCGGAAATCGTCGGCGGCGCCGCCGCGGTCTGACGGACAGCTTAAATATTCGAGGAACGCGAAATGAGTAGCGGACGTATCGTACAAATCATCGGCGCCGTGATCGACGTGGAATTCCCGCGCGACGCGGTACCGCGCGTCTTTGACGCCCTCAAGGTGCAGGGTGCCGAAACCACTCTGGAAGTCCAGCAGCAGCTGGGCGACGGCGTGGTCCGTACCATCGCCATGGGTAGCACCGAAGGCCTCAAGCGCGGCCTGAACGTTGGCAACACCGGCGAGGCCATCAAGGTCCCGGTCGGCGTCAAGACCCTCGGCCGCATCATGGACGTGCTGGGCAACCCCATCGACGAAGCCGGTCCCATCGGCGAGGAAGAGCGTTGGGAAATCCACCGCAAGGCCCCGTCCTATGCCGAGCAGGCAGGCGGTAACGACCTGCTGGAAACCGGCATCAAGGTCATCGACCTGGTCTGCCCCTTCGCCAAGGGCGGCAAGGTCGGCCTGTTCGGCGGCGCCGGCGTGGGCAAGACCGTCAACATGATGGAACTCATCCGTAACATCGCCATCGAGCACAGCGGTTATTCCGTGTTCGCCGGCGTGGGCGAGCGTACCCGTGAAGGGAACGACTTCTACCACGAGATGAAGGACTCCAACGTTCTGGACAAGGTCGCCCTGGTCTATGGCCAGATGAACGAGCCGCCGGGCAACCGTCTGCGCGTGGCCCTGACCGGTCTGACCATGGCCGAGAAATTCCGTGACGAAGGCCGTGACGTCCTGCTGTTCGTCGACAACATCTACCGCTACACCCTGGCCGGCACCGAAGTGTCCGCGCTGCTGGGTCGTATGCCGTCCGCGGTGGGCTACCAGCCGACCCTGGCCGAGGAGATGGGTGTCCTGCAGGAGCGCATTACCTCCACCAAGCTGGGTTCGATCACCTCCGTCCAGGCCGTTTACGTCCCTGCGGATGACTTGACCGACCCGTCCCCGGCGACCACCTTCGCCCACCTGGATGCTACCGTGGTTCTGTCCCGTGACATCGCCTCCCTGGGTATCTACCCGGCGGTCGATCCCCTGGACTCCACCTCGCGCCAGCTGGACCCGAACGTGATCGGCCAGGAGCACTACGACACCGCTCGCGGCGTCCAGTACGTGCTGCAGCGCTACAAGGAGCTGAAGGACATCATCGCGATCCTGGGCATGGACGAACTGTCCGAGTCCGACAAGCAGCTGGTATCCCGCGCGCGTAAGATCCAGCGCTTCCTGTCCCAGCCGTTCTTCGTGGCCGAGGTCTTCACCGGTTCGCCCGGCAAGTACGTGTCCCTCAAGGACACCATCGCCGGCTTCTCCGGGATCCTGCGTGGCGACTACGATCACCTGCCCGAGCAGGCGTTCTACATGGTCGGCGGCATCGACGAAGCCATCGAGAAAGCCAAGAAACTGTAACTGCCGCGCCCGGCAACGGGCGCTCTTAGAGGCACGCTATGGCCAAGACAGTCCAATGCGACATCGTCAGCGCGGAAGGGGAAATCTTCTCCGGCGCGGTGGAGATGATCATCGCCCACGGCCACCTGGGTGATCTGGGTATTGCCCCGGGCCATGCGCCGCTGCTCACCGATCTGAAACCGGGCCCCATCCGCCTGGTCAAGGCCGGGGGCGCCGAGGAGGTGTTCTACATCTCCGGCGGTTTTCTGGAAGTGCAGCCGAATGTCGTCGAAGTGCTGGCCGATACCGCCAGCCGCGCCGGTGACATCGACGAAGCTGCCGCTCTGGAAGCCAAGCAGCGCGCCGAGGCAGCCCTGAGCGACAAGGGCACGGAGTTCGACTACACCGCTGCCGCCACTCAGCTCGCCGAAGCCGCCGCCCAGCTGCGCACCATCCAGCAGCTCAAGCGGCAAGCCAAGCGCTAAGCGCAAGGTCAGGCTGTAACGACAAGGGTAGCTTCGGCTACCCTTTTCTTTTGTCGCCCGAAAAGTGGCGTGAGAAATTCCGCGTGGTCGGCGCTCGTGGGGCCCTGTTGCCCTCGATCGCGGCCCGTCTCTTCCCTCTGTCTCCGAGGTTCCGATGTCCCTGGAAATCGTCATCCTGGCTGCTGGCCAGGGCACCCGCATGAGATCCGCTCTACCCAAGGTGCTGCACCCCGTGGCCGGTCGCAGCATGCTGGGGCATGTCCTCGACCGCGCCCGCGAACTGCAGCCGGCAGGCATCCACGTCGTCATCGGCCATGGCGCCGACCAGGTTCGCAGCCAGCTGGCCGCCGATGACGTGAGCTTCGTGGTCCAGGCCGAGCAGCTCGGTACCGGCCATGCCGTGGCCCAGGCGGCGCCGGCGCTGACGGCGGAGCGGGTGCTGATCCTCTATGGCGATGTCCCCCTGATCCAGACCGAGACCCTGCAGCGTCTGCTGCAGCAGGTGGATGACCGGCACCTGGCGCTTTTGACCGTGGAGCTGGACGATCCCACCGGCTATGGCCGCATCCTGCGCGATGACCAGGGGCGGGTAACCGCCATCGTCGAGCACAAGGACGCCAGCGACGCCCAGCGCGCCATTCGTGAAGGCAATACCGGCATCCTCGCGGTGCCGGGTCGGCGGCTGGCGGACTGGTTGGGCCGCCTGTCCAACAGCAACGCTCAGGGCGAGTATTACCTGACCGACGTCATCGCCCTGGCAGTGGCGGACGGCCTGACCATCGCCACCAGCCAGCCGGCGGACGCCATGGAAGTCCAGGGCGCCAACGATCGCCGGCAACTGGCGCAGCTGGAGCGGCACTTCCAGCAGCGTGCCGCCGAGCGCCTGATGCTGCAGGGCGTGACCCTGCTGGATCCCCTGCGCTTCGATCAGCGCGGCGAGGTCGAGGCCGGCCGCGACGTCTCCATCGACGTCAACGTCATCCTCGAAGGTCGGGTGGTGCTGGAGGATGGGGTGAGCATCGGTCCGAATTGTGTGATCAAGGACAGCGTCCTCAAGCGCGGCGCCATCATCAAGGCCAACAGCCATCTGGACGGCGCCGTGATCGGGGAGGGCGCCGACGTCGGTCCCTTCGCCCGTCTGCGTCCCGGCAGCGAACTGGGCAGCAAGGCCCATGTGGGCAACTTCGTCGAACTCAAGAACGCCCATCTGCAGGATGGCGCCAAGGCCGGTCACCTCACCTACCTGGGTGATGCCAGCATCGGTCCAGGCAGCAACATAGGCGCGGGTACCATCACCTGCAACTACGATGGAGCCAATAAGTTTCGAACCGAAATCGGTGCGGATGTCTTCGTCGGTTCCAACAGCTCCCTGGTAGCGCCGGTCACCTTGGGCGCTGGTGCGACCACAGCGGCGGGCTCGGTTATCACCGCGGACGTGCCGGCCGACTCCCTGGCGTTGGGGAGGGCCAGGCAGGTCAACAAGACTGGCTGGCAGCGACCGAAGAAGGCCCCCAAGGCTTGACGACACGCCGCTATTAGGTTTTGATTCGATCCATTATCTTTCGAATCGAAATTTATGACTCGTCGTAATACTGCGCAACGTCGTCACGCCATCCTCGCCCAGCTCCAAGAGCGGGGCGAGGTCAGCGTGGACGGGCTGGCCCGGCAGCTGGAGACCTC
Organism: Pseudomonas sp. PLB05; assembly: GCF_021106615.1. Classification (NCBI taxonomy): domain Bacteria; kingdom Pseudomonadati; phylum Pseudomonadota; class Gammaproteobacteria; order Pseudomonadales; family Pseudomonadaceae; genus Pseudomonas; species Pseudomonas sp. PLB05. Next base: position 172,690 of record NZ_JAJOHO010000002.1, read on the forward strand.
CGAGGTCACCATCCGCAAGGACCTGGCCGCCCTCGAGCGCAATGGCCTGCTGCTGCGTCGCTATGGCGGCGCGGTGGCCATGCCCCAGGAACTGCTGGCCGAGGCACCGCCCCAGGCATCGCCCTTCAAGCAGGCCATCGCCAGGGCCGCGGCGCAGCGCCTGCGCGAACACGCGCGGATCATCGTCGACTGCGGCAGCACCACGGCGGCGCTGATTCCGCAACTCGATCGCCGCCCTGGACTGGTGGTCATGACCAATTCCCTGCAGGTCGCCATGGCCCTGCGCGAGCTGGAACAGGAGCCCATGCTGCTGATGACCGGTGGCACCTGGGATCCGCATTCGGAATCCTTCCAGGGCCAGGTCGCCGAGCAGGTGCTCAGATCCTACGATTTCGACCAGCTGTTCATCGGCGCCGACGGTCTCGATCCGGAGCGGGGCACCACCACCTTCAACGAGCACCTGTCGCTGTCGCGGGTGATGGCCGAGGTGGCGCGGGAGGTAGTGGTCATGGCCGAAGCGAGCAAGCTGGGCAGGCGAATTCCAAATCTGGAACTACCTTGGGAAACAGTGGACGTGCTCATCACCGATGAGCGACTGCCCGCCGAAGCGGCCCGGGCGATCGAAACCCGCGGGGTGCAGGTCATCTGCGCCCCGGTGGACAACTAGACAATCAGGTCATCCACAGGCGGCCCTGCCGGGACGCTGTGGATAAGACGGCAACGGGAGGTAAGCATGTGTGGAATCGTCGGCGCCATTGCCGAGCGTAACATCACCGCCATTCTGGTCGAGGGTCTCAAGCGCCTGGAATACCGTGGCTACGACAGTGCCGGTCTGGCGCTGCTGGATGCTCATGGCGAGTTGCAGCGCCTGCGCCGCATCGGCAAGGTCAGCGAGCTGGAAGCGGCGCTGCTGGCCGATCCCCTGGCCGGTCGCCTGGGCATAGCCCACACCCGCTGGGCGACCCATGGTGCACCCACCGAAGCCAATGCCCACCCGCATTTCTCCCAGGGTGACGTGGCGGTGGTGCACAACGGCATCATCGAGAACCATGAAGCCCTGCGGGCACAGCTCAAGGCTCAGGGGTATGTCTTCACCTCCCAGACCGATACCGAGGTCATCGTCCACCTGCTGCACCTCAAGCTGCAGGACAGTGGCGACCTGACCACGGCGCTCAAGGCAGCGGTCAAGGAGCTGCACGGTGCCTACGGCCTGGCGGCGGTCTGGCGCCAGCAGCCGGATCGCCTGGTGGCGACCCGCAGCGGCAGTCCCCTGGTGATCGGCCTCGGCCTGGGCGAGAACTACCTGGCCTCCGACCAACTGGCGCTGCGCCAGGTGACCGATCGCTTCGTCTACCTGGAAGAGGGCGACGTGGCCGAGATCCGCCTGGATCAGGTCAATCTCTGGAATGTGGATGGCGAGCCGGTACAGCGCGAGACGGTGCAGTACCACGAAGGCAGCGAGGCCGCCGACAAGGGCGCTTATCGCCACTTTATGCTCAAGGAGATCCACGAGCAGCCCAGCGTGGTCCAGCGCACCCTGGAAGGGCGCCTCGGCGAAGGTCAGGTGCTGCCCGAAGCCTTTGGTCCGGCGGCCTCCGAGTTGTTCGCCAAGGTCCGTCAGGTCCAGATCGTCGCCTGCGGCACTAGCTTCCATGCCGGTTCGGTCGCGCGCTACTGGATCGAGGAATACGTAGGCATTCCCTGCCAGGTGGAGGTGGCCAGCGAATTCCGCTATCGCCGCGTCGCCGTCAGCCCGGACACCCTGTTCGTCACTATCTCCCAGTCCGGCGAGACCGCCGATACCCTGGCGGCCCTGCGCATGGCCAAGCAATCCGGCTATCTGAGCAGCCTAGCGATCTGCAACGTGGCGACCAGCTCGCTGGTACGCGAATCCCAGTTGAGCTTTTTGACCCAGGCCGGTCCCGAGATCGGCGTGGCTTCGACCAAGGCCTTCACCACCCAGCTGGTTTCGCTGCTCCTGCTGACCCTGAGCCTGGGCCGCTGCCAGCAACGCCTGGATGCCGGCATCGAAGCCGAACTGGTGGCCGAGTTGCGCCGTCTGCCGGCGCGCCTGGACGAAGCCCTGGCCATGGACAAGACCGTGGAAAAGCTGGCGGAATCCTTTGCTGAAAAGCACCACACCCTGTTCCTCGGACGTGGCGAGCAGTACCCGGTGGCCATGGAGGGGGCGCTCAAGCTCAAGGAGATCTCCTACATCCACGCCGAGGCCTATCCGGCCGGTGAGCTCAAGCATGGTCCCCTGGCCCTGGTCGACGCCGATATGCCGGTGGTGACGGTGGCGCCCAACAACGAGTTGCTGGAAAAGCTCAAGTCCAACCTGCAGGAGGTACGGGCGCGGGGTGGCCAGTTGATCGTCTTCGCCGACGAGCGCGCGGCCTTCGAGGAAGGCGAAGGCACCCGCATCGTGCCCATGCCGCATATCCACGATGCCCTGTCGCCGATCCTCTACACTATACCGCTGCAGCTGCTGTCCTATCACGTAGCCGTGTTCAAGGGCACCGACGTGGACCAGCCGCGTAACCTGGCCAAGTCGGTGACCGTGGAATAAACGGTTCCACGTGGAACCTCAGGGCACGCGCCAGTTGCCCTGATTCTGCTGCCGGCAGGCGACGGCCAGGAAGCGGCCGTCGCCAGGTTCGCCGTAGTAGTGGATATCCTGTCGGTAGGGCACGCCTGGGCTGCGTGCGCCCTGACAGATGCCGATCTCACCGACCGGACAGCGGTCGACGAAGCGGACCTCGGTCTGCTGGTCCTTGAGTTGCGGCTGGCAAAAGCCGTCGCGGAACAGCTGGGCGGGGATGTCGATATTGCTCTGGCAGAGCTGCACGTCCACACTGCCCTGACGACTGCGGATCACGCAGGCATCGGCGAGCGCCAACGACGGCAACAGCAGCAGAGTCATCAGCAATCGCCACATTCCAGCCCATCTCCCTGATGAAATCGCCACTCTAGCATCCGACCTCTCGCCATGCGCCTCGCCGATATCAAGACCCATGTGATCGCCGGTCCCCTGGGCGCCGGCAAGACCACCCTGATCCGCCAGCTGTTCGCCCAGCGTCCCGCCAATGAGCGTTGGGCGATCCTGGTCAACGAATTCGGCCAGGTCGGTCTCGACGCTGCGCTGATGACTCGCGATGACGCGGGCCTGAGTATCGCCGAGGTCCCGGGTGGTTGCCTGTGCTGCGTCCAAGGCGTGCCCCTGCAGGTAGCCCTCACCCGGTTGCTCCAGCGCGCGCGACCGCAGCGGCTGTTCATCGAGCCTTCCGGCCTGGGCCATCCCGCCAGCCTCTATCGGCAACTCCAGGCGCCGCCCTGGACCGGGGTACTGACTCTGCAACCCCTGATCTGGGTGGTGGATGCCGGACAACTACTGGCAGGCCAGGCCCTGCCTGAGGCCCAACAACAGGCACTGGAGCAGGCTGGTCTGATCGTGCTCAACAAGAGCGCCGGCCTGGATCGGACGGGTTTGCCTGCGGGACTGGGCGACCGGCCACTGCATTGGACCGAAGGCGGGCGGATCACCCTGGCCGAACTGCCTCTGGTTGACGGAGAGGCGTCGGCTGACCATGAGCTACCCGAGCTCGGAGTGGCCTCCAGTCCCCAGGCACTGTTGCTGCCCGCGCGCCCGCTGCGCTTCAGCCATACCCAGGAAGGACACCATGTCGTCGGTTGGCGCTGGCATCCCAGCCACCGCTTCGATGGCCCGGCGTTGCTGGCCCTCCTAAGTGGTCTCCCCGGGCTGCTCAGGCTGAAGGCGGTGCTGCAGTTGGCGGATGGCTGGCAGGCCTACAATGGTCTGGCTGGGCAAGGCGACTGGGAGTCGACCCTGTGGCGCCGCGACAATCGGCTGGAGTTGATCCTGGATGAGATGCCGGACCTAGAGGCGCTTGAAAAAGGCCTGCGCGGCACCATTCGCGACATTTGAGGTTGCCAAATCTTTTCAGTTAATGATAATGATTATTAAATTTACTTCCTCTGCGTATAGCTCCCATGGCTCCAACGTCCCTTGCCAAGCCTGAACCTCTCGTAGTTGCTGCACGTTCCGATGGTGATGAGGTGGAATCCGTTCAGGGTCCCGTCAGGGCCGCCCTGGCAGGTGACGTGGAGCCCGTGGCGGGGGTCAATGCCAAGCGTAGCGAACCCTCGGCCACCATCCTGTCGTTCCGCATGCCCGAGCGTAACGAAGAGATCGTGACGCCGGTGCTGACCCCGGTTGGTGCGGCCGAGCCGGGCGAGCAGCCACCGCGCGGCCGCGGCTGGGGCGCTGCCTCGGCGCTGTCGTTGATCATGCACGCCAGCATGGCGGTGGCCTTGTTCATGGTGGTTCAGGCGCCGCCGGAGTTGAAGATCGCCAAGGGCGATGAGCCCATGCAGGTCAGCTTCATCCAATTGCCCAAGCCGGTTCCCGAGCCGCCTGCGCCAACCCCGGCACCGCCCGCGCCGCCGCCACCGCAACCCGAACCGCCGCCACCGGAGCCGCCCAAGCCCGTGGAACCGCCGAAACCGGTGGAGCCTCCCAAGCCGGTGGTGGAAAAGTCCAAACCCAAGCCGAAGCCCAAGCCGGTCGAGCACAGCCAGCAGAAGCCGCTGCCGAAAAAGGTCGAACCAGCCCCTGAGCCCGTGGCCCAGGCGACGCCATCACCAGCACCGGCGGCAACGGCTGCGCCCAGTCAGCCGGCACCGGCCGCCGCGCCTTCCGGTCCGCCGAAGACCGCTGGCCTGCCCACAGGCAGCATCGACGACGCCGACATCCGGCCGATCAAGATGACACCGCCGGAGTATCCGGAAATGCTGCGTCGCCGCGGCGTGGGCGGCGAAGTAAGGGTGATGTTCACCGTGACCGCCGACGGTCGACTGGCTGACATCCAGGTGCTGGAAGCCTCCAACAAGCAACTGGAGCGCGCCGTGCTCGACGTGCTGGGCGAATGGCGCTTCGCCCCCCGGGTTTCCGGCGGTCAGATCGTGCCGCGCAAGGCCACCAAGACCTTCAACTTCAAGATCCAGCGCCGCTAGGTCGCTAGGCGGCAGAGCCCCTGGGCGCCGCCTCATGTTCCCCGGGCCGCTCCAGGCCCAGATAGCGGAACATGCCATGGGCGATCTCGCGTTCGCCCATGATCACCTCATCCACGCCATGGTTCTCCAGATGCCGGATCTCGTCATCGTGATGGGCACGGGCGAGGATATGCAGGTCCGGCGCCAGCTCGCGAGCGCGGCGGGCGATCTCGGCGGCCTCGAAGCCGTTGGGAATCGCCAGCAGCAGGGCGCGTGCCTCCTTGAGCTTGGCCCGCGCCAGCACCTTGTCCTGGGTCGCGTTGCCCAGGATCGCGGTGAAACCCTGCTGGCGTAGCGCCGTGACGTGTTCCGGCTCGTCCGCGATCACGATCAGTGGCGGTCCCTGGCGATCCAGGCGATCGCAGATGTAGCGACCCACCCGTCCATAGCCCACCAGCACCAGGTGACCGCTCTGCTCGATCGGCTCGGGTTCGTCGTCCAGTTCCGGTGCGTGCTTGCCCTTGGCATTGATCAGCCGACGACCCTCGCGGCGCTCCATCCACGGCTGCAGGCGATCGATACCGTGGAACAGCAGGGGATTGAGGATGATGGAGATGATGGCGGCGGCCAGGATGAGGTCGTGGGCGCCCTGGTCGAGCAGTTTCAGTGACAGGCCGAGGCTGGCCAGGATGAAAGAGAACTCGCCAATCTGCGCCAGGCTGGCGGCGATGGTCAGGGCCACGCTCAGGGGGCGGCGATAGGCCAGGACGATCAGGGTCGCGGCGATGGACTTGCCGAGGACGATCACCGCCACCGTCGCCAGCACCGCCAGGGGTTGCTCCAGCAGGATCTCCGGATCGAACAGGCAACCTACGGAAAAGAAGAACAGCACGGCGAAGGCTTCGCGCAGGGGCAGCGAATTTTCCGCAGCGTCATGGCTGAGTTCCGATTCGTTGAGCACCACGCCGGCAAAGAAGGCGCCTAGGGCGAAGGACACCCCGAACAGCGAGGCCGAGCCATAGGCGATGCCCATGGCAATGGCCAGGGTCGCCAGGGTGAAGAGTTCGCGTGAACCGGTACGGACTACCCGGGCCAGCAGCCAGGGAATGACCCGTCGCCCCACCAGCAGCATCAGGGCGATGAAGGCACTCACCTTGAGCGCGGTGAGGCCCAGTTCCAGCCCCAGGCTCTGGCCCGGCTCTTCGCCGCTATCGCCACCCAGGGGCCCGGCCAGCGCCGGCAGGATCACCAGGGCCAACACCATCAGCAGGTCTTCCACGATCAGCCAGCCGACGGCGATCCGTCCGCGCCGGCTTTCCACCATCTGGCGTTCTTCCAGGGCCCGCAGCAGCACCACGGTACTGGCCACCGACAGTGACAGGCCAAAGACCAGGCCACTGCCCAGGCCCCAGCCCAGGAGGTGGCTCACCCCCATGCCCATGAGAGTGGCGGCGGCGATCTGCACGATGGCACCGGGAATGGCGATGAGTTTGACCGCCAGCAGATCCTTGATGGAAAAGTGCAGGCCCACACCGAACATCAGCAGGATGACGCCGATTTCGGTCAGTTCCTTGGACAGCTCGGGATCGGCGACGAAGCCGGGGGTGAAGGGGCCGGCGGCCACGCCGGCAAGCAGATAGCCGGCGATGGGCGGCAGGCGCAGGCGGGTGGCCAGGGTGCCGAAGGCGAAGGCCAGGACCAGGCCGATGGCCAGGGTGGATATCAGAGGGGTGTCATGGGACATGCTGGCTCCAAGGATTTGGATTGCCAGATCCTGGAGCCGCTGCCGTCGAACGACAGCGACCTAGCCGGCAAAACTCAAAAGGTTTCCTTGAGTGCCTGATAGCGCTCTTGAAGTTCCCGACGGATCTGCCGGCGCTGCTGGGCCTGCACACAGCGTCGCTTCTCGTCCGCGGTCACCGGTTCCAGATGCGGGACCGGGCAGGACTTGCCGTTCTCGTCTACCGCCACCATGGTGAAGAAACAGCTGTTGGTGTGGCGCACCGAACGCTGCTGGATGTTCTCGGTGATCACCTTGACGCCGATTTCCATCGAGGTGGTCCCGGTGTAGTTCACCGAGGCGAGAAAGGTTACCAGTTCGCCGACATGCACCGGCTCGCGAAAGATCACCTGATCCACTGAGAGGGTCACCACATAGCGTCCGGCATAGCGGCTGGCACAGGCGTAGGCCACTTCGTCGAGGTGCTTGAGCAGGGCGCCGCCGTGGACATTGCCGGAAAAGTTGGCCAGGTCCGGGGTCATCAGGATGGTCATGCTCAACTGGTGGTTGCCGGCTTCCATGGGCTAATCCTCGGGGGGGAAAATCCTGTAGACGGCGCAACGGCGCCGTCTGTCACAGCCATCAACGGCCGGCAGAGAGCCCAAAGTCGATGGGTAGGTCGGCGCCGGAAATGGCCGCCGCCTGGGGCTGACAGAGGAAATAGACGAACTCAGCCACTTCCTCCGGCTGGATGAAGCGTGCGGTATCGCCCTGGGGGTAGCGATTGAGCAGGTTGCGACGATAACCGGCCGGGTCGCCGCTGCCATAGTGGGCGGCCTGAAAGTCCAGCATGGGCGTGTCGATGTCGCCCGGCGAGACGGCATTGACCCGCACGCCATCGCGCGCCAGTTCCACCGCCAGATTCTGGCTGAAGAAACGCACTGCCGCCTTGGCGGCGCCATAGGCCGCGGCGCCGGCGATGGGCTGGCGCCCGGCCCCGCTGGCGACGTTGATGATGACGCCGCGATTTTCCTTGAGGAAGGGGATGGCCGCCGAGCACATGAAGAAGGTGGCCTTGAGATTGACCGCCATCACCAGGTCGTAGTCGTCCTCGGTAAAGGTCTCTACCTCGCCTTCGCGCCAGATGCCGGCCGCGTTGATCAGGGCATCCAGGCGCCCGGTGCGGGCCATGACCTTGCTGACCAGGGAGCGGCAGCCTTCGGCGCTGGAGATATCGGCGGTCACGCTGGAATCCAGGCCGACGATGCCGTTGAGCCCATGCAGGCCTTCGGCATCGCGGTCGGCGGCGGCGACGCGCCAGCGGCTCTGGGCGAAGCGTTGCGCCAGGGCGCGGCCGAGGCCGCCCGCGGCGCCGGTGATCAGGACGACGGGAGTGCTCATGACGCTTCCTCCGGAGTGATGGCCTTATCCAGACCCGTGTCAGGCAAGGTCGTTCAGTACCGGCTCGGTCAGCTTTCCAACCAGACGTCGCGAGCCCAGATCCAGACCGAATCCCAGGACTCGTCGGTCAGGTCACCGTCTTCCCACAACAGTACCTCGCCTTCCTGGCTGACGCAGTAGTAACCATCGTCGCTGGCGCAGAGAGGGATGTACTCCCGCGGCAGGCCTTCGTCCCAGGCGGTGGCAGCCACTTCCGGCAGATAGGTATGGGACTGGGGATCGGTGACGGTCACCGGTTCGATACGGCCATAGACCACGTCGCTGACGGTCAGCAGGAATTCGCGGAATTCCGGTGGCAGGCTGATGAGCAGTTCTTCCTCGATCTCGACCAGCAGGTCTTCGTCGGGCAGCTCCAGGGGTACGGGAACAGGTTCGTTTTCTTCACGCAGGCGTTCGATGACGTCTTCCATAGCAGGCCTCTCTCGGAATGCGCGCCGGATAAAGGGGAAAGAGGCGCGCAAGGTTAGCAGTTCAGTCCGGGATAACGGCAGCTTCCGTACGGACTTGATAGCGGTTTCGAGAGATGTTCGGCAGGCGACGCCCATGAAAAAGCCCGGCGTAGAGCCGGGCTTTCGGGTAAAGCGCCGTTATCAGGCGTTCTGGCGGATACCGGCCAGCAGCCAAGGCTGGTTCTCGCCGGCCATGCGCTCCATGCGCCAGCTTTCGCTGAACGGCTGGCCTTGGTCGAAACGCGATTCCTTGGACACACCGTTGAAGGTGATGGTGGCGATGGTCTTGCCCTGCAGATCCTCGACACCGTCCAGGGTGGCGTTCAGGTTCTCGATGTAGGTGGACTGGAAGCCTTCGCCCAGCGCGGCGCGCTCGTCACGCAGCCATTGCAGCATCTGCGGGGTGACGAATTCGGAGATCTTGTCCATCTCGTTGGCGTCCCAGTGCTGCTGCAGGCTCATGAAGTGATCACGACCGGCGGCCACGAAGCGCTCGGCATTGAACCAGCTCGGCGCGTTGATCACCGGCGCGGCGCCAGCAGTGGCACCCCCGAACAGACCGCCATTGGTGGGCTGGTTGGGCATCTCACGCTGCATGGGCGCATGACCGGCCACGGCAGGCTGCGGACCGGCCTGCTGCTTGCGACGGGCGATCAGGCGGAAGATCACGAAGGCGATGAGCGCGAGGATCAGGAAGTCGAAGAACTGGAAGCCTTCGAAGCCGTCACCCATGAACATGGAGGCCAGCAGGCCACCGGCGGCGATACCGGCCAGCGGGCCAAGCCAGCGCGAGGCGCCACTGGGACGGGCGGCAGCGGCGGCGCCAGCACCAGCAGCGGGCGCGGCCATGCCCGGCTGCTGCGGCGGCGCGGCCTGGCGGGTCTGGTGAATGGGCGCGGCGCCAGCGGACTTGCCGCCGCCCATGCGCTTGGCGTTGGCGTCCAGGCTGAGCGTGAGGCCCAGGCACAGGATCATGAAGAAGCTCATCAGGCGTTGCATGTGGTGTTCTCTCTGTGAAGAGTCTGGTGTTGGATACATCTTGCGCTGCCCGGTCAAGTACAGCCAGCGTGAATTGTTTCGGTATTTTGCCCTTTGCGCTCGCCGCCTTGGCGACCAACGTCGCCCCCGCAGACAGCGGAAAATCTCTAGCCACATCAATCTATTACAGATTTTTGCAAAATCCGTCACAAGAGTTTGCAGATGCTAGTCTTGGACTCCAGTCAGCGCAGGTGTCGGGAGATAACCCGGCCCGTCATAGGAGGGCCCGGCCGATGCATGCTCTAGCTTTTATCCAGGACATGGCCGTCATCATGCTGGTGGCCGGCGTGGTGACCATCCTCTTCCACCGCCTCAAGCAACCCGTGGTCCTGGGCTACATCCTCGCCGGCTTCATCATCGGACCCCATACACCGCCATTCGGTCTGATCCACGACGAAGAAAGCATCAAGACCCTCGCCGAGGTGGGGGTGATCTTCCTGATGTTCAGCCTCGGCCTGGAATTCTCGTTGCGCAAGCTGTTCCGCGTAGGTGCCACGGCCTTCATCGCCGCCTTCCTGGAAATCAGCCTGATGCTCTGGCTGGGTTACCAGGTGGGGCAGATGTTCGGCTGGTCGCACATGGATTCGCTGTTCCTCGGCGCCATCCTGGCCATCTCCTCGACCACCATCATCGTCAAGGCGCTCAACGAACTGAAGATGAAGCACGAGCGCTTCGCCCAGCAGATCTTTGGCGTGCTGATCGTCGAGGACATCCTCGGCATCGGCATCATCGCCCTGCTGTCGGGCCTGGCGGTGAGCGGCTCGGTGGAGCCGGGCGCGGTGGCCTCGACCCTAGGCAAGCTCAGCCTGTTCATGATCGTGGCGCTGGTCATCGGCATCCTGCTGGTACCGCGCCTACTGGCCTACGTGGCCACCTTCGAAAGCAACGAGATGCTGCTGATCACGGTGCTGGGGCTGTGCTTCGGTTTCTGCCTGCTGGTGGCCAAGCTGGAATACAGCGTGGTGCTGGGCGCCTTCCTGATCGGCGCCATCATGGCCGAGTCGCGCCAGCTGCTGCAGATCGAGAAGCTGGTGGAGCCGCTGCGCGACATGTTCAGCGCCATCTTCTTCGTCGCCATCGGCCTGCTGCTCGATCCCAAGGTGCTGGTGGAATACGCCTGGCCGATCACCGTGATCAGTGTCGTCGTGGTGCTGGGCAAGATCCTCGCTTGCAGCCTGGGAACCCTGATCGCCGGCAACGACGGTCGGACGTCGCTGCGGGTCGGCATGGGCCTGGCGCAGATCGGCGAGTTCTCCTTCATCATCGCCACCCTGGGAATCACCCTGGGCGTCACCAGTCACTTCCTCTATCCGGTGGCGGTGGCTGTCTCGGCGGTCACCACGCTGCTCACCCCCTATCTGATCAAGGCCGCCGATCCACTGGCGCTGTGGATCGGGCGTTGGCTGCCGCAGCCCATGCAACGGGTGCTGGGTATCTATGGCGAATGGCTGCGCAGCATCCAGCCCCAGGGCGAGAAGGCGGTCCTGGCCGGCATGATGAGGCGCATCCTGCTGCAGGTCGGCATCAACCTATCGCTGGTCATCGCCATCTTCCTGGGCGGCGCCTATTTCGCCGGCGGGCTGGCGGGCTGGCTCAGCACCTGGATCGCCGATCCCGATCTGCAGAAGGCCTGCATCTGGGGTGGGGCGCTGCTGCTCTCACTGCCTTGCCTGATCGCCGCTTATCGCAAGCTCAAGGCGCTGGCCATGCTGATGGCCGAACTCAGCGTGCGACAGAACCAGGCTGGGCGCTATACCCAGCCGGTACGGCGACTGGTCAGCGAATTCATCCCGCTACTGTCGCTGGCCGGCATCCTGGTGCTGCTCGCGGCATTGAGTAGCAGCATCCTGCCGCGCGGCGAGCTGCTGCTGCTGATCGGCCTGGTCGCGGTGGTGGTGATCGCGGTGCTGTGGCGCTGGTTCATTCGCGTCCACTCGCGGCTGCAGATCGCCTTCATCGAAACTCTGGAGCAGGACAAGGGTGGACATCATTAGGCCGCTTTTGCGCAATCCAGCCATTGCCGGCTGGGGATCGACGCGGCAGAATCGCTCTAAGTCGCTCGTTTGAATAAGCGGGTCGATGGCAAAGGAATGCGCAATGCAGGAAATGGGCTTGGCCGCTTTCTGCCTTCCGGCAATCTCCCACCGGCGGTCAGGCCCTTTTCCTGCGCCCCTTCAAGGTCGCCAGGCAAGCAGCAGTACACCCCCACCAATGGCGGCGATGCCGCACCACTGCCGCAGATCCAGGCGCTCGCCCAGCAGCGCCACACCAAAGATCGCCACCAGCACCACGCTCAACTTGTCCACCGGTGCCACCAGCGAGGCCGGGCCTAGCTTGAGCGCGCGGTAGTAGCACAGCCAGGACAGGCCGGTGGCCACGCCCGAGAGCAGCAGGAACAGATAGCTACGGCCGGCGATGCTGGCCAGGGGTTGCGCCTGCCCGGTAGCCAAGACGATGGCCGCCAGGACCACCACGACCACCAGGGTGCGTAACAGGGTGGCGAAGTCGGCGTTGACCTGTTCCACGCCGAGCTTGCCGAAGATGGCCGTGAGCGCGGCGAAGGCCGCTGCCAGGAGCGCCCAGAACAGCCAGGAACTGGTCATCGCCTAGAGCGGTTCGAGCTTGGCGTAGCTCACCATCAGCCACTTGCTGCCTTCGGACTTGAAGTTCACCTGCACCCGGGCATGGGCGCCGGAGCCCTCGTAGTTGAGGATGACACCGTCGCCGAACAGGGCATGACGCACCGGCTGGCCGAGGCTGAAGGTGGTTTCCGGCACCGGTGCCTGGGCGAAGAGGTTGGGACGACTGCCGGCGAAGGGCTGCTTGACCGCATTGGACAGGCGCACCTCCTGGATCAGGCCATCCGGTACCTCGCGGACGAAGCGCGAGACTTTGTTGTAGGTCTCGCTGCCATAGAGCCGACGGGTCTCTGCATAGCTCATCACCAGCCGGCGCATGGCGCGGGTGATACCCACATAGGCCAGGCGGCGTTCCTCTTCCAACCGGCCAGGCTCTTCCAGGCTCATCTTGTGCGGGAACAGCCCTTCCTCCATGCCAGCCAGGAATACCAGGGGGAATTCCAGGCCCTTGGCGCTGTGCAGGGTCATCAACTGGACGCTGTCTTCGTGGCTGTCGGCCTGGGTATCGCCGGACTCCAGCGCCGCATGGTCGAGGAAGGCCGCCAGGGGCGTCATCTCCTCGTCGCCGCTGAAGTCGAAGGAGCGGGCGGCGCTGACCAGTTCTTCCAGGTTTTCCACCCGAGCCTGACCCTTTTCGCCCTTTTCTTCCTTGTGGAAGGTGACCAGGCCGGTCTGTTCGATGATCTGCTGCACCAGATTGTGCAGGGACAGGTCCTCGGCCTTGAGCGCCAGGGTATCGACCAGCTCGACGAAGACGTTGAGCGCCGAGGCGGCGCGACCGGACACCGCGCGAGCGCCGACCAGGTCGTGCAACGCCTGCCACAGCGAGGTGTTCTGGGCACGCGCAGCGGTGCGCAGCGCTTCCACGGTCTTTTCACCGATGCCCCGCGGCGGCACGTTGATCACCCGCTCCAGGGCGGCATCGTCGTGGCGATGCTGGATCAGCCGCAGGTAGGCCATGGCGTTCTTGATTTCGGCACGCTCGAAGAACCTCAGGCCGCCATAGATGCGATAAGGGATCTTCTCGCGCAGCAGTGCCTCTTCCAGCACCCGTGACTGGGCGTTGGAGCGGTAGAGGATGGCCATCTCGCTGCGCCGGGTGCCCTTCTTGAACTCGCTCTCGATGGTCTCGACGATGTAGCGTGCCTCGTCGTGCTCGTTGAAGCCGGCATAGAGGGTGATGGCCTCGCCTTCGCCGGTATCGGTCCACAATTCCTTGCCGAGCCGGCCGAAGTTGTGGGCGATTAGGCCGTTGGCGGCCTTGAGGATGGTGTCGGTGGAGCGGTAGTTCTGCTCCAGACGGATGATCTCGGCCGAGAAGTCCTCGTTGAATTGCTGGATGTTCTCGATCTTGGCACCGCGCCAGCCATAGATGGACTGGTCGTCGTCGCCCACCACCATGAGGCTGGCGCCGTTCTGGGCGAGGTGCTTGAGCCAGGCGTACTGGACGGCGTTGGTGTCCTGAAATTCGTCCACCAAGAGATGCTGGAAGCGCCGCTGGTAGTGTTCCAGCAGGCTGGGATTGTTGCGCCAGAGATCCAGGGCGCGCAGCAGCAGCTCGGAGAAGTCGATCACCCCGGCACGGGCGCAGGCCGCCTCGTAGGCTTCGTAGATGCTGCGCATGGTGCTGAGGAAGAGGTCACCGGCGGCCTGGATGTGCTGCGGCCGCAGGCCTTCGTCCTTCTGGCCGTTGATGAACCACTGCGCCTGGCGCGCTGGCCAGCGCTGCTCGTCGAGGCCCAGTTCGCGGATCACCCGCTTGACGATGCGCTGCTGGTCATCGCTGTCGAGGATCTGGAAATTCTGCGACAGCCCCGCTTCCTGCCAGTGGGCACGCAGCAGACGGTGGGCCAGGCCGTGGAAAGTGCCGACCCACATGCCCTGCGGACTCATGCCCAGCAATTGCTCGATGCGGTGGCGCATCTCGGCGGCGGCCTTGTTGGTGAAGGTCACCGAGAGGATGGAGTGCGGCGAGGCGCGCTCGACCTGGATCAGCCAGGCGATGCGGTGCACCAGCACCCGGGTCTTGCCCGAGCCGGCACCGGCCAGGACCAGTTGGCGACCCAGGGGCGCGGCCACGGCCTGGCGCTGGGCATCGTTGAGGGAATTGAGCAGCAGGGAGATGTCGTCGTTCATCGCCGCATTCTACCGATGCGGTGAAAGGAGCGCCAAACCGGACGGATGGGAGGCGAAGCGGGTAAGGCAGGACAGCCGAACCCCGGCCAGCGGGTCTGGCCGGGGTTCGAAAGGACGCCTGTGATCGATGCGTCAGGCGGCGATCGGCGAGCGCCAGTCGTCGGAGCCGGAGGTGCCGGAGACCTCATGGGTCCAGACGATCTTGCGGTAGGTGAAGTAGACGTCTTCGAGGTGGGTGAAGTGCGCCATGCTCGGGTCCTGGCAGTTGGGCATGCGCGACTGGACGTCGACGATGATGGCGTCCTCCAGCTCGATGGTGAAGTAATGCTCCTGGGTGCCGGTGGCCGAGGTGCGGTACCACTCCAGCCGGCACTTGCCGAGGCGTTCGCCGGAGGTGAGGGCGTTGAAGATCAGCGGCGAGGCCTTGTCGAAGACCTTGGTGATCATCAGCGGCTTGTGCACGCGCTGGCCGGTGGGCTGACCGGACTGGGGATCGCGGGGAATGATCACCTGATGGTTGAAGGCCTGGACCAGGATCTGGTCTTCGTGGCCTTCCTGGAAGATGTTGCCGACCGAGTCCTCGGTAAAGGTGCCAGCGGTGATCAGGCCTTGCTTGGTGCCTTCGAGGGACAGGTACGCGGGGGTTGGCATGGTGCTCTCCTTGCCTGGTGATAGGGCTTCATGGCCCGGGTACCAAGACCTAACAAGGGTTGTGCCAGAACTGAAAAATCCTTTCTGATCAGTAGGTTGAAAAAAGACTACAGAGCACGGGCGGAGCGACTGTGTGCTCCTGCGCGGAAATCTGCGCAAGGCCTTGCGCAGAGCGGTTCAAAAGCTGCCCCGCTTCCGGTAGTGGCTCGTTCAGGCGACTACCAGGTGCCGGTACGACCGTGAAAAAGGCCCTGCTGAATCGTAATGACCAAGAGCCTTAACGACCGTTATGTAGTATAAGTACGGCGCACTACATCCGCCCGTTAGACGAGACACGCCTGTGAACCTCATGCAACACATTGCTCAATCCCGCCACCTGCTGCGCAAGTCGGAGCTCAAGGTCGCCGAGCAGGTCATGGTGGATCCGGCTGCCGTCATGCACAGCTCCATGGCCGACCTCGCCCACAACGTCGGCGTCAGCGAGCCCACCATCGTGCGTTTCTGCCGCGCCATCGGCTGCGATGGATTCCAGGATCTCAAGCTGCGCCTGGCGCAGAGCCTGGCGGCGGGGGCCAGTTTCGGCCAGTTCGCCATCCACGAGAACGATGCGGTGGAAGACTTCAGCCTGAAGATCTTCGACACCACCTTGCACACCCTCATGGACGTGCGCGAGCGCCTGGACATGCGCGCCCTGGAAACGGCCATCGAGGCGATCGCCAAGGCCCAGCGGGTGATGTTCTACGGCTTTGGCGCCTCGGGTTCGGTGGCCAACGACGCCCAGCACAAGTTCTTTCGCCTGCAGCTCAGCGCCACCGCCTATTCCGATCCGCACATGCAGGCGATGTCGGCGGCGACCCTGACGCCTTCCGATGCGGCCATCTGCATCTCCCAGTCGGGGCGTTCCAAGGACCTGCTGATCACCGCCAATCTGGTTCGTGATAATGGCGCCGCGCTGATCACCATCTGCCCGGGGCAGACGCCGCTGGCCGATCTGTCCACGGTCAACATCGCCATCGACGTGCACGAGGACACCGACATCTATGTGCCCCTGACCTCGCGCATCGCCCACCTGGTGGTGATCGATGTCCTGGCCATGGGGGTGGCCATGTCCCGCGGTCCGGCGCTGGTCGAGCACCTCAAGAGCGTGAAGCGCAGCCTGCGCAGCTTGCGGCTGTCGTCGAAGTCGACCAAGCACAGCGACACCCAATAGTCGTCTCGCTGTCGCCAAACCGTCACCTGTTAGGGTGAAGCTGCCCATTCCGATCCCAGCCCGGAGGAATTGGCATGACCGCTCTCATCCAGGAATCCAGCGTTCGTCTCGACAGCAAGACTCGCAGAAAGCTACAGGATCAGCGGCGGATGAAATTCCGTCGCGCCATCGAGGCCCGAGCCGAAGAACAGCGCCTGGCCGTGGAGCTCGATGAACTGCTGTTTCTCAATCAGCTGCTGGACGAGCGTCAGGCTCAGCGCCTGCAGGCTCCAGGGCAATACCTAACGCATTGATCAGGCTGCGCTGGCCGCGCAGATAGCCGACGAAGGCCTGGGCCACTGGCGACAGCGGCTTGCCACGGACCTGGACCACGCACCAGGAACGTCGCAGCGGCAATTCGGCGACGTTCAGCTCGACCAGGCTGCCGGCGGCGAGATCGCTGCGAATGGCCTGGCGCGGCAGCAGTGCCAGCCCGAGGCCGGCGCGGACCGCTTCGCGTTGTGCCTCGAAGGCGCCGATCTCCAGCTGTTCGGCGAAGTGGGCGCGCTTCTGCTTGAGATAGTCCTCGCAGGCCTGGCGCGTGCCTGAACCGACCTCGCGCACCAGCAGCGGATAGGTCGTCAGGTCGCGCAGGCTCAGCCCGCGGCGCCCGGCCAGCGCATGGCCCGGGCGCGCCACGGCGACGATGGCGTTGTCCAGCAGCGGCAGGAACTCCAGATCCGTGCCGCTCGGCACGCCGGACATCAGCGCCACGTCTTCGCGATTCTCCGTCAGCCGTCGCAGCACCCGGGCATGGTTGCCCACGGTCAGCGCCAGATCGACCTGGGGATGGCTGCTGCGAAACTGGCTGAACAGGTGCGGCGCCAGGTACTGGGCGCTGCTCTCCACCCCCAGGCGTAGCTGGCCGTGCAGGGCACCGCGCAGATTCGACAGCTGCATGTCCAGGCTGCCCAGCCGGGCGAAGAGATCGCGACCGGTCTGACGCAGGGCCTCGCCGGCTTCGGTGAGATAAAGGGTGCGATTGACGTAATTGAACAGCGGCGCGCCCACCACCTCTTCGAGTTGGCGCACCTGCAGGCTCACCGCCGGCTGGGTGAGCGCCATGATGTCGGCCGCGCGGCTGTAGGAGCGGGCCTCGCAGACGGCCTCGAACACCTGCAGCTGGCGGAAGGTGAGTCGCATCAAGGGCTTGCGCATGGGCATCGGCGAGATCCATAAGGGATGACTTATGGAGTATCCAACAATTATTTATTTTCCATAAGAGAGGCCCTGGCGTAGCTTCAAATCACCGGCAATAACAAGCGGCTGCAGGTTGCAGCAGACAAGGAGCCAGGTGTGATCAAGAAGATACTTATCGCCAATCGGGGCGAGATCGCCGTGCGCATCGTGCGTGCCTGTGCCGAGATGGGCATCCGCTCGGTAGCGGTCTATTCCGACGCCGATCGCCAAGCGCTCCACGTGAAACGTGCCGACGAAGCCCATGGGATCGGCAGCGATCCGCTGGAGGGCTATCTCAACCCGCGCAAGCTGGTGAACCTGGCCGTGGAGACCGGCTGCGATGCCCTGCATCCCGGCTATGGCTTCCTTTCCGAAAACGCCGAACTGGCGGAAATCTGCGCCCAGCGCGGTATCCGCTTCATCGGGCCGTCCGCCGAGGTCATTCGCCGCATGGGCGACAAGACGGAAGCGCGGCGCAGCATGATCGCCGCCGGCGTGCCCTGCACCCCGGGCACCGAAGGCAACGTGGCGGACATCGCCGAGGCCCTGCGCGAAGGCGATCGTATCGGTTACCCGGTGATGCTCAAGGCCACCTCCGGCGGCGGCGGGCGCGGTATCCGCCGCTGCAACTCGCGTGAGGAGCTGGAGCAAGCCTATCCGCGGGTGATTTCCGAGGCGACCAAGGCCTTCGGCTCGGCCGAGGTGTTTCTCGAGAAGTGCATCGTCAATCCCAAGCACATCGAGGCGCAGATCCTCGCCGACAGCCACGGCAACACCGTGCATCTGTTCGAGCGCGACTGCTCCATCCAGAGACGCAACCAGAAGCTGATCGAGATCGCCCCCAGCCCCCAGCTGACCCCCGAGCAGCGCGCCTACATCGGTGATCTCGCCGTGCGCGCCGCCAAGGCGGTGGGCTACGAGAACGCCGGTACCGTGGAATTCCTGCTCGCCGAGGGCGAGGTGTATTTCATGGAGATGAACACCCGGGTGCAGGTGGAGCACACCATCACCGAGGAAATCACCGGCATCGACATCGTCCGCGAGCAGATCCGCATCGCTTCCGGGCTGCCGCTGTCCTTTGCCCAGGAAGACGTCCAGCACCGCGGCTTCGCCCTGCAGTTCCGCATCAACGCCGAGGATCCCAAGAACAACTTCCTGCCGAGCTTCGGCAAGATCACCCGCTACTACGCGCCGGGCGGCCCGGGGGTGCGTACCGACACCGCCATCTACACCGGCTACGTGATCCCGCCGTACTACGATTCCATGTGCCTCAAGCTGATCGTCTGGGCGCTGACCTGGGAAGAGGCCATGGACCGTGGCCTGCGCGCCCTGGACGACATGCGCGTGCAGGGGGTGAAGACCACCGCGCCCTACTATCAGGCCATCCTGCGCGATCCCGAATTCCGCAGCGGGCGCTTCAACACCAGCTTCGTGGAGAGCCATCCGGAGCTGACCCAGTACTCGATCAAGCGCAACCCGACGCACCTGGCCATCGCCATCGCCGCCGCCATCGCCGCCCATGCCGGTTTGTAAGGACAGAACAATGAAAAGCATCCAGATCACCGACACCATCCTGCGCGACGCCCACCAATCGCTGCTGGCGACCCGCATGCGTACCGAAGACATGCTGCCGATCTGCGCCAAGCTCGACCAGGTCGGCTACTGGTCGCTGGAAGTCTGGGGTGGCGCCACCTTCGACGCCTGCGTGCGCTTCCTCAAGGAAGACCCCTGGGAGCGTCTGCGCCAGCTGCGCCAGGCGCTGCCCAATACCCGCCTGCAGATGCTCCTGCGCGGGCAGAATCTGCTGGGCTATCGGCACTACAGCGACGACGTGGTCGAGGCCTTCGTCGAGCGCGCGGCAGCCAATGGCATCGACGTCTTCCGTATCTTCGATGCCATGAACGATGTGCGTAACCTGGAGACCGCCATCCGCGCGGTCAAGGCCAGCGGCAAGCACGCCCAGGGTACCCTCTGCTACACCACCAGCCCGGTGCACAGCGTGGTGGCCTTCGTCGACCAGGCCAAGCGCATGGCCGACCTGGGCGTGGATTCCATCGCCATCAAGGACATGGCCGGTCTGCTCACCCCCTATGCCACCGGCGAGCTGGTCAAGGCACTCAAGGAGGCCCTGACGCTGGATGTGGTGGTGCACTCCCACGACACCGCCGGGGTGGCCGCCATGTGCCAGCTCAAGGCGGTGGAGAACGGCGCCGACCGTATAGATACGGCGATCTCCAGCATGGCCTGGGGCACCAGCCACCCGGGTACCGAATCCATGGTCGCCGCCTTGCGCGATACGCCCTACGACACCGGGCTGGACCTGGAACTGCTGCAGGAAATCGGCCTGTACTTCCATGCGGTGCGCAAGAAGTACCACCAGTTCGAGAGCGAATTCACCGGGGTCGATACCCGGGTGCAGGTCAACCAGGTGCCGGGCGGTATGATCTCCAACCTGGCCAACCAGTTGCGCGAGCAGGGCGCCCTCAATCGCATGAACGAGGTGCTGGAGGAGATCCCGCGGGTGCGCAAGGACCTGGGCTATCCGCCCCTGGTGACGCCGACCTCGCAGATCGTCGGCACCCAGGCCTTCTTCAACGTGCTGGCCGGCGAGCGCTACAAGACCATCACCAACGAGGTGAAGCTCTATCTGCAGGGTCGCTATGGCAAGGCGCCGGGCGCCATCTGCGAGCAGTTGCGCAAGCAGGCCATCGGCCAGGAAGAGGTCATCGAGGGACGTCCGGCCGATCTGCTCAGCCCCGAGCTGGCGCGGCTGCGTGCCGAGATCGGCGACCTGGCCAAGCGCGAAGAGGACGTGATGACCTTCGCCATGTTCCCCGATATCGGACGCAAATTCCTCGAAGAACGCGCTGCCGGCACCCTGGTGCCGGAAGCCTTGCTGCCCATGCCGTCGGCCGATGGCGTGGCCGCGGTGGGTGGCCAGGGTGTGCCGACCGCCTTTAGCGTCGATGTGCACGGCGAGACCTACCAGGTCGACATCACTGGCATCGGCCTCAAGAGCGAGGGCAAGCGGCACTTCTACCTGTCCATCGACGGAGTGCCGGAAGAGGTGGTGTTCGAGGCCAGTGGCGATTTCGTCGCCGAAGGCGGCCAGCGGCGGCGCCAGGCGGAGCGTCCGGGCGATGTCAGCACCACCATGCCGGGCAACATCGTCGAGGTGCTGGTCAAGGAAGGCGATCAGGTCAAGGCCGGGCAGGGCGTGCTGGTCACCGAAGCCATGAAGATGGAGACCGAGATCCAGGCGCCCATTGCCGGCACCGTCACCGCGGTGCGAGTGGCCAAGGGCGACCGGGTCAATCCGGGTGAAGTCTTGATTGAAATCGAAGGCTGAGATCACTTCGATTTCCCTCGGGGGCCACTAGGCCCCCTTTTTTATGGGCGGTTTCTATCCATTCGATTGAGAAAAAGCACTAACGCCTCTCGATAGGGTCTGCTATTTAATATAGCCAAGGCTATAACGATCCCGGGAGGATTCGCGATGCTGAAAGATCTCAAGAGACGTGCCTTGCGTGGTCTGCTGGACAAGCTGCTCGACCAGCCTGCCGAACGTCGTCCGCTGGAGCCCCAGCCCGAGCGGTCGCGCGTTGCCCTGGCGCACACCGCGCACTGACCTTCTACCTAGCAGGCAGGGCCGCTTGGTCCTGCCGCGCTGCCTCGCGTGCGTTCCTGCCGAGGCGCCTTTCCCTGCTCGTATCCCTGTCGAGCGTTCTCATCCCAGGTTACAAAGTCTCGCTGCACCTCTGATAGGTTGTGCTATCTAATTTAGCCAAGGCTATAAATACCGAGAGGCTGGCCGGATGCTGGAGAAGACGAAACGCTGGACCCTGATGGGTTTGTTGGGACTGCTGCTGGGCAACCCTGTCCAGGCGGCGGAGCCGTTCAAGGTGGTCACCACCTTCACGGTGATCGCCGACATGGCGCGCAACGTGGCGGGCGACGCCGCTCAGGTGGAGTCCATCACCAAGCCCGGTGCCGAGATCCACAACTACCAGCCCACCCCGGGCGATCTGCTCAAGGCACGCGATGCCCAGCTGGTGCTGTGGAACGGCCTGAATCTGGAGCTCTGGTTCGAGCGTTTCTTCAGCCGCATGAAGGACGTGCCCAGCGCGGTGGTCTCCCAGGGCGTCGCGCCCATCGCCATCGCCCAGGGCCCCTATGCCGGCAAGCCCAATCCCCATGCCTGGATGTCGCCGCAGGCGGCGCTGGTCTACGTCGACAACATCCGCGATGCGCTGGTGCAGCACGATCCGGCCAATGCCGAGACCTACCGCCGTAACGCCGAAGCCTACAAGACGCGCATCACCACCACCCTCGATCCCCTGCGCCAGCAGCTGCAGGGGATTCCCGAGCAGCGCCGCTGGCTGGTCTCCAGCGAGGGTGCCTTCAGCTATCTGGCGCGTGACCTGGGCCTCAAGGAACTCTATCTCTGGCCAATCAACGCCGATGCCCAGGGCACCCCGCAGCAAGTGCGCCGGGTGATCGAGACAGTGCGCGCCGAGCGGATTCCGGCGGTGTTCAGCGAGAGTACCGTGTCCGCCGCAGCGGCCGAGCAGGTGGCGCGGGAGAGCGGCGCCCGCTACGGCGGGGTGCTCTATGTGGATTCCCTGAGCGCCGCCGACGGTCCGGTGCCCACCTATCTCGACCTGCTGCGGGTCACCACCGAAACCCTGGTCAAGGGGCTAGCGCCATGATCGCTCTCGACGGGGTCGGCGTGACCTATCGCAATGGCCATACCGCCCTGCGCGACGCCAGCCTGGTGGTGCCCGGCGGGTCCATCACCGCCCTGGTGGGCGTCAATGGCAGCGGCAAGTCCACCCTGTTCAAGGCGATCATGGGCTTCGTGCCCCTGCGCACCGGTCAGGTGCGGGTCGATGACCTGCCGGTGGCCCAGGCCCTGAAGCGTAATCTGGTCGCCTATGTGCCCCAGAGCGAAGACGTCGACTGGGACTTTCCGGTGCGGGTGGAAGACGTGGTGCTCATGGGGCGCTATGGCCGGATGAATTTCCTGCGCCTGGCGCGCGCCGCCGATCACCAGGCGGTGGCCGCCGCCCTGGCCCGGGTAGGGCTGACCGACTTGCGCAAACGGCAGATCGGCGAACTCTCCGGTGGCCAGAAGAAGCGCGTCTTCCTCGCCCGCGCACTGGCCCAGGACAGCCGGGTGATCCTGCTGGATGAACCCTTCACCGGGGTGGACGCCACCTCCGAGCGCGCCATCATCGAATTGCTCCAGGCCCTGCGCGCCGAGGGTCGCTCGATGCTGGTCTCGACCCATGACCTGGCCAGCATCGAGCGCTTCTGCGACCGCACCGTGCTGCTCGATCGCACCGTGCTGGCCCAGGGGCCGACGGCCGAGGTCTTTACCCGGGAGAATCTGGAGCGGACCTTCGGTGGCGCCCTGCGCCTGTTCGAGGGGGGACGCCAGGCGTCGCAACCGCCCCAGTGGCGAGAGCGTGCCTGATGGAGTGGCTGCTGGAACCCCTGGCCTACGGCTACATGAAAAACGCCCTGGGCGCGGCGGCCCTGGTGGGTGGGCTGTGCGCCTTTCTCTCCGCTTATCTGATGCTCAAGGGCTGGTCGCTGATCGGCGATGCCCTGTCCCATGCCGTGGTACCGGGGGTGGCCGGCGCCTATCTGCTCGGGCTGCCGCTGGCCCTGGGCGCCTTTCTCGCCGGCGGCGCGGCGGCCGGGGCCATGCTGGGGCTGCGGCAGTACACCCGGCTGAAAGAAGACGTCATCATCGGCCTGATCTTCAGCGCCTTCTTTGGCGGCGGCCTGTTCCTGGTCTCGTTGGCGCCGGTGGCGGTGGACATCCAGACCATCGTCTTCGGCAACATCCTGGCCATCACCCCCGAGGCCAGTCGCCAGCTGCTGATCATCGCCGCCGTCTCCCTTTTGGTGCTGCTGCTCAAGTGGCGCGACCTCCTGCTGGTGTTCTTCGACGAGGGCCAGGCGCGTGCCTGCGGCCTCAATCCCACCGGCTACAAGCTGCTGTTCTTTACCCTGCTGGCGCTGAGCACCGTGGCGGCCATGCAGACGGTGGGCGCCTTCCTGGTCATCGCCCTGGTGGTGACGCCGGGGGCGACGGCCTATCTGCTCAGTGATCGCTTCTCGCGGGTGGTGCTGATCAGCGTGGCCATCGGCGTCGGCAGCGGCCTGCTGGGCACCTATCTCAGCTACTTCCTCGACGGCGCCACCGGAGGCTGCGTGGTGGTCCTGCAGACGCTGATCTTTCTGCTGGCCTTCGTGCTGGCGCCGCGTCACGGCCTGCTGGCCAATCGGCGCCGGGCCCGGCAGACGGCGGAGACGGGCTGATGGACTGGCTGCTGCTGACCCTGGAAGTCGATTTCATGCGCCAGGCGCTGCTGATGGCCGTGCTGGTGGCGGTACCCACGGCGCTGCTGTCCTGTTTCCTGGTGCTCAAGGGCTGGGCGCTGCTGGGCGACGCCATCGCCCACGCGGTGTTTCCCGGCCTGGTGCTGGCTTCGGCGCTGGGGGCGCCCCTGGTCGTGGGCGCCTTCGTCGCGGGACTGGGTTGCGCCCTGGCCACCGGCTATCTCAAGCGCCACAGCCGGGTGAAGCAGGACACCCTCATGGGCGTGGTCTTCTCCGGCATGTTCGGCCTGGGCCTGGTGCTGCACGCCAGGCTGCCCACCGAGCTGCACCTGGACCACATCCTGCTCGGCGATCTGCTGGGAGTGACCCCGGAGGCCTTCTGGCAGATGGCGGTGATCGCCGCCCTGGTGCTGCTGGCGCTGGTCTGTCGCTGGCGCGACCTGCTGGTGCTGGCCTTCGATGCCGCCCAGGCACGGGCCCTGGGCCTGCGGGTGGAGTTGCTGCACTACGGCCTGCTCGGACTCATCGCCCTGACCGTGGTCGGCGCCCTGCAGGCAGTGGGCATGGTGCCGGTGGTGGCCTTGCTGATCGCCCCCGGTGCCACCGCCTTCCTGCTGACCCACTCCTTTGGCTGGATGCTGCTGGTGGCCACGACGCTGGCCGTGGCGGCCGCCCTGGGCGGGGTGTTGCTGAGCCTGGTCTGGGACAGCGCGCCAGCACCGACCATGGTGCTGCTGCTGACGGTCGGTTTCCTGCTGGCCCTGGCATGGCGCCTGTGGCGGGATCGACGTCGTTCGGGCGACAAGGGCGTTCAAGCGGCCTGATGTAATCAGCTGACCGGCTCTGCCAGGCGTCGCCGGTCACGCTCGCCTTACCTCAGGAGAACCACCATGAAAACCGTCGCCCAGTTGCTCGCCCTCAAGACCCAGCAGGACGTCTACACCATCGCTCCGGACGCCTGGGTGCTCGACGCCCTGCGGCTGATGGCGGAAAAGAACGTCGGGGCCCTGCCGGTGATGCGCGATGGCGAGCTGGTGGGCATCGTCAGCGAGCGTGACTATGCGCGCAAGGTGGCGCTGGAGGGGCGTTCCTCCTATGCCACCCCGGTCAGCGAGATCATGACCGAGGCGGTCATCATCGTGCTGCCGCAGCAGACCGTGGGCGACTGCATGCAGATGATGACCGACCACCACCTGCGCCACCTGCCGGTGATGGGCAATGGCAAGCTGATCGGACTGCTGTCCATCGGTGACCTGGTCAAGGCGACCACCGTGCAGCAGGCGGAGCTGATCCGCCACCTGGAAGGCTACATCCGCGGCGAGTGAGGGCATCTGTCCCAACCTGTCCCAATTTGCGTAACGTCAATCATTACCATCCGTGCCCTTTCCCGTCTGGAGGGCACGCTGCATGGCAAGGTTGCAACGCTTCATCCCTACGCCCCTGGCGCTCGGCCTGGCTGTGGCCAGTCTGGCGATCCAGGCCGAAGAGATCACCGATCTCGACACCACGGTGGTCACCGCCTCAGGCTTCGAACAGCGGCTGGAGGACGCCCCGGCCTCGGTCACGGTGATCGACGCCGAGACCCTGCGCAAGCGCCCGATCCGCGATCTGGGCGATGCCCTGCGCGACGTCGAGGGGGTAGTGGTCAACGGCGCGGCCAACGAGACCGACATCTCCATCCGCGGCATGCCGGGGGACTACACCCTGATTCTGGTCGACGGCAAGCGGCAAAGCGCGCGGGAGTCACGGGTCAACGGCAATCGCGGCTACGAGCAGAGCTTCATCCCACCAGCCGCGGCCATTGAGCGCATCGAGGTGGTGCGGGGGCCCATGTCCTCGCTGTACGGCTCCGATGCCATCGGTGGGGTGATCAACATCATCACCAAGAAGAACACCGCCACCTGGCATGGCTCCCTGACCACCGACTACATCGCCCAGCAGCACAGCGATCAGGGCAATTCGCGCCAGGGCCAGTTCTTTCTCAGCGGGCCGCTGCACAGCGAATTGCTCGGCCTGCAGCTGTGGGGCCGCTACCTGGATCGCCAGGCCGACGACGACATCGAGCAGACCCAGGGCTTCAGCAAGGCGCGCCATCGCGACCTGACCGGGCGCCTGGCCTTCACCCCGAACGAGAATCATGAATTTCTGCTGGAGGCCGGGCAGACACGTCTGCGCAACGGCGACGGCCTGAGCGACAACTGGGCGACCCGCCAACAGGACAACGACCGCGATCACTGGTCGCTGAGTCACACTGGCCACTGGGCCGGCGGGCTGCGCTCGGACGTGTCGCTGCTGCACGAGGAGACCTCCCGCGAAGGCCTGGCCACGCCGGCGCAGACCGATGTCTATGGGCGCAAGCCGCAGGTCGAGAACACCGTGTTCGACGCCAAGCTAGTGACGCCACTGGACGACCACCTGCTCACCACCGGTCTGCAATACAACCGCGGCGAGGTGCAGGACTGGAACCAGGGGCTGAACGATCGCCGTCAGTACTCCTTCGCGGTGACCCAGCAGGCCTTGTTCGCCGAGGACGAGTGGGCCATCACCGACAGCTTCGCCCTCACCGGCGGGCTGCGCCTGGATCACCACGAGCTGTATGGCAATCACTGGAGTCCGCGGCTCTATGGGGTCTGGCATGCAACCTCCGAGTGGACCTTCAAGGGCGGCGTCTCGCGCGGCTTCAAGGCACCGGAAATCCGCGCCGTGGCGCCGGGTTATGCCTATCTGCGGCGCAACCGCTTCGTCATGCTCGGCAATCCGGATCTCAAGCCGGAAACCAGCACCAACTACGAGGTGGCGGCGCTCTGGTCCAACCGGCGCAATCTGGAGGCGGCGGCGACGCTGTTCTACAACGACTTCCGGGACAAGCTGTCCACGGTCACCACCACCGAGCGCTGGAACGGCTATATCCGCATGGATCGCATCAACGTCGACGAGGCGGTGATCCGCGGTGTGGAGCTCAGCGGTGGCTGGGACATCACCGAGGCCCTGCGTCTGGGCGGCAACTTCACCTATCTCGACTCAGAGCAGCGCAGCGGTCCCAACCAGGGTGCGCCCCTGGCCCTGACCCCGGAGCGCAAGGCCAACGTCCGCCTGGACTGGACCCTGTCGGACCGCCTCAACCTGTGGACGGCGCTGGACTACTACGGTGAAGAGTACGACGCTACCCTGACCGGCGAGGCCGCCCCGGCCTATACCACCTGGGACGTGGGCGGTGGCTTCGTGGCGACGCGCAACCTGAGCTTCAATGCCGCCATCCGCAACCTGAACGACCGCCGCCTGGACGACGAGACCTATGGCACGGTGAACTACGGCCGGCATCTCTGGGTGAGTGCGACCTTGAGTTTCTAGGGGGACTCGGATGCTCCACGTGGAACCTCCACTGTGGTGGACGCGCGTTGGTGCCGGAACCGTAGCGTGGGAAACGGCGGAGCCTTTTCCACCAGGAAATCCGCTGTGAGGCGCGCCCTCACCCCAACCCTCTCCCAAAGGGAGAGGGGCTAGCCGAGCAGGCGTTCGTGTCCAGCCCCAGCGAAATCCTGATCGATCAGGTGTCGCTACTTTGGGAGTGATTGTTCTGGCGTGACAAGGCCTTTTGTTTGGACTATCGCGGCCATGGGCCGCTCCTACGGGATATCCGGCTGCTAGGGGGTCGACGGCAGCAGGATCCGCGCGCAGAGGCCGCCTTGCGGGCGATTGTGCAGCTGCAGTTCCCCGCCATGGGCGAGGATGCAGGCGCGGGCGATGGCCAGGCCCAGACCCAGGCCGCGGGCGGAGTCCTGCCCCGGGGGCCGGTAGAAGGGCTCGAAGACCTGCTCCAGCTGATCCTCCGGCAAGCCGGGGCCGTCGTCGAGGATGTCCAATCGGAGCAGCTGTGGCTCGGGTCGCGACAGCTCCAGGACGGCGCTGCCGCCGTGCTGCAGGGCGTTGTCGAGCAGATTGCCCAGGGCGCGCTTGAGCGCCAGCGGACGACCGCGGAGCGGTGTCGCGGCGGCGCCCGACCAGGTCACCGGCTGGCCCAG
This sequence comes from Pseudomonas sp. PLB05, assembly GCF_021106615.1. Classification (NCBI taxonomy): domain Bacteria; kingdom Pseudomonadati; phylum Pseudomonadota; class Gammaproteobacteria; order Pseudomonadales; family Pseudomonadaceae; genus Pseudomonas; species Pseudomonas sp. PLB05. The sequence goes on from NZ_JAJOHO010000002.1 coordinate 200,598, forward strand.
CGCCCGGTAACGCCCGTGCAGGTCCTGCAGCAGGGCACTCAGGTCGACCTCCTGATGGGCTTCGGTCTGGCGTTCGCCACGGATGAAGTCGAGGGTTTCCTGCACCATGGCGTCCAGTTCGGCCAGGCTTTCCTCCATGTCGTCGCGTTCGGCCGAGGGCTCTAGCAGGGCCAGCTGCACCCGCAGTGCGGCCAGCGGAGTGTTGAAGTCGTGGCTGATGGCGGCCAGCATGCGCACCCGATCGTCCAGGTGGCGCAGCAGCCGCTCCTGCATCAGCTCGAAGGCCGCGGCCAGTTCCCTGGCCTCGCGCGGGCCCTGGCGGACCTCCAATCGACTGCGCTCGCCCCGGCTGAGTCCCTCGGCGGCGCGGGTGAGCCGTTGCAGCGGCCGTACCAGCTGGCCGATCAACAACCAAGCCAGCAGCAGCACCGGTAGGGCGCCCAGCAGCAGCGACCAGCCCAGGGCGGTCAGCCAGCCGTCGCTGCGCGCCGGATACTGCACGGCATTGAGCCAGCGACCGTCCGGCAGGCGCACGCTGCTGCGCAAGCGCAGGGGGGCCCAGCCGGCCGGGGTCAGCGGTGAGGCGCGGGCGGCGTCGCCCGCCAGGCCTTCCAACTGCATCACCAGGCCGTCTTCGGTCTGCCCCAGGCGTCGCGCCAGATCCCGGGTCAGGCGACGTTCCTCGGCGAGCATGGCGAAGGGCGTCACCTCAGGCGTCGCGGCCACCCAGACCTGCGCCGGTGCCTCGGCCAGCACTCGCAGCAGGGCCTGCGCCTGTACCGTCGGCAGGCGTTCGACCGCGGTACGGGCCACCGCCAGGCGCTCCAAGGCCTGGCCATAGGACAGCGAATGGACCAGCGCGCCGGTCTGGTGCAGGACCAGCGCCGCGGCCGCGTGCGCCAGCAGCAAGGCGGCGCAGAACAGCAGACAGAGGCGCGGCGTGATGCCCTGCAGCCAGCGCCGCCAGGGAGCGATCATGGCCCGTCCAGTGCCTCTACCGGGCAGTCCAGCAGATAGCCGCGCCCCCAGACGGTGCGCAGCGGCGACTCGCCGGTCGAATCGGCCAGGCGCAGGCGCAGCCGACTGACCTGGCGATCCAGGCTGCGGTCTTCCAACTCGCGATCGGGCGGTCGCACCCGGTCCAGCAAGAGATCGCGATGCAGCACGGTCTGGGGCTGGCACAGGAACGCCAGCAGCAGGCGGGCCTCCGCCTGGCCCAGGCGGCGGGTGCTGCCATCGGGATACTGCAGGCGCTGACTGACGGCGGCGTAGTGCCAGCCTGCGAAACGATAGGTTGCCGCTGGGATGGACTCGCGCGGAGGCGGCGGCGCGGTCGTCCGGGAGCGACGATGCAGGGTGCGAATCCGCGCCACCAATTCACGCGGTTCGAACGGCTTGGTCAGGTAGTCGTCGGCGCCCTGTTCCAGGCCCAGCACCCGATCGTCCAGTTCGCCCCGGGCGGTGAGCAGGATCACCGGCGTCGTGTCGCGCTGGCGCAGCTCACGGCAGAGACTGAAGCCGTCGCCATCCGGCAGCATCACGTCGAGGACGATGACATCGAAGCGCTGCTGCGCGAGCAGCGCCTTCATTCGCGTGGCATCGGCCGCGGTGGTGGCTTCGAACCCCTGGCGCCGCAAGTAGATCGCCAGGGGTTCGCGCAGCTTGCGGTGGTCGTCGACGAGCAGAACGTGGATGGCGGTCACGGCAAAGGAGACTGGTGGTAGCAACCTCTCTAGGATAGCGCTTTGCCCGCCTCCTTGGTATTGCTTCTCATTTGCTGGACGTGATCGCCAGGGCGCTCAGCTGGCGCCCTGCCGCATCGAAGTTCTCCGCCGCCAGCCAACGTCTGAAGCCTGCGTCCACCGCGGGCCATTCGTGATCCAGTAAGCTGAACCAGGCGGTGTCGCGGTTGCGACCCTTGACCACCCGGTGCTGGCGGAACAGACCTTCAGGGCGCATGCCCAGTCGCTCGGCGGCGCGCTTGGAACGGGCATTGGCGTTGTCGCATTTCCACTCCAGACGGCGAAAGCCCAGGGCGAAGGCCTCCTGCATCAACAGATAGAAGGCCTCGGTGGCCAGGGGCGTACGCTGCAGACGCCCGCCAAAGGCGACATGGCCGATCTCGATGCTACCGTGTTCAGGGACGATGCTCATCAGGCTGAGTTGCCCCAGGGCACGGCTGTCGCGGGGATCCACCACGGCGTAGAACAGCGGATCGGGACCTTCGGCCAGGCCCGCCAGCCAGCCGTCGAAGGCCGCCTGCTCGGTGAAAGGGCCATAGGGCAGAAAGTCCCACAGGGCCGGGTCATGGTGGTGCAGGGCCTGCCAGAGATCGGCGCCGTGGCGCTGCGGATCGAGGGGTTCCAGACGTACATGATGGCCTTGCAGCAGGCGCGGCTGAGGCAGGCGGGCGGGGGTCCAGTCGAGGGCGGTCATGCCCTGTCTCCCAGCAGGTGGCGGTACTGGATGAAGCCGGGGCGGGTGGCGATGCGGTCGTAGAGCTGGCGTCCCGCCTGGTTGGTCTCCTGGGTCAGCCAGTGCACCCGGTCGCAGCCATCCGCTTCGGCACGGGCATAGACATGCTCGATCAGGGCGCGGCCCAGGCCGCCACCGCGATGGCCTTCGGCGACATAGAGATCCTGCAGGTAGCAGTAGTCGGTCTCGGTCCAACAGGACGGGTGATAGATGAAATGCACCAGGCCCAGGGGCCGCTCGCCGTCCCAGGCCAGGGCGCCATTCAGGGGCTGAGCGGGATCGAGCAGGCGCTGCCAGGTGCGGGCATAGGTCGTTGCTGGCAGGACGGTCTCGTAGAAGGCCAGGTAGGCCTGCCAGAGGTCGTGCCAGACGGCGTGATCGGTTTCGGTCAGGGGGCGGATGGTCATGGGTGATTCCAAGGTCAGGCGGGAGAGGGGATCAGGGCGGCCAGGGCCTGGTCGCCGGGTACAGGGCTGGCGGCCAGCCCCTGGCGGACGCCTTCGCGGTCGGCGGCGGTGCGATTCTGGCTGAGCTTGGCGATGCCCTGGAGGCTGTCCAGCGGCAGGCGCAGACCACGGATGGCGCGCAGCATGCCCCGCACGAAGTCCGCTGGTGCATCCGCGACCTGCCAGGGCCGGGCGCGCCCGGCTTCGTGCTGGTCGGTGAGGCGCTCCAGCAGCGGTAGCAGGCGCTCGGGGTCATCGAACACCTCGACGCGGCCGCGGGCGTGCACCGCCTGGTAGTTCCAGGTCGGCACCACCCGGCCATGTTCGGCCTTGCCGGGATAGAAGGCCGGGCTGACATAGGCCTGGGGTCCCTGGAACACCGCCAGTACCTGTCCCGCCTCGACCATCGCCGGGGCCTGGGGATTGCTACGCGCCAGATGGCCGTAGAGGGTGCCATAGGGGCCCTCGTCGGGCTCCAGCCAGAGCGGCAGATGGCTCACCAGCGGACCGGTGTCGGTCTGGCTGATGAGCAGCGCCAGGGCGTGATCGCGCAGGTGCTGGTGCAGCCTGGGCAGGTCGTCGAGGCGGAAGGCGGGATTGGGATACATGGGCAGGAACTCCAGTGACGTCCGGCCATGCTAAGGTCGGCTTTGGCTCCCTGTAAGAGCCAATGTCCATGACTTTCAGGGTGCCAATCCATGCTGGGATTCGAGCCGTCGGGGCTGTTGCTGGAATCGGGTCAGGGCCTGGCGCGCCAGCTCTACCAGGGCCTGCGCGAGCGCATCCTGGCCGGCGAGCTGGCCGCTGGAGTGCGGCTACCCGCCAGTCGCGAACTGGCGCGGCTGCTGGGCGTGTCGCGCAATACCGTAACCGCCGCCTACGAGCAGCTCCTGGCCGAGGGCTTTCTCGACAGCCGTCCGGGTGACGGCACCTATGTCGCGCCCGTGACCCGGGCGCTGGCTGCTCCCGAAGCCACGGCCAGTGCGACACCCGTACCCCTGGCCAGCGTGCCGCCCGGCGCGCCGTGCGCCTTTCGGGTCGGCTTGCCGGCGGTGGACCTGTTTCCCTTCGCCACCTGGGCGCGGTTGCAGCAGCGCTTCTGGCGCCAGCCGGAGCCGGCGCTGCTGGGTTATCGCGAACCTGGCGGCGAACCGCGGCTGCGCCGCCTGCTGAGCGCCTACCTGCGCCAGGCGCGGGGCCTGGTCTGCGCACCCGAGCAGATCCTCATCACCAGCGGTGCCCAGCAGGCCATCGAACTCTGCGCCCGGTTGCTGCTGGCGCCCGGAGCCCGGGCGGCCATGGAGGATCCTGGCTATCGCGCCGCGGGCCTGGCCTTGCAGAGTAGCGGGGCGCGGTTGCAGGGCGTTGCGGTGGATGGGGCCGGGCTGATGGTGGAGCAGTTGGCAGGGCTGCCGGACTGCCGGCTGGTCTACGTCACTCCTTCGCACCAGTATCCCACCGGCGCGGTGCTGTCCCTGCCGCGCCGCCTGGCGCTGCTGGACTGGGCGCGCCAGCGGGACGGCTGGATCGTCGAGGACGACTACGACGGCGAGTACCGCTACCAGGGCGCGCCGCTGGCGCCCCTGGCCGCGCTGGATCGTCACGGTCGGGTGCTCTATGTCGGCACCTTCTCCAAGATCGCCTTTCCCGGTCTGCGCCTGGGCTATCTGGTGGCCCCGCCCGCGCTGGTGCCGGCGCTGCTGGAGCTGCAACGGGCCGGCATCCGCCATCTCGACAGCGCCACCCAGACGGTCATGGCCGATTTCATCGAACAGGGCCATTTCCAGCGCCACATCCGGCGCATGCGACGTGCGGCGCGCAGTCGCCGCGATGCCCTGCTGGCCGGCTGGCCAGAGGTTGCCGGCTGCGCCCCGCCGGGCGTCCCGGTGGCCGGCCTGCATCTGTGCCTGCCGGTCACCCACCTGGCCCGCGAAGCCGAACTGGTGACCTGGGCGGCCGCGGTCGGGGTGGAACTCAATGCGCTGTCGCGATACTGGCTGCCCGAGGCCCCGACCCCGGCCGACGCTCGCGCCGGGTTGGTGCTGGGTTTTGCGGCGGTGCCGGAGGCGCGGATTGTCGAGGCGCTGGCCAGGCTGCGGAGAGCCTGGGCCTGAGCGCTGCCGTCAGAGGCTTTTCGACTCCAGGTTGAGGCGGTCCAGCAGGCCGGCGGCGCCCGCGGGATCCAGGGCTGCGGTCAGCGCGACCTCCAGGGTATCGCCCAGACGCACGCGCTCCTTGGGCGCAAGGCTTACCCGCAGACCGTCTTCTTCGCCAGAGGCCAGATCGACCAGACCCTTGCAGAGATCCTTGCCGCGCGCACCCAGGCTCTGGAACTCCTGCAGGCAGTCATTGCGCTGCTGCTGGTACGCCGCGGCCAGGACCCGGTCACGCTGCTTGTCGAAGTCGCCCGCGGTAGGGTCGAGCGGCAGATAACGGCGGGTCAGGGCCAGGCTGCGCTTGAAATAGCCCTGATCCGTGACATCCACCCGCAAGCCCTTAAGTTCGGCGCGTTGCGCGCTCTGCTGCAGCTTGCCCAGCAGACCGAAGGATGACAGCAGACCGCGCTGGCCCACCTGCTGGCCATTTTCAGCCATGTCACTCAGGTCTTCCGCCAGGCGGCGGACCTGAGCCAGCGACAGGCTCGCATCCACGTCCAGCAGTTCCGGCAGGTCCAGGGTCAGGCCGATGTCCGCCAGCTCATCCTCGACGTTCCATTTCAGCCGGCCGGAAAAGGGCGCCAGTTCGGCACGCCCGCTGGCGAGCAGCAGACCACCAACCAGGGGCAGGTGCAGCGCCGTCGAGCGCCCCTTGGCGTCGGGCGGAAAAGCCACGCCTTCGAACTGGACATCGGCTCGGCGGTGAGCCGGTTCGTCCTTGAGGTCGGAGAGGGTCAACTGGGCGATGCTCGGCCCATCGCTGATGCGCACCTCGTGCAGCTTGATCGTGCCGCCCAGCGGTGAGGAGGACAGCGACTGCCAGCTGATCCGGTCCTGCAGGCGGTGTTCGAACAGCCAGTCGCGCAGACGTCCGTCGGCGACATGAGCGGCGTAGGCCTTGAGACCGAAATAGCCGCCGATCACCACGACCAGCGCTGCCCCGGCCAGGAGTTTGACGTTGAGAGTCCGTTTCATCAGAAGCGCTCCTCGCCGAGACCGGCATCCTTGAGCTGTTGGCGGGCCGCCTCGGGGGTCCAGGCGGGGTCTTCGAATTGCACCCGTGCCAGCGCCAGGGGATCGCGCAGGTCGCTGCAACCTTCGCTGGTGCAGGGCTGCACGACCTTGGCCGTCAGGTGCGTCAGGGGCAGGTCGTCGGCGTCACGCGCCTTCGGATCGAGCTGCAGAGTGCCGCTCAGGACATACCAGCCGGTCTTGGCCGAGGTGCCGGCTGGTACCTGCGCCTGGATCGGATAGGGATAGTCGAGGGTCCAGCCATCGCTATTCGTCTTGGTCACCCTGGCGATCAGGCGTACGGGATGGGTAGCGCCACGCACCAGGTCGCCATAGTCGCCACCACTGCCCGGCGCGTAGTCCACATCGTTGACCTGCCGCGCCAGCAGCGCCTGGGGATTGCTGCGCGCTTCCCGGGTCAGGCGCTCGTAGGTATCGAGCTGGTCACGGGCACGGGCCGCCTGCTGCATCCGTGCCTGCCGGGCTTCGCGCTCACGCTCGCGTGCGGCCTGCTCGCGCTGGCGCGCCTGCTTCTCGTCCCAGCGGAAAAGGTAGTTGGTGGCCTGTTCGGGATTGAATTGCCAGGCCTTGTTGCGCCAGTTCTGACCAATGGCAACCTCGTAGAGCCAGTAGTCCTGGCTGACCTCGCCGCTACCCCATGACTGTTGCGTAGAGCCTTTGTGGAAATCCCGCATGGCAAGAACGGAGAATTGCTGGATGTCCACCTTTAGTGCCGATATCTGGTGCTGGGTCTGCTCGATGATGGGCTGAATCCGTGAGAGCTGGCGGAATTGCTCACTATCGGCTGTCACGAAAAGGACCGTTGGATAGTTCACGAGCCAACCCCTTTGATAGGAGTAGCGTAGCCGCAAGAGGCTATAGCTGGCGGTGGCCGGGTCGCTAGCCAGCAGGAACAGGGCGCGCTTCTGATCGTCGAAACCGACAAACCGCAGGGGAGGCAGGTGGTCGTCCAGCGGCAGTCCGTTGAGGAAGAAACCCTTCCAGCGCTGCAACTGCTTGCCGTCGCTCCGCTCCAGAACGAGTTCACCCTCGCCCTGGGCCAGGCCGTTCTCGCAACGGATACCGCTGGAGCGAACCTGGAGGTAGCGGCTGTCTTCCTCGGCCTTGAAGGGGACGCGGAAGGCGCAACCCTGGCTGTCCTTGAGGGTGGTCATGAAGTCGCTCTTGGCCAGTTCGGCCTCGCCATCGCCCGGACGCCAGCCGGCGACATCGAAATCGGTGGCGATCTGACCGGCAGGCGCCTTGGCTGCAGGTGCAGGCTCGACCTTGGCCGGCGCGACAGGTGTCGATTCGGCGACCGGGGCCGCTGGCGCTGCGGGTGCCGGTGCCTCTGGGACTACCGGGGGAGTGGCAGGCCTGGCCGTCTCAGGCGCCGCCTTGGGCGGCTCGACGGCAGCCGGATTCTGTACCTGCGCCGTCCAGGCCGTGGCCTTGGTGGCCGAGCCCTTCAGCCGGGCGTCGGTGGTACCGGTCGCCGTCCAGGTCAGGCGTTCGGCCTGGTCGCACTGCTTGCCGAGCAATGCGCCGATCTTGGGCATCAGGCGTTCGACGGGCATGGCCTCGGCAGGCTTGCCATAGACGAAGCGCAGCGCCAGGTCGGGGGCGCACCAGGCGGCTGCAGAGTGATCGACGAAGACCTCGACGTCTTCGGCCTTGGAATAGGCGAGGCGAGTGCTTTCGGCCTGGGCAGCCGTGGCCGTGGCCAGCAGCGTCAGGGCCAGCAGGGTGGGTTTCATGGTCATCCTTCCTTAGATCAGTTCCCAGGCACCGTCAGCGGCCTGGCAGGCCTTGGTGGTCTGCTGATCCTGCTGACCGTCCTGGCTCAGGCTGTAGTTCAGGGTGCGGCAGGTGGTCTTGGCGGCGACCTTGTCCTGCACCGGCGCGGCATCGAGATCGGCGGCGTCGAGGTCCACGCCCTGCTGCTTGGCGCTGGCCACGTCCAGGGTGTCCAGATCCACCGCAGGTACCGGTTGAGCCTTGGTCTTGCCAGCGGTCGCCAGCGTGGCAGCGGTCGCCGGTGTCACCAGGGGCGCGTAGACATAGCCGATGGTGACGCCCTTGCGGCCCACGGCGATCCAGTCGTTGCCGGTACGGCCCAAAGCGGTGAAGCGGGTACCCGTAGGCAGTCCGCCGACCTTGGCGGCGTTGTCGTTGGGCGCGGCGCGCAGGTTGGCCGACTTGATCGACTGATAGGGCTTGTTGAGCAGGGTCAACTGCTCGACCTTCTGCACCTTGGGCGTGCGCTTGACCGCCACCTGGCGGGCTTCGGTCTCGGTCGCCACCGGCACGATGCGGGCAGTGGCGCCACTGTGGTCGGAGGTCCAGGTGGTCACCTGACCATCCTGGGCGTGCTCCAGCGCCTTTTGCGTCTGCACGGCCAGGGCCTCGCGATCACGCTGGTCGAGTTTGGCCCCAAGGGTCTTGCCCAGGGCGCCACCGGCGAGGGCACCGGCCAGCATGGCGGCGGTACGGCCACTGCCACCACCGATCTGACTGCCGATGAGGATGCCGGCCGCCGCCCCGACCACGGTGCCGACGTTTTCCTGATTGAGCCATTCGTTCTGCGACATGTTGGAGCAGCCAGTGACGGCGAGGCTGCCACCCAGGCAGAGAACGGCAAGGCGATGACGAGGCTTCATAACGAGTCCTTTCCGAAGCGAAAATTTAGGAGGAGGGAATGGTAGAGGCTTGCTCCAGAGACGTTGTGACCTGATTCACTGAAAGCGGGTTTGGCATCAAAGGGCTAGCATGGCCCAGAAGGCGCAGCGAAAGGCGCTAACGCCCCCGATAGGCCTTCCCATAGTGCCGCTCCAGGCGCGACTGCATGAATTCCATGGCCAGGGACATCAGCCAGTAAAGCACCGCCGCGGTGGTGAGCATTTCCAGATAGCGATAGCTGGAGCGGCCATAGGACTGGGCGAGGAACATCACCTCCCAGACGCCCATCACCGAAACCAGAGAGGAGTCCTTGAGCATGGAGATGAACTGGCTGGTGGTGGGCGGGATGATGCTGCGCATGGCCTGGGGCAGGGTGACTCGCCAGAAGATCACCCGCGGCGACAGGCCCAGGGCCAGGGCCGCCTCGCGCTGACCGGCGGGGACGCCAAGCAGGCCGGCGCGAAAGATCTCGCTGAGGTAGGCGCCATAGTTCAGCGACAGGGCGAGGATGCCGGCGCTGATGGCGCCGGGCACCACGCCGATCTGCGGCAGGCCCAGGTAGATCAGCAGGATCTGGATCAGCAGCGGGGTGCCGCGAAAGAAGGAGGCGTAGAAGGTCGCCACGCCATAGGCCAGGGCGCTGGAAGACAGCCGCCCCAGGGCCGCGGCGAAGCCCAGCAGCACCGATACCAGGATGGAGCTGAGGCTGAGAAACAGCGTCAAGGCCGCGCCCTGCAGGAAGCCGTTGGGCCCCAGGCGCCAGCCCACCAGATTGGGCAGGCGCGGCCAGACGCTGGCGAACTTGAGGTCGAAGCCGAGCACGAAGCACACACCCCCGGCCAGCAGCGCCAGCCAGGTCAGCCAGACGCGGGTACGAAAGCTCAGCAGGGGACGCGATTCGACCGGGGGTGGTAGCTGACTCATTGGCTGATGTCGGCACCGATCCACTTGTCGGAGATCCGCTTGAGGGTGCCGTCCTGGCGCAGCCCCTCGATGATCTCGCGCAGCTTGGCGGCGAATTCCGCATCCCCCTTCTCGATGGCCACGGCGTTGGGCTCGGCATAGAGCGGCGCGCCCGCCAGCTTGAATTTGGCGTCCTGGGCGAGGCGCGGCTGGGCGGTCACCAGGTTGGTCAGCACCGCGTCCAGGCGTTTGCCGGCGCCCAGGCCCAGGTCCTGGAAGGCGACGTTGTCGTCGGGGAAGGGCACCACCTGCACCTGGTCGAAGGGATAGCTCAGCGGCTTGTCCTCCTGGCCTTCGATGGTCAGGTCCTTGTTCAGGTAGCCTTCGTAGGAGGAGGCGCTGGTGACGCCGACCTTCTTGCCGGAGAGGTCCTTGGCACCCTGGATGCGGTCGTCACCGGCGTTGACCACGATCACCGCCGGCGAGGCGTAGTAGTTGACCGGGAAGTCGAACACCTGGGCGCGCGCCTGGCTGGGCGTCATGGAGCAGATGCAGACGTCGTAGCGACCGCTCCAGCGACCGGCGGCGATCACGTCCCAGGAAGGGGTTTCCAGGCGCAGCCTGACGCCCAGCTTGTCGGCCACCGCCTTGGCCACGTCCACGTCGAAGCCTTCCAGCTGATTCTGGGCATTGAGCTGGGAGAAGGGCGGATAGCTCTCCATGAGCACATTGACCAGCTCGCCCTTGGCCTTGATGCGGTCCAGGGTGGCGCCGGCCGAGGCCGAGGTGGCGGCCAGCGCCAGGGTCAGGCCGAGGGCCGATAGCAGAGCGGTTCTCATGGGGGCGTCCTTTGCAAAGGGAAAGAGGGCCTGGTATTAGAGAGATATGAGAACCGATATTGAACTCTGTTTTGGTTATAAGGAAAAGTGAAATAGCTATATGGCCAACATGAATCTAGTTCTGCTCGACGGTGGCATGGGCCGCGAACTGCAGCGCCGTGGCGCGCCCTTTCGTCAGCCGGAGTGGTCGGCCCTGGCCCTGAGCGAGGCGCCGGAGCAGGTGGAGGCGGTGCATCGGGCCTATATCGAGGCCGGTGCCCAGGTGATCACCAGCAACAGCTATGCGGTGGTGCCCTTCCATATCGGCGAGGAGCGCTTCGCCGCCGAAGGCGAGGCCCTGGCCGCGCGGGCCGGTCAGCTGGCGCGGCAGGCGGTGGTGGCCAGTGGTCAGCCGGTGCGGGTGGCGGGTTCGCTGCCGCCGCTGTTCGGCTCCTATCGCCCCGATCTGTTCGAGCCGGCGCGGGTGGACGAGGTGCTGCAGCCGCTGATCCGCGGCCTGGCGCCCCATGTCGATCTCTGGCTGGCGGAAACCCAGAGTTCCCTGGCCGAGGTGCGTGCCATCGCCGCCGGGCTGCCCGGGGATGGCAAGCCGCTGTGGCTGTCCTTCACCCTGAAGGACGAAGACGTCGACGAGATCCCACGGCTGAGATCCGGCGAGCCGGTGGCCGAGGCCGCGCAGCTGGCGGTGGAGCTGGGCGCCGGGGCGCTGCTGTTCAATTGCAGCCAGCCCGAGGTGATGGCCGCGGCGCTGGATACCGCGCGGGCGACCTTCGCCGCGGCGGGAGTCGAGATTCCCTTTGGCGCCTATGCCAACGCCTTCCCGCCCCAGCCGGAAGAGGCCACCGCCAACGACGGCCTCGACCCCTTGCGTCCGGACCTGGATCCGCCCGGCTACCTGAGCTTCGCCCAGGACTGGCAGGCGCGTGGCGCGAGCCTGATCGGCGGCTGCTGCGGCATCGGCCCGGAGCACATCGCCGTGCTCAACACGCGACTGCGCGGCTGACGCCCGCATTCAGTCGGCAAAAAAGCGGACAGCGCTCAGGGCGTTGTCCGCTTTTTTCTTGCCGCCAGACGCCGTTCAGACCTGCGCCTGGCCACCATCGGCGAAGAGTTCCGCGCCGTTAACGAAGCTGGAATCGCTGGAGGCCAGGAACAGGGCAACCCTGGCGATTTCCTCCGGCTCGCCGACGCGACCCAGGGGGATCTGGCTGGCCAGGTGGTCCAGCAGACCCTGCTGCTGGGCGGCATCCGGACCGGCCAGTTCCACCAGCCCCGGGGTGCGGGTGGCACCCGGACTCAGGGTGTTGATGCGGATGCCGCGGCCCTGCAGCTCCAGGATCCAGTTGCGGGCGAAGGCGCGTACGGCGGCCTTGGATGCGCCGTAGACGCTGAAGGCCGGGGTGCCGGTACTGGCGGCGGTGGAGCCGGCCAGGATCACCGAGGCATGGTCCGCCAGTAGCGGCAGGGCCTTCTGCACGGTGAACAGCACCCCCTTCACGTTGCGATCAAAGGTGTCGTCGTAGTGGGCTTCGGTCACCTCGGCGAGGGGCAGCATGCTGCCCCCCCGGCGTTGACGTAGAGCACGTCGAGGCGTCCGTGTTCGCGGCGGATGCGCGCATAGAGGGCGTCGAGCTGGTCCAGGCGCGAGGAGTCCACGGCGATGCCGGTGGCGTTGCCGACCTGGGCGACCGCGGCGTCCAGTTCCGCCTGCCGCCGGCCGGTGAGGATGACATGGGCGCCCTGCTGGGCGAAGAGTTTGGCGGCGGCCAGGCCGATGCCGCTGGTGGCGCCGGTGACGAGGGCGATCTTGTCGGCGAGCTTGAGGGTCATGGCTGAATCTCCGAGTGGTTGTGATCAGGTGGAGTCAGCCTATCGACCCTGGCCTCTCTGCAAAATAGAATGATTGGCAAGTCATCGTTGCAGAAATGAAATGAGCAGATTGCCGGATTTCGAAGGCTTGGCGATGTTCGCCAAGGTCGCCGAGGAGGGCTCCTTCGCCGCCGCGGCGCGGGTGCTGGGCGTGTCGGTGGCCACTGTCTCGCGGGCGGTGACGCGCCTGGAGGAGCGCCTCGGCGGGCGGCTGTTCAATCGCACCTCGCGGCAGTTGGCGTTGACCGAATTCGGCCGCGAGCTGGCCGCCCAGGCCGGTGATCTCTATCGCCAGGCGGAGGCGACCGAAAGCGCTGCCCAGGCGCGCGCCGTGCAGCCCCGCGGCCAGGTGCGGCTGGCGGTGCCCATGGCCTTCGGCCTGCGCTGGGTGGCGCCGCTGCTGCCCGAGCTGCTGCGCCGCTATCCCCAGCTGACGGTGGATCTGCACCTGTCCGATGCCACCGTGGATCTGGTGGCGGAGGGCTTCGACGCCGCCCTGCGCATCGCCGCCTTGCCCGACTCCTCGCTGGTCGCCCGGCGGCTCTGCGCGGTCAGCCAGCTGCTGGTGGCGGCGCCGGCCTATGTCGAGCGCCATGGCCGTCCTCAACATCCGCAGGAGCTGACCGAACATGCCTGCCTGAGCTACGCCTACCGGGCGCGCAGCCAGGTGTGGCGCTTCAGCGGGGACGACGGTCGCGAGGAAAGCGTGCTGCCGCGTGGTCCCTTGCGCGTCACCAATTCCGAAGCCCTGCTGCCGGTGCTGCTGGAAGGCCTGGCCATCGCCGAGTTGCCGGACTTCATCGCCAACGACTACCTGGCCGATGGCCGGCTGGTGCCGCTGCTGCCGGACTGGCAGCTGACCCGTGGCGGCCTCTATTTCGTGACCCCCTCGGCGCGCAGTCGCCCGACCAAGATCCAGGTGCTGCTCGATTTCTTCGTCGAGCACCTGAGCATCCCGGGCTGGCAGCGGGGCGAACAGCCCTCGTCCGTGTCGGCTTCGTGACATCCGGCAACATCCATTCGCCACCACGCAAGGCTGGCGAAAGGTTGACCTCTTAGGATCCGCTCAAGACCCGCCCCCGTGAGCGGGCGACGTGCCTACAAAAATAACCAGGATTCTTGCCATGTCGTATCTGTCCTTCCAGGCGTCCCCGTGCGCCCGCCTCCCCTGGATTTTCGCCCTCACCGCGCCCTTGCGCCGCGGCTGAACCCTCCTTCTCTTCGCGAAAATTCAGAGGTATTCCCATGCTGACTTTCCTCGGCTTCGCCATGGTCATGACCTTCATGTACCTGATCATGACCAAGCGCCTGTCTCCGCTGATCGCCCTGACCATGGTGCCGATCGCCTTCGCCGTGCTGGCCTGGGCGCTGTCCAGCGAATTCGCCAGCCTCGGCCACGTCAAGCTCGACGCCCTCGGCCCGATGATGCTCGACGGCATCCGCAAGCTGGCGCCCACCGGCGTGATGCTGCTGTTCGCGATCCTCTACTTCGCCGTGATGATCGATACCGGCCTGTTCGATCCGGCGGTGCGCTGGATCCTCAAGCTGGTCAAGGGCGATCCGCTCAAGGTGGCCATGGGCACCGTCTTCCTGACCCTGGTGGTCTCCCTGGACGGTGACGGCTCGACCACCTACATGATCTGCGTGGCGGCCATGTTCCCGCTGTACCGGCGCCTGGGCATGAATCCGCTGATCATGACCTGCCTGATGCTGCTCTCCAGCGGGGTGATGAACCTGACCCCCTGGGGCGGTCCGACCGCCCGCGCCGCCAGTGCACTGCACGTGGATCCGGCCGATGTCTTCGTGCCCATGATTGCGCCCATGCTGCTGGCCATCGCCTGGCTGTTCTTCCTGGCCTACCTCTATGGTCGCAGCGAGCGCGCGCGCCTGGGCATCCTGCAGATCGGCGAGACCGAAGGCGCCGACGTCACCGTCTCCCAGTGCGCCGAGGCCCGCCGCCCGCACCTGCGCTGGTTCAACGGCCTCTTGACCCTGGCGCTGATGGCCGCGCTGATCGTCGGCGTGCTGCCGATGCCGGTGCTGTTCATGATCGCCTTCGGCATCGCCATGACCGTCAACTACCGTTGCCTGAACATGCAGAAGCAGCGCATCGCCGCCCATGCCGAGAACGTCCTGGCAGTAGTTTCGCTGATCTTCGCCGCGGGCATCTTCACCGGCATCCTTTCGGGTACCGGCATGGTCGACGCCATGTCCAAGGGCCTGCTGGCGGTGATTCCGGACGCCCTGGGCCCGTACATGGCGGTGATTACCGCCCTGGTCAGCCTGCCGTTCACCTTCTTCATCTCCAACGACGCCTTCTACTTCGGCGTGCTGCCGGTGCTGGCCGAGGCCGCTGCGGCCTATGGCATCAGTCCGGTGGAGATCGCCCGGGCCTCCATCGTCGGTCAGCCCGTGCACCTGCTCAGCCCCCTGGTGCCTTCGACCTACCTGCTGGTGGGCCTGGCCAAGGTGGAGTTCGGTGACCATCAGCGCTTCACCCTGAAATGGGCCACCGTGACCTGCATGTTCCTGCTGGTCGGCGCTTTGTTACTGGGTGTGTTTCCGCTGTACAGCCGCTAGAGTTTTACCAAATGTACGACTAGCCTTGCCGGCTGTTCGAAAACGGCGCGTCGTCCGACGCGCCTTTTCCATTAGAGCGCGCGCCAAGAGCGTGTTCATAAGTTAGCGAGCTAGAGCCAAGCAAGGCGAAAAGGCCTGAGGAAGCGGAGTTTACGAATGGTAAATGAGCATTCCGAAGGCCTTTTCAACGCAGGTTGGCCGACGCGCAGCACATTATGAACAGGCTCTGAGCGCGCCTTAGCTACGAGAGGATTTTGCAATGGATTGGCTGACCAACCCGGAAATCTGGGTCGCCTTCTTTACCCTGACGGCCCTGGAAATCGTTCTGGGCATCGACAACATCATCATGATCTCCATCCTGGTCAGCCGCATGCCCAAGCACATGCAGGCGCGGACCCGCTTCTTCGGCCTGGCCCTGGCCATGGTCACCCGCATCCTGCTGCTGCTGTCCATCACCTGGGTGATGCGTCTCACCGCCGATCTGTTCTTTGTCTTCGGCCAGGGCATCTCTGGGCGTGACCTCATCCTCTTCTTCGGTGGTCTGTTCCTCCTGTGGAAGAGCAGCGCCGAGATCTACCACGGCCTGGAAGGCGAGGAAGAACAAGACGAGGATGCACCCCAGAAGAAGGGCAGCGGCTTCATCGGCACCATCATCCAGATCGCCATCATCGATATCGTCTTCTCCCTGGACTCGGTGATCACCGCGGTCGGCATGGTCAGCCATGTGCCGGTGATGGTGGCGGCGATCATCGTCGCGGTGCTGGTGATGATGCTGGCGGCCGGGGCCATCAGCAATTTCATCGACAAGCACCCGAGCCTGAAGATGCTGGCGCTGTCCTTCCTGATCGTGGTGGGTACCGTGCTCATCGCCGAAGCCTTCGAAGTCCACGTGCCCAAGGGCTACGTCTACTTCGCCATGGCCTTCTCGCTGGCGGTGGAAGCTATCAACATCCGCCTGCGCGGCAAGGCCAAGGCCCGCGACGCGGTCAAGCTGCGCAAAGAGCAGATCTAAGCGCCGCGGCGGAACCCACCCGGGTCTCCGCCGCCTAATCCAGCAAGTCCCCACGAGCCCGAAGGTGCCCTGCCTTCGGGCTCGTGCGTCTGTGCAGAACGGTCATTACGATTTGTGACAAGCTCGCCAGGAGCTCTTGGACACGCGCCGGGAGGGCGCCACGATGCTGACACTGCTCAATCTGCTATCCGCCGTCGCCCTGCTGGTGTGGGGCACCCATATCGTGCGCACCGGTATCCTGCGGGTATACGGCGCCAGCCTGCGGCGGGTGCTCAGCCGCAGCATGCAGCGCATGCCGCTGGCCTTTCTCTCGGGCATCGCCGTCACCGCCCTGGTGCAGAGCAGCAACGCCACGGCGCTGCTGGTGACCTCCTTTGTCGCCCAAGGCCTGGTGCCGCTCACCCCGGCGCTGGCCATCATGCTCGGCGCCGACGTGGGCACTGCGCTGATGGCTCGGGTGCTGACCTTCGACCTGTCCTGGCTATCGCCGCTGCTGATCTTTCTTGGGGTGGTGTTCTTTCTCGGTCGCAAGCAGACCCGCGCCGGCCAGCTCGGCCGGGTCGCCATCGGCCTGGGCCTGATCATCCTGGCGCTGCAGCTGATCGTCGAGGCCGCCTCGCCCATGACCCACGCCGCCGGGGTCAAGGTGCTGTTCTCTTCACTGACCGGCGACCAGCTGCTCGACGCCCTGACCGGCGCGGTGTTCGCCATGGTCTCCTATTCCAGCCTGGCGGCGGTGCTGCTGACCGCCACTCTGGCCGGCTCCGGGGTCATCTCGCTCAAGGTGGCGCTGTGCCTGGTGGTGGGTGCCAACCTGGGCAGCGGCGTGCTGGCGCTGATGGGCGCGGCCAAGCAGGGCGTGGAGGCGCGGCGGGTGGCGGTGGGCAGCCTGCTGTTCAAGCTCGCCGGCTGCATCCTGGTGCTGCCCTGGATCGGCCTGCTGGCCGACTGGCTGCAGGGCTACGACTTCAACGACGCCGAGGTGGTGATCGGTTTCCACGTCGCCTACAACCTGGTGCGCTGCCTGCTGTTCCTGCCGCTGACCGGGCCCCTGGCGCGCTTCTGCACCGCCATGCTGCCGGCCAAGGACAGTGCCGAGACCATCCTGCGACCGCGCCACCTGGACACCGCGGCCCTGGATACCCCGGCCCTGGCGCTGACCAACGCCTCGCGCGAGCTCCTGCGCATGGGCGATGTCATCGAGCAGATGCTGCAGCACCTGCTGGTGCTGATCAATGCCGGCGACAAGCAGCTGGCCCGTGAGGTGCGCCGTCTCGACGACGACGTCGACGCTCTCTACACGGCGATCAAGCTGTACCTGGCGCGCATGCCGCGCGACGACCTGGACGAGCGCGACAGCCGGCGCTGGGCCGAGACCATCGAACTGGCGATCAACCTGGAGCAGGCCGGCGATCTGATCGAGCGCATGGCCAGCGACGTCGACAGCAAGAAGATCGCTGCCCGGCGGTCCTTCTCGGCCTCCGGGGTGGACGAGCTCTCCGCGCTCCACCGGCTGCTGGTCGACAGCCTCAAGCTGTGCCTGTCGGTCTATCTGTCCGGCGACCTGGACGCAGCGCGCCGCCTGCGTCGGCTCAAGCAGCGCTTCCGCCTGCTGGAGCGGCGCTATGCCCATGCCCACGTCGAGCGGCTGCATCAGCAGGTGGTGGAGAGCTTCGAGACCAGCTCCCTGCACCTGGGCCTGCTCAGCGACATGCGCCGGGTCAATTCGCTGTTCTGCAGCATCGCCCATGGCGTGCTGGAAGCGGCCGACGCTGGCTACGCCACCGAGCACGAGGTGCCGGCGGAGGGGCGGGAGGAGTCGGGCGGGGCCTGAGGTTGGACTTCGCGCATGAGGCTGCGCCGTCATCCACCTAACCTACGCCCTCGCTTTGGTCCGTAGGTTGGGTTGAGACAGCTCCATCGTCGAAGCCCAACAATGCCTGCGTCCCAAGACGACGTTGGGCTTCGCTGCGCTCAACCCAACCTACGGCGACCGGTAGAGCGGAGTGCCATGGCCGCGGCAACACGTTCGCTTACTGCACCCCGCCATCGAGCTGCTGCAAGATCCGCCAGGCCGTCTCGATCCGCGCGGAATTCGGGTAGTTGCGGTTGGCCAGGATCACCAGGCCGATCCGGCGCTCCGGGATGAGCAGCGCATAGGCACCGAAGCCGTTGGTGGAGCCGGTCTTGTTCAGCAACCGAGCGCCCGTTGCCGGCAATGGCGGGTGCTGCCAGTCCACCGGCTGCGGCTCCAGGGCCATCGCCGGGGTGTTGCCGGCCAGCAGCCGGGCCTTGGGTAGCGGATAGGCGTAGGCCTCCCAGCCCAGGCCCTGGGTCATAGCACCGCTGCGGTAGTAGCCCCGCTGGGTGGCGTCGATCGCCTTGGCCAGGGGTGCCGGCAGCCGGTCAGGAGTCAGGTTGGCCTCGACGAAACCCAGCAGATCCCCGGCAGTGGTCTTGATGCCATAGGCCTCTTCGGCATAGGCGCCCGGATTGACCCGCAGCGGCTGGTCGTTCTTGCCATGACCCCAGGCGTAGTGGGCCTGAGCCGCTGCCGGCACCTGCAGATAGGTGTGACTGAGCCCCAGGGGCGTCAGTACGTGGCGCTGCAGGGCCGGGGCGAAGGGCTCGTCGAGCCGCTGGGCCGCCAGGGCGCCGAACAGGCCGATGCTGGGATTGGAGTAGAGGCGGCGGCTGCCGGCGGGGAAGGGCGGCTGGAAGGCGCGGTAGAAGGCCGTCGTCTGGTCGTCTGTGGTGACGCTGTCGGAAAATTGCAGCGGCAGGCCGCCGGCGCTGTAGGTGGCCAGCTGCAGCAGGCTGGCCTGGCCGATGGCGCTGCCGGCCAGGGCCGGGCGAACCTGCGCAACCGTTTCGTCCAGCCGCAGCCGGCCCGTCGCCGCCGCGTAGCCACCCAGGGTGGCGGTGTAGGTTTTGCTCAGGGAGCCGATCTCGAACAGGGTGGCGGCGTCCACCGCCTGGCCGCTACGGCGATCGGCGGTGCCGAAGTAGTAGAGCCGGCGCAGGCCCGGGGCCGTGACACCCACGGCCAGGCCCGGAATGTCCTGCTCGGCCATCACCGCGCGGGCGGCGGTGCGGACCTCGTCGTCGAGAGAGGTCGCCGCGTTGGCCAGGAGCGGCAGGGTCAGGCCGAGCAGAACGGAAAGGCGCGGGAAAGCCGACATGGCGGAGCGGCTCCTGGGGGACGAGGCCAGGAGTCTAGCCGAGCGCCGCCGAGCGGGTATGAGACGCGGGCGACGTTGGAAGCTTTTGCCGCCGGCGCTGTCCATGGCTGGCTGGAGCCCGGTCCTCGACTGGACTACAGTCGCCTCTCACCTTTTCCAGGAGTCATCCCATGTCCGCTGCCCCCCTCGTCGAACAGATCCAACTGGGCCAATTGCCCGTCTGGCGCATCCGCGTCGGCCAGGCCGAAGCCCTGGTGGCCTGCCAGGGCGCCCATGTGCTGCGCTACGGCTTCGACGGCGAACCGGACATCGTCTGGGGCAATCCGGAAGCCGTGTTCGAGCCCGGCACCCCGATCCGTGGCGGCATCCCGGTCTGCTGGCCCTGGTTCGGCGACCTGCTGAAGAATCCGGCCGAAGTCCAGGCGATGTGCACCACCACCGCGGACGCCCCGGCCCACGGCCTGGCGCGCCAGGTCGCCTGGCAGGCGGGTGGCGTCGAGGTGGATACCGACCGGGTGCGCCTGGATTTCCACCACCGCACCTCTGCCGAGACTACTCCGGGCTGGCCCCATGCCACCGAGCTGACCCTGAGCCTGAGTGTGGGCGAACGCCTGGAGCTGACCCTAAGCGTGCGCAATCTGGAAGATCACCCGCTGGTGCTGAGCCAGGCGCTGCACACCTATTTTGCCGTGAGCGACGTGCGCGAGGTGGGCATCGAAGGCCTGGCCAACGCCGACTACTACGACTGCCTGGACGGCTGGACCCGCAAGCGGCAGAACGGCGAGCCGACCATCACCGCCGAGACCGACCGGGTCTATGTCGGGCTGCCGGCGCGTCTGGCGATCCGCGATACTCAGTGGCAGCGCCGACTGTTCGTCGAGACCCGCAACAGCCATTCGGCGGTGCTGTGGAATCCCTGGATCGACAAGGCCGCGCGCCTGAGCCAGTTCGCCGACGACGCCTGGACCGGCATGCTGTGCATCGAGACCGCCCGGGTAATGGACGACGTCCTGACCGTGGCGCCGGGCGCCTCGGCCGAGATGGCGGTGAGCCTGTGGCGCGAGGCGCTGTAGGGGCTACTTTGGCGTCAGGGTTTGCCCTCACCCCGGCCCTCTCCCAAAGGGAGAGGGGGCGCTCAAGGGGAGTTTGGTGCGTTGTGTCAGGCGTCAAGCGGGCCCTTCCCCCGGCCTTCTCCCGGGGGGAGAGGGGGCGCGCAGGGGAGTTTGGTGCGAAGGGCTTGGGGCTGTCAGGCTTCAAGCGGACTCTCACCCTGGCCCTCTCCCAGAGGGAGAGGGGATGCTCCGATAGGCTTTGGCGTGTTGGGTATTGGAGCGTGCGCAGGGCTCACTCTTGGCTTGGCAGGGTCACTGCCGTGCTGCGGCGTCTACCCAAACGCCCCCTCTCCCCCTGGGAGAGGGCCGGGGTGAGGGAGCAGCCGGCACCCAGCCGAAGATCACAACTCCTCGCACAGATTCCGCCCGATCCACTCGGCCACCGCCGCGCGCTCCAGGCCGCAGCCGAGCAGGCTGTGCAGCTTGCCCAGGGCGGCTTCGCGGGTCATGCCGCGACCGGAGATCACCCCGGCGTCGGCCAGGCCGCTGCCGGCGGCGTAGGTGCCCAGTTCCACCGTGCCGCGAGCACCCTGACTGAGGGCGACCACCGGTACCCCGGCATCGCGCAGTTCGGCCAGCGCCGCGAGGAAGTCGGCGTCGTCGGCGGGGCCCGTGCCGCTGCCATAGCACTCCAGTACCAGCCCCTGCACGCCGCTGCCCGCCAGACCGCGCAAGGTGGCGCCATCGACGCCCGGAAACAGCGGCAGCACCGCTACCCGTACCGCCTGGCGCGGCTGGTCGAAGCGCAGGGCCGCAGGTGCGGCGACCAGGGCGTCACCACTGCGCGGCCGGGCACTTGCCACGAAGGCCTTCCAGCCGCTGCTGGCCTGCTTGGTGCAGCGCGCCGCCGGCAGGCGTTCGCCATGGAATTGCACCTGCACCCCCGGCGTCAGTCCGCTGGCGAAGGCGGCGAAGCTGTCGGCCAGGTTGCCGTCGGCATCGCTGTCCGGCACGCCGGCCGGCAGCATGGAGCCGGTCAGCAGCACCGGAATGGCCAGACCCAGCAGCCGGAAGGCCAGGGCGGCGGCGCTGTAGGCCAGGGTATCGGTGCCGTGCAGCACCAGCACGCCGCGACAGGCCGGGTCCGCGGCCGCGGCGACGATGGCCTGGGCCATGCGCTCCCAGGCGGCGGGGCTCATGTTGGCGCTGTCGATCAGCGGCAGCAGCTCCTGCAGCCGCCAGGTCGGGTTGCCCAGTTCCGGGCGGCTGGCCAGCAGGGCCTCGATGCGCGCCTCGAAACCGGCGGCTGGGGCCAGGCCGGCGGCGGTCGCCTGCATGCCGATGGTGCCGCCGGTGTAGAGGATGTGCAGGTAGGGTGAGGTCATGGGGGACTTCCTGATAGGACTGCCCCCACGCGAGGTGGGGGCAGACAAGCGAATCATGGTTCGGGGCCGTTGGGCTTCGGCGCTGGAGCCGCCTCAACCCAACCTACGGATGGCGCAGGTTGGGTTGAGCGCAGCGCAGCCCAAGGTGACCGCTGCGGCGGTCAGTGCGCCTGGCGCGGCTGCGCGGCGCGGGCCTCGGCGACGGTGTCTTCCAGACGATCCAGCGACGGCCAGGCCTGGCGATCCAGGTCCAGGTCGCGGAACTGGTCGGCATCGAACACCGGCTGGTCGACCCCGGCACGACGCTGGGCGTCGTAGTCGTTGAGGATGCGCATGCCGACCTTGATCAGCATGGCCAGGGCGATCAGGTTGACGAAGGCCAGGCAGGTCATGGTGATGTCGGCGAAAGCGAACACCGTGGTCAGGTTCTGCATGGAGCCCCAGCAGATCAGTACCAGCACCAGGCCGCGATAGCCCAGCAGCACGGCCTTGCCGCGGCCGAGCAGGTAGCGCAGGCCGTTCTCGCCCAGGTAGATGTTGTAGAGGATGCAGGTGAAGACGAACAGCGACAGGGCGACGCTGATGAAGATGCGGCCCCAGTCACCGACCACCGCGGCCAGGGAGTTCTGGGTCAGCACGATGCCGTCGCCGTCGAAGCCCGGGGCGTAGAAGCCGGAGAGCAGGATCAGCAGCGCGGTGCAGGTGCAGATGACGAAGGTGTCGAGGAAGACGCTGAAGGCCTGCACCACGCCCTGGGCGGCCGGGTGCTTGACCGCGGCCACGGCGGCGACGTTGGGCGCGGCGCCCAGGCCGGCTTCGTTGGCGAAGACACCACGCTTGACGCCCATGGTGATGGCGGCGCCCAGCAGACCGGCGAAGGCCGGCTCCAGGCCGAAGGCGCTCTTGACGATGGTCAGCAGGGTGCCGGGCACCAGGTCGATCTGGGTGACGATCACATAGAGGGTGACGGCGATGTAGGCCAGGGTCTTGACCGGCACCAGGACGTCGGAGACCGCGGCGATGCGCTTGATGCCACCGATGAACACCAGGCCCAGCAGGATGGCCAGGGCGATCCCGGTGTACTGCACCGGCAGGCCGAAGGCGTTTTCCAGCGAGTGGGTCACGGTGAAGGACTGCAGGCCGACGAAGGCGAAGCCGTAGGTCACCAGCAGCAGGCCCGAGAAGATCAGCGCCATCCAGCGTTTGTTGAGGCCGTGCTGGATGTAGTACGCCGGACCGCCGATGTAGAGGCCGTCGCCATCGGCGCGCTTGTAGACCTGCGCCAGGGTGCACTCGAAGAAGCTGCTGGCCATGCCGACCAGGGCGGTCACCCACATCCAGAACACCGCACCGGGGCCACCCAGGGTCACGGCCAGGCCCACACCGGCGATGTTGCCGGCACCCACGCGGCCGGCCAGGCTGAGCATCAGCGCCTGGAAGGAACTCAGGCCGTCGCCGCTGTTGCGCAGGGAATCCTTGAACACCGTGAACATGTGCGGGAAGTGGCGCACCTGCACGAATCGCGAGCGCAGGGTGAAATAGCTGCCCAGGCCGACGATCAGCACGATGAGCACGTGGCCGGACAGGAAGTCGTTGAGCATTTCTAGGTAGTGCATGAAGAATCCTCGAGCATGCTAGTGATGCTCCAAGGCCGGCTCGCAAGCCTTGGGGCTATTATTGTGGAATATCCCGCTCCCGACACCGCGCCCGGTCGTGGGGAGACGACCGGGACAGGGCGCTGGGACGGATCGGTCCGGGTGGAACGGGCAGTAAGACGGACCGGGCCGCCTAGGTTCGGCTATCCCACCGGCGTGGACAATTCCGCGCCTCGCTTCAAAATGGCGCGACTTGATGCTAGTTTTCCGGCCGTCTGTCAAGCTTGGGCAGGGTTCATGAGCGATTTTTCCGCCAATTTGCAGCTGCTCTGCCAGCGCCACCGCTCGATTGCCGCCGTCTGTCGCGCCGTCGGTATCAACCGTGCCCAGTTCAATCGCTACCTCAACGGCCAGAGCCGTCCGTCGCCCTACAACCTGCAGCGACTGGCGGAGTTCTTCGGATTGCCGGCCAGTGATCTGCAGCTGCCGCAACGGCAATTCGCGGCGCGCCTGGGGGCACCGGTCAGCCAGGAGACGGGGTGGGCGGGGCAGGCGCTGGCCCTGTTCGGCGAACGCCAGGAAGGCTTGGTCCGTTACCAGGGCTACTACCACGAATACTATCCGTCGCTCTCCACCCCAGGCGTAGTGCTCTGTGGGCTGGTGCGGCTGTTCGAGGAGGAAGGCGTCTTTCGCTATGTGCGTTTCGAACGCCTGCGTCGTCAGGGCGAGGCCACGAGCCAGGCACGCTTTCGTTACCTGGGCCTGGCCATGAGCCTGGAAAGCCGGCTGTTCTTCACCGACTACGAATCCCTCACCGGCAACGAGTTGTCGCAGACGGTGCTGCTGCCCAGCGCGCGCAATCGTATCGATCGCCTCAACGGCCTCAAGCTGGGCGTCAGCGCCTCCGACCGCCGCGAGCCGGCCTGCACCCGAGTGGTCTGGGAGTACCTGGGCACCCGCCCCCGGCGCGGTCAGGCCTATGGCCGCATCGGTCTCTACGACTGGCAGGACCCTCACCTGGACGACGATCTGCGCCAGCGCCTGGCCAGCGCGACTTTGGTCGATCGGGTCTATCGCCTGGGCTAGCTGGGTTCAGCGACCTGGGTCTGGCAGCGATCGCAATCCTCCAGGATGGCGCGGTCGCGCCCGGCCTGCTTGGCCCAGTAGAGCTGGCGATCGGCGGCTTCGAGAAAGGTTTCGGCGCAGTCGTGGTCCAGTCGGGCGCAGGCGCCGCCGATGCTCACGGTCACGCGCGGACCAGCAGGGGGGCCGAGGTGGGGAATCTCCAGGCGCCGTACCGCATCGAGCAGGCGCTGGGCCAGTTTGCTGGCATCCTCCTCGCGCGAAGGGGTGCAGAGGATGGCGAACTCCTCGCCACCGTAGCGGGCCAGGCAGTCGCCGGCGCGCAATTCATTGGCCAGGGCGGTGGCGACCTGTTGCAGGCAGCGATCGCCGGCCGGATGCCCATAGCGGTCATTGAAGGCCTTGAAGTGATCGACGTCGATCATCAGCAGGAGCAATGGCCGGGGCGGGGGATAGGCCAGGGCGGTGGCCAGGGCCTGCATCAGCGCCCGGCGGTTGGCCACGCCGGTGAGGGGGTCCGTGGCCGATTGCTGTTCCAGAACGCGATTGGTGGCGGCCAGCTCTTCGTTGCGTAAGCGGTCGCGCAGGATCAGCAGATAGCCCTGACGGCGGGCGCGCTCCATCCAGAAGTTGTTGAGCAGGGTAAAGCTCGCGGTGGCGAACGCCAGGGTCATGACCAGCGAAGCCTCCAGAGCCGGCAGGGTATGCATCTGGGTGGCCAGGCCGATGGCCAGCAGGGCGAACAGGCTGTGGACCGCGGCCTGGCGCAGGGGCGGCGCGATGCAGCTGTTGGTGAAGAGCGTCATCAGCGGCATGGTCGCCAGCCAGAGGGCGCGATGCGCGGCATCGGTGGCCTCGACGTCGAGCAGCGGCGGGAGATAGGCCAGCAGACAGGGCAGGATGCCCAGCCACTCGCGCGCGGGATGTTCGGCGGGTATCACCCCGAGCGCCAGCAAGACCAGCCCGCCGCCAATCACCACCAGCGCGCTGAGCAGGCTGATGAGCCAGAAGGCCTCGTTCATCAGGATCCAGTCCCAGATCGAGAAGCTGGCGTAGGCGAGGATGGCCACGGTCAGGGTAATGCGCAGGTGCCGCCGGCGCGAACGGGCGATGTCGTGCTGGTAATGCCGTTCCAATACCGATTCGAAGCGCAGGGCCCAGAAAGGGCGAGCCAGCGCTCGGGTGAGGGCGAGACTGAGGGACATGACGCCGTACCTGGCAGGTAAATCCAATGGGTCACTTCAGCACAGTAAGTCCCTTAGCGCGATAGAGGGTTCCCGGGCGCGGGGATGTAACCGCCGAATGGTAGCCATTGGCTACCATTCGGATGGTCGTGGACGCCGTTGCCGCTAGTTGCCGGCCTTGATGCGACTCCAGGCACGGGTGCGGACCCGCTCGATGGGCTGCGGCAGCGGCTGCACCACATAGAGCTTCTTGAGCATTTCCGGGGTGGGCACCAGGTCGTGGTTGTCGCGGATGGCGGCGGTCACCAGCGGCATGCCCGGCTTGTTGGCGTTGGGGTAGCCGAGGTAGTCGCTGATTCCGGCGATCACCTTGGGTTCGAGCAGGTAGTTGATGAAGGCATGGGCCTGGTCGACATTGGCGGCGCTGGCCGGAATGGCCCAGGTGTCGAACCAGATGGGCGCGCCCTCGCGTGGCAGCCGCCAGTCCACCACCACGCCGTTGCCGGCCTCCTTGGCGCGGTTGCCGAACTGGTAGAAGCTGCCCGAATAGCCCACTGCCACGCAAATGTCGCCGTTGGCGATATCGGTCATGTACTTGGTGGAATTGAAGTAGGCCATGTAGGGGCGGATCTTGAGCATCAGCGCCGTGGCCTTTTCGTAGTCCTTGGCGTTGGCGCTGTTGGGGTCCAGCCCCAGGTAGTGCAGTACCACCGGCAGGATGTCCGAGGGCGAATCCAGCATGGCCACGCCGCAGCTCTTGAGCTTGGCCATGTTCTCCGGCTTGAACACCAGGTCCCAGCTGTCCACCGGTGCGTCCGCGCCCAGCGCCGCCTTGACCTTGGCCGGATTGAAGCCGATGAGGATGGTGCCGTACATGTAGGGCACGCCGTACTGGTTACCCGGATCGTTGACCTCCAGCAGCTTGAGCAACTCGGGATCGAGATTCTGCCAGTTGGGCAGCTTGGTCTTGTCCAGCTTCTGGAACACTCCGGCCTTGATCTGGGTTTCCAGGAACTGGTTGGAGGGGATCACCAGGTCGTAGCCGGAGCGGCCGGTGAGCAGCTTGGCTTCCAGCGACTCGTTGCTGTCGAAGGTGTCCCAGGTGACACGGATGCCGGTCTGCTTGGCGAAGTCCTTGGGCGTCTCGGGCAGGATGTAGTCGGCCCAGTTGTAGACCCGCAGTTCGCCAGGATCGGCGGCCTGGACGGCGGTGGCGAGCAGGGCGCCACCGAGCAGGGCGGTGAGCGGACGCAGGAGGCTGTGCATGGTCGGATTCCTCGGGAGGGGGATCAGGCGCCGTCGAAGGCGGCCAGGACGTTCACCGTGTTGATGCCGATCTCCGCCACGGCGTAACCGCCTTCCATGACGAACAGGGTCGGCAGGCCGAGCCGCGCCAGGCGTTCGCCCAGGCGTAGGTAGTCGTCGCTCTCCAGCTTGAACTGGGAAATGGGATCGGCCTTGAAGGTATCCACGCCCAGGGAGACCAGCAGCAGGTCCGGGGCATAGCTTTGGAGTCGCGCCAGCGCTACTTCCAAGGCGGCGCTCCAGCTGTCCCAGGCGCTGCCGGCCGGCAGCGGCAGATTGAGGTTGAAGCCCTGGCCCGCCCCGGTGCCTGTCTCGTCGGCATAGCCAAGGAAGAAGGGGAACTCGAAGCCCGGATCACCGTGCAACGAGAGAAACAGGACATCGTCGCGGGAATAGAAGATGTCCTGGGTGCCGTTGCCGTGGTGGTAGTCGACATCGAGGATGGCGACCCGCCGGGCGCCGCCGTCGAGGGCGGCCTGGGCGGCGATGGCGGCGTTGTTCAGATAGCAGTAGCCGCCCATGACATCGGCGGCGGCGTGATGGCCCGGCGGACGGCAGAGGGCGAAGGCGCTGCGCGTGCCCGCGGCGACCTCGGCACCGGCGCTCAGGGCCACCTGGGCGGCGCTGTAGGCGGCCTGCCAGGTACCAGCGGTGATGGGAGCGCCGCCGTCGAAGCTGTAGTAGCCCAGACGCCCATGCAGGCTGGTGGGCGGCAGCACCTGCCGCAGGGTGCGTGCGGGCCAGGTATAGGGCAGCAGATCCACGGTCTCGCCCCCGGCGGCCCATTCGTCCCAGGCACCGGCGAGAAAGTCGAGATAGGCCTCGCTGTGGACACGCGCCATGGGCGCCCGGCCAAAGTCCCTGGGCGCCACCACCTCACCGAGCTGCCGGCGGTGACACTCGGCGAGGATGAATTCGACGCGCTGGGGCTTTTCGAAACAGGGCTGTAGCTGGCCGTCGATCAATTCGCAGCGACCATGGTGCAGGGCGTGATCGGGACTGTGGTGGATGCGCATGGTGACTCCGGGCGGCGGGTTCTCTCCTGATTCTTGCCAGCCCGGCGCCTCGCGACGAGAGGCGCAGCGGCCAAAATGGGATAGATCCGGCCAGATTCTCACCTTGCGCCGTCACAAGAGATGTCAGCTGCCCTTGGCTTCGTAGACCACGAACCGCTTCAGGGTTGGCTCCACGACCTCCCAGGTCCCCTGGAAACCACGCGGCACGACGAAGGTGCTGCCCGGCCCCAGGCGGGTAGTGCGGCCCTGGTCATCGGTGACCAGGCTCAGGCCTTCGAGGACCTGGCAATACTCCTCCTCGGTGTACTGGACGCGCCACTTGCCCACCTCGCTGTGCCAATGGCCGACGGCGAAGACGCCACTGGCATCCTCGTAGTCGAGCCAGAGGCTCTGCAGCGGATCGCCTTCCAGGCGCTTTTCCGCCGGCAGCCGGTATTGGTCGGTAGGTTGGCCGCGTGCGGCGAGCAGGTGCAGGGCTGGCATGGCAGAGCCTCTCGGTGTGCAGGAACCGCCAGCATACGCCAGCCGCTAGAGCCGATAACCCCGTGGCGATTGCCCACTCCAGCGGCGAAAGGCATGGCGGAAGCTGGCGGTTTCGCTGAAGCCCATCACCTCGGCGATGCGATAGATGGGCAGGCGCTCCTGGGCCAGCAGATCACGTGCCCGTTCGAAGCGCAGTTCGTCGAGCAGTTGCTGATAGCCGCTGCCGCCCGCCTGCAGGTGTCGGCGCAGGCTGCGCGGCGCCATGCCGAGGTGGCCGGCCAGGGCCGCGAAGGAGGGTGGTGCAGCCAGGTCGGCGCCCAGCAGGGTGCGGATGCGGGCGAGCAGGGCGCGCTGGCGATCCTGTTCCGGAGCCAGGCGACCACACTGCTCCAGGGCGTCGCGATGGGTCACTGGATCGGCCAGCGGCAGGCCGCGCTCCAGCCAGGTGGCGGGAAAGGCAAGGCCATTGAAGGTGGCTCCGAAGGCCAGGGGCGCGGCGCCGAAGCAATCGTCATAGCGCTCGCGATAGGTCGGCTCGGGGTGCCGAAAGGCCACCTGCACCAGGGGTAGAGGCGTACCCAGGAGGTCGCAGCAAATCGCCCGCAGCGAGGCCAGGCAGCACTCGGCGTTGCAGCGTTCCAACTCGGGTGCGAAGGGGTGGTCATCAGCCCTGAGCCAGGCCAGCTCGCCGTGGCGCTCCAGGCGCAGGGTGAAATAGGCACCGAGCAGCCCCTGGTGGGCCAGGGCCGCCTGCAGCGCCGCGCCCAGGGCCGGGGCGCTGAGCAGGGCATAGCCGAGCAGGCCGTAGCCGGAGACGCGCAGCCGCCAGCCCAGCAGCAGCCCCAGTTCGGGCGGGGCGACCGGCAGGGCGTTGGCGATGACCCGCTGTTCCTGGGCCAGGGTGATGAGCCGATGGGGCTGTTCGAGGTCGTCCAGCTGCAGGCCGCTACCAGCCAGCAGCGGTTCCGCCCGGGCAGGCGTGTCGGCCGCCAGTTGCTGGAGGACCAGGGACACCAGGTTGAGATTGATCAAGCCGGACTGACGCATGTGAAAACTCCCCGGAGCGGTGGCAGCCTTCCAAGCAAGAAGGATACCGCGCTCACGGGGAGTTGCCGCGCTTACCGCTCAGGTCTGGCGTACGAGGCTCAGACCTTGGCCTTCAGGGGCACCAACCGCGGGGCGATCATGTTTTCCGGGCGCAGGATGTCGTCCAGGGTCGCTTCGTCCAGCAGGTTTTCCTCGCGCACCAGCTCCAGTACGCCGCGACCGGTTTCCAGCGCCGTCTTGGCGATGCGGGTGGAAGTCTCGTAGCCCAGGTAGGGGTTGAGCGCGGTGACCAGGCCGATGGAGTGCTCCACCTGGCGGCGGCAGTGCTCGACGTTGGCGGTGATGCCGGTGATGCAGTGCTCGCGCAGCATGTCCATGGCGCGCTGCAGCAGGCGGATGGAGTCGAAGATCTTGTAGGCGATCAGCGGCTCCATGACGTTGAGCTGCAGCTGGCCGCCCTCGGCCGCCAGGGTCAGCGCCAGGTCGTTGCCGATGATCTCGAAGGCCACCTGGTTGACCGCCTCGGGGATCACCGGATTGACCTTGCCCGGCATGATGGAGCTGCCCGGCTGGCGCGGCGGCAGGTTGATCTCGTTGATGCCGGTGCGCGGACCGCTGGAGAGCAGGCGCAGGTCGTTGCAGATCTTCGACAGCTTCACCGCGGTGCGCTTGAGCATGCCGGAGAACAGCACGAAGGCGCCCATGTCCGAGGTGGCTTCGATCAGGTCGGCGGCCGGGGTCAGCGGCTGGCCGCTGATGTCCGCCAGGCGCTGCACGGCCAGCAACTGATAGCCGGGGTCGGCGTTGATGCCGGTGCCGATGGCGGTACCGCCCAGGTTGACCTCGGTGAGCAGCTCCGGCGCCAGGCTCTTCAGCCGCGCCAGGTCTTCGCCCAGGGTGGTGGCGAAGGCATGGAATTCCTGGCCAAGGGTCATGGGCACCGCGTCCTGCAGCTGGGTGCGACCCATCTTCAGCACCTCGGCGAATTCCACGCCCTTGGCGGCGAAGGCGGTGATCAGGCTGTCCAGGCTGGCGAGCAGGGCGTCATGGCCGAGCAGCAGGCCCAGGCGAATGGCGGTGGGGTAGGCGTCGTTGGTCGACTGCGCCATGTTGACGTCGTTGTTCGGGTGCAGGTGGCGATACTCGCCCTTGGCATGGCCGAGCAGCTCCAGGGCGACGTTGGCGATCACCTCGTTGGCATTCATGTTGGTCGAGGTGCCGGCCCCGCCCTGGATCATGTCCACCACGAACTGGTCGTGGAATTCGCCGCGAATGATGCGCGAGCAGGCATCGCTGATCGCCTGGTGCTTCTTGCTCGGCAGGTGGCCGAGCCGGTGGTTGGCGTCGGCTGCCGCCTGCTTGACCATGGCCAGGGCCACCACCAGCTTGGGGTAGTGACCGAGGGGCACGCCGGAGAGGCGGAAGTTCTGCACGGCGCGCAGGGTCTGGATGCCGTAGTAGGCATCGGCGGGGACGTCGAGGGTACCGAGAAGATCTTTTTCGAGGCGGACGGATGATGCAGAGTCGGACATGATAGCGTTGGGCTTCGATCAAGCGGCGGACGCCGCGATGCCCTAGAATCTAGGCCTGCCAGCCGATCCCGGCCAATGCCAATCCGCCAAGCCTCATGCCGGATCGGCATAACTCAGGTTGTGACCTCACGAGATCAGACGACGTATGGGCGCCATGAACATCGAATTCAAATGGCTGGAAGACTTCGTGGCCCTGGCGGCCACCTACAGTTTTTCCCAGGCCGCCGAAAAACGTTTCGTCACCCAGCCCGCCTTCAGCCGACGCATCCGCGCGCTGGAGGAAAGCGTCGGCCTGACCCTGGTGGACAGATCCCACACCCCGATCAGCCTGACCGAGGCCGGTCAGCTGTTTCTGGTCACGGCGCGCAGCGTGGTGGAGCAACTGGGTGAGACGGTGCGCCATCTGCATCACCTGGAAGGCGGGCAGGGCGAGGTGCTGCAATTCGCCGCCGCCCACTCCCTGGCCCTGGGCTTCTTTCCGCAGTGGATCGCCGGCCTGCGCGGCCAGGGCCTGGCGCTGGCCAGTCGCCTGGTGGCCACCAATGTCGGCGATGCCATCCACGCCCTGCGCGACGGTGCCTGCGACCTGATGCTGGCCTTCCACGATCCCGACGCCGCCCTGCAGATGGACCCGGAGCTGTTTCCTTCGCTGCACCTGGCGCACACCGCCATGCTGCCGGTCTGCGCCACCGATGGCGAGGGCCGCCCCATGTTCCAGCTGGACGGGCAGAGCAGTGTGCCGCTGCTGGCCTACAGCGCGGGTGCCTTTCTCGGCCGGTCGGTGAATCTGCTCCTGCGCCAGCGCAAGCTGCGCGCCGTGACCCTCTACGAAACCGCCATGGCCGACAGCCTCAAGACCATGGCCCTGCAGGGCCTGGGCGTGGCCTGGGTGCCGCAGTTGTCGGTGGCCGCGGAACTGGCCCGGGGCGAACTGGCCGTGTGTGGCGACGCCGCCTGGCAGGTCGGCCTGGAGATCCGCCTCTACCGCTGTGCCCTGTTGCGCAAGCGGCTGGTGCAGCAGGTCTGGCGACATCTGGAAAGTCAAAGCCACGGCGGCTGATCGACGGCAGGCGATTATGCCGATATCGGCTTTTAGCTAGCCGACGTCCTGCAAGCCTTTTGCGCCTGTCTGCGCGACACTGGAGCCTCTCTCACGGAGGTCAGCCATGCAGCGCATCCGCGTCATCGACTCCCACACCGGCGGTGAACCCACGCGCCTGGTCCTCGATGGTTTTCCCGATCTGGGCCAGGGCAGCATGGCCGAGCGCCGCGCCCTGTTGGCCAGCGAGCATGACGCCTTCCGCCGGGCCTGCATGCGCGAACCGCGCGGCAACGAGGTGCTGGTCGGCGCCCTGCTCTGTGAGCCAGTATCTCCTGCCGCCAGCGCTGGCGTGGTGTTCTTCAACGAGGTCGGCTATCTGGGCATGTGCGGCCATGGCACCATCGGCCTGGTGGTGTCCCTGGCCCATCTCGGCCGGATCGGTACCGGCGATCACCTGATCGAGACGCCGGTGGGCGATGTCACCGCCACCCTGCACGACGATGGCAGCGTCAGCGTGCGTAATGTCCCGGCCTATCGTTACCGGCAGGGCGTGCAGGTGGAGATTCCCGGCCATGGGCCGGCCACCGGCGACATCGCCTGGGGTGGCAACTGGTTCTTTCTCTGTGCCGATCACGGCCAGCGCGTCGCCGCCGATAACCTCGAAGAGCTGCTCACCTTCAGCCTGGCCCTGCGGGGCGCCCTGGAAGCCGCGGGGATCACCGGCGAGCAGGGCGGCCATATCGATCACATCGAACTCTTCGCCGACGACCCGGACGGCGCCGACAGTCGCAGCTATGTGCTCTGCCCAGGGCGCGCCTATGACCGCTCGCCCTGCGGTACCGGCACCAGCGCCAAGCTGGCCTGCCTGGCGGCGGACGGCGATCTCGAACCTGGCGCCGTCTGGCAGCAGGCCAGCGTCATCGGCAGTCGTTTCGAGGCCCATTACCAGCCGGGCGACGAGGGCCGCATCCTGCCGGTGATCCGTGGACGCGCCCACGTCATGGCCGAGGCGACCCTGCTGCTGGCCGCCGACGATCCCTTCGCCTGGGGCATTCCGGGGTGAAGTCGGTAGCGGAGGTCCTCGTCGTCGGCGCCGGCATCGTCGGTGCCAGTTGCGCCGCGGCCCTGGCCGCGCGCGGCTGTCGCGTGCGGGTGCTGGACGCCGGCCTGCCCGGCGCCTCCGCCGCTGGCATGGGCCACCTGGTGGTGATGGACGACGACCCCGCCGAACTGACCTTGAGCGCCCGCTCCCTGGCACTCTGGCGTGAGCTGGTGCCCCAGTTGCCGGGCGCCGCCGACTACCGCAACTGCGGCACCCTCTGGCTGGCTCGCGACGCCGCTGAGCTGGAGCTGATCGAAGAGAAACGTCAGCGCCTGGATGCCCAGGGCGTTGCCAACCAGCCGCTCGACGCTGCGGCGACCGCTGCCGCCGAACCGGCACTGACTGCCCTGGCCGGCAGCCTGGAGGTACCTGGCGACGGCCTGCTCTATGCCCCGGTAGTCGCCGCCTGGTTGCTGCAGCGCTCGCCGCTGATCGAATGCCAGCGCGCCCGGGTGACTGCCGTCGAAGGCCGGCGCGTGCGGCTGGACGATGGCCGCTGGCTGACTGCCGATGCCGTGGTGCTTGCCGCCGGCCTGCAGGCCGCCAGTCTCTGTCCGGACCTGCCATTGGTACCCAAGAAAGGCCATCTGCTGATTACCGACCGCTATCCCGAGCAGGTTCGCCATCAGCTGGTGGAAATCGGCTACGGTGCCAGCGCTCACGCCAGCAGCGGTGCTTCGGTGGCCTTCAACGTCCAGCCACGGCCCACGGGGCAGTTGCTGATTGGTTCGTCGCGGCAATTCGAGCGTCCGGATATGGCTGTGGAACCCGCGGTGGTCGGCCAGCTGCTGCGTCGCGCCCTGGACTTCCTGCCGGGCCTGACCCATACCTCGCTGATCCGCGGCTGGACCGGCCAGCGCGCCGCCAGTCCCGACGGCCTGCCCTTGATCGGCGCCCACCCCGACCAGCCCGGTCTGTGGCTGGCGGTCGGTCACGAAGGCCTGGGCGTCACCACCGCGCCGGCCACCGCCGAAGCCATCGCCAACGGACTATTCGGCGAGTCTTCGACGTTCCACGTGGAACCCTTCGCACCGGCGCGTTTCACCACCGCGCCGAGGAGCCAGGCATGCTGACCCTGTTCATCGATGGCGAGCGCCTGCAAGTCCGCCCTGGCAGTCTGCTCACCGCCGCTCTGGCCAAGAGTAGCAACCCCGCCGCGCGCCGTTCGGTAGGCGGTGAGGCCCGGGCGCCTTTCTGCGGCATGGGCATCTGCCAGGAATGCCGGGTGCAGGTCGATGGCGTACGCCGGCTGGCGTGCCAGACCCCCTGCCAGGACAGCATGCAGGTGGAGCGCCTGTCATGAATAGCGCGAGCTGCGATCTGCTCATCATCGGCGCCGGCCCGGCGGGTCTCGCCGCTGCCCGCGCCGCCAGTGGCCGCGGCCTGAAGCTGGTGCTGCTGGACGACAATCCCTTGCCCGGCGGCCAGATCTGGCGCGCCCGTGCGGGCCAGGTCGCCGCCGAGGTCGGTAGCCTGCCGGCGGATGTGACCCTGCTCACCCAGACCCGGGTCGCCGCGGTCCTGGGCGCACACCAGCTGCTGCTGGAGGACGCACACGGCGGCCGCACGCTGGCCTTCGATACCCTCATCCTCTGCACCGGCGCCCGCGAACTGCTGCTGCCGTTTCCCGGCTGGACCCTGCCCGGCGTGACCGGTGCCGGCGGCCTGCAGGCACTGATCAAGGGTGGCGTCGAAGTCGCCGATGAACGCATCGTCGTCGCCGGTACCGGTCCGCTGCTGCTGGCCAGTGCCGCCACGGCGCGCCAGGCGGGTGCCCGCATCGCCCTGGTCGCCGAGCAGGCCAGGCGCCGCGCCGTGCTCGACTTCGGCCTGGGGCTCTGGCGCTGGCCGAACAAGTTGCGCCAGGCGCTGACGTTGGCCACACCCCGTTATCGGTCGGGTACCTGGGTCGAAGCGGCGCTCGGCACCGAGCGTCTCGAAGCCGTGCGCCTGCGCCAGGGCGAGCGTCGCTGGGAGGTCGCCTGCGACCGCCTGGCCTGTGGCTATGGCCTGGTGCCCAATGTCGAACTGGCCCAGAGCCTGGGCTGTGCCACCCTGGACGGCGCCGTGGCGGTGGATGAACACCAGCGCACCAGCCAGCCACATATCCTGGCGGCCGGCGAATGCACCGGAATCGGCGGCAACGAACTGGCCCAGGTCACCGGGCGGATCGCCGGCCTGGTCGCCACCAGCCAGCTCGACGCTGCCCATGCCGTGCAGGCGGAATCACGCCCCTGGCGCCGCTTCGCCGCCCAGTTGGCCCGCACCTTCGCCCTGAATCCGGCCATTGCCCGTCTCGCCCAGCCGGATACCCTGGTCTGCCGCTGCGAAGACGTGGCCCTTGGTGCCCTGGTCGGTCATGCCGACTGGACCCAGGCGAAGCTGCGTAGCCGCTGCGGCATGGGTGCCTGCCAGGGCCGCATCTGCGGCCAGGCTACCTGCGTATTGCTGGGCTGGACGCCCCCGGTTCCGCGCTTTCCCCTGCAACCCACCCGTATCGACAGTCTGCTGGCCCTGACCGAGGACGAGAGATGAACGCCGCTGCCCACCTGGACGCCCTGAACCGCGCCCGGCCCGCCGACCTGCCCGCGCTGCTCGCCAGCCTGAGCCTGGTGGCGCCGCTGCTCGACGCCATTCCCGGCGTGGTGTTCTTCGTCAAGGACCTGGAGGCGCGCTATGTGCTGGTCAACCTGACCCTGGCCCAGCGCTGCGGCTATGAAGACGTCAGCGAACTGCTCGGCAAGACCGCCGAGGAAGTCTTTCCCGCCCCCCTGGGCGGCGCCTATGCCGAACAGGATCGCCGCGTGCTGCGCGAGGGCCTGGCGCTGGACGATCAACTGGAGCTGCACCTCTATGCCGGCCGTACCCCAGGCTGGTGCCTGACCCGCAAGCTGCCGTTGCACGATGCCCAGGGCCGACTCATGGGCATGGCCGGCATCTCCCACGACCTGCAGGCACCGGCCGCCGATCATCCGGCCCACGCCAAGGTGGCCGAGGTCGATCGCTATCTGCGCGAGCACTATGCCCAGCCGCTTTCGGTGGGCGAACTGAGTCAGCGGGTGGGCCTGTCGGTCTCCCAGCTCGAACGCCAGTGCAAACGCATCCTGCGCCTCACGCCCCAGCAGTTGCTGCACAAGGCCCGGCTCGACGCCGCCTCGCGTCTGCTGGCCCGCGATCTGCCCGTCACCGAAGTGGCCCTGGCCTGTGGCTATACCGACCACAGCGCCTTCAGCCGCCAGTTCCGCCGTCTCACCGGCCTGTCGCCCCGGCAATACCGCGACTCTCTCAAGCCCCGTCTGCGTCTGGAGGAAACCCCTGCATGAGCACTCCCCGCGTCAACTGGAGCGGCGTCTTTCCCGCCGTCACCACCCAATTCAACGATGACTTCTCGGTCAATCTGGACCAGACCCATGGCGTGATCAGCAACCTGGTGCGCGATGGCGTCTCCGGTCTGGTGATGTGCGGCACCGTGGGCGAGAACACCTCCCTGACCCTGGAAGAGAAGATCGCCCTGGTGGAGGTCGCTAAGGACGCCGCCGGTGGTCGCGTGCCGGTGATCTGCGGCGTGGCCGAATTCACCAGCCTCAACGCCACCCGCACCGCCCAGGCGGTGGGTCGCGCCGGGGCCGACGGCATCATGCTGATGCCGGCGCTGGTCTACTCGGCCAAGCCCCACGAGACCGCCGCCCACTTCCGCAGCGTGGCCAGCGCCCTCGACCTGCCGCTGATGGTCTACAACAACCCGCCGATCTACAAGAACGACGTCACCTCGGACATCCTCATCTCCCTGGCCGACGTCGACAACATCGTCTGCTTCAAGGATTCCTCCGGCGATACCCGCCGCTTCATCGACGTGCGCAACGAGGTGGGCGATCGCTTCGTGCTCTTCGCCGGCCTCGACGACGTGGTGCTGGAAAGCATCGCCGTGGGCGCCGAGGGCTGGGTCTCGGGCATGTCCAACATCTTCCCCACCGAAGGCGAAACCATCTTCCGCCTGGCCAAGGCCGGCCGCTTCGCCGACGCCATGCCGCTCTACGAGTGGTTCATGCCGCTGCTGCACCTGGACGCCCGCCCGGACCTGGTGCAGTGCATCAAACTCTGCGAAGAACTCGCCGGCCGCGGCCGCGCCCTGACCCGCCCACCCCGCCTGGCCCTGCCCGACGCGGATCGCGCCTTCGTCGAACGCCTGATGGCCAAGGCCCTGGAAACCCGTCCGCAATTGCCGGATGTAGGGATCTGAGGCAGGGCTTATCGCGGCCAAGGTGATCCGCTAACGCGCCCGCTCTGCATTAATCGCGGCCATGGGCCGCTCCTACGGTAGGAGCTGCTGCTGTAGGAGCGGCCCATGGCCGCGATAAAAGCCAACCCCCTAACGCCACGCCCCACCCCAGGCCTCTGGCCCGTACCTTTCACCCCACACCACCACCCATCCCATGGGCGCCACAGCCTGTCCTGCAACCGACAGGCGATACCCGGCGCAGGGGCACGCTCCGCCCCGCTTTCGTCTATACTGTGCCGCTCATTTCCCAAGCCACGTCCGCCGCGTGGCTTCTTCATTTCAGAGGCACGACGATGAGCGCACTCGTAGGCGTGATCATGGGCTCCAAGTCCGACTGGTCCACCCTGAGCCACACCGCCGACATGCTGGACAAGCTGGGCATTCCCCACGAAGTGAAGGTGGTCTCCGCCCACCGCACCCCCGACCTGCTGTTCCAGTACGCCGAAGAGGCCGCCGGTCGCGGTATCGAGGTGATCATCGCCGGTGCCGGTGGCGCCGCCCACCTGCCGGGCATGTGCGCCGCCAAGACCCACCTGCCGGTGCTCGGCGTGCCGGTGCAGTCGTCCATGCTTTCGGGCGTCGACTCCCTGCTGTCCATCGTGCAGATGCCCGCCGGTGTGCCGGTCGCCACCCTGGCCATCGGCAAGGCCGGCGCCATCAACGCCGCGCTGCTGTCCGCCAGCATCCTCGGCGGCAAGTATCCCGAGTATCACGAGCGGCTGAACGCCTTCCGTGACGAGCAGACCCGCACCGTGCTGGACAATCCCGATCCGAGGGAGCAGGCATGAAGATCGGTGTCATCGGTGGCGGCCAGCTGGGCCGCATGCTCGCCCTGGCCGGCACGCCGCTGGGCATGAACTTCGCGTTTCTCGACCCGGCGCCGGATGCCTGCGCCGCTGCCCTGGGCGAACACCTGCGCGCCGACTACGGCGACCAGGATCACCTGCGCCAGCTGGCCGACGAGGTCGATCTGGTGACCTTCGAATTCGAGAGCGTCCCGGCCGAGACCGTGGCCTTCCTCTCGCAATTCGTGCCGGTCTATCCGTCCGCCGAAGCCCTGCGCATCGCCCGCGATCGCCTGTTCGAAAAGTCCATGTTCCGCGACCTGGGCATTCCTACTCCTGCGTTCGCCGATGTCCTGTCCCAGGCCGACCTGGACGCCGCCGTGGCTCGTATCGGCCTGCCGGCGGTGCTCAAGACCCGTACCCTGGGCTACGACGGCAAGGGCCAGAAGGTCCTGCGTCAGCCGGAAGACGTCACCGGCGCCTTCGCCGAACTGGGCAGCGTGCCCCTGCTGCTGGAAGGCTTCGTGCCCTTCACCGGCGAGGTGTCCCTGGTGACCGTGCGCGGTCGTGACGGCGAGGTGGCCTGCTATCCGCTGGTACACAACACCCATGAAAGCGGCATCCTGCGCCTGTCGGTGGCCAGTTCCGACCATCCGCTGCAGGCCCTGGCCGAAGACTATGCCCGCCGCGTGCTGGAGCAGCTCGACTACGTTGGCGTGCTGGCCTTCGAATTCTTCGAAGTCGAGGGTGGCTTGAAAGCCAACGAGATCGCCCCGCGCGTGCACAATTCCGGGCACTGGACCATCGAAGGCGCCGAGTGCAGCCAGTTCGAGAACCACCTGCGCGCCGTGGCCGGCCTGCCGCTGGGCTCCACCGCCAAGGTGGGCGAGAGCGCCATGGTCAACTTCATTGGCTCGGTGCCGCCGGTAGCGGCCGTCACCGCCCTGGAA
This sequence comes from Pseudomonas sp. PLB05, assembly GCF_021106615.1. Classification (NCBI taxonomy): domain Bacteria; kingdom Pseudomonadati; phylum Pseudomonadota; class Gammaproteobacteria; order Pseudomonadales; family Pseudomonadaceae; genus Pseudomonas; species Pseudomonas sp. PLB05. Next base: position 239,590 of record NZ_JAJOHO010000002.1, read on the forward strand.
GACTGCCACCTGCACCACTACGGCAAGGCCTTCAAGGCCGGGCGCAAGGTCGGTCACGCCACCCTGCGCAGCGCCGATGCCGCGACCCTGCAGACCCGCATCGCCGCCCTGGAAGCCCTGATCCAGGCCTGATGCCAGACGGCTTCCGCACACGGAAGCCGTTTTCCCCTGAACCTCGAAGGATCACCGGTGGTCGGAGAGTACAACGACGCCTGCTGACCGGCGTTGTCTTACCAGCACTCAAACAGGGGATTCTTCACATGGGCATCATCGCAACCATCATCATCGGTCTCATCGTCGGCCTGGTTGCCCGCTTTCTCAAGCCGGGTGACGACAGCATGGGCTGGATCATGACCATCATTCTGGGCATCGTCGGCTCCGTGGTCGCTAGCTACCTGGGCCAGGCACTGGGCATCTACCGTGCCGGTGAAGGCGCAGGCTTCATTGGCGCCGTGATCGGTGCCATCATCGTGCTGTTCATCTACGGCATGGTGACCAAGCGTCGCTAAGAACGTGTTCACGATTTCGCGAGCTAGAGACAAATAAGGCGAAAATGGCTGAGGAAGCGGAGTTTACAAAGGGTAAATGAGCATTCCGAAGTCATTTTCAACGCCGTTTGGCCGACGCGCAGCAGATCGTGAATAGGTTCTAAGACGCCGCTTCGCCTCGGCGAAGCCAAGTAGCACAGCGTTTCCGCCCCTGGTGTCGCCCGTCGATCCAGGGGCTTTTTAATGGGCGAGGCTCTGCTTTGCGGCCTTGGGGCTGGACCCCTGACCTGGCGCGCCGCACACTCGGACTTTTGCGTCCGACCTGCCGACCATGCCCAGACTGCTCATTACCCTGCTGCTCGCCAGCCTGCCGCTGCTGACCCACGCCGCCAAGGGCGAACCGCCGGAAACCGACTGGCTCGATCTGCTCACCGCCGAAGATCGCCGGGCCCTGGAAACCATGCCCGAGATCAGCCACAACAGCCCCGAAGCACCGGGCGGGTTCGGCTCGCCGGGCGGGCTCAAGCAGAAGGACAATGGCCTGCCCGAGGTGATGCATTCCACCCGCACCGTGGCCGCCCTGAATGGCAAGAACGTGCGCCTGGGCGGTTTTCCGGTGCCGCTTGAGACCGACGCCAAGGGCAATTTCCGCGAATTCTTCCTGGTGCCCTATCCGGGTGCCTGCATCCACGTCCCGCCACCGCCGCCGAACCAGATCGTGCTGGTGCGCTACCCCAAAGGCGTGCCGCTACCCGATATCTACGAGCCCTACTGGGTCATCGGCACCCTGCACACCGAGGCGGTCGACAACGACCTGGCTGAAGCGTCCTATACCCTGGACGCCAGCAAGGTCCGCAAGGTCGAAGAAAGCGACCTCTAGCCCCGTAGGTTGGGTTGAGCGCAGCGGAGCCCAATACGCCAAGGCGTCAGCCTGAGCAACGCCGCCGCCTTGTCCATCCTAGTCGCTACCTGAACGTTACCCCGGCTGCCGCTCGCCGTAGCGCTGCTCCAGATAGGCGATGATGTCGTCCGACTCGTACATCCATACGCTCTGGCTGCCTTCGTCGATCCGCAGGCAAGGCACCTTCACCCGGCCACCGCCCTGTTCCAGCTCGGCGCGCAGCTGTGGATCCTTCTTGATGTCCTTGAGGCGGATCGGCAGGTTCAGCCGATGCAGCGCCCGCCGCGTCTTCACGCAAAAAGGGCAGGCCTGGAACTGATAGAGCGACAGATTCGCCAGCTCCGCCTCGATGGCAGCCTGAGCCTGCTCAGGGCGCTGGAGCTTGCGCGGCCGGGTCACCAGATCCAGGCCGACGATCACCTGGCCGAGGCCGTTGCGTAGCAGATTGATCAACGGGATTCACCTTGAGAGGTCGTTCGAGCCGGGCAGTTTACCCTATCGCCCCAGGGCTGCCGCTCCGCCAGTCGTTACGGAACGTCAACCGCCGGGCAGCGCTCTACTAGAGGGATTAATTCCTCGATGGAGAGCTGTTGCATGCCGCTGTCTTCCGCAGAGCGCGAAGCCTTTCGCCAGCTCGCTGCCGATCTTCCGAGTGTCGATCTTCCGGTCTATCAACAATTCGCCAAGGACCCGCTGGACCCCATCATCGGTCTGGGCGATCCGGAGGCGCCCCTGGGCTTTTTCGGTCGCGATCCGGGGCGGGAGGAAGTGAAGTACGGCGAGCCCTTCATTGGCAGCGGCGGCCAGATCGCCCGCAAGGTCCTCTATACCCACCTGCACGGCCAGCCCCCAGCCGACTTCGAAGCCAGTCGCAGCCTGAGCCAGCAATTTTTCTGGGCCAACACCGTGCCCTACAAACCAGTCGGTAACAAAGCCTGGTCGGAACGGGTGAAAAAGACCTTCCACCCCCTGATGCGCCGCCTGCTGGTGGAACACTGGCACGGCACCCAGCTCATCACCTTCGGTCGCGAGGCCTTCCTCTGGTTTGGCATCGGCCAACCCAAGGAAGAACGCGCCCGCCTGGAAGCCTTCTGGAAGAGCGAAGACCGCTTCGAAAGCAGCATCGAGGTTACCCTGGAAACAGAGGAGGGCACCCGCAAGACGCTGACCCTCTATCCACTACCGCATCCGTCGCCGTTGAATCAGACGTGGTATACGAGGTTTCCGGGGTTGTTGGATAACAGAATCAAGACGCTCCTGTAGCTCGTCAGGATCAAAATCTTATCTAAGCCCGTTCTTGCCCGTGCTCCATGAAGTTGGCGTCAGTTATGTCCGGAATGAAGTTGGAAACCTAGAGCCACCCATATTCCGCCATCGACAGCGGCTCCCCATCCCCCACGATGAAATGATCCAGCACCCGCACATCGACCAGCGCCAGGGCGTCCTTCAGACGCGTGGTGAGCAGGCGGTCGGCCTGGCTGGGTTCGGCGATGCCGGAAGGGTGGTTGTGGGTGAGGATGACGGCGGCGGCGTTGTGGGCGAGGGCGCGCTTGACCACCTGGCGGGGGTAGACGCTGGCGCCGTCGATGGTGCCGTGGAACAGGGCTTCGAAGGCCAGCACCCGGTGGCGGGTGTCGAGGAACAGGCAACCGAAGATTTCGTGGGGTTCGTGGCGCAGGCGCGCCTTTAGATAGTCGCGGACCTGTTGGGGGCTTTCCAGCGCCGAGTCGCGCTTGAGGCCTTCGGCGAGATGGCGCCGACCCATTTCCAGTACCGCCTGCAGCTGGCTGTACTTGGCCGGACCAAGGCCGAGGTGGGCGCTGAAGGCGGCGAGGTCGGCCTCCAGCAGGGCTCTCAGGCTGCCGAATTCCCCGAGCAACTGGCGGGCGAGATCCACCGCGCTTTTACCGGCCACGCCGGTGCGTAAAAAGATCGCCAGCAACTCGGCGTCGGTGAGGGCCTGGGCGCCCTGTTCCAGCAGTTTCTCCCGCGGCCGTTCCTGGGCCGGCCAATCCTTGATGCTCATGGGCGCTCCTTGTCTGGCGGGGCGTCTGCGTCCTGCAGGCGCTGTGCTATCTTAACCGGATCATTCGCGGGTGCGCGCAGGCCTCGATTGGCCGTGCGATGCCCGTTCTAGACGGTTCGAGAACGGAAAGGCTATATGCAGCGGCTCCATCGTAAACGCATCGTGCTGGGCGTCGGAGGTGGCATCGCCGCTTACAAGAGCGCCGAGCTGGTGCGCCGCCTCAAGGATCAGGGCGCCGAGGTGCGGGTGGTACTGACCCGCGGCGGGCGCGAATTCATCACGCCGCTGACCCTGCAGGCGCTGTCCGGGCTGCCGGTGCACCTGGATCTGTTGGATCCGGCCGCCGAAGCGGCCATGGGGCATATCGAGCTGGCCCGTTGGGCCGATCTGGTGCTGGTCGCGCCGGCCACCGCCGATGTGATGGCGCGCCTGGCCCAGGGCGTGGCGGACGATCTGCTCACCACCCTGGTGCTGGCCACCGATGCCCGGGTCGCCCTGGCACCGGCCATGAACCAGGCCATGTGGCGCGATCCGGCCACCCAGGCCAATGCCGAGCTCCTGCGCAGCCGTGGCATCAAGCTGTTCGGCCCGGCCAGCGGCAGTCAGGCCTGTGGCGACGTCGGCCCCGGCCGGATGCTGGAAGCCACCGACCTCGCCCAGCTCGCTGCCGACTGCTTCCAGCGCCTCGACCTGACCGGTCGCCACATAGTCATCACCGCCGGCCCGACCCAGGAAAACATCGACCCGGTGCGCTACATCACCAACCACAGCTCCGGTCGCATGGGCTTCGCCCTGGCGGAAGCGGCGGCGGAGGCGGGTGCCCGCGTCAGCCTGGTGAGTGGGCCCGTGCATTTGCCGACGCCTGATCGCGTCGAGCGTATCGACGTGATCAGCGCCCGCGACATGCTGGCCGCCTGCGAGGCGTTGATGCCCTGTGACGTGCTCATCGCCTCGGCGGCGGTGGCGGACTATCGCCCCGAGGTCATCGCGCCGCACAAGCTGAAGAAGGACCCCACCCGCGGTGACGGCCTGCTGCTGGAGCTGGTGCGCAACCCGGACATCCTCGCCACGCTGGCGGGCCGCCCGGATCGGCCCTTCAGCGTCGGCTTCGCCGCGGAAACCCAGAATCTGCTGGAGTACGCCCAACGCAAGTTGCGTGACAAGAATCTCGACCTCATCGTCGCCAACGATGTGGCCAATCCGGCCATCGGCTTCAACAGCGAAGACAACGCGGTCACCGTGATCGACCGTGGCCTGCACGAGATCCGCTTCGAGCAGACCAGCAAGGGCAAGATCGCCCGCCAGCTCATCGCCCTGATTTCCACCCATCTCAAAGATACCGCCCAGAACCATGCATAGCCTTCAAGCCAAGATCCTCGACCCGCGCCTGGGGCGCGATTTCCCGCTGCCGTCCTACGCCACCCCCGGCTCGGCCGGCCTCGACCTGCGCGCCATGCTGCAGGAGGATCTGGTGCTGGAGCCGGGCCAGACCGCGCTGATCCCCACCGGGCTTGCCATCCATGTGGCCGATCCGTCGCTGGCGGCGCTGATCCTGCCGCGCTCGGGGCTGGGTCATAAGCACGGCATCGTGCTGGGCAACCTGGTCGGCCTGATCGACTCGGACTACCAGGGCGAACTCATGGTCTCCTGCTGGAATCGCGGCCAGACCACCTTCACTGTGAGCATCGGCGAACGTATCGCCCAGCTGATGCTCGTACCTGTGGTCCAGGCGCACTTCGACATCGTCGAGAGCTTTACCGAGACCGAACGGGGTACTGGCGGCTTCGGGCACTCCGGTACCCGCTGACGCCAGATGCGCAAGGCGCGCCGTGACATAAAGGAGAAGAACGGCATGGCAAGGGGCAAGAACGGCAAGGATGTGCGCAAGACGGCCCCTCGGGTCGCGGGCTTGCCCGGTATGGGCGCGGGGCTGCTGCTGGCGCTCGCCGGTCTGCTGCTGGCCGCGCTGCTGCTGTGGTTCCTGGTGTTGCAGCCGCAGGGCGCGCGCAATCAGGAGCAGCAGGCGGACCAGGCGCTGCAGGCCCAGGCGGCCTCCCTCAATCAATTGCTGGTCGGCTTGACCCGCCGGCTGCAGGGCGTCGCCGGGGATGCCCTGGTGCTGCAGGCCTTGCAGGGCGATGACCCCGCGGCGCGCGCGGCGGCGGAAAGCCAGCTGCGCGAGCGCCTCGGCGTGGTCGATGTGCTGGTGGTGCCGGCCGGCATGCGCCAGATCGAAGACGACCGTCCCGGTCCCCTCAACTATGCCGCCCTCGATCTGCTCAAGCGCCTGGAAAGCGGCCAGCGGACTCCACCGGAAGCCTATCGCCTGGGGGATCGCTGGCTGGTCTACAGTGCCCAGCCCATCCGCCGTGGCGATCAGTTGCTCGGCAGCGCCGTGCTGGTGGAAGCGCTGCCGGCGGTGCTGCAGGGCTGGGCCACGCCGCCGGCGAATGTCGGCCAGTGGCGCCTGCTGCAGCAATTTCCCGGTGGCGGTGTGCAGGTCCTGGCCAGCGGCGGCAGCCCCGGTGATCCGGCGCTGATGCGCCGGCTCGCCACCGGCAGCCCGCTCTGGACGCTGGAACTGGCACCGGCCGCCGAGGCCGGCGCCGATACCCCGTTGGGCCTTCCCCTGGTAGCGCTGCTGCTGGCGCTGTTCGGCGTGCTGGCGGGCTTTTGGCTGTTTTCCCGGGAGCTGTCACGTCGGCTCCGTGACGACGTCCGCAGTCTGACGGCCTATGCCGAGGAACTTGAATCCAATCAGATAGCCAAAAGCCCGACTTTGCGCCTGGCGGTAATGGAACCCGTGGCCAAGTCGACGGCCCGATTGGCCAGCCGATCGGCCGGGTCGTCGCCGGACCTATATGCTGCGGCACCTAGCGATGCCGTGGCCAAGACCCTGGCGGAGTTTGCCGACAGAGGCCGCGTTCAACAGAGCGAGCCGCTGTTCCAGACCACCGACATCCTCGATATCAGTATCCTCGACGAAGACCAGGATCTCCTGGGATTGGAGAAACCCCCGATGAGCACTACCCCGCAAGCCCCCCAACTCAACGCCAGCATCTTCCGCGCCTACGACATCCGTGGCGTGGTGGGTGACTCCCTGACTGCCGAAGCCGCCTACTGGATCGGGCGCGCCATCGGCTCGGAGAGCCTGGCGCGTGGCGAGCCCAACGTGGCCGTCGGCCGTGATGGCCGTCTGTCCGGCCCCGAACTGGTCGCCCAACTGATCAAGGGCGTGGCCGATAGCGGCGCCAATGTCAGCGATGTCGGCATGGTGCCGACCCCGGTGCTCTACTACGCCGCCAACGTGCTCGAAGGCAAGTCCGGCGTCATGCTGACCGGCAGCCACAATCCGCCGGACTACAACGGCTTCAAGATCGTCATCGCCGGCGAGACCCTGGCCAACGAATCCATCCAGCGTCTGCGCGAGCGCATCGAGACCGGCGACGTGGCCAGCGGCCAGGGCCAGATCAAGCAGGTCGACGTGCTCAAGAGCTATGCCGACTACATCCGCAACGACGTGGTGCTGGCCAAGAAGCTCAAGGTGGTGGTGGACGCCGGTAACGGTGTCGCCGCGGTCAATGCCCCCCAGCTGATCGAATCCCTGGGCTGCGAGGTCATCCCGCTGTTCTGCGAGGTGGACGGCAACTTCCCCAATCACCATCCGGATCCGGGCAAGCCCGAAAACCTGGAAGACCTGATCGCCAAGGTCAAGGAAACCGGCGCCGACCTGGGCCTGGCCTTTGACGGCGACGGCGACCGCGTCGGCGTGGTGACCAACGAAGGCAAGATCATCTATCCCGACCAGCTGCTGATGCTGTTCGCCAAGGACGTGGTCTCCCGCAATCCGGGCGCCGACATCATCTTCGACGTCAAATGCACTCGCCGCCTGAACAACCTCATCGCCGGCTACGGCGGTCGTCCCATCATGTGGAAGACCGGCCACTCGCTGATCAAGAAGAAGATGAAGGAAACCGGCGCCCTGCTGGCCGGCGAGATGAGCGGCCACGTGTTCTTCAAGGAACGCTGGTTCGGTTTCGACGACGGCATCTACAGCGCCGTGCGCCTGCTGGAGATCCTCAGCCAGGAGAAGCACAGCGCCCAACAGGTGTTCGATACCTTCCCGGTAGACATCTCCACCCCGGAGATCAATATCCAGGTGACCGAAGAGAGCAAGTTCGGCATCATCGAGACCCTGCAGCGCGACGCCCAGTGGGGCGATGCCCAGATCACCACCCTGGACGGCGTTCGCGTCGATTACCAGAACGGTTGGGGTCTGGTGCGTGCGTCCAACACCACGCCGGTGCTGGTGCTGCGCTTCGAGGCGGAAACCCTCGAGGAGTTGGAGCGCATCAAGACGGTGTTCCGCAAGCAGCTGCTGGCGGTGGAGCCGGATCTGAATCTGCCGTTCTGAACGTGAGTCAGCGGTAGCACAGAGGGCGCCTAGGCGCCCTTTGTCTTTTCTTAGTCGACCTTGAGAGGTGAGCCATGACCCTGAGCCGCGAGGATGCCTCGCACGTCGCCGAGGTGCTGTCCGAGGCGCTGCCCTATATCCGCCGGTTCGTCGGCAAGACGCTGGTGATCAAGTACGGCGGCAACGCCATGGAGAGCGACGAGCTCAAGGCCGGCTTCGCCCGTGACATCGTGCTGATGAAGGCGGTGGGCATCAACCCGGTGGTGGTGCATGGCGGCGGTCCGCAGATCGGCGACCTGCTCAAGCGCCTGTCCATCGAGAGTCACTTCATCGACGGCATGCGCGTCACCGACGCCCAGACCATGGATGTGGTGGAGATGGTCCTGGGCGGCCAGGTCAACAAGGACATCGTCAACCTGATCAACCGCCATGGCGGCAAGGCCATCGGCCTGACCGGCAAGGATGCGGGTCTGATCCGCGCCACCAAGCTCAAGGTCAGCCGGCAGACGCCGGAGATGACCAAGCCGGAGATCATCGACATCGGCCACGTGGGCGAGGTCACCGGGGTCAACATCGACCTGATCAACATGCTGGTGCGCGGCGACTTCATCCCGGTCATCGCGCCCATCGGCGTGGGTCCGGACGGTGAGTCCTACAACATCAACGCCGACCTGGTGGCAGGCAAGGTGGCCGAGGCGCTCAAGGCCGAGAAGCTGATGCTGCTGACCAACATCGCCGGCCTGATGGACAAGCAGGGCCAGGTGCTCACCGGGCTGTCCACCGAGCAGGTCAATTCGCTGATCGCCGACGGCACCATCTACGGCGGCATGCTGCCGAAGATCCGCTGCGCGCTGGAAGCGGTGCAGGGCGGGGTGCAGAGTGCCCACATCATCGATGGCCGGGTGCCCAACGCGGTGCTGCTGGAAATCTTCACCGACGTTGGCGTCGGTACGCTGATCTCCAACCGCAAGCGCTGAGCGCTTTCGGTCGGACCCAGAAACGGCGCTCCAGGGCGCCGTTTTTCATTGCTGCCGGAACCTACTGTTCCCAACTGGCCTTGGGCAGGGTCAAGCCGTGCTGGCCGTTGTAGGCCGCTCGCTTGGGTGATTCCCAGCCCTGCAGCAGCTCTTCCTCGACCCGATAGATCTCCACCCCCAGTGGACGGCAGACCTTGAGCGGGTCCTCGGCCTCGGGCCCCCACATCGCCAGGGACAGATCGCCGCCCGGGCAGGTGGACAGGGCGCAGAGCACGTCGATCTCGGCGAAGAATTCCAGGTAGTCGCCGGGCTTGGCCGGGCAGGCCTTCATGAAGTACAGGTCGTCGTGGTTGAGGCCGGTGCACTGGAAGATGTTCAGCACATCGTGGACGTCGAATTCGGTGAGGCCGTGGGGCAGCACCGCGCGAGTCAGATTCGAATGGCAGTGGTGGTGGAAGTCCTCGCCGGTGAGCATCTTGTTGACGTAGGGATCGCAGCGGGTGCCGAGCAGGTCATGCAGGCGGCCGCCGTGTTCGTCGATGCCATAGCTGGCCAGGCTGTCGTCGGTGATGGTCAGCAGCGGCCGCAGGAAGGGCAGATTCGACCAGAGGCGGTCGTAGGTGCTGACGTGGGCACCCTGCAGTTGCCGGGTACGCGCGGCCCACATCCGTTCGCGTGGATCCTCGGCGTTCCAGACGTTGAAGTCGCCGACCTGGGGGCCGTGCGGGGTGGTGACGCGGAACAGATGGCCCGCCGGGACCTTCCAGGCACGGCCGGTGCGGATCGGAATCTCGAATTGCTCGATCAGGGTGCGCCCGTCCTTGCGTTCACGCAGCCGATCATAGAAGGCCTGATCGACCTGCAGGGCGGAGCCCTGGGTGGACTGGTAGGCAGCGGGGTAGTCCTTGTACATGGGAGGTCTCCTCGGTCAGAGCGGCCTGGCTGCGCTGAGCAGATCCAGCAACCGGTTTTCGGAATCGTCGAGATAGCTGGCCATGGCCTCGGCCGCCGCCTGGCGCTGTCCGGCGCCGAGCAGGTCGTGGATCTGGCGGTCACGGGCTGTCCAGGGCCGCTGGAAGTGTTCCTCGTCGGGCGCGAGGGAAAACAGCAGGCGCATCTGGGCGGCGACGGTGGCGAAGAATTCATCGAACAGCGGGCTGCGCAGCAGGCCGACGATGTGCTGATGGAAATGCAGGCCGTGGGTGCCGAGGGCGCGCCAGTCTTCCCGCGACTGCGCCAGCTCGGCGGCCTCCAGGGCGTCCAGCATCCGATCAGACTGGTATTCACGTAGCGGGCGGCTGGTGAGGATGGCCTGCAGTTCCAGGGTGCGGCGCACGGTGAAGAGGTCACGCACCTCGGCCAGGCCCAGGCGTCGCACCATCACCCCCTTGTGGCGCACATAGGTGGCCAGGCCCTCGCGATCCAGCTGGTGCAGGGCTTCGCGGATGGTGTTGCGCGAGGCGTTGTAGGCCTTGACCAGTTCACTCTCGACCAGCGCCGTGCCGGGCAGCAGGCGACCGCCGATGATGTCTTCGCGCATTTCCAGCAGCAGCTGCGCCCCCAGGGGTAGCTCGCTGGCGTCTTTGCCGCTCATGAATCTTCACGCCCGATTGTTCAACAATGTGTTGAAAACCGTTTTGCACGGTGCGTGCCAGAATCTGGCTTGAAAGAGTCAGGGAGTTCGTCGCTACCCAGGTGGCGATGGCCGGATACGACCAGGTAGCGGATTCTGCAGGACTAGCGATTCGCGCCCTGAGCCGCTTCCAGTCGCTGCATGCGCGCACGGTCGGCGTCGAAGGCAGCGCTGGTGCTGCTGCGCAGCTCGTCGAAGCGCTGCAGATCGGCCTGCAGACGCACCTGATCGGCCGCCGCGGCGTCGAGGCGGGCCTGCAGATCGGCCGGGAGCGCCTGGCCATTGCGCTGCTGTACCGCCGCCTGCTCCATCAGTTGGCTCTGCAACTGGCGCGTGGCTTCCAGGTTGGCCTTCTTGATCTGCAGCAGGCCGTCCAGCTCGGCCAGTTTGCGCGCCTTGGCACGGTCGACGTCCTCGACATTGCTGTAGAGCCTGCGCAGCTGGCCATCGACCAGGGCCTGCTGGCGCTCGCGTTCACGGCGGTCGAGTTCGGCGGCGGGCAGTGCCGGTGCGACCTTGCGGATCACCCGGCCCTGCTCGTTGAGCACGTCGTAGCCCTTGCCGGCGTATTCCGGCGGCACGCCTTGGCGGTCGATGACCAGGGTGCCGTTGCGGTCCAGATAGCGATACAGCTCGGCCGCCTGGCCGGCCAGCGGCAGGGCGATGAGCAACAGACTGGCAGCGGCGCGACGTACGACCATGACCGTCTCTCCTGGGCTGACGACTAGATACCGTATTGAGCGCGATAGTCCTGGACGGCGGGCAGGTGACGCTTGAGCTCGGCGTCCTCGGCCAGGTATTCGAGCACCTGGTCCAGGGCGACGATGCTGAGCACCGGGATGCCATAGTCGCGCTCGACTTCCTGGATGGCCGACAACTCGCCGCGGCCGCGCTCCTGGCGGTTCAGGGCAATGAGCACCCCGGCCGCGCTAGCGCCCTGGCCGTCGATGATCTGCATGACCTCGCGGATGGCGGTGCCGGCGGTGATGACGTCGTCGATGATCAGCGCCCGACCGGTCAGGGGCGCGCCCACCAGCAGGCCGCCCTCGCCGTGGTCCTTGGCTTCCTTGCGGTTGAAGCACCAGGGCACATCGCGGCCGTGGTGCTCGACCAGGGCCACCGCCGTGGCCGCGGCCAGGGGGATGCCCTTGTAGGCCGGGCCGAAGAGGACATCGAAGGGCAGGTTGGCCTGCACCAGCGCATCGGCGTAGCAACGGCCGAGCTGGGCCAGCGCCGCACCGCTGTGGAACAGGCCGGCGTTGAAGAAATAGGGGCTGATGCGTCCCGATTTCAGGGTGAATTCACCAAAGCGCAGAACTCCGCGCTCGATGGCGAAACGAATGAAATTACGCTGATACGCCTGCATATAAGTCCTTGCGCGGCTTGTATTTAGCTAAACCGGTTTAGCTCGGGTATCATACATCCACGATTTTTTGGGGGCCATTTATGCGGATCATCAGCTTGAACGTCAATGGTATTCAGGACGCTGTGGAGCGGGGCCTGTTGCCCTGGCTTAAGGCGCAGAATGCCGACGTGATCTGCTTGCAGGATACGCGCGCCTCTTCTTACGACATGGACGATCCGGCCTATGCGCTGGAAGGTTACATCCTCTATGCCTGCGACGCCGAAGTGCCGTCCCAGGGCGGGGTCGCACTCTATACCCGCGTCCAGCCGAAGGCGGTGATCAGCGGCCTGGGCTTCGAGTCCTGCGATCGCTTCGGTCGCTATCTGCAGGCGGACTTCGACAAGGTCAGCATCGCCAGCCTGCTGCTGCCCTCGGGCAAGCGCGGTGATGAGGATCTGAACATGAAGTTCAAGTTCATGGACGACTTCACCCATTACCTGAACAAGCAGCGCCGCAAGCGTCGCGAGTACATCTATTGTGGCTCGCTGTATGTGGCGCACCAGAAGCAGGACGTGAAGAACTGGCGCGATTGCCAGCAGATCCCCGGTTTCCTGGCCCCCGAGCGAGCCTGGATGGACGAGGTGATCGGCAACATGGGCTATGTGGATGCCCTGCGCGAAGTGAGTCGCGAAGGCGACCAGTTCAGCTGGTGGCCGGACAGCGACCAGGCCGAGCACCTGAACCTGGGCTGGCGCTTCGACTACAACATCCTTACCCCGGGTCTGCGCCGCTTCGTGCGGTCGGCGCGCCTGCCGCGGCAACCGCGCTTTTCCGAGCACGCGCCGCTGATCGTCGACTACGACTGGACCCTGAGCATCTGATCCACGCGGTGCCCGGAAACGAAAAAACCAGCCCAGTGGCTGGTTTTTTGTTGGGCGGCTATTTCACCAGGATCACCGGCAAGGGCACCTGGTGCACCACGCGATGGGCCACCGAGCCGAGCAGCAGGCCACTGAGCGACCCCAGCCCGCGGGTGCCCATGACCACGGTGTCCACCTCCAGGCGCCGCGCCGTCTCGCCGATGGTCTCGGCGATGCTGCCGAAACCGACATGGCTCTGAGCCTCGATACCGGCTTCGAGCAGGGCCGGGCGCGCCCGCACCAGGATGTCTTCGGCCTTGTCCTGCAGGCTGCCGCGCCATTCGCGCAAGATGCGGTCGTCGAAAGGCGCGCCGTAGATCTCCGGCTCGTTCTGCACGTTGAGCAGATGCAATTGCAGCGACAACCCAGCCTTCACCAGGTCGAGGATGTAGCGCAGGGCGTTGTCGGCGCTGGGGGAACCGTCGTAGGCGACCAGGACATTGTGCATGGGGCATCTCCACGAGAGGGGTATGCCTTCATGCTAGACCCTGGTCGTCAGGGACGCTTGATCCCGATCAAGCCAGCACCCTCAATGGCCCACCCAGTTACGCGCGCCCTTGGGAATCACCTCGGATTCGTCCAGCTTGCTGGCGAACATGCTCACGGCTTCCACGGCGTCGCTGGCGCCATCGCGGATCTGCACGATCACCGCACCGGCCTGGTCCGCCAGCTCGACGCCCTTGGCCGCCCGGCCCTGGGTGCTTTCCATGCTGGCGACCGCCTGCTGGGTTTCGCTGAGGATCCGGCCGATCATCTCGGCGATTTCCGCCGTGGCGCTGCTGGTGCGCCCCGCCAGCTGGCGGACCTCGTCGGCGACCACGGCGAAGCCACGGCCCTGGTCACCAGCGCGGGCGGCCTCGATGGCGGCGTTGAGCGCCAGCAGGTTGGTCTGGTCGGCGATGCCGCGGATGGTGTTGACGATGGCGGTGATCTGCTCCGAGCGCTGACCCAGTTGGCCGATCACCTCGGCGGAGGCGCTGACGTTGTGCGCGATCTCGCGCATCTCGCCCGCAGCGGCCTGGATGATCCGGGTGCCGTGCTCGGCGACCTTCTCGGTCTCGGCGGAGATGTGATAGGCCCGCGAGGCGCTGCGGCCGTCGCTTTCGTGCTTTTCCACCCGCTCGCTGATATCGCTGGCGTACTTGACCACCTTATAGAGCCGGCCGGTGGCGTCGTACACCGGGTTGTAGCTGGCTTCCAGCCAGATCACCCGACCATGCTTGCCCAGGCGCTTGAACTGGCCGCGAAAGAATTCACCGGCGTTGAGGCGGCGCCAGAAGTCGGCGTATTCGCTGCTGTTGACCAGAGCCGGTTCGCAGAATAGCCGATGCTGCTGGCCCTGGATCTCCTTCAGGCCGTAGCCCAGGGTGGCCAGGAAGTTGTCGTTGGCGTCCAGGATACGTCCGTCCAGGTCGAACTCGATGCGCGCCAGGGCGCGGTCCAGCGCCTTGAGCTTGCTTTGGGCTTCGCTGTCGCGCTCGACCTGGGCGGTGATGTCGAGGGCGTACTTCACCACCTTGGCGATCTTGCCGCTGCTGTCGGGTACCGGGTTGTAGCTGGCTTCCAGCCAGAGGGTACGGCCCTGGGCGTCCAGGCGCTGGAAGGTGCCGGAGACGAAGTCACCGCGTTTCAGGCGCGCCCAGAAATCGCCATAGTCGCGACCCTGGACCACGGCGGCCGGGCAGAGTCGGCGGTGCTGCTGGCCGACCAGGGCGTCGGCGCGATAGCCGGTCAGCCGGAGAAAGTTGTCGTTGGCGCGCAGGATGGTGCCGTCGAGATCGAACTCGATCACCGCCATGGAACGCTCCAGTGCCTGGGTCAGGCCCTGGTTGGCGTTCGCCTCGGCTTCCAGCCGAGCGATGGTCTTCTTTAGATGCGCATTGAACATGGCAGAACTCGCTGGCTGGGATAAAGACGTAGCCAGCCTATCGGCTCCAAGCGAGCCGACTTGAAGGGACTCGGCGAGCGGTGGAACACGGCGTCTGGACGGCTGTCGCAAACGCGCCGGCCCGGGGCGTAAACAGGCATCTTGGGGGTTGGGGCCGGGCCTACCATCGCGGCCAAGGGGGTGGTTTTCACCGCCACAGACTTTAGGAGCGCCGCGATGTTCAGCAAGCAGGACCAAATCCAGGGCTACGATGATGCGTTGTTCGCCGCCATGGGCGAGGAAGCGCGGCGCCAGGAGCATCACCTGGAACTGATCGCGTCCGAAAACTACACCAGCCAGCGCGTCATGGAAGCCCAGGGCAGCGTGCTGACCAACAAGTACGCCGAAGGCTATCCGGGCAAGCGCTACTACGGTGGCTGCGAGCACGTCGACAAGGTCGAGCAGCTGGCCATCGAGCGCGCCAAGCAGCTGTTCGGCGCCGACTATGCCAACGTCCAGCCGCACTCCGGTTCCCAGGCCAACTCGGCCGTCTACCTGGCGCTGCTGCAACCCGGCGACACCATCCTGGGCATGAGCCTGGCCCATGGCGGTCACCTGACCCACGGCGCCAAGGTCAGCTCCTCCGGCAAGCTCTACAACGCGGTGCAGTACGGCATCAACACCGACACCGGGCTGATCGACTATGACGAGATCCAGCGTCTGGCCGAGGAGCACAAGCCCAAGATGATCGTGGCGGGCTTCTCCGCCTATTCCAAGACCCTGGACTTCCAGCGCTTCCGCGACATCGCCGACAGCGTGGGCGCCCTGCTGTTCGTCGACATGGCCCACGTGGCCGGTCTGGTCGCTGCCGGTGTCTATCCGAACCCGGTGCCCTTCGCCGACGTGGTGACCACCACCACCCACAAGACCCTGCGCGGCCCCCGTGGCGGCCTGATCCTGTGCAAGGCCAACGCCGACATCGAGAAGAAACTCAACGCCGCGGTGTTCCCGGGCGCCCAGGGCGGTCCGCTGATGCACGTCATCGCCGGCAAGGCCGTGTGCTTCAAGGAAGCCCTGGAGCCCGGCTTCAAGACCTACCAGCAGCAGGTGATCAAGAACGCCCAGGCCATGGCTGGCGTGTTCAAGGCCCGCGGCTTCGACGTGGTCTCCGGTGGCACCGACAACCACCTGTTCCTGGTCAGCCTGATCAAGCAGGGCATCACCGGCAAGGATGCTGACGCCGCCCTAGGTCGCGCCTGCATCACCGTGAACAAGAACGCCGTGCCCAACGATCCCCAGTCGCCCTTCGTGACCTCGGGGCTGCGCATCGGCACCCCGGCCCTGACCACCCGTGGCCTGGGCGTCAGCGAAAGCGAACGCGTCGCCGGGTGGATCTGCGACATCCTCGACCACCTCGGCGATGCCGATGTGGAAGCCCAGGTGGCGCGCCAGGTGGCCGCGCTGTGCCGCGACTACCCGGTTTACCGCTAGTCGCCGCGCGCCTGACGCAACCCCTATCCAACCCCTTTCCCCCTCGCGGAAAGGGGCGTCGTCTGCAGGAGTCTCCAGATGCAACGCTATTCCGGCTTCGGCCTCTTCAAGCACTCCCTGAGCCATCACGAGAACTGGCAGCGGATGTGGCGTACCCCGACGCCCAAGCCGGTCTACGACGTGGTCATCGTCGGCGGTGGCGGTCACGGTCTGGCCACCGCCTACTACCTCGCCAAGCAATTCGGCGTGAAGAACGTCGCGGTGATCGAGAAAGGCTGGCTGGGCGGCGGCAACACCGCACGCAACACCACCATCGTTCGCTCCAACTATCTGTGGGACGAGTCGGCGCACCTCTATGAGCACGCCATGAAGCTGTGGGAAGGCCTGTCCCAGGACCTGAACTACAACGTCATGTTCTCCCAGCGCGGCGTCTACAACCTCTGCCACACCCTGCAGGACATGCGCGATTCCGAGCGCCGGGTCAGTGCCAACCGCCTCAATGGCGTGGACGGCGAGCTGCTCGACACCCGCCAGGTGGCCGAGGAGATTCCCTATCTGGACTGCAGCAAGAACACCCGCTACCCGATCTTCGGTGCCACCGTGCAGCGTCGTGGTGGTGTGGCCCGTCACGACGCCGTGGCCTGGGGCTTCGCCCGCGCCGCCGACGCCCTGGGCGTGGACCTGATCCAGCAGACCGAAGTCACTGGCTTCCGCAAGCAGGACGGCAAGGTGATCGGCGTGGAAACCAATCGCGGCTTCATCGGCGCCCGTCGCGTCGGCGTGGTCACCGCGGGCAACTCCGGGCACATGGCCAAGCTCGCGGGCTTCCGCCTGCCGCTGGAATCCCACCCGCTGCAGGCGCTGGTCTCCGAACCGATCAAGCCCATCATCGACAGCGTCATCATGTCCAACGCGGTGCACGGCTACATCAGCCAGTCCGACAAGGGCGACCTGGTGATCGGCGCCGGTATCGACAGCTGGGTCGGCTACGGCCAACGCGGCTCCTACCCGGTGATCGAGCATACCCTGCAGGCCATCGTCGAGATGTTCCCGATCCTCTCGCGGGTACGCATGAACCGTCAGTGGGGCGGCATCGTCGACACCTCGCCGGATGCCTGCCCGATCATTTCCAAGACCCCGGTGGAAAACCTGTTCTTCAACTGCGGTTGGGGTACCGGCGGCTTCAAGGCCACTCCCGGCTCGGGCAACGTCTTCGCGGCGTCCCTGGCCTCCGGCGAGATGCATCCGCTGGCCAAGCCCTTCTCCATCGACCGTTTCCACACCGGCGCGCTGATCGACGAACACGGCGCAGCGGCCGTCGCGCACTAAGGAGCCCGAGCATGTTGTACATCCACTGCCCCCACTGCGGGGAATTGCGCTCCGAAGAAGAATTCCACGCCGCTGGCGAGGCGCACATCCCGCGTCCGCTGGATCCCGAGGCCTGCAGCGACGCGGAGTGGGGCGATTACATGTTCTTCCGCGACAATCCGCGCGGTCTGCGTCACGAGCTGTGGGTCCACGCGTCGGGCTGCCGCCAGTACTTCAACGCGACCCGTAACACCGAGACCTACGAAATTCTCGAAACCTATCCGATCGGCGAGCAGCCCCGCTTCACCGCCGAGCGAGGAGAGCGCACATGAGCCAGGTCCATCGACTCACCCAGGGCGGTCGCCTGGACCGCAGCCAGGCCATCACCTTCACCTTCAACGGTCAGACCTACCAGGGCTTCAAGGGTGACACCCTGGCCTCGGCACTGCTGGCCAACGGCGTGGACGTGATCGGGCGCAGCTTCAAGTACTCCCGCCCCCGCGGCATCGTCGCCGCCGGTGCCGAAGAGCCCAACGCCATCATGCAGATCGGCGCCACCGAGGCCACCCAGGTGCCCAACGTGCGGGCCACCCAGCAGGCGCTGTATCCGGGCCTGGTCGCCGCCAGCACCAATGGCTGGCCGAGCGTCAACAACGACCTCATGGGCATTCTCGGCAAGGTCGGCGGCAAGATGATGCCGCCCGGGTTCTACTACAAGACCTTCATGTATCCGCAGAACCTGTGGATGACCTACGAGAAGTACATCCGCAAGGCCGCTGGCCTCGGGCGTGCGCCGACCCAGGTCGATCCCGACACCTATGACAACTTCAACCAGCACTGCGACGTGCTGGTGGTGGGCGGTGGCGCTGCCGGTCTGGCGGCGGCCCTGGCCGCCGGTCGCAGCGGTGCCCGGGTGATCCTGGCCGACGAGCAGGAAGAATTCGGTGGCAGCCTGCTGGACAGCCGCGAGCGTCTCGACGGCGCCCCGGCCGCCGACTGGGCGGCCAAGGCGGTCACCGAGCTGCAGGGCCTGGACAACGTGGTCCTGCTGCCGCGCGCCACGGTCAACGGCTACCACGACCACAACTTCCTCACCATTCACGAGCGGTTGACCGATCACCTGGGTGATCGCGCGCCCCATGGCCAGGTGCGTCAGCGCCTGCACCGTGTCCGCGCCACCCGCGTGGTACTGGCCACCGGCGCCCACGAGCGGCCGCTGGTGTACGGCAACAACGACCTGCCGGGCAACATGGTGGCCGGCGCCGTTTCCACCTACATCCGCCGCTATGCCGTGGCCCCGGGTCAGCGGCTGGTGCTGTCCACCAACAACGATTACGCCTACCGCGTGGCGCTGGACTGGCTCGAAGCCGGTCGCCAGGTGGTGGCCGTGGCCGATGCGCGGCCCAATCCGCGCGGTGCCTGGGTCGAGGAAGTGCGCAAGCGTGGCGTGCGGGTCATGGGCGGCACCGCCGTAAGCGAAGCCCGTGGCAACACCCGCGTGACCGGCGCCAAGATCGCCACCATCGACCTGACCGCCTTCCGCACCCTGGGTGGCGGCGAGTGGCTCGACTGCGACCTGATCGCCACCTCCGGCGGCTACAGCCCGGTGGTCCACCTGGCCTCGCACCTGGGCGGTCGTCCGCAGTGGCGTGAGGACATCCAGGCCTTCGTGCCCGGTCCGGCGCCGCAGAAGCGGGTCTGCGCCGGTGGCGTGAACGGCGTATTCGCCCTGGGCGACGTCCTGGCCGATGGTTTCGAGGCTGGCGCCACCGCGGCGGCCGAAGCCGGTGCCAAGGTGGTCAGCGGTGAACTGCCCCAGGCCGAATTCCGCCAGGAAGAGCCGAGTCTGGCGCTGTTCCAGGTGCCCCACGACAAGCCGTCGTCGCGGGCGCCCAAGCAGTTCGTCGACCTGCAGAACGATGTGACCGCCGCCGGCATCGAGCTGGCCTGCCGCGAGGGCTTCGAGTCCATCGAGCACGTCAAGCGCTACACCGCCATGGGCTTCGGCACCGACCAGGGCAAGCTGGGCAACATCAACGGCCTGGCCATCGCTGCCCGCGTGCAGAGCAAGGCCATCCCGGAAGTCGGCACCACCATGTTCCGCCCGAACTACACGCCCATCACCTTCGGCGCCATCGCCGGACGGCATTGCGGCCACCTGTTCGAGCCCAAGCGCTACACCGCGCTGCACGCCTGGCACCTCAAGCAGGGCGCGCTGTTCGAGGACGTCGGCCAGTGGAAACGCCCCTGGTACTTCCCCAAGGCGGGCGAGGACCTGCATGCCGCGGTCAACCGCGAGTGCCTGGCCGTGCGCCGTAGCGTCGGCCTGCTCGACGCCTCCACTCTGGGCAAGATCGACATCCAGGGCAAGGATGCGCGCGAGTTCCTCAATCGCGTCTACACCAACGCCTGGACCAAGCTGGACATCGGCAAGGCCCGTTACGGCCTGATGTGCAAGGAAGACGGCATGGTCTTCGACGACGGCGTCACCGCCTGTCTCGCCGACAACCACTTCCTGATGACCACCACCACCGGCGGCGCGGCGCGCGTCTTCGAATGGCTGGAGCTGTACCACCAGACCGAATGGCCGGAGCTAGAGGTGTACTTCACCTCGGTCACCGACCATTGGGCGACCCTGACCCTGTCCGGTCCCAACAGCCGCAAGCTGCTGGCCAAGCTGACCGACATCGATCTGGACAACGCCGCCTTCCCCTTCATGGCCTGGAAGGAAGGCCAGGTGGGCGGGGTGCCGGCGCGGGTGTTCCGCATCTCCTTCACCGGCGAGCTCTCCTACGAGATCAACGTGCCGGCCAACTACGCCATGGGCGTGCTGGAGCAGGTGGTCGCCGCGGGCAAGGAGTTCGACCTGACCCCCTATGGCACCGAGACCATGCACGTACTGC
Source organism: Pseudomonas sp. PLB05 (assembly GCF_021106615.1). Classification (NCBI taxonomy): domain Bacteria; kingdom Pseudomonadati; phylum Pseudomonadota; class Gammaproteobacteria; order Pseudomonadales; family Pseudomonadaceae; genus Pseudomonas; species Pseudomonas sp. PLB05. The sequence goes on from NZ_JAJOHO010000002.1 coordinate 259,863, forward strand.
GAGCGGAGAAGGGCTTCATCATCATCGGTCAGGACACCGATGGTTCGGTCACGCCCCAGGACCTGGGCATGGGCTGGGCGGTGAGCCTGAACAAGAGCTTCTCCTTCATCGGCAAGCGCGGTATGCATCGCGTGGACTGCGTCCGCGAGAATCGCAAGCAGCTGGTGGGCCTCAAGCCCCTGGATGCCCGCGACGTGCTGCCGGAAGGCGCGCAGCTGGTGTTCGAGCGCAACCAGCCGATCCCCATGGACATGGTCGGTCACGTGACCTCCAGCTACCACAGCGCGACCCTGGGCTACGGCTTCGCCATGGCGATGGTCAAGGGTGGGCTGGGCCGCATGGGCCAGACCGTCTACGCCCCGCTGGCCGACGGCCGCTACATCGCTGCCGAGATCGTCTCGCCGGTGTTCTACGACCCCAAGGGTGAGCGGCAGAACGTCGCCTAACGAGGATAGCGCCCCATGAACAACATCAATGTGTACGACCAATACTCCGCCAAGGCGCGCGCCGAATCCCCGCTGTTCCACGCCGAGCTGAGCAAGCTCGCCGGACGGGGCCCGGCCACCGCCGGGGTGATCCTGCGCGAGCGGGCCCTGCTGGGTCACCTGGTGCTCCGTGGCGATGCCCATGACGAAGGCTTCACCGGCGCCGTGCAGAGCGTGGTCGGCCTGGAAGTGCCCGGTCCGCTGGCGATCACCCAGAAGGGCGAGAGCTCGCTGCAGTGGCTCGGCCCGGACGAATGGCTGCTGGTGGTGCCCGGTGGCAGCGAGTTCGCCACCGAGCAGGCCCTGCGCCAGGCGCTGGGCGAGCGCCATGTCGCCATCGTCAATGTCGGCGGCGGCCAGACGCTGGTCGAACTCAAGGGCCCCAAGGTGCGTGAAGTGCTGATGAAGTCCACCTCCTACGACGTCCACCCGAGCAACTTCCCGGTGGGCAAGGCCGTGGGTACGGTGTTCGCCAAGTCCCAGCTGATCATCCGCCACACGGCGGAAGACACCTGGGAGCTGGTGGTGCGCCGCAGCTTCGCCGACTACGTCTGGCTGTGGCTGCAGGACGCGAGCGCCGAGTACGGACTGCGCATCGAGGCCTGACCGATCGCTGCGTTCAGTCGCTCTATCGAACCCGACCTGTGTTGTGCGCAGGTCGGGTTTTGTGATTCTGGCTTCATCTCCATGCAAAGGAATTCATCATGAGCCGCACGCCCGATACCTGGATCCTCACCGCCCAGAGCCCGAGTCGCCTCGGCACCGTGGACGTGGTCACGCGCTACCTGTTCGAGCAGGGCTGCTATGTCACCCAGCACCACAGCTTCGATGATCGCGAGGCCCAGCGCTTCTTCATCCGGGTGGAATTCCAGGTGCCCGGCGATTTCAACGAAGGCCTGTTCCGCGTCGGCCTCGACCTGCGCTTCACCCCCTTCGACATGACCTTCGAACTGACCCCGCCAGGCTATAGAGCCAAGGTCGCCATCATGGTCTCCAAGGCCGACCACTGCCTCAACGACCTGCTCTATCGCCAGCGCATCGGCCAATTGCCCATGGACGTGGTGGCGGTGATCTCCAACCACCCGGACCTGGAACCCCTGGCGGCCTGGCACGGCATTCCCTATCACCATTTCCCCCTGGATCCCCAGGACAAGCCGGCCCAGGAAGCTCGGGTCTGGCAGGTGCTGCAGGAGACTGGCGCCGAGTTGGTGATCCTCGCCCGCTACATGCAGGTGCTGTCGCCGGAACTCTGCCGTCGCCTCGACGGCTGGGCGATCAACATCCACCACTCCCTGCTGCCCGGCTTCAAGGGCGCGCGGCCCTATCACCAGGCCTATGCCAAGGGCGTCAAGCTGGTGGGTGCCACTGCGCACTACATCAACAACGACCTGGACGAAGGCCCCATCATCGCCCAGGGCGTCGAGTCCGTGGACCACGCCCACTATGCCGAAGACCTGGTGGCCCGCGGCCGTGACATCGAGTGCCTGACCCTGGCCCGGGCGGTGGGCTATCACCTGGAACGCCGCGTCTTCCTCAACGCCGGGCGGACGGTGGTGCTCTAACCCTTCTCGCTACCCATCCCGGCAGGCTGCGAGATCGCCAAGGCGTTCGCAGCCTGCCTGTCCTGCGCCACCTCGATCATTTTTCTATCGGCACGGCGGTACCCATCAGGCGCTGCCCGGAGACGTGCGCGCGTCCTTTGGCCGTGCTAGGTGAACAGGGTCAGGCTGAGCGACGGCCAGGGATGGAGGTGTAGCTCGGGATGAGCAGAGGTGTCGGGTAAGCGCGCCGTGGATGGTGCTGCCGGCGGTGGAGCAGGAGGGCGGTGCGCACCCGCCTCCGTAGGGGAGAGGCGGGTGGCGGGGCAGGCGGTCAGCCGGCCTGGGACAGGGTCGAGCGGACCGCAGGCGGGGCGACGTCTTCGCCGGCCTTTTCCAGATTCTTGCCCAGCAGGGCGTGGTAGAGCTCCTTGTCACCGAGGATGCCCACGGCGCGGCCTTCGGTCTCCAGCACCAGCTTGTGCCCGGTGTGGTAGCGGATCTCCAGGGCATCGCGCATGCGGATGTCGGCCGGTGCCAGGGTCGGTTGGCGTTGCAGGCTGGTGACCGGCATGCCCGGGGTCCAGCGTTGCAGGGCCAGGCTCTCGCCGCCACGGCGCAGGGCCTTGACCGTCTGGTTTTCCAGGGCCAGCCAGATATCGTGGCTGCGCTCCAGGCAGATCTCGTTGCCTTCACGACCGCACTTGTCCAGGCCACGCATCAGGCTATAGCCGCTGAGCACGTTGAGCGGATTGGTATGGGCAACGAAGGTGCGCACGTATTCGTCCGCCGGATTGAGCACGATGTCTTCGGGGCGGCCGTGCTGGATGATGCGGCCGTCCTTCATGATGGCGATGTTGGTGCCGATCTTGAGGGCTTCGTCGAGGTCATGGCTGACGAAGACGATGGTCTTGTTGACCTTGGCCTGCAGCTGCAGCAATTCGTCCTGCAGTTGCTGGCGGATCAGCGGGTCGAGGGCGGAGAAGGGCTCGTCCATCAGCAGGATGTCGGCGTCCATGGCCAGGGCCCGAGCCAGGCCGACGCGCTGCTGCATGCCGCCAGAGAGGGAGTCGGGCTTCTTGTTGCGCCACTGGGTCAGGCCCACCAGCTCCAGCTTCTCGTCGACCAGCTTCTTGCGCTCGGCAGCCGAGCGGCCCTGCATCTCCAGGCCGAAGCCGACGTTCTCGGCCACGGTCAGCCAGGGCATCAGGGCGAACTTCTGGAACACCATGGCGATGCGGGTGGTGCGCATGTCCTTGAGCACGGCGGGCGAGCAGTTGGCGATGTCCACCTCGGCGCCCTGGTGCTCGATCAGCAGCTTGCCGCGACTTACGGTGTTGAGGCCATTGATGCAGCGCAGCAGGCTGGACTTGCCCGAGCCGGACAGGCCCATCAGCACGCAGATCTCGCCTTTCTGGACCTCCAGGCAGGCGTCCTCGACGCCCAGTACCTGGCCGGTTTCCTGGAGGATCTCGCTGCGACCCTTGCCCTGGTCGAGCAGCTCCAGGGCGCGCTTGTTCTGCTTGCCGAAGATGACGTCGACGTGTTCGAAACGTATGGCGGTCATGACTTATTTAACCTCGCGTGGGGCGGGTTGCTTGCACACCCGGTCGAGCAGGATGGCGATCAGGACGATGGACAGGCCGGCTTCGAAGCCCAGGGCGATGTCCGCGGTGTTGAGGGCGTTCACCACCGGCTTGCCGAGGCCATCGGCGCCCACCAGGGCGGCGATCACCACCATGGACAGCGACAGCATGATGCACTGGGTGATGCCGGCGCCGATGCTGGGCATGGCGTGGGGCAGCTCGATGCGGGTCAGCAGCTGCCAGCGCGAGCAGCCGAAGGCCTTGCCGGCGTCCATCAGCTCGGCGGGAACGTCCTGGATGCCCAGGCAGGTCAGGCGGATCGGCGCGGCCACGGCGAAGACCACCGTGGAGATCAGCCCGGGCACCACGCCCAGGCCGAACAGGGTCAGGGTCGGAATCAGATAGACGAAGGTGGGGACCGTCTGCATCAGGTCCAGGACCGGGCGCAGGCCGGTGTAGAACCAGGGTTTGTGCGCGGCGATGATACCCAGCGGCACGCCGACGGCGATGCACACCAGGGTGGCGAAGACCACCTGGGCCAGGGTTTCCATGGTTTCCTGCCAGTACCCCAGGTTGAGGATCAGCAGCAGGGAGATGAGGGCGAAGATCACCAGGCCGATGCTGCGTTGCAGCAGATAGATCCCTACCGCGACCAGGGCAATGAAGGCCAGCGGGTGGAACCACATCAGGCCGGCAGTGAGGCCGTGGATGAGGCCGGACAGCACATCGGAGATCTTGTCGAAGACGCTGGCGCCATGCAGCGTCAGCCAGTCGATGAAATCGGCGATCTGCTGGCCGAGAGGGAGCTTGTGGTCGGTGATTAACATAACGGTGCCCGTCAGGTAGGAGTGGACAGGTCGAAGCACGAGAACCGCTGATTCGTGCTTCGGCTGTGGCAGTACCCGCCCGAACTGGCGCGGGACAGTCGAATGTTAGTGTTCGCTCAGGGGGCCAGGGCGGTCTTCGCCGCCTCCAGCGCAGGCTTGCCATCGCGGGTGGTCACGCCGGCCAGCCACTGGTCGAGCACCTGCGGATGCGCCTTGAGCCAGGCCTTGGCGGCGGCGCTCGCGGCTTGTTTTTCGTTGAGCACCTTGTCCATCAGCTGGTTTTCCATGTCCAGGGTAAAGGACAGGTTGGTCAGCAGCTTGCCCACGTTGGGGCATTCCTGGACGTAGCCCTTGCGCACGTTGGTGTAGATGGTGGCGCCGCCGTAGTTGGGGCCGAAGACGTCGTCGCCGCCCTGGAGATAGGCCATCTTGAAGCGGGTGTTCATCGGGTGGGGTTCCCAGCCGAGGAAGACCACCCACTGCTGGCGCCGCTCGGCGCGCTGGATCTGCGACAGCATCCCGGCCTCGCTGGACTCCACCAGCTTGAACTTGCCCAGGTCGAAGGTGTTCTTGTCGATCATGCCCTGGATCAGGCGATTGCCATCGTTGCCCGGCTCGATGCCGTAGATCTTGCCGTCGAACTTGTCGGCGTTCTTGGCGATGTCGGCGAAGCTCTTGACCCCGGCGTCATAGACGTACTGGGGGACGGCCAGGGTGTACTTGGCGCCCTCCAGGTTGGCGCGCACGGTCTCGACGCTGCCATTGTCGGCATAGGGCTTGATGTCCGCCGCCATGCTCGGCATCCAGTTGCCGAGGAAGACGTCGATGTCCTTGTTCTGCAGGGACTTGTAGGTAACCGGTACGGAGATCATGTTGGTCGTGGTCTGGTAGCCGAGGGCGTGCAGCACCTCGCTGGTCACGGCCGTGGTCACGGTGATGTCGGTCCAGCCGACGTCAGCAAAGCGCACCTTGGCACAGGAAGCCGGTTCGGCCGCCTGAACAGCGAGTGGCGCCAGCAGAGCGGCACTCAAGAGCCAACGGGAACAACCTTTCATGGACACATCTCCTTGCGTTTGGCGGGGTACCTTTCGGTGCGCCCCACGTGTATTTATCTGTAACCCATCCCCCCAGGCTCGCCTACCGCCTGCGTCGCTACCAGTGTACGCGGCGTCGCAACCAGAAGCGGAAATGTCGTATCCAGCACGAGCCCCGGGGCAGGTCCGCGCCTAGGGCGGCGTGGCCGCGCGAGGCGGCGGTGCGAGCGCACATGCCCCTTGCGGCGAGCCGCTGCCCAGAGGGGTTGATAGCCATCGCACAGGCCCGCGACTCAGTTGGCCAGGCTGGCCTTCACCGCGGCGTTGCCCGGCGCGCCGCTGCGAGTGGCGACGCCCTTGAGCCAGGCGTCGAGGCGTTCGGGATTGCGCTTGAGCCAGTTGCGCACGGCGCGGCGCGGATTGTCCTTTTCGTTGAGCACCCGATCCATCAGCTGGTTTTCCATGTCCAGGGAAAACTCCAGGTTGCCCAGCAGCCGGGCCACGTTGGGGCACTGCTGGGCATAGCCCTTGCGCACCACCGTGTAGACCGTCGCCCCACCCTGATTGGGTCCGAAGTAGTCGTCGCCGCCGTCCAGGTAGGCCAGCTTGTGCCGGACGTTCATCGGATGCGGTTCCCAGCCGAGAAAGACGATCCACTGGCGGTCCAGCAGCTCCTTCATCCGCACCTGGGTCAGCATGCCCTGCTCGCTGGATTCGTCGAGCCTGAAGTCGCCCAGGCCGAAGGCGTTGCTGGCGATCATCTTCTTGACCAGGGCATTGCCGTCGTTGCCGGGCTCGATGCCATAGATAGTGCGGTCGAAACGCTCGGCGAAGCGGGCGATGTCGGCGAAGTTCTTGACCCCGGCCTCGTAGACATACTCGGGCACCGCCAGGGTGTAGCGAGCGCCCTCCAGATTGGCGTGCAGGCGTTCGACCGCTCCTGCGTCGACCATGGGCTGGCTGAGCTTGGCCTGCGCCGGCATCCAGTTGCCGAGAAAGACATCGGCCTCGCCTGCGGCCAGGGCGTCGTAGGTCTGCGGCAGGGACAGGCGCAGCACCTCGGTCTCGTAACCGAGGGCGCTGAGCAGATAGCGGGTCATGGCGTTGGTGATATTGAGATCCGACCAGCCGACATCGGCCAGGCGCACCTGCTGGCAACTTTCGGCCTCGCCCGCCTGCACGGTCGAGCTCAGCAACAGACCGGACAACCACAGCGCTTGGGAGATTTTCATCCTGAACTCCAGGGAATCGCGAAGGGAAGGACCCTGGCCACTGCACGTACCGGTCCGTCTGGTCCCGGTCTTGATGGCTTTTCGCCACAAGTGGCCAGAAGGGCGACCAACGGTCGCTGGCCTGAACTACAACCGTGCCAACTGAGTCGCCATGCCACATTTTGGCGCGCATCGGTTATGTCCTGGTGTTACCGATGGGATACCTCTGGCGAAGTGCTATCTCCCAGAGGTCGGTCTCAGACCTGAAAGGTCGCAATTAAAAACCCTATCTAATCAACGCCATTGACCGCTGCTTAATGGATTATTCGCCCCAGACAGCCTGCCTGCAGCGGGGTTCACCCATTTTCGGCATGGGAATTGCGACATGACTTATGCGTCCGCGACACATCTTTCGCCCAACGTTGTCCGCCGCACCTCATTAGAGCCCAGCAAAGGGCCCCAGCCTGCGTGAAGGAGATTCAAACCATGTCGCCCATTCCCACCTCGTCACAGGCCCGTGCGATCCAGTCCATCGGCTTTCTGCTGCTGGACAACTTCACACTTATCTCCCTGGCGTCGGTGGTGGAGCCGCTGCGCATGGCCAACCAGCTGTCGGGACGCGAACTCTATCGCTGGTGCACCCTGAGTCTGGACGGCCGTCCGGTGCGGGCGAGCGACGGCTTGCAGATCACTCCGGACAGCGCCGTCAGCGCCGCCCCGGCAATGGACATGGTGATCGTCTGCGGCGGCGTGGGCATCCAGCGTAGCGTGTCGCGCGAGCATTGCACCTGGCTGCAGAGCCAGGCGCGCCAGGGCCGCAAGCTGGGCGCGGTCTGTACCGGCAGCTGGGCCCTGGCCCGTGCCGGTCTGCTCGACGGCTACGACTGCAGCGTGCACTGGGAAACCCTGGCGGCCCTGCAGGAAGCCTATCCGCGCGTGGTGCTCAGCACCCGTCTGTTCACCATCGACCGCAACCGCTGCACCGCCTCGGGCGGTACCGCGCCGATGGATATGATGCTGCACCTGATCGGTCGCGAGCATGGTCGCGAGCTGTCGGCGGCGATCTCGGAGATGTTCATCTACGAGCGCATCCGCAACGAGCAGGATCACCAGCGCGTCCCGCTCAAGCACATGCTGGGTACCAACCAGCCCAAGCTGCAGGAGATCGTGGCGCTGATGGAGGCCAATCTCGAAGAGCCCATCGACCTCGACGAGCTGGCGGTCTATGTGGATGTGTCCCGGCGCCAGCTGGAGCGCCTGTTCCAGAAGTACCTGCACTGCTCGCCGTCGCGCTACTACCTCAAGCTGCGGCTGATCCGCGCCCGGCAGCTGCTCAAGCAGACCACCCTGTCGATCATCGAGGTGGCCTCGGTGTGCGGCTTCGTCTCCACCCCGCACTTCTCCAAGTGCTACCGCGAATACTTCGGCATCCCGCCGCGCGACGAGCGCCAGGGTCCGACCATCCAGCAGCCCATCGCACTGATGCCGCTGTCCCAGGAGCTGTCGCTGATGCCGGCCTCGTCCGCGCTGGCGGCCCTGAGTCAGGCCCAGGGCGAATCCACCTTCGCCAGCGTGCGGCTGTAGGTCGCCTCGGCCGGCCTAGCGACCGCTGGGCAGGCTGAGCAGCAATGCCGCCGTCTGCAGATCCGGCTGGCCGTCGAAACGGCCGGGCCGGTACTTCATCTGGAAGGCACCGATGACATCGCGGGTGGCCGCATCGAGCACGCCGGTGCGCGGCACCGCATAACCGATCCGCGCCAGCTGATCCTGGAACCAGGCCGGCGGCGGCAGCACGCCGCCCAGGCTGGCCTGGCGCTGGGCGACCACGTTCTGATTCGGCCAGTTGATCAGCCCCGCCGCGGCCAGGCGCGCCCAGGGAAACAGCGGACCCGGATCCTGCTTGCGTCCCGGGGCGATGTCGCTGTGGCCGACGATGGCGCGGCGATCCAGGCCGTGGCGTTGTTCAATGTCCTTGAGCAGCGGAATCAGCGCCTGGATCTGGGCTTCGCTGAAGGGATACCACTGGCGTCCGGCCGGGGTGTCGCGAAAGCCCAGGTTGACCATCTCGATGCCGATGGAGGTGGAATTGAGCCAGGTACGGCCTTCCCATTCGCTGACGCCGGCATGCCAGGCGCGGCGATTCTCATCCACCAGACGGTAGATGGTGCCATCGGTGTCGATCAGGTAGTGGGCGCTGACGCCGGCCTGGGTCAGCAGCTTGAGCGACTGCTGGGAGCCCGCTGCGGTGTAGTGCAGCACGATGTACTGCACCCGGCTGTCCTGGTCGCGGGCGGTGTAGTCGTCGTTGATGCGCGGACCGCTGGAGCAGCCGGCCAGGAGCAGGCCGCAGAGCAGCCAGGGGAGGAACTTGAAGGGATTTCGCACGATTACCTCGCGAACGGCGGAAGGGTCAGGCCACGTCCAGGCGATCGCGTCCGGCGCGCTTGGCGCGGTAGAGCGCCTGGTCGGCACGTTCGAATACGGTATCGGCATCCTCGCCCGGCGCAAAGGCGGCAAGACCAGCGGACAGGGTGATCACCACCCGCTCGCCCTTGAAATGGAAGGGGCAGGCGGCGACGGCGGCGCGTAGCTGCTCGATCAGGGTCACCCCGCCGGCGACCGGCGTGGCGCTCAACAGCACGACGAACTCCTCGCCGCCGAAGCGGGCGATGAAGTCGGTCTTGCGCAGGCGGCGCTGCAATTCGCTGGCGATGATCTTGAGCACCTTGTCGCCGGCCAGGTGACCGTAGCCGTCGTTGATGCGCTTGAACAGATCGACATCGAGCACCGCCAGCAGCAGGTCGCCGCCATGGCGTTGCCAGCGGGCCACCTCCAGTTCCAGGCGTTCGCTCCAGGCGGCGCGATTGGGCAGCCCGGTGAGGGGGTCGCAGAGGGCCTTCTGTCGCTGTTCTTCGAGGTGGCCGCGATACTGCTGGGCCTCGCGCTCCATGCCGGCGACGCGCTCGGTGAGGGCGTTGAATCGCTCGCTGGCTTCCTGCTCGCGGGTCTCGCGCTGGCTCTGCTGCTCGGCCAGGCTGGTCAGCAGGCCTTCCAGTCGGCTGTCGAGGGACAGCTTGAGACTGTCCAAGTCGGTGGCCTCCTGGACCTCGCTCTGCAGTTCGTTGACCTGACCGCGCAGGGCCTCGCCAAAGGCCCGCTCCTGGGTCTGGCCGTCCTGACGCTGGTCGTGGACGTGTTGCAGACCGGTCTGGAAGGCGGCGAGGCGCTCGTTGAGGCGGCGCAGATAGAGCTGGAATTCGCTCTGCCCGGAATGGTTGAGGGCCAGCACCAGTACCGACAGGTCGTCGAGCACCGGTACCAGTTCGTACCAGTTCAGACTGCCCTGGATGCGCTGGCGCAGGTGCTCGGCCTGGGGCTTGTGGCTATCGGGCAGCGCCAGGTCGTCGAGCAGGCGCAAAAGGGTGGCTTCCAGATGCGGGGCGATGGCGCTGTAGCCGGGCTCGGGCACCGGTGGCAGGGCATAGGCCGGATCGGCCGGCGCAAGCGAAGCATCGCCGCTGATCTCGACGGCAGCGGCTGGCGGACTGGCCAGCGCTGGCGGTTCGGACGTTTCCGCCGGCTCGGCCTGGGCGAGAGGCGCAGCGGCGTCGGGCATCTGCGCCGGTAGCGTCGCTGGCGCCTCTTCCGCATGCTCGCCTCGTCCTCCCAGCAGGCGCTGCAGGAAGCCGGGGCGGGCGGGCTGCTCGGGGTGCAGCTGGCTCAGGGCCTGTTGCTGCAGGCGGCTGAACTCGCCGAGCAGCGCGGGCAGCTCGCTCGGCTGGCCGGCAGCGGCCTGGGCGCGCTTGGCGAAACCCTTGAGCGCCTTGCGCTGGTCACGCGGCAACTCCAGGGTCTGCAGCAGCCGGCAGAGTTCGGCAAAGGCCTCGGTTACCTGGCGCGCACGCAATTCCCGGCGCTGCTCGGAATCGAGCACGGTGCGCTCCAGGCGCGGAATCAGCTTGGCGAGATCGGCGTCGCTGTCGTCCCGGCGGAGAATGTCGCGCAATTCGACCAGGCAGGCGTCCACCGCCGCGTCGTTGCCTTCGGCGGCCAGACTGCTGCGCACGAGGCCACGACGCACCAGGTCCAGGCGGTTTTCCCACCGGCTCTCCAGGCGTTCGAGATTCTCGAGGCTCTCCAGGTATTTGTTTTTCCAGCGTTCGACGTCCGCGCGCTCCATCCGCCCGCTCCAAAGGCTTGAGGGTGGCCAGCAGGCAGGCACGACGGGGCGCCCAACCAACTTGATAGTGGCTAGGGTATCGGCGGTTTCGGGGAAAGTTTGAGCAGGACGACCAGAGGCCGCTTGGGCGGGACGAACTGAGGAGCCGCCGCCGCAGGACGCGGCGGCGGATGAAGCTTACTTGGCGGCGCGTTCTTTCTGGATCAGGAAGTCGGCGACTTTCAGGGTTTCGTCCGGACCACCCGAGGAGCCCAGGTCGAAACGATACTTGCCGTTGACCACCATGGTTGGTACGCCGGTGATCTGATAGGCCATGGCCAGTTTCTTGTCCTTTTCCACCTGACCCTTCACGGCGAAGGAGTTGTAGGTGCTGAGGAACTTGTCGCGATCCACGCCCTGGGTGGCGAGGAAGTCGGCCATCTCTTCGGGGGTGGCGAGCTTCTTGTGCTCCTTGTGGATGGCGGCGAAGACGGCGTCGTGCACCTTGGCTTCCACGCCCATGGCTTCCAGGGTCACGAACAGCTGACCGTGGACGTTCCAGACGCCACCGAACATGGCCGGCACGCGCTTGAAGGTGACGTCGTCGGGCAGCTTCTTGGACCAGGCGTTGAGGGTGGGCTCGAAGGCGTAGCAGTGCGGGCAGCCGTACCAGAACAGCTCAACCACTTCGATCTTGCCGGGTTCGGACACCGGAACCGGACTGCTCAGTTCGGTGTACTGCTTGCCGGCCTGGATGTCGTCGGCATGGGCGGCCGCGCCGAACAGACTGGCGGCGGCGAACACGGCGGAGAAAAGCAGGTTGCGCATGGGACTACTCCTGGAAGAAAGCACGCCCACCAACCGGGCATGACGGATTGCGGGCATTGTAGCCGGGTGCATCGCCGCGCCTAGTCGCTGACGCCGTCGAGGCCGGCCATGTTCAGGCTTCGTTCAGGTTGCCAGGAGCGCGGTCCTCGCCCAGCGCATCCGATATACTGCTGGCTTTGCCGCGCGCTCGCGAGTACCCCCATGTCCAGCTTCAAGAATCCCATCGTCGGTCTGTGCCAGCAGGCGTCCTTTCTCATCAGTGCCGCCAAGGTCGATCAGTGCCCGCTCGACAGCGGTCTGGAAGTGGCCTTCGCCGGTCGCTCCAACGCCGGCAAGTCCAGTGCGCTCAACACCCTGACCCACGCCAATCTGGCGCGCACCTCGAAGACGCCGGGGCGCACCCAGCTGCTCAACTTCTTCACCCTCGACGAGGAGCGGCGCCTGGTGGACCTGCCCGGCTATGGCTACGCCAAGGTGCCGATCCCGCTCAAGCAGCACTGGCAGGAGCACCTGGAAGCCTATCTGAGCAGCCGCAATTCGCTCAGCGGCGTGGTGCTGATGATGGATATCCGCCATCCGCTGACCGAATTCGACCGTCTGATGCTGGACTGGGCCCAGGCCAGTTCCATGCCGCTGCACATCCTGCTGACCAAGGCCGACAAGCTGGCCTTCGGCGCGCAGAAGAACGCCCTGCTCAAGGTCCAGCGCGAGGTGCGTCAGGGCTGGGGTGATACCGCCAGCATCCAGCTGTTCTCGGCGCCCAAGCGCCAGGGGATAGAAGATGCCCAGCGGGTGTTGGCCAGTTGGCTGGGTCTCGACGAGCCCGCCGCCGAGGCATAAAAAAACTCCGGACTTCCATCGGGGGAGGGGAGAAGTCCGGAGTTCAAGACTGGACCGCCACAGCAGGGGTCCAGCATCTGCCAACACTAAACAGCAAAGGAGCAGAACGGTTATCCGAACCGTTCAGCAATTCAGACGGGGCGCCTCGAGAAAGGTTCGCCCCGCCCGTGCAGAAAGCCGGCGCCCTGACTAGCGGCCGCTGGCGAGTCCCAGACCCTCGTCGGCGCCCAGGTGCACGTTCATGCACTGAACCGCAGCGCCGGCCGCGCCCTTGCCCAGGTTGTCCAGGCGCGCCACCAGCGTCATCCGCTCGGCATTGCCATAGACGAAGAGGTCGGCGCGGTTGGTATCGTTGTTGGCCTGGACGTCGAAGAAGCCATTGTCCAACTCCTCCTCGGCAGCTACCGGCGCCACCCGAATGAAGGCTTCGCCGTCATAGTGGCGGGCCAGCGCCGCCTGCAGGTCGGCCGCGCTGGTGCCCGGGCGCAGCTGGCTGGCGTGCAGCGGGATGGTCACCGCCAGGCCCTTGAGGAAGGGGCCGACAATGGGGCTGAACACCGGCGCGGCGGCCAGACCGCTCTGCACGCGCATTTCCGGCAGGTGCTTGTGGCCCTGGCCCATGGCATAGGGACGCGGACTCAGCAGGCGCGCCTCGCCGCCGGCTTCGTAGGCGGCGATCATCTGCTTGCCGCCACCGCTGTAGCCGGTCAGGGAAAAGGCCGACAGCGGGGTGTCCGGGGCCAGCAGGCCGGCATCCACCAGCGGTCGGGCCAGCAGGATGAAGGCGGTGGCGTGGCAGCCGGGGTTGGCGATGCGCTTGCTGGCGCGTAGCGCCTCGCGCTGACCGGGGGCCAGCTCGGGCAGGCCGTAGGTCCAGCCGCTGTCGGTACGGAAGGCGGTGCTGGCGTCGATGATGCAGGTGTTGGGATTGGTCACCAGACCGACCGCTTCCCGGGAGGCGGCATCGGGCAGGCAGAGGAAGGCCACATCGGCGGCATTGAGAAAGCGCGCGCGCTCGGCCGGGTCCTTGCGCTTGCTCTCGTCGATGCGCAGCAGTTCGATGTCCGAACGGCCGGTCAGGTAGTCCAGCAGACGCAGGCCGGTGGTGCCTTCCTGGCCGTCGACGAAAACTTTGAAGCTCATGGCGGTGCCTCTCGCGAATGGGCGCTGAAAGGGTCGATTGTAGCGACTCGGGCAGATCAGGCATACGCCGCAGGGCGGGGATACAGCCGTGTGCCTTCCAACCGGCGCAGTCCGCCCTGCTAGAGCGGTCCGGACAGTAGCGACAGGTACAGATTAAAAATTTTTAATTTTGTACGGATACAGTGTCGCGCAGCTGTAAGTGGTTCGCTCCGGTGCCAGCGGCGAAGCTGAGACTCCTCTGCCACCTCGCTGGATCTCGCCATGGATCGCTTATCGCCCGGTATCGCCCTTGCCCGTTTCGTCATTCACCGGCGTGGATTACGCCACCTGTGCGAGCTGCTCGTCCGCTGGCGATCGCGGGTCCAGAGCCGACGGCAACTGCAGCAACTGGACAGCCGCGCCCTGGCCGATCTGGGACTGAATCTCGCGGATCAGTACCGCGAAGGCGGCAAGCCCTTCTGGCGGGAGTGAAAATCTGCGCCGAAGTGCGACTTCCTCGGGCTGGCGGTAGTCTCAGTCAAGCCTATCCAGACGGGAGTCCCCCATGAAAACCCTGCACCTGGGCGCCGCCGCGGCGCTGTTCTGCCTGTCCACCGCCGCCTCGGCGTCGAGCTTCTATGTCACGACCGACATCATCGTCAACGCCATCGATGCGACCTCGGACACCACCTCGTCCATCACCGGCTCCTTCAAGAACGACAAGCTGGTCCAGGAAGCCCGTGACGATGCGGCCACCTACGTTGGCAGCGCCGGCGACATCCGCGGCGTACGCCTGGAAGCGGCGCTGGACCACCTGCGCAGTCAGGCGCCCGAACTGCGTCAGGCCAGTGATGGTCAGCTGGCCCAGGCGATTCTCGCCATCTGACGCGCAACACCGCGATACCCCCGTACTCCGTGGCTGCTAGCCCGGAACGGGGGGCTGCGTTAGCCTTGGCGACCATCTGCCACCGGAGGGTCGTCATCCATGCATATCCGTCGTTCTGCCGCGCTGTTGCTCGGCCTCTGTCTCGCCACGCCGGTCCTGGCGTTCGACTCCACCACCGAGGGTCTGGTCAAGACCATCTACGGCACCAGCCAGCTCACCACCGGTCCCTTCCAGAACAAGCTGGTCCTGGCGGCCCGTGACGATGCCGCGGCCTTCGTCGCCACCGACGGCGCCCTGCGCGGTGCCCAGCTGGAAGAAACCTTGAGAGCCCTGCGTGCGGCCGATCCGGCGCTGCACGCCTCCGACCGGGAACTCGCCCAGGCGATTCTGAGTCAGTAGTCCGTTTCAATTCCGTGACATCCCTGGAGTATCCATGCGCCGTTCCCTGCTTATCGCCGCTGCCCTGACCCTGGGCGTTTCGAGCCTGGCTCAGGCCCAGACCCTGGTGGCCACCAGTAACATCGTGGTGCGGGCGCTGCAGCGCAGCATCGACTTCACTTCCGACACCACCACCTCCATCCGCGACGCCAAGATGATCCAGGCCGCGCGTGGCGATGCCGCCAGCTTCGTCGCCACCGACGGCGACATCCGTGGCGTCCAGCTGGAAGAAGCCTTCCGCAGCCTGCGCGACCAGTTCCCGGCTGCGCGCCAGGCCAACGACCTGCAGCTGGCCCAGGCCATCCTGGCGCTGTGAAGAACCGCGCCGGCCGGCTGCGGCAGTGGCTGGCCGGCCTCGCGGCCGGCCTGGCCCTCGGTGGGGCCCAGGCCGCCCTGCACCTCGAACTCGACACCCAGGGCCTGACGCCCGCGCAGATACAGGCGACCCAGCAACTGCTGGCTGAAGCCCAGGCCCTGCTGCCACCCAAATTCAAGGCGGCGCTGGATGAGCGCATCCCGGTACGCTGGAGCAGCGAGCTGCTGGAAGAAGCCTATGGCGAGGCGGATCGGCGCAACCTGCTGCTCAATCGCCGCCTGCTGCCCAGTCTGGTGGACGGCAGCGACACCCGCATCCAGACCGGTCGCCCCCACGGCACCCAGCACCGCGAACTGCTGGCCACGGTGCTGCACGAGCTGACCCACTTCTATGACCGCGAGCGCGTCTGGACGCCCGCGCAGCGCCAGCTGATCCTCTCCTGCGGCGGCCTGGGGCTAACCTCCGACCAGCTGCCGGTGAAATGCCAGGGCCAGGCCGGGCGCAGCTACACCCTGTCCGACGATCCGCGGCTGCTGGACCTGGCCGGTTGGCAGGTAAAGACGCGCAAGCATGGCAATCGCGAGTCCAAGAACCTCTTCATCGCCCGCAGTCCCGATCTCTATGAAGTCACCAACCCGAAGGAATTCGTGGCGGTGAACATGGAGTACTTCCTGCTCGACCCGAGCTACGCCTGCCGGCGGCCGGCGCTGCAGCGCTACTTCGCCGAGCACTTCGGCTGGTCGCCGGCGCACGATGCCTGTCCGGGGCGCTATCCCTATCTCAACGCCGGCAACGACTTCGGCGAGGCGCCCCTGGGTTGGCTCGATCCGGAGCGGGTCTATGCGGTCGACTACCTGCTGGCCGAGGGCAACGAGAAGGTCATGAGCCGCTGGGGCCACAGCATGCTGCGCCTGGTGGTCTGCGCCCCCGGTCGGCCACGCGGCCCGGATTGCCGGCTGGACCTGCAATACCACCTGGTGCTGTCGTTCCGGGCCTTCGTCAACGACGTCCAGCTCTCCAGCTGGCGCGGTCTGACCGGCTCCTACCCCTCGCGGCTGTTCGTGCTGCCGCTGGCCCAGGTGGTGGACGAGTACACCAAGGTGGAGCTGCGCGGCCTGCAATCGGTCCCGCTCAAGCTGACCCGCCCGGAGATCGCCGATTTTCTCGAACGCACCGCCCAGGTGCACTGGAGCTATGACGGCCAGTACTACTTCGTCACCAACAACTGCGCTGTGGAAACCTTCAAGCTGTTGCACGACGGCGTGCCGCGTCTGGCCGATGCCCAGCTCGATGTCATCACCCCCACCGGGCTGATGGACGCGCTCAGGTTCAAGGATCTGGTGGACACCTCGGTGCTGGACGATCCGCGCGAGGCGCTGCGGCTGGGCTATCGCTTCGACAGCTTCCGCGAGCGCTTCCAGGCCATGTTCAAAGTGGCCAGGGAGCGCCTGAACCTGCCCCAGGGGGACGTCGAGGCCTGGCTGGCGCTGACCCCGCAGCAGCGCCGCGAGCACTTCCAGCGCGCCGATCTGCGCGCCAGCGCCGCCTTGCTGCTCTTGGAGCAGGCGGCCTATCGCCGAGCCTTGCTGCAGGCGCAGACCGAGCTCAAGGATCGCTACCTGGGCCAGGATGCGGTGGACAAGGCGCGCTTCGGCAAGGCCGGTGGTGCCCTGGAGCAGATCCTCAAGGACAGCGGCTACCTGAGCCGCCCCGCCGAGCTGCTCGGCACCGACGGCTACGGCCTGCCGCAACCGGGCGAGTGGGAACAGCTGACCGCCGAGAGCCAGAAGCGCCAGGCGCACCTGCGCAGCCTCAGAGACACCCTCAACAACGAGGTCCGCCAGCTGCTTTCGCCAGAGGCCCGCGACGGCCTGGACCTGACCGAAGGTAACCTGGACCTGCTCGGCAAGCACCTGCGCGAGCTGAATAAGGCCAGTGGCGGGCTGGAGTTGAAGTAGGTCGGTTGGGGCCTGTTGGGCTTCGCGTAGCTCAACCCAACCTACGGAGCCTGCGTAGGTTGGGTTGAGACGGCTTTATCGTCGAAGCCCAACAGCCCAAACATCCACTAGCGCTACGGCGCCTTGCCCTGGGGTTTGGCGGGTGCCGTGGGTTGCGGGCGTTCCAGCAGGGCCAGCAGCTGTTCCGGCGGTACCTCCTGGCCGTTGAGCATCAGCCGCCCGGCGCTGTAATTCAGGGTGGCCACCAGATCCTCGCCTTCGGCCTTGAGCAGGCCGCTGTTCAGGCCGATGCCGGCCAAGGCTTCGGCGGTGGCCTGGGCCTGTTGCTGCATGGCTGGCTGAGTGCGCTGGGCGCCGCCCTGGAACAGGACGCCATCCACCAGGCTGCCCCGCGCCACCGACAGGCGCGCATCGAGACCGGCCAGCAGCTGGGCCGCGAGTTGCTCCGGCGGTAGATCGTAGGTCGCTGGCTTGGCCAGGGTCAGGTCCAGGCGCAGGTGGTTGCTGCCGCCGGGAGTATCGAAGCGCAGGTCATCCACCACCAGTTGGGGACGCGCGGCGAGCACATCGCCGAGGTGCTGCTGCAAGGTCGCCTGGGTGGTGGGATCGAGACCCTGCTCGGTATCCAGCTGCAGGTGCTGCAGCAGGGCGTTGAGCTGGGCCAGGGCCGGGCTGTCGAGATTGCTGTAGTGACTGCTCAGACTCGCCTTGCCCAGGGTCTGGCCGGCGATGTCGAGTCGGCCGAGGCTGGCATTGAGCGTCCCCGCCAGTTGCTGGCCCTGTTGTTGGGTGTCGCCCTGGAGCTGCAGGTCCCGCAGCTCCACCGCGGGTTTGCCGGGCATGGCCAGCAGCAGGCGCCCCAGGCGCAGCTGACCCGGGCCCAGCCAGAAGCCATCGGCATTGCGGCGGTTGTCGCCGGTCAGCCCGAAACCTTCGGTCTCCAGCTTGGCCCAGCCATCCGGCGTGCGCACATTGAGGCTGAATTGGCCGACCGTGCTGTCCAGACGCAGTCGGCTGGCCTCCATGTCAGTGTGGAAGGTGGCGTTCAGACCGGAGAAGGCCACCGCGCCCTGGGGCTGGTCCAGGTGCAGGGCGGCCAGGGTCAGGCCGCCGTCCACCGCACGGTCGTAGCCCAGGGTGGCGTCGAGCTGCACGGGTTCGGCGCCCTTGGCCAGGGTGAAGAGATCGGCCGTGAGCGGCGTACGCGCCAGGGTAAAGCGGTTGACCGCCATGACCGGCGCCAGCTGCAGGGACTTGAGGCGGGTCAGGGGGAAGGGGCCGTGCTGGATGTCGTCGAGCACCCGCAGTACCTCCACGGGCGGCCGATCCTCGGCCTGCACGGTCAGGCTGAAGGTGGCGGTGCTGCTGAAGACACCGCGTTGCAGCTCGACCAGCTGCAGCTGCAAGGGGTACTCGGGCAGTTGCGCCTGCAGGGCCACCTGGGCCTGGCTCGCGGCCTGGCGCAATTCGCCCTCCAGCCGGGTGCCGGTGTACCAGGCGCCGCCCACGGCAGTGCCGACGGC
The DNA here is from genome assembly GCF_021106615.1 of Pseudomonas sp. PLB05. Taxonomy (NCBI): domain Bacteria; kingdom Pseudomonadati; phylum Pseudomonadota; class Gammaproteobacteria; order Pseudomonadales; family Pseudomonadaceae; genus Pseudomonas; species Pseudomonas sp. PLB05. The sequence goes on from NZ_JAJOHO010000002.1 coordinate 278,614, forward strand.
GACCAGGGCCACACCGGCGAGGGTGGTGAGTAATGGTTTCTTCATGGCGACCAAATCCCTTTGTATAAGGCACACGGCGGCTTGCGGCCGATTGGAAGCGGAGTGTACGAGAGCGCCGGGTGGATGCCGAGGGGGCGCAGCGGTGATCCGCTCGTATGGCTGCAGACTGTGATCGCTTTCCGCCGGCGCAGCCCCCGAGTCGACGACCGCGGCGGTGGGTGCTAGCGTGCCGCGATCCCTATTGCCGGAACCTTCGCCATGACCGTTTTCCCATGTCTGCCTGCGGTTTCCATCCTCACGTTGCCGGGGGTGCCGGCATGAGCAGCCAGCGTCCGGTCGATGGCCTGCAACTCCCAGCTGAACTGCTGGCCCGCGCCGCGGCACTGCTGGCCCAGGGTGGACGTCGCCTGCTGGGCATCGCGGGCACCCCGGGTGCGGGCAAGTCGACCGTAGCCGAGCTGCTGGCGGCGGCGCTGGGCGAGCGTGCCGTGGTGGTGCCCATGGACGGCTATCACCTGGCCAATCGCGAGTTGGCCCGCCTGGGTCGCGCGCAACGCAAGGGCGCGCCGGACACCTTCGATGCGCGCGGCTATCGCGCCCTGCTGCAGCGGCTGAAGACGCCGGTGGCCAGGGAGACCGTCTATGCGCCGCTGTTCAATCGCGAGATCGAGGAGCCCATCGCCAATGCCATCCCGGTCCCCGCCGAGACCCAGCTGGTGATCAGCGAGGGCAACTACCTGCTGCTGACCCAGGCGCCCTGGAGCGATGTCGCCGAGGTGTTCGACGAGTGCTGGTACGTGCGCGTCGATCCCGCGGAGCGCCGTGAACGCCTGGTCGCCCGCCACATGCACTTCGGCCGCAGCCGCGCGGAGGCCGAGGCCTGGGTGGAAAGCACCGACGAGCCCAATGCGCGACTGATCGACGGCGATAGAGCCCGGGCGGATCTGGTAGTGGAGTGGCGGGGCTGAGGCAGCCTGTCTCGGCGGCCAGAAGAAACGGCTAGAAACCGCCGCCAGCATCCAGCCAAGCCTGTTCCTCCGGCGTACTGAGCCGCCCCAGCGCCCGGTTGCGGTGCGGGAAGCGACCGAAGCGAGCGATCACCTCCAAGTGGGCCTCGGCATAGCGCCGGTAGTGCTCGATGCCCAGATCCTCGAACAAGTCGAGCGAGCGCTGCTGATCGGCCAGGGCTTCGGAGTGTTCGAACGGCAGATAGAAAAAGGCGCGCAACTCGGCTTCGACCTGCTGATCCAGGCCGGCGTCGATCGCCTGGCGCGCGTGCCTCAAGGCCAGGCCGTCGGTGGCGAAGGCGTGGCCGCTATGACGATAGATATTGCGCGGGATCTGATCGAGCAGCAGGCACAGGGCCAGGGCGCCTTCGGCGCCGGTGGCCCAGCCGTCCAGTTCCCCGCGGCTGGCGGCCAGATGCGCGGCCTCGAAGCGAGTGCGGCATTCGGCATCGAAGGCAGGGCCGCCGTTGAACCACTGGCGCCGGCCGGCGGCGCGCCAGAAGGAGACGACTTCGGTTGGATTCATTTCCTGCTCCCTGTCTGATCGGGTTCCACGTGGAACCCCTTAGCCCCGACCCACATAGGGCATCTTGGTCGCCATCACCGTCAGTGTCTGAACGTTGGCGTCCAGTGGCAGGCTGGCCATGTAGCGGACGGCGTCGGCGACGTGTTTGACGTCCATGCGCGGTTCCACGGCAGTGCTGCCGTCGGCCTGGAGCACGCCACTCGCCATGCGCTCGGTCATCTCGGTGGCCGCGTTGCCGATGTCGATCTGGCCGCAGGCGATATCGAAGGCGCGACCGTCCAGAGCCAGGGCCTTGGTCAGACCGGCCACGGCGTGCTTGGTGGCGGTGTAGGGCGCGCTGAAGGGCCTGGGCGTGTGCGCCGAGATGGAGCCGTTATTGATGATGCGCCCGCCACGGGGCGACTGCGCGCGCATCAGGGCGAAGGCGGCCCGACTGCAGAGAAAGACCCCAGTGAGGTTGGTGTTGACCGCCCGGTGCCAGGCGTCCAGCTCCAACTCGTCGATGGGTACCGCCGGGGCGCCGACGCCGGCATTGTTGAACAGCAGGTCGAGACGGCCATAGGTGTCGCGGATGCGGGCGAACAGGGCCTCGACGCTGGCGGCATCGGTGACATCGCAGGGTACCGCCAGGGCTTCGCCGCCCTGTTGCCGGGCCTCTTCGGCGAGGGCCTCCAGGGGTTCGGCGCGACGGGCTGCCAGGACCACGCGGAAGCCGTCCGCGAGCAGGCCGAGGGCGACGGCGCGGCCGATGCCCTGGGAGGCACCGGTGACGAGGGCGATGGGACGGACGGTGGTCATGGGCGGTCCTTGGGCTGAGGAGGGAGCTTCCAAGGCTAGCAGGTAGGCGGGGGTGGTGGGTGAGCCCTCACCCTGGCCCTCTCCCCGAGGGAGAGGGGATGGTGGGGTGTGTTGGGGACGGTAAGTGGTCACCGGTAGCTCCAGTGGCTCTTACGGGCTCACCGCAGCTTGAAGTCGGTCGCCACCAGGATCGCCTGGCCGGAGGGTCGCGCGCGCAGGCGGTCGAGATAGGCGGCGAGGCGGGGCCAGCTCGCCGGCCAGCGGAGTTCCGGCAGGGGCTCCAGGTAGTCCAGCATGGGCACCAGCAGGGCGTCGGGCAGGCTGAACTCGGCGCCGCAGAGAAAGCGCTGGTCACCCAGCTGGCGATCGAGCACGCCCAGGGTCGCGTCGACGGCGGCCAGGGCGCGCTGCTGCTCTTCCGGCGTGCGGAAGGGCTCGGGTCGTGGCCCGGCGATCCGCAGCAGATAGCGGCGGACCAGATGGGTATCCACTGTGGTCAGCAGGGCACTGCTCCAGGCGTCCTGCTCCGGATTACCGCCGTGCTCCGGCGCGAGTTGACGATCGAGATGGCTGCAGATGGCGAGGGTCTCGAAGATCCGTTGCTCGCCATCGAGCAGCACCGGCACTTGGCCGAAGGGATGTAGCGCCAGGTGGGCCTCGCTGCGCCAGGCGATGGCCTGGCCACCCGGGGCGAGGCCACAGGGCAGGTCCAGGCCGCGCTCCAGAGCATGGAGGCGCACGCTGCGCACCAGGGTGCTGAAGGCGGGGCCGAAGAGATAGGGCTTCATGCTGCAGACTCCTTGCAAAGAAACCGCGATGCTGGCAAAGGAGACCTTATGTTCAAGAACATAATCTGGAGCAACCATGGCTTGGCCCCTTGATCAGCGCGCGCAGACCCGCCAGCGCATCCTCGACAGCGCCGCCCGCCTGTTCGCCCTCCGGGGCTTCGATGCGGTCGGACTCGATGACCTGATGGCCGATGCCGGTCTCACCCGCGGCGCTTTCTATCACCACTTCCGCAACAAGACCGAGGTCTATGACCAGGCCATCGCCCATGCCGCCCAGGTCGGCAGCGCCCGGCTCGACAGTCTCGGCCGCTCAGGCCTCGGCCAGCTGGTCGAGCATTACCTGAGTCGCGAGCATGCCGAGGGCGATTCGCTGCGCTGTCCGCTGGCCTTTCTGGCGGCCGATGTCACCCATCGGGAGGCCGCCATCCGTGGCAGCTATACGCGCTTCTTCGCGCGCTTCGTCAGCCGGCTGGAACGGGATCTGTCGGGGCCGCCGGCGCAGCGGCGCGCCCGGGCGCTGCAGCTGGTCACCACCCTGATCGGTGGCGTGGCGCTGGCGCGGGCGCTGGACGACGAGGGCCTGGCCGAGGAGTTGCTGGCGGCCTGTCGCCAGGGCGGTCAGGGACTGCTGGAAGAGGGCGATGATTTGGCAGCGGCAGCCGGCTAGGCGACACTGGCAACTCTTTCGTCCACCGGAGTCACCCATGCAGATTCGCCCCTTCGTAGCCGCCGATTTCGATCAGGTCTGGCCGCTGATCCAGCAGGTCGCCCAGGCCCGGGAGACCTACGCCTACGACCCGGACATGAGCCGCGACGACGCCTGGCGACTATGGGTGGAATTGCCCCGGGCAACCTTCGTCGCCGAACGCGATGGCCAGATTCTCGGCAGCTACTACCTCAAGGCCAATGCCATGGGCCCGGGCGATCACGTCTGCAATTGCGGCTACATGGTCGCTCCCGCCGCCCGTGGCCAGGGCGTGGCCGGTGCTCTCTGCGAGCACTCCGTGCAGGTGGCTCGCGAACTGGGCTTCCAGGCCATGCAATTCAACTCGGTGGTGGCCAGCAACCAAGTGGCGGTGCGGTTGTGGCAGAAACACGGCTTCGAGATCGTCGGTACCCTACCCAGGGCCTATCGCCATGCCAGCCTGGGGCTGGTGGATTGCCTGGTGATGTATCGCTGGCTGGCGGACTAGCGCCACTCGCTCAGCACGGCTTTCAGCGAGGCCGGCAACATGGGGCCGTGGCCCAGGCCTTCGAGCACCTCGTAGCGCACCCGGATGCCGGGGAGCTGGCCGAGGCGGTCGGCCAGGCGCCGGGTGGCATCGGCAGGGACCTCGCTCTGGAAGTGCGCGGGCAGCTCGCGTTCGGCGCCGCCCTGCAGTAGCACCAGGCGGGCCGGGTGCGCCTTGAAACGCTCTTTCAATTGCTCGTCGTCTTGCGGCAGCACGGTAGGGCTCCACCACAGCGAGGGACTCACGGCGTAGCCCTGGGCGAAGGCGTCCGGGCGGGTGAGCAGGGCGTGGAGGACGAACAGCCCGCCCAGGGAGTGACCCCAGAGCGCGCGCTGGCCATGATCCAGCGGCACCTGACGGCCAACTGCCGGTTCCAGGCGGTCCAGCAGCCAGGCCAGGAAGACGTCGGCGCCACCGGTGGCCATCTCGCGAAAGCGTTCGCTGGTAGGCGCCGACGGCGTGTAATCGTAGGCCCGTCCGGGGCCGTCGATGCGCTTGCCGCCGACATAGCCCACCGCGACCAGTACGGGCGGATTGGGCCGCTTGGCCAGGGTGTCGAGCAACTCGGCGTTCAGCCCGCCCAGGGCGGCGTTGCCGTCGAGCAGGTAGAGCACCGGATAGCCGGCGGCCGGTACCGGGGTGGCGGGTCGGGCGATCCATACCTGGTAGTGGCGGGCGCCATCGACGGAATCCAGCTTGAGCTCGCTGAAGGCATAGCCGTGGCCCGGCTGCTGGAGCACCTGGGCATCCATGGGCTGATCGATGGGACGGGCCTGGCCGGGAGCGGCGAGGGCGAGCAGCAGCGGCAGGGCCAGCCAGGCGCTCTGACGGGCGAAACGGGGCGAAAGCGGCATCAGCGAACAAGACTCATTTCCAGTGGAGCAGTCGAGCCTACCGATCTCTGCCCCCGGTCGCCATACTGGCCAGTATCTCCGCCGCCCAGGACACCCCATGCATCACCCCCATCTGCTGTTCGATCTCGATGGCACCCTCACCGATTCGCGCCTGGGCATCACCCGGGCGATCCAGGTGGCGCTGCGCGCCGAGGGCATCGAGGAGCCCGATCTGCGCAAGCTGGAGGTCTTCATCGGCCCGCCGCTGCTGCAGAGTTTCATGACCCACTACGGCTTCGACGAGGCGCGGGCCTGGCGCGCGGTGGAAGCCTATCGGGGGTATTTTCGCGCCACCGGCCTCTATGAGAACGAGGTCTATGCGGGCATCCGTGAGTTGCTGGCCGAGCTGCAGGCGGCCGGGCGGCGGCTCTATCTGGTGACGGCCAAGCCGCGGGTGTTCGCCGTGGAGATCCTCAGACATTTCGCCCTGACGGAGTTCTTCACCGCCCTGCATGGCAGCGAGCTGGATGGCACCCGCACCGACAAGACCGAGCTGCTGCGTTTCGTGCTGGAAACCGAAGGCCTGGCGCCGGAGAGTTGCCTGATGCTGGGTGACCGCGAGCACGACCTGATCGCCGCCCAGGCCAACGGCGTGGCGGCGGTGGCCCTGGGCTATGGCTTCGGCAGTCGGGAAGAGCTGGAGCGCCACCGCCCGGCCTTTCACTTCCACAGCGTGGCGGCCCTGCGCCAGGGCTTCGGCCTCTAGCGGCAGACGTCGACCTGCGCGGCAGTGGCCGGCAGGTCGTGGGGTGCGCTAGGGATCAGCCGCAGGTGGCGGTCTGTACCACCAGGCTGGCGCTGGTGGTGATGGTCAGCCGCTGGGAGTTGAAGTCCATGGTCATGGGGTCCTGCGGACGGACCACGCGGACGACCTGGGCACCGGCGCGCTGCCGGCCTTCTTCGGCCAGAGCCGGGGAGAGGGCCTTGCCGACCAGATCCTGGACCGCATCGGAGTTGCACCGGCCACTGCTGCTGACGGCACCGCTCGGGGCCGAGGAGGCCGCCGTCGGGCTGCTCTGGGTTTCGTGCGAGCCGCAACCCGCCAGCAGGGTGAAGAGCGCGGCACCGGCCAGCAGGAGAGGGGTCTTGGAGCTCATGAGTTCGCCTTTTCGATCGTGAGAGAAGGAACCTTAACCCGTACGGGCCTCCTCATGGACCCCTCCAGGGTAGGCATTGTTACAAATCGCGAGTCAGGCGACGTTGATAGGCGCAGGTGACCAGTCGTCTCCCAGCGATAAAGTTAACAAATATAACGTTCGGTAATCGGCCAGATTCGGGTGGGATGGCTTGATCCATTTTTGGCATCGACCATCATCGAACCAGGGCCGCACGGCCTCTTACGGTGACGACAACAACAAAAAAGGAACACCCGCCATGTCAGCTCGCTATCCCACCGCTTTCCCTCCTGACGCTCAGCCGATCCGCGCCCGCTAGGCCCTGATCCCCGCGCCTCGCGGCGCCCTCCGCCTCTTTCGTCAGGACGGTCACCTCATGTCTCTTTCGCGCTCGCTTTTGGCCTGCGCACGGGCCCGCTCGTGCCTCGCCTTTGCCTCTCTCGCCTCCCTGCTGGCCAGCCAGGGCGCCTTCGCCGCGCCTTCCACCACCCTGGAAAGTGCCCGCCCCAAGCCCCTCAACAGCCTGGAGACGGCGCGTCCCCTGCCGCCCGGGCCGCCGCGCTGGGCCGAGGACTATCGCTTCCTCGACGATCCGGCCAAGCGCACCGATCCCTTCGACGGTCTGCGTTACCAGCGCCTCGGCGATTCGGCCTGGCTGCAGACCGGCGGCGAGGCGCGCTATCGCTTCGACAGCATCCGCAATCCGGTCTTTGGCCGGCGTGGGGTGGATACCGATCACTACATCCAGCAGCGCCTGCAGCTGCACGCCGACCTGCACCTGTTCGACGACGCCGTGCGCGCCTTCGTCCAGCTGGAAAACACCCGCGCCTGGAACAAGGCGCTCTACGGGCCCTACGACCAGAGCCGCACCGAACTGCACCAGGCCTTCATCGACCTCAACACACCGCTGGCCGGCGGCAAGCTGATGACCCGCATCGGCCGCCAGGAGCTGGGCTACGGCAACCAGGCCTTCGTCACCTACCGCGACGCCCGCAACATCCGCCTCAACTTCGACGGCCTGCGCCTGGCCTGGAGTCGCCCGGACGGCTACCGGCTGGACGCCTTCGGCCTGAGGCCCGTGGTGACCGGCGAGGACAGCTTCGACGATGGCTCCAACAACGCGGTCAAGTTCTATGGCCTCTACGGCACCCTGCCGCTGGCCGGACCGCTCAAGCTGGATGTCTACGGCTTCGGCCTGGAGACCGATCAGCGCACCCTGGACGGTCTGACCGGTGCGGAAAAGCGCTACACCGCCGGCATCCGCCTGTTCGGCAACGCCGGTCCCTGGGACTGGAGCTGGGACCTGGCCGGGCAGGGCGGGCATCTGGCCGGCGCCCGGATCCGCGCCTGGGGCCTGAGCAGCGAAACCGGCTATCGCCTGGGCGGCGCCTGGAAGCCGCGTCTGGCCCTGCGGGTGGACGCCGCCAGTGGCGATCACGGCCTGGGCGACGACCGCGTCGGCACCTTCGATCCGCTCTATCCGAAGAATGGCTTCTATGGCGACTCCGGTCTCACCACCCTGGCCAACCTCTATCTGGTCGGCCCGCTGCTGACCCTGGCGCCGCGACCGACCCTGCAGCTGGAAAGCGGGCTGTTCGGCGTCTGGCGGCAGAGCACCGAAGACGGCGTCTACCTGCCGGGCATGACCACAGTGCCGGGCACCGCGGCCAGCTCGGCGCGCAAGGCCGGCACCCTCTGGCGCAACAACCTGCGCTGGATGCCAACCGCCAACCTGACCCTGGACCTGGAATACAGCTACTTCCAGGCCGGTGCCGCCGTGCGTCAGGCCGCTGGCGACGACACCAGCTTCCTGATGGCCGCCACCACCTTCCGCTTCTGAGGAGCCCACCATGCGCCTGCTCTCGACCGCCCCGCCCGGGGCCCGCCTGACCCTGCTGCTGTGCTTTATCGTCGCCCTGCTGGAGGGCATGGACCTCCAGGCCATGGGCATCGCCGCCCCGGCCATGGCCAAGGCCTTCGGCTTCCAGCCGGGGCAGATGGGCCTGGTGTTCAGCGCCAGCATCCTCGGCCTGCTGCCCGGCGCCTTCATCGGCGGCTGGTGCGCCGATCGCATCGGCCGCAAGAAGGTGCTGATCGCCTGCGTGCTGATCTTCGGGGTCTTCTCGGTGGCCACCGCCCATGTCTGGAGTCTGGAGAGCCTGCTGCTGGCGCGGCTGCTCACCGGCATCGGCCTGGGCGGCGCCCTGCCCAATCTGATCGCCCTGTCCGCCGAGTCGGTGGACGAGCGCGCCCGCGCCACGGCGGTCAGCCTGATGTACTGCGGCGTACCCCTGGGTGGCGCCCTGGCGGCGGTGGTGGGGCTGCTGGACGTCGGCCGCTGGCAGACGGTGTTCTATGTCGGCGGCCTGGCGCCGCTGCTGGTGGCGCCGCTGCTCGGACGCTACCTGGCGGAGACCGCCGGCTTTCTGCGCAATCGAGGCGGACCTCAGGCGAACGGGCCGCGCGGGGCCTGGCTGGGCGCCATCCCGCTATCGACCACCCTGCTGCTGTGGCTGGGCTACTTCTTCACCCTCACGGTGATGTACATGCTGCTCAACTGGCTGCCCTCGCTGCTGGTGGGCCAGGGCTTCAGCCGCGGCCAGGCGGTGGGGGTGCAGATCCTCTTCAACCTGGGCGGCGGCATCGGCTCGGTGCTGTTCGGCCTGCTCATGGATCGCTGGCGGCCACGGCTGACGGTGCTGGCCATCTACCTGGGCATCCTGCTGGGTCTGGCCGGGCTGGGTCTGGCCAAGGCCTATCCGCTGGTGGCCCTGGCCGGTTTCGCCGCCGGGCTGTTCGTGGTTGGCGGCCAACTGGTGCTCTATGCCCTGGCGCCGCAGCTCTATCCGGCGGCGGTACGGGCGACCGGAACCGGTGCGGCGGTGGCGGTCGGGCGCCTGGGCGCCATGGCCGGACCGCTGCTGGCGGGCCAGGTCCTGGCCCTGGGCGGGGGTGCGGCGACCCTGGTGGTGGCCACCACCCCGGCGGTGCTGGTGGCCGCGGGCGCGGTGCTGGCCCTGCTGCAAAGGCGGACGGCGGCGCCCGCGGCCACCGCCCGCGTGGAGGCTCCCCGTCATGCGTAGCCTGCTGCTGGTCACGTTGCTGATGATGACCGGCCTGGCCCGCGCGGCCACGGCGGACGGCGATCCGGCCACCGCCACGCCACCACCATTGCAGCTCGAACCCCTGGCGCGTTTCGAGGTAGCCCTCGACGCGCCGGTGTGGGAGCTGGGCCAGACCAGCGACCTGGGCAAGCGGCGCATCATCCCCATCACCGGCGGCCGCTTCGACGGCCAGCGCCTGCACGGGCGGATCCTCGACAACGGCGCCGACTGGCAGGTGGTGACCGCCGATGGCCTGGCCATCATCGACACCCGCTATCTGCTGCAGACCGACGACGGCGCCCTGATCTATCTGCAGACCAAGGGCTATCGCTATGGCCCGCCAGAGGTGATGCGCGAGCTGGCCGCCGGCAAGCCGGTGGACCCACGGCGCTATTTCTTTCGCGTCACCCTGACCTTCGAGACCGCCGCCCCGGCCTATGCCTGGCTCAACCGCGCCATTGGCGTGGGCAGTGCCATGCGCCTGGGCAAGGCGGTGGTCTACGACGCCTATCTGCTGCAATAGAGGAGTACCCGATGGCTAGCGGAATGAGTGCGCTCTACGACGATGTCCTGCTGCTGAATGGCGTGCGCACGCCCTGGACCGATCTGAATGGCGCTCTGGGGCAGGTATCACCCACCGACCTGGGTATCGCCGTGGCCCGGGCGCTGCTGGCGCGCGGCCACGACGCCGGGGCGGTGGATTCCGTGCTGGCCGGCTCGGTGGCCCAGGCCAGCTTCGACGCCTATCTGCTGCCACGCCATATCGGCCTCTATGCTGGGGTGCCCGAGGCGGTACCGGCGTTGCAGGTGCAACGGGTCTGCGGCACCGGCCTCGAACTCCTGCGCCAGGCCAGTGACCAGTTGCAGAGCGGCCAGGCCAGTCGAGTGCTGGGTGTGGCGGCCGAGTCCATGACCCGCAATCCCATCGCCGCCTACACCCACCGCAGCGGCTTTCGCCTCGGCGCGCCGGTGGAATTCCACGACTTTCTCTGGGAGGCGCTCAAGGACCCGGCGGTCGGGCTGGACATGATCGCCACCGCCGAGCGCCTGGCGCAGCGCCACGGCATCGCCCGCGAGGCTGTGGATGCCTGGGCGCTGCGCAGCTTCGAGCGCGCCCTGGCCGCCCAGCGCCAGGGCTGGTTCGCGGAAGAGATCGTGCCGGTGGCGGCGGCTCGCTTCGAGTCTGCGGGGCTGGCGCCAAGGGAATTGCGCCTGCCGCGGGGCTGCGCGGTGGTCGAGCATGACAGCCATCCGCGCGAGACGTCGCCGGAGGCTCTGGCGCGGCTGACGCCGGTACATCCGGGCGGCGTCCAGACTGCCGGCAATAGCTGCGCGGTGGCCGACGGCGCCGCCGCCGTGCTGCTGGCGCGGGGCGCGGACGCCGCATCGGAACGGGCGCTGGCCTGGGTGCGGAGTAGCTGCGTGGTCGGGGTGCCGCCGGACCTCATGGGCAGCGGTCCGGTGCCGGCCATCCAGGGCCTGCTCGACCGCGCCGGCCTGGCGCTGGACGCCATCGACCGCCTGGAGATCAACGAAGCCCAGGGCGCCCAGCTGCTGGCGGTGCAGCGCGCCCTGGAGCTGGATCCGGCGCGCCTCAATGTGCACGGCGGCGCCATCGCCCTGGGTCATCCGCTGGCCGCCACCGGGCTGCGCCTGGCCATCACCCTGGCGCGTCAGTTGCGCGCCGAGGGGCTCAGGTATGGCGTGGCGGCGGTGTGCATTGGTGGCGGGCAGGGGATGGCGGTGTTGCTGGAGAATCCGGGGTGGCGAGGGTGCTAAGGTGTAGGGTTGGCCAGGGCGTGTTGGGCTTCGCAGGGCTCAGCCCAACCTACGAAGCCTCCGCCGGGGTCACGACCAGGGGCGGGAAATGGATGGCCACGCGCAGGCCCTGGCCGCCTGCTGCGGTCGCCAGTTCGATGCCGGCGTCGTGGGCGGTGGCGATGTCGCGGACGATGGCCAGCCCCAGACCCGTGCCGTGGATGCCGCTGTCGAGGCGATAGAAGCGCTCGAAGATCCGCTCGCGCTCCGCCTCGGGAATGCCCGGGCCGTCGTCTTCCACCTCCAGTACCGTCGCTCCGGCCTGGCCACGCAGCCGCACCGTGACCTGACCGCCGCGCGGGGTGTATCTGAGGGCGTTGTCGACCAGGTTGTCGAGCAGGTCGCGCAGCTGAAAGGCGTTGCCCTGCACGGTCTGCGGCTCCAGTTCGTAGCCCAGGTCGATGCCGTGGCCATCGGCCTGGGCCAGCTGGCTGGGCATGGCTGCGCCGATCAGCTCGTCCAGCCGCAGGGGTTCGCGTGGCGGACTTTCCAGGCGTGCGGTGGCGGCGCGGGCCAGGGTCAGCAACTGGTTGGTCTGGCGGGTCATGCGCTCGGTGGCGGCCTGGAGTTGCGCCAGGGCCGCGGCGCTTTCAGCATCCCCGGCATGGCGCTGGCGCAGCCACTGGGTCAGGGTGCTGATGCCGGCCAGCGGGGTGCGCAACTGGTGGGCCATGTCATCGAGAAAGGCGCGCTGGTTGCGTGCGCCCTCGCGGATGCGCAGCAGCAGGCCGTTGAGCGCGGTGACGAAGGTGCCCAGTTCGCGAGGCGCACCCTCTTCGCGCAGTGGCGCCAGGTCATCGTAGTGGCGGCTGTCGAGCTGACGCTCCAGCCGTTCCAGGGGCTTGAGGCCCCGGCGCACCGCCCAGAGCAGCTGGGCGGCGATCAGCAGGGCGACCAGGATCTGCACCGCCACCAGGGTCAGCACCATGCGCTGCAGGGCGGCGGTGTGGCGACTCAGGGTCTGGGCCACGCTGGCCACCACCCGTTGCCCGGCCACTACGCCCAGGCGGCCGACCATGAACACCGAGCGATCGTTGATGCGGGTGCGCAGGGCGGTGGTATGGCCGTCGCGCATCTCGTCGGTGATTTCCTGGACCGGCATGGCGGCATCGCCGAACAGCAGCTGGCCTTCGAGGCTGCGCACCGCCAGCCAGACGTGGTCGTGGCTGTTGTGGCGCAGCAGGTAGTCGGCTTCGGTCGGCAGCCACAGGCGGCCGTTGCCATCCACTTCCAGCTGTTCGAGCAACAGGATCGCCGCATCGGTGAGATCGCCGTCCAGGGCGCTGAACGCCGGTTTGCGGGCGAACTGGTAGCTGACCAGGGCGCCGCCAAGATTGACCAGCAGCACCGGCAGCACCAGCCATTTCAGCAGCCGCCGGCGCAGGCTGGGCGCGGTGGCGGTCGTCATGGCGCGGCTTCTTCCAGGCGATAGCCGAAGCCGCGCACGGTGCGGATGCCGACCCCGGAGTCGGCCAGTTTCAGCCGTAGCCGCGAGACATAGACCTCCACGGCGTTGTGGGTCAGGTCCTCGCTGCCCCAGGGGGCCAGGGCGTCGATGATCTGCTGCTTGGAGACCACCTTGCCGGCCTGGCGCAGCAGGTGTTCGAGCACCGCCCACTCGCGGGCCGAGAGATCCAGCGAGGTGTCGCCAAGGCGCGCCTGGTGGGCGGCGGTGTCCAGGCGCAAGACGCCAAGGGTGAGGTCGGCGCTGTTCTGGCCACCGGCGCGACGGACCAGCGCCTTGATCCGCGCCACCAGCTCGGGCACGGCGAAGGGCTTGACCAGGTAGTCGTCGGCACCCACCTCGAAGCCATGTACCCGGTCGTCGATGGCGTCGCGGGCGGTGAGCAGCAGCACCGGCTGATCACTGCCACGCTGGCGCAGACGGCGGACCACCTCGAAGCCGTCCAGGCCACCGGGCAGGCCGATGTCCAGCACCACCACGGCGAAGCGGGTGGTGCGCAGCCAGGCGTCGGCCTCGGCGCCGGTGCGCAGGAGGTCGACCTGCATGCCATGGCCTTCCAGGACGCGGCGGATACCGTCGGCCAGGGTGGCGTCATCTTCAACGAGCAGGATGTGCATGTAGGGTCCTTGGATTCAACGCGGTTCGGTCGCCGTGCCGCCGATTATGCACAGGCTCTCAGCGCGGCAGTGTGCAGAAATCGCCCAGCGCCCGCACCAGGGCCAGGCGGTGGAGATCATCGGGGCGCGCGGCGGCGAGATGGGCGGCGAGGGCGTGCTCCAGCTGCGCCGGGCAGTCCGCGGCGGCGCGCAATTCGCCGGTGGCGGCGAGACCGCCGAGCAGCCTGGCCTGGAGTTCGTTCAGCTGGGTCCTGAGTGCCGTGAGGTCCGTCGTGCTGGCGGGCAGCGGCTGTTCGTTGCGCCGCCAGGCCTGCAGCAGGCCGTATTGCACCAGCTTGTTGGCTTCCATCTGGGCGGCGAAAAAGATCTGGGCGGTGGCCGGGGAGACGCTGGCGCCAGGCGCGGCCTGGGCGACGTCCTGCAGCACCTGGCGTTCGCGGGCTTCGTCCAGCACCGGCTTGCCGCTGTCGTACTTGCTGCGGGCCACCTGATCGGCCAGCGTCAGGCGCTGGGCCATGGCGTCCAGCAGGTCCGGCAGCGGTGCCGACGCGGCCTGGGCGCCCAGGGCGAGACTCAACAACGGCAGGGCGAGCCAGCGAACACCCGACATGACGGACCTCCAGGGCAGGGGAAAGGACCCCGAAACTCGCACGGGGTCGCGGGGCGGTCAAGATGAGCGGGGCAGGGCGGTTGCGCGGGAATGAGAGAGTGGGGGTGGCCCTCACCCCAGCCCTCTCCCCGAGGGAGAGGGGGCGGAGCGGGTGCCGTGCCTCCGTGGATGAAGCTGCGCCGTCATCCACGCTACGGAGTCGCGCACAGGTGGAACCTGTGGCTTTCGTAGGTTGGGCTGAGACGGCCCCATCGTCGAAGCCCAACACGGCGGCGTCGAGCGCAGGTCGGCTTCGCGCGGAGCGGCGCCCTCACCCCAACTCTCTCCCATGGGAGAGAGGGCAGAGCGGCGTGGGTGCCGTGCCTCTGTGGATGAGGCTAGGCCTCCTGCGTCGCCCGTACCTCGGCGGTCAGGGCCTGGAGGCGGGCGTCGAGGGCGCTCAGGGCGCCGGCATCGGCGGCGGTGTCCAGGCTCAGGCGCAGGGCGGCCAGGACCAGCAGTTCGATGGCGTCACCGCGGCGGCGATCGCCCTGGATGGCGACCAGTTCGTCGCGCAGGCGGGCGGCGGCCTGTTGCAGGGCGGCGCGGTCGCCTTCGGCCACCTTGAAGCGGTAGCGGCGACCGAGCACCTCCACCTCGTCGTTGGCGCCTGCGCCTGCGGTCTTCACTCGACGCTGGCCGCGTGGCGCTGCTCGGCGTCGGCGGCTACCGCCTGCTCGACGGACTGGGCAGACAGCAGGGCCAGCAGGCCTTCCACGCGCTGGCGGGTGCTGGCGCCGTGTTCTTCCTGCTCCAGCAGACTCAGTTGCAGGGTGTCATTTTCCTCGCGCGCGGCCAGCAGGGCCTGCTCCAGTTCCTGGGTGCGGGCGGTCAGGCGCTGGTTGCGCTGCAGCAGGTCGCGGATGGCGGTTTCCAGTTCGCTCAGGGTGTTGTCCAGCATGGGCGCGGTCGTCTCTCGTGTCAGGTTCGGGACTGCCAAGGGGGCAGGGATCAGCATTCTAGGCCTCTCACCGACCACCGGCACCCCATTCGTAACAGGCTAAGCCCTTGTTTTGCCAAGGGGTTCACGGGGGTGGCCGGCGAGCTGACCGGCTGTCAGGCAGTTGTCAGGTTGCGCTAAGGGGGCCGTAAGGCAAGACGCCTTAGCCTGGGCTCATCGCGTCGGCTGTCCTGTCCCGGCGCCCCTCGCTTCGGATGAGCCGCCATGACCGATCTGTCCCAGAGCACCGCCCCGCGTCAGCTGGACGAGCCTTTCCTGCCGTTCTCCCGACCCAGCATCGGCGCCGAGGAAGTGGCCGCGGTTAGCCGGGTGCTGACCTCGGGCTGGATCACCACCGGGCCCCAGGCCAACCTGCTGGAAGAGCGCTTCGCCGATTCGGTAGGCGCCGCCCACGCCGTGGCCCTGTGCTCGGCCACCGCCGCCATGCACGTGACCCTGCTGGCGCTGGACATCGGCCCGGGCGACGAGGTGATCACCCCCTCGCTGACCTGGGTCTCCACCGCCAACATGATCACCCTGATCGGCGCCACCCCGGTGTTCGTCGACGTCGACCGCGACACCCTGATGGTCTCCGCCGAGCAGGTGGCCGCCGCCATCACCCCGCGCACCAAGGCCATCGTGCCGGTGCACTATGCCGGCGCCAGCTGTGACCTGACCCCGCTGCGCGCCCTGGCCCGTGAGCATGGCGTGGCGCTGATCGAAGACGCCGCCCACGCCGCCGGCACCCGCTACCAGGGTGAGTCCATCGGCCAGCGCGGCACCGCCATCTTCAGCTTTCACGCCATCAAGAACCTGACCTGCGCCGAAGGCGGCATGCTGGTGACCGACGACGCCACCCTGGCCGAGCGGGTGCGCCGCTTGAAATTCCATGGCCTGGCGGTGGATGCCTTCGACCGTCACGCCCTGGGCCGCAAGCCCCAGGCCCAGGTGCAGGAGCCCGGCTTCAAATACAACCTCTCGGACATCCACGCCGCCCTGGCCCTGGTGCAGCTGGATCGCCTGGGCGACATCAACAGCCGCCGGCGGCTGCTGGCCCAGGCCTACACCCAGCGCCTGGCGCACCTGCCGGTCGCCCCGCTGGCGCTGCCCGACTATGCCCAGACCCACGCCTGGCACCTCTACATCCTGCGCATCTGCCCCGAGCGTTGCGGGATGGAGCGCGAAGCCTTCATGGCCGGCCTCAAGGCGCGCGGCATCGGCACCGGTATCCATTTCACCGCCACCCACCTGCACCCCTGGTACCGCGAGCGCTGGCCGGAGCTGGCGCTGCCCAACAGCGAATGGAATTCGGCCCGGCTGTGCTCCATCCCGCTGTTTCCCGACATGACCCTCGCCGACGTCGACCGCGTGGCCGGCGCCATCGAAGACCTGCTGGAGAAAGGCGCATGAAGCCCTATGCCATCGACCGGGTATCCGTGGTGATCCCCGTCTACAACGAAGAAGCCAGCCTGCCGGAACTCTTGCGCCGCACCCGCGCCGCCTGCCGCCTGCTGGATTGCCAGGTGGAGATCATCCTGGTCGACGATGGCAGCCGCGACCGCAGCGCCGAACTGCTGCAGCAGGCCGCCAGCGAGCCGGACAGTCCCGTCGTGGCGGTGCTGCTCAATCGCAACTACGGCCAGCACTCGGCGATCCTCGCCGGCTTCGAGCAGGCCCGTGGCGATCTGATCATCACCCTGGACGCCGATCTGCAGAATCCGCCGGAAGAGATCCCGCGCCTGGTGCACACCGCCGCCCAGGGCTATGACGTGGTCGGCACCGTGCGCCAGCAGCGCCAGGACTCCTACCTGCGCACCCTGCCGTCGCGGCTGATCAATCGCACCGTGCAGCGTTCCACCGGCGTCGCCATGCGCGACTACGGCTGCATGCTGCGCGCCTATCGCCGCCAGGTGGTGCAGTCGATGCTGGCCTGCCACGAGCGCAGCACCTTCATCCCGATCCTGGCCAACAGCTTCGCCCGCCACACCACCGAGATCGAGGTGGCCCACGCCGAGCGCGAACACGGGGATTCCAAGTACGGCTTCCTCAAGCTGATCAACCTGATGTTCGACCTGCTGACCTGCATGACCACCACCCCGCTGCGCATGCTCAGCCTGTTCGGCGGTGGCCTGGCCATCTTCGGTTTCCTCTTCGCCGCACTGCTGCTGGTGCTGCGCGTCACCCACGGCGCCGAGTGGGCGGCCGATGGCGTGTTCTCGCTGTTCGCCGTGCTGTTCATCTTTACCGGCGCCCAGTTCGTCGGCCTCGGTCTGCTCGGCGAGTACCTCGGCCGGGTGTACCACGACGTCCGTGCCCGGCCCCGGTTCCACGTGGAACAAGTGATCCGCGCCGCCACCCTTTCTCCTTCGCCGGCGCCGCTGCGCCAGGTCCAGTAACAGGAAAGCCCCTGATGAAAACCGCCATCGTCTTCGCCTACCACGACATCGGCTGCGCCGGCCTCGCCGCGCTGATCCAGGCCGGCTATCCCATCGCCGCCGTCTTCACCCACCCGGATGACCCGAGCGAGAACCGCTTCTTCGGTTCGGTGGCCCAGCTCTGCGCCCGCCACGGCATCCCGGTGCACGCCCCGGAAGACGTCAACCACCCGATCTGGGTCGAGCGCATCCGCGCCCTGGAGCCGGATTTCATCTTCTCCTTCTACTACCGCAACCTGCTGTCCAACGACGTCCTGGCCTGCGCCAAGCGCGGCGCCTACAACCTGCACGGTTCGCTGCTGCCGCGCTACCGCGGTCGCGCCCCGGCCAACTGGGTGCTGGTCAACGGCGAGACCGAGACCGGCGTGACCCTGCACCGCATGATCCAGCGCGCCGACGCCGGCGCCATCGTCGCCCAGCAACGCGTCGCCATCGCCGCCGACGACACCGCCCTGACCCTGCACGCCAAGCTGCGCGAAGCCAGCCAGACGCTGCTGCGCGACAGCCTGCCGGCCCTGGCCGAAGGCCGCCTGACCGAGCGCGAGCAGGACGAGAGCCAGGCCACCACCTTTGGCCGCCGCAGCGCCGCCGATGGCGAGCTGGAGTGGAGCCGTCCGGCCGTGGAGCTGGGCAACCTGGTGCGCGCCGTGACCCAACCCTATCCGGGCGCCTTCGGCTGGATCGGTGATCGCAAGCTGATCGTCTGGAGCGCTCAGGCGCGTCAGGAAAGCCATGGCCAGGCCCCCGGCAGCGTGCTGAGCCTGGAGCCGCTGCGCATCGCCTGTGGCGAAGGCGTCCTGGAAATCCAGGCCGGCCAGCTGGGCGACAACGGCCTCTATCTGTCTGGCCCACAATTGGCCCGTGAAGCCGGCCTGGTGGTTGGTGCCCGCCTGCACCGCCAGGATCGCCGCACCAAGCGCCGCACCCGGGTGCTGATCCTGGGCGTCAACGGCTTCATCGGCAACCATCTTTCCGAACGTCTGCTAATTGATGGCGAGTACGAGGTCTATGGCCTGGACATCGGCTCCGATGCCATCGAGCGCCTCAAGTTAGATCCGAATTTCCACTATGTGGAGGGCGATATCTCCATCCACACCGAGTGGCTGGAATACCACATCAAGAAGTGCGACGTGGTGCTGCCGCTGGTGGCGATCGCCACTCCCATCGAATACACCCGCAATCCGCTGCGCGTGTTCGAACTGGACTTCGAGGAAAACCTCAAGATCGTTCGCCACTGCGTGAAGTACGGAAAGCGCGTGATCTTCCCGTCCACCTCCGAGGTGTACGGCATGTGCCAGGACGAGCGCTTCGACGAAGACCGTTCCAACCTGGTGGTCGGCCCGATCAACAAGCAGCGCTGGATCTACTCGGTCTCCAAGCAGCTGCTCGACCGGGTCATCTGGGCCTACGGCGCCAAGGGCCTGAAATTCACCCTGTTCCGTCCGTTCAACTGGATGGGCCCGCGCCTGGATCGTCTGGACTCCGCGCGCATCGGCAGTTCCCGCGCCATCACCCAGCTGATCCTCAACCTGGTGGAAGGCACCCCGATCAAGCTGGTGGACGGCGGCGCCCAGAAGCGCTGCTTCACCGACGTCGACGATGGCATCGAGGCGCTGTTCCGCATCATCGAGAACCAGGGCGGTCGCTGCGACGGCCAAATCATCAACATCGGCAATCCGGACAACGAAGCGAGCATCCGCGAGCTGGCCGAAGAGCTGCTGGCGCAGTTCGAGGCCCATCCGCTGCGCCATGAATTCCCGCCCTTCGCCGGCTTCCGCGAGGTGGAGAGCAAGAGCTTCTATGGCGATGGCTACCAGGACGTGGCCCACCGCAAGCCCAGCGTGGAGAACGCCCGCCGCCTGATCGACTGGCAGCCGAGCACCGCCATGGCCGCCACCGTCGGCAAGACGCTGGACTTCTTCCTGCGCGAAGCCATGGCGCAGCGGGAGGCCTGATGAAAGCCCTGATCCCGGCCAGCCTGCGCATCGACGTGGACACCTATCGCGGCACCCGCGAAGGGGTACCGCGGCTGCTCGACCTGCTGGACGAAGCCGGGGTCAAGGCCAGCTTCTTCTTCAGCGTCGGACCGGACAACATGGGGCGCCACCTGTGGCGCCTGGTGAAGCCCACCTTCCTGTGGAAGATGCTCAGATCCAAGGCCGCAAGCCTCTATGGCTGGGACATCCTGCTGGCCGGCACCGCCTGGCCGGGCCGGCCCATCGGCCGCGACCTCGGTCACCTGATGCGCGAGACCCGCGCCCGTGGCCACGAGGTCGGGCTGCACGCCTGGGATCACCATGCCTGGCAGGCCCACACCGGCAGCTGGAGCCTGGAGCGCCTGGGCGCGGAATTCGGCCGTGGCCTGCAGGCCCTGGAAGACATCCTCGGCGCCCGGGTCGACTGCTCCGCCGCCGCCGGCTGGCGTGCCGATCCGCGGGTGGTGCTGGCCAAGGAAGCCTTCGGCCTCAGGTACAACAGCGATTGCCGCGGCAGTGCGCTGTTCCGCCCGCGACTGGGCAACGGCAGCCACGGCACCCCCCAGGTGCCGGTGGACATGCCGACCTTCGACGAGGTGGTCGGCCCGGAGCTGGCCGCCGGTGACTGGAACGACTATCTGCTCAAGCGCTTCCGTCCGGGTGCGCTCAACGTCTACACCCTGCACGCCGAGGTGGAAGGCATCGCCTTCGCCGAGGACTTTCGCGCCCTGCTCAAGGCGGCGCGGGAGGAGGGCGTCCTGTTCCTGACCCTGGGCGACCGTCTGCCGACCGATCCGCGCCAGTTGCCCGCGGGCAATCTGGTGCGGGGCAGCCTGGCCGGACGCCAGGGCTGGCTGGGCGTGCAGGCATGAGTCGGCGACGCCTGTGGATGCTGCTGCCGCTGGCGCTGCTGGCCTACGCCCTGCCGCTGGCCTGGCGCGGCCTGTGGATTCCGGACGAGTCGCGCTATGCGCAGATCGCCCAGGAGCTCTGGCGGCGTGGCGACTGGGTGGTACCGCACTTCCTCGGCTTGCCCTATTTCGAGAAACCCATCGGCGGCTACTGGACCCAGGCCATCGCCCAGGCCTGGCTCGGGGATTCGCTGCTGAGCGTGCGCCTGGTGCCGCTGCTGGCCAGTCTCGCCACCGCCGCCCTGGTAGTGCGCCTGACCCGGCTGATCTGGCAGGACCGCCCGCTGGCGCTGCTTGCCGGGGTGGTCTATCTCTCCTGCGTGGCCGTGGCTGGTCTGGCCACCTACGTCACCCTCGACGCCCAGTTCGCCTTCTGGATGGCGCTGGCGCTGCTCGCCCTCTGGCAGGCCCAGGCCGCCGAGACCCGCGGCGCGGCCCTGGCCCAGTGGGCGCTGCTGGGACTGGCCTGTGGCTGCGGCCTGCTGACCAAGGGCTTTCTCGCCCTGGTGCTGCCGGTGCTGGTGGCCGTGCCCTTCTTCCTCCTGCAGCGGCGCCTGGGCGAGTTGCTCTGCCGCGGTCCGCTGGCGGTGCTGGTGGCGATCCTGGTGGTGGCACCCTGGGCGCTGCTGGTGGCCCAGCGCGATGCGGATTTCTGGAATTTCTTCTTCTGGCACGAGCACATCCAGCGTTTCGCCGGCCAGGATGCCCAGCACGAGCGGCCGTTCTGGTTCTATGGCCCGGTGCTGCTGCTGGCCATCCTGCCCTGGGCCGGCCTGCTACCGCGTACCCTGGGCCGGACCTGGCAGGAGCGCCGCCATGCCGGTACCGCCTTCCTCGGCATTGCCGTGGTCGGCCAGCTGCTGTTCTTCAGCTTCAGCCGCGGCAAGCTGCCCACCTACCTGCTGCCGACCCTGGCCGCCCTGGTGCCGCTGCTGGCGCGCACCCTGCTGGAGGCGGGCCGCCGCGGCGCCACCGGCGCCCTGCGCCTGAACGGCCTGTGCAATCTGTTGCTGGGCCTGGCCGGCGTTGCCGCCCTGCTGATCTATGGCGGTCGCCTCTATGAAAGCGGCGAAGGCCTGACCCGTGCCCTGGCCCTGCTGGCGCCCCTGGCGCTACTGCTGGCCGGTCTGGCCGCCCTGGTCTGGCCGCGGCGCACCCTGCTGGCGCCGGCCCTGGCGCTCTGGGTGCTGCTGCCGCTGCTGTCCATCGCCCTGCCCAACAGCCTGGTCGACAACAAGCTGCCGAGCAGCTTCATCCAGGCCCAGCTCGGCCACTTCAAGAATGCCGGCCTGCTGGTCAGCAACGACCTCGGCGTGGCCGCCAGCCTGGCCTGGGCCAGCCACCGCGACGACGTGGTGCTGGTGGGCGGTCCGGGCGAGCTCAAGTACGGCTTCGCCCGCGAACCGGCCAGCGGCCGCCTGATCGAAGAGCGCGACCTGGCCGCCTGGCTCGCCGCCCATCGCGACCAGGGTCCGGTGGCCATCCTGCTGCGGGTCGACGGCCCCAGCGATCGCCAGCTGCTCGACAGCCTGCCCGAGCCCGGCGAGAGCATCGCCAGCGAGCGCCTGGTGCTGCTGGTCTATCCGAGGCCGACACCGTGACCGCCCTCGACGGCCTGCTGATCGCCGTGGTGATCGGCCTCACCTGCGCCGGCCAACTGGGCCAGAAGCGCGCGGTGACTGCCGGCAATGCCCTGGCCGCACGACTGCGCTCGCCCTGGCTGTGGGGCGCCCTGGTCTGCCTGGGCCTGGCCCTGCTGGTCTGGTGCGCGGTGCTGCAGCGGGTGCCGGTGGGCGTCGCCTATCCCTTGCTCTCGCTCAACACCCTGGCAGTGACCCTGCTGGCCCGCCTGGTGTTCGGCGAGCGGGTGGATGCCCGCGCCTGGTGCGGCTGCCTGTGCATCGTCGCCGGCGCCGCCCTGCTGGGAGGCCAGCTATGAACGGCCTGTTGCCGCTCGGCCTGAGCATCCTGCTCACCACCCTCGCGCAACTGTCTCTGCGCGCCGCCCTGGTGCGGCTGCCGGTGATGGCCACCTGGCTGAGCACGCCGTCGGCGCTGTTCGGCGCGGCCGGTCTGCTGCTGGCCCTGGGCATCCTCTGCTACGGCCTGTCGCTGCTGGCCTGGCTGGCCGCCCTGGCACGCCTGCCGCTGGGTCGCGCCTATGCGGCGCTCGGCCTCTCCTACGTCTTCGTCCACCTCGGCGCGGCCTGGCTGCCGGGCGCCGCCGAATCCTTCACCCCCTGGAAAACCCTGGGCGTCGCGCTGGTTGTGGCCGGCGTCGCCCTCGTCGGCGGGCCCCGCGCCAGCGCCGCTCCCACCCTGAGGAATACCCTATGAACATCAGCGTTTTCGGCATCGGCTACGTGGGTCTGGTGCAGGCCGCCGTGCTGGCGGAAGTCGGCCACCAGGTGGTGTGCATGGACATCGATCGCGCCAAGATCGACAAGCTCAAGCGCGGCGAGGTGACCCTCTATGAGCCGGGTCTGGAAGAGCTGGTGCGCAGCAACCTGGCTGCCGGGCGCCTGGTGTTCACCCACGAGGCCGCCGAGGCCGTGGCCCATGGCGCCGTGCAGTTCATCGCCGTCGGCACCCCGCCGGCCGCCGATGGCTCGGCCGATCTGTCCGCCGTCTTCGCCGTGGCCGAGACCATCGCCCGCCTGCGGCGCGAGCCGCTGATCGGCCAGCCGGTCTCCCGCGATCCGCTCTTGGTGGTGAACAAGTCCACCGTGCCGGTGGGCACCGGCGACCGCGTCCGCGCGCTGATCCACGAGGTGCTCGCCGAAGAGGGTCGCACCCTGCACGTGGAGGTGGTCTCCAACCCGGAGTTCCTCAAGGAAGGCGCCGCCATCGCCGACTGCAAGAAGCCCGATCGCATCGTGGTGGGCACCGATTCGCCGGTGGCCCGCGACCTGATGCGCGAACTCTATGCGCCCTTCAACCGCAACCATGACCGCATCCAGTGCATGGACCTGCGCAGCGCCGAGCTGGCCAAGTACGCCGCCAACAGCCTGCTGGCGGTCAAGATCAGCTTCATCAACCAGATCGCCGAACTCGCCGAGCACGTCGGCGCCGACATCGAGGCGGTGCGCCAGGCCATCGGTGCCGATCCGCGCATCGGCCACCACTTCATCTACCCAGGCTGCGGCTACGGCGGCTCCTGCTTCCCCAAGGACCTGCAGGCACTGATCCGCACCGGCGAGGAAAACGCCGTGGAGCTGGATCTGCTGCGCGCCGTGGAAGCCATCAACGTGCGCCAGAAGACCAAGCTGTTCGAGCGCATCAATACCTACTTCGACGGTGACCTGCGCGGCCGTACCTTCGCCCTCTGGGGGCTGGCCTTCAAGCCCAACACCGACGACATGCGCGATGCGCCCAGCCGGGTGCTGATGGAGGCCCTCTGGGCGGCCGGCGCCAAGGTGCGCGCCTTCGATCCGGTGGCCATGGCCGAGGCCCAGCGCCTCTATGGTCATGACGAACGCCTGGCGCTGATGGGTACCCCCGAGGCCGCCCTGGCCGGGGCCGATGCCCTGGTCATCTGCACCGAGTGGCAACAGTTCAAGGCGCCGGACTTCGATCTGATCGCCCGCCAGCTCAACCAGCCGCTGATCTTCGACGGGCGCAACCTGTTCGATCCCGAGCGCATGGAGCGCCGCGGCATCGAATACTTCGCCATCGGGCGTGGCGCCGCCCTGGGCGGTCCTCAGGTCACCCGCCGCGTGGATGCCGCCTGATGGTCTCGCCCATGCCCCTGACCCCACGCAGCGCGCCCCTCTACGCGCTGCCGGCGGCCAGTCGCCTGCGCCGTGAAAGCCTGCTGCTCGGACTGGTCGCCACCCTGATGTTCACCCTCGGCATCTGGAACCAGGCGCCCCAGGGCTTCGACGGTCGCTGGGCGGTCTTCCTCGGCGAGATGTTTCGCCATGGCCCATCCTTTTTCGCCACCACCTACGGCCAGCCCTATCCGGACTATCCCGGCACCGCCACTTGGCTGAGCTGGCTGGCCGCGCGGGTGATCGGCGCGCCCAACCACCTGGCCAACGTGCTGCCCACCGCCCTGGCCTCGGCCGCGGTGCTGGCGCTGACCTATCGGCTGCTGGCCGACACCCGCCGTGCCTGGGCACTGCTCACGGTGCTGCTGGTGGCCCTGACCCCGCAATGGCTGGAAAAGGCTCGTGCGGTCTGCCTGGACCAGCTGGTCGCCCTGGTGGTGCTGCTCTGCTTCTACCTGCTCCATAGCGCCGACCGCGACGGCCGCCCGCTGCGCCGCCTGCTGGTGTTGCCGCTGTTCGCCCTGGGCTTCGCCATCCGCGGCCCGCTGGGGCTGATCGAGCCCTGTGGCGTGGTCTGCCTCTACTGGCTGGTGGTCGCCTGGGGCGAGCCGGCGCGCCGCACCTTCGCCCTGCAGCGCCTCTTTGGCTATGGCTTGGCCGGTCTCGCCTTGCTCGCCCTTGGCTGGTGGACGCTGATCCAGCTGGCCCATCACGAGGGCGGGGCGGCTTTCGCCGCCGAGGTCTGGCACATGCAGGTCACCGGCCGGCTGGACGAGAGCGGCAAGCCCTTCTGGTTCTATCTGCAACTGGGTCTGTATCGCTATCTGCCGGTGCTGCCCCTGGCGCTGCTGGTGCTGATCGCCGAGCGCCGCCGCCTGCTGGCCTGGCCGCACACCGCCCAGCGCCGGCTGCTGCTGGGCCTGGCCGGCAGCGGTCTGCTGATCCTGGTCGGACTGTCCATCCCGCACTTCAAGCGCGCCTACTATGTGGTGCCCATGGTGCCTTTCCTGGCCGCCATCGCCGCCCATGGCCTGCTGCGTGCGGAGAGCTGGTTCCGCCGGGTCGCGCCGCTCTACACGGCGCTGGTACTGGCCCTGCCAGGGCTCGCCCTGATCGCCATGCTGGTCTGCCGTCACCTCTGGCAGCGCCACGGCTACTGGCCGGACGTCTCCCTGGCGCTGCTGGTGCCAGTCTTCGTCGCCCTGCAGATCGCATCCCTGGTCGGCTGGCGCCGCCTGACCGGCAGCCGCCGGCTGCTGGCCCTGAGCGCCCTGGCGCTGGCCTCCCAGTGGCTGATGCTGGTCGCGGTGGTGGAGCCGGCGCAGGACCTGCAGTACGACACCCGCGGCTTCGTCCAGCAGGTGGAGGGTCTGCGTCAGCAGCAGCCGGGTCCGCTGGTGTTCTTTGGTCTCGGCCAGGACAGTTGGGCGATCCGCTACATGATGAACCTGGACCACGACGAGCAGCCGATCTTCATCGCCCGACCCCAGGTCGCGGACTTGGCGCACCTGCCGTCCGGTGCCTGGATCATCCTCGCCCGCGACGACCGTGAACTGCTGGCGGGCACGCCGCTGGCCGACCTCACCCCAGTGCTGGGTCGCCGCCTCAACGGCAACCCCTGCCTGGTGTATCGCCTGCCCTGAGGCCCCCGGAGCCGACTTAGAGCCTGTTCATAATCTCGCGAGCTAGAGCCAAACAAGGCGAAAAGGCTTGAGGAAGCGGAGTTTACAGATCGTAAATGAGCATTCCGAAAGCCTTTTCAACGTAGTTTGGCCGACGCGCAGCAGATTATGAGCAGACTCTTAGCGAGCGGCTCCGGCTTCTCGCGACAGTTCCAGGATGCGGTTGCGCCCCTGCTCGGCGACCAGATAATTGCCGTCGCCGCGAGGGATCAGGGTCTGCGCCGAGCGCAGGTGCGAGAGCACCGTGACCAGGCTGCCATCAGGCTTGACCAGCAGCACCCGGGCGCCGTGGGTGGCGTCCTCGGTGATCCACAGGCCATCGGCCGAGCACTGCACGAAACCGGGGGCGTCGAGGCCCGTGGCGACCAGGGTGTCTGCACCCCCGGGTTGCCACTGCTTGACCCAGCCCTTGGCCTTTTCGGTATAGAACAGCCGCCCATCCGGGCAGCGCGCCACCCCTTCGCCTTCTTCCAAGCCGTCGCGCAGCACCGCCAGGCGTCGCTGCACCGGGTCGTAGCTGAGCAGACGCCCGCGCGGCAGGTCCTCGATGGCATAGAGGGTCTGGCCATCGGTGGCGACGCCCTCGACGTCGTTACCGTCGAACAGGGCGTCGCGATGCCCGTCGCGCAGGAGAAACACCGGCAGCGGACCGCCTTCCTGGCTGACCACCAGACCGCCCTGGAACATCACCAGGCCATCCGGCTTGGATAGCTCGCCCAGCACCGGCTGGCGCTCGCCATTGGCCAGCAGGCGCAGCAGGCTGCCGCGGCGACTGGAGAACTCCTGGGTGACGAACAGGCTGCCGTCGGCATCCACGGCCAGGGCACTGACCATGGGGATGTCCGCGGCGAATTCCCGGTAGCTCCAGCCCGCGGCGGCACTCACCGGATGGAAATGCCGCCAAGCTGGATAGGCGAAGCCCGCGGCCAGCACGGCGACACCCAGCGCCAGACCCTGGCGCCAGCCCAGGCGCGGAACACGGCGCATGGCGATCTCTCTGTGGCTGAACGATGACCGGGCAGTCTAGCGGCCCGCGCGTGAAGAATCCGTCGCCGGCACCCCGGGTGAGGGTGCCGGCGGGGCGGCGCCTCAGGCGGTGAGGAAGGCCTCGGTCAGCTTGACCCAGTAGCGCGCGCCCACCGGCAGCAGGGCATCGTTGAAGTCATAGGCCGCGTTGTGCAGGTTGGCGCTCGGGCCATTGCCGACGAACAGGTAGCAACCGGGCACCTGCTGCAGCATGTAGGCGAAGTCCTCGCTGGCCGGGATGGGCGCGAAGGGGTGCAGGGCGTCGGCGCCGAAATGGTCCACGGCCACCTGGCGAGCGAAGGCGGTGGGGCCGTCGTGGTTGACCAGCACCGGATAGCCGCGCTGGTAGTCCAGTTCGGCCGTGGCGCCAAAGCTTTCCGCCTGGGCGCGCACCAGGGCGCCGATGCGTTGCTCCAGCAGGTCGCGGGTGCTGTCCTGGAAGGCGCGGATGGTGAGCTTCATCTCCACCGTGTCGGGGATGACGTTGGAGGCCTCGCCGCCGTGGATGCTGCCCACGGTGACCACCGCCGTATCCAGCGGCGCCACGTTGCGCGAGACCACCGTCTGCAGCGCCATCACCGTGGCGGCGCTGGCGACGATGGGGTCGACGGCCTTGTCCGGCACCGCGCCGTGCCCGCCCTGACCACGGATGCGCAGCAGGGCGGTATCCGAGGAGGCCATGGCGGCGCCGTCGACAAAGCAGAACTTGCCGGTGGGCACGCCGGGCATGTTGTGCAGACCGAACACCTGGTCGCAGGGGAACAGCTCGAAGAGGCCGTCCTGCATCATCTTCAGGGCACCGCCCAGGCCTTCCTCGGCTGGCTGGAAGATCAGGTGCAGGGTGCCGTCGAAGGCGCGGGTCTCGGCCAGGCAGCGGGCGGCGGTGAGCAGGGTGGTGGTGTGGCCGTCGTGACCGCAGGCGTGCATGCGTCCGGGGTGCTGGCTGGCGTAGTCGAGCCCAGTGGTTTCCAGGATCGGCAGAGCGTCCATGTCGGCGCGGATGCCCAGCACCTTGCTGCCGCTGCCGGCGCGCAGGGTACCGACCACTCCGGTGCCGCCCAGACCGCGATGGACCTCGTAACCCCAACTCTGAAGGGCGGCGGCTACCAGGTCGCTGGTGCGCTGCTCCTGGTAGCCCAGTTCGGGATGGCGGTGGATGTCGCGGCGCAGGGCGACCATTTCCGGCAGGTAGCCGGCGATATGACGGGCGGTGGCGTCTTGATCCGCAGCGGTGGCAAGGCTCATGGCGATCTCTCTCAATCCAGGTGGCGTTCGGGATAGCTCAGCAAGGCCATCCATCCTATCAGCAGCATGACGATCAGGTACCAGGCCGGGGCGAGCGGGCTGCCGGTGGCCTCGATCAGCCAGGTGGCGATGAACTGGGCGGTGCCGCCGAACAGCGTCACCGCCAGGGCGTAGGTCATGGCCAGACCCGTGGCGCGCACCGGCCGCGGCAACCCGGCGAGGATCAGCAGCAGACCGGCGGTCATGTTGACGCTCATGGCGGTGATCACCACGAAGCGAGCGGCGAAGGCCAGGCCCTGGGTGGTGGGGTCGTTCAACCAGACAAAGGCCGGGTAGATGCCCAGCAGGGCCACCGCCAGGCTGACCAGGGCCACCGGCTTGTAGCGGCCGAAGCGGTCCAACAGCAGCCCGGCGGCCAGGGCGGCGGCCATCTGCACCGCGCTGGAGGCCACCCCGGCCAGGTAGGCGCTGGTGGCCGGCAGGCCGACGATGCGGGTCATGTAGGTGGGCATGTAGAACTGCATCAGGTAGGTCAGCAGGGTGGCCGACATCACGATCAACAGGCCCAGGCCGAAGCGCCGCGGATGCTCGCGCAGGAAGGCGCGCACCGGACCGCCCTCGACCGCGCCGGCGCCGCGCCAGGTCTCGTCCACCTGGCGGCGGATATAGAGGCCGACCGGGATGATCAGCAGTCCGACCAGGAAGGGGATACGCCAGCCCCAGGCGTGCAGCTCGGCCTCGGACAGGCTGCGGGTGAGCAGGGCGCCCAGGGCGGCGCCGAGCAGGGCACTGCCGCCCTGGCTGATCACCTGCCAGCTGACATGGAAGCCGCGTCGGCCGGGGCTGGCCGATTCCAGCAGCAGGGTGGTGGCGGCGCCGATCTCGCCGCCGGCGGAAAAGCCCTGCAACAGCCGTCCCAAGAGCAGGATCAGCGGTGCGGCGAGGCCGATCTGCGCGTGGGTCGGGGTAAAGGCGATCAGGGCGCTGCCCAGGCCCATCAGGGAGATGGTCAGCAGCATGGCCTGCTTGCGCCCGTGGCGGTCGGCATAGGCGCCCAGCACTATGCTGCCCAGCGGCCGCATGACGAAGCCGACGCCAAATACCCCGACTGCCATCAGGAGCGAGCCGTAGGGGGTATCCGAGGGGAAATAGAGCTGGCCGATGATGGCGGCGAAAAAGCTGAACACCGTGAAATCGAACATCTCCAGGCCGTTGCCGAGGCTGGCCGCGGCGATCAGCTTGGCGCGCGAGGGCGGGGAGACCGGGGCGGCGGTCGCCTGAGCGGCCGGGGTGGAGGACGTCGGAAGAGCCTGGGCCATGGTGCGTTCCTCTGCACTGAGATGAATGCTTAGCTGTGCAAATGTTGGTCCGGTCCATCAAGGCCGCCAGCGAGAGCGATCAGGCAGGTCCGGACGCCAGGCCTGCGCTAGGGTGGTGCAGCGCAGGCCCTCTTGCAGCCTAGTCGAACCCGCCACCCTGGCTGGCGGTCTCTCATAAATCCGTCACAATGCCCGGCTAAAGTGCCAGGTCGCGTCTGAGCGTCGCCGGCCCAGGCCCGTCTCCCATCCCCGCGAGGAATCCGGTATGGACATCAAAGGTCCGCTGACCGCTGTGGCGCTCGCCCTGGCGCTAGGTGGCACGACCGCTCGGGCCGAGGGCGTCGACCCGACCATCCCCGACTATCAGAAGGTGAGCGGAATCTCCGGCAATCTGTCGAGCGTGGGCTCCGACACCCTGGCCAACCTGGTCACGCTCTGGGCCGAGAGCTACAAGCGCCAGTATCCCAATCTCAATATCCAGATCCAGGCGGCCGGCTCGTCCACCGCGCCGCCAGCGCTCACCGAGGGCACCGCTGGCATCGGCCCCATGAGTCGCAAGATGAAGGACGCCGAACTCCAGGCCTTCGAGCAGCGCTTCGGCTACCAGCCCACCGCGGTGCCGGTGGCCATCGATGCCCTGGCGATCTTCGTCAACAAGGACAATCCGCTGCGCCAGCTGACCCTGGAACAGGTCGACGCGATCTTTTCCAGCACCCGGCTCTGCGGCGGTCCGCACGAACTCAAGACCTGGGGCGATCTGGGCCTGACCGGCGACTGGGCCAAGCGCCCGATCCAGCGCTTCGGCCGCAATTCGGTGTCGGGCACCTACGGCTACTTCAAGGAAGCGGCGCTGTGCCGTGGCGACTTCCGCGCCAACGTCAACGAACAGCCGGGCTCGGCCTCGGTGGTCCAGGCCATCAGCCAGTCCCTGGGTGGCATCGGCTACTCCGGCATCGGCTACCAGACCGCCAGCGTCCATACCCTGGCGCTGGCCCGCCAGGGCACCACCGACTTCGTCGCGGACAACCAGGAGAACACCCTGTCCGGGCGCTATCCCCTGGCGCGCTATCTCTACGTCTATGTGAACAAGGCGCCCAATCGCCCGCTCAATCCCCTGGAAGGAGAATTCCTGCGGCTGATCCTCTCGCGCAGCGGCCAGGAGGCCGTGGTCAAGGATGGCTATATCCCCTTGCCGGCAGCGGTGGTGCAACAGGCCCTGAAGACCCTGGGCTACTGAGTGCCCAGAGGCCCTGCGCCCGCGCCGGGCGTAGCGTCTCTGGTCGTCCATTCGCTGTAACCTTTCTGTCACACGACGTGATTAGGCTCTGCGCCATGATATCCCCGGTACCCCCGTCCCCGCCCGATCCTCGCGGCCCTGCTCGGCTGGACTTCAACACGCCTGCACTACGCCGGCGGCGGCGCTGGCGGGCCCTGCAGGATCGCCTGATACGGGGCTCGGTGCTGGCCGGTGGGCTGGCCGTGCTGGCCACCATCACCTTGATCTTCTTCTATCTGGCCTATGTGGTGCTGCCGCTGCTGCGTGGCGCCAGTCTGGAAGCCCAGCCGCTGCCCCAGCCCGACTGGCTGGCGGCCACCGGGGCGCCGCTGCTGCTGGGCATCGACGAACAGAATCGCCTCGGCCTGCACCTCTCCCAGGGCGGCGAAGCGACGTTCTTCACCCTGGCCGACGGCCAGCCGGTCATCCGCGAGCGCCTGCCGTTGCCGCCTGGCGTCACCATCAGCAGCCAGGCCCAGGATGCCCCCCGTGGGCTGATCGCCCTGGGTCTGTCCGATGGTCGCGTGCTGGTGGCGCACAAGCGCTATGTTTCCCGCTATCCCCAGGGCGAGCGGGTCATCACCCCTGAACTGGACTTCCCCTACGGGCGCGAGCCCCTGGACCTGGGCGCGCCGCGCGCGGCCCTGGAGCGGGTCGCCATCGCAGGTGACGAGGACCTGCTGGTGCTGGCCGGGGCCCAGGGCAACCGGGTGACGGCCCTGCGTCTCGGCGGGTTGGCGACCCCGGTGACCGGCGACCAGGCCACGCCGGTCCGCACCTCGATCACCCTCGGGCCGCTCAATGCCGCGGTCAAGGCCATTCACCTCGATCCTCGCGGCCGCTGGCTCTATGCCCTCAATGGCCGCGCCCAGGCGGATGTCTTCGACCTGCATGACGGCAGTCTCAACGGCCACTACAAGCTGCTCGACGCCGCCGACAACGAGGTCACTGCCAGCGCCCAGCTGCTGGGCGGCGTATCGCTGCTGGTGGGCACCGCCAAGGGCGGCATCGGCCAATGGTTCATGGTCCGCGGCCCGGATGGCGAGCCGGTGCTGCGGCACATCCGCAGCTTCCAGCTGGGCGCTGCGCCCATCGTCCAGCTGGTGCCCGAGCAGCGGCGCAAGGGCTTCGTCGCGCTGGATGCCGCCGGTGAACTCGGGGTCTTCCACAGCACCGCCGGGCGCACCCTGCTGCGTGAGCAGCTCGCCCCCGCCGCCGGGGTGCTGGCGCTGTCGCCGCGCGCCGACCGGCTGCTGCTGGAAGAGAACGGTCGGCTGCTCGGCTTCCGCCTGGACAATCCGCACCCGGAAGTCTCCTGGTCGGCGCTCTGGGGCAAGGTCTGGTACGAGAATTACGAAGCACCGGCGCGGGTCTGGCAGTCCAGCGCCGCCACCGCGGACTTCGAACCCAAGCTGAGTCTGGCGCCGCTGACCTTCGGCACCCTCAAGGCGGCCTTCTACGCCATGCTGTTCGCCGCGCCCCTGGCCATCGCCGCGGCGATCTACACCGCCTACTTCATGGCGCCGCGCATGAGGCGCACGGTCAAGCCGGTCATCGAGCTGATGGAGGCCCTGCCCACGGTGATCCTCGGCTTTTTCGCCGGGTTGTTCCTGGCGCCCTTCGTGGAAAACCACCTGCCCGGGCTGTTCAGCCTGCTGTTGCTCCTGCCGCTGGCCATCCTCGCCGCGGGCTTTGGCTGGTCGCGCCTGCCGCTCACGCTACGCGAGCGCCTCCCGGAAGGCTGGGAAAGCCTGCTGCTGTTGCCGGTGGTGCTGCTGACCACCGCCCTGGCGCTATGGCTCAGCCCCTCGCTGGAAGGGCTGCTGTTCGCCGGCGACCTGCGCCTCTGGCTGAGCCAGGAGCTGGGCATCGCCTACGACCAGCGCAACGCCCTGATCATCGGGCTGGCCATGGGCTTCGCCGTCATCCCCAACATCTTCTCCATCGCCGAGGATGCCATCTACAGCGTGCCGCGCAGCCTGACCCTGGGCTCCCTGGCGCTGGGCGCCACCCCCTGGCAGACCCTGACGCGGGTGGTGCTGCTCACCGCCAGTCCGGGCATCTTCTCGGCGCTGATGATCGGCCTGGGCCGCGCCGTGGGCGAGACCATGATCGTGCTCATGGCCACCGGCAACACCCCGATCATGGATGCCAACCTGTTCGAGGGCATGCGCACCCTGGCGGCCAACATCGCCGTGGAGATGCCCGAATCCGAGGTGGGCGGCACCCATTACCGGCTGCTATTCCTGGCCGCGCTGGTACTACTCAGCTTCACCTTCCTGATGAACACCCTGGCCGAACTGATCCGCCAGCGGCTGAGGAAAAAATATGCAGCCCTCTAGCGCCGGCGCGCCGCAGGGGCAGGGCACCAGGCAGCGACGCTCCCTGGGCGTCTGGCTGCGTGGCGGCGCGCCCGGGATCTGGCTCAGCGCCGGCGCCGTGGCCATCGCCGTGCTCATGACCCTGGGGCTGATCGGCATCCTCGCCGTGCGCGGCCTGGCGCATTTCTGGCCGGCCGAGGTGGTGCAGGCGCGCTACACGCCGCCGGGCCTGGAAGCGCGCCTGGTGCTGGGCCAGGTGGTGGAACAGGAGACGATCCCGGCCGAGCGGCTGCGTAGCGCCGGGGTAGCCCTGCCGGCGGACAGTGGCGAAACCCTGACCCGCGAACTCTTCAAGCTGGGCAATCGCGATCTCTATGGCAGCGACTTCGTCTGGCTGGTCGGCGACTGGCTGCAGGATCGCCAGACCCCGGCCGACGCCCTGGTGCTGGAGCGCCGCGAATGGGGCAACTTCTACGGCTATGCGCTGGAAGTGCGCGAAGCGGGACGCCAGGTGGCCAAGGGCGCCGCGGCGGTGCCCGAACTGCAGCGCCGCCTGCTGCGCACCCGCGACCTGAGCGAGCGCCTGGAGCGCCTGGAAAAGCAGGACATCGGCGGCGTCAATCATGCCCTGGAGCGGCTGCGCCTGGAGGGCCGCGGCCTGGAGCTGGACGGGCGTCTCGACGCCGCCGCCCAGGCGGATCTAGCCGCCCGCCGCGCCGAGCTCGAAGCCCGTTACGGCGAGCTGGAAGACCAGTTGGCCAGCCTGCGCCAGGAGCGCCGCCGCGACAGCGTGGTGCTGCGCGACGTCGAGGGCCGCACCCTGGAACTCAATCTCGCCCGCATCGTGCGCGCCTATCAGCCCAACGCCATGGGCCTGGGCGCCAAGCTCGGCTTCTATGGCAGCAAGCTGTGGGAATTCCTCAGCGCCGATCCGCGCGAAGCCAATACCGAGGGCGGGGTCTTCCCGGCCATCTTCGGCACCGTGATGATGACCCTGCTGATGGCGGTGATCGTCACCCCCTTTGGCGTCATCGCCGCCATCTACCTACGCGAGTACGCCCGCCAGGGCCCGCTGACCCGTACCATCCGCATCGCGGTCAACAACCTCGCCGGGGTGCCGGCCATCGTCTATGGCGTCTTTGGCCTGGGCTTCTTCGTCTATGTGCTGGGTGGCTCCCTGGACCAGCTGTTCTTCCAGGCCAGTCTGCCCACGCCGACCTTTGGCACCCCGGGGCTGCTGTGGGCCTCGCTGACCCTGGCGATCCTCGCCGTGCCGGTGGTGATCGTCGCCACCGAAGAGGGCCTGGCGCGCATTCCCCGCAGCATCCGCGAGGGCTCCCTGGCGCTGGGCGCGACCCAGGCCGAGACCCTGTGGAAGGTGGTGCTGCCGCTGGCCAGCCCGGCGCTGATGACCGGGCTGATCCTGGCCGTGGCCCGCGCCGCCGGCGAGGTGGCGCCACTGATGCTGGTGGGGGTGGTCAAGCTGGCGCCTTCGCTGCCGCTGGACGGCAACTATCCCTATCTGCACCTGGACCAGAAGATCATGCACCTGGGCTTCCACATCTATGACGTCGGCTTCCAGAGCCCCAACGTGGAAGCTGCCCGCCCGCTGGTCTACGCCACCGCCCTGCTGCTGGTGCTGGTGATCGCCGGGCTGAACCTGTCCGCCGTGTTCCTGCGCAACCGGCTGCGCGAAAAGTACCGGCTGCTGGAAGACTAGCGCCCGCGGCCGAGGAGACCCCATGCCTTCCGATTCCTCCATCTTCAGAACCGCCGCCGCCTACGCGGCCAGTGCCCAGCCTGCGGCGAGCGAAGGTGGCGTGGCCCTGTCGGTGCCACGGCTCAATCTGTTCTACGGCAAGAAGCAGGTCTTGCAGGACATCGCCCTGGAGATCCCGCGCCAGCGCGTCACCGCCTTCATCGGTCCCAGCGGCTGCGGCAAGTCGACCCTGCTGCGCTGCTTCAATCGCCTGAACGACCTGGTGGAAGACTGCCGCATCGACGGCGAGATCCTGCTCGATGGGCAGAACATCTATGCCCGCGGCACCGAGATCGCCGAGCTGCGGCGGCGGGTGGGCATGGTGTTCCAGAAGCCCAATCCCTTTCCCAAGAGCATCTACGAGAACGTGGTCTACGGCCTGCGCATCCAGGGCATCAAGCAGAAGCGGGTGCTCGACGAAGCGGTGGAGTGGGCGCTGCACGGCGCGGCGCTGTGGGACGAGGTCAAGGATCGCCTGCACGAGTCGGCCCTGGGCCTCTCGGGTGGCCAGCAGCAGCGCCTGGTGATCGCCCGCACCATCGCCGTGCAACCCGATGTGCTCCTGCTCGACGAACCCTGCTCGGCGCTGGATCCCATCTCCACCCTCAAGGTGGAAGAGCTGATCCACGAACTGAAACAGCGCTACACCATCGTCACCCACAACATGCAGCAGGCGGCGCGGGTGTCCGACTACACCGCCTTCATGTACTTGGGCCAGTTGGTCGAGCACGGCGACACCGACACCCTCTTCACCAATCCCGCGAAGCGGCAGACCGAAGACTACATCACCGGCCGCTACGGCTAGTTCCAGGCAGGCCGGTGCCCCACCCGGCGACTCGATCCTCTCAGGCAGGACTGACAGCATGATCAACAAAGAAGGCCACACGCAGCACATCTCCCAGCAATACAACGTCGAACTGGAAGAGGTCCGCAGTCACCTGCTGGCCATGGGCGGTCTGGTGGAAAAGCAGGTCAGCGATGCCGTGCGCGCGGTGATCGACGCCGATGCTGGCCTGGCGCGCCAGGTACGCACCATCGATGACCAGATCGACATCATGGAACGTGGCATCGACGAGGAATGCCTGCGCATCCTCGCCCGTCGTCAGCCGGCGGCCTCCGACCTGCGCCTGATCATCAGCATCTCCAAGTCGGTGATCGACCTGGAGCGCATCGGCGACGAAGCCTCCAAGATCGCCCGCCGCGCCATCGAGCTGACCGAGGACGGCGAGGCCCCGCGCGGCTACGTCGAGGTCCGCCACATCGGCGAGCAGGTGCGCAAGATGGTCCATCAGGCGCTGGACGCCTTCGCCCGCTTCGACGCCGAGCTGGCCCTCTCGGTGGCCCAGTACGACAAGCTGATCGACCGCGAATACAAGTCCGCGCTGCGCGAACTGGCTACCTACATGATGGAAGACCCGCGCTCCATCTCGCGGGTGCTGAGCATCATCTGGGTATTGCGTTCCCTGGAGCGGGTCGGCGACCACGCGCGCAACATCGCCGAGCTGGTGATCTACCTGGTCCAGGGTACCGACGTACGGCACATGGGCCTCAAGCGCATGGCCGAAGAGGTCAATCGGTCGCGCGAATGATCCGCCCGGTCACTCCCCGGGTGGCGCTGCGGAGCCGCCTGCTATGCTGGAAGACTTGGCATGGAGTGACCGATGAGCAAGTTGAACGTACTGGTGGTGGATGATGCGCCCTTCATTCGCGATCTGATCAAGAAGGGTCTGCGCAATCTGTTTCCCGGGCTCGTGGTGGACGAGGCGGCCGATGGTCGCCGCGCCCAGACGATGCTCGGCAAGCAGCGTTTCGACCTCATCCTCTGCGACTGGGAAATGCCCGGCATGACCGGTCTGGAGTTGCTGTCCTGGTTTCGTGCCCAGCCGGACCACCAGGGCGTGCCCTTCATCATGGTCACCAGCCGCGGCGACAAGGAAAACGTCGTCCAGGCCATCCAGGCCGGCGTGTCCGACTACATGGGCAAGCCCTTCTCCAACGAGCAACTGGCGGCCAAGGTCAAGAAGGCCCTGCAGCGCACCGGCAAGCTCGCCGAGTTGCAGGCCGGCGCCCAGCCGCGTCCGGCCACCGGCTTCGCCAATGACTCCCTCGGCGCCCTGACCGCCGGCCGCAGCGACGTGGTCCAGCCCGCCGCCGCACCGGTCGCGGCGCCAGCCGCTTCCTCCAGTGCCGCTCTGCTCACCGGCGCCGCGCCGCCGGCACCTGCCCGCGGCAAGGCGGCCGCCAATTTCGGCCAGGGCCAGCTGCGCCTGCCCAACGCCAGCATGGCCTGCCTGATCAAGGCCATCAGCCTCAAGGAAGCCCTGCTGGTGGTCCGCCGCGGCGATCCGCTGCCGCAGATCCTGGAAACCGCCGTGCTCGACCTGGAGCAGGGCGAAGACGGCAACGACGTGGCGCGCCTCAACGGCTATCTGCATTCCCTCGCCGCGCTGGAAGCGACGCCGGCCAGCGAGTGGGTGCAGGTCAACTTCCGCTTCATCGACCGGGACCCGGCCAAGCTCGACTACCTGTCGCGGCTGATTGCCAAGGGCACCGCCCAGCGGCACTACGTGCCGGGCGCCTGAAGAGGGCAACGCCATGAGGGGGCTGGCACGGAGACTGCTTCGCGCTCAGGTATCGCGGATTTCTGACGCCCTGCCCATGCCCCTTGCCCGTCACCTGCTGCTGCTGTCGTTGACCCTTGCGGGTCCCGCCCTGGCGGCGCCCATCTACAAGTACGTCGATGCCAATGGCGTGGTCACCTACACCGACAAGGCGCAGAAGGGCGCCAAGGTGATGACCTTCAGCGACGACCCCATCGAGCGGCTGGACCAGCGGGTCAAGTTGCAGCCGCGGCATTATGCCGGCGGCACGGTGCTGGAGGTGCGCAACGACAGCTTTCTGCCAGTGACCGTCACCCTGCGCCTGTCGGCGCTGCAGAACGTCAGCGGGGTGGGCGAGGCGCCGATCCGCAAGGTCCTGCCGGCGCGCAGCCTGACCCGCCTGGCGACCCTGATCGCGCCGGATCCCAGTCGTCCGCAGCGCTACACCCCCCAGCTCACCACCCTGATGGGCAGTGCCACCCCGGTCTTCGCCTCCGGTTTCGCCTATCCGCTGCCCTGGCTGGGCGGGCCCTTCAACGTCAGCCAGGGCGCCGGCGGCGGTTTCAGCCACAACACGCCCAAGAGTCGCTATGCGGTGGACATCGCCATGCCCGAGGGGACGCCCATCGTGGTCTCGCGCGCCGGCCAGGTGGTGGAGGTGGAGAACGCCCAGGACGGTCGCGGCAACCACCCCTCCGGCAACTTCGTGCGCATCCTCCACGACGACGGCACCATGAGCGTCTACCTGCACTTGCAGCGCGGTTCGATCAAGGTCACCGAGGGGCAGTGGGTACGCACCGGCCAGGCCCTGGCCGCTTCAGGCAACACCGGGCGCAGCACCGGGCCGCACCTGCACTTCGTGGTCCAGCGCAACACCGGCGAGGCGGTCGAATCCATTCCCTTCCGCTTCGCCCAGGCAGTGGACAGCTTGCCGAATTTCGCCGTCGGCGGACCTTGAGAGCCTGTTCAAAGGCTGCTGCGCGTCGGGCAAACGGCGTTGAAAAGCCCCTGGAAGGCCAGCCCCGCCTGGGCGGCCCCGTTGCCATGCTCATTTACCATCGGTAAACCGAGCGCGGGTCCGATCCGCTTGCTCAGAGCTTTTCGTGGGGCCGCCTAGGCCTTGTTTGGCTCTGGCTCGCCAGCCTTTGAGCAGGCTCTTACCCTCGTCCAGTTTCAGCCCTGGGCGTCGAGGTACTCGCTCGGCGACACTCCCAGCACCCGGCGAAACATCCGGGTAAAGGCCGAGGGCGAGGCGTAGCCGAGATCCAGGGCCACCCGGGTCACCGGCTCGCCGGCGGCCAGCCGCGGCAGGGCCAGCATCAGCCGGGTGTGCTGGCGCCAGGTGGAAAAGCTGGTGCCGGTTTCCTTGAGGAACAGTCGGGCCAGGCTGCGCGAGCAGAGGTGCAGCTCCTGCGCCCAGGTCGCCAGGGCCGTATCGTTGGCCGGATCGGCGTGCAGGGTGGTCTGGATGGTCTGCAGCCGGCGATCGGCCAACGCCGGCAGGTGCAGGGCCGTCTCTTCGAGAAACACCAGTTCCGCCAGCATCAGCGCCCGCACATGGCTGCCCAGCTCGGCCTCGCCATAGGAGGTGCCGCCGCGTCGCAGGCAGCGCAGCAATTCGCGCAGCAGCGGCGAGATGAGCACCATGCGGGTGGCCGCCTCGGGGCAGGGCAGGCCGCTCGGCAATTCGATGATCACCACCTGCAGGGTGGCCTCGCCGTTGGCCCGCGCCTGGTGCTCGACGCGGGGCGGAATCCAGATCGCCTGCTTGGGTGGAACGTACCAGACCCCTTCGTGGGTGGTGACCTCCAGCACGCCGTTGACCGTGTACATCAGGTGCGCCTGATCGTGCACATGCGGCGGCCACGCCTGGCCGTGGGCGAAGGTGCCAAGCTGGGATACCAGCGGCCCGGCGGGCGGGATAGGCGCATCCGCAGCCACGCTTCGCGTCAGGTCGATTGTCTGTTCCTGCATAGCGGCTGTCCGTTTCGGTTGGGCAGGGTCAAGGTGCCAGGACCTAACCTGCAGCACTATGGCCGGAGCATTGGGCGCGCCCAAGAGGTGATCCCTCTGCACGCCGAAAATCTGCCTCTTGCGGGAGTGTCGCACAGAACACCCGCCGCTTGGCTGACCTGCCTGAACCATCAGGCCTGTATTTGAACTACCGTCCGATCGGTGGCAGCGTGGCACAGGGATTTGAGTGCCACGCTTTTTTATTCGCGACGATGCTTTGCCAGCGGCTTCACAAAGCCGCGGTTTGACCATCGCCCGCCTCGCGCGGCTTTGTTAGGTTCTGTCCTTGCCCATCATGGTGGCCCTATGCCATGGACCGACGCCTGACCGCCCTGATCACCTGCCTGAGTCTCGCCCTGGCCGTGCCTGCCGTTGCGCCGGCTGCCGAAAAGGCGACCCTGACCAAGACCTCCGCCAAGAGCCCGGCCCGCAAGGGGCAGGTCAAGCTCAAGGTCCGCAACGGCAGCGAAGGTCGCATCTTCGAAGTCCGCAACGATTTCGACGTGCCCGTGCGCGTCGAACTGCGCCTGCAACGCACCGTCAACGTGGCCGGTGCCGAGCGCCCGATCCGCCAGGTCATCGAGCCGCGCTCCACGGTGCAGCTGGCGGTGATCCGCAAGCGCCAGCAGGGCTTTCCCATGCACTTCGACCAGGCCTTCAGCTACAGTCCGCAGCTGCCGGTCGGCACCCTGCCATCGCTGGCGACGAATGTCGCGAGTGGTGCCGACAACGGCATCGGCTATGGTTACGCCTGGCCCTGGCGGCAAGGGGTCTACTACGTGACCCAGGGCGCCGGGGGTGATTTCAGCCACAACACGCCCAAGGGGCGCTATGCGGTGGACATCGCCATGCCCGAAGGTACGCCGATCAGCGCCGCTCGCGCCGGCACGGTGATCGACGTCGAAAACGGCCAGTTCGGCCATGGTCCCAACCCCTCCGGCAACTTCGTGCGCATCGCCCACGAGGACGGCAGCCAGAGCGCCTACCTGCACCTGCGCCGCGGTTCGGTCAAGGTGCGACCCGGGGAGCGGGTGGAGATCGGCACGCCTCTGGCGGAGTCGGGCAACACCGGTCGCAGCACCGGTCCCCATCTGCATTTCGTCGTCCAGGCCCACACGGGCGGTGAAATGGTCTCCATTCCCTTCCGTTTCGTGCGGCCGCTGGCGGCCCTGCCCAACATGGCGCTGGGCGACCGCTGAGTCCGCGCTTCAGGGCGTTCCAGACAGGCTGACGCCACCGGGCCCATCCAGGGCCGAGGCACCCTGTCGCCTGTAGAAATCCCTTGGCAGGACCAGGCTTGGTGGCGTTATGCTATCACCACGCTATTTCCTCCAGGGCGCGGGCTTTACGGCGGCCTTTTCTTCCTTCAGGCTATGGATGCCGCCCTATGAAAGGATTCCTGGCCACCCTGTGCGCCGGTGGGCGCAATCGGGCTTTGCACCTGCTGGTCCTGTTGCTGATCGCCCTCGACGGCCAGGCGCAGGTGCTGCGCCTCGACGATCCGGCGCGCAGTTACGATCCCCGACCGGCACTGGAGATTCTCAAGGCGCCCGCCAGTCTGACCTTTGCCGAGGCCGCCGCGCGCCCAAGCGGTGGCGAGGACGGCTGGCATGCGCCCGATGAACTGGAAATGCTGCTCCATGACGGCCGCCAGGGCCTCTGGCTGCGCTTTGCCATCCAGAGTCGCGACGACCAGGCCTGGTGGCTGATTCCGACCTGGCCGGTGCTGGATCGCCTGGACCTGCGCACCCGCGGAGCCGATGGTCGCTGGAGCCCGCTGCAGCAGAGCGGCCTGGCGCTGCCGGCGACGCAACGGGCGCTGCCCGGGCGCCAGCTGATGTTCGCCCTGGCGCCGACCGCCGGCGCCGTGGAGGAGGTCTACCTGCGGCTGGATTCGCGGGAGACCTTCATCCTGCCGCTGCGCCTGGTGACCCCGGCCACCTATCTGCGCGAGGCCCAGCAGGATGCCTGGCTGGTTGGCAGCTTCTTTGGCTGCCTGATCACCATCCTGCTGCTGACCCTCACGCTGTGGGGATTCGGCCGCCGCTCGGGCTTTGGCTGGTATGCCCTCTATCTGCTCAGCGTCATCGGCTATCAGGCGGTCACCAGCGGCTATGGCGCCTGGCAACTCTGGCCGGAGAGCCCGGCCTTCGCCCTGCGTGCGCACCTGGCCTTCGCCGCCCTGTGCTTTCTGAGTGGCGGGTTGTTCGTGCGCTATCTGCTCAGTCTCTATCACGGCGGCCGCTGGATCGACTTTGGCAATCGTCTGCTGATCGGCTACTGGAATGTGGCGCTGGTCGTCACGCTGATCTGGCCGCACCTGCTGAGCTTCCAGGAAATGCTCGGCATGATGGCGCTGAGTTGCCTGGGCCTGCTGGGCACCACCACCTACCTGGCGCTGCGCGGCAGCCGCATGGCGTTGTGGTTCAGCGCCGCCTGGGCCCTGCTGTTGCTGGGCAGCGCGATCCAGCTGCTGGCTGTGGCCGGCTGGCTGGCCGCCGACAGTCCGGCTTTCCATGGGCAGATAGCCGGTTTCACCCTGGGCTTCGTGATGCTGTCGCTGGGGCTTACCGAGGGCCTGAGTCTGCAGCGGCGGGCGCGAATCGAAGCCCAGCGGCAGGCCCTGGAAGCCTCCAACGCCCTGGCCCGCGAGCGCGAAGCCTCCTTTGTCGAGCTGGAATTGCGGGTGGCGCTGCGCACCGTGGAGTTGCAGCAGGCCAAGGCCAGCCTCGAGCGGCTGAATCGCGAACTCTTGCACCAGAGCCAGACCGATTCCCTGACCGGGCTCGGCAATCGCCGGCATTTCGAGCGGGTCTTCCAACAGGAGATCCGCCGCGCCATCCGTGCCGAACTGCCGCTGGCGGTGCTGCTGGTGGACCTCGATCACTTCAAGGCGGTCAACGACACCCATGGCCACACCCTCGGCGACGAGTGCCTGAGGTGCGTGGCCGAGGTGTTGCGCCAGCACGTCCAGCGCGCGGGGGAGGTGGCGGCGCGCTATGGCGGCGAGGAATTCGTCATCGCCTTGCCCGGCAGCGACCGGGCGGCGGCCGAGCTCCTGGCCGAGCGTATCCGCCAGGAGGTGGCGGGGCTGGAGTTGCAGACCGAGCAGGGGCGCTTGCGACCGTCGGTCAGCATCGGTGTCGCGGTGAGCGTGCCGAGCAATCTTGAGCACGGCCTGGGCCTGCTGGAAGACGCCGATCGGGCGCTCTATGCGGCCAAGCGCGGCGGGCGCAATCGCGTCTGCCTGAGCGACGGTCTGCCGGAACTGGGCAGCGGACGCGGCTGAGGCCGCGTCGCCTCAGCGCTCCTCCGGCTGGCGCCGGCGGACGTCCTTGGGATCCAGCTTGATGACCTTGGCCAGGACGATCTTGGGACCCTTCATCTTCTTGACGATGATGCGCAGGCCTTCGGCCTCCAGCACCGTCTCCTCTTCGGGAACGCGCTTGAGACTGTCGTAGATCAGGCCGGCCAGGGTCTCGGCCTCGACGTGGTCCAGGTCGATGCCCAGCAGGCGCTCGACCTTGAACAGCGGGGTGTCGCCACGCACCAGCAACTTGCCCGGCTGATAGGCGACCACGCCGCGTTCGGTCTTGCGGTGTTCGTCCTGGATGTCGCCCACCAGCACCTCGAGCACGTCTTCCATGGTCAGGAAGCCGATGACCTTGTGGTCGGCTTCCTCCACCAGCACGAAGTGCGCGCCGCCGCGGCGGAACTGCTCCAGCAGGTCGGACAGCGGCATGTGCTTGGTCACCCGTTCCAGCGGATGCACCAGGTCGTCGAGGTCGAAGGAAGCGGCTTCGCTGTCCAGCCCGGCGATGGCCAGGAGCAGGTCCTTGATGTGCAGCACCC
Source organism: Pseudomonas sp. PLB05 (assembly GCF_021106615.1). Classification (NCBI taxonomy): domain Bacteria; kingdom Pseudomonadati; phylum Pseudomonadota; class Gammaproteobacteria; order Pseudomonadales; family Pseudomonadaceae; genus Pseudomonas; species Pseudomonas sp. PLB05. The sequence goes on from NZ_JAJOHO010000002.1 coordinate 321,751, forward strand.
CGGTAAAGGTCTGGCTGTCCTCGTCATAGACCGGGTAGCGACTGTACTTGGAGCGGCGGATCTGGGTGAGGATCTCCTCCAGGCTGGCCTTGCTGTCCAGGTAGATGAGGTCTTCGCGGGAATTGGCCCAGTCCACCACCTCCAGCTCGCCCAGCTCCACGGCCGAGGCCAGCACCCGGGCGTCCGGGTCGGTGGCGCGGTTGGAGTGCAGGATCAGCTTGAGTTCGTCGCGGCTGTAGTGGTGTTCGTGGTGCGCGCCCGGCTCGCCCTGGCCGGCGATGCGCAGGATGCCGTTGGCACTGGCGTTGAGCAGCCAGATGGCCGGGTACATCAGCCAGTAGAAGAGGTACAGCGGCACCGCCGTCCACAGCGACAGCAGATCGGGCTTGCGGATCGCCCAGGACTTGGGCGCCAACTCGCCGACCACGATGTGCAGGTAGGAGATGATGAAGAAGGCCGAGAAGAAGGCGACGCCGTGGATCACCTCGGGGCTGCGGACGCCGGCGGCGCCGAGCAGGGGTTCGAGCAATTCGGCGAAGGCCGGCTCGCCGACCCAGCCCAGGCCCAGGGAGGCCAGGGTGATGCCGAGCTGGCAGGCGGAAAGGTAGGCGTCGAGCTGGTTATGCACCTTCTTGAGGATGCGCCCGCGCCAGCCGTGCTTCTTGGCGATGGCCTCCACACGGGTGGCGCGCAGCTTGACCATGGCGAACTCGGCGGCGACGAAGAAGCCGTTGAGCAGCACGAGGAAGAAGGCGAAGAACACGAGGCCGAGATCGGCGAACAACGTCGAGGCGAGACTGGTGGAAGGGTCCATTAGGGCCGAGAGCTGCAGAAAGGTCGGTTAAGCATGGGGGCGGGGCAGGGCAGTTGCAAGATGTTACGCCCGCCGAGGGGACGGGGGCATGCTGCGGGCTGACGGACAGCGGCTCTGGCACTGACCTTTGCCGGCGGGACCTTTTATCTAGGTCCAGCCTTCCAGACGCATGGTCGCCCGCACCAGCCGCTGCTCTTCCTGCTCGATCTCGCGCAGGCTGTCCCTCACGCTGTGGATATGCTCGCGGGCGGCGGCATGTGCTTCGTCGGGCAGGCGTCTACTCATCGCGGCATAGAGGCGGGCGTGCTGGGCATCGATCTCGCGGCGTTGCGGCGGGCGATGGTAGAGATTGGCGATGCAGGCGAATACCGAGCCCAGCAGCAATTCGTTGAGCGACTGCAGGGTGTGCACCAGCACCGGATTGTGCGAGGCCTCGCTGATCGCCAGATGGAAGGCGTGGTCGAGGCGGGCATGGGTTTCTGCCGGCAGGCTGGCCGGATCCTGGCAGGCGGCGCAGAGCTCCTCGTAGCGCCGCCCGATCAGTACCAGGTCGGCGGTGGTGGCGCGCAGCGCGGCCAGGCGCGCGGCTTCGCCCTCCAACAGGGCGCGTACCTCCAGCAGGTCGTAGAGGGTACGCGGCTGGCTGCTGAACAGGTGCAGCAGGGGATTCTCCGCCGCCGGCGCCGCCAGGCGGGCGACGAAGCTGCCCTGGCCGTGGCGCGTTTCTATGATGCCGCGGGCGCGCAGCAGGCCCAGGCCCTCGCGCAGGGCGGTCCGGGAGACGCCGAGTTTGTCGCACAGGCGCCGCTCGGACGGCAGTGGCTGGCCGACCTTGAGCACCCCGTCCACCACCAGACGTTCGATCTGCTGACTGACGTTCTCGGCGACGGGAAGGCGGGGGGCGGGTGCAGACATGGGGGTTCCTGCTGGTATGACCACGAGATTCAGCCCTAGTGAGCCACCGGCCGGATTCGCCGTCAAGCAGGCTGAAAGCGGGTAATCATTTGGTCGAAGAGGGTGAAAAAACTGGTATGACCAGTGGTTTGGGCGATGGACTCGCGGTCAAGTCTCAGGGTACAACGAAGCCTCTCCAGCCAGAACAACAACAATGGCGGTTACCTGATGAGCCTGGTCTACGACGAACGTCTCGACGGCGCCTTGCCCCGCCCGGACAAGGCGCAACTGCTGCAGCGGTTGCGCGTTGCGCTGCCCGAGCACTGCCTGCTGCACGACAGGGAAGACCTCAAGCCCTACGAATGCGACGGCCTGGCGGCCTATCGCACCACGCCGCTGCTGGTGGTGCTGCCGGAAACGGTGGAGCAGGTGCAGGCGACCCTGCGCCTCTGCCATGAGCTGAACGTGCCCCTGGTGGCGCGCGGTGCCGGCACCGGTCTCTCCGGCGGCGCCCTGCCACTGGAGCAGGGCGTGCTGCTGGTGATGGCGCGCTTCAATCGCATCCTCGACGTGGACCCCGAGGGCCGCCGTGCCCGGGTCCAGCCCGGGGTGCGCAACCTGGCCATCTCCCAGGCCGCGGCGCCCCACGACCTCTACTACGCCCCCGATCCCTCGTCGCAGATCGCCTGCTCCATCGGCGGCAACGTGGCCGAGAACGCCGGTGGCGTGCACTGCCTGAAATACGGCCTGACCGTGCACAACGTGCTGGCGGTGGAGATCGTCACCCTGGAGGGCGAACGCCTGACCCTGGGCAGCGCCGCCCTGGACAGCCCCGGCTTCGACCTGTTGGCGCTGTTCACCGGCTCCGAGGGCCTGCTCGGCGTCGTGGTGGAGGTGACCGTCAAGCTGCTGCCCAAGCCGCCCTGTGCTCGGGTGGTGATGGCCAGCTTCGCCGACATCGAGCGCGCCGGGGCGGCGGTGGCCGACATCATCGCCGCCGGCATCATCCCTGGTGGGCTGGAGATGATGGACAACCTGACCCTGAGAGCCGCCGAGGACTTCATCCACGCCGGCTACCCAGTGGATGCCGCGGCCATCCTGCTCTGCGAGCTGGACGGGGTGGAGGCCGACGTGGCCGCCGACATCGAGCGCGTCAGCAGCCTGCTGGCGGCCGCCGGTGCCACCGAGATCCGCCTGGCCCGCGACGAGGCCGAGCGGCAGAAATTCTGGGCCGGGCGCAAGAATGCCTTTCCCGCGGTGGGGCGGCTGTCGCCCGACTACTACTGCATGGACGGCACCATCCCGCGCCGCGCCCTGCCGGAGGTGCTGCGCGGCATCGAGGCCTTATCGGCGGAATACGGCCTGGCGGTGGGCAACGTCTTCCACGCCGGCGACGGCAACCTGCATCCGCTGATCCTCTTCGATGCCAACCGGCCCGGCGAACTGGAGCAGGCCGAGGCCCTGGGCGGGCGCATCCTCGACCTCTGCGTGGCGGTGGGCGGCACCATCACCGGCGAGCACGGGGTGGGTCGCGAGAAGATCAACGCCATGTGCACCCAGTTCCAGCCGGGCGAGCTGACCTTCTTCCATGCGGTTAAGGCCGCCTTCGATGCCCCCGGGCTGCTCAACCCCGGCAAGAACGTGCCGACCCTGCACCGCTGCGCCGAATTCGGTGGCCTGCACGTGCATCACGGCCAGTTGCCCCACCCCGAACTGGAGCGCTTCTGATGGACAGCCTGGAACTGCTCCTCGATCAGGTCCGCGAGGCCCTGGTCCGTCGCCAGCCGCTGCGCATCCATGGCGGTGATACCAAGGCCCACCTGGGGCGTGCGGTCGAGGGTGAGCCGCTGGACGTCAGTGGCCATCGCGGCCTGGTGCACTACGACCCCACCGAGCTGGTGGCCACGGTGCGCACCGGCACGCCGCTGGCCGAACTCAATGCCGCCCTGGCCGAGCAAGGCCAGATGCTGCCTTGCGAACCGCCGCAACTGGGGGAGGGCGCCACGGTCGGCGGCACCCTGGCCAGCGGCCTCTCCGGTCCGCGCCGGCCCTGGGCCGGCAGCCTGAGGGACTTCGTCCTGGGCACGCGGTTGATCACCGGCACTGGCGAACACCTGAGATTCGGCGGCGAGGTGATGAAGAACGTTGCCGGTTACGACGTCTCCCGCCTGCTGGCCGGCAGCCAGGGGTGTTTGGGGGTGGTCACCGAGGTGTCCTTCAAGGTCCTGCCCAGGCCGCGCTGCACCCAGAGCCTGAGTCTGGAACTGGACGCCGAGCGCGCCCTGCAGCGCCTCGCCGTCTGGGGCCGTGAAGCCCTGCCGATCTCGGCGGCCTGCCATGACGGCCAGCGTCTGCACCTGCGCCTGGAGGGCGGCGAGGGCTCGGTGCGCTCGGCGGTCGATCGCCTGGGCGGTGAAGCCCTGGGCGAGGCCTTCTGGGACGAGCTCAACGAACAGCGGCTGGCCTTCTTCGACGACCCCAGGCCGCTGTGGCGGCTGTCGGTACCGGTCAATACCCCGCTGCTGGAGCTGCCCGGCACCCGGTTGCTGGACTGGGGCGGTGCCCAGTACTGGCTCAAGAGCGATGCCCCGGCCACAGTCCTGCGCGAGATCGCCGAGCGTGCCGGTGGCCATGCGCTGTGCTACACGCCGGACGCCGAGCGCGAGGCCCAGCATCCGCTGCCGGCCGCGCTGCTGGACTACCACCGCCGCCTCAAGGCCCGCCTGGACCCCCAGGGGATCTTCAATCCGGGTCGGCTGTACGCCGGGCTCTAAGGGAGCGACCTATGCAAACCAATCTGAGTCCCGCCGCCCGCGAACTGCCCCGCGCCGCCGATGCCGAGCGGGTGCTGCGCAGCTGCGTGCACTGCGGCTTCTGCAACGCCACCTGCCCGACCTACCAGCTGCTCGGCGACGAGCTGGACGGGCCCCGCGGGCGCATCTACCTGATCAAGGGCATGCTCGAAGGCGGCGAGGTCAGCGAAAAGACCCGCGAGCATCTCGACCGCTGCCTGACCTGCCGCAACTGCGAGACCACCTGTCCCTCGGGCGTCTCCTATCACGAATTGCTCGACATCGGCCGCGCCGAGGTGGAGCGCCGGGTGCCGCGGCCCCTGGCGCAGCGCCTGCTGCGCGCCGGCCTGCGCCAGGTGCTGCCGCAGCCGCGGCTGTTCGGCGCCCTGCTGAAAGGCGGCCAGACCCTCAAGCCGCTGTTGCCGGCCAGCGTCCAGGCCAAGCTGCCGGCGCGTATCGCCGTCCCGGGCGTGCGGCCGGCACCTCGGCATGCCCGGCGCATGCTGATCCTCGAAGGCTGCGTGCAACCGGGGCTGTCGCCCAATACCAATGCCGCCACCGCGCGGGTGCTGGATCGCCTCGGCATCAGCCTGGACGCCGCGCCCCGCGCCGGGTGCTGCGGCGCGGTGGACTATCACCTCAATGCCCAGGAGGCTGGCCTCGATCGTGCCCGGCGCAATATCGACGCCTGGTGGCCGGCCTTGCAGGGCGGCGCCGAGGCCATCATCCAGACCGCCAGCGGCTGCGGCGCCTTCGTCAAGGAGTACGCCAGCCTGCTCAAGGACGACCCGGCCTATGCCGCCAAGGCCCGCGAGGTCTCGGCGCGCACCCGCGACCTGGTGGAGGTGCTGCGCGAGCTGCCGCTGGAAGAGCTGCGGCTGAAGGACACCCCGCGGCTGGCCTTCCACTGCCCCTGCACCCTGCAGCACGCCCAGCGCCTGGGTGGCGCCGTGGAAGGCGTCCTGCAACGCCTCGGCTTTCCGCTGGCGCCGGTGCCGGACGGTCACCTCTGCTGCGGTTCGGCCGGCACCTATTCGCTGACCCAGCCGGACTTGTCGCGGCGGCTGCGTGACGCCAAGCTCGATGCCCTGGAAAGTGGTCACCCCGAGCTGATCGCCACCGCCAACATCGGTTGCCAGAGCCATCTCGACGGCGCTGGGAGAACTCCCGTGCGCCACTGGATCGAAATCCTCGACGCGGCCCTGGCCGCTCCGACCCAACCCTGAACCCTGGAGGCCCCATGAAGACCAAAGCCGTGCTCACCCTTGCCGAGATCGACACCCTGCTGGCCGCCGGGCGCGCCGAAGCCGAGCGCCAGGGCTGGGCCGTGTGCATCGCCGTGGCCGACGACGGCGGTCATCCGCTGGCCCTGCTGCGTCTCGACGGCGCGGCGCCCAACAGCGCCTACATCGCCCCGGAAAAGGCCCGCAGCGCCGCCCTGGCGCGCAAGGAGTCCAAGGTGCTGGAAGAGATGATCAACAACGGCCGCACCGCCTTTCTCAGCGCGCCGCTGATGCAGGGCATGCTCGAAGGCGGGGTGCCCATCCTGGTGGACGGCCAGGTGGTGGGCGCGGTCGGCGTCTCCGGCGTCAAGGCGCCGGAAGATGCGCAGGTCGCCAAGGCCGCCATCGCCGCACTGGGTTAACCCTCTCTCGACAGTTTCGTTATCAAGGAAAGCCATCATGACCGACCGCACTACCCTGGGCCGCCTGCAGGTGGCCACCGAGCTGCAGCGCTTCATCGACGAGGAAGTACTGCCCGGCACCGGCCTCGACACCGCCGCCTTCTGGTCGGGCGTGGACGCGCTGGTGCACGAGCTGGCACCGCGCAATCGGGAACTGCTGGCCGAGCGTGATCGCCTGCAGGCGGAGCTGGACAACTGGCACAGCGCCCATCCCGGTCCGGTCACCGACCTGCCCGCCTACCAGAGCTTTCTGGAAAGCATCGGCTATCTGCAGCCGGTGCCCGGTCAGGTGCAGGCCTCGACCTCCGGCGTCGATCGCGAGATCGCCGAGCAGGCCGGTCCGCAGCTGGTGGTGCCGGTGCTCAACGCCCGCTACGCCCTGAACGCCGCCAATGCCCGCTGGGGCTCGTTGTACGACGCCCTCTACGGTACCGACGCCCTGCCCGAGGCCGATGGCGCCGAGCGCGGCAAGGGCTACAACCCCACCCGCGGCGCCAAGGTAGTGGCCTTCGCCCGCCAGGTGCTGGATGGCGTGGCACCCTTGGCCAGTGGCTCGCACCGGGACGCCACCGCCTACCGCATCCAGGACGGTCGCCTGGTGGTGGACCTCAAGAGCGGCACCAGCGAACTGGCCGATCCGGCGGCCTTCGTCGGCTACCAGGGCGACGCCGCCGCGCCGTCCGCGGTGCTCTTGCGCCACAACGGCCTGCACCTGGAGATCCAGATCGACCGCGACAGCGCCATCGGCAAGACCGACGCCGCCGGGGTCAAGGATCTGCTCATGGAGGCCGCGGTCAGCACCATCATGGACCTGGAGGATTCCATCGCCGCGGTGGATGCCGCCGACAAGGTGCTGGCCTATCGCAACTGGTTGGGCCTGATGAAGGGCGACCTGGCAGAAGAAGTGAGCAAGGCTGGCGAGACCTTTACCCGCCGCCTCAACCCCGACCGCGAGTACCAGGGCGCCGACGGTCAGCCGCTGACCCTGCACGGTCGCTCGCTGCTGTTCATCCGCAACGTCGGCCACCTGATGACCAACCCGGCAGTGCTGCTGGAAGAGGGTCGCGAGATCCCCGAAGGCATCCTCGATGCCCTGGTCACCGTGACCATCGCGATGCACGACCTCAAGCGCCAGGGCAACTCGCGTAGCGGCTCGGTGTACATCGTCAAACCCAAGATGCACGGTCCGGCCGAGGTGGCCTTCGCCGTGCAGCTGTTCGACCGCGTCGAGGCCCTGCTGGGGCTGCCGGCCAACACCGTCAAGCTGGGCATCATGGACGAGGAGCGCCGCACCAGCGTTAACCTTAAGGCCTGCATCGCCGCCGCCGCCGCGCGGGTAGCCTTCATCAACACCGGCTTCCTCGACCGCACCGGTGACGAGATGCACACCGCCATGCTGGCCGGGCCCATGCTGCGCAAGGGCGACATGAAGACCTCGAAGTGGATCACCGCCTACGAGCGCAACAACGTGCTAGTGGGCCTGGCCTGCGGCCTGCGCGGCAAGGCGCAGATCGGCAAGGGCATGTGGGCCATGCCCGACCTGATGGCGGCCATGCTGGAACAGAAGATCGGTCATCCCAAGGCCGGCGCCAACACCGCCTGGGTACCGTCGCCCACCGCCGCCGTGCTGCACGCCCTGCATTACCACCAGGTCAACGTCCAGCAGGTCCAGCAGGAGCTGGAACGCAGCGACGTCGACGCTGCCCGCGGCGAATTGCTCGCCGGGCTGCTCAGCGTACCGGTGGCCGAGTCGCCCGACTGGTCCGCCGAGGCCATCCAGCAGGAGCTGGACAACAACTGCCAGGGCATCCTCGGCTACGTGGTGCGCTGGGTCGACCAGGGCGTGGGCTGCTCCAAGGTGCCCGACATCCATGACGTCGGCCTGATGGAAGACCGCGCCACCCTGCGCATCTCCAGCCAGCACATCGCCAACTGGCTGCACCACGGCGTGGTCAGCGCCGAACAGGTGGACGAGACGCTGCAGCGCATGGCCAAGGTGGTGGACGGCCAGAACGCCGGCGACGCGCTCTACGAACCCATGGCCGGCCACTTCGACAGCTCCTACGCCTATCGCGCCGCCCGTGACCTCATCTTCAAGGGCCGCGAACAGCCCAGCGGCTACACCGAGCCGCTGCTGCACGCCTGGCGTCTGAAGAAGAAAGCCGGCGCCTGATCCCGCCGCCACGCCAAAGCCCGCGCCGAGATGACCGCCGCGGGCTTTGTCTTTCCGGCCTAGAAGGAGGCGCTGAGACTGGTATAGAAGGTCCGGCCCGGTTCGTTGTAAGTGGCCGCGCCCGCGTCGCTGGCGTTGCCCTCGCGAAACAGGCGCTTGTCGAACAGGTTGTCGACGCCGGCGCCCAGGCGCAGGTTGGCGTTGACCTGATAGCCTAGGTTCAGGCCCACCAGGCTGTAGCTGCCCAGTTCGTCGTCGTTCACGCCGTTGGCCGCCTCCAGGCGCAGGGCCGGCCGGCTCGGCGGTTTCTGGCGGCCGTAGCTGGTCAGGTTCAGCTGGGTGGAGAGCTTGTGCGTCACCTGCCAGTCGAGCATGGAATTGAGGGTGTAACGCGGGATCAGCGACAGCGGATCTCCGGTCTCCTTGTCCTCTGATTGCAGCATCCAGGTCAGGTTGCTGGTCCAGGTCAGGCGCGCCGCCAGCGGAATGGTCAGGTTGCCCTCCAGGCCCTCCACCACCGCGCGCTCGGCATTGGTCCATTGCAGCACGTCGGCGCCACTGCTGGTGGTGGCGAAGACGGTGTTGCTGGCGACGATCTTGTTGCGGTAGTCGTTGCGGAAATAGGTGATGCCGACGGCCCAGCCGTCACGCTGGAATTGCAGGCCCAGTTCCTTGTTGACGCTGACTTCGGCGTCCAGGTCCTCGTTGCCGATCAGATAGCAGCTCACGCTGCGGCCGATGGGGCAGCCGTTGCCGCGACTGCTGATCAGGTAGTCGGGATTGAGCTGATAGAGATTGGGCGCCTTGAAGGCACGGGCGATGCCGGCCTTGAGGGTCAGGTCCTCGGTCAGTTCCTGGGAGAGGTTGAGACTGGGACTCCAATTACTGCCGAACTGGTCGTGATGGTCCAGCCGCAGACCGGGCGTGACGATGGTGCCCGGGCGCACTTCCAGGTTGTCCTCGACGAACAGCGAACTCAGGGTCGCCGAGGAATCGCTGCCGCGAGCGCCGGTGGCATAGCCGGGAATGGTGCCGAAGCCCAGCCCCTGGGTGGTGGAGACCGGATCGTCCAGTTCGCTGCGCGTCCATTCCGCGCCCAGGGTCAGCACCTGCTGCACCCAGGCGTCCAGCGGCAGGTTGACCTCGCCGTGGGCGGTGTAGCTCTTGAGGTTGATGCTGCCGTACTCGCTGCCGGCGATGGCACCTTCGGTGCTGCCACCGGTGCCTTCGATGAGGCGGTTGTTGCGGGTGTGCTCGTACTGCAGATAGGCCAGACTGCTGCCGAAATCCCAGTCGCCGTGGTGGGTGATGGCGAAGGTGTCGCGATAGAGTCTATTGGTCTCCCGGCCCAGCCAGCGCGACAGGTTGGCACTGGTGATGTCGTTGTTGTTCTGGCTGTCGCCGGCGTAGAGATTGCCCTGGCGGCTGAAGCCCGCCTCCAGATCCAGGCGTTGTGCCGGGGTCGGCTGCCAGCTGAGCAGCGCGTTGAGGTCGCGGTTGCGCACCCCTTCGCGACCGGCGGGCGGGGTCTCGCCCGGCGGCTGATGGCCGGCGTTGATGCTGTCGTCGTCGCGATCGGTCTTGTTCAGGTTGCCGTAGACCCGATAGGAGAGGGTGTCGGTGAGCGGGCCGCTGAGGCCGAAGTTGGCCCGCCGCGTGGCGCCTTCCTCGCTGTGCTCGGGGGCGTTGGCGAACAGATTGAGACTGCCATGCTGCTCCGTGGTCGGCCCCTTGGTGATGATGTTGACCACCCCGCCGGCCGCCCCCGAACCATAGCGCGCCGCCGCCGGACCGCGCAGCACCTCGATGCGCTCCACCTGCTCGGCCGGCACCCAGTTGGTATCGCCGCGACTGTCGCGCTCGCCGCGGCGACCATAGCGGACCGCGTTGCGGCTGCTGGCGGGCTTGCCGTCGATGAGGATCAGGGTGTTTTCCGGACCCATGCCGCGGATATCGATCTGGCGCTGGTTGCCGCGCTGGCCACTGGCGCTGTTGCCGGTCAGGTTGACGCCCGGCATCTTGCGGATGATGTCCGACAGGTCGTTGGTCGGTGGCTGCTTGGCGATGTCCGTGGCGGTGATGATGGACACGCCGGCCGCCTGCTTGAGTTCTTCCTCGGCGGTGCCGAGCACGACGGTGTCTTCCAGGGCGGTGGCCTGGGTCAGGTGCGGGTCCGCGTCCACGGCGAACGCCGGAGCGACAGGGGTGACGGCCGCCAGCACGGCCAGACGGAGGAGGGTGATTCGAGGTTGCATCCGATGCTCCAGAGAGAAGACGAGAGGCGCTCGGGGCGGCTTTGCCAGGGCCACTCGGGGTCTGGGCACCGCTCTGCTGATCTGCGCGGAGCAGGATGTTAGTATTCGTTTTCAATTGAGAAATATTATCTTTACGAAAATTACAGTTTCTCTCCGTCTCCGCTCCCATCCGGTGTTGCCATGCAGCTGTCCCCCTTGCCAGAGCGGTCCGAGGCGCTTCTATCCGGGCTGCGCCTCCTCATCGTCGAAGACGATCCGGTACTGGGCGCCCACCTGGGCGACCAGCTCCAGGCGCGTGGCTACCGGCCGCGGCTCTGCGTGACCGCCGCGGCGGCGCGGCAGTGGCTGGCCGCGGAGCCGGTCGAGCTGGTGCTGCTGGACATCCTGCTGCCCGGTGGCAATGGCCTGGAGCTGCTGCGCGAGCTGCGCCAGCGCAGTGGTGTGCCGGTGATCCTGATTTCGGCGCTGGGCAGCGAGGGTGATCGCATTCAAGGCTTTCGCAGTGGCGCCGACGACTACCTGCCCAAACCCTTCAGCCTCGACGAATTGCAGGTGCGCATCGAGGCCCTGCGCCGGCGCATCGCCTTCGAGCGCGCCGCGGGCGACGTGCCGGAACCCCTGGCCGCACAGGTGCCGCTGGCGTTCGCCACGTTGCAGCAGGACGTGCGCCACCGGGATGTCTGGCTGGGCCTCACGGGGTCGGAGTACCGCGTGCTGCAGCTGCTCTGGCGCCAGGCCGGCGTGGTCCTGAGCAAACCGCTGATCTATCACCAGGCCTTGCAGCGCGCCTGGTCGCGCCATGATCGCAGTCTCGACATGCACGTCAGCCATCTGCGCCGCAAATTGCAGCAGGCCGGTTGCCTTGCGGTGGAGATCCGCACCGTCTGGGGCCAGGGCTACGTCCTGCTTCGGACCGAGGCATGAGCGCGCTGCCGTCGCGCCATTCGTTGTTCTGGAAACTGCTGGCCCTGACCCTGGGCGCCTGCCTGCTGATCGTCTGGCTCAGCTGGAGCTGGGGCCGGGCCATGGAGATCCGTGGCTATCATCTGGAGCCGGCGGCGCGGGCCGAACTCAGCGAGCTGGCCGGACAGTTGGAGCGTGCCTGGCATAGCGAGGGACGTGCGGGAGTGGAGAGGGTCCTGGCGCGCTTGCGCGAGACCGAGGGCGTCTGGGCCATCGCCCTGGATCCGCTGTTCCAGTCCCTGGCCCAGGCGCCCCTGACCCGCGCCGAAGCCGAGCGCCTGCGCGGGGTGCGCGGTCTCGACTGGCCGCTCAGCGCTCGGACCCAGGGCGCGCCACTGCTGGAGGTGCCCTTTCCCCAGCGGCCAGAGGAGGGCCGGCTGATTCTCGAGTTGCCGGCGCGCCTCAAGCCCGATCCGGTGGGCCTGGTCTCCCGGCTGCTCAGCCACGGTCTGCTGCCGCTGATCGTTACCCTGGCGCTCTGCGCCTTGCTCTATCGGCAACTCATGGTACCGCTGCGGCGCCTGCGCCAGCAGGCCCTGATCACCGGCGCCCGGGGCGCCGCCTTCGTCGCCCCGGAGATCACCCGCCGTCGCGACGAGCTGGGCGATCTCGGCCGCACCTTCGATGGCATGGCGGCTCGGCTGCAGGGCCAGACGCGGTATCAGCAGCGGCTGTTGCGCGATCTGTCCCATGAGTTGCGTACCCCGCTGTCGCGCCTGCAGGTGCTCTGCGAAGGTCAGGACGACGCCCATGCCCTGCGCGCCCGGCTGGCGCGGGAGGTGCAAGGCATGCAGCAGCTGGTGGAACTGACCCTGGAACTGGCCTGGCTGGATACCGAGCCGCCGGCCTTGCCACGGGAGTCCGTGGCTCTGGCAACGCTTTGGGACATCCTGGTCGAAGATGCCGTTTTCGAAAGCGGCTGGCCACGCGCTCGGCTGCACTGCGGCCTGCCGGCGGACGCCACCGTACTGGCGAATCTCAATGCCCTGAGCCGGGCGCTGGAGAATCTGCTGCGCAATGCCATCCGCCACTCGCCGCTGACTGGCCATATCCGCCTGGATGGTCGACGCGAGGGCCCGGACTGGCTGTTCTGGATCGAGGATCAGGGGCCGGGCGTGCCCGCGGCGGCGCTGGACTTCATTTTCGAACCCTTCAGTCGTCTCAACGGCGCTCGTCCTGGCGGCGACGGCTATGGCCTGGGGCTGTCCATCGCCCGCTCGGCGATCCGCCTGCAGGGTGGCGAACTCCAGGCCGAGAATCGTCATCCGGGTCTGCGCCTGACGCTGCGACTGCCAGCGGCCTGACCGCCTAGCCTCCGACCACCGCCTCTTCCCTTGCCACTGGCGAATTTTTATACTATCGGGTCCCCCGTTCCCGGGATCATCATCGCCACGAGGAAGACCATGGCCCGCGTTACTGTCGAAGACTGCCTGGACAACGTAGACAACCGATTCGAGCTGGTCATGCTCGCCACCAAGCGCTCGCGCCAGCTGGCCACCGGCGGCAAGGAGCCCAAGGTACCGTGGGACAACGACAAGCCCACCGTCGTCGCCCTGCGCGAGATCGCCGAAGGCCTGGTCGACGAGGAAGTCATCCGTCTGGACGACATCGTTGAAGAAGAGCCGCTGTTCGCCGCCTTCGAAGTCAACGAAGAAGCGGACGGCGAGGCGCTCTAAGCCATGGCCGCCGAGCCTGCCTATGGTGACGTCCGCCCGACCGGCATCGACCTGCTGGCCGAGCGACTGGCGGACTACCTGACCCCCGACCAGGTCAATCTGGTCCGGCGGGCCTATTACTACGCCGAGCAGGCTCATGACGGGCAGCGCCGCCGTAGCGGCGAGCCCTATGTCACCCATCCGCTGGCCGTCGCCAACATCCTCGCCGACATGCACATGGACCATCAGAGTCTGATGGCGGCCATGCTGCACGACGTGATCGAGGACACCGGCATCGCCAAGGAAGCCCTCGCCGGCCAGTTCGGCGAGACGGTGGCGGAGCTGGTGGACGGGGTCAGCAAGCTGACCCAGATGAAGTTCGAGACCAAGGCCGAGGCCCAGGCGGAGAACTTCCAGAAGATGACCATGGCGATGTCCAAGGACATCCGCGTCATCCTGGTCAAGCTGGCCGACCGGCTGCACAACATGCGCACCCTGGACGCCATGCCGCCGGACAAGAGCCGGCGCATCGCCAAGGAAACCCTGGAAATCTACGCGCCCATCGCCAACCGGCTGGGCATGCACGATTTCTACGTGGAATTCGAGGACCTGGGTTTTCGCGCCATGCACCCGATGCGTGCCGAACGCATCCAGCGGGCGGTCAAGACCGCGCGCGGCAATCGCCGCGAGATCCTCGGCAAGATCCAGGAATCCCTGGCCAACTGCCTGGCCCGCGACGGTCTGGACGGCGAGGTGGTCGGGCGCGAAAAGCACCTGCACAGCATCTACCAGAAGATGCGTGGCAAGCGTAAGTCGTTCAACGAGATCATGGACGTCTACGGCTTCCGCATCATCGTCGACAAGGTCGACACCTGCTACCGGGTGCTCGGCGCGGTGCACAATCTCTACAAGCCGTTCCCGGGGCGCTTCAAGGACTACATCGCCATCCCCAAGGCCAACGGCTACCAGTCCCTGCACACCACCCTGTTCGGCATGCACGGCGTGCCCATCGAGATCCAGATCCGCACCCGCGAGATGGAAGAGATGGCCAACAACGGCATCGCCGCCCATGGCCTCTACAAGGCCGGGGGCGACGAGCCGCGCGCCAGCCACCTGCGCGCGCGCCAGTGGGTGAAGGGCATCCTCGAGTTGCAGCAACGTGCGGGCAACTCCCTGGAATTCATCGAGAACGTGAAGATCGACCTCTTTCCCGACGAGGTCTACGTCTTCACCCCCAAAGGCCGCATCATGGAGCTGCCCAAGGGCTCCACGGCCGTGGATTTCGCCTATGCGGTGCATACCGACGTGGGCAACAGCTGCATCGCCTGCCGCATCAATCGTCGCCTGGCGCCGCTGTCGCAGCCGCTGGGCAGCGGCGAAACGGTGGAGATCGTCACCGCGCCCGGTGCCCGGCCCAATCCGGCCTGGCTCAACTTCGTGGTCACCGGCAAGGCGCGCACCAATATCCGCCATGCGCTCAAGCAGCAGCGTCGCTCCGAGTCCATCAGCCTTGGCGAGCGGCTGCTGAACAAGGCGCTATCCGGCTTCGGAACCCAGCTGTCGAAGATCTCGCCGATGCGCATCCTCTCGGTGCTGGGCGAGTACAAGGGCGTGGTGCTGGAAGACCTGCTCGAAGAGATCGGCCTGGGCAATCGCATGGCCTATGTGGTGGCGCGGCGCCTGGTGTCCGGCAGCGAGCAGGAAGAGCCGCTGGAGCACCAGGCCAGCACCACGCCCCAGGGGCCGTTGGCCATCCGTGGCACCGAAGGCCTGGTGATCAGCTACGCCAAGTGCTGCACGCCGATTCCGGGCGATCCCATCGTCGGCCACCTGTCGGCGGGCAAGGGCATGGTGATCCACCTGGAAAACTGTCGGAACATCGCCGAATTCCGCCACAACAGCGAAAAATGCATCGTGCTCAACTGGGCCAAGGATGTCACTGGCGAATTCAGCGTCGAATTGCGCGTCCAGCTGGAGCACCAGCGCGGCCTGATCGCCATGCTGGCCAACAACGTCACCGCCGCGGACGCCAACGTCGAGAAGATCGGCATGAACGAGCGCGATGGCCGGGTCAGCGTGGTTCAGCTGGTGGTCAGCGTGCGCGACCGTGTCCATCTGGCGCGGGTGATCAAGAAGCTGCGGACGCTCAAGGGCGTGGCTGGTATCACTCGGGTTCGTAGCTGAGGTTGCAGTGGGTCGCCACGGGCTTGCAGAATCGAGCCTTTCCCGCACAGGAGCGACCCATGAGCAAGCAAGTGATCCACACCGACAAGGCGCCTGCCGCCATTGGTACCTATTCCCAGGCGATCAAGGTTGGTGACACCGTCTATCTCTCCGGGCAGATCCCGCTCAATCCCACCAGCATGGAGCTGGTAGACGGCTTCGAGGCCCAGGTGGTCCAGGTGTTCGAAAACCTCAAGTCCGTGGCTGAGGCCGCCGGTGGTTCGCTGGCCGACATCGTCAAGCTGAACATCTTCCTGATCGACCTTTCGCACTTCGCCACCGTCAACGAGATCATGGGTCGCTACTTCCAGCAGCCGTATCCCGCCCGCGCCGCCATCGGCGTGGCCGCGTTGCCCAAGGGCTCCCAGGTGGAAATGGACGGGGTGTTGGTGCTGGGTTGATCGGTATCGCTGATCGCGGCCATGGGCCGCTCCTACAGGAGCATCGGCCTCTGTAGGAGCGGGCCATGGCCGCGATTAGGCCAATGCCAGAGCGACTTCGTCCATGGCCGCGATAGTCCTAAAATAAAAAAGCCGACCGTCTCGCGACGGTCGGCTTTTTCATGCCTGCCTGGATCAGGCCGGGATGGACTTGATCTTCGGCATCCGCGCCCAGCAACGGTGCTTGGCGATGGCGGCGAAGAAATCCTGCTGTACCGCCTTGAAGTCACCGCCGGTGAGCAGTGCCTCGTCGGGGCTCAGGTAGACCGCCTTGAGCAGCTGCTCGGCTTCGCCGGTGAGGGCGATGGCCTTGAGGTGCTTGTAGGCTTCCAGCAGGTAGTGCTTGATCACGCCGTCGTCGAGCATGGCCTTGACGCTCTCGGCGCCGCCCGGCACATAGACCGCGTCCAGGGCTACCGATGGCATGCCCTCGGCCGAGCCGTCCACGGCCACTTCGCTGCCATCGGCGGCCTTGACCGGGCCGGCGGTGGGGCCGAGCACCTTCACGTGGGCGCCTTCGGCCTTGAGCGCCTGCTTGATGGCGTCCACTTCACTGGCGATGACGCCGTCACCCACCAGTACCGCTACCTTGAAGCCCTTGATATTGCCGGACAGCAGGTTGAGCTGGCTCAGCGCCGGCGACTTGTCGATGGAGATCTGGCGCGGTTGCACGGTGGGTGCGGTGGGCGGCGTCACGCCGATCTTCTTGGCGACCTTCTGCGCCAGGTCCAGATCGATGTTGGCGAGGATCTCGTTGACCTGACGCTTGCGGATCCACATGCGCTCGACCTTGCCCAGCTCGAAGCTGTAGGCATCGGCGACGTGGGCCTGCTCGGCTTCCGACAGGCTGTTGTAGAACAGCGTGGCCTGGGAGAAGTGGTCGCCGAAGGACTCGCTGCGCTCGCGCACCTTGTAACCGTCGATGCGCTCGTAATAGCTCTCGAAGCCGCCATCCTGGGGTGCCGGCGGCGTTTCCTTGGGCCAGCCACCGTCGATGGAGTTGGGCTCGTAGGAGGCACGGCCCTTGTCGATGGTCATGCGGTATTTGGCGTCACGCTGGCCGTTGTGGTTCGGCACCACCGGACGGTTGACCGGCAGTTCATGGAAGTTCGGCCCACCGAGGCGGCTGATCTGGGTGTCGGTGTAGGAGAACAGCCGACCCTGCAGCAGGGGGTCGTTGCTGAAGTCGATGCCGGGCACGATGTGGCCGGGGCAGAAGGCCACCTGCTCGGTTTCGGCGAAGTAGTTGTCCGGGTTGCGGTTGAGCACCAGCTTGCCCAGGGGCGTGATGGGTACCAGCTCCTCGGGAATGATCTTGGTGGCGTCGAGGATGTCCCAGTCGAACTTGTGCTCGTCTTCCTCGGGGATGATCTGCACGCCGAATTCCCACTCGGGATAGTCACCGGCCTCGATGGCTTCCCAGAGGTCGCGGCGGTGGGCATCGGTGTCCTTGCCCGCCAGCTTCTGGGCTTCGTCCCACACCAGGGAACGCACGCCACCGGCGGGCTTCAGGTGGATCTTGACGAAGACGCCCTTGCCGGCGGTATTGATCATGCGGAAGGTGTGGATGCCAAAGCCCTGCATGCTGCGCAGGTTCACCGGGATGGCACGGTCGGTCATGGTCCAGAGCACCATGTGCGCCGACTCGGGCACCAGGGAGACGAAGTCCCAGAAGGTGTCGTGGGCGCTGCCGCCGGTGGGGATCTCGTTGTGCGGCTCGGGCTTCACCGCATGGACGAAGTCGGGAAACTTGATGGCGTCCTGGATGAAGAAGACCGGCATGTTATTGCCGACCATGTCCCAGTTGCCTTCCTCGGTGTAGAACTTGATGGCGAAGCCGCGCACGTCACGCACGGTATCGCCCGAGCCACGCGGGCCCTGCACGGTGGAGAAGCGCACGAACACCGGGGTCTGGTGGTTGGGGTCGCGGAAGAGGGCGGCCTTGGTCAGGTCGGACCAGTCCTGGTAGGGCTGGAAGTAGCCATAGGCACCGGTGCCGCGGGCATGGACGATGCGCTCCGGGATGCGCTCGTGGTCGAAGTGGGTGATCTTCTCCCGCATGATGAAGTCTTCGAGCAGGGAGGGTCCGCGGGTGCCGGCGCGCAGTGAATTCTGGTTGTCGGCGATCTTCACGCCGTGGTTGGTGCGCAGTGCCTGGCCGGTGGCATCGGAGCGGAACTGCTCCAGCTGCTCGAGTTTCTTCGAGGTGTTCTGGCGATCCAGGGTATCGGTACCGGCGAGTTCGCTCTTGGGGGGCGTAGCCATGGAAAGTCCTCATCAGGCGCCTGTAGGGCGCTCTTTGCGTCCCCTAC
The DNA here is from genome assembly GCF_021106615.1 of Pseudomonas sp. PLB05. NCBI lineage: Bacteria > Pseudomonadati > Pseudomonadota > Gammaproteobacteria > Pseudomonadales > Pseudomonadaceae > Pseudomonas > Pseudomonas sp. PLB05. The sequence continues at coordinate 339,956 of NZ_JAJOHO010000002.1, forward strand.
GGAATGTGGGGCGAATTCAGGCAGTCTTCTAGTGACTTGCGGCCCAGAGCCGGTGTTCCGCTTGGCTGATGCGAAGCGACGGGCTGTTTGCCTGGCGCCCGACCAGGGTCTGGGCTGGCCATATGCCTTTATTGGCGTAATACCCGACAACAAGTGCTAAGCAGATATAAGCGCGCACGTTAAACTGCGCGGCTGGATCACCATCCTGTTGTCTGACGATACCCACAAGGTTTTTCCATTGATCGAATTCCACGCTGTCCACAAGACGTACCGCACGCGCGGTCGCGAGGTCGCGGCGCTCCAGCCGATCGACCTGAGGATCGAAGCCGGCGAGATCTTCGGCCTGATCGGCCATTCGGGTGCCGGCAAGAGCACCCTGCTGCGCCTGATCAACCGCCTCGAAGCCCCCAGTGGCGGTCGCCTGCAGGTCGATGGCGCCGAGGTCACCACCCTGGGCGCGACCGAGCTGCGCGATTTCCGCCGCCGCATTGGCATGATCTTCCAGCATTTCAACCTGCTCTCGTCCAAGACCGTGGCGGCCAACGTGGCCATGCCGCTGGAACTGGCCGGCGGCCGTTCGCGGGCGCAGATCGCCCAGCGGGTCGAGGAGCTACTGGCGCGGGTCGGTCTGTCCGACCAGGCGCGCAAGTACCCGGCGCAACTGTCCGGCGGCCAGAAGCAGCGCGTCGGCATCGCCCGCGCCCTGGCCACCGAGCCGAAGATCCTGCTCTGCGACGAGGCCACCAGCGCCCTCGATCCCCAGACCACCGCCCAGGTGCTGCAACTGCTGGCCGAGCTCAATCGCGAACTGGGCCTGACCATCGTGTTGATCACCCACGAGATGGACGTGATCCGCCGCGTCTGCGACCGCGTCGCCGTGCTCGACGGCGGCGCCGTGGTGGAGCAGGGCACCGTGGCCGATGTCTTCCTGCATCCGCAGCACCCCACCACCCGCCGCTTCGTGTTCGAAGCCGAGCACCAGGACGAGGCCGAACTAGCCGACGCCTATGCCCATGTCGAAGGGCGCATCCTGCGCCTGACCTTCCGCGGCGAAGCCACCTATGCACCGCTGCTGGGCCATGTCGCCCGGGAGACCGGTGTGGACTACAGCATTCTCGGCGGTCGCATCGACCGCATCCGGGACGAGCCCTATGGCCAGCTCACCATCGCCCTGGTGGGCGGTGACCTGGACGCCGCCCTGGCTCGCTTCCAGGCCGCCGACGTCACCGTGGAGGTCCTGCGCTGATGGACGAACTCTTCAGCAACATCGACTGGGCCGAGATCTGGCAGGCGACCCAGGACACCCTGGCCATGCTCGGCTGGTCCATGCTCTTCACCCTGATCCTCGGCCTGCCGCTGGGCGTGCTGCTGTTTCTCACCAGCCGCCGCCAGTTGCTGGAGCAGCCGCTGGTCTACGGCATCCTCTCCTTCGTGGTCAACGTGCTGCGCTCGGTGCCCTTCATCATCCTGCTGATCCTGATGATCCCCATCACGGTCTGGCTGATCGGCACCTCGCTGGGCGTCGAGGGCGCCATCCCGCCGCTGGTGGTGGGCGCCGCGCCCTTCTTCGCCCGGCTGGTGGAAACCGCCCTGCGCGAGGTCGACCGCGGCATCATCGAGGCGACCCAGGCCATGGGCGCCAGTCTCTGGCAGATCGTCACCCGCACCCTGTTGTCCGAGGCCCTGCCCGGGCTGATCGCGGCCACCACCGTCACCGCCATCGCCCTGGTGTCCTACACCGCCATGGCCGGGGTGATCGGCGGCGGCGGCCTCGGCGATCTGGCCATTCGTTTCGGCTACCAGCGCTTCCAGACCGACGTCATGGTGGTCACGGTGCTCTTGCTGCTGGTGCTGGTCCAGGTACTGCAGATGGTCGGCGATCGGCTCGTCGCCCATTTCAGTCGTCGTTGATTCAGGCTTCATCCACTCGAAGGTTTTGCACAAGGAAAATCCCAGATGTCGCTGAAACGTACCCTGCTGTCCCTGGCCTTCGGCCTAGGTGTTGCCACCGCCGCCCAGGCCGCCGAGACCCTGACCGTCGCGGTCAATCCGGTTCCCCATGCGGAGATCCTGGAATTCATCAAGCCGCAGCTGGCCAAGGAAGGCGTGGACCTGAAGATCAAGGTCTTCACCGACTACATCCAGCCCGATCGCCAGACCGATCAGAAGCAGGTGGATGCCAACTACTTCCAGACCAAGCCCTATTACGCCAGCTACCAGAAGAGCAACCCGAGCAGCGACCAGGTGCCGGTGGTGGCGGTGCACGTCGAGCCCTTCGGTGCCTACTCGCAGAAGATCAAGGACATCAAGGAGCTCAAGGACGGCGCCACCGTGGCCATCCCCAACGATCCGAGCAACTCCGGTCGTGCGCTCCTGCTGATCGCCAAGCAGGGCCTGATCACCCTCAAGGATCCGAGCAACGTCACCGCCACCCCGCGTGACGTCGTCGAGAATCCCAAGCACCTGAAGTTCAAGGAGCTGGAAGCCGCGACCCTGCCGCGCGTGCTGAACCAGGTCGACCTGGCGCTGATCAACGCCAACTACGCCCTGGAAGCCAAGCTGGTGCCGACCAAGGACGCCCTCTTCATCGAGAGCGGCGAGTCGCCCTATGCCAACCTGCTCTATACCCGCGCCGACAAGGCCAATGACCCGGCCATCCAGAAGCTGGCCAAGGCCCTGACCACCCCCGAGGTGAAGCAATTCATCGAGAAGAAGTACCAGGGCGCCGTCGTTCCCGCCTTCTGAGTCTCAGCTCCATCGCCGCCGGCGCCCCCAGAGGCACCGGCGGTTCCACCCCGCCTTAGGAAACTGCCATGAAGAAACTGCTCGCTACCGCCGCCCTGCTGGCCGCCAGCCTGACCGCCCACGCCGCCGAGACCCTCAGCGTCGCCGCCACCCCGGTGCCTCACGCGGAGATCCTCGAATTCGTCAAACCCCAGCTGGCCAAGGAAGGGGTGGACCTGCAGATCAAGGTCTTCACCGACTATGTGCAGCCCAACCTGCAGGTGGCCCAGAAGCGTCTGGACGCCAATTTCTTCCAGCACCAGCCCTACCTGGATGAGTTCAACAAGAGCCGTGGCACCGACCTGGTGACCGTCGCCCAGGTGCACGTCGAGCCTTTCGGCATCTACTCGCAGAAGATCAAGAAGCTCGACGAAGTCCGCGAAGGCGCCGTCGTGGCCATCCCCAGCGACGCCACCAACGGCGGTCGCGCCCTGCTGCTGCTGGAGAAGGCCGGCCTGATCAAGCTCAAGGACAGCGCCAACATCCTCGCCACGCCCAAGGACATCGCCGAGAATCCCAAGAAGCTCAAGTTCAAGGAGCTGGAAGCCGCGACCCTGCCGCGCGTGCTGAATCAGGTCGACCTGGCGCTGATCAACACCAACTACGCCCTGGAAGCCAAGCTCAACCCGACCCAGGACGCCCTGCTGCTGGAAGGCAAGGAATCGCCCTACGCCAATATCCTGGTCGCCCGTCCGGACAACAAGGACAGCGACGCCGTGCAGAAGCTGGCCAAGGCGCTGAACACCCCGGCGGTGAAGCAGTTCATCGAAGAGAAGTACAAAGGTGCCGTGGTGCCCGCGTTCTGATCGTGGTTTGAAATAAAAAACGCCGGCCCAGTGCCGGCGTTTTTCATGGGCTGCTCAGGTCGCCTCGGTGACCGTCGCCGGCGCGCTACCTCGGCGCCCAACGATCACCAGCAATACCGCGGCGCCGGCCGCCATCAGCAGCGGTAGGGCATGGCCGGTGAGCCATTGGCTGGCGGCGCCGGTGACCAGCGGACCGACCAGGCAGCCGAGGCCCCAGAGTTGGGCGATGCAGGCATTGGCGCTGACCAGCTCGGCGTCACGGTAGCGCTCGCCTACCAGGATCAGTGCCAGGGTGAAGAGGCCGCCGGCGGTGGCGCCGAACAGCACCAGCAGCGGCCAGACGCCCGGGGTGTGCAACAGCAGTGGCAAGGCCAGGCTGACCGCCAGCAGCCCCAGGGTGCAGCCTAGGAACAGGCCCTGGCGCGAGAGGCGGTCGGCGAGCAGGCCCAGGGGCAGCTGCAGCAGAGCATCGCCCACCACCACGGCGCTGACCATGTACAGCGCCAGTTGCTGGCCAAAGCCCTGGTTGAGGGCATAGACCGGCAGCAGGGTAAGGATCATCGCCTCGAAGCAGGCGAACAGCGCTACCGCCCAGGCGATGGCCGGAGCGCCGCGGCAGAAATCCAGCAGCGCCTGCCAGGCGGCGGTGTGGCCGCCGGCGGCTGGGGCGCCTTGGCGGCCGAGCAGCAGGGCGGCGCCACCGAGCATGAGCACGGCGCCCAGCCAAAAGCCCTGGTCACCCTCGGTACCGAGCGCGCCCAGCAGCAGCGGACCGGCCAGTTGGCTCAGGGCGTAGCTGCTGCCGTAGAGGGCCACCAGGCGACCCCGCCAGCGATCGGTGATGACCTGGTTCATCCAGCTTTCGCCCAGCACGAAGACCAGGGTGAGGATGGCGCCGAGCGCCAGGCGCAGAAGCAGCCACAGGGGGTAGCTGGGCAGCAGCGACAGCAGAATCAGCGAGGCGGCACCGGTCACCAGGCATAGCTGCATCAGTCGTGGCGTGCCGACTCGTGAAGCGAGGCGCCCGGCCAGGCTGGCGCCGGTCAGGATGCCAATGGCCGGCGAGGCGGCCATGACACCGATGGCGAAGTTGCCATAGCCCCAGCCCTCCAGGCGCAGCGAGACCAGCGGCATCGACAGGCCGATGGCCAGGCCCACGCTGATGACACTGCCCAATACGGCGAAATAGATGGCCCAAGGCATGGGGGAGGGTGAGGAAGTCATGGGCTTAGCCTAGCTGATGAACGCGGACGACGGACAGTCGCCAAGAGCCGCTATAGAGCCACCGGCAGCGGCCTGGGTTCTGGCACGGTTGGCCTTTGCCAGGCTTTCGCGTAGCGTGCGCGCTACCTGAAGCCGGTTGAGAGATAACAGAACATGCGGAAATGGCAGTGCATCGTGTGCGGCTATATCTATGACGAAGCCCTGGGCTGGCCGGACGACGGCATCGCTCCCGGAACGCGCTGGGAAGATGTGCCCGAGGATTGGTTGTGCCCGGATTGCGGCGTGGGCAAGGGTGACTTCGAGATGATCGCCATCGGCTGATCGGCTCCGCGTGCGCCACGCGGACACAAAAAAGGCATCGCACGAGCGATGCCTTGTGGCTGCAGCGGCCATCCCTGCCGCTTCATCCTCAGCCTTCGATGCTGTCCTTCAGTGCCTTGCCGGGCTTGAACGCCACCGTGTTGCTCGCACGAATCTTGACCGGCTCGCCGGTCTGGGGATTCTTCCCCATGCGAGCACCGCGGTGACGCGGCAGGAAGGTACCGAAGCCGACCAGCGTCACGCTGTCCTTGCGGTGCAGCGCATTCGCGATCTCGTCCAGCAGCGTGTTGAGCACGACGTTGGCTTGTTCCTTAGGAAGTCCGACTTTTTCTGCAATCACAGTCGCCAATTCAGGCTTGCGCATAGCTACCTCTCGTGGAGTCATTTTTAGCCGTGTGGGCGTCGCATGGCTTTCCTGGCAAAGCGATTACCCCGGAGATAGAGGGCGGCCCGACACAAAGATCTTTGGTGCGACAAAAGTCGAACCAGATAGCGTTATAAGGCAAAGCCGAGAAGAGCGAAAGTTAATTAGCAGACTATTAGCCGTTGGTAGGATAACTGACCCCGGCTTCGGCCCCTATCCGCTGATTTGCGCGCTATTTGTGGACAGATTGTCCACAATATGACCAATGGCGAGGCCGTCCAGATTTTAGCGAGATGCTCTGGCAAGCCACTGTCGGGTCGAATGGAGACTCTTGATGTCAAGGCGTCTTGCATCATTTCGTTACCAAAAAGACCGGATGGCGGAGCGGCCAGAAGGCTCCGCCATCGCTAGCAAACTGGCGCCTAGGTCGACATCACCGTTTGCCCGGCGGGGGCCTGACCTTCCAGGCGCCGCTCCAGCGCCTTGGGCTCGATCACCAGGCGCATGCCATTGCTGGCCTGAGTGCGGCCCCAGTCTTCCAGCAGCTCCATGCAGGCGTGGTCGATATAGGAGACGCGTTCCAGGGGCACGTGCAGGGTGGTGCCCGGCTTGACCTGCTCTAGCACCTTGGTCAGCTGGGGCACGCGCAGGAAGGTCGCGGCGCCCACCAGGCGCAGGTCGGCCTGGTCCGGCTGGTCTTCGCGATAGGTCAGGCTGACCTTGAGCTGTGCCGCCTTGACCGCCAGGAAGGCGATCGACAGCCCGAAGCCCACCAGCACCCCGGTCAGCAGATCGGTGGCGACGATCATCAGCGCGGTCAGGGCATAGATGGCCATGGGCGCGCGGCCATAGCGCTTGAGTCCGGTCAGCGATTTGGGGTCGGCCAGCTTGACGCCGGTGAACACCAGCACGCCGGCCAGACTCGCCACTGGCACCAGCTTGAGCACGAAGGGCAGGGCGGCGACGAAGGCCAGCAGCCAGAGGCCGTGGAAGATGGTGGAGGCGCGACTGGTGGCGCCGGCTTGGACATTGGCCGAGCTGCGCACGATGACGCCGGTCATGGGCAGCGCCCCGACGGCGCCGCAGAGCAGGTTACCGATGCCCTGGGCACCCAGTTCGCGGTCGAAGTGCGAGCGCGGCCCGTTGTGCATGCGGTCAACCGCGGCGGCCGAGAGCAGGGTCTCGGCACTGGCGATGAAGGCCAGGGCGAGGGCGGCCACCACCAGCTCGGTATTGGCCAGCATGCCAAGATCGGCGAAGGTCACCCAGTCGATGGCATCGGCCAGATTGTTGGGCACTTCGACCCGGCGGATGTCCAGCGCCAGCCAAAGACTGGCCAGGGTCGCCAGGGTCACGCCGATCAGGGCGCCGGGCAGGAAGCGTAGCGGCTGTGGGCGGAATTTCTCCCACAGCCACATGCTGGCGATGGTCAGCAGGCCGATCAGCGCCGCCTGGGCGCCGCTGCCACTGCCGTTCCACTGGCCGGCCGCAGTGAGGGCGGCGCCCGGGAAGGCCAGCAGATTGGACAGGCCCGACGCCGCTGGTTTGGCGTCCAGCATGACGTGCAGCTGCGAGAGCACGATGAGGATGCCGATACCCGCGAGCATGCCGTAGACCACCGCTGGCGAGGTGACGCGGAACCAGGCACCCAGCCGGGTGAGACCGGCGACGAGCTGCATGAGACCGGCCAGCAGCAGTACCGGGCCCAGGGCCTCGAGGCCGTGCCGGTTGATCAGGTCGAACACCAGCACCACCAGGCCGGCGGCCGGACCACTGACCTGCAGCGGCGAGCCGGCTAGAAAGCCGACTACCAGGCCACCGATGATGCCGGTGATGATGCCCTTGGCCGGTGGCATGCCGGAGGCGATGGCGATCCCCATGCACAGCGGCAGGGCGACCAGAAACACTACGAGTGAGGCCAGGGCGTCACGCGACAGATTGCGCCCCGGGGTCTGTTGATTGCCAAGCATGGTCCTGGTCCTCCAGCGACTAGGAAAAAGGTGCCCGCGCGTCATATCACGTCATATGACACGGTGCGGGATTCAGGCGGCTAGCGGAAAGGGTGGGCGATCCCGATGGAGCCCCAGGTGGGATCGTCCGGCGCGGTGCGCTGTTATAGGGACGGGTCCAGGGACCCGTCTCCGGGCGGCCAGCCGGCGAACCGGATGACCGCGGTGGATCAGGCCTGCTGCAGGCGCGGACGCGGGGTGGCGACTGGCATGTTTTCGCCATCCAGGGGCAGGAAGCGTTCCTGCTGGGCGTCGTAGGCCTTGATCTCGCTGGTCTCGATGGAATAGACCCAGCCGTGGATCTGCAGCTGACCACTGGCCAGGCGCGAAGCCACCGAGGGGTGGGTGCGCAGGTGCACCAGCTGGGCCACTACGTTTTCCTCGGTCAGGAAACCCAGGGTGCCGCCGTGGCCGCAGTCGCAATGGCTATGGTCTTCGACCACGGTACGGGCGACCTCGGCATGGCGCAGCCAGACCTTTACCGTCGGCATCTTTTCCAGCGGATCGGGATTGAGTACGGCTTTCATGGCGCCGCAGTCGGAGTGGCCGCAGATGATGATGTGCTTCACGCCCAGGGCCACGACCGCGTATTCGATGGCGGTGGAGACGCCGCCGTTCATCTGGCCGTAGGGGGGTACCACGTTGCCGACGTTACGGGTCACGAACAGATCGCCTGGCGAACTCTGGGTGATCAGTTCCGGGACGATGCGCGAGTCGGCGCAGGTGATGAACATGGCCTTGGGCGACTGTGCACTGGCGAGTTTCTTGAACAGCGCTTCCTGTTCGGGAAAGACATCCTGGCGGAAACGCTTGAAACCATCGACCAGCTGCAAAAGGGCCTCGTCGGGTGCGCCGAAGGTATCCGTGTTGTCGCTCATCTGTTTCTGACCTCTCTCAAGTACGCAATGGCAGCGGCAAGCGCTGGTTAGTGGCTAGACGCCCCCTGGCATCGCTTCGATACGCCCCGGCCATCTCGGGCTCTGGTGGCTTCATTTTCCGGCAATCCATCGCGTAGTCGGGCGGTGTCCTGGCACCCGGTGTCGCATCTTGGTGAACACAACCTTAATCCACGCTGAAACAATAGCTCGTGACCGACAACGCAGAAGATATTTCAAACTAATACTGAGATCATCCCGCCATTATCGCAACATGATCAGTGCATTTAGCCCTTTTATCGACACGAACCCTGCATTTCGCCGCCGGATCACGCTTTTCCCCGTGAAGAAAATGTAAATCGCGATAGCCGAACAGATTTCCTTGATGATCAGTGGCTTGCGAGAGATGTGCAAAAATGTGAACACAATGCCGCTGGTGGAGATTGCTCGCCTTTCGCCCGCTTTGCATCCAGCCTGTGATCTGCGGCACAGTGCCGCAGCCTAGACCTTTCGCCAGCCTTTCAATAGCTCCAATGCCCTATGAGACAAGGGTTTGGTGGCTTTGCTCGACGCATGCTTCTGCAAGCCGTCCGGATCCAGGTCGATAATTGGCCTCAGGATCTGCCGCCAGCGGTCGATAGGGGAACTTTCCAGGCTCAACGGAAACTCTCCATGTCCTTTCGCAACCTCTCCATCGCGCGGCGCGCCACGCTCGGTTTCGCCTTTATCGGTCTGCTCCTGCTGCTGCTCGGCGGCACCGCCCTGGTCAAGATGAACGATATCCGCGCCTCGGGCCTGGCCATCGAAGAACGCGCCATGCCGCGCGTGGCCGCCCTCGACGAGCTGACCGCCCTGACCCTGCGCCTGCGGGTGCTCTCCTATCGTCTGCTGCTCAATCGCGAGCCGGAAATCATCGCCAAGACCCAGGCCTTGTTCCAGCAGCGCAACGGCCAGATGCGCGCCGCCCAGCAGCGCTACGAGGCCTTGATCCAGTCCGCCGAAGAACGCACCGCCTACGGTCGCTACGGCCAGTTGATCGCCCAGTACGACGGTCTGCAGCAACGCATGCTGGCGTTTTCCGCCGCCGATCAGCTGGAGCCCCTGCGCCGGCTGCTCAACGAAGACCTGCTGGCCAACTCCGATGCGGTCAACGGGGTGCTCAGGCAACTCACCGATCTGGTCGACCAGCAGACCGCCGCCGCCAACGCCCAGTCCGCCACCGACTACAGTCGCGCCATCCAGTGGCTGGTGGTGCTGCTGGGTGCCACCGCGGGGTTGACCGTGGTCTTCGCCTGGCTGCTGATCCGCAGCATCACCCAGCCCATCGCCCGGGCCGTGCGGGCGGCCGAGGTGATCGCCACCGGCGACCTCAGCGAAGAGATCCACAGCGAAGGCCGCGACGAGGCCGCGCGCCTGTTGCAGGCCATGAAGACCATGCAGGGCCAGCTGCGCCAGACCCTGCAGGGCATCCTTGGCTCGGCCACCCAGCTCGCCTCGGCAGCGGAAGAACTCAATGCGGTGACCGATGAATCCAGTCGCGGTCTGCAACGCCAGAACGCCGAGATCGAACAGGCCGCCACCGCGGTGAACCAGATGTCATCGGCGGTGGACGAGGTGGCGCGCAACGCCGTCAACACCTCCCAGGCGTCCCAGGAGTCGGCCGGTGTGGCCCGTGATGGCCGCGATCTGGTGCAGGAAACCGTGGGCGCTATCGCCACCATGAGCGAGGATGTCCAACACGGCGCCACCCTGGTGGGCGATCTGGCGGTCCAGGTCAACGACATCGGCAAGGTGCTGGATGTGATCCGCAGCGTGGCCGAACAGACCAACCTGCTGGCGCTCAACGCCGCCATCGAGGCGGCGCGCGCCGGCGAGGCCGGTCGTGGCTTCGCGGTGGTGGCCGACGAGGTGCGGGCGCTGGCCCATCGCACCCAGGAATCGACCCGCGAGATCGAGACCTCCATCGGCACCATCCAGCAGGGTACCGATCAAGCGGTGGCGGCGATGCGCAGCAGCACCGAGCGCGCCCAGTCCACTCTGGAAGTGGCGCGCGGTGCCGGCCATGCCCTGGAGCGCATCCATGGCGCCATCGGCGGCATCAACGAACGTAACCTGGTCATCGCCAGCGCGGCGGAAGAGCAGGCCCAGGTCGCCCGCGAGGTGGATCGCAACCTGGTGAACATTCGCGAGTTGTCGGTCCAGACCGCGGCGGGTGCCGAGCAGTCCAGCGCCGCCAGCGCCGAGCTGTCGCGCCTGGCCGTGGACCTCAATGGGCTGGTGACGCGCTTCCGCCTGTGATCCTGGCGCGTCCGGTCGCTGTGGTGACCGGACGCTGCGCCACTAGCCGGGACCGAGCAGCTGCAGCACGCCGGTCAACAGCACCAGCAGGCCCAGGGGCGAGGCGAGAACGGACAGCAGCAGGCACCTCAGGCGAGGGCCGCGCGGGGTAGGGCAGGTCGTCATGACGTCAGGCAGCTCCGTAGCGAAAACCGGCGCCACGCTGGGCGCCTGGGGCCAATTTTCGCCTGTACCGGCAGCGACGTCATGCCAAGAAAAGGTAAAGATGGGTAAAGCCACCGCTGCCCCAGGATGACTCTTCCTGGGAGCGACGGCGCGCCGGGCTAGACGCGGAAGCGCGCGGCCAGGCTGTGGATCTCGCGGGTCAGCTCGGCGAGCTGGCGACTGGAGGTCTCGATCTGGTCGGCGCCGCGCTTGGACACGCCTGCCAGTTCGCGGATGTTGATCAGGTTGCGATCCACCTCGCGGGCTACCTGGGCCTGCTCCTCGGCGGCGCTGGCGATGACCAGGTTGCGCTCGTTGATATCTCCGATAGCGACAAAGATGTGCTCCAGGCTCTGGCCGGTGCGCTCGGTGGTCTCGAGGGTGGTACCGGCCAGGGTGTTGCTGCGTTGGATGGCGGTTACCGCCTGGCCGGTGCCGGCCTGGATGTTGCCGATCATCTGCTCGATCTCCAGGGTCGACTGGCGGGTGCGCTGGGCCAGGCTGCGCACCTCGTCGGCCACCACGGCGAAGCCACGCCCGGCATCGCCGGCACGGGCGGCTTCGATGGCGGCGTTGAGCGCCAGCAGATTGGTCTGCTCGGAGACCGCGCGGATCACGTCCAGCACCTTGCCGATCTGGTTGGCCTGCTGCGCCAGGCTGGCGATCACGGCTTCACTTTCGTTGACCGTGGTCTGCATGCTCTGCAATTCGCTGAGGACCTGGGCCACCTGGCCACGACTGCCGGTGGCCAGGCGATCGGATTCGCGGGCGGTATCCGAGGTGGAGGCGGCATTGCGAGCCACCTCTTCCACGGCGGTGGTCATCTCGGTCACCGCGGTCACGGCCTGTTCCAGTTCCTGTTGCTGCTGGTTCAGGGTGCGATTGCTCTGGGCGGTGACCTGGCCCAGTTCCTGGGCGGCGCCGTCGAGTTGCTCGGCGGTGCGATTGAGCTGGGCCAGGGTGTCGCGCTGGCGGCGTTGCAGGGTGGCGAGGCCGGCGAACAGCTGGCCGATCTCGTCATGGCTGCGCACCTCGATGCGGCGGGTCAGATCGCCTTCGCTCATGGCGGCGAAGTGCTCGCCGGCTTCGTTCAACGGGGCCAGCACCCGGCGGGCGATGAAACAGCCGGAGAGCACCGCCAGCAGCAGGGTCAGACCAACCAGTACCAGGGTGCCGATCTCGGCCTGCAGCACGCGGCTGTCGGAGGCGGCCAGGGTGGCGTCGATGCGCCCGGTGATCTCGTCGGTAAAGACCTTGCGGGTGTCGGCGAAGGCGGTGCTGGCGTCCTTGGCGCCATCGCTGATGCGAATGTAGCCCGGCAGATCACCGGCGCGGCAGGCCATAATCTGATTTTCCACGATGACCTTGTAGGCATCGAAGGCCTTGAGCATGGCATCGATCTGGCCGCGCAACTTGGGCTCGGTGGTGCTGGCCAGCATCTCGGTGATCAGCGTGCGGGCGATGTTCAGGCGTTCCAGCGCCAGCACCGTGCCTTTTTCGGCCTTGGCCGCATCGCCATTGACCCGATCGAGCATGGCGGTATGGGAGTTGGCACTGGCGCGGCTGATCCAGGTGGCGGCGTTGTTGACCTTGTCCAGCTGCTCCATGGTCAGACTATCTAGGTCGCGGATCTGCTGGGCACTGGTCCGGGCGCTGAGCCACCCATACAGGCAAGCCAGCAGCAGGCAGGCGACGAACAGGCTGAGGACGCTGTACATTCCCGTCCGAATTCTTGTTGTTTTTTTCATGATGGGCTCTCTGAAGACGTCGCTGGCTGGGGTCGCAATACGACTTTGGTAAGGCTATTCGCCAGCAGTACGCCGAAGGCATGAGCAGGCGTCGATGGCTTGGAGCCAGTCGGTATCAGTTAAGCGCCGAAAAGTCGTCGGATGTCTTCAGAAGGGCAGGCAGGGTGGGCCCGACGGACGCCGGGCCCGGAGGGATCAGGACAGCGGGGTGAACTGGATGACTTCGACCCAGTAGCCGTCGGGGTCCTTGATGAAGGCGATTTCCTTCATGCTGCCGTCGGTCAGGCGCTTCTGGAAAGCTACGCCCAACTGCTCGAAACGCTCGCAGGCGGCGCGGATGTCCGGGACCGCCACGCAGGTATGGCCGAAGCCACGCGGATCGCTGTTGCCGTTGTGGTAGCTAAAGGCGGCATCGTTCTCGGTGCCATGGTTGTGGGTCAGCTCGAGAATGCCCGGCGTGGATTTGCGCCAGCGCTGGCGGGCTTCCGGGTCTGTGGGCACTTGGTTGCGATCGACCAGGGCGAGGAAGGTCAGGCTGAACTTGGCGTCCGGGAAGTCCTTGTGATCGACCACGGTGAAACCCAGTACGCGGGTATAGAAGTCCAGCGAGGTCTCCAGGTTCTTGACCCGCAGCATGGTGTGGTTGAAGACGAACTCGCGGGTGGCGGCGTCGGGCTGGGCGGTCACGCCCGGCAGGTTGTCGAATTGGCTCAGCGACATCAGAAGTCTCCATTGAAGGGGTGTGGAATTTGGAGAGGCGGCCCTGCGCAACGTTCCCGCCAAGGGGCGGCGCCTGGGCAATCGCTCACGAAAAAGGGCGGGAAGTCTAAAGGCTTCCAGGGCCGCTGCCCAAAGCTTCCTGAGGCTCCTGGCCGTTACGCTGGGCGACGAGTGGTCGAAACCACCCGGTTAGAGCCGTAGTCGGATTTTACAAGCGCACTGCCTGTGCGATCCCAAGGAGACTGATATGAGCAGCACCAGCGACAAGATCAAGGGTACCGCCAAAGAAGTGGCCGGCAAGGTCAAGCAAGGCGTCGGCGATGCCACCGACAACTCGCGCATGAAAGGCGAGGGTCGTGCCCAGGAAGCCGAAGGCAAACTGCAAAAGAACGTGGGCAAGGGTAAGGAAGCGGTCAAGAACACCATCGACCGCGCCTGAATCCAGCCACAGTGAAAAGGCCGCCCCCGGGCGGCCTTTTCTTTGCCCGTCAGGCCGGATCCAGCTCCGGATAGTGACGGAAGATGCCGTTCTCGCTGAACGGCAGGCGGCGCGACGAGGCCAGGTAGGCGGCGATGTTGGGCAGGGCCGCCACCCGTTCGGCCACGGCCAGGACCCGTGGGATCTCTGGGGCGAGACGATGCATGGCGTTGGGGAAGGCATAGGTCAGGCCGGCCACCACCTGGAACAGCGACAGGTCGACATAGGAGCGCCGCTCGCCCACCAGCCAGGTATCACCCGCCGGGTTGTAACCCAGCACTCGTTCGAAATAGCTCAGATAGGTACGGATTCGCTCGCCGGCAAAGGCCTTGGCCCGGCGCCGGGCTTCGTCCTGCTGCTCTTCATAGGTCAGGGAGATGGCCACCGGATGGTGGACATCGTGGGCCTCGGCGGTGAGGTCGGTGATGGTCAGTTGCAGGCCATGTACCCAGAAGCGTGACTCCTCGTCCGGCGGCACCAGGTCCAGCTGCGGCCCCAGGTACTGGAGGATGTTGGCGACATGGGAAACGACCTCGTCGCCGGCCTTGAGAAAGGGCGGGGCGAAGGGTGGGCGGTGGGTCTGCTTGCCTTGCAGGTAGTCCTCCATGGCGGGCACGCCCAGGCCTTCGTCCTCCGGGGCGTTGCCCACATCCAGGTAGTCCGCGCCGGCTTCTTCGAGCGCCAGGCGGACGAATTCGCCGCGGCCCTGGATGCTGGGCCAGTAGTGCAGTTCATAACGCATGGAAACCTCCGTCGTCTGCTGGGAATACGGGTCCAGGAAGGCTGACTCCCTGCGGGGTTCGGAGGTTTTCCCGCCGCGCGGCTTTCACGACGAAGCGCACAACCAATTCCCATCGCTGAGACTCCTATCAACCAGCGGCTAGCAATGAGGACGGTGGGATGACGGTCAACAGCAAGCGGACGGCTCCATGCGCATAGGTATTCTCACCCACGTGAAACACCCGGTACGCCAGCCGTTCGCCGGCGGTCTCGAGGCCTTCACCTACGACATCACCCTGCAACTGCGCGAGCGTGGCCATGGGGTGACCCTGTTCGCCAGTTCGGCCTCGGCGCCGGAGCTGGAGGTGGTGCCCATCCTCGACGATGGCAACTACGGGACGGATGGTTGCCGGCGCAAGCGCAACGTGCTCAGCTCCGAGTACCTCGACGAGCACCACGGCTATCTCGACTGCATGCAGCGCATCGACAGCCATGGCTTCGACGTCATCTTCAACAATGCCCTGCACTATGTGCCGGTGACCATGTCCGGGCTGATCCGCACGCCCATGCTCACGGTGCTGCATACCCCGCCGTTCTTCGAGTTGATCAACGCCATCGGCGAATTGCACAAGCGCGGTGGCGGTCATTACTGCACCGTGTCTCAGGCCAATGCCGACAACTGGGCGCACCTGGCGCCGGCCTGCCACGTGATTCCCAACGGCATCGATCTCGACGCCTGGCGGCCACGCAGTACCCCAATCGGCGACCATGCGCTCTGGTTCGGTCGCCTGGTGCCCGACAAGGGGCCGCACCTGGCGCTGGACGCCGCACGGGCGGCCGGTGTGCCCCTGCGCCTGGCTGGCCAGGCCACCGACGAGCGTTACTTTCGCCAGGAGATCGCGCCGCGTCTGGGTGACCAGGCCGTTTACCTCGGTCACCTGGACCGCACCGCCCTGGCTGTCGAAGTCGCCCAGGCCCGCGCTTGCCTGGTGACCCCTTGCTGGGACGAACCCTTCGGCCTGATCGTCGCCGAGGCGCTGGCCTGTGGTACGCCGGTGGCGGCCTTCGCCCGCGGTGCCCTGCCGGAACTCCTCACCGCCGAGACCGGCGCCCTGGCCCCGCCGGGTGATGTCCCGGCCCTGGCCGCAGCCCTGCGCGAGGCCCTGTCGTTGTCCCGCGAGGCCTGCCGAACGCGGGCCGAGGCCCAGTGGAGCCATCGCCTGATGATTGATCGCTACGAGCGCCTGCTCGCCGATGTCGCCGCCGGTCGGGTGGCCCGTGGCTAGACCGCCCGTGGCTGAGCTGAACATCGGCTACTACGCCCACCATCACGGCGCCGGCCATGTGACCCGTGCCCTGGCCATCGCCGCCGCTTTCGATGGCCCCCTGACCCTGTTCAGCAGTCGCCTGCCCGAACAGGTGGAGCTGCCCAACGTCCAGCTCTGCCCGCTGCCGCCCGACGTGGCCCCGGGTGTCGAGGGCGAAGCCTTCGCCTGCCTGCACTATGCGCCGCTGGGGGTGGCAGGGCTGCGCGAGCGCATGGGCCTGCTGGTGGACTGGTTCCGCCGGGCCTGGCCCTGCCTGCTGGTGGTCGACGTCTCGGTCGAGGTTGCGCTGCTGGCTCGGCTATGCGGCGTACCGACGATCTATCTGCGCCAGCGCGGTAGTCGTTTCGATGCGGCCCACGAACTGGCCTATGCCAGCGCCAGCTGCCTGCTGGCGCCCTATCCGGACCTCCTGGAGGAGCCCGCTACCTCGGCCGCCTGGCGGGCTAAGACCTGCTATGCCGGCAGCCTGTCGCGCTATGCCGGGCAACGGCTCGACAGCGTGCGCGAGCCCGGTACGGTCACCGTCATCGCCGGCCATGGGGGCACTGCCTTCAGCCGCACGCGACTGATCGCGGCGGCCCATTCCTGTCCCGAGTGGCACTGGACGGTGCTGGGCCCGGTACCGGACGACGCCACGTTAGCGCCGGCCAATCTGCGCTTCCTTGGGAACGTCGCCGATCCCGGCCCCTGGCTGGCCACTGCCGAGGTGGTGGTCGGCTCCGCTGGCGACAGCCTGGTGGCGGAGCTGGCCGATCTACGTTGCCGCTTCGTCTGCCTGTCGGAAGCCCGGCCGTTCGATGAACAGCTGTCCACCAGTCGCCGTCTGGCCGAGCAGGCGCTGGCGGTGACCTGCGAGCACTGGCCCGCTGCCGACGCCTGGCCAGGATTGCTGGCCAGGGCGCGTCAGCTCGATCCCGAGCGCTGGACCCTGGTAAGCGACGGCGAAGGCGCTCGCCGCGCGGCGGCCTGCATCCAGGCAGTCGCCCGGGAGGTACTGGCATGATCGTCTTGACCCTGGTCCATGGCCGCGAACGACAACTGGCCAATCTCATCCGGGGGCTGGAGTTGGCTCCAACGCCGCCTGCCGCCCTGGTGGTGGTGCAGATGAACGAGCCACCGCGGGCACTGCACAGCCCACGCTTTCCGATCCAGGTACTCCACGTCGAGGGCGACGGCGTCCTGCCCCTGGCCGCCGCGCGCAATGCGGCCGTGGCGGCCGCGCCGGGAGAAGAGCTGGTGTTTCTCGATGTGGATTGCATCCCCGCACCGGCGTTGCTCGACGTCTATCGCCAAGCCTTGAAGGCGCGACCCGCCGCGTTGCATCAGGGGTTCGTCCACTACCTGCCAGCCGGTATCGCTGAAGGTGACTGGACACCGGACGAGTTGCTTGCAACCGGCGTCGTCCATCCGCTGCACCGGGATCGGCCGAGCGGGGAAGCGATTCCCCATCCACTGTTCTGGTCACTGAATTTCGCCTGCACCCGCTCCACCTTCAGCCGCATCGGTGGTTTCGACGAGGGTTATCGCGGCTATGGCGGTGAAGACACCGACTTCGCCTTTCGTGCCCGCGAAGCCGAGGTGCGCGTTTATCAGGCCGAGGCGCGGGCCTTCCACCAGTACCATCCCACCTACCATCCGCCACTCAATCACTTCGCCAGCATCCTGGAGAATGCGCGACGGTTTCGGGCACGCTGGGGGCTCTGGCCCATGGATGGCTGGCTACGCGAATTCGCCGCCGCCGGTTATATCGACTTCGATGAAAGCCGCGGAATAGAGATGGTCAGGGCGCCCAGCGCCGCTGAGGTCGCTGCTTGCCGAGACGCCTCCGGCTCCGGCTTCTGACACCTGGGCGCAACCAACCCGGCCGCTGCCACTCTGAAGGTAGGGCTGGTCTGAAAAGCCGCCGGGCGCAGGCCCTTGCGGACAGCCCTCAGAAATCCTTTCCGGGGAGCGTTCGTCAGGAGCCGTTATGTCCTTGTTTGCCTTCAACCTGCGCGGCATTGCGCCGTTCACCCTCATCAAGCGTGCCGTCCAGGAGTTCGTTGCTGACGACATGCCCACCTATGCGGCAGCCCTGGCCTACCAGATGCTGTTTTCGCTGTTTCCCTTCCTGCTGTTCCTGATCGCCCTGATCGGCTTCCTGCACCTGCCGGATTTCTTCACCTTCCTGCGCGAACAGGCTGCCTACCTGTTGCCGCCCACTGCGCTGGATACGGTCAATCCCATCATCGACCAGCTGCAGACGCAGCAGGGTGGTCTGCTGTCCTTCAGTATCATCATCGCGCTCTGGTCCGCCTCAGGTGGCTTCCGCTCGCTGATGACCGCCATGAACAGTGCCTACGACGTAGTGGAAAGCCGCCCGGCCTGGAAGCGCATCCCGCTGTCGGTACTGCACACCGTAGGTCTCGCCGGGCTGCTGCTCAGCGCTGCGGCGTTGATGGTGCTGGGTCCTCAGGTGATGAACTGGCTGGCCGCCTATGTAGGGCTGGAAGATTATATGGTGACCCTTTGGGCGCTGATCCGCTGGCCGCTGGCGGTGTTCCTGCTGATGATCGCCGTCGCGGCGCTCTATTACGTCACCCCAGACGTGAAGCAGAGCTTTCGCTTCATCACACCCGGCTCGATGCTGGCGGTGGTGGTCTGGATCCTGGCATCGCTGGGCTTTGGCTACTACGTGCAGAATTTCGCCAACTACAACGCCACCTACGGCAGCATCGGCGCCATCATCGTGCTGTTGCTGTACTTCTATCTGTCTTCAGCCGTGCTGCTGTTCGGCGCGGAAATCAATGCGGTGATCGAGCACCACAGTGACGAAGGCAAGGAGAAGGGCGAGAAGACGCCCGGCGACGGTGGTGTGGAGGCCGACGAAGAGATTCAGGCGGGGCAGGACGAAGGCGTGGTGAGTGAGGCGCGGTTGGTAACGCGCCCGAACGGTCATGCCTAAAGGCGTAGGGCGGATAACGGCGCCGGCCTTATCCACCGTACACCGACAGACTTTGAGGGTGGAAAACGCTACGCAGTTTTCCACCCTACGGATCCAAGGGTTCGGCTTGTAACGGCTTTGTGCGGACGACCGCGCAGATCGTAGGTTGGGCTGAGACGGCTTCACCGTCGAAGCCCGACATGGCCAGCACCTTGAGGCGAGACCTGTTGGGCTTCGCTGCGCTCAACCCAACCTACGGCGACCCGTGACCGCAATAAGTCAGCAGGCCGTGGGGTGGATAACGGCGCCCGCCTTATCCATCGCCTACCGGCGACCTTTATTGTGGAAAACGCCAAGCGGTTTGCCACGCTGTGGGTCTGGGCGTATCGCTCATCGCGGCCATAGCGGTCCGCCGATGCGGCCGCTCCTACGGTTGCCTTGAAGCCTGTAGGAGCGGCCCATGGCCGCGAACAAGCGCCTTACTTCGCCTTGCCCTGATTGGCCACCGCAGCCATCTTGGCGGCGACCTCGTCCGGGTCGGCCAGGTAGTAGTGCTTGGTGGGCTTGAGGTCTTCGTCGAACTCGTACACCAGCGGCACGCCGTTGGGGATGTTAAGGCTGACGATGTCGCTGTCGGAGATGTTGTCCAGGTACTTGATCAGGGCGCGCATGGAGTTGCCATGGGCGACTACCAGCACGCGCTGGCCACTGCGAATGGCCGGGGCCAGGACTTCGTTCCAGTAGGGCAGGACGCGTTCGACGCAATCCTTGAGGCACTCGGTGCGCGGCACCTGATCCAGCGACAGACCGGCATAGCGCGGATCAGCGGCCAGGGCCTGCTGCTCCTCGACGCTCTGCTCGGGCGGCGGTACGTCGTAGCTGCGGCGCCAGACCAAGACCTGCTCTTCACCGAACTTGGCAGCGGTCTCGGACTTGTTCAGACCGGTCAGGCCACCGTAGTGACGTTCGTTGAGGCGCCAGTCGCTCACCACTGGCAGCCACATCTGGTCCATGCCTTCCTGCACGTGCCACAGGGTGCGCACGGCGCGCTTGAGCACCGAGACGTGGGCCACGTCGAAAAGGAAGCCGGCGTCCTTGAGTGCCTTGCCGCCCTCGTGGGCCTCGCGGATCCCCTGTTCGGTCAGATCCACATCCGCCCAGCCACTGAAGCGGTTTTCCAGGTTCCACGCCGACTGGCCATGGCGGATGAATACGACTTGCGACATGCGACCTCCATCTTGGGATTCATTGTTTGGCTCACGCCTACGCGAAGCTGTGCCAAACATACCGCAGATGGAGGCTGCCGGCATGGGCATCACGGAAACCGTGATGCGTCCGGCACTCGCAGGGAGCCTTAGGCCACCAGGGCGCGAAGGGTACGGGCGATGACCCGCTCCAGGCCGTCGGCAGCGTTGTACTGCTCGGGGTAGAGGCGCTCGCTGCGACAGGCGACACCGCGCTCGTCGATCACGGTGAAACTGAAGCCGCCTTTGCGCGAAGCCGGGGTGGTGATGCATTGAAACGGCGCGAAGGCCGCTTGGAGGTGTTGCATGGCCGCAATGGCCTGATTTTGAATGTTCATCTAACTATCCTTGGGATCCACGCTCAGTCGGCGCGGTGAAATAACTCCAGCAACCTCGTACCCATAACGGCCGACGGCTGAATCTCTGGCTGGAGGAAGGCAGCGTGTGGGCGAGACGCCCAGGCATGCAGGTAAGTACTTGGGAAGGCAGGCAACCGGCCGGGCACGAGATTCAGAGGCCAGGGCGGCAGATCCTGAGCAATCGAGGGATCGATTCGATCCGGATGACGCTTATTTCGCGCTGCTACAACGAGCGGAAAGGCGTCCAGCGATTGGGGTCAGCTTGGTACTAACCCAATCAAGCTAGCAGGATCGATGCCAGCCGCGCAAGCCCGCTGGTCGGCGATGGGCTTGATGGTCTTCAGCGCTCGACGAGCTGCATCCAGGCCGCGGGATACCGCGTGCCGGCCACCTGCTCCGGGGTAAAGAGTCGATCCAGCTCAGCTGTTTCATCTCCACTCAGCTGCACCTCGAGGGCGGCGAGATTCTCCAGCAGATAACGCCGCCGCCGAGTGCCGGGGATGGGGATGATGTCTTCGCCCTGGGTCAGCACCCAGGCCAGGGCCAACTGACTGGGCGTGACGCCCTTGGCGCCGGCCAAGGCCCGCACCCGCTCCACCAATTCCAGGTTGCGTTGGAAGTTCTCGCCCTGGAAGCGCGGACTCAGGCGGCGATAGTCGTCGGTGGCGAAGTCGTCCGGCGATTTCAGGGCGCCGGTGAGGAAACCACGGCCCAGGGGGCTGTAGGCCACCAGCGCCACCCCGAGCTCGCGGCAGGTGGCGAGGACGCCATGTTCCTGCGGGTCTCGTGACCACAGCGAGAATTCGCTCTGCAGGGCGGCGATGGGGTGGACCCGGTGGGCGCGGGTGAGGGTCTCGCTGGACGCCTCGCTCAGCCCCAGATAGCGCACCTTGCCGGCCCATACCAACTCGGCCATGGCGCCCACCGTCTCTTCGATGGGTACCTCGGGATCGACCCGGTGCTGGTAGTAGAGATCGAGCTGCTCGACCCCCAGCCGGCGCAGACTTCCGTCCACGGCCTGGCGCACGTACTCGGGGCGGCCGTTCACCCCGCGGGTGTTGGGATCGTCGCTGCGCACCAGGCCGAACTTGCTGGCCAGGAACACCTGCTCGCGGCGTCCGCGCAGAGCACGGCCGAGTAGCTCTTCGTTGTGATGAGGACCATAGGCGTCGGCTGTGTCCAGGAGGGTCACTCCACGCTCCAGGGCGAGGTCCAGAGTGGCCAGGGCCTCGGCCTCATTGGTGGCGCCATAGAATTCGCTCATGCCCATGCAGCCTAGCCCCAGGGCAGATACCTGTGGGCCATTGCGGCCCAGTCGTCGTTGCAACATGACGTTCGCTCCCTTTCATGAATGAGACCCTCAGTCTGGCTATTGAGCAAAATTGAACAAAGCTGTTATCAAGGCAGGCAGTATTCGATAGGACTGAATGATCTTGGACCGATTGGCAGCCATGCGTGGCTTCGTACGCATCGTCGAGCGCCGTTCCTTCAGCCGGGCCGCCGCCGATCTCGGTCTGTCACCGGCGATGGCGACCCTGCTGGTGCAGCAGCTGGAAGCCTATCTGGGAGTGACACTGCTGCATCGCACCACCCGCCGGGTCAGTCCGACCCTGGACGGCGCTGCCTACTACGAGCGCTGCGTCGGCTGGCTGGCCGAGCTGGACGATATCGAGGGCGCCTTCAGTCAGCGCCGGCGTCAGCCTCGCGGACGACTGCGCGTCGATCTGCCTGGTGCCCTGGGGCAGGCCCTGGTGATGCCGGCGTTGCCGGATTTCTGCCAGCGCTATCCGGAGCTGGAGTTGGTCATCAGCGCCGATGATCGACCAGTGGACGTGATCGGCGAGGGCATCGACTGTGTGCTGCGCAGCGGACCCCTGCTCGACGAAGGCCTGGCCGCCCACGCGCTGGGTGAACTGGTGCAGGTGACCTGTGCCAGCCCCGGCTATCTGGCGCGAGAGGGGCAGCCGAAGAGCCTGGCTGACCTGACTCGTCACCAGCTGGTGCACTACCGCTCCCAGCGCAGCGGTCGCCGGTTGCCCTTCGAATTTCTGCGCGAGGGTGAGCTGCACTGCCTGAATCAACCCGGACGGCTGACCCTCAGCGGCGCCGACGTCTATGTCGGTGCCGCCCTGGCCGGGCTGGGCATGATCCAGGCACCGCTTTACCACGTGGCGGCGGACCTGGCGGCTGGCCGGCTATGCGAGGTACTGCCCGACCTGCCGCCGCCGGGCCTGCCGCTGGCGGCGGTCTACCCCCTGGCCAGCCAGACCTCGCCACGGGTTCGCGCCTGGGTCGGATGGCTAACGGAGATATTCGCCGGGGTCGATCCGGCTTGGCTGCGGCGTTGAGATCATCCTGCGAGGAAGGTATCAGCAGGGCGTTGCCCGCTGGTGGCAGCCGTCAGGCCGTGACGCTGCAGGTACCGACCGACTCGCCAGCTGCCCAGGGCATAACCGAGGTGGCGAGGCAGGTCGCCACTGCCGAAGAACCAGCGGGCGTGATCGTACGGTTGGCCCAGTTCAGCATCTAGTGCTTCCCAGTGTGCCGCCATTTCCTGGGGTGCGGCCTGGGCATAGAACGGTAGCCGGCCAATCAGCTCGCGCTCGAACTGGCAGGCCAGGCCTTCGCTGACCAGGGCCTCGCCCAAGGTGCTGCCATAACCGGGGCCGGCATGCCGCAGGCAGTGGTGCAATTCGTGGCCAAGCAGGGCGGTGAAGCTGTCAGGGAAGGCTTGCTGCAGGCGCGGGCTGTCGGGATCCAGGGTCAGAAACACCCGCTCGGCGTCCGGACTGTAGCCATTCAGACCCAACTCCGGGATCACCCAGGCGCCCGCCTGCACCACCACGTCTACCCGTTGCTCGGGCAGGTGCGCGGCGATACGGGACAGGGCATCGGTGAAGGTCTCCTGCAGGATGGCGCGCCAGGAGTCCAAGCGACCATTGGCGTTGAGCAGATGTAGTACGCAGGTCATCCAGGCATCTCCGGAGCGCGGCCTGTCTTTATAGACGAGGTCGCGCCCCTTCGTTCGCTACTTGCCCGCTTCGCGCGGCTCTGGCTGACCGTGACCAAGGGCCTGGCCCAGGTCATCGCCCGAGGTGGCGCGGGTGTCATCGGTGCGCCACTTGGCGACATCGGCGGCGCTGACCGGGGCAGCGTCGTTGCCCCAGCTGGCGCGGATGAAGCTGACCACGTCGGCCACCTGGGCATCGTTCAGCCGCCAGCCGAAAGGCGGCATGACGATCATTGAGGGTGCCGTGTGCAGGCCGGGGAGGGTACCGCCCTTGAGCACGATGTTGATCAGCGAACTGGCGTCGGCCGTGCGCAGCACCGGATTACCGGCCAGTGCCGGGAACACCCGGTCGTAGCCCTGGCCATCGGTGCGGTGGCAGGCGGCGCAGTTGTCCACATAGACCTGGGCCCCGCGGGCGCTGTCGTCACCCTTCCAGAGCGCCGCGGCGGCGCGGCCATCGGGCTGGAAGGGCGCATCGTGCGGATCCTTGGGCGGCAAGGCCTTGAGATAGCGGGCGATGGCGCGCAGGTCGGCGTCGCTCAGGTATTGCAGACTGTGCTGCACCACCTCGGTCATGCCACCGAACACGGCGCTGTCGGCGGAGCGACCGGTCTTGAGGAACTGCACCAGCTGGTCTTCGCTCCAGCTGCCCAGGCCATCGCGATGATCGCCACGCAGATTCTTGGCGATCCAGCCTTCCAGGGGTGCGCTGCCGGCGAGGAAGTCCTTGCCATCGGCAGGCGAGAGGGCCTTTTCCTGCATGGTGAAGGCGCGTGGTGTGTGGCAGGCGCCACAGTGGCCGAGGCCTTCCACCAGATAGGCGCCGCGAGCCACCACCGGATCCTGGTCCGGGGCCGGCTGGAATTGCACCACCTCGGGAGCGAACAACTGGCGCCAGATCGCCAGGGGCCAGCGCATGGACAGCGGCCAGGGGATGTCGCTGTCGCGGTTGGCCTGGGCGACCGGTGTGACCCCGTGCATGAAGTAGGCATAGAGGGCGCGCATGTCCCCCTCGGTCACCCGGGAGTAGGAGGGGTAGGGCATGGCCGGGTAGAGGGTGTGTCCCTCCTTGGCGATGCCCTGGCGGATAGCGGCGTCGAAGTCGGCGAAGCGGTAGTCGCCGATGCCGGTCTGCCGATCCGGGGTGATGTTGGTCGAGTAGAGGGTACCGATGGGCGTCTGCATGGGCAGGCCGCCGGCGAAGGGCTGACCGCCCGGCGCCGTGTGGCAGGCCACGCAGTCGCCGGCCCTGGCCAGGTATTCGCCTTTCTTGACCAGCGCCGGATCAGGATCTTCGGCGGCCTGGGCCGTCATGGCCAGACCGGCGCCCAGCAGCAGGGTCGCGAGGGTACGGAGGATCATGGGCGCGCCTCTCATGCCTGCACCAGGGGGCCGGGGTTCTTCAGGTATTGCTCGCGGATGGCGCGCGCCGCCCAGTAGGTCAGGGCCGCCACCAGGCCGGTGGGGTTGTAGCCCAGGCCCTGGGGAAAGGCCGAGGCGCCCGGCACGAAGACGTTGTGCACGTCCCAGCTCTGCAGGTAGCGATTGACCGCGCTGGTCTTGGGATCAGTGCCCATGATGGCGCCACCGTTGAGGTGGGTGGTCTGGTAGCTGGCGGTGTTGAAGTGCCCGCCGAAATCCTTGACCGAAACGCTGATGTGCTCGGGGCTCATGGCCTCGGCGATCTTCTTCATCTTGGCCGCCATGAAGCGGGTCATGCGGATGTCGTTGTCCTTCCAGTCGAAGGTCATGCGCAGCAGCGGCTGGCCGTAGGCGTCGCGGTAGGTGGGGTCCAGGTCCAGGTAGTTGTCGCGATAGGACTGGTGCGCGCCATGGGCGTCCATCGACAGCTGGTGGTTGTAGTAGCCGGCCTGGGCCTTTTTCCAGGCACTGCCCCATTGGGGTGTGCCGGGTGGATTGGCCGCCCCGGCGATGGGCCGGGTGCCGGCCTGGTTGACCCACATGGGCGAGCCGCCGACGAAGCCGTGGGGGCCATGGTCGAAGTTGTCGGCGTTGAAGTCGTCCACTGCCACGCCGTTGCCACCGGCGCCGATGAAGGGATTGGTGTGGTGCTGATCCTGGCGGAAGAAGGCCTTGATGGTGGCCATGTTCTGATAGGCGAAGTTGCGCCCGACCACGCCCTCGCCGGTCTTGGGATCATAGGGCTGACCGATGCCCGACAGCAGCATCAGGCGTACGTTGTTGAACTGGAAGGCGGCGAGGATGACGATGTCGGCCGGCTGTTCCAGCTCCTGGCCCTGGGCGTCCAGGTAGGTCACCCCGGTGGCCTTCTTGCCGGTGCTGTCCAGGTTCACCCGCAACACATGGGCCTGGCTGCGCAGCTCGAAGCGCGGCTCCTGCTTGAGCGCCGGCAGGATATTGAGATTCGGCGAGGCCTTGGAATACATGTAGCAGACGTAGCCGCTGCAGTAGCCGCAGAAGTTGCAGGGGCCCATCTGGCACCCATAGGGATTGGTGTAGGGGCCCGAGGTGTTGGCCGACGGCAGGTTGTAGGGGTGATAGCCCACCTCGCGCGCGGCCTTCTCGAACAGCTGTGCCGAGACGGTGTTCTTTTGCGCCGGCAGCGGGAAGTCGCTGGAGCGATCCGGGGCATAGGGATTGCCACCCTTGCCGTCGCCCACCACCTGGCCCTTGACGCTCCAGGCGGTGCCCGAGGTGCCGAACACCTTTTCGGCGAAGTCGAAGTAGGGCTCCAGCTCGGCGTAGCTGACGCCGAAGTCCTGGATGGTCATGCCGTCGGGGATGAATTTCTTGCCGTAGCGTTCTTCATAGTGGCTGCGCAGGCGCAGCTCCACCGGATCGACCCGGAAGTGCACGCCCGACCAGTGCAGGCCCGCGCCACCCACGCCATCGCCGGGCAGGAAGACGCCCAGCTGGCGGTTGGGCAGGGCGACGTCGTTGACGCTGTGGCGGATGGTGACGGTTTCCTTGGACACATCGACGAACAGCTTCTTGCGGATGCTGTAGGTGAGTTCGTCGATCACCTGGGGATAGGAGCCGTCGGGATAGGTGTCACGGTAGCTGCCGCGTTCCAGGGCCACCACGTCCAGGCCGGCCTCGGTCAGTTCCTTGGCCATGATGGCCCCCGTCCAGCCGAAGCCGACGATCACCACGTTCTTGCTGGGCAGTACCTTGGCCATCAACCGCGCTCCCCGCGAATGGAGACCGGGGGCAGCGGATAGCGTTCGTCACGCTCCACCCAGTCCATGAAGTCGGCGCGGGCGCCGGGGAAATTCACCAGTTTCCAGCCGACCAGTTCCTTGTTGCCGCCGTGCAGCGGATCGCAATAGAAGCCTTCCTTGGTGTTCTGCAGCAGCTGGGCGAAGAACAGCTTGGCTGGTACGCCGTCCAGGGCGGCGTCACCGCTTTCCAGGGCCTTGAGGGTTGCGTCCTGCTCGGCGGGTGCAAGCTCGGCAAATACCTTGCCGTGTTGCTGACGGGTCCAGCGGTCCACCGCGGCGATCCCCAGGCGATAGAGATCCTGCGGCACCAGGCGACTCTGATAGCCCATTTCCGGTGCGGCATCGGCGGCGAAGGGGCCCTGCATGTACCAGAGGCCACCGCGGGCATAGGCGGTCTGCATCTGCCGATCGATGAATTCCGGCGCGCCGGCTTCCAGGGCACCCGGACCCAGTTCGTCCGCCGGAATCAGCCGGGCCACCGCAGCCTGTACGAAGGCCCATTCCTCGGCGGAAAAGAACACCGGCTGGTAGTGGTCGGCGCGCGGACTGCTGCCAGGCTTGTTTTCCGCGGCGGGCGTGGCGAAGGCCAGGCCGGGGTTCGTGCCGCCCGCCAGGGCCACCACGGGGATCAGGCTCAGGGACTTGCGCAGGAAGTCGCGACGGGCCGGGACGGAATCGTCTGCGGACATGATCAGGGCCTCATCAGGTGCCCGACGTGATCCGCAGGGCTTATGGTTAGCTAGCTAATATGTTGGAATATTACCAATATATGGCCACTGCAGTTACATTTTGTCGCAGCTGTGCAGAGGCTTGGCAGCCATTCAAGTTCCCTTCACCCGGGCGGCGATGCGCAAAGGCCTCTTTGTTGGCCTTTGAAGTCCTGATTTCGTCAGTCCGAGTAGCTGCGATGGACCTTTACCGTGGAAAGGATATTTCTTGAGGAGACCGAGGCATTCGTGCTGCCTCGCCGGGTGGAGGCAGTAGCATCCTCGTCACATGCGGTTACCTGAGGTTCCACCTTTGTCGGCACCATGATGGTGCAAGTTGCACAAAGTGATACCTAACGAAGCAAGGTGGAAGCGCAGCGGCACACGAAAGAAATCGTTTTGCACATCAAATAGTTAGTGCAATAGCTAGGCAAAGTGCCGCTTTTTCGCGACTTTGCGCGAAGCGTTGCACCCTTTGAGTTCATTTTGTGCCGATTTCAGCGGGGGTGGCGCGCAAGTTGCACTTGGGAGGCTTTCCGTTGTCAGGTAACACCTTATGTCCAACGTAGAATGCAACCTCTCTCCGGCGCTCAAACCGCGCCATGTGACCATGTTGTCCATCGCTGGAGTGATCGGTGCCGGTCTGTTCGTCGGCTCCGGTCATGCCATCGCCGCTGCCGGCCCGGCCGTGCTGCTGGCCTACGCCCTGGCCGGCACCCTGGTGGTGCTGGTCATGCGCATGCTGGGTGAAATGGCGGTCGCCTCACCCGATACCGGCTCCTTCTCGTCCTATGCCCAACAGGGCATCGGCCGCTGGGCCGGCTTCACCATCGGCTGGCTGTACTGGTGGTTCTGGGTGCTGGTCATTCCGCTTGAAGCCGTGGCTGCGGCCGCCATCCTCAATGCTTGGTTCCCGGCCATTGCCACCTGGCAGTTCGCGCTGATCATCACCGGCATCCTGACCGTGACCAACCTGTTCAGCGTTGCCAAGTACGGCGAGTTCGAATTCTGGTTCGCCCTGCTCAAGGTCATCGCCATCGTCGCCTTCATCGCTCTGGGCGCGGCTGCGCTGGTCGGTGCTCTGCCAGGTCGTGAGGTCAGTGGCCTGAGCAATCTGATGGCCCATACCGGTGGCTTCATGCCCAATGGCTTCGGTGCGGTGCTGGGCGCCCTGCTGACCACCATGTTCAGCTTCATGGGGACCGAGATCGTCACCATCGCCGCGGCCGAGTCCAAGGATCCGTCCCGGCAGATCAGCAAGGCCACCAACTCGGTGATCTGGCGGATCGCGCTGTTCTATCTGGTCTCCATCTTCCTGGTGGTGTCCATGGTGCCCTGGAACGACGCCCAGCTGCCGCTGGTGGGGTCCTACCAGCGCGCCCTGGAAGTGCTGTCGATTCCCAATGCCAAGCTGATCGTCGACTGTGTGGTCCTGGTCGCCGTGGCCAGCTGCCTGAACTCGGCGCTCTACACCGCGTCGCGCATGCTCTACTCCCTGGCCCGCCGTGGCGATGCCCCGGCCAAGATGGGCCGTGCCTCTAGCGCTGGCGTGCCCCGTACGGCGGTGCTGGCCAGCACCGCCGTGGGTTTCCTGACCACCATCGCCAACTACACCATGCCCGAGGCGGTGTTCAGCTTCCTGCTGTCCACCTCCGGTGCCGTAGCCCTGCTGGTCTACCTAGTGATCGCCGTGACCCAGCTGCGCCTGAGACGCAAGCTGATGGCCCGTGGCGAGCGTCTGGAATTCCGTATGTGGCTGTTCCCCTGGCTGACTTGGGCGGTGATCGTCTTCATCGTTGGCGCCCTGACCGTGATGCTGTTCAGCGACGCCCATCGCTTCGAGATCCTGGCGACCGGGCTGCTGGCACTGGTGGTCGTGGCCATCGGTACCTGGGTGGGTCGGCGTCAGCCTGCCGCCCCGAGCCTGGCCGCTGCCGCGCGTTGACGGTGAGAGGCTTCCGGCGCCCACCGGGCGTCGGAAGCGCTCCTTTCTGGAGCATGACGGCGTTTCCAGGCTGGACAGTGGGTGCGGTAACAGGTAGAACAGCAGTCCTGTTTCGTTGGCCTCGGGCCAACTGTATAGCTCGAATTTCCGCGATGTTCCCTCTGGTAACCAATTTTTGCACTGCAATGGTGCAAAGCGTTACAGAATGACCCAAATTGCAGCAGTACAGTTGCAATTGTGTGCTGAGTGATCCGCGAACCTTTCCTTGTACTGTTACTGGTGGTAGCACTCGCCTGGCGAGACAATGGCGCCATTCGATGACCAGTACCCGTCACAAGCGGGAAGGAAAGCCACCATGGAACGCACCTTCAGTTCCTCGCTGTACAACGCCAAGCCCAGCAACCGTGTGCCCGTTGCCCTGCGCGTTATCTCCACCCTGTCCACCTGGCAGCGTCGCATCGCCAGCCGTAACGAACTGGCTCGCCTGGACACCCGTATGCTGGCTGACGCCGGTATCACCGAGGCCCAGCGCTACCAGGAAATGCACAAGCCGTTCTGGCGCTAAGCCCGGCTGCTGCACAGTTTCCACAGACCCCGCTTCGGCGGGGTTTGTTTTGTCTGCGTCTTAAACGTCAGGCAGCAAAAAGCCCCGGCATGCCGGGGCTTTGTGTTACCGCCAGAAAGCTGGGCTTACTGCATGTTGTTCTGGTTGCGCGCGTCGACCTTGTTGGGCTTCTCGCTCTTGAAGGGGACTTCGGCACCACCATCAGCACCGCCCTTGACGGTGGTCTTGCCCGGTACGGCTTCGGTAGCCGAACCATTGACGGCCGTGGCGCTCTTGGAGGTTTCGGCCGCGAAGACACCCGTGGCCATCGACAGCATCACAGCAGCGGTAGAGGTGATCAGCAGCTTTTTCATGAGTTCGGCCTCGTCGAAGTAAACCTGGGAATCTGGTTGGGCCCGTTCCAGTGGAGAGACGGGCATCAGCTGCGAACGGGCAGGTCCACAGCGCTCGTTGTAGTTGACTGCGCCCTGGAATGCCGGGTTCCAGAGCATTTGTGAACATTTGTGGGCAAGTTGCCGCTCTGGTACCGACCATTTGCGCAGGCGGCACCGCCGTAGCGCTTCCCAAGCAGCGCCCAGCGCCGGACAATTCGTCGGACGAACCCCCCGCGCCGCCTGTGGTCAGTTCGCAGATCGCGCCTCTTCCACCGATAAGGATAATCATGAGGGCTCTCCGCCTTGCTCACCTCTGCCAGGTAACGGTCGCTCTGGCCCTGGTAACGCTGTTGCCGGGCTGTTCCCAGGAGCGACCGCCCACCGAGGAACCGGCGCGGGTGGTGGTGACGCAGCTGAGCCCGATAAAGGATGCCCAGTGCATTCCCTTCACCGGTGATGTCCAGGCGCGGGTGCAGGCACCGCTCGGCTTCCGTGTGAGCGGCAAGATCAGCGAGCGGCTGGCGGACGTCGGGGATCGGGTACGCGAGGGCCAGATCCTCGCGCGGCTGGATCCCCAGGATCTGCGCAACAACCTGGCCGCCGCCCAGGCCCAGGTGGAGGCCCAGGAAGCCCGCGCCCGGCTGGCGCGGGTCGATTTCGAGCGCCAGGCCGCACTCTTGCCCAAGGGCTATACCAGTCGCAGCCAGTACGACCAGGCCCAGGCCACCCTCGATGGCGCCCGCAGTGCGCTGCAAACCGCCGTAGCCCAGCGCGACGATGCGCGCAAGCAGCTGGGCTATACCGAGTTGCGCGCCAGCGCCGCTGGGGTGCTGACCGCCCGCCATGCCGAAGCCGGTCAGGTGGTGCAGGCCGGCGCGGCGATCTTCGACCTGGCGGTGAGCGGCGAACTCGATGCCGTCTTCGATCTCTACGAATCCCTGGCCCGCGAACTCCAGGTCGGCCAGCGGCTGCCCGTCGCCCTGCAGGCGCAACCGGCGATCGCGACCCAGGGCACCCTGCGCGAGATCGCCCCGACGGTGGCGAGCAGCGGCACGGTACGCATCAAGGTACAGCTGGACCGGCCACCCACCGCCATGACCCTTGGCGCGGTGGTGAATGCACAGCTGGAGGGCGTGGCCGAGCAGGGCTTCGCCCTGCCCTGGACGGCGCTGAACGGCACCACCGACCAGCCCGCCGCCTGGCGCCTGAACGAAGACGGCCGGGTCAGCCTGCAGCCGCTACGCATCGAGCGCTACACCCGCGACAGCATCATCGTCAGCGACGGCCTCAAGGCCGGCGACCGTATAGTGGTCGCCGGCGGCCAGGCCCTGAGTCCCGGCCAGAAGGTCGAGGTCGCCGAGCGCTCCGCCTTCAACGAGGTGCGCCCATGAAGCCCCTCCTGCCGCTCTGCCTGCTGCTGGTTCTCGCCGGCTGTTCCGACGACGAGGCGCCACCGCCGCCGATCCGGCCGGTAGCGACCCTGACCCTCAGCGCGCCGCAACCCCAGCGCGAGGTGTTCGCCGGCAGCATCCAGGCGCGCTACGAGAGCGTGCTGGGCTTTCGCGTCGGTGGCCGCATGACCCGCCGCCTGCTGGACGTGGGTCAGCCGGTGCGCCGCGGCCAGTTGCTGGCCGCGTTGGACCCCACCGATCAGGACAATGCCCTACGCAGTCGCCAGGGCCAGAGCGCCGATGCCGACGCCCAATGGCGCGATGCCCGCAACGATGCCCGGCGTCAGCAGCAGCTGTTCGACCAGGGCGTCGGCTCGCGCTCCCAGCTGGACCAGGCGCTGACCCGCCTGCATACCTTGGAGGCCGCCCGCGAACAGGCCCAGAGCGCCGAGCGACAGGCCCGCGATCAGCGCAACTATGCCGAGCTCTACAGCGATTTCGACGGCGTGATCACCGCCTGGCAGGCCGAGGTCGGTCAGGTGGTGTCCGCCGGTCAGCCGGTGGTGCGGGTCGCCCGCCCGGACATCCGCGAGGCGGTGCTGGACCTGCCGGCCCAGGCCATCGGCCAGTTGACCCCTGGTCGTGTCCTGACCGTGCGCATGGCGCTGGATCCGACCGTGGCGGTGCAGGGCCAGGTGCGCGAGATCGAGCCCCAGGCCGATGCCACCACCCGTACCCGGCGGGTGCGCCTGACCCTGGACGAGCCACCGGCCGCATTGCGCATCGGCAGTCTGGTACAGGGCGAACTGGCGTCGCCACCGGTCGCGGGCCTGTCTTTGCCAACCCAGGCGCTGCGGCGCCAGAACGGCCAGACCTCGGTCTGGGTGGTGGCAGGCCAAGGCGAGCAGGCGCAGGTGCGCCAGCGGCCGGTCGAGGTGCTGCGCGAGGCGGACGGCCTGGCATGGATCGGCAACGGTCTGAGCGCCGGTGAGCGGGTGGTGATAGCCGGGGTCAACAGTCTCGAGGAGGGACAGCGGGTGAAGGATCAGGAGGGCGCTCGGCCATGAAAGGCTTCAACCTGTCGGACTGGGCGCTGCGCCACCAATCCTTCGTCTGGTACCTGATGTTCGTCGCCCTGCTGATGGGCGTCTTCTCCTACATGAAGCTGGGCCGCGAGGAAGACCCGTCCTTCG
The DNA here is from genome assembly GCF_021106615.1 of Pseudomonas sp. PLB05. Lineage (NCBI taxonomy): Bacteria > Pseudomonadati > Pseudomonadota > Gammaproteobacteria > Pseudomonadales > Pseudomonadaceae > Pseudomonas > Pseudomonas sp. PLB05. The sequence continues at coordinate 372,749 of NZ_JAJOHO010000002.1, forward strand.
CCATCAAGACCATGGTCATCCAGACCCGCTGGCCGGGGGCGACCACCGAGGAGACCCTGCGCCAGGTCACCGAGCGGGTGGAAAAGAAGCTCGAAGAACTGGACTCGCTGGACTACACCAAGAGCTTTACCCGGCCGGGCCAGTCCACGGTGTTCGTCTATCTGCGTGACACCACGCCGGCCAAGGCGATTCCCGACATCTGGTACCAGGTGCGCAAGAAGGTCTCCGACATCCAGGGCGAATTCCCCCAGGGCATCCAGGGACCGGCCTTCAACGACGAATTCGGTGACGTCTTCGGCAGCATCTATGCTTTCACCGGCGACGGCTTCAGCATGCGCCAGCTGCGCGACCAGGTGGAGCAGGTGCGCCGCGAGATCCGCAGCGTGTCGGGCATCGGCAAGGTGCAACTGATCGGTGCGGAAAACGAGGTCATCTACCTGGACTTCTCCACCCGCAAGCTGGCCGCCCTGGGGCTGGATCAGCGCCAGGTGATGCAGAGTCTGCAGCAGCAGAACGCGGTGACGCCTTCGGGGACCATCGAATCCGGCGCCGAGCGCATCAGCGTGCGTACCAGTGGCGAATTCCGCTCCACCGCCGATCTGGCCGCGGTCAATCTGCGCATCGACGATCGCTTCTATCGCCTCACCGATCTGGCCGACATCCGCAGCGGGTATGCCGATCCGCCCAGTTCGCTGTTCCGCTACAAGGGCCAGCCGGCCATTGGCTTGGCCATCGCCATGAGCAGCGGTGGCAACATCCAGACCTTTGGCGCGGCCCTGACCGAGAAGATGCAGGAGCTGACCGGCGCCTTGCCGGTGGGCATCGGCGTGCACGTGGTCTCCAACCAGGCGCAGGTGGTGGAAAAGGCCGTCGGCGGCTTTACCCAGGCGTTGTTCGAGGCGGTCATCATCGTGCTGGTGGTGAGCTTCATCAGCCTTGGCGTGCGCGCCGGCCTGGTGGTGGCGCTGTCGATCCCCCTGACCCTGGCGCTGGTGTTCGTCTTCATGGAATACAGCGGCATCACCATGCAGCGGATTTCCCTCGGCGCCTTGATCATCGCCCTGGGCCTCTTGGTGGACGACGCCATGATCACCGTGGAGATGATGGTGACCAAACGGGAGGAGGGCGAGTCGCTGCACCGCTCGGCGACCTTCGCCTACGAGTCCACCGCCTTTCCCATGCTCACCGGCACCCTGGTGACCGTGGCCGGTTTCGTGCCCATCGGCCTCAACTCCAGCAGCGCCGGCCAGTACACCTTCACCCTGTTCGCGGTGATCGCCGTGGCGCTGCTCTTGTCCTGGATCGTCGCGGTGTTCTTTTCGCCGGTGATCGGCGTGCACATCCTGCCGAAGAAGGTGAAGCAGAAGGATCATGACCAGCCCGGTCGCCTGGCGCGCTGGTCCGACGGCCTGCTGCTGGGCGCCATGCGCCATCGCTGGCTGACCATCATCCTCACGGTGCTGCTGTTCGCCGCGGCGCTGTTCGCCATGAAGTTCGTGCAGAACCAGTTCTTCCCGTCTTCGGATCGGCCCGAGCTGCTGATCGATTTCAACCTGCCGCAGAACGCCTCCCTCGACGCCACCCGCGCGCAGATGGACAGGTTCGAAAAGACCCTGGCCGACGATCCGGACGTGGCCCACTGGAGTTCCTATGTCGGCCAGGGCGCGGTGCGCTTCTACCTGCCGCTGGACCAGCAGCTGGAGAATCCCTTCTATGGCCAGGTGATCCTGGTGGCCAAGGATCTGGAAGCCCGCAATCGGCTGCTGCCCAAGCTCAAACAGCGCCTGCGCCAGGACTTCGTCGGGCTGTCCGGCTACGTCCAGCCCCTTGAAATGGGCCCGCCGGTGGGGCGGCCGATCCAGTACCGCATCAGTGGTCCGGACGTCGCCGAGGTACGCCGCCAGGCCCTGGCCCTGGCCAGCGTGCTGGGCAAGAGTCCGCAGCTGGGCGACTTCCTCTACGACTGGAACGAGCCGGCGCGGATGCTCAAGGTCGAGGTCAACCAGGACAAGGCGCGGCAGCTGGGTTTCTCTTCCCAGGACGTGGCGCAGATCCTCAATGGCGTGGTGACCGGCACCCCGGTGACCCAGGTGCGCGACGACATCTACCTGGTCAACGTGGTGGCGCGGGCCAGCGAGGCCGAGCGGCGCTCGGTGGAGACCCTGGAGAATCTGCAGATCATGACGCCCCAGGGCGTCGCGGTGCCGCTCAAGGCCTTCGCTCGCATCGACTACGCCCTGGAGCAGCCGCTGGTGTGGCGCCGCGACCGCCTGCCCACCATCACCCTCAAGGCGTCCATTCTCAGCGAGATCCAGGCACCGGACCTGGTCAAGCAGCTGCAGCCGGAGGTGGATGCCTTCATCGCCAAGCTGCCGCCGCGCTATCAGGTGGCGGTGGGCGGTACGGTGGAGGAGAGCAGCAAGGCCCAGGGCCCCATCGCCGAGGTGGTGCCGCTGATGCTGTTTCTCATGGCTACCTTCCTGATGATCCAGCTGCACAGCATCCGCAAGCTGTTCCTGGTGGCGAGCGTGGCGCCCCTGGGCTTGATCGGGGTGGTGCTGGGGCTGATCCCCTTCGGCCAGCCACTGGGCTTCGTCGCCATCCTCGGGGTGCTGGCGCTGATCGGCATCATCATCCGCAACTCGGTGATCCTGGTGACCCAGATCGACGCCTTCGAGCGTGACGGTCGCTCGCCCTGGGACGCCGTAGTGGAAGCCACCCGCCACCGCCGCCGGCCGATCCTGTTGACCGCCGCCGCGGCCAGCCTGGGCATGATTCCCATCGCCCGCGAGGTGTTCTGGGGGCCCATGGCCTATGCCATGATCGGCGGTATCGTCGCGGCGACGCTGTTGACCCTGCTGTTCCTGCCGGCGCTCTATATCGCCAGCTACCGCATTCGCGAGCCGGAGCGGAAGGGCTGAGGCAGCGGGCCTGGCCCAAAAGCCGGGCAAAAAAAACGGCCTTCCGACCGAGGTCTCCAGAGGAGACGTCTGTCGGAAGGCCGCAAGGAGCTATCCAAGGAGCCACTGCCGGAGGGAAGGATTCGCGCGGTCAAAATGTCGAATCCACAGCAGCTCACCGCACCACTATCGGGCGTGTGACTTTTTCAATAAAGTGACAGCTTGACGAAACTCCATTGCGAAAAAGGCAATAATGGATATTTTCCAAGGCATGCGCATCTTCGTCCGGGTGGTGGATCTGGGCAGTCTCACGGCTGCCGCCCACACCCTCGCCCTGTCCACCGCCCAGGTGTCGCGCCTGCTGGCGGAACTGGAAAGCCACCTGCAGACCCGTCTGTTGCACCGCACCACCCGGCGGCTCGCACTGACCGAGGCGGGCGAGCGCTATCTCGAACGCTGCCGGCGCATCCTGCAGGATGTCGGCGAGGCCGAAGCCGAAGCCAGCGGTGCCCATCTCAAGCCCCATGGCCATCTGCGCCTGCATTCCATGACCGGCCTGGGCACCCAGCTGCTGGCGCCATTGGTGTCGCGCTTCTGCGCCCGCTATCCCCACGTCGAGATCGTCATGACGCTTTCGCAGAACCATCCGGCACTGCTGGAGGATGGGCATGACATCGCCATCACCCTGGACACCGAGCTGGCCGATTCGGATTTCGTCGCCCAGCGTCTCGGTGGCGTCTATAGCGTGGTCTGCGCGGCGCCCAGCTACCTGGCGCAGCGTCCGGCGCCCAAGGTACCGGCCGATCTCGCCGAGCACGACTGCCTGCGGCTGCTGGATCCCAACTTCTCCGAGCGTTGGGTCTTCGCTGGCCCCGAAGGCGAGCTGCAGGTAGCGCCGCGCTACGTCTTCCAGGTCAACGTCGCCGAGGCCCTGGCCAGCGTGGCGCGGCAGGGCATGGGCATCTGTCTGCTACCCAGTTACATCGCGGTCAACTACCTGCGCGATGGCAGTCTGGTACGGCTACTGCCCAACTTCCGCCTACGCGAGCGCACCATCCATGCGCTCTATCCCTCGCGGCGCTTTCTCGACGCCAAGATCAAGACCTGGATCGACTTCCTCAAGGAAGAACTTCCCGAGCGCCTGCAGGTAGAAAATCTGGTGCTGGAAGACCAACGCTACTGGGCTAAGGACTAAGCCATGGCTTGTTGCAGGTTTTGTAATAGTGAATTAGTTAGCATGCTATTTATTAGGCTGCATTCATTACCTAGAATGGTCCCGTACCCCGATGAACACGACCTTTTTAGGAGTTCGCTATGAAACGTTCTCTGTCCGCCCTGTTGCTGACCCTTGCCACCCTGACCGCCGCCCAATTCGCTGCTGCCGACGACAATCCCAGCCTGAGATACAAGCTGGTCGATCAGAATCATGCCGCCATGCAGCACTACGGCGATCAGGCCGCTCCTGCCGCCAACCTGCGTCGCTGAGCCGCTCAGTTTTCGAAAGACCACCCCTCTTTGCTCCTTTGGTCTTTCTCCGCCGCACCCTTTGGGTGCGGCTTTTTTATATCTGCGGCACACTGAGCTTCTGACCTTGTCGAGGTGCTCATGACCGCCACCCCCGCTCAACGACTCGCCCACCTGCGCGCCTTCCTGGCCGAGCAGGGCGCCGATGCCTGCCTGATCCCCAGCGCCGATCCCCACCTGTCCGAGTACCTGCCCGAACACTGGCAGGGGCGGGCCTGGCTATCCGGTTTCACCGGCTCCGCCGGGCTGCTGCTGGTGACCCGCCAGGCCGCCGGCGTCTGGACCGACAGTCGCTACTGGGAGCAGGCCACCCAGGAGCTGGCGGACAGCGGCATCGACCTGATGAAGCAGGTCGCCAGCCAGCCCCAGGCCCACCTGCAGTGGCTGGCCGACCAGGTGCCCGAGGGTGGCACGGTGCTGGTGGACGGCCAGGTGCTGTCCCTAGGCTCCGCCGCCGCCCTGCGCCGGGCGCTGGAGCCCAAGGGCATCCAGTTGCGTACCGACCTCGATCCCCTGGCGGCGATCTGGAGCGATCGCCCCGCGTTACCGGCCGCGCCGCTCTATGCCCATGCCGCGCCCCATGCGCCCCAGCCGCGCAGCGCCAAGCTCGCCCAGGTGCGCCAGGCGCTGGCGGAGGCAAAGGCCGACTGGCATTTCATCTCCTCGCTGGACGACATCGCCTGGCTGCTCAACCTGCGTGGCGCCGACGCGCCCTACAACCCGGTGTTCCTCGCCCACCTGCTGCTGGGCAGGGACAGCTGTCAGCTGTTCATCGATCGGGCCAAGGTGCCGGCGGAGATCCGCGCGGCCCTGGCAGCGGATGGCGTGGCGCTGGCCGACTACGCCCAGGCCGCCACCGAGCTGGGCCTGCTGCCAGCGGACAGCACCCTGCTAGTGGACCCGGCGCGGGTCACCCTGGGCCTCGCCGAGGCCGCACCGACGAGCGTCAAGCGCCTGGAGCAGATCAATCCCTCGACCCTGCTCAAGGCCTGCAAGACCGCTGAGGAAGTGGCCCAGGTACGCACCGCCATGGAGGAGGACGGTGCGGCCCTGTGCGTCTTCTTCGCCCGTTTCGAGGCCGCCCTGGCCCGCGGCGAGCGCCTCACCGAGCTGACCGTGGACGACTGGCTGAGCGAAGCCCGCGCTGCCCGGCCCCACTTCGTCTCCCTGAGCTTCGCCACCATCGCCGGCTTCAACGCTGGTGGCGCCCTGCCGCACTATCGGGCCACCGAAGAAGCCCATGCCGAACTCCAGGGTGACGGCCTGCTGCTGATCGACAGCGGCGGCCAGTACCTGGGCGGCACCACCGACATCACCCGGGTGGTGCCCATCGGCACCCCCAGCGCCGCCCAGAAGCGCGACTTCACCCTGGTGCTCAAGGGCATGCTGGCGCTGTCGCGGGCGCGCTTTCCGGCCGGGGTCGCCGCGCCCATGCTCGACGCCCTGGCGCGCGAGCCGATCTGGGCCGCCGGCATCGACTACGGCCATGGCACCGGCCATGGCGTGGGCTACTTCCTCAATGTGCACGAGGGACCGCAGTCGATTTCCTTCTATGCCACGGTCACCCCGCACCATGTCCTGCGCGAGGGCATGATCACCTCCAACGAACCGGGCATCTATCGTCCCGGCCAGTGGGGCGTGCGGCTGGAGAACCTGCTCCTGTGCACCCGCGCCGAGACCACCGAATTCGGCGACTTCCTGGCCTTCGAGACCCTGACCCTCTGTCCGCTGGATACCCGCTGCCTGGATCTCGCCTTGTTGCGCGCCGACGAGCTGGACTGGCTGGATGGCTATCACGCCGAGGTCCGCCGCCGCGTGCTGCCGCTAGTGGAAGGCGCCGCCCGTGACTGGCTGCTGGCCCGTACCGAACCCGTCGCGAGGACTGCCGCATGAGCAGCAACGCCCAGCAATTCGCCAGTGACAACTATTCCGGCATCTGCCCGGAGGCCTGGGCGGCCATGGCGGCGGCCAACGTCGGTCACGAGACCGCCTATGGCAACGACACCTGGACGGCGCGCGCCGCCGATCGCTTCCGCCAGCTGTTCGAGACCGATTGCGAGGTGTTCTTCGCCTTCAACGGCACCGCGGCCAACTCCCTGGCCCTGGCGGCGCTGTGCCAGAGCTACCACAGCGTGATCTGCTCCGACACCGCCCACGTCGAGACCGACGAATGCGGGGCGCCGGAATTCTTTTCCAACGGCTCCAAGTTGCTGCTGGCGCCGGCCCACCAGGGCAAGCTGACCCCGGGTGCCATCCAGCAGATCGCCACCAAGCGCGCCGATATCCACTTTCCCAAGCCACGCGCGGTGACCGTCACCCAGGCCACCGAGGTGGGCACCCTTTATGGCCTCAACGAACTGCAGGCCATCAGCGCCACCTGCCGCGACCTCGGCCTGCACCTGCACATGGACGGCTCGCGCTTTTCCAACGCCGTGGCCGGCTTGGGCTGCACCCCGGCCGAGGTGACCTGGAAGGCTGGCGTCGACGTGCTCTGCTTCGGCGGCACCAAGAGCGGCATGGCGGTGGGGGAGGCCATCCTCTTCTTCAACCGCGATCTGGCCGAGGACTTCGAGTACCGCTGCAAGCAGGCCGGCCAGCTGGCGTCCAAGATGAGATTCCTCTCCGCGCCCTGGCTCGGCGTGCTGGAAAACGACACCTGGCTGCGCCACGCCCGCCACGCCAACGCCATGGCTCAGCTGCTGGCCGGGCGCGTGCGCGACGTGCCCGGGGTGGACTTCATGTTCCCGGTGGAAGCCAACTCGGTGTTCCTGCAGCTGTCCGAGCCGGCGCTGGAATTCCTGCGCAACCGCGGTTGGCGCTTCTACACCTTCATCGGCAGCGGGGGCGCGCGTTTCATGTGCTCCTGGGACACCGAAGAGGCTCGCGTGCTGGAGCTGGCGGCGGATATTCGCCTGGCGATGGGGGGTTAGGTTGTACCGCCATGGCGAGGCGGCCGCTGCTGACGCGTACTCGATTCTGTAGGAGCGGCCCATGGCCGCGATCAAACCTGGCATAGGGTGTATCGCGGCCATGGGCCGCTCCTACGGGATTCGCTGCTTTCTCATCCATCGGTACCCATTCCCATACGGAAAACGCTGCGTGGTTTTCCACGCTACGGTGTTCACCGGGGACGCCGCCCCCACCAACCGTTACCATGGCCAACCTCTCCATCATCCCTGGCGATCCATGGCCAAGAAGTCCAGCAAAGCCCTCACTGCCGCGGTCAATCCCGCTGCCCCCACGCTCATCGACGTGGCCCGGGTCGCCGGGGTGTCGCCGATCACCGTCTCGCGGGCGCTGAATCGACCGGAGATCGTCAGCGAGGCGGCGCGGGAGAAGGTGCTGGCAGCCGTGCGGGTCACCGGCTACGTACCCAATCTGCTGGCCGGTGGCTTGGCCTCCAATCGCAGCCGCCTGGTGGCGCTGTTCGTGCCGACCATCGTCCACTCCATCTTCGCCGAGACCGTTCAGGCGTTGATGGCGCGGTTGTCCCAGGCGGGCTACCAGACCTTGCTGGGCCTGACCGGCTACAGCGCCGAACAGGAGGAGCAACTCTTGGCCGCGGTGCTGGGGCGCAAACCCGATGGCATCGTGCTCACCGGCACCCTGCACACCGCGGCCAGTCGCCAGCGCCTGGCCCAGGCCGGCATCCCGGTGGTGGAGTCCTGGGACCTGGGCGAAGATCCGCTGGACATGCAGGTGGGCTTCTCCCACGAAGCAGTGGGCCGGGCCCAGGCCGAGCACCTGCACGCTCGCGGCTATCGGCGCTTCGCCGTGGTCTCGGTGGACGATCCCCGCGCTCTGCGCCGCTGCCGCAGCCTGGTCGCCCGGCTGGCCGAGTTGGGCTTGGCGGAACCGCCGCTGGAAATCCTGCCGGCGCCAGCCTTGGTGGAATCCGGGCGGGCGGGGTTGCGCCAGTTGCTGGCCCGCGACGATGGCTTCGACGTGGTGGTCTGCAGCTCCGACACCGTCGCTCAGGGGGTGATGGCGGAAGCCGCGAGTCGCGGGCTGCGCCTGCCCGAGGATCTGGCGGTGCTCGGCTTCGGCAATCTCTCCAGCGCTGCCCAGATGCACCCGGCGCTGTCGTCGGTGAGCGTCGAAGGCGATCGCATGGGCACCCTGGCAGCAGAGGCGCTGCTGCAACGGTTCAACCAGGGCGAGCGGGCCCGGGACGCGGTGCGCATCGACACCGGCTTCCACATCATCGACCGCGCCACGACCTGACCACCGGCGTCGAAGTCGTTAGACGTCATACTTGTATGGTTGCGCAATCATGGCTTAGTCTTGGACAAACGCCGGGGCTGAGTCAGGTTGTCGCATCAAGGCATGATTGCGCAATCATCCAGCATTCCGCGCCTTCAATAAAAACAATCACGCAAGAGGGATCCCCATGGATGCCACAAGACCCACCCGGGTGCGTTACCTGATCCTGTTGATGCTGTTCGTGGTGACCACCATCAACTATGCCGATCGCGCCACCATCGCCATCGCCGGCTCCAGCCTGCAGAAAGACCTCGGCATCAGCGCCGTCACCCTCGGCTATATCTTCTCCGCCTTCGGCTGGGCCTATGTGGCCGGGCAGATTCCCGGCGGCTGGCTGCTGGATCGCTTCGGTTCGAAGAAGGTCTATGCCGGCAGCATCTTCTTCTGGTCGTTGTTCACCCTGCTGCAAGGCCTGGTCGGCGGCCTGCCGGTGGCCTGGGCGGTGACCACCCTGTTCATGCTGAGATTCCTGGTCGGCCTGGCCGAGGCGCCGTCCTTCCCGGGCAATGCACGCATCGTCGCCGCCTGGTTCCCTACCGCCGAACGCGGCACCGCCTCGGCGATCTTCAACTCGGCGCAGTATTTCGCCACCGCGTTGTTCGCGCCGATCATGGGCGGCATCGTCTTCCACTTCGGCTGGGAACACGTCTTCGTCATCATGGGCGCCCTGGGCATCCTCTTCTCCGGGGTCTGGCTGAAGTACATCCACAACCCCAAGGAGCATCCGCGCATCAATGCCGCGGAGCTGGCGCACATCCGCGACAACGGCGGCCTGGTGGACATGGACAACGGCGCCCGCCAGCAGGGCGGCGGTCCCAAGTGGCACTACATCACCCAGCTGCTGACCAACCGCATGATGCTGGGCGTCTACCTCGGCCAGTACTGCATCAATGCCATCACCTATTTCTTCCTGACCTGGTTCCCGGTGTACCTGGTGCAGGAGCGTGGCATGACCATCCTCAAGGCCGGCTTCATCGCCTCGCTGCCGGCGATCTGCGGCTTCATCGGCGGGGTGCTCGGCGGGGTGATCTCCGACTACCTGCTGCGCCGCGGTCACTCCCTGACCTTCGCTCGCAAGCTGCCCATCGTCTGTGGCCTGCTGCTCTCCACCAGCATGATCTTCTGCAACTACGTCGATGCCGACTGGATGGTGGTGGGCTTCATGACCCTGGCCTTCTTCGGCAAGGGCATCGGTGCCCTGGGTTGGGCGGTGGTGGCCGACACCTCGCCCAAGCAGATCGCCGGGCTTTCCGGCGGCCTGTTCAACACCTTCGGCAACCTGGCCTCCATCACCACCCCCATCGTCATCGGCTACATCATCGCCGCCACCGGTTCCTTCAAGTGGGCGCTGGTCTACGTCGGCGCCAATGCCCTGGTGGCGGTGTTCAGCTACCTGTTCATCGTCGGTCGCATCCAGCGCGTCGAGCTGCGTACCGCCGACGGCGAGATCCTGGGCGCGACCCAGCCTGACCCGGTCCGGGCCTGAGCCCCGGCGGAGGATAAGAAAATGCACCTGATCGATCACCGTGATTCGCCGCGTTACATCAAGCTCCACCCCCAGGACAACGTCGGGGTGGTGGTCAACGAACCCGGCGTGGCCGCCGGCACCGCCTTCGCCGACGGCCTGACCACCGTCGAGGCCATTCCCCAGAGCCACAAGGTCTCCCTGGTGGACCTCAGGCAAGGCGCCGAGGTGGTGCGCTATGGCGAGGTCATCGGCTACGCCCTGCAGGACATCCCGGCCGGCAGCTGGATCACCGAAGCCCTGCTGCGCATGCCGGAGCCGCCCGCCTTGGACAACCTGCCCAAGGCCACCGCGCCCGGCCAGATCGGCGAACCCCTGGAGGGCTACACCTTCGAGGGTTTCCGCAATCCGGACGGCAGCGTCGGCACCCGCAACATCCTGGCGGTGACCACCACCGTGCAGTGCGTGGTGGGGGTGCTGGATCATTGCGTGGAGCGGGTGCGCAAGGAGATCCTGCCGCGCTATCCCCATGTCGACGACGTGGTGCCGCTGTCCCACAGCTATGGCTGCGGCGTGGCCATCAATGCCCCGGATGCGGTGATCCCGATCCGCACCCTGCACAACATCAGTCGCAATCCCAACTTCGGCGGCCAGGCGCTGGTCATCGGCCTGGGCTGCGAGAAGCTGCAGGCCAGCCAACTGATGCCGGGCGACGACCTCACCGCCGGGCAGAACGAAGAGGACTGGCTGTTTCGCCTGCAGGATTCGGCCAACGGCTTCGCCGGCATGGTCGAGCAGATCATGGGTCTGATCGAGGCGCGTCTGGAGGTGCTCGATCAGCGCCGCCGCGAGACGGTGCCGGCTTCCGAGCTGGTGGTGGGCATGCAGTGCGGCGGCAGTGATGCCTTCTCCGGCATCACCGCCAACCCGGCCCTGGGCGTGGCCGCCGATCTGCTGGTGCGCGCCGGTGCCACGGTGATGTTCTCCGAGAACACCGAGGTGCGCGACGGCATCCACCTGCTGACCCCGCGCGCTGCCACCCCGGAGGTGGCCGATGCGCTGATCCGCGAGATGGACTGGTACGACCGTTACTTGGAGCGGGGCATGGCCGATCGCAGCGCCAATACCACCCCTGGCAACAAGAAGGGCGGCCTGAACAACATCGTCGAAAAGGCTATGGGGTCGATCGCCAAGTCGGGTACCAGCCCCATCGCCGGGGTCATCGCTCCGGGCGAGAAGATCAGAGGCAAGGGCCTGTATTTCGCCGCCACCCCGGCCAGCGACTTCATCTGTGGCACCCTACAACTGGCCGCGGGCATGAACCTGCACATCTTCACTACCGGTCGCGGCACCCCCTATGGGCTGTCCATGGTGCCGGTGATCAAGGTCTCGACCCGCACCCAGCTGGCCGAGCGCTGGCCGGATCTGATCGACATTGATGCCGGGCGCGTGGTGAGTGGGCGGTTGTCGCTGGAGGAGATGGGCTGGGAGATCTTCCAGTGCTACCTGGACGTGGCCAGCGGTCGCCGCCAGACCTGGGCGGAGCGCCATCGCCTGCACAACGACCTGGCGCTGTTCAATCCCGCCCCGGTGACCTGAGCCACAGGACAATAAAAAAGGGCCGATCCCCCTGGGATCGGCCCTTTTTCGTGGCGCCTGGAAACTAGTGTGGTGTTTCAGAAGTTATCTACACAATTTTGGCAGCGCTTTTTCGGCCAGGACTGCGTTGCCACTCCTCGCCATAGCCCTGCTATGACTCGTCGCGGCGCCTGGCCCAGGCCAAAAAATCACGCGCCAATTCTTGCGCGAACTTCTGAAACACCACACTAGCGCTGGGCGGTGGCCGGCGTCAGTTGCAGGCTCGGCAGCAGATAGTGACCGACGATGAACAGTGAGCCCTTGTCGCTCAGGTGGCCATCGTCGATCTGCAGCAGGGTACGGCCATCCGCGGCCCTTACCCGACAGGCATCCTCGACGCAGAGGTGTTGCACCAGGGAGATGTACTCCAGCCCCGCCGGGAGCCTGGCCTGGCGCATGGCCTGGTCGGTGGCGAGGACATGGCGATCCAGGGCGGAGTCGGCGATGTGGTCATCGGTGGAGCCCCAATGGCGGATGGCGATGACGCTGGGCAGTGACGGACTCCACTGGGGAACGGGGCCGAGCAGCACGATGCGCTTGACGCCATAGCTGTGCAGGCGCTCGGTGATGGCCTTCCAGTCGGTCTTTTCATGATCGGCCTTCTGCGCCATGACCACCACGTCCGGGCGCAGGCGCTGAATGGCTTCCAGGGCGGTGCGGTTGGAGTAGTTGCAGGTCACCCGCGTCTCGGTCTGCCGTCCCAGGTCGTCGGTAAGGCGTGGTTTGCAGCTTGCCGAGGCCACCTGGTAGTAGGGCAGGCCGGCCGGCAGCAGGCTGCGCAAGCCAAAGGACAGCGCCTGGGCATGGGAGTCGCCCCAGACGAAGAGGCCGCCCTTGCCCTGGGCATGGGTGCAGCTGGGGTCGATGGCGTCCTGATGACGCTGGGTAAAGGCCGAATAGGCGTCGCACTTGAGCCAGTAGAGATCATGGAGATTCTTCTGGCGATCCAGGTACTCCTGGACGAATTGCGCGCGATCCGACTGGCTGATGCTGCGCAGTGGGGTGATGGCGCCGTCGGTGGCATTCACCGCGCCGGCGCTGAGGAACAGGGTGGCGAGCAGTCCGGTGCCGGTGGCCAGGGCCGCACCGCTCTGGCCCTTCCGGCGCAAGGCGCGGGTTTCCACCAGGGTGTAGGAGGCCCAGCCCAGGGCGAAGGAGGCGGCGATGCCCAGCAGCAGGTGCGGCGTCTGGTCGAGCAGGCCGGCATAGCTCATGAACACTACCACCGGCCAGTGCCAGAGGTAGAGCGAATAGGAGAGGGTGCCGGTCCACTGGGAGAAGCCGTTGCCGGTGACCAGCGAATCCTGGCGTGCGGCCAGGATGATGGCGGCGGTGCCGAGCACCGGGATCAGCGCCAAGTAGCCTGGCCAGACATCGCCTTCGGCGAGCGTCAGGAAACCCACCGCCAGGGCGATCAGCCCCGCGCCTTCCAGCAGCCGGCGCGAGCGGGCGGCGAGCTGCAGCGGGAAGAGATAGGCGGCGCCACCCACCATCAGCTCCCAGGCGCGGGTCGGCAGCAGATAGAAAGCCGCTTCCGGCCAAAGCAGCGAGGCAGTGACGGCGAAGGCGAAGCCGACCGCGGTGGCGAGCAGGATCAGCACCCGCAGGGTCTTGAGCGATACCACCTTGGACAGCAGCACCAGCACCAGCGGATAGATCAGGTAGAACTGCCATTCCACCGACAGCGACCAGGTGTGCAGCAGCCATTTCTCATGGGCGGCCGCGGTGAAGTAGCCGGCTTCCTTCCAGTAGACCAGGTTGGAGACGAAGCCCAGGCTGCTCGCCACGTGCTTGCCCAGTTCGCCATAGGCGTTGGGCAGCAGGAAGAACCAGCCGGCGATCAGCAGTACGGCGCAGAGCACCGCCAGCGCCGGCACGATGCGGCGGACGCGGGACAGATAGAAGGCGGACAGGCGGAAGCGCTGCTGTTCGAGGGCGCGAAAGATGATCCCGGTGATCAGGAAGCCGGAGATGACGAAGAAGACGTCGACCCCGGCGAAACCGCCCGGTAGCCAGTCGGCATTGAAGTGGAAGAGGACGACGGCGATCACGGCGATCGCGCGCAGCCCATTGATATCTTTCCTGAAGTCCATGAGCGGCATCCGGGCGGCAAGGGGAAGGCGGGAGAGGGGCGTCGGGCTAGGCGTGGGGGGCCAGGGTTTCCGGTGCCGGGCGGACCAGGTGCAGGCCGGGATCGGTCTTGGGCTTGAGCAGCAGATAGCCCAGGGTGATACCGATGAAGAGGTTGGCCACGCCGATCTCGAAGAGGTCGGTGGTCCAGCCGATCAGGCAGAGGCAGAAGGCGATGGCCAGCAGGGTGTGGCTTTCGCGATCGCGGCTCAGGTGCAGGCGGATGAACAGCGGCAGTTGCAGGCAGTAGAGGGCGATGCCGACCACGCCGAACACGCACCAGAGATAGACCACGCTGCTGTCGCAGTTGACCATCAGGTCCATGCCCGGCACGGGGAAGGCGGCCATGGTGCTGCCGAACATGCCGAAGCCGGCACCGGTCAGGGTCCAGCCGGGCTCGCTCATGACCTCCACGACGTTGGGCCAGGTGTTGACCAGACGGTCGTAGAAGGAGGCCAGGCCGCTGTCGCTGGTGACCACGTGGGGATCGAAGTCGCGGATCAGGCTGAGGATCGGCAGCAGCAGGCCACCGACCACGCCGAGCAGCAGCAGCAGGTAGGTGGACCACTGGAAGCGACGGCCCAGCATCAGCACCAGGGTGAAGGCGAAGGCGGCAGCGGGGGCCTTGCTGGTGGTCAGCAGGATGCCGAAGAGACCGGTCAGGGCCATCAGCAGCCAGAGCGTGTAGGAGCGCGCGAAGTAGGAGAGATAGAGGCAGTAGACGGCGATCAGGGCTGCCAGCACGTTGGACACGCGGGCGAAGCCGGCGATGCGGTCGGCCTCGCCCGCCATCCAGTTGGTGTTGCCGGCGATGTCGTTGCCACCCAGGGTGTAGCTGTAGCCCTTCCAGGGGACCGAGGTGTACTTGTCCAGCAGGATGCCGATGAGCGAGGCGATCAGCAGGCCCAGGACCACCCGGCCGAGCAGGCGCCGCTGTTCCAGCAACTCACGGCCGCAGAGCAGGCCGAACAGCAGCGGGCTGTAGACGAACAGCGAGAAGAAGACGTTGTTGATACTGGCGCCGTGCAGCAGGGCCAGGGCCGCATAGGCCGGGATGCTGAGCAGGGCCACCCAGAGGATGCGCGGCAGCTTGGCGGTGGCCAGTTGCAGGGCGAAGAGCGCCAGGCAGGCGATCTTGGGGAGGTAGATCAGCGCCGAGGCGCCGGCCATGTCGAGGTAATAGCGCAGGGCGCCGGAAAAGGTCTCGACGAACAGCAGCGAGATGGCGGTCCAGACCGCGAGGGTCGAGTAGCGCCAGGACAAAGCCTGCTGGAACGCCGATTGCGGGGGGGCGACTACGGCCGACATGATCATCATCCCTGTGTTGATGCCGAAACAGCCGGCCATGGGTGGCCCGCTGCGCTGACGTGAAAAGCGCGAAAGGGGTAACCAGCAGAGGGTTCGCCACCTTGGCGTGGTCCCTGGGCTGGATGAGGTCTGCCAGCGAAAGGCAGGCACGCTACCGCCCATGGCGGTCAGAAACGGCCACGGACGACAGGTAAAGAAAGCAAGACGCGGGGGATGATAGCGGAGGGCTTCCGGCGCCTGTCAAACGACGACAGACCGACCGGAAATCCTCAGCGCGGATATCAGAAGCAGGCCACAAAAAGCTCGTTAATTAACCATCCGCCAGGTCAGGGGATAGCGGTAGTCGCGGCCCTGGTTGGCCTTGATGCCGGCGATCACCGTCAGCACGAAGGCCACGCAGGCCACCAGCAGCATCAGCGGAAAGCCGATCAGCACCCACACCAGCAGCCAGCAGATCATGTGCAGCAGGGTGACGGTGAGCTGGAAGTTCAGCGCCTCCTTGCCCTGGCGGTCGATGAAGGGATCGTCCTCGCGCTTGAACTGCCAGACCACCAGCGGACCTATGACGTTACCGATGAAGGGCACCACGAAGCCCAGGAAGGCGGCGTAGTGGCAGAGCATGGCCCAGCGCCGGGCTTCGGCGCTGGGGGCGGGGACGAGATCGTGCATGGCTTGACCCTTTTCGTTACTCGCCGCGCAGGGCGGCTTGCTGGAGCTCGAACAGGTCGCGCAGACCGCCCTGGGCCAGTTCGAGCATGGCGTTGAGTTCGGCCGGCTGGAAGGGCGCGCCCTCGGCGGTGCCCTGAACTTCGATGAAACCGCCGGCATCGGTCATGATCACGTTGAGATCGGTCTCGGCGGCGGAGTCTTCCAGGTAGTCCAGGTCGAGCACCGGGGTGCCCTGGTAGATGCCCACGGAGATGGCGGCCACCATCTGCTTGAGCGGATTGCCCTTGAGGTTGCCGCGGCGCTTGAGCGCGCCCAGGGCATCGACCAGGGCCACGCAGGCGCCGGTCACCGAGGCGGTGCGGGTGCCGCCATCGGCCTGGATCACGTCGCAGTCGATGTAGATGGTGTTCTCGCCCAGCTTGGACAGGTCCACGGCGGCGCGCAGCGAACGACCGATCAGCCGCTGGATTTCCAGGGTGCGACCACCCTGCTTGCCCTTGGCGGCTTCACGCTGATTCCGCTCGCCGGTGGCGCGGGGCAGCATGCCGTATTCGGCGGTGAGCCAGCCCTGGCCCTTGCCCTTGAGAAAGCGCGGCACCCCGGCCTCGACGCTGGCGGTGCAGATCACCTTGGTATCGCCGAATTCCACCAGAACCGAACCCTCGGCGTGCTTGGTGTACTGACGGGTGATGCGGATGGGGCGCAGCTGATCGGCGGCGCGGCCACTGGGACGCTTCATTGCGGGCTTCCTGTAAGGCATGGGTATCAGGTCCATAGTATAGAGAGCGTCCGGCTCATGCGACACGGATGCATTGGGTCGCTCCGATCAGGTGCGCTAGAATCGTGCGTTTTACATGCGTGGGCGCTCTGGATCGCCCCAGATCCACGCATCGTCAGACGAGGATCCTGCCATGGTGCATAGCATGACGGCGTTCGCCCGGATCGAGCGACCGGGGCCCCAGGGCACCCTGAGCTGGGAGCTGCGCTCGGTCAATCACCGCTACCTGGAGCCGCACCTGCGGCTGCCGGAGACCTTTCGCGAGCTCGAATCCGGTGTGCGCGAGGCGCTGCGCCGACGGTTGTCGCGGGGTAAGGTGGAGTGCGTGTTGCGCGAGGCGCGCGACGAAGACGCGGTCCTGCGCGTAGACGCCCGCCGGGCCGCGCAACTGGTGGCGGCCGCTGAAGATGTCGCGGCGCTGATCGCCCGGCCGGCCAAGCTCGATCCCCTGGCCGTGCTGGCCTGGCCGGGGGTGCTGGCAGGCGCCGAGGTGGATGACGCCGAACTCGGGGCCCAGACCCTGGCGCTGTTCGAGGCGGCCCTGGATGAGTTGCTCGAAGGCCGGCAGCGCGAGGGACGCGAACTGGCGCGCCTGATCGAGGAGCGGCTGGTCCAGGTGCTGGCGGAGGTGACGACGCTCAGGACGCTGCTGCCCGAGCTGCTGGCCCTGCAGCGCCGGCGTATCCTCGAGCGCTGCGCCGAGGCGGGCGTCGAATTCGAACCGGCGCGACTGGAGCAGGAACTGGTGCTGCTGGCGCAAAAGAGCGACGTGGCCGAGGAGCTGGATCGCCTGGAGACCCATGTGGCCGAGGTACGGCGGGTCCTGGCGGGCAGTAGCGCGGCTGGTCGGCGGCTGGATTTCCTCATGCAGGAACTCAATCGCGAGGCCAACACCCTGGGCTCCAAGGCCATCGACGCCCGCGCCTCCCAGGCGGCCATCAATCTCAAGGTGCTCATCGAACAGATGCGTGAGCAAGTGCAGAACATCGAATAGGCGAACCTCCATGACAGCCCTTCCCGGCACCCTCTATATCGTTTCCGCGCCCTCCGGCGCCGGCAAGACCAGCCTGGTCAAGGCCCTGCTGGACGCCCTGCCCGACATCCGCTTGTCGGTCTCCCACACCACCCGCGCCATGCGCCCAGGCGAAACCGACGGGGTGAACTACCACTTCGTCGATTGCGCGACCTTTACCAACCTGCTCGAGCACGGCGATTTTCTCGAACACGCCGAGGTGTTCGGCAACTATTACGGGACCTCCCAGGCCGCCCTGGAGCGTGACCTCGCCGAGGGTCACGACCTGATCCTGGAGATCGACTGGCAGGGCGCCCAGCAGGTCCGTCGCAAGCTGCCCCACGCCCAGTCGATCTTCATCCTGCCGCCCAGCCAGGCGGCGCTGCGCCAACGTCTGGACAATCGCGGCCAGGACAGCGCCGAGATCATCGAGCGGCGCATGCGCGAGGCGGTCAGCGAGATGAGCCACTATGTCGAGTACGACTACCTGATCATCAACGATGACTTCGCCAGTGCCCTGGAAGACCTCAAATCGATCTTCCGCACCCGCCAGCTGCGCCTGGATCGCCAGCAGCGTCGGCATGACGACCTGCTGGTGGATCTGCTGGGCTGAGCCGGCCAACAGAGTCTGCTCAAAAGCTGCGCAGCAGGACGAGCAGTCCCAGGCCGGCCAATGCCAGCGCTGCCAGCAGGTCGATGTTGCGCCGCCAGAGGGGTTTCAGCGTCCGTTTCAGACTGCCGCAGAGCCCTGCCAGCGCTAGCCACCAGAGCAGGGAGCCGAGGAACAGGCCGGCGGCTAGGTTCAGTTGGCTGCTCAGCGAGGGCGCGCTCGGTGGTAGACCCATGAACAGGGTGGCGAAGCTGACGATGGTCAGGGGATTGGCCAAGGTCAGTGAGAAGCCCGTGGCGATCTCCCGGTAGCCGCCGGGCGTCGGTGCCTGGGCTGGCGCCGTTGCTCGCGCAGCGTGCCAGGTACGCCAGCCCAAATAGCCCAGATAGAACGCTGCTAGACGTTGCAGCCAGGGCTGCAGGGTGCCGAACAAGGTCGCCAGGGCGGTGGCGCCTAAGGCTCCAGCCACGGCAAAGAGGCCATCGGCCAGGGCGATACCCACACCGAACCTCAGGCCGGCGCCGAAGCCACCAGTGAGGCTGCGCTGCATGCACACCAGGCTGATCGGACCCACTGGCGCGGCGATGGCGATCCCCAACAACATTCCTTGCATGACGACCATGAGGCGTTCCTCCCGGATGAAGGAAGCCAGTCTGGCAATCTGGCAGGCCGCGGCTCCATGGCCTTTCGCAGGTATGCTGTGGGGCAAACCGAAGGAATGGAGGTTCGTCGATGGGTAAGTCGTTGGATCGTCTCGATCGGCGTCTACTCAGGGAGTTGCAGACGAATGCACGGCTCAGTCTCGCCGAACTGAGCCGGCGGGTGGGGCTATCCAGTCCAGCCTTGGCGGAGCGTCTCCGACGGTTGGAAGAGCGGGGGGTGATCCATGGCTATCGGACGGAAATCGACAGCCATGCCGTAGGCTATCCCATCACTGCCCTGATCCGTCTGTTCGTGCCGGCCGAGCGCTATCCGCGTATCGAGGCCCTGTTGGCCGACATGCCCGAAGTGCGGGAAGCCTTCCATGTCACCGGCGAGGCGGCCTTCGTGCTCAAGGTGGTGGCACCCTCGTTGACCGACTTGGAGCGCACCCTCGCGGTATTCGATCCCTATGGACGGACCGAGACGGCGGTGGTGCTATCGACCCGGCTAGCGCCGCGTCCGTTACCCATCGAAGAGGCTGCTGGCTGATGCGCGACGGCTGTCCAGCAGCGCGTCAGGGGCGTGCTTGCTTCGCTCCCGTCGTGAGGAAAGGCGCGAGGCCGGTCCAGGCTGGGCCGGCCTCCTGCACGCTTACAGCTTGATCCAGGTCGCCTTGAGCTCGGTGTACTTGTCGAAGGCGTGCAGGGACTTGTCGCGACCGTTGCCGGACTGCTTGAAGCCGCCGAAGGGGGCGGTCATGTCGCCGCCGTCGTACTGGTTGACCCAGACACTGCCGGCGCGCAGGGCGCGGGCGGTCTTGTGGGCCTTGGAGATGTCGCGGGTCCAGACCGCCGCGGCCAGGCCGTATTGGGTATCGTTGGCGATCTGCACGGCTTCCTCGGCGGTGTCGAAGGTGATCACCGAGAGCACCGGGCCGAAGATCTCTTCCCGGGCGATCTTCATGGCGTTGCTCACGCCGTCGAAGATGGTCGGCTCGACATAGACGCCGCCGGTCTCTTCCAGGGTGCGCTTGCCACCGGCCACCAGGGTGGCGCCTTCGGCATGGCCGGCCTCGATGTAGCGCAGCACGGTTTCCAGCTGGGTGGTGTCCACCAGGGCCCCGACATTGGTCTCCGGATCCAGCGCATGGCCGGGCTTCCAGCCCTTGAGCGCCTCGATCACCAGCGGCAGGAATTCTTCCTTGATGGAACGCTCCACCAGCAGGCGCGAACCGGCGGTGCAGACCTCGCCCTGGTTGAAGGCGATGCCGCTGGCGGCGGCCGCGGCGGCGTCCTTGAGATCGGGCGCATCGGCGAAGACGATGTTGGGGCTCTTGCCACCGGCTTCCAGCCAGACCCGCTTCATGTTGGATTCGCCGGAATAGGCCAGCAGCTGCTTGGCGACCCGGGTGGAGCCGGTGAAGACGATGGTGTCGACGTCCGGGTGCAGGCCCAGGGCCTTGCCGACCTCATGGCCGTAGCCCGGCAGCACGTTGAACACGCCGGCGGGGATGCCCGCCTGCTGGGCCAGTTGGGCGACGCGGATGGCGGTCAGCGGCGACTTCTCCGAGGGCTTGAGCACCACCGAGTTTCCGGTGGCCAGCGCCGGACCGAGTTTCCAGCAGGCCATCATCAGCGGGAAGTTCCAGGGCACCACGGCGGCGACCACGCCGACCGGCTCGCGGGTGACCAGGCCGAGCTGATCATGGGGCGTCGGGGCGACCTCGTCGTAGAGCTTGTCTATGGCCTCGGCGCTCCAGCGGATGGCATTGGCCGAGCCGGGTACGTCGATAGTGAAGGCGTCGGCGATGGGCTTGCCCATGTCCAGGGTTTCCAGCAGCGCCAGCTCTTCGGCATTGGCCAGCAGCAGGTCGGCGAAGCGGATCAGCACCCGCTTGCGCTGGGCCGGCGCCAGGTGCGCCCAGGTGCCTTTCTGGAAGGCGGCGCGGGCGGCGGCCACGGCCAGGTCGGCATCGGCGGCGTCACAGCGGGCGACCTTGGCGAGGAAGCGTCCGTCCACCGGACTCAGGCAATCGAAGGTGGCGCCGGCGGCGGCATCGACATAGGCGCCGTCGATGAAGGCGCGACCTTCCAGGGTGAGACCTTGGAAG
This sequence comes from Pseudomonas sp. PLB05, assembly GCF_021106615.1. Lineage (NCBI taxonomy): Bacteria > Pseudomonadati > Pseudomonadota > Gammaproteobacteria > Pseudomonadales > Pseudomonadaceae > Pseudomonas > Pseudomonas sp. PLB05. The sequence goes on from NZ_JAJOHO010000002.1 coordinate 393,798, forward strand.
CGCTGCTCCCACTCGGCGCGGCTGGGCAAGCTCATGGGTGACTCCTCGCTGTTGGCGGTGAGCAGCCACCCTAAACCGGCCCGGGAGGGTTATCAATATATTTGACAGTCGGCCGCCAAAGGCGCCGAAACGTGCGTTTTATCGAACGCTGCGCTGGCGTTGCCGACTCAAGGTCAGGGCGGGTCGCGCCGTGGCCAGGGCGCCGCGCCGTTGCCGTGGCTGAAAGCACTGCTGGGTGAGCGGCGCCGCGACACTGGCGTCCAGGTCGTCGAGCCAGCCGTCCACGGCGTCTTCCAGGGCGGCGACGGTGAGCTGCCCCAGCACCTGGTGGGCGATGAGATTGCCCAGGCTGGGCGCGGCCGGTTCGCGGGCGGCACCCCACCAGGCGGCGAGGCGTTCCTGGAGGCCTTCGAGCAGGCGATGGAGGCGATAGGCCGCGGCCAGCAGCGCCAGGCTGGCGGACGGCGCCTGGGCCAGGGCCGCCGGGGCGAAACCGGCCAGGGCGCGTTCCAGCACTCCGGCCAGGGGCGCCTCGAAGGCCACCGCCCGTGCCTGCAACAGCAGGGCTTCCAAGGCATCGGGCACCTTGTCGACATAGGCGCTGGCGAAGCGCTCCAGGGCCGGACCGCGCGTGGCATCGGCGCTGGCGGTGCGCGCCGCCTGGTCGGCGAAGGTACGGCTGGCCTCGCCACTGTCCCGAGCGCGCACCTGGGTGGTCTGGATCACGAGGCGCAAGGCGGCGGTATTCATGGCAGGGTCCTGCAGGGGTGAGCTGTGTTGGACGCCTGCAGCAGGAGCGGGTCACACCGTTCGTCCGGTGCCAGCGGCACCTCAGTGCCGGAGCATGAAGGTGTCGTATTCCAGGTCGTCCAGCACCCGGTCCAGGCGGTGCAGGCCGAGCAGCACGCAGCAGGCCAGGGAGACGGTGAAGCCATAGCCGAAGAAGCTCGGGCCCAGCTCGATGCTGAGCAGGGTCAGCGCCAGGTTGAGGCCGAGAAACAGGGTGCAGAGCATCAGCACGGTGTCGCGCCGGTCCAGGTAGAAGAAGACGTTGAGCAGCGCCATGAACACCACCTGGATGCTCACCCCCACCACGTCGATGTAGAACAGCGGCAGGTAGTAGTGCGACATGCCGAGCCAGGCCAGCAACTGCGGCGCCAGCAGGAACACCAGCACCAGGGTCAGACCCTGGACCTTGCAGATCTCCAGCAGGCCCTGGCGGATGGCCAGGATCATCTGTTCCTTGAGCTGGCTGATGTGCTGCAGGGTCTCGCCGCCGCGCACGGCGTTGAACACCCGCTCGTACCACTCGGCGAAGTCGGTCTCGATGCGCACCAGGAACACCGCCATGCCGGGGATGATGGCGAGGTAGGCGAGAAAGATTGGCAGATCGTAGAGGATGGAGGCGCGCAGGGGGCCGATGACGGCATCGGAGGTCAGCGGATTGAACCAGAAGACGAATTTGTCGACCCAGATGCCCAGGTTGTAGAACAGCCCGGTGACCAGCAGGCTTATGAAGATCTGCTTGCGGTCGAGGAAGTCGAAGGCCACCAGGCGATTGGCCGGGTATTCGCGGATGATGTCGTAGAGAAACATGAACAGCAGGGCGGCGTGACCCAGCAGCAGGGCCATCAGCAGGCCGTCCATGCCCAGGAAGCGCAGTACGAAGGCGGCGGCGATCATGATGGCGTAGCCCAGGGTCATCACCACCAGGATGCGGTTGTAGGCCTTCATCCCGGACAGGAAGATGATCACCAGCCAGAGATCGCATAGCGTGACGAAGTTGGCCAGCACCAGCAGCCGGTAGGCGAAGGGCTGGTCGAACAGGGTGGCCAGCAGCAGGAAGCCCAGGCCGCCGGCGACCAGGGTCACCAGCAGCAGGATGCCCACCAGATTGGGCAGGATGCTGGTCTGCTTCTCTTCGAACAGTCGATCCGAGACGAAGCGGGTGAAATACAGCTGCAAACCGCCGGTGAGGATCAACGAACTGGCCATGAGGTAGGTCACCGTGACCAGAAACTGGCGGATCAGCACGCTGGGGGTGACGATGCCTGTGGCTAGCACGCCGATCAGCATGACGCTGATGATCGACAGCACCCAGGGGCCCGAACTGATCAGGCCGGCATAGACATAGGCGCGCAGGGTGGCGGTGTAGGAGTCGCGCGCGAGGATCTTGCGCAGTTCGAAGCCGATGCCGGCCATGTCAGACGACCCTCCCGATGGCGTCCTGGTAGAGCTCGCGATAGCGTTCCAGCATCAGCGGCTCGGTGTAGTAGCGATTGACCCGAGCCAGCCCGGTGCGCTGCGCGGCCTGCCAGCGACCGGGGTTGCGCAGCAGGGCGAGGATGGCGCGGGCGGTGGCCTGGGGATCGGCGATGGCGACCACGCTGCCGCCGGTGCCCAGGGCGCGGTCCTCGGGGAGCGAACCCTCGATCAGCTCGCGGCAGGAACCCACGTCGCTGCTCACTACCGGCACGCCGGCGGCCCAGCCTTCGAGGATCACCAGAGGCTGGGCCTCGCTGATGGAGGTCAGCACCATGAGGCCGAGCTTGGGCAGGATGTCGCCAATCTTCTGGAAGCCAAGGAATTTCACCTTGCCCTCTAGGCCCAGGCTGGTGACCAGGCTGTGGCATTCGGCGGCGTATTCCTCGTCTTCGTCCTCGGGACCGACCACCCAGGCCTCGGCCTCGGGCATGGCGCTGATCACCCCGCGCATGGCACGGATGAAGGTCTTGACGTCCTTGATCGGCACCACCCGACCCAGCAGCCCCACCACCGGCGGCACGCCTTCGGGGCGCCGCTCCAGGGCGTCCTGCCACTGGGTGAGGCTGATGCCATTGGGGATCACCCGGCAGCGCGCGGGATCGGCACCGTCCTGGATCTGCCGGCGGCGGTTGCCATCGTAGAGCGAGATGATCGGATCGGCGGCCTTGTAGGTGAGCAGGCCGATACGCTCGAAGAAGCGGATCCACAGCCGGCGGATATAACTGACGTCCACGTCCAGCCCGGTACGCAGGGCCTCGTCCGGGCCTTCGGCGATCCACTTGGCCTGGGCCAGGTCGATCTTGCGCTCCTTGGTGTAGATGCCGTGCTCGCTGAGCAGGAAGTTGCAGCCCCAGCGGCGCTGCAGGATGGCGCCGAGCATGCCGGCATATCCGGTGGAGATGGAGTGGATCATCCGTGGTCGGGGCAGGCGGCGCGCGGCTTCGGCCAGCATCAGCAGCGGCGCCTGCATGGCGCGCAGGGTCCAGAGGTAGTCAACGAATGAAGGATCGGTGCAATAGCGCTCGTAGCCCTCGGTGATGGCTTCCCAGCTGGCGCGGCTGTACATGAAGTCGTCCAGGGTCACGCTGCCCTGGGCGAAGGCGTCCACCAGGGCATCACCCTGGGCGGCGCTGGGTTCGTCGGGGTGGTGCAGGAAGGCGTGCAGGTCGCGCAGCAGCTGCACCGGCGCCTGGCGCCGCGGGCTGATGGGCGCTGCCTTGGGCACCCAGGAGCCGGCGAGGAAGTGCTCCTCGATGTGCACCACGTTGGGCGGGATGGCGTAGTGGCGCTTCTCGTAGTTCTCGCGCTGGCCGCCGATGAAGAACACCGAGAAGGCCAGCTCCGGCAGGCCAAGGATCAACTGGTTGACCCAGCTCGACACCCCGCCGCGGACATAGGGCCAGGTGCCCTCCAGCAGCAGGCAGACATCGGGTGTCACGGTCGCGGCGGTGGCGTCTTTCATAACCAGTACTTCACCAGGGCGGCGAACGGCGGCCGCTTCTTCAGATCCGCCGGCAGGCTGTCGAGCAGTGCCGGGATGACCGCGTAATCGCGGCGCAAAAAGGCGATTTCGGCGCGGAAGGGCGCCAGCTGGGCCAGGGGTACGCCCGCCGCTTCGGCGGCCTGGAAGAATTCCAGGGCCCGTTCCGGCTCGCCCTGTTCCAGGGCGATGCGGCCGGCGAGGATGCGCAGTTCTTCGTTTTCTTCACCGGCCAGGGCCAGCTCAATGTGTTCCCGCGCCTGACCCAGCACGTGGCGCAGGACGCTGCCCTGGGCCAGGCCCAGATAGGCCAGCTCCCAGTAGCCGCGGGCCAGAGTGCCATGCAGCGCTGGCTGGCGTTCCGCAGGCGTGCTGGCCAATTCGCCGAGCTGGGTCTCGATGCGCTGGTTGATCTGGCTTTCCTGCTGGTCGAGCATCGAATAGGCGAGCAGCCGGACGTCGTCGGCCGGATCGCGCAGGGCCAGCTTGAGGATGGGGATGGCGTCGCGTCCGGGCATGCGCCGGGTGGCGAAGAGCGCGGTCAGGCGCTTGTCGGTGCTGGGCGCATGGCGCAGCACGTCCTGCAGGCCGCCGTCGCTGAACAGCATCTCCTCGCGCCGCTCCAGTGGGCGGAACGGCAGATTGGGCACGCTACGCGCCTCCCAGGCGATCTCGCGGTGCTTGCGCGGCAGATAGAGCGCCGGAAACACCGCGGCGATCACCCCGACTGCGCCCAGCAGCGGAATGAAGAAGGCCAGGGCAAAGAGAAACAGCGGACTCCAGGGCAGTGGCCGCTGGTAGCGTCGCGGCAGCAACAGCCAGGCACCGCCCGCCAGCAGAGCACTGCCGGCGGCATGGGCGGTGGCGAAGGCCAGGGCCGCCGCCGCTACCGGCAGATTGGCGAACAGCAGCGCCCAGCTGCTGGCCTCGAAGGCGAAGGCGCCGCTAAACAGCCACTTGCTGTTCATGCAGACCACACTCGTTGAACAGGAAGACGCGCAACTCCTGGGCGCGGGTCTTGGGTAGCAGCTCGTGCTCGTGGCTGCGCACGCCCAGGTTTTCCAAGGTGCTGTCCTGGCCATGGCGCTCGGCCAGCAGCTGACGCAGCCGGCGGCGGTAGCCTTCCAGGCCGTCGGAGGAGGTCAGCGGCAAGAGCACCAGCAGGCAGGGGTGGCCGGCCTGATTGGTCAGGCGCAGTTGCAGGTCGAGGCCGCGGCGGCTGCCTTCCAGCAGCGCCAGGGCGCGTTCGCCACCATCGGCCTCGGTCATCTCGAAGCAGAACAGGCAGGCGGGCAGGGCGTGCTGCTGGGCATCGCGCAGCGAGCGCTTGAGGTGCTGGGAGAATTGCTGGGCGTCGTCGTCGGCCAGGGCCAGCGCCTGGGGATCGCTGCCCAGCAGGTCGGCGATGTGGCCGGCGAGGATGGTCAGCAGATTGAGGGTGCGCTCGTTGAAGGAAAAGAACGGCATCTGCTCGATGGCCAGCACCGCCAGCAGCCGCTCCTCGGTATCCAGCAGCGGCACGCAGGCCTGCAGCGCCGAATGCTGGGTCTCGCCGCGCTCCAGCAGCGCCTGGCGGATGCTCAGGGTCTCACCGCGCTCCAGGGTCAGGCGCACCAGCAGGTCGTCGGGATCGATGCCGTGCATCTCGCCCTGGCTGGCGAGAGCGCGACGATCCACCCGGCCATTGGCGTCGACCCGGTAGAGGCCCGCCACGCGCAGCGAACCGTACTGGGTCAACAGGCCGACGATGGGCTCGGCCAGGGCCTGCAAGGCATCCTGCTCGCGGGGCACCTCGCGCAGCTGGCGACGCAGGTCCAGCAGCGAGCTGCGCAGGCTGAGGTCGTTGCCGGCGACGCGCTGTTCCAGGCGATCGTGGGAGATGCGCAGGAGGTGGTGGGCGCGGGTGAATTCGTCCAGACGCAGCTGGCGATAGTCGTTGGCCAGGTCCAGGCGTTCCAGGCGGCGATCCCAGAGATCGCGGAATTCGCCCACCAGCATGGCGCTGAGCAGCACGCCGACGATAAAGGACGGCGGGATCTCTTCGTAGGCCGGATAGCCCTGGCGATGCAGATAGAGCAGCGCCACCACCAGCAGGCCGGCACTCACCAGGCCGCGCATGAAGCCATAGCGTACCCCCATGAGGATGGGCGCGAACACCACCCAGGGAAAGGCCAGGCCGACCATCAGGGGGTCTTCCGGCACCAGCCAGAAGCCCAGGCCCAGAGCGGCCGCCGTGACCAGCAGGGTCTCCAGCCAGGACAGGCGGCCACTGGCGCGCGGCGCCAGGGTGTAGTCCTTGTGGACGGATTGCAAGGCCATCAGCGCAACTGCAGCTTTTGCGCGGTGCCGCGCAGGACCTTTTGTGCGGTGGCCGCCAGGCTCTCGCGCGACCAGCCGGAGCGGGCGCCGCTGTTGCTCCAGACCACCCGGCCGCTGGCCGGCTCGACCACCTGCAGGGTCACGCCCACCGCCGGCTCGCCGTCCAGCCCGTTCTTGTACTGCCACTCGTCCACACTGCCGGTGAGCACGTATTGCAGATTCTGCTGGCGCGCCCAGTCCAGGGCTGCGCGCTGGCGGGCCTTCTCGTCGTCGGTGGGGTTGCCGCCCTGACTGTCGTCGTAGACCTGCGGGCGGATGCCGCGCTCGCCGAGCACGCTGACCAGGATCTGCGCCGCCCGGTCGCCGGCCATGGGCGCCTGGGCATAGTTGGCCAGGGGCACCAGGCCCCAGCGGGCATCCTTGGGCAGGGCCTCGCCGCTGGGTCGGGTAAAGCTCGAGCAGCCGGCCAGCAGCACGGTGGCGACACTGGCGACGAGCAGACGCGTGATGTTCATGAGGTCTCTCCCTTGAAGCGGTCTAGCGACCGATTCGATTGCTGTATTGAATGCCCAGGGTGCTGCCGGCCTGACCGCCGCTGCCCTGGGGCGCGGACTGGTAGCCGGCGGTGAACGCCAGTTCGTCGTCGCCGAGCACTGCCATGCCCAGGCCGACATTCAAACCGTAGTTGAATTCGCGCTCGGTCCACTGCCAGCCGACCAGGGTATCCACCAACCAGGTGTACTGGGGATGGGTGCGGTTGAGCGAACCGGGAATGCCACGCCGCCAGCTGCTGCCGACATAGAGCTGGCCATAGCGATCCTGCAAGAGCTGGGTACCGCCCAGGGCCTCCAGGTCGGCCACGGTGACCTCGCCGTTCTCGCCACTGCCGGCCAGAGGCTGCAAATAACGGGTGACGCTGGCGGGCAGGGTGCTGCGCGCCTTGTTCTGCTGGTAGGTGATGCCACTGCGCACCTGCCAGGTAGGGCCTTCGAAGAAGATAATATGGCTCAGCTCCAGGTTGAAGGCGAAGCCGCTGCCCAGGGCATCGCCGTCGCGACTGGAATAGCGATTGTGCGCCGCCCGCCAGCTCAGCTGGTCGCGTGACGTGAGGTTGTGGCGGCCGGCCAGGCTGACGCTGTCGCGCCGACCCAGGGCGCGCAGATAGCCGCTTTCGTCGGGTTGCCGGTGCCAGTCCAGGGCCGCTTCGATCTCGGTGTTGCCATCGATACGCCAGGTGCGGGCGACGCCCAGGCCCAGGCGATTGCTGTCCGACCGCTGACTGGCGTCCACGGTGGTTTCCAGACCGCCGTTGGCCAGATTCTTCAGCACTTTGAGCAGCATCTGGTGCTCGTTGCCCAGGGCATCGGACTTGAGGCCGTCGCTTTCCACGCGATTCTGCTTGAACTGGACATCGGCGTAGACGTCATCACTGAGTCGCCGGGCGGCGCGTACCTCGGTGCCCTGCTCGACCAGGCCGCCATAGTCACGGCGTTCCCAGCCGGCCTGGACGCCGTTGGGGGTGCGTTCGGCCTGCTCGGTGGCCTGGCGCAGCAACTGTCGCTGGATGACCTCCGGCGGCTCGTTGCCGGCCGCGGTCAGGGCCGCGGCCTGGGCGTCGCCGGCATGGCCGAGGCGCTGCAGCACCTCGACGCGCTGCGCCGGATCCAGATCGCCGGTCGCCAGCAACTTCTCCAGCTCGCCGCGATTCTGCCGGCGCAGGACCTCCTGCAAATGCTCGTACTGGCGCACCTTCAGGCCACGGCTCTTGGCCCAGGCCAGCCATTCGCTCTTGAGGCCGTCGTCGTTGTTCTGACTGAGGGCGTCGAGCCACTGGTCGAACCAGAGCTGCAGCATGCTTGGCGAGCCGTCCTGCCAGGCGCGCGCCTGGGCCAGGGCTGCCTGGGGACCGCGCAGGCTGGAGAGCAGTCGCAGATAGGTGGCATAGCGCTCGGGGGTGGCGGGCACCTCGTCGTTGGCCAGATGCGGCGTGACCGCCTTGCGTAGCCGCAACGCCGCGTCCTGGTGGCCGGCGGCGTCCAGGGCATCGGCATAGGCGGCCTGGACCAGCCAGTCCTGGGCATGGGCGTCCAGATAGCGGCGATACCAGCCCAGCGCCTCATCCGCCTGGCCCAGCAGCACCAGGCCACTGCCGAAGGGCAGCCAGAGCACGTCGCTGTCGCGGGCCCGGCCCTTCCAGTCGCGCAACAGGGTGGCCAGTTCGGTCTGGCGATTCTGGTCGATGAGCAGCCACAGCAGGCGCTCGCGGAAGCGGTCGTCGTCCGGGAAGCGCTGCAGGGCCCGGCGATAGCCTTCTTCGGCCTGGGCGATGCGCCCGCGTTGGAAGTCGAGACCCGACCGCGCCAGCCAGACGGCGGGATTGTCGGCCGACGCCGGTTCGCGGGCGGCGCTGGCCAGCAGCCGCTCCAGCGCGGTGGCATCCTTGAGTTGCTCGGCCCATTGCAGGGCTTCGGTCAGGCGCCGCTGGTCCTTGCGCTTCTCCCAGCTCTGCTCCAGCAGCGCCAGCGCCTTGCGCGGCGCCGTGCGCCGGTACAACTCCAGCAGCCGATCCTCGTCGTTGGCCGTCAGCCCCTTGCTGCTGGTAGCCAGGCGTTCGAAGGCCACCTGGGCGTCCGCGTCGCGCTCCAGTTCCCAGGCCAGTTCCGCGCGCTGCCGCCAGTAGTCGTCGCGCTGGCGCTGCTTGGCCGGGACCCGTTCGAGTACCGCCCAGGCCTCTTCGGGCTTGAACAGGGTCCACAGGGTGTCGGCCCAGGCCAGGTACTCCTCGGTGGTCAGCGGGAAGCGCTTGCCAAAGGCGGCCCAGCCTTCGGCTTCGGCCTCGCCCTGTTCGGTGCGGGCCAGCAACTGTTGCAACCGCTCCCACACCAGGCGCTGCTTCGGTTGGCGCTTGATGTAGCCGCGCAGCCAGCGTTCTTCCGCCTCGGGATCACCCAGGGACTCGTAGGCGAAGATCAGGGCATCCAGTTCGGTCTTGTCCAGCTGGCGCTCGTGGGACACCCGACCGAGCAATTCGACCACGGCATCGAAGCGAAAGGCCCGGGCGGCCAGCTTCCAGGCATGATCGCGACGGGCGGGGTCATCCTGGCGGGCGAGCAGGCGCAGCCAGAGGTCGAGTGCCTCGTCCACCCGTCCGGTCCATTCACCCAGCTGGGCGAGCTCCGCGAGCAGTGGCTCATCGTCAGGACGCAGCGCCAGCAGTTGATGACCTTCCTCCCAGGCGCGTTCGGTGTCACCGCGCGCCAGGGCCAGCCGGTAGGCGGCCTCCAGGGCGGCCGGATCGTCCGGTTGCCACTCGCGCCAGCGCTCGATCAGGCGCTGGGCCAGATCCAGGCGTCCGCTGCCCTGGGCCGCGGCCACCCCGGCCTGCAGCCAGTCCAGACCACGGGCATCGTGCTGCAGCCGGGGCAGCTCCTGTTCCAGCAGGGCGGCGGCTTCGGCGCCCTGGCCGGCGGCGAGCCAGGCATCGAAGGCCTGGTGCCGGTAGCCCTGACGCTGTTGGGCCGAGTCGGCGAGATCGGCCAGCCGCAGATAGAGGCGCGCGGCCTCCTGCTGACGCCCGCCGGCCAGGCTCCAACGCGCCGCCTGTTCCAGCCATTGCTGGCGCCGGGGCGGATCGCGACGGGCCAGTTCGACGAAACGCTCTGCCGCGGTGGCCGGATCGGCCAGCTGCAGGGCGCGCTCGGCCACCCGTTGCAGCTGGGGCGTGCTCAGGGTCGCCACGTCCAGGGCGCTCAGCCGTTGCGCCAGGCGTTCGCGGTCGGCATCGGCCAGGCCCTGCGGCTGGGCTTCCGCCTGCAGGATGTCCAGCTCCACGGCATAGAAGGGCGTCGATGCCAGCGGTTTCGGCAGCAGTTGCAACTGCCGCCGCGCCTCGTCGATGCGCCCCAGGGCGATCAGCTGGTCGATCAGCTTCATGCGCAGCCCGGTATCGTCCGGGGTTGCCTTGAGCAGCACCTGGGCGTAGCTGATTGACACCTGGTCGGCCGGTTCCTCGCCGGGCAGGAAGACCTGCTTGCCATGAAAGGTCAGCACCAGCACCAGTGCGATGAGGAGCGCGACCCCCAGCAGCGTCCAACCACTCAGGAGCCGGGTTTTCTTAGCCGCAGACGATCTCACCGTCACTCACTCGTGTTAGCGAAAGTTTGAACGTCTGGAGTCCGGCCGCAGCCCGCTGGCTCTTGTAGCGCTCGCGACCGACCCGCACCTCGCAGGCCGAGGATGCGCGCAGGGTCAGCTCCAGCGGAAACTGCCCGGCGAAGGCGAAACGGATACGGGTCGGCGACAGGTACTCCCATTGCTGCAGCGGAATGTTGGCCTCTTCGAGCGCGGGGGTGGGATCGCGACTGTCGCGCAGCACCAGCTGGGCGCTCTCGCCGGCCAGGTGGACATAACGCCCCTGCGGCAGGTCACGCACCCCGGCGATGCCCTTGGAGCGCTGCAGATCCGGCCAGCCCAGGCGCGGATCCAGGCGCAGGGTGCGTAAGCCATCGAGGGCCTTGATCGACCAGCTGCCGTCTTCTTCGCGGGCGAGACTGGCGGTATAGAAGCCGTGCAGTCGGCTCAGGTAATCGCTCATCCACAGCGACAGGGGACGCTCGGCGGCCATGCCCTGGTAGATCTCCTCCATGACCTTGAGCGAGGCCTGCTTAGTGCCCGAGTAGAAGTGATAGTAGAGGTGCAGCCCACGCAGACGGCGGGGGTGCTCGGTTCGCTCGAAGGTATAGAGCAGATCGCGAAAGCCGTAGTAGGGACCGCGCCAGAGATTGGTGTAGACGTTCTCGTTGATGATCGGCGCATAGAACTGCAGGCCGCCCGGGGTGGGGCGGATGAAGGGATAGAGTCCGCTTACCGAAGGCTGCGCCCGGGTGATGTGCGAGTTGCCGCCGTTCACGTTGAGCAGGCCGTTGTCGTAGGCGAGCTTGAGGGTGGCCGCATCGGGCTGGGCGTCACCGGACCAGAAGACCATCTTCACCGGCTTCTGCGGGGTGGTCAGGCGCTCGTTGATATAGCGGGTCGAACCCACGATCTCCCGGGTGAAATCCACCTTGTCGTAGCCGGGGATCTGCATCATGTAGCCGTACTGGGCTTCGAAGTTCTCGCTCTGCTCGGCCACCGCCGGTTGCCAGAAGAAGGGATGGCTGAAGGTATGGGTGGCCACTTCCACCTTGGGATCGGCAAACAGACGACGGGCGATGGGCTCCAGCTGCGCGGTCAGTTCCGGATAGCGGCCCTTGGGCCCGACCTCGCCCTCGATGATCGACGCCGAGGTCAGAAAGGGATGCGGCTGGATGAACTGCTCCAGCACCACTTGGCCGGAAAAGGGCGCACCCGGAATCTCCGCCTTGGAGGCGAAGGCGTCGCCGTCGATATGCACGGTGGCGATGCGTCGACCGTTTTCCGTGGTCGGATCGGGCACCGGCATGGGCGGCAGGTGCAGCGTCCTGGCGGTAAAGGCGAAGGGATCGATGATCCAGCGACTGGCTTCGGGGCCGTCTTCCATGACATAGGGACCGAAGGCGAAGCCACCCCAGGGGGCTACGCCCATGGGCACGAAGGTCTCGCCCTGGCCCGCGAGGCTGACCACCGGCGCAGGTCCCCCGGGCAGCGTCTGCACGGCGGGCAGGCCGCGGGTCCGCAACTTGACCGGCGCCTCGAAGTTACCGGCGAGGGCAGGCTCAAGCACCTTGAGGGTCAGGTTGTCGGGCAGCGGCTTGCGATTGACGCCAAGGCCCAGACGCTTGAGCAGGGCCTCGTTGTCCAGCGGCAGGCCGCCGAGGATCAGTAGGGGGGTCTTTTCGTCCAGGCGCTGACCGATCCAGTCGTTGAACGCCCGGGCATTGGGCGGCGGACCACTGGTCATCCACATCACGACCCCGGCATAGAGGGCACTGGGCCAGATCGCGGGCAGCGGCTTGGAGGCATCGACATAGTCCAGGCGATAGCCCTGGTACTCCAGGGCGCTGCCCAGGAAGCGGTGCACCGCCGACTGGCGCAGGGCGCCTTCGCGGCCATCGTAGAGCAGCGCCAGCCGTCGTGGTTGCAGGGCTACCGAGCTGATACCCAGGGTATTGAGATCAGGCGTGGTGATATAGGGCACATAGCCTTCGTCGCGCAGCCGCTTGGCCAGGCGCCGGGCTTCGTCACGCTGTTCTGGCGGCAGGTATTCGATGGCGATGACCGGGATGCCGGCACTGCGCGCCGCCTCGATCCGCGGCTTCAGCCATTCGCGATCTCCGGCGCTGACCGGTCGATAGGTTTTCTTGCCGGCATCCCAGCCCGCATAGATGGACTCCACCGCCATGGCGGCAGCCACGCCGGGCAGCTCGGGTTGCACCTCGAAGCCGCGATTGAAAAACAGTTTGAGCGATGGCTGACGACGGTGCAGTTCGGCCAGCAGGCTCTTCAGCGCCAGGCGCTGGCTTTCGCGCTGGTCTTCGGCCACCAGCTGGAAGCTGTCGAGGGTATCGAGGAACAGTCCGGTGTAACCGGCCTTGGCCAGCTGGGCGGCGCGTTCGAGCAGATGGGCCCGCCAGACCGGCGTGGCCAGATTCATCACCTGGCTGCCCCAGGCCTTGTTGGCCACCGGGCTGGCCCCCGCGCTGAGGCCGGCCTTCTCCAGCGCCGCCGCGTCGCCGGCGAATTCGCCGATGGACAGATAGGCGAAGGGCTGGGCACCGCCCTCGCGCAGGGCGCGGACATCGGCAGCACTGGCATGGCCGGGTTCGAGCACCACCCAGTCGAACTGGGCGAGTTCGGCCACTGGCGGTTTTTCCGCGTACCAGAAGGCCACGCTGGCGGGCGCGGCCAGGGCCGTGCCCATGAAGGACAGATAGCCCAGCAGCCAGACCGTCAGCTTGCGCCACCCACCGAAGCGGGACCCCGCCCTTGTTGCCTTGCCTGACGCCACACCCAGTCCTTAAACGTACCCAACTTCGGTATCAGGTTAGCTACATTACGCAAAAGCGTGACGAAAAACTGCCCGTGCCAAGCCGAGCGGCAGCAATTACCAGGTTAATAGGTATCGAAATAATTGATGGCCGCCAGGCAAGCGCGTCTAGGCAGCGATTTTCAAGTGTGGCGATGGGGGGAGGTGTAGCGCAGGAAGGCAGGAGGGGATGTAGCTGAATGTCAGGAGAATTGCCGTCATGCGCGGCGGTAACCGGCATGACGGCAAGCGAGCGCTATTACTTGAAGCTGCTGTTCAGGCTGGCGCTGGAGGAGAGGACGTTAGAGGAGCCCAGCAGTTGGCTGACGAAGCGGTTCCAACGGGTGATACCGGCCGGGCCGACGAAGACCACGTCCTGCGGCTGCAGATGGAAATTCTGCGCCAGCACGTAGGCGGTGGGGTTCTTGGCCGCCAGGTGGAAGACCTGGGCGGTGGCACCCGGAGCCTTCAGGTCTTCCGGGCCACGGATGACGTAGACGGCATCGGCGTTGGCGGTTTCCTGCTGGATGCCACCGGCTTGGCTCAGGGCTTCCATCAGGTTCAGGTTGGTGATCTTGTAGCTGACCGCGGACGGCGTGCGGACTTCACCGACCACGTAGACCTTGCGGGCGTCGTTGTAGGGCAGGTGGATGCTGTCACCGTCCTTGAGGTAGATGCCGTACAGCTTGGAATCCTTGCGGTTCAGGCTGTCGGTATCCAGGCGGTATTCCTTGCCGTCGCGCACCAGGGTCACGCCGGTCAGGTCGGCACCACCGGTGTTGGCCACGCCAACCTGGCCCAGGGCTTCCACCAGGGTGATGGGCTTAGTGGTCAGGGGAATGGCGTCGCCCTTGTTCACGGCGCCGGAGATGGTGACCTTCTGGCTACCGAACTTCAGCACGCTGACGTCGACCTGGGGATTGTCGATGAAGGTGGCCAGACGACGGGAGATGTCGGTACGGATCTCTTCCAGAGTCTTGCCGGCGGCGCGCACGGTGCCGACGTAGGGATAGAAGAGGGTGCCATCCGGGCGTACCAGGCGACCGTTGGCTTCCAGCTGCTGCTGGGCGCCGGACGGAGCGGTCAGTTCGGGGTGATCCCAGACGGTGATGTAGAGCAGGTCGCTCGCACCGACGCGGTAAGCCTGCGGCTTGTAGTCCAGCAGGGGCTTGAGGTCGGGAGCCTTGGTCAGGGCCGCGGAATCCTGACTCATCAGCAGCGAGCTGGTGATCGGGATCAGCTGGACCTTGGTGCCCTGGATGCTTGGGTCGCTCTTGAGGTCGTCCTGGTCCAGGTACTGACCCGGGGAGTAGGCACAACCCTGCAGGACGATGCCAGACAGCAAGGCCAGAGCGGTAAATTTGGTTTTCATGTCATTCGTCCTTGATTGCTGATTGAGTGTGAGCAAGAGGAATAAATCGGAAGGTAGAAGCAACGAGCCGGTTATTCATGGTGTTCCTTCGCGAGACGAGGCACTTCTCGACAGTGGACCGGTTTCCATGCGGCTAGCCTGCCCAGCGTGCGAGAGAACTCGAGGTCTCAGCTTTTAGTTGTACGAGCACCTAAGTCTGCTGGTCTAGGACTGGCCTTTAGCCATCGAGTTCAGCGCCCCCGGAGCGGAAAAAGGTGACGCCGTTCGAAATCTGTCACATCTCCCTCAACGAGGTCCTATGGCCTGGCAGTCATGCCGGTTCAGGTGTTTTTCCAGCAGCGCCGTCTGGGGCTTTTCCACGCCGTTCTTTGGTTCGATGGCCAGGGGATAGTCGCCCCAGCCCGGACCGGCTGCCCAATAGGCGCTAGGTACGCACTGCTCGCCTAGATAGCTCAGCAGATTGTCCATGGCTTCCAGCCACTGTGGGTGTGCAGGTATCCCATATTCGCCAATGAAGCCGCGCAAATTGTGCTTTTTCAGCCACTCGATGAAGGGCCGGGTTCTTTCCACCCCGATCATGGGATGGACACCCTTGGTGCCGGAGGCATAGTTGCCGCTGGAGTCCTCGTCGAAGTAGATGTGGGCTTCGTAGATCAGGTTGTCCGCCGGATCCTTGATCAGCAGATCGCCGTTCGCCTGGGGCCAGCGCTGGGCGCTGGACCAGCTGTCACCGGCGATGAAGATCGGCGTCTTCATGTCGACGCTGCGGATGCTGTCCACCGCCGTCTGCGCGGCCTGGGGCCAGAGGCCTTGGGTGTCATGGGGTTCGTTCATGACGTCGTAACCGTACAGCGCCGGATGCTTCTGGAAGGTGGTGGCCAGGCGCTTCCAGGCATCGGCATAGCTGGCATAGGGCACCTGCGGCGAGCCGATCAACTGACCGCGATAGCGCGCGTAGTTGTGCATGTCCAGGATCACCCGGATGCCGTACTTGTCGGCGAAATCCAGGGTGCGCTGCAGCAGGGCGACCTGGGCCTGGTCCAGCTCACCGCCCAGTTGGGGCTGCACCCGTTCCCAGAGGAAGGGGAAGCGGATGAAGCGGAAGCCCTTGGCCGCGTAGCGGCGGAAGTAATCCTCGGTGGGATAGAAGTAGTTGGTACCTTCCACGCCCGGCAGGACCTGACCCGCGAAGCCGGCGGCCGACATGTTGATGCCGATCAGATCCACCTTGGCTGTCGCCGGCGCTGCCTGCGCCTGGCCATAAAGCGCCGCGGACAGTAATACGGTGGCCAGCAGGCCACCACCGATACGACGTTTCACTCGTGACACGGACAGCACCTCTCGTGTATTGCGAACGTTCGTCTAAGCAGAGCGCCCTCAGGGACTCTGCTGATAGACGGGTGTGGGTTGCAGCGGCGGCGTGCGCCGAGCGAAGTATTCCAGCGCCAGGTAGTCCACGGTTACCCGGATGGTCCAGGCAATGGCGGCGCCCATGATGGAAAAATGCTGGATGCACACCACCAGCAGGCCCAGATAGGGCAACAGCTCGGCGAGATGGATCATCGCGGTGGTCCGCGAATGGCCCCGGGCCTGAATCTTGGCGAAGGGAATCTGCGCCAGGGCGTTGAAGATGAAGCCTACCACCAGAATACGCAGGATCTGCGCGGCATCGCCGCCGTACTCCGGACCCATCCACACCGTCATGATCCAGGGCGCCAGCACCAGGATCGGCAACACCATCGCCAAGCTGATCAGCAGCAGGCCCCAGAACGCCTTGTTGGCCTGGCGCGCGGCGTCTTCGCCGCTCTTGCTCAGGAGTGGGAACACCACCCGGGCAACGGCATTGGGGATGATCAGCATCCGCGACACGGCCTCGGCAGGGGCGGTGTAGAAGGACACCCGGCTGGCGCCTACCATGTGCGACAGCACGAAGCGGTCGAAATAGACCATCAGCGGACTGATGATGTTGCTCACCGTCATCCAGCTGCCGAATTTCAGCAGTTCCTTGAACACCTCCACCTTGAAGGTGCGGATGCCTTCCGGGAAGTCCTTGTGCAGCGGCCAGTAGGCCAGCGCCATGGAGACCACCCGGGCCAGCACCAGGCCGATCACAGTGGCGGAAAAGCTCGGTTCGATCAGCACCGCGATCAGCGGCGCGATCGCCAGCAGACTGTTGGAGAAGGTCCGCAGGATGTTGAATTCACCAAAGCGCTCGTTGCCCTCCAGGTAGGCGAACCAGACCGTCGCCAGCAGGAAGGGCGGTACGCACAGGCTCAGCCAGCGAAAGCCGGCCACGGCATTGTCGAAATGCTCGGGCGAGACGTGCAGCAGACTCACCACCTTGCCCGCGCCGAACCACAGCAGCAGCGTCGCCAGCAGGCTCAGACCGATGACGGCGCCGGTGGCCGTGCCCATGACCAGTCGATTGAGCCCCTTGTCGCCGTGGTGCATGGCGACGGCGCGGATCACCGCGCGCGACAGGCCGGCATCGAACAGGGTGGCATAGCCGACGATGGCGAAGGCCAGGGTGAACAGGCCGAACTGCTCGACACCGAGCAGACGCGACAGCACGCCCATGGTGGGCAGCGCGATGGCACTGGGAATGACGACACCCAGGATGTTCCAGGTGCTGTTTTTGATCATCGACATCGTGGGGGTGAAAACTCCTTGGGGCCGCCCGGCGGACGCCGGGCGGCACGAGGGATCAGACCGAACGAGCCAGCTGGCTGCTCGGACGCGGGTAGGGGCTGCTGACGTAGGTCTCCTGGACGGGTGCGGAACTGTAGTGATGCAGGGCGCGCAGCGCCTGGATCACCATCAGGTAGCAGATGGTGGCCTGGAGATACTCGAAGAAACCGGCCAGCGGCCAGATCACCAGCTGGGCCAGGGTGGCGGTCACCACGAAACCGGTATCGGGGTGCAGCATCTTCGCCCAGCGATAGTAGAGGAACAGCGACACCGGGATGATGATGAAGGCCAGGAAGCCGAAGCGGAACAGGGTGCCGAACACGCCTACGTCGGACAGGAAGAAATACTCGCCGAAGTAGGGAATGAAGCCGTTGTTCCACATCAGCGACAGCGAGCCGCTGGGCAGCCAGTGGTTCTGGCTGAGGTGGGAGAAGATGTAACCGATGGTCTGCTCGCGCACGCCATCGGTGGGGCCGTCCTCCACCGACTGAGCGTAGAAATCCAGATTCAGCCCCAGCACCTTCATCAGGTCCGGGAAGATGAAGAAGGGCGACAGCAGCAGGGCGGAGACGCAGATCCAGACGATCGACTTGCTCTTCAGGCAGAACACGGTGAAGCAGAGTGCCAGCACGATGAGCTGCCGGGTCTGGGTGCCGAACACCAGGGTCAGCAGGAAGAACATGGCCAGCACGATGTGCACGGTCTTGCTGCGCGCCGAGCCGTCGATCGGCGAGATGCCCTTGTTCCAGGTCTGGATGCAGTAGAAGTAGGCCAGGCACAGCGCCGGCGCGCCGATGGAAGAACGGTCCGGACGGTCGAAGGAGGACTGCTTGTCACGTAGATCCGGCAGCGCGCCGAACTTGAACATCCAGGCCATGACCGCTGCCAGTAGCGCCGTGATCAGCAGGGCTTTCTCGAATTGCGAGGCGCTCATGTTGCGCCCAAGGAACATCAGGGTGGCGAAACCGAAGCTGAACAGGATCCGCCGCTCTTCGATCAGGCCGTAGAAGATCGGCTGACCGTAGAACAGAAAGGAAAAGATCGCCGGCAACCCGATGAAGACCGCCGACGAATAGACGGCGTAGGTCATCAGGATCTTGAATTCGCGCTGCTGGGTGCCAATGCTGGTCAGCAGGTAGAAGAAGGTGAAGGCCATGCAGATGGCCAGATACAACTCGTTCAGATAGAGGATGCCGACCGGGTTGTGCGGGCTTTCGCCGAACACGTCCAGGTGCAGGATCAGCAACGGGATCAGGAGAACGAAGGAAACGGTACTTTTACGGAGAATGCTCATAGACCTACCCATCCAGACGGGACCACCGGACTGCTTGTCCGGTGGTCATCTTCCTTGCGGCTGAGAATGCTGCGGGGGCAGCGCCTCAGGTGCGTCGACTGCTGCGTTCCTTGAGATAGATGGGCAGGATGCTCAGGGCATCGTGCACGTAACGCTTGGCCAGCCGCTTGGGCTCCGAACACATCCGGTGCAGCCATTCCAGCTTGGCCTTCTGCATCCAGCGCGGGGCACGCTTGACGGTGCCGACGGCGAACAGGATGGAGGCGCCAATGCACAGGCCGACGCCGGTACGCTTGCTGCTGTCGATCTGCCGTGCGAGCTTTTCCTGGCGCGGCGCCCCGACGGCATAGAGGATGAACTCGGAAGGGTTCTGCATCACGAAGTCGACGCATTTCTGCGTCTCCAGCGGATCGTTGATGAAACCCATCGGCGGGTTGTAGTGCGCCAGCTGGATGTGCGGATACATCCGGCGCAGCTTGCCCACGTCATTCTCGCTCGAACCGATCAGCACCACCGACAGGCGCTCGTCGTTGGCCTTGCGCAGGATGCTCAGGGTGAGATCGCTGCCGGTGATGACCTCGGGCACGGCGACGCCCAGCGACTTGAGGATGGGCATCAGGATCCGGCTGTCGCAGATGCGTTTGCCGGCGCGCTGATAGGACTCGCGCATGTCCGGATTGCTCTGCAGCTGCACGACATGGTCGATGTTCGGCGTGACGATGTAGCTGTAGGGACGATGGATGTCCTGGCTGATCGAGCTCATCAGCTCGTCCTTGGTACCGGTGAAGAAGTCGATACCGAAGGCTTGGTTGCTTAGGTTAGACATGCATCGTCGCTCCCTTGAAGGCACCCTTGACGCCGGACCAGGCCAGTTTCGGATTCTTGAATTCCTTGAGCACGGTGATGCCGGACAGGAGCACGGCGGACACCAGCGCATAGGGAGTGCCATGGAATTTACGATTGAAGCGGGTCGCCGCACGATTACGGAAGTAGTGATAGAAGGCGCTGCGACCGCCCGAGCTCATGGAGCCGTAGTGATAGAGCTGGCTCTCGCGTGAGACCTTGAGCACGACGCCCTTGCGTTTGGCCTGGTGCTGCCAGTCCACTTCCTCGGAATACATGAAGTAGGCTTCGTCCATGAAGCCGATCTCGGTCAGCAGGCTGGCGCAGAAGGCCATGCTGCAACCCATGATGTAATCGGGTTCACGGTCCAGCTGGGAAATCTCGCTGACGTCGATGTCCTTGCCCAGCAGCTTGGACTTGCCCAGCAGTGGATAGAGGATGCCGCCGCCATAGCATTCCAGGCGCCCGGTCTGGGAGCTCAGGATCACCGAGCCGACGATGGTCTTGGGCGCGCGCTGCAGCTCGGCCAGCAGCGGGGCGAAGGCATCGTCCTTGACGTAGGCGTCGTTGTTGACGACCCAGAAATGCTTGACCGCCAGATTGTCCAGCGCCCAGCGCATGCCGTAGTTGTTGCCGCCGGCGTAGCCGTCGTTGCGCGGGCTGGCGAGCACGGTGACCTGGCTCAGGGCGTTGTCGGCCTGCCAGCGTTGCAGGACGTCGATGGAGCCGTCCTGGGAATCGTTGTCCACCACCACCGCGTGATCGATGGACGGGCAGTGCTTGAGGATGCTCTCCACGCAACTGATGGTTTCGTTGGGGGCCTTGTAGTTGAGCACCATGACTACGTTCATTGGCGTGTTCCTATTCTTCAGAATCATCAATCCGGTACAGCGTCGAGATGCAAGGCTGCCAAGCGTGGCCGGGTTCAGGAGGAAACCCTTCGAAATCGCTGTGTGAGGTAGTTTCTTGTTCGATGCGCCTGTACGAATACTGCCGCGATCCCTGAAGGGATCGGCTGGACGGCGATCAGACCGTCCAGCCGGGGTAGTGCATCAGCTCTTGGCGTTCTGCTCGTAGGAGTAGTGGTAATTGCCATAGGAGCCGTAGTTACTGGCCTTGCGCTCCACGGCGTTGAAGATCACGCCCTTGAGCGGAATGCCGTTGAGGTCGAAGCGGCGCTTGGTCGCCTCAAGCTCCTTGACACTGTTCACGCCGAAACGTGCGACGATCAGGCTGGTACCGGCGTGACTGCCGATGATGCCGGCCTCGGTCACCGCTAGGATCGGTGGGGTGTCGATGATCACGATGTCGTACAGCTCGCTGAATTTCTTCAGCACGGTGGTGAAGCGGAGGCTCATCAACAGTTCCGACGGATTCGGCGGGAACTGGCCGCAGGAGACGAAATCCAGGCTGCCGACTTCGGTCTTCTTGATGGCATCGTTCAGGGCGATACGGCCACTGAGCAGATCGGACAGGCCGTCCTGCTGCTTGGTGTTCATCAGCTTGTGCAGATAGCCCTTGCGCATGTCGCCGTCGATCAGCAGCACGCGTTGGCCGGACTCGGCGATCACCGCGGCCAGGTTCGAGGACACGAAGGACTTGCCGACGCCCGGGCTGGGACCGGAGATCATCAGGATGTTGTTCTTGGCCTCGATCATGGCGAAGTGCAGGCTGGTGCGCAGGCTGCGCAGCGCCTCGGTGCTCAGATCGGTTGGGTGGGTGAGAGCGGTCAGCGAGGATTCGCCCGGCTGCTTGGTGCCCAGTACCTTGGTGGTGTCCGCCTGATTCTTGCTGTAGGGGATCGAGGCGTAGACCGGCAGACCGATCTGCTCGATGGCTTCCGGCGTCTCGACACCACGACGCAGAGTGTGACGGGTGTAGACGATGGCCAGGCCGACGATACCGCCCAGGATGATGGCGACGGCGATGATCAGCGGCTTGTTGGGGGCGGACGGGTCATCGACATTGGCGTTGGCGTTATCGATGATACGTACGCTACCCACGGTGCCAGCGCGAATGACTTCCAGCTCCTGGGCCTTGTTCAGCATCAGCGCATAGGTCTGGCCGGTCACTTCGATGTCGCGGTTCAGGCGCAGCAGTTCCTGCTGGGTTTCCGGCAGTACTTCGACGCGCTTCTGCAGCTTGGCACGCTCAGCTTGCAGCTGAGCCAGCTGGCTCATCAGCGCCTGGTAGGCCGGGTGCTGACGGGTGAACTTGCGATCCATCTCGGTGCGCTTGAGGTTCAGCTCGGAGATCTGGTTGTCCAGCGCAACGGTCTGTTCCAGAACGCCCTTGGTCTCGCTGTCGATATCGACCGACTTCTTGTTGGTCTGGTAGTAGTTCAGCGCGGATTGGGCCTTTTCCAGATCGGATTTCACGACCGGGATCTGGGCACGGAGGAATTCCAGGCTCTGGGTGGACTCGGCGGCGTTGCGATCGATGTTCTGCTGAACATAGATGTCCGCGACCTCCTGGACGATGGCCTGGGCCTTCAGCGGATCCGCATCCTGCAGGCCGACACCGATGATGCCCGACATCTTGCCGCGCTCACCGGCGACGATGCGACCCTGGTATTCCTGGATGGTCTTGGAGAAACGCTTCTTCATGATGGTGAATTCGGTGCCCGGGCGAGCCTGCAGCGTGGCGACCTTGATCTGGTAGCCCGCATTGCTCACCGGCTGGCCGAGGCCACCGTGCAGCACCACTTCGTCATCGGCATTGAAGACGGTGAAATTCTGGTTGTCCTCGACCTTCAGCTTCATCGGCTTGTCGAGGTTGCTGTCAGGCACTTCCAGCTGGTCGAGGACCAGTTTTTCACCGCCCCAGGCGAAGCTGTTCAGGCCCAGCAGGGGCGAGGCGACGTCGGTGTCATTCTGCGGCTCGAAACGACGCGCGACGAAGTTGCCGATCAGCGGGAAATAGCGCGGCTTGACCTCGATATCCAGCTTGAGGTTCTCGATCGCCTTGCCGATCACGGAGCGCGACTTGAGCAGCTCGATCTCGGTCACCGCCTCGGGCATGGGCGGCGGCATGCCGGTGGACTGTTCAGTCAACCGGGTAACGCCCTTCTTTTCCAGTTCGATCTGGATCATGGCGTTGGACGAATACATGGGCGTGGCCAAGATGGCGTAGCCAATACCGAGCGCGGCGAAAATACCGATTACCGACAGGAGTTGCCATTTGTAATCGATCAACATACCGAAGAGTGCGGAAAAGTTGATATCCGACTCATTCTTAACTTCGGGAGTAAAGCGAGGCATCGTGGTCATGAAATTCCTTCTTCCCTATTTGATGTATGGAAGCCAACTGTTTACACAGCGCGTCAAAAGTATGTGGACATTTTGAAACATCTCTTTAGAAAGGCGATAAGGGTCTGGTACTTCTTGATTGCTCAACCATTTCCCGATCAGAAAAACCTTACCCCTGACTTCAGGAGCAATACTTTCGACGGAGCGTGAGTGAAACTCTTCCATGGTCAAAATCAAATCCGCCTTGCGCAGCATCTCTGCATCCGCCTGGCGAGCTTGGTGGGTGGTGAAATCTATGCCGTTTTGCCGTAGTACCTCTTGTGCGTTCTTCTCGATGCCATGGCCAACCAGTGCCCTGATGCCAGCGGAACCGACCTGGACGTCACGGCCTTCCAGCGCCTTGGCCAGTAGTGCTTCTGCGACCGGGCTGCGGCAGATGTTCCCTTCGCATACAACCAATATCGACTTGATCATTCTTCAAAACCTTCCTGTTGTCCGGACAACAGGTATCGACGGCAGATAGCCAGCGATGCCTGTCTCCAGGGATCGCTTGCTGCCGATGTAATTAGGGTCGGGAGTCCAGGCTCCAGATCGTCGTGCTGAGGGGCGGGCCAGTGGCCCCGGCCGGTCTCAGTATGCGTTCTTATTGATGAAGCCTTTGAACAGCGTGAGGAAGATGATCTTGACGTCCCACCAGAAAGACCAGTGGTGGATATAGTCCAGATCGAACTCGACCCGCTTCTGCATCTTGTCCAGGGTATCGGTCTCGCCGCGCCAGCCATTGACCTGAGCCCAGCCGGTAATGCCGGGCTTCATCTTGTGGCGGAGCATGTAGCCCTGCACCAGCTTGCGGTATTGCTCGTTGTGAGCGACGGCATGGGGGCGGGGACCGACGATGGACATTTCGCCGCGGAGTACATTAATGAATTGAGGCAATTCATCGAGAGACGTACGTCGTAAAAATGCACCAAACGGGGTGATGCGGGTGTCATTCTTGGTCGCCTGGGTGACCTTGGCGCCATTTTCCATGACCTTCATGCTGCGGAATTTCCACACTTCGATCGGCTTGCCATCCATGCCGTAGCGCTTCTGCTTGAAGAAGATCGGACCGGGCGAGGTGATCTTGATGCCGATGGCGATGGCCAGCATGGGCAGGGAGATCATGGCCAGGATGATGGAAGACAACACGATGTCCTCGATCCGCTTGACGATGTGGCTGGCGCCATCCATCGGGGTATCGAAGATGCTGATGCTGGGCAGGCCATCGAGGCTTTCGCTGCGGGCATGCAGCAGGTGGAACATGAAGATGTCCGGGATGATGTAGACGGACGCCGTGGTGTCGCTCAGCTCCTGGACCAGCCAATTGATCTTGCTCTGATCGGCCATGCCGAGCGTGATATAGACCTTGTCGACCTGGCCGGAGCGGACGTCCTGCATGAGCCGGTCGAGACCGCCATTCAGCACTGGGCTGGGCACGCCTTCTTCACCGGTGTCCTGGTTGTCGCTGTAGAACCCGGCGATGCGCAGGCCCATCCAGGGCGCGGTGCTGATGGTGTGCGCCAGGCGCTGGGCGACCATGCCGTTGCCGGCGATGGCGACATTGCGGGTGTTGATGCCGGCCTTGCGCAGGGAGTGCATGATCGAGCGCAGCAGCACGCGATAGCCGCACAGCGTACCCAGCGTCAGGCCCAGCCAGCCCTGCATCACGCCAGGCGAGAGGTAGGACTGGTCGAAGAAGAAGTAGTCGACCATGAACACGGTCGCGAAGGTCAGCACCCAGTAGGTGGCGATCTTGAGCAGTTCATCGGTGATGCGTTCACCGCGCCAGGAACCATAGACGTGGTTCAGCTCGGTGAGGAAATGGAAGATCAGCAAGGACAGGAAGATGACGACCCAATGCTCGGGACGCATGCCGGTTTCCGACGCCCAGGTACCTGCCACGTAGGCGCTCAGCGTGATCACGGCGAGGTCGAGCAGGCGGTGTGCGAGCGAGATTGCCGAGGAATTCGTATGCAAAATGCCGCGTTCTTTCAAATTCATGGTTCCATCCTTGTGCGTATACCGTGCACGAACTTTCAACTGGGCGAGGCAGCTACCAGCGTCTGAAATGTTCACTATGGCGCTCTAGGACCGATGACTGGCCACCGATCGCTAAATGCCATGATGGCTGTAGCGACGTTAGGACTCGGCACTGATTAAGAGGTTCACACGGTAGAAAGGCGGGGAGGCGCTGTCGAGCAAGCCCAAATCAGGGCAAATAGCACGCCAGGCGAGGTGCGGCAGGAGAGGGGATGTAAAGAAGGAGGGAGTGCGTCACAGTGCGGGCGGACGGCCGGCACACTTCTCTCGTCGCAGGGTGCGATGAGCGGTTTTTCCAGGCAGCAGAAGGGAGGAAAACGTTCCGTCGGACTTTAATGCGGGATACAGGATTTGTGCGCTGCTTCACTAAACAATGAGACAGCCAGACCTGTCAGGTCGGGTGTAGGCCAGTCCCTGGCCTGGAGCACGCCTCAATGGCGATGGTGGGACTGAAAGCTCAAGGGGGAATTGACGGGGAGGGTGGAGATCTTGGAATGCCAGGCTGAATTCCTTGCGTTGTCGTGCGAGAACAGCAAGAAGGACCAGCTGACGAGGAGGGAGGCCACCGCAAGCCAGGGCAGCTGGGCTTGGGCGAAGACGAGGCAACCGGCGACGCCGGTCCAAACGGGCAGGTAGTAGCGCATTTTTGTTATTCCTGCTTTTTTTGCGAGATTGCAACCTAACTATTGTGCAGACTTTGTGAGAAGTCCATCACCAAAAGGTATTTTTTACATTCCGTCGCTCAGATTCCGACAAACGTGCAGGATAGAGCGGCTGTGAGCCTAGGCCGAATGGGGTTTTTCCGCCGTCAGCAGCAGGTTGCGCGGTGTCAGGTGCGCTGGACAGAAGGTCCCCAGCGTCACTCTGTAACCTTGCTCCTGTAGGAACAGCGCCTGATCCAATACCAGCCAGAGCTCCAGGGGACGGCGGAACAGGCCGCGCAACAGCTCGAGATTACGAACTTCCGCCAGCCGCTGGAAGCCTCGCCTTTCCCAGAGCGGCCAGTCGATTCCGTTCGGCAGCAGCAGATCCTTGCGTCTTGCCAGCTCTTCACCGAAGGCGGCGAAGGGCTGGCGCAGCCAGTGGCTGGGCAGTGGCGGCGTATTGAGATAGACATCGTGCCCCGTGACCTCGCGTTGCAGCAGATCGAAGCCCAGCCGTCGCGCCATGGACAGGTCTCTATCCCGGCGTACCCGTTGCCCGCCGGTGATGGTTTCACAGAGGGCCAGACGCAGGGCTTCCCGGTCCAGCCGCAGTGCCGAGGCCTTCGCCGGCGCGGACAAGGGGCCATACACTTCGGCGGAGATGCGGTCATAGCAACAGGGCGCCAGGGCCAGTTGCTGACAGCCGCGCGCTGCCGTCACCCTGAGCAGCTGGGTGTGCAGGTCGCCGCAGGCATGCAGGGCGACGGGTGTGTCGCGGCTGCCAAGCTGGTCGCCTGCCAGCCTTTGGAGCACATCGGCCTGATAATGGTGCACGGAGGCCCGGGCCCGGTGGCTGAGCCTTGCGCCTTCCGCGACGAGGGCCGCATCGACCTCCAGGCAGACCGCTGGTGCACCCTGATAGGTCAGGTGCCTGGCCAGATGGCCCTTGCCCGCGCACCAATCGACCCAGCGCCGCACCGGTCGCTGGAAGTCCAGCTTGCGGCTGAAGGCCTCGATCTGCAGCCACTTGCGCCCCGGTACGTCGACGTCTTGCCTGCCGGACAGATTGCGGCCAGGAGCGTCTTGGTATTCGGGGACCTGAGTGAGCGCCAGCGAGGTCTTGGCCAGGGAGTGGAAGGGTTCAGGTGCAGCCAGGAGCTGAGGGGTATTATGGGCCGCCTCCGCCGCTTCCAGGCTGCGGGCGCGCAACCAATCGGCCAGTTCCGGGCAGCTCGACTCCCAGGGCAGCTCACGCTCGACGAAGGGTCTGGGCCGCCACAGGTGCTGATGCCGGGTCAGGAAAAGATCCAGGGCGGTGAAGCGGTCTAGAAAATCGGCAGCAAGCATGATGGCATTGGGCAATGACGGGATTGGCAGAAAGGCTGAGCCTGGCCACTATTGTCACTTTGCCTGGGCATGCTTGGGTATCGAAATCTCCAGCGTCTGGGCAAGCGGCGGGTTACCCGGGCTGATCCGATCTCCGCGAGTTTCGACCTGCGGCTTGCGGCGCCTGAGCGGCGAGGCCGAACGGCGACCGTGGGTCAGTTGGATGAATCGATTTATCTCAAAGCCGGACATCTGGTCGTGTGACCACTACTTGTCGCGCTAACATTGTCTGTTCGGTTTATCCCAGAAGGAAAATTCTATGAAGCCAACCTCCCCGCACAAGCTGCGCTTAGCGTTCAGAGCCCTGCTGAAATCGGACAGCTGCTACCACACGGCGTCCGTCTTCGATCCCATGTCGGCGCGCATCGCCAACGACCTCGGTTTCGAAATGGGCATCCTCGGCGGGTCGGTGGCTTCCCTGCAGGTGCTCGCCGCTCCGGACTTCGCCCTGATCACCCTGAGCGAGTTCGTCGAACAGGCCACGCGCATCGGCCGGGTCGCCCGGCTGCCCATCATCGCCGACGCCGATCACGGCTACGGCAATGCCCTGAACGTCATGCGCACCATCACCGAGCTCGAGCGCGCCGGGGTGGCTGCCCTGACCATCGAGGACACCGTGCTGCCGGCCGGCTATGGCCGCAAGTCCACCGACCTGGTGAGCGTCGAAGAGGGCATCGGCAAGATCAAGGGTGCGCTGGAAGCCCGTATCGACGAAGCCCTGAGCATCTTTGCCCGCACCAACGCCACCGAACTGAGCACCGCAGAGGTCATCTCCCGTACCAAGGCCTATGAGGCGGCGGGCGCGGACGGCATCTGCATGGTCGGGATTCGTGACTTCGATCATCTGGAAGAGATCACCCAGCACCTGAGCGTGCCGGTGATGCTGGTGACCTACGGCAATCCCCAGCTGCGCGACAACGCCCGCCTGGCCAAGGCCGGGGTGCGGGTGGTGGTGAATGGTCACGCCGCCTACTTCGCGGCGATCAAGGCGACCTACGATTGCCTGAGAGAGCAGCGCGACATCACCGCGTCCGACCTGTCCGCGTCCGAGCTGTCCACCAAGTACTCGACACTGCAGGAGTATCGAGTCTGGGCGCGGGAATTCATGGACGTGAAGGAGTAACGATCAGGCGGTGCTCAGCGAACTCGGCTGCAGACCCTTGCTGGGAAAGGGCGTGACGATCTCCAGATCCAGGTCGGCGGGCAGATGCAGCGCGGCAACCCGGGCTTCGACGAAGGCACGCATTTCCTGACGGAAACGCTTGGTGGCGAAGCGCTCGGCATTCTGCCGGCACGCCTGCTGGCTGATCGGCGTTTCCAGGGCTTCGAACTGGCGCACGGCGGCGCACAGCGAGGCGACGCTCTGCTCCGGATAGAAGACGCCGGTGGGATGGGGCGCATCCAGGCCGCGTACGGTTTCCAGCACGCCACCCCGGCCATAGGCGATAACGGGGGTCCCGCAGGCCTGGGCTTCGATGGGGGTGATGCCGAAGTCTTCCTCGGCGGCGAAGACGAAGGCCCGCGCTCGGCGCATGTGGTCGAGCAGGCAGTCGAAGTCCTGGTAACCCAGCAGGGTGACGTTGGGACCGGCGACCTCCTTGGCCTTCTCGAATTCGGGGCCGGCGCCGATCACCACCAGTTTCTTGTCGGGCATCGAGCTGAAGGCTTCGACGATCATGGGCATGCGCTTGTAGGGCACCATGCGCGAGGCCGTCAGGTAGAAGTCGTCCTTGCCGCCGCTGGGCGTGAAGCGACTGATGTCGACCGGCGGATAGATGACCTTGGCTTCGCGGCGATAGGCCTTGCTGATGCGCCGGGCGATGAAGTGGGAGTTGGCGACGAAGGCATCCACGCCGGCGGCGGTGCGCTGATCCCAGATGCGCACATAGTGCAGGATGACGCGTGCCAGCTTGCCCTTCAGGCCGCGATCGAGCCCTGCTTCCTTGAGGTACTGGTGCTGCAGGTCCCAGGCGTAGCGGATGGGCGAGTGGACATAGCTGATGTGCAGCTGGTCCGGACCAGTCAGGACGCCCTTGGCCACCGCATGGCTGCTGGAGATGATCAGGTCGTAGCCGGACAGATCCAGCTGCTCGATGGCATGCGGCATGAGCGGCAGGTAGGTCTGATAGCGCTTCTTGGCCTGGGGCAGCCGCTGGATGAAGGTGGTCGTCGCCTGCTTGCCCTGCAGCTGCGCCCGATCTTCGTCCGAAAGGAAGTCGATCACGCTGAACAGGTCCGCCTCCGGCCAGATGTCGAGCAGTTCGGCGAGCACGCGTTCGGCGCCAGCAAAGGTTACCAACCAATCGTGAACGATGGCGATTTTCATGTCGTCTTCCTTAAGCGTGAAATGAAATCAAGTGCTGGTGCTGAATCATGGAGTGCGGGTCTTTCTGGTCACTGCATATCCCCAGGGCAGCCGGGTGATCTCGATGTCGTCCGAAGCGCTGTCGAGTTCGTGCAACTTGATGGTTGGGCTTTTTGCAAAGACGGCGTCTGTTGCAGGCGTTTCGAAACATTCAGCGTTCTCCGGGCGCTCCGCGGTCTCTGCCGCGGTGTCGTCCGAGCTGCTGCGCAGAAGGTGGCAATCAGCGACCTGAAGGACGCGTCCGGACACGTTCGATTCGTCGAGCGTCAGGGGTACAGAGGAACGGCGCTGGCCAGCCATGGCTTTGCTTGTCTCTTCCATGAGTTCTTGATCGCTGAATTGTTGTTGTGGGGTCGTTTCAGGCGGCCCTGGCCGCGGACTTCGTGGTGGTCGCCAGGGCGCTGTCCAGCAGGTCGGAGACCTTTCTCGCGGAGGTCTGCCAGTTGAAGCGCTGGATGTTGGCCAGGCCCTTGGCGCGGAGCGCCTCCCTGAGCGGTGCGTCCTGCAGGATGGTGCGCATCGCCTGGGTGATGCTGGCCGTCTCGTAGGGGTCGAAATAGAGGACGCTGTCCTGCAGCACTTCCGGCATGGAGGCGGTATTGGCCGAGATCACCGGGCAGCCGCAGGCCTGGGCTTCCAGGGGCGGGATGCCGAACCCCTCGTAGAGCGACGGAAAGACGAAGGCGGTGGCCTGGCGATACTGGCGCGCCAGTTCGCCATCGTCGATGCGGCCGAGCAGCTTGACCCGCGGATCCCTGGCCGCCAGGGTCGCCAGATCGCTCTGGCCGAACACGGCGTGGCTGTCGCCGACGATGCGCAATTCGACCTTGAGGTCCCGCGGCAGGGCGGCGAAGGCTTCCAGCATCCGTGAGAAGTTCTTGTGGTAGCTGGGCGAGGACACCGCCAGCAGATAGGGGGTGTCGACGCTGTCGATCCGCGGCGCCAGGGTGAAGGCGTCGGCCACGGCGTTGGGCACGACCGTGATCGAGTCGCTCGGGTAGCGATAGAAGCGCGAGATCTCGTCGCGGGAGAATTCACTCACGGTGATCAGGGCGTTCGAGCGCTTGAGCAGCATGGGAATCAGGCAGCGGTACGAGGTGCGGAATTTCCACGAGTAACTCTCGGGAAAGCGCACGTAGTTGATGTCGTGGTGGGTGGCGATCTGGTTGCTGTAGAGCAGCGGCGCCGTGCTGCACAGTGACAGCAGCAGCGGGCTGCCCTGGCTCTTCAGCCAGTTCGGCAGGTCCCATTGCTCCCAGCGCTGGCCCTGACGGGTGCCGATGACTTCGATGCCCAGCCGTTTGGCCACCTCGGGCCTGACGGCGCCGGGCGGCGCGACGAAGCGCAGGTCGGATCTCAGCTTCGCCAGCTCCAGCGAGATGCATTCCGCGAAGCGCTGGACGCCGCGAAGATCCTGGGTGATGAAGCGGGAATTGACGATGATCATGATTCTGCCCGTTGCCGTGACCTGGGTGGATCAGTTGGAAAGCTGTGTGTGAGGGACGTGAAGCTGCTTGGCGGCGCCGTGCTGCGCCTTGCCCAGCACGTCCTCGAAGAGCGCCTGGTACTGGTCGAGCATGGTGTCCATGTTCAGCAGATCGGCCACCGCGGTGCGGCTCAGCAGACTCAGCCGTTGGCGCAGCTCGGCATCGTCATGCAGGCATTGCAGGGCGCGGCCCAGGGAGTCGCGGTCGTCGGCGTTGCAGAGCAGGCCGTTGACACCATCCCGGACGATCTCCGGCAGGCCGCCCATGCGGGTGGCGATGACCGGCTTCTGGAAGGCGCAGGCTTCGACGGCGACCATGCCGAAGGGCTCGGCCCACAGCGACGGCGCCACGAAGACGTCGATGTTCCGGTAGAAGTCCTTGGGCTTCTGATAGCCGACGAAGCTGACCTTGTGCGGATCGGCCATGGCCTTGAGCTGGGTTTCATAGTCCAGCTGGCCCTTGCCGGCGATGGTCAGGGTCGCGTTGAGCGACAGCCGCTGGAATTGCTCGATCAGCCAGCCCACCCCCTTGTTTTCCGACAGGGTGCCCATGTAGCCGAAGCGGACGACGCCCTCGGGACTGGGTGTCGAGGTTTCGCCATTGCTGCCGGCGATCAGGCTGGCGTTGTGGATCACCTGGCGCGGCACGCCGCCGAAGTAGCCCTTGTTGACGATGGTGTCCAGCAGATAGCGGCTGACGCCGACGACGGCATCCACCTTGGCGGACTGCTCGGCGTGGGGCCGGCGCAGGGCGGCGCAGCTGCCACAGAGTTTCTGGCAGCTCTGGCCCTTCTTGAACAGGGTGTTCTTCGGGCACAGCAGATACATGTCGTGCAGCACCTGCACGATGGGGACGCCGCTGGCGCGGATCTCGTCCCAGGCCGCTACCGACCAGCCGGACAGGTTGTGGCACACCACCAGATCCGGCTTTTCCCGTTGCAGGACCTGGCGCAGGGGGGGCCGCATCGCGCTGTTGTACTGGTCGCGAAAGTGCCAGCCGAAGCGTGCCAGCGGACCGGGGCGCTGCTGGGTCAGGGGCCAGTAGAAGTTCTTCAGCCCGGCGCGATAGACGCGGACGTCGTTCACCGTCTCCTCATGCACACCCTGCTCGGGACCGGTCACCAGCACGGCGACGTCGTGGCCGCGCTGCTGGAAGCCTTCCACGCTGCGTTGCAGGATGAGCTCCGCACCACCGCCCACATGGGGCGGATAGAAGCTGTTGAGAAAGAGCAGTTTCATAGCGGATAGCTGCGGTTTATCCCCAGCGCGCCGGTTTCGCCGTCCTGGACCGCCTGCCGGATCAGCGCCAGGCGCTGGCGACTCTTGTCATCACGGGCGAACCACTTGAGCAGGGTGTGGAAGACGTAGCGGTTGAGGTTGTACATCGGCCGCGAGCTGGCCCAGACGTTCTTGTCGAACCAGGCCTGGTTGCGCGCGGCGTAGTAGGCGCGGAAGTCCGAGCCGGCCTGCAGGTAGTTCTGGTAGACGTTGCTGGTGCCTTCCTTGATGTTCCAGGAGTGCTCCAGCTCTTCGAGTTCCGCCTCGGTGACCATGAACAGCTTTCCGCCGGCCTGGGTGATGCGGTAGGTGTACTCGGTGTCGTCGGAATAGAGCACCAGCTCGCGCAGGGGCAGGCCGATGCGCTCATAGAGGCTGCGGTGGGCGAGCATGCCGCCATAGGGGGCGAAGGGCAGCTCGACCAGGGCTTCCGGCTGGCCACCGCGCGGACGGCCCCAGGGCAGGCGGCGCCAGATCTTGTAGGGAATGCGCGCCACGTGGAAGCCGAAGTAGCTCGAACGCGGCTGGGTGATCATCTTGGTCGGGATGCACTGGGCGATGTCGGCCTGCTGGGTCGGCCGATAGCCGAGCACGGCTACCTTGTCGCGACCATGGACGGCGCCGAGTTCGTCGAGGCGGCGGTGCAGCACGTCGAGGGCATCGCCCAGGGGCGCATTGTCATCGTCCATCATCCAGATATGGGTGGTGTCGCTGGCCAGAGCGGCTTCCAGGGCCACGGCGTAACCGTTGGCGGAGCCGGTGTTCTCGCTCAGGGCGATTACCTTGACCTGACCGGGCCAGCGGGTTTCGAGGCTATCCAGCGATACCGTCGCCGCATTGCTCACCACGACGACCTGGTGAATGGTGCGTTCGGCCAGGGCGCGGGTGACCAGCTGCTCCAGATAGCCGAGGCGATTGCCGTAGGTGACGGTCACGACCGTGGTCTTGCATTGCATGAATAGACTCCTCCAAAGGGTCTTACAGTTCTTGGTCAGGCGCGCAGCCGTTGGTTGACGGGAGCCGCTGCCGACAATTGATCAAGAGCGACGCTGACCCGTTGTTCGCGTTGCAGGATGCGCAGCAGGATGATGGCCCGCTCGTTGCCATCGGCACTCAGGAACACCGCGTCCATCTCCAGCTCCTGGCTGTACTGCACCCGCACGGTCGCGCCGGGCTGGTGGGCAGGCGCAGGTTCCGCCAGGGCGGCGAGTCGCTGGCGGATGTCGTCGATGATGCCTTCGCTCACCGCCGTCGGCTGGGTGCCGAAGCTGACGATCCGATTGACGCCGCGCGTCGAGCGGATGGGGTACCAGTTGTCGTTCACGTCATTGAGCTGAATGAACAGATACCCCGGGAACAGCGACTCGCTGCCAACCGCACGACTTCTGCCGGACGCCTTGCGCTCGCGCTGGGGCCGGAAGCAGACGTAACCCTGTCTGCTCAGGTTTTCTTCGGCCCTGGCTTCCTGATTGGGCTTGGTCTGCACCAGATACCAGTGACCGGTAGGAGGGGCGAGCGTCATGGGCGAGTTCCTTCTCTAGGGGCGATCGGTTGCGGCGTATCAGGTACGGGGGCCGTATTCGTAGTAGCCGTAGACGCCATCGTCTTCCATGGACGTCGAGGCCTTGCGCTGCACGCCGTTGAGGATGGCGCCCTTGATGGTGATGCCGTTCTGGGCGAAGCGCCGGCGGGAGTTCTCCACGGCCTTGAGGGTGCTCTGGCCGAAACGGGTGACCAGCAGCGTGGTGCCGGCGAGACGACCCACCAGGGCGGCATCGGTCACCGCCAGGATCGGCGGGGTATCGATGATCACCAGGTCATAGAGGCCGCCCACTTCGTCCAGCAGACGGGAGAAGTTGGCGTGCATCAGCAGCTCCGAGGGATTCGGTGCGGACTGACCACAGCTGATGATGTCCAGTTGGGCGATACCGCTCGGCACGATGGCTTCACGCAGCTTGCTGCGACCGGTCAGCAGCTCGGACAGGCCGGCTTGCGGCTGCAGGCCGAACACGCGGTGCAGATAGCCCTTGCGCATGTCGGCGTCGATCAGCAGCACGCGCTGCCCCGACTGGGCGACCACTGCGGCGAGGTTGCTGGAGACGAAGGATTTGCCGACGCCCGGGGTCGGGCTGGAAATCATGATCACCCGGTTCTTGGCTTCCAGCATGGCGAAGTGCAGGCTGGATCTCAGGCTGCGCAGGGACTCCACCGCCAGGTTGGCCGGCTGCACCACGCTCAGCAGATTGGGTTCGCCGGTACGGGTCTTTTTCTTCAGGCGACGGTTCAGGCGCTCCTGGTCCTTGGTGAAGGGCAGGGTGGAATAGACCGGCAGGCCGATTTGCTCGACGGTGTCGGGATTCTCGATGCCCTTCTGGAAGGCCTGGCGGACAAAGACCACCACCACGGAGGTCACCAGACCCAGCAGCAGCGACAGGATCAGCGCGATCTTGCGGTTGGTGGCCGGCTCGTCGAGGTTGACGTCGGCGTTGTCGACCAGGCGCACGTTGCCGATGGTGCCGGCGCGGATGATGTCCTGTTCCTGGGCCTGGTTGAGCAGCAGCTGATAGGTCTGGTTGGTGACCTTCATGTCGCGATTCAGACGCAGCAGTTCCTGCTGGGTGCTGGGCAGGGCTTCCACCTTGCGCTGCAGGCTGCGCTTTTCCACTTCCAGCTGGGCGAGCTGGTTCAGCAGGGTCTTGTAGCTGGGGTGATCACGGGTATAGAGGCGATCGTATTCGGCCTGCTTGAGCTTGAGCTGGGAGATGTTGGTGTCGAGGGTGACGATCTTGTCCAGGACCGCCTTGGTTTCCAGGCTGATGTCCACGGAGCGGCTGTTGGTCTGATAGCTGTTCAGGGCCGCTTCGGCGCTTTCCAGGTCCTTGCGCACCGCCGGCAGCTGGCCACGCAGGAAGTCCAGGCGCTGGGCCGCTTCCGCCGAGCTGCGCTCGACGTTCTGCAGCACGTACAGGCGGCTGATCTCGGACAGCACGCTCTTGGCCAGGTCGGGATTCTCGTCCGCCAGGGACAGGTAGATGATGCCCGATTCCTTGCCCGCTTCGCTGGTCTTGATGCGGTTCTGATAGAGCTGTGCGGTGGTGATGACGCGGTTGCGGGTCACCTTGAATTCGGTGCCGGGGCGCGCGGTCAGGGTCTTGATCTGCATGCGGTAGCCGTTACCGCTGGCCATCTGGCCGACCTGGCCATCCAGCAGCGGCTGCTTGTCCTTGTCCAGCAGGCGATAGCGACCGTTGCTGCCGGCGACCACCGTCAGGGTCTCGCCGTACATGTCGTCCGGGACATCGAACTGGAAGACGTCGATCTTTTCGCCGCCCCAGGCGAAGCCGCGCAGTTGCGGCCAGCTGTCCGCCAGCTGACCCGGCTTGTCGGCTTCGTAGGTGCGCCACAGGTAGTGGCCGATCAGCGGGAAGAAGCGTGGCTTGGCCTCGATGTCCAGGCGCAGGTTCTCCACGGTCTTGGCCAGCACCGCGCGGGATTTCAGCAGCTCGATCTCGGCCACGGCCGGCGAGGCCGAGTTGGGGCGCACCACGGTCTCGGCGACCGCCGTGAGCGCATTCTTCTTGGGTTCGATCTGGATCATCGCCCCGGCGATGTATTGCGGGGTGGACAGCACGGCATAGGTGATGCCCACGGCGAGAAAGCCCGCGGTGATGCCCGCGATCAGCTTCTTGTGATCAAGAAGCGTGAGGGCCATCGTCTTGAGGTCCAGGTGTTGTTCTTCGTGTTGTTCGAACGAAGAGCGCTGCATGACGGTCATTGGGGTCCCTTCCTTTTAGCTGGATACAGCGCAGCCGGAAAACTGCTCTGTGTACGTTCAGTAGCTGACGCGTTTGGGGGCGAAGCGTCGGCCGATGTTGAGGGTGATGTTGCTTACCGCCCGCAAGAGCGCCTTGACCTTCTGGGTCGGCGGAATCGAGGACAGCGAAAGACTCAGGACCTGGCGCAGGAAGAAGACATGCAGGTCACGCTCGCCCAGCCGGTAGTAGTAGTTGGCGAGGCAGTACTGGGTGTGGAGATCCATCTGCAGGCGCTTCTGGCTGGCGCGCATGGAAAAGATCCCGTTCTCGTGCACGCGGTAGGCGGCGGGGCGGATCTCGTCCATGAACTTGCCCTTGCCGTGGGCACCCAGCAGCGACCACCAGACGATGTCCATGAGCGCAGCGGTTTCCAGCTCCGGCGGCAGTTCCCGTAGGACATTGCGGAAGCAGGCGGTCAGGGTGGACAGCGGCAGGGCCTTCTTCAGGTCGGTTTCGCTGCGGTCGTAGTGATCCTGGCCACTGAAACGCTGCGGATTGACGATCCCCTTGCTGTTGAAGGCATAGGAGGCGTGGAAGGTCAGGGCGTAGTCCCGATTGCGCTCCAGGAAATCCACCTGCAGCTGCAACTTGCGCGGGTCGTTCCAGTAGTCGTCGCCTTCGCAATAGGCGATGTAGTCGCCGCGGGCGTGCTGGAACACCGGCATGCCATAGGGCTTGCCCTGGCTGTACTGATTTTCCTGTTGCAGGATCAGGCGGATCAGCCGGGGATAGCGGCGCTCGTAGTCCTTGAGGATGTCCCGGGTGCCATCGGTCGAGGCGTCATCGTTGATGATGATCTCGAAGGGAAAATCGGTCTGCTGGCGCAGAAAGCCATCGATGGCCTGGCCGATGTAGTCGCGATGGTTGAAGGTCAGGCAGACGATGCTGGCGACCGGCCGACTGCAATCCGTCGGCCAGTTCTTCATGATCTCTGCTTCGGTCCGAGCGTCCATGTCAGATACCTGCTTTGTAGAGTTGGGAAAACAGGCGCGAGCGGGTCTGTTTCGGAGAACAGAGCACATAGCTCAGCGCCATCAACACCAGGGTCAGGCCACCGCTCAGGGCGAGGGTGGCGAGAATGGCAAACCGCTCCTGCGGTTGAATCTCTTGGTACAGCAACTTGCTCAGGCCCACGCCGATGGCGGTCACCACCACGGCCACCAGCAGGTCCTGGTTCCAGTAGCGCTGCAGATTCGGCGCGAAGCGGCCGTGGACGATCATCGGCCAGATCACGAAGGGGATCAGGCGCATGAAGAACCAGGCCAGCGCCGCGCCGTAGGCGCCGTAATGCAGGACCACCAGGATCACGATGGGCACCGAAATGGCCGCGGACACCAGGCTGTACCAGACGTGCAGGCGCAACTTGCCGTAGGCGTACTGCAGATAGAACTGGAACTGACTGAGGGCCAGCAGCGCCGAGCCCAGGGCGTACCAGAACAGGATCGGCTCGCTCCAGTGGGCGGAGACCTTGTCGCCGGTCCAGGCGAAGATCAGCGCCTCGCCATGGAAGGCCACCATGGCCGCCAGCGGCAGCAGGATGGCGAAGGCGAAGCGCGCCGCGTTGCGATAGAGGCGTTCCAGTTCCAGCGGTTTGTCCTGGGACACCAGCACCGTCATGCGCGGCAGCAGCGCCTGCACCAGTGGATTGGTCAGGGTCACGATGCCGGTGGAGATCAGCGCCACCAGGCTGAAGTAGCCGTACTCGGCCAGGGGCAGCGCCTTGGACAGTACCAGCTTGTCGAGCTGGGTCAGGGCGATCCACAGGATCGAGGTAAAGGACATGCTCAGGGCGAAGGGCACGATGGGCTTGACCCGCTGCCAGTCGAAGCCGCTCCACCAGGTGGGGTTGGGCAGCAGGCGATAGGCCTTGAGCGCATAGACCAGCATCTCGAACACGGCGACGAAGGCCTGGAACACAAAGAAGTCCAGCGGCTCCTGGGAAATCCACATCACCAGGATCAGGCCGCCGAAATAGCGCACCGTGGCGATCAATACGTTGACCAGATTCAGCCAGCCGTGCAGCTCGACGCCCTGGACGCCGCTCTTGTACAGCGTCGACAGCAGGCGGAAGGCGATCATCAGCCCCATCAGGCCGATGCAGTGGGCCACGGTCTCCGTGGGCAGGCCCTGGACGTTGAGCCAGTGGCCCGCCATCCATTCCGAATTCAGCTCGATGGCGACGAAGGCCAGGGTCGCCAGGGGGATGAAGATGAATTCCAGCGAGCGCAGCAGCTGGCCACGGGTACGCCCCGCGCCGGTCTGGCCACGGCCATGGGCGACGTCACGCACCAGCGAGGCGGAAATGCCGACGTCGAGGAGTTGCAGCCAGGTCTGCAGCACGGCGAAGAAGCCGATCAGACCATAGGTTTCGGCACCCAGATGACCGAGATACATCGGCTGGATCAAGATGCCGATCAGCAGCGCATAGGCTTGGCCGGCATAATTGATCAGGGTGTTGCGCAACACCGACACTTTCGCGGGACTGGTCATGGGAGATAGCGGGCCAGGATCAAGTTAGAACAGGAGAGGAGTCGCCGGGAAAATCCCAGCTCGGCAGCAGCTGTGCCGGGGTGATGAGTGCCCGCAGGGATTCCATGCTGGTCTTTTTCTGTTGTGCCAACAGCAGGGTGTCGATCAGCAGGTCCTGGGTCGCCTGCGGCAGGTCCGGATAGAGCGGCACGCAGAGGATGCGGTGACTCAGCTTGCGCGAGACCGGCTTGATCGCCTGGGGCTGCAGGTAGTCCAGGGTTTCCAGCGACGGATAGAAGTAGCGGCGCGGATTGATGCCGACGGCGTTCAGGGCCTTCTTGGTGTCCAGCAGACTCGGCTCGTCGCGCAGGCCCACCGGGAAGTAGCTGTAGTTCAGCTGGCTGCCGTAGGTGGGGCGCTGCAGGTCGAAGGCGCCCTGCAGGCGTCGCTCATAGTGCTGACCGATGACGGCGCGGCGGGCCAGGATGTCTTCCAGCTCGTCGAGGATGCACAGCCCCATGGCCGCGGATACCTCGTTGAGCTTGGCGTTGATGCCCACGCCTTCGATGCGCTCGGCATCGACGATGCCGAAATTGATCATGCGGCGGACGTGCTCGGCGAGCTCGTCGTCTTCGGTGATGATCGCGCCGCCTTCGATGGTGTGGAACAGCTTGGTGGCGTGGAAGCTGACGGTGGTGATGTCGCCCCACTGCAGCACCGAGCGGCCTTCGAAGCGGGTGCCGAAGGCATGGGCGCCGTCGTAGACGACCTTGAGGCCGTGGCGGTTGGCGACCTGCTGCAGGCCACGGACATCGCAGGGATTGCCGAACACGTGGGTGGCGACGATGGCCGAGGTGTCAGGCTCGATGGCGGCTTCGACGTTGGCCGGATCCAGGTTCCAGGTTTCCGGGTGGATGTCGGCGAAGACCGGGCGGATCCCTTCCCAGTGCAGGGTGCTGGTGGTGGCGACGAAGCTGAACGGCGTGGTGATGGCGCTGCCGGACAGGCCCAGGGCGCGATAGGCGACCTGCAGGGCCAGGGTACCGTTGTTGACCAGGATGATGTTTCTGACGCCCAGATAATCGCGCAGGCGCTCTTCGAGCTGAGCGTGCAGAGGGCCTTGATTGGTGATCCAGTTGTTGGCGTAGATCTTGTCGATATACGCCTTGAAGCGTTCCTTGTCGCCCAGGTAGGGCTTGGTCACATTGATCATGATCCGGTACCTGCTTATCGAGTCCTTGATACGTGTCGGTTCGGTCAAGCGTGTTCGGCGACGGGGCTGGCCATCGGCCGGAAGGGGGCGCCGGGCTTGTCCAGCCGCTCCAGAACCGATTCGAGGGCCTCGCGACTGGCATCGTTGTGGAACTGCCAGACCCCATAGATGCGTCCGGAAAAGGACGCTTCGCTGCCCAGTCGGGGGTCGACCGCCAGCCCCGAACCCAGGCCGAACAGGTGCAGGCCCTTGAGGCGCTGGCCGTGCTGGTCCAGCGGGCTGCCGGCCGCATCGGAATCCAGACCGCCGCGCAGGGTGCGCAGGGTCAGCGGACGACCGTCCTGGCAGCGCAGCTCGGGCACTATGGGTTGGTAACCCATGCCCTGAACCAGCAGGGCGGCGCTGTCGAACAGCGTCTGGGCGCTGGCGAGGCGCTCGGCGCTGCCATCCAGTTGCAGCGTCTTGACCTTGACCGGGGTACCGCCGATGCCCTGACCGGCCAGGACCTGGCGACCGATCTCGTGGGCTCGGTAGCGCAACCCGCCCGAGCGGTTGACCCGCTTGGAAATGGGGCAGATATCCTGCAGCGGGTCGAAGTCATAGCCGGCGGCCAGGGCTTCGGCAGCGGTCTCGTAGAACAGTCGGATCGGCGAGCGATGGACCAGGGTCAGTTCGCGCAGGCCGTCGTGGTGTAGGGCACTGGCCAGGTTGTCCAGGGCGGAAAAGGCGCTGTGGGACCCGCCCACCACGCAGATCAGACCGCCATCCTTGAGCCTGGCACGATAGCGCTGGCGCAGGGCCTCGGGTTGCAGGCGCAGCAGGCTGTCGGAGCTGTCGATCGAGGCGCTCTGGGGCAGCTGTAGACCCATGGCCTGGCTGCTTTCCTCGAAGCTGGAGCGGGTCTGCTTGCCGCCCAGGTTCAGCACCAGGCTGGAGGTGCGCACGCGGCGGATGGCGCCGGCCTGTTCCAGCCAGACGACATAGCTCGAACCTTCGCAGGTGACCTCGGTGATACGGGTCTGGCGCCAGGTGGGGATGCCGTACTGGCGTTCCAGCCAGGGCAGGATCAGGCCGGCGGCCTGCTGGAAGAGCTGGCCGACGATGGGCAGCGCCGGCGCTTCCTGAGCATTCAACTTGAGGTGGCGAAAGGTCGGCGAGGCCTGCAGCGGCGCCAGGATGGGCGCCAACAGGGGGTCGCGCAGACAGTCCAGAAAGACGTCGCTCACCGAGTTGGCGATGATCTGATAGTCACCCAGCTTGCCGGCACCGAGTTCGGTCCCGGCGTCGACGATGATGGTGCCCGCCTGGGCTAGCTGCTCCAGGGCGCCACGCTTGATGGCATTGAACAGGAATCCCAGGCCCGCCGGACCAGCGCCGCCAATTAGACATCCTAATGTCGCTTCCGATAGATCATTCCTTGCCATCGGGGCATCCTCTCCGTGCGCCATCAGGGCGCAATTAACGTGGTTGAAACTGGCTTTCGCCATGCCCGGCAGTCAGCAAAAAATGCAGCAGAGCTTTTTAATCTTTATTGAGTAAATGACCGTCTGATGAACGTCGGTCAGGGCTCGCGACAGCCAGTGCGGATAACTAATGCTTGGTTGTCAGTGCCAGGACTTCGCCAACTTGCTCGAGACTGTCTAGCGAGCGCTTTCCACTCTTTGCGAACTCATCCGAACCAGCACGCAGGGCGCTGAAGCCCGCGGTAGCTTGTTTGCCCGCACCGCCATTCGCTTGCCCGTTTCAGGCAAGACCGAAGTTGCGTGAGCAAAGAGAATTAAGTCCAGTTCAGATGACATCCATGTAGTCCTGCAGGTGCTCGCTGGCACGGTGATCGTCCCGCTCTGTCCAGCGCCTGGGCATGGCTACCGCACAGGTTTACCGCGTCTTGGCTGGTAACCGGTCCGGTTCGGACATGGCTACCGCACGGGTTTGCACCTGGACGGAATGAACAGAGGGTTTAGTTACCGATATCAAGGCCTGACAACGCAACGTCCAGAAACTTGAGAAACCATCGGCGAGACGCAGAGGAGGGGGAGGTAATGCTGTCTTCCCTGACCTGTACGGCAGCAGATTCAGCGCGCAATCCCAGCGCTACTTCGAATCTGCGGCAATGATTGTCAAAAGGGTTTGGACTGTCAACGCGAGGTCCGGCAGGGGAAGTTGGTCAGCGAGACGGCCATTACTGCTGTTGTTCTTAGGGAATAGACGGCCAAATGAGGTGTGCTTGGCAAAAAACCGTCGGCTCCCGAAGTTTTTGGTGAAGAGGGTCGCAAAGCAACTGCTAATGCAGGCTGCAAGTGTGACGAATATTTTGACGATTGGTTAACAGAATCGAAGGAGCAGGCAGACGGCTGGCAAGCACGAAAAAATCAGCTTTTCATTATTTAGTATTACTATTTTTCGGTCTGCCTGACCATCCCTCCAGCACGATGGGAAGCTCGCTCAGGCTGCGGACCTCCGCATCCGGTTTGCCGGGGCCCTGCCAGGGATGCTGCAAGGGGTTGAACCAGACCGCGCGGATACCGGCGCGCTGGGCGCCCTCGACATCATCCACGGGGTTGTCTCCTACGTGCACGGTGGCCTCGGCGGGAATGCCGGTGAGGCGCAGGGCTTCGCGAAAGGGCTTGGGGTCGGGCTTGCCGACGCCCAGTTGCTCGGCATTCAGGGCGAAGCGGAAGTAGTCGGCCAGGCCGATGGTCTGAACGTCCGCATTGCCATTGGTCAGCACGCCCAGGGTGTAGCGATCGGCCAGTTGCTCCAGGGTGGGGTGGACGTCGTCGAACAGGGTGACCTGCTGGCGGGCGGCCAGATAGACCGCGAAGCCCGCTTCGGCCAGCTGGGCGGCCTCGGGTTCGCCATAGCCGGCATCGAGCAGTGCCTGGTGGATGACCCGACGGCGCATCTCGCTGACCCGGTGCTTGAGCCCGGCGTCCTGCTGCAGCAGGCGATCACGGATCGCCCAGAGGTGCTCCACCGGAACGCTGCCCAGCCGCGGAGCGGCATCGGCGAACCAGTCGCGCAGCAGGGCCTCCGCGGAATGAATGACGGGAGCAATTTCCCAGAGGGTGTCGTCGAGGTCGAAGGTCACGAGGCGAATCGTCATCGGCTGGCCTTGCGCTTGGCGCGGGGGTGCGCCTTGTCATAGACCTCGGCGAGCTGGCCGAAGTCCAGGTGGGTGTAGATCTGGGTGGTGGCGATGTCGGCGTGGCCGAGCAATTCCTGCACCGCGCGCAGATCGCCGGAGGCGCTGAGCATGTGGCTGGCGAAGCTGTGCCTGAGCATGTGCGGATGCAGGTGCTGGCCCAGTTCGCGCACGCCGGCCTCGCGCACCCGCAACTGTACCGCGCGGGGCGTCAGCCGCAGACCGCGCTGGCCGATGAACAGGGCATCGTCACACGGGGCGGCCTGGGGCCTGACCTTGAGCCAGGTCTCCAGGGCGTCGCGGGCCTTGCTGCCGATGGGCAGCACCCGCTCCTTGTTGCCCTTGCCGCGCACCTGAACCAGGCCCTGGGCCAGGTCCACATCCGCCAGGTCCAGACCCACCAGTTCGGACAGCCGCAGCCCGGAGCTGTAGAAGAGCTCCAGCAGGGCCTGGTCGCGCAGGGCGAGAAAGTCGTCTTCCACGGCGCCGTCGAGCAGCTGCATGGAGCGGTCGACGTCGAGCACCTTGGGCAGGGCCTTCTGGGCTTTGGGCGGCGAGAGCCCATGGGCCGGGTCCTGGCTGCAGTGACCTTCGCGAATCAGGTAGAGATAGAAGCCGCGACAGGCTGAAAGCAATCGCGCCAGGCTGCGGCTGGAGGCACCGGCCCGGTGCAGCTGGGCGATCAGGGCGCGCAGGCGGCGACTGTCCAGGCCGCCCCAGTCGCTCAGCCCTTCGGCTTCGACGAAGGTCAGCAGCTTGCGCAGATCGCGGCGGTAGCCGTCGAGGGTGTGGGGCGAAACCTGGCGTTCCAGGCGCAGATGGTCGAGATAGGCATCGAGCTGGATCTGCATGCTCCGCTCCCGGGCTCAGCGCACCGTGCGCAAGGGGACGGGGAAGCGGGGCAGTACCCGCGCCAGGACTTCCGCCACATGGCTCAGAAACAGCGTGCCCAGGCTGCTGCGATAGTGCTGGGGGTCGGGGCTGCCGATCGCCAGGACCCCATGCAGGCCCTGGTGGGAGAGGGCGGCGACGGCAGCCGAGCCGACTTCTTCCTTGGCCGAGTCACCGAACAGGAAGGCCAGTTCGTGGGCGCGCAGGACGCCACTGGTGGTCTTCTCACCACCCAGCAGGCCGCCGATCACCTTTTGCGCTTCGGCGGGGGTGACGCTGCGGCCGACCGGCAGCGGGTGCTCGTGGAACAGGATGAGGCCGACGTAGGGCACCTTGAACTCATGACGCAGGCTGTCCTCGACGGTGCCGATCACCTCTTCGAGGCTGTTGGCGTCCAGCAGGCCGATGATCAGCCGGCGGGTCTTGTCGAACAGCCGGTCGTTGTCCCGGGCCACGTCCATCAGGTGGGCCAGGCGATGGCGCATCTCGCCGTTGCGATCGCGCAGCAGGCCGAGTTGCCGCTCGACCAGGGAGATGGCGGTCCCCCGCTGGTGGGGGACACGCATCTCCGCCAGCAGCTCTTCGCGATCGGCGAAGAAGTGCGGATGGTCCAGCAGCCAGTCGGCGACCTGGTCCGCGGTCAGTTCGGGGGTATCGCTCATACTCTTACCTGGCCTTCGTAGACACGGGTGGCCGGACCGGTCATGAGCACCGGTTGGCCGACGCCGTCCCACTCGATGTTGAGCAGACCGCCCGGCAACTCGATGCTGACCGGCGATTTCAGCCAGCCCTGGCGAATCCCGGCCACGGCGGCGGCGCAGGCGCCGGTACCGCAGGCGCGGGTTTCGCCGACACCGCGCTCCCAGACCCGCAGGCGGGCGCGCTGGGTGTCGATGATCTGCAGGAAACCGATGTTGGCCTTTTGCGGAAAGCGCGGATGGCACTCCAGCTTGGGCCCGAGGGTGAGCACCGGCGCCTGGTCGACGTCGGCGACCCGCAGCACGCCGTGGGGGTTGCCCATGGAGACCACCGCCAGCTCGACCGTCTCGCCGTCGACCTGGACGGCATGGCTCAGGGTCTCCGCCTCGGCGATGAAGGGGATCTCGGCGGCCTGCAGACGCGGTGCGCCCATGTCGACGCGCACCTGGCCATCACCCTTGAGGTGCAATTCGATGATGCCGCTCTTGGTTTCGACGCGGATCTGCTTCTTGACCGTGAGGCGCTTGTCGAAGACGAAGCGGGCGAAGCAGCGGGCGCCATTGCCGCACTGTTCGACCTCGGAGCCATCGGCGTTGAAGATGCGATAGCGAAAGTCCACGTCCGGCGTGGTCGGGGTCTCGACGATCAGCAACTGGTCGA
The DNA here is from genome assembly GCF_021106615.1 of Pseudomonas sp. PLB05. Lineage (NCBI taxonomy): Bacteria > Pseudomonadati > Pseudomonadota > Gammaproteobacteria > Pseudomonadales > Pseudomonadaceae > Pseudomonas > Pseudomonas sp. PLB05. Next base: position 438,380 of record NZ_JAJOHO010000002.1, read on the forward strand.
AGCCAACCCCGGTGTTTCTATCTCCCCACAGACGGACGTGCTTGGGCTGGATGTGGGCGTGCTGGCTGATCAGGTCGAGGACCATGAAATCGTTGCCCAGACCGTGCATCTTGGTGAAGCGCAGTTGCATGGAACTCCCCTCAGGCCGGCAGCCGGCTCTCGCCTGCGAAGAGTTCTTCCAGCGTCTCGCGCCGACGGACCAGGTGCGCCTGGTCGCCATCCACCATCACCTCGGCCGCACGGCCGCGAGTGTTGTAGTTGGAACTCATGGTGAAGCCATAGGCCCCAGCGGAGCGGATGGCCAGCAGATCGCCCTCGGCCAGCACCAGCTCGCGGTCCTTGGCGAGGAAGTCGCCGGTCTCGCAGATGGGACCGACCAAGTCGTAGCGGCGGGCTTCGCCCTGGCGCGCGACCACCGGCTCCACCGCCATCCAGGCCTGGTACAGCGCCGGACGGATGAGATCGTTCATCGCCGCGTCGACGATGGCGAAATCCTTGTGGGTGGTGTGCTTGAGGTATTCCACGCGGGTCAGCAGGACGCCGGCATTGGCCACGATGAAGCGGCCCGGCTCGAACACCAGGGTCAGGCTGCGCCCAGCGATGCGCTCGCGGATGGCCTGGATGTAGTCGCCGGCCAGCGGCGGTTGCTCGTCCCGATAGCGCACGCCCAGGCCGCCGCCGAGGTCCAGGTGGCGCAGGACGATACCGCGCTCGGCGAGGCGATCGATCAGCGCCAAGAGGCGGTCGAGGGCGTCGAGGAAGGGCGGCAGGGTAGTGAGCTGGGAGCCGATATGGCAGTCCACGCCGAGGATTTCCAGGTTCGGCAACGCGGCGGCGCGGGCGTAGACCGCCTCGGCGTCGGCGATGTCGATGCCGAACTTGTTTTCCTTGAGACCGGTGGAAATGTAGGGGTGGGTGCCGGCGTCGACGTCGGGATTGACCCGCAGCGAGATCGGCGCGACCACGTTCAGTTCGGCGGCCACCTGCTGCAGCCGTTCCAGCTCGTCGGTGGATTCGACGTTGAAGCATTGCACGCCCACTTCCAGGGCGCGGCGCATGTCGTCACGGGTCTTGCCGACCCCGGAGAACACCACCCGGTGCGGGTCGCCACCAGCGGCCAGGACGCGCTCCAGCTCGCCGCGGGAGACGATGTCGAAGCCGGCGCCGAGGCGGGCCAGGACATTGAGCACACCGAGGTTGGAGTTGGCCTTGACGGCGAAACAGACCAGGTGCGGCAGACCGGCCAGCGCATCGGTATAGGCGCGGTACTGGCCCTCGATGTGCGCTCGCGAGTAGACGTAGGCGGGGGTGCCGAATTCCTGCGCCACGGCGCTCAGGGCGACCCCTTCCGCATGCAGTTCACCTGCACGGACAGCGAAGACTTCCATGGTGGCTCCCTAGAACACGTCGTGGCGGTGTTCTTTGGCGGCTTTCTGGTCGTCGGGCAGGTACAGCGGGCCTTTCTGACCGCAGCCGGCCAGCAGGCAGGCGCAGGCGATGAAGAGGAGAGACAGGCGCTTCATGACGCGAAACCTTTATTCAGGCGAATATTGCCCGGAGTATAACGGGGTTGAGCGACTCTTTGACACGCCCGGATGGCTGAAGCGCAGCTGCCGGCAACAGCCGCGACTGGACGCCATCTGGGCGGCCCGCTACCGTGCGGCGATTCTTTCCCTTCTTTCGAGGATCGTCATGAGCCGGCTCAGCGAAGCGCAATTCCATCACCTCGTCGACCAGACCCAGCGCCAGGTCGAAGACGCCTATGACGACAGCGGGCTGGACCTCGATCTGGAAAATGCCGGTGGCGTGCTGACGATCAAGTTCGACAACGGCAGCCAGGTCATTCTCAGCCGCCAGCCCCCGCTGGTGCAGCTCTGGGTCGCCGCGCGGTCGGGTGGCTATCACTTCGACTGGGACGGCCAGAGCTGGATCTGCGACACCTCGTCCGAGACCCTCGGCGCGCTGCTGGTACGGGTGACCCTGGAGCAGACCGGCGAGAGCGTGGCCTTGCCCGGGCTGTAATGACCTGCGGTCGGTGCGGCTTGACCCGAGCCTTGAGCCCTGTGCTAGCGTGATCTGACGGCGCCCTTCGAGCGCCGTTTTCTTTTGCCGCCCTTGTGCGGCTTCTCGCTGGGCGCCGGTCGCCCGTCATCCCGGTGGTCCGCCGCACCGCGCGGTTGGGCCGCATCGTCTCGTCTTCCAGGAGTCCGCCATGCGTCATGCATCGCCCATCACCGTTTCCGCCGTCGATCTGCCCCGTCTCGAACGGCTGCTCGACGCCCTGCCCGAATTCGGGCCCGTGGCAGAGGCCCTGGACGAGGAACTGGCTCAGGCGCGAGTGGTGGCGCCCGAGGAGATCGGCGCGGTGGTCACCATGAATTCGCGGGTGCGCTGCCGTGAGACCGACACCGGCAAGGAGTACCAGGTGGTGCTGGTCTATCCGGAGGACGCCGGCGCGGAGGGCCGGATTTCGGTGCTGGCGCCGGCCGGCAGCGCGCTGCTCGGGGCGACCCCCGGCGAGCGCCTCAGCTGGCCGGTGCCCGGCGGCAAGGAGCAGCAGGTGGAGCTGCTGGCGCTGGAGCCGGTCGAGGCCTAGTCGTCCGCGACCTCGGGCAGTTCCGGCAGGGCCCGTAGCAGGCGCTCGTAGTGGGCGCCGTCGAAGGGGCGATCGGCGGCGAGCATGGCTTCGATCTCGAAGGACAGTGCCTGAGCCATCAGCAGCACCGCTTCCTCGCGTTCGTAGCCGACCAGGGTCAGCTTGTTGAGCACGGCCTGGACATAGGCCGGCTCGGCAGCGGCAAGCTGGTTCTCCACCGCTTCGATCAGATGGGAGGAGACAAAGGATTCTTCGTCATCGGTGTGGTCAATCATGTTCGGATACCTTTTGTTACAGTGCGACCCCTGATTCTGGCCTGGAGTCTTCTCGATGATCACCTGCTATCGCCTGTCCGCCAACGAGCTGGTGGCCCAGCCGCTGTCGCCGGGAGACGCGTTGCCGGACGATTTGCTCTGGGTCGATCTGCTCGACCCCAGCGAGGCGGAGGAGCGCTATCTGGAGCAGGCACTGGCGATGGACATCCCCACCCGGGAAGAGATCGCCGAGATCGAGGAATCCTCGCGACTCTACCAGACCGACCAGGCTCTGCACCTGACCACCACCGTCGTCAGTGGCTTCAGCGAGCATCAGCCGCAGGCCTCGGTGGTCAATTTCGTGCTGACGCCCGAGTGGCTGGTGACGGTGCGCTACGCCGAACTGGCGGCCTTCAAGACCTTTCTCGGCAAGGCCCAGCAGCAGGCGAGCCAGCACTGTCGCAGCGATGTCATCTTCGCCTCGCTGCTGGATAGCCTGGTGGACCGGGTGGCCGACATCCTCGAATCGGTGCAGGCGCATCTCAATCGCCTGGCCAAGGCGGTGTTTCGCGAACCCCTGGATTCACCGCAGGAAAAGCAGCAGCCCAAGACCGACCTGCAATCCATCGTCAAGCAGCTGGGGCGCAGCAATCAGCTGCTGGCCCAGCTCAGCGAGAGTCTGCTGGGCATCAATCGCATCGTCTCCTACCTGCGCCGGGCGGGCGCCACCTGGATCTCCGGCACGGCCAAGACCTGGTTCAAGACCTTGGAGCGCGACGTCCGCTCGCTGAGCGATTACCAGGCCAAAATGAACGGCGAGATCGGCTTTCTGCTCGACGCCACCCTGGGCCTGATCAGCGTGGAGCAGAACAACATCGTCAAGGTGTTCACCATCGCCTCGGTGCTGTTCCTGCCGCCGACCCTGGTGGGCACCGTCTACGGCATGAACTTCAAGGTCATGCCGGAGCTGGACTGGCACTTCGGCTATCCGCTGGCGCTGGGCGCCATGGTGGTCTCGGCGTTGATTCCCTATGCCTGGTTCAAGTTTCGCCGCTGGCTGTAGTCGGCGGCATCCATCGCACCTCGAGGAGGCAACACTATGCGTATCGGATTCATTGGCCTGGGTGGCATGGGCCAGGGCATGGCCGCCAATCTGCTCAAGGCCGGTCATGAGGTCGTGGTCTGGAATCGCTCCCAGGCGCCGGTCCAGGTGCTGGTCGAGCAGGGTGCCCGCGCGGCGGCGACGCCGGCAGAGGCCTTCGACGTGGAGGTGGTCTTCAGCATCCTGGCCAATGACGCCGCCACCCGCGAGGTAATCCTTGACAGCGGCGCCCTTGAGCAGGCACGGGTCGGGCTGATCCACGTCAGCATGGCCACCCTGTCGGTGGCCCTGGTGGACGAACTGGTCGCGCGCCATGCCGAGGCCGGCCTGGGCTATGTGGCGGCACCCGTCTTCGGCCGCACCGACGTAGCTGCCAGTGGCCAGCTCAACATCGTGGTGGCCGGCGAGCCCGAGGCGATCCAGCGCGTCCAGCCGCTGCTCGACGTGCTGGGACGCAAGACCTGGCCGGTGGGCGCGGAGCCGCGCCAGGCCAACGTGGTGAAGATCGCTGGCAACTTCATGATCGCCAGCGCCATCGAGACCATGGGCGAGAGCACCGCCCTGGCCCGCAGCTATGGCGTGGAGCCGGCAGCGCTGCTGGAAATCCTCACCAGCACCCTGTTCGCCGCCCCGGTGTACCAGAACTACGGACGCCTGCTGACCGAGCGAAAGTTCTCGCCGGCGGCCTTCAAGCTCAGCCTGGGACTCAAGGACGTCGGCCTGGCCCTGGCGGCCGGTCAGGAAAAGGCGGTACCGCTACCCTTCGCCAGCGTCCTGAGAGACAACCTGCTGGAGGCCGTCGCCCAGGGCGAGGGCGATCTGGACTGGATCGCGCTGGGGCAGAGGTCGCACAAGAAGGCCGGCCTCGACTGAGAACCTGTTTACGATCTCCTGGCCGTCGGCCATACGGCGTTAAAAACAGCTTCGGAATGCTCATTTACAACTTGTAAACTGCGCTTCCTCAGCTGTTTTTGCCTTGTCTGGCTCTAGTCCAAAAGATCGTACACAAGTTCTGAGCGCCTGCTCAAAATCCGCTGCGCGTCGGCCAAGCCGCGTTGGACGTGGCTCCCGCTCGCGCGACCTGACCCAGATCCCGCGCCATGGCTACTTGCAGGCGGTGCCCAGCGCCGCCAGCGACAGCGGATAGAACTGCAGGTTGTAGCCCGAGGTCTTGGCCTGGCTGCAGCGCTTGGTGCTGTAGAGACCGTAGTCGATGATCATCACCGGCTTCTTCTGGGTGCGGAAGTAGCTGTAGGCGTTGCACTCGGCGTAGTCGTAGCAGCTCTCGTTGAGGGCGAAGTCGAACTTGGTGTAGAGGCTCGGCACCAGATCCACGGCGTTCTTCAGACCCACCAGCAGACTGCGCCTGTGCGCCTCGTCGGCCAGCCAGTTGAGGAAGTCCAGCTGCTGGGCCTTGGTCAGCTTGAGGCCGTTGGGGTTGGAGTAGCCGTCGACGTTGTCCGGGTCCACGCCCTGGCAACCCTTCTGCACCGCCAGGTCCAGCCGCTTGGCCAGCAAGGCGCGGACGTCGGCACGGCGGATGTCCAGCCAGCGTTCGCCCGGCCAGGCGTCCAGCGCCTTGCCCAGAGCGGCCTTGGGATAGAGCGCGGCGTCGGGCCGCCAGTCCTCCCAGGTACCGGCGCTGAAATAGCAGATCACCGTCTTCCCATTGCCCTTCAGATTGGCGATCACCGCCTTGCTGGTGTCATAGAGATCGATGTCGTAGAGGGTGCGATTGGGCTTCTGCAGCACGCCGTTCAGCTGGACATGCCAGGTGAGCGTCTGTGGCAGCGGCGGCGGCAGGGCGGCCTGGCTGGAAGCCGCAGCGAACATTCCGCAAAGCAGGATGGAGCAGGCTGAAAGGCGCATGAGACTTGACTCGAACGGCTGGTCAAGTCTCCAGTATCGGCGGCCTGGTCACTGTCCTGAGTGCCGGTGGTCGTGCCTATCGACGGCTGGTCGGCGGCCGCTTAGCGGCCTGCCAAGGCCTTCAGCCAGAGAGCCCTGTCGTAGACGGATTGCAGGCGGGCACAGTGCTACCAAGGCCATACGGCCTGGCTCTCCGTCAGGCAGAGCCGTCCGATGGACGGCTTGCCTGCTCCCGGGCAACCACCGCTGAGAGGCGGTGGGGAGCGCAAGACAGCTTTCAGCGCTTGGCCAGCAGCTCGCGGCCGCGCTTCACGGCGGCGCGGACCTGGGCCGGTGCGGTGCCACCGATGTGGTCGCGGGCATTGACCGAGCCTTCCAGGGTCAGGACGGCGAAGACGTCCTGCTCGATCTGATCGCTGAAGCGACGCAGTTCGTCCAGGCTCATCTCGGCCAGGTCCTTGCCGCTATCCACGCCGTACTTCACCGCATGGCCGACGATCTCGTGGCAATCGCGGAACGGCAGGCCCTTGCGCACCAGATAGTCGGCAAGGTCGGTAGCGGTGGAGAAGCCGCGACGCGCTGCCTCGCGCATGATCTCGCGCTTGGGCTTGATGGCCGGGACCATGTCGGCGAAGGCCCGCAGGGAGTCTCGTAGGGTATCGGCGGCGTCGAACAGGGGTTCCTTGTCTTCCTGGTTGTCCTTGTTGTAGGCCAGCGGCTGCCCCTTCATCAGGGTCAGCAGGCCGGTAAGGGCGCCAAACACCCGGCCAGTCTTGCCGCGTACCAGTTCGGGAACGTCGGGATTCTTCTTCTGCGGCATGATCGAGGAGCCGGTGCAGAAGCGATCGGGCAGGTCGATGAACTGGAACTGGGCGCTGGTCCAGAGCACCAGCTCTTCGGAAAAGCGCGACAGGTGCATCATCGCCAGGGAGGCGGCGGCGCAGAATTCGATGGCGAAGTCGCGATCCGAGACGCCATCCAGGGAGTTGCCACCGATGGCCTCGAAGCCCAGCAGCTCGCAGGTGACCTGGCGCTGGATGGGGTAGGTGGTGCCGGCCAGGGCCGCGCTGCCCAGGGGCATGCGATTGACGCGCTTGCGGCAGTCGACCAGGCGCTCGTGGTCGCGGGAAAGCATCTCGAACCAGGCCAGCAGGTGGTGGCCGAAGGTCACCGGCTGGGCGGTCTGCAGGTGGGTGAAACCGGGCATGATGGTGTCGGCTTCGGTCTCGGCCAGTTGCAGCAGGCCGGCCTGCAGGCGATTCAGCTCGACGAGGATGGCGTCGATCTCGTCGCGCAGCCAGAGGCGGATGTCGGTGGCCACCTGGTCATTACGGCTGCGGCCGGTGTGCAGCTTCTTGCCGACCACGCCCAGGCGCTCGGTCAGGCGCGCCTCGATGTTCATGTGCACGTCTTCCAGATCGACGCGCCACTCGAAGGTACCGGCCTCGATCTCGCGGCGGATCTCGTCCAGCCCTGCGACGATGGCGTCGCGCTCGGCTTCGCTGAGCACGCCGGCCTGGGTCAGCATGCGCGCATGGGCCTGGCTGCCGAGGATGTCGTGGCGGTAGAGGCGCTTGTCGAAGTCCACCGAAGCGGTGAAGCGGGCGACGAAGGCGTCGACGGGTTCGCTGAAGCGTCCGCCCCAGGACTGGTTGGTTTTTTCGCTGCTCATGGATCGGCCTGCTGCTGGGCTTGTCGGTGGAAGTGAGAGGGGGCCGATGATAGCAGTCCTGAGCGGGTTCCGGCCCGATTCAACGGAGCCGACTTGCCGACGAGTGGTATCTGACCCACACTGGCTCCATGATACTCGAACGCCGCAAAACCCCTCGGCCGGTCAAGGTCGACGATTTCTTCGTCCCGGCGCTCTGCGAACCGGAAGCCCTGCTCGTGCTGGTGGTGCTGGCCGAGCTGCTGGTGCTGGTGCTGGTCCTGGCGGAGCCCTTCACCCTGCAGTTCAACTGGATCCGGCTGGCGCTGGTGTCGCTGTTCGTGCAGTGGATCGTGCTGCTGTCGGCGGCGCTGCTCTGTCGCCTGCGGCCCTGGCTCGCGCGGCATCGCCCGGTGGTGGCTGGCGGCTTCTGCTGCGCCATCGTGGTGGCCCTGACCCTGCTCTGCACCCTGGTGGCCGACTGGCTGCAACTGGCCGGTCCGCTGCAGCGGACCGGCGAGGTGCGGCTGTACATGCGCCATGCACTGATCGCCCTGATCATGTCCATGCTGCTGCTGCGCTACTTCTGGCTGCAGAGCCAGTGGCGCCGCCAGCAGCAGGCCGAACTGCACGCGCGTATCGAGTCCCTGCAGGCGCGCATCCGTCCGCACTTCCTGTTCAATAGCCTGAACAGCATCGCCAGTCTCATCGCCCTGGATGCGGACAAGGCCGAGCGCGCGGTGCTGGACCTCTCGGCCCTGTTCCGTGCCAGCCTGGCCCAGCCCGGCACCAAGGTGCGCTGGTCCCAGGAGCTGGAGCTGTCGCGCCGCTACCTGGAGATCGAACGCCTGCGCCTGGGTGATCGCCTGCAACTGCAGTGGGACGTGGACGGAGTGCCGGCGGATCTGCCGATTCCCCAATTGACTCTGCAGCCGCTGCTGGAAAACGCCCTGATCTACGGCGTCGCGCCGCGTATCGAAGGCGGTTTGGTAACCATCTTCGCCACCTACCGAGAAGGGGTGTTCGAACTGGTGATCAGTAACCCCTACGATCCCGAGGTGGAGCAGCAGCCCCGCCCGCCAAAGGGTACTCGTCAAGCTTTGAGCAATATCGAGGCGCGATTAACGGCACTTTTCGGACCAGCTGCGAGTCTCAAAATCGAACGCCGCGACCAGCGGCATACAACGTCTCTTCGCTATCCATGCGAGCGACTCATGCGGGAAGCCTGAGCTTATGAATGTCCTGATCGTCGATGACGAACCCTTGGCGCGCGAGCGTCTGGCCCGTCTGGTGGGGCAACTGGACGGTTATACCGCCCTGGAGCCAACAGCCACCAACGGTGAGGAAGCCCTCGCTTTGGTCGAAAACCTCAAGCCTGACATCGTCCTGCTCGACATCCGCATGCCGGGTCTGGACGGTTTGCAGGTGGCCGCGCGACTCTGCGAGCGCGAATCGCCGCCCGCAGTGATCTTCGTGACCGCTCACGATGAATACGCGCTCGACGCCTTCCAGGTGAGTGCCGTTGGCTATCTGGTCAAGCCGGTGCGCCAGGAAGACCTGGCTGCCGCCTTGGGCAAGGCCCAGCGTCCGAACCGGATGCAGCTTGCCGCCCTGACCAAGCCGCCGGCCAGCGGTGGTCCGGGGCCGCGCAGCCATATCAGCGCCCGGACCCGTAAGGGTATCGAGCTGATTCCGCTGGACGACGTGGTTTATTTCATCGCCGACCACAAATATGTGACCCTGAGACACTCCGGCGGCGAGGTGCTGCTGGATGAGCCGCTCAAGGCGTTGGAAGACGAATTCGGCGAGCGCTTCGTGCGTATCCACCGCAATGCGCTGGTCTCCCGCGAGCGCATCGAGCGTCTGCAGCGCACCCCTCTGGGCCACTTCCAGCTGTTCCTCAAGGGCATGAACGGCGATGCCCTGACCGTCAGCCGCCGCCATGTGGCCGGTGTGCGCCGCCTGATGCACAGCATCTGACGTCGCTTCCGGGTCGATGACTGGCGCGTAGCGGGGGAGGGGCGCCGGTCGACCTGCTATCATGGCCGGCAATCTGACGTGCCGGTAATGCCCATGCTCCGCGAAATCCGTATCGCCACGCGCCAGAGTGCCCTGGCACTGTGGCAAGCCGACTATGTGAAAGCCCGCCTCGAAGCGGCGCATCCGGGATTGCGGGTGAGCCTGCTGCCCATGACCAGTCGCGGCGACAAGCTGCTCGACGCGCCGCTGGCCAAGATCGGCGGCAAGGGTCTGTTCGTCAAGGAGCTGGAAAACGCCCTGCTCGACGGTAGCGCCGACATCGCCGTGCACTCCATGAAGGACGTGCCCATGGAATTTCCTGCGGGCCTTGGGCTATACGCCATCTGCGAGCGGGAAGACCCACGCGACGCCTTCGTCTCCAATCGCTATGCGCGACTCGCCGATCTGCCCCAGGGCAGCGTAGTCGGTACCTCCAGCCTGAGACGCCAGGCCCAGTTGCTGGCCCTGCGGCCGGACCTGGAGATCCGCTTCCTGCGCGGTAACGTCAATACCCGCCTGGCCAAGCTCGACGCCGGCGACTATGACGCCATCATCCTGGCCGCCGCCGGCCTAATCCGCCTGGGCTTCGCCGAGCGCATCCGCGAATCCCTGACCGTCGAAGACAGCCTGCCCGCGGGTGGCCAGGGTGCTGTGGGCATCGAATGCCGCACCGACGATGCCGAGGTCCATGCCTTGCTCGAACCCCTGCACCATTTCGACACCGAGCGCCGAGTCGCTGCGGAACGCGCCCTGAATCGTCGCCTCAACGGCGGCTGCCAGGTGCCCATCGCCTGCTATGCCGTGCAGGAAGGCGAGCTGCTCTGGTTGCGTGGGCTGGTCGGCCAGCCCAATGGCGGTCTGCTGCTGCGTGCCGAAGCCCGTGGTCCCGTCAACGATCCGGCCGGTCTCGGTGTAGCCGTGGCCGAAGACCTGCTGGCCCAGGGCGCCCAGGACATTCTCGACGCCGTTTACGGGGCCTCCGGCGCGTCATGAGCGGCTGGCGCCTGCTCCTGACCCGGCCGGCGGAGGAGAATCCACCCCTGGCCATTGCCCTGGCCGCGGCGGACATCGCCAGTGCCAGTTTGCCGCTGCTGGAACTCCAGCCGCTGGCGGAAACCCCCGAGCAGCGCACCCTCTGGCTCGATCTGGACCGCTATGCTGCCGTGCTGGTGGTGAGCAAGCCGGCCGCTCGCCTGGGGCTCGCCGCCCTGGACCGCTACTGGCCGCAACCCCCGTTGCAGGCCTGGTTCGCCGTGGGCGCGGCCACTGCCGCCGTGCTCGAAGACTATGGACTGCAGGTGCATCATCCCCAGCGCGAAGACAGCGAAGGCCTGCTGGCGCTGCCGGCCTTGCAGGAAGCCCTGCAGCGCCCGGAACCCGAGGTGCTGCTCCTGCGCGGGGAGGGCGGCCGTGATCTGCTGGTCGAAACCCTCACCGCCCGCGGCGCGCGCGTCGAGGTACTCGAACTCTATCGCCGCCAGTGCCCGGAGTACCCGGCAGGGCAGGTTCTAGAGACCCTGGCAGCGGAACGCCTGAATGCCATCATGGTCAGCAGTGGGCAGGGTTTCGCGCATCTGCAGGCCTGTGCGGGTGCGGACTGGCCCGCGGTGCGCCGTTATCCCCTGCTGGTACCCAGCGCCCGTGTGGCCGAACTGGCTCGCGCCAGCGGCTGTGAACTCATCATCGAGTGCCAGGGCGCCAGCGCCAGCGCCTTGATCACCGCGCTTGCCCATCACCATCCGGATTGACCCTACAAGGAATTCCCGTGAGCGAAACTCAAGCCCCCCGCGCCGACGACGTCTCTCCTGATCCAGTCGTGACTTCCGCCTCGCCGCCGCCGCCCCCCCCTCCGACGGGTGCGCGCCGCAAGGGGTCGGGCAAGGCGTCCGGTCTGGCGCTGCTGGCCCTGCTGGTAGCCGCCGGTGGCCTGGGTGTCGGTGGCTGGAGCGTCTGGCAACTGCAGCAGGTGCGGCAGGCCGAGCAGGGCCAGGCCGCCCAGGCCGAGGATCTGCGCAGCCAGCTGCGCCAGCTGGAAATGCGCAACCAGGCCTTGAGTGCCGATCTGGGGCGTCTGCCTTCGGCCGACGAGCTGGAAGAGCGTCGCCGTCAGTTGGGCGCCCTGCAGGGCGATCAGCAGCACCTCGCCGAGCAGTTCAAGGAGGTGGTCGGCCAGAGTCGCCAGGCCTGGCGCCTGACCGAAGCCGAGCACCTGCTGCGCATGGCGACTCTGCGCATGGTCGCGCTGCAGGATGTGCCCAGCGCCCAGAATCTGCTGCAGGGCGTCGATGACATCCTCAAGGCGCAAAACGATCCGGCCGCCTTCAACGCGCGCCAGCAGGTGGCCAATGCCCAGCAGACCCTGCGTCAGTTGCCTGATCTGGATCGTACCGGACAGTTCGTCCAGTTGGCCTCGCTGCGCAACCAGGTGCAGAGCCTGGAGCCCCTGCCGCCGCGCTTCTCCACCACCGTGGCCGACCAGCCTGGCGTGGAAAAGGCCGCGGTTCCGCCAAGCAACGCCCTGCAGCAATGGTGGCAGGATTTCCGCCAGCGCATCTCCAGCTATTTCCGCATCGACTTTTCCGCCGACCAGCCGATCCGTCCGCTGCTGGCCGAGGAGTCCCTGGCCCAGGTGCGCCTTGCCATGAGCCTGGCACTGGAGCAGGCGCAGTGGGCCGTGCTCAACGGCAATCAGGAGGTCTATCGACTCGCCATCGAGCAGGCCGAAGACGTCCTCGCCGCCCACTTCAACAACCAGAATCCCGACAGCCGTGCGGTCAAGCTGCGCCTGCAGGAGCTGGCCGAGCGGCCGGTCACCTTCGAAGCGCCTGACCTGACGCCGGCCTTGACCGCGCTGCAGGCCTACATCGCGCAACGTCAGCAAATCCAGCCGAACAATGCCGCCGCCGGCGCGGCTCAGGAGAATCGCCCATGAAGCGCCTGTACCTGCTGTTCCTGTTCGCCCTGCTCGTCGGCCTGGGCGTTGCCGTGGTGCTGGCCAAGGAGCCGGGCTACGTGCTGCTGTCCTACAGCAACTTCCGCTACGAATCGAGTCTCTGGGCCTTTCTGGCCCTGCTGGTGGCGGTCTGGCTGGCGCTCTACATCCTCAAGCTGGTGCTGGGCGCCCTGGGCCTGACCGGCAAGGTACTCAACCCCTGGTCGCGGCACAACCGCCAACGCCGTCTGGAGCAGGCGCGCCACAAGGGCCAGCTGGAACTGGCCGAAGGCAACTGGAGCGGCGCGCTCAAGCACCTGAAGGGCGCTGCCGAGCACGCCGACCAGCCGCTGTTCGTGCTGCTGGGCGCGGCCCGCGCCGCCAATGAACTCGGCGACCTGGAAGAGCGCGATCGCCTGCTGCGCCAGGCCCGTGAGCGTGAGCCCCAGGCCGACCTGGCCATCGGCCTGCAGCAGGCCCGGCTGCAAATCGATCGTGGCCAGTACCTGGAAGCCCGCGACAGCCTGGCGCCGTTGCAGGCCAAGTATCCGAAGAATGGCGAGGTGCTGCTGCAACTGCAGCGCCTGCAGGTGACCCTGCGCGACTGGCCGGCGTTGATCGCCCTGTTGCCGCAGCTGCGCAAGCAGCAGGTCTTGCGGCCCCAGGAGCAGGACGACCTGGAACGCAAGGTCTGGATCGCCACCCTCGACGAGGTCCCCGCCCAGGGCGCGGAATCGGCGGTAGATGCCAAGTGGCAGCAGGTACCGACGGCGCTCAAGGGTGATGCCTCGGTGGTGCTGGCCTATGCCCGTCAGCTGCGTGCCATCGGCCGCGACGATCTGGCCGAAGAGGTCTTGCACATCACCCTCAATCGCCAGTGGGACGAGCGTCTGGTCGAACTCTATGGCCAATTGCGTCCCCGTGACGCCAGCCGGCCGCTGCACCATGCCGAAGGCTGGCTCAAGGATCGGCCCCAGGATCCGGTGCTGCTGCTGGCCCTGGGGCGGCTGTGCATGAACAACCAGCTGTGGGGCAAGGCGCGGGAGTACCTGGAGCGCAGCCTGGCGCAGCGGCCGTCTGCCGTTACCGCCGGCGAACTGGCCCGGGTGGCCATCCAGCTTGGCGATGTGAACCGCAGTCAGCAGCTCCTGCAGAGTCAATGGCGCGAGTCGGATGCCACGTCGCTGCCGACCCCCAGGGTCTGACGGCGCGTCTCGTCTACCCGGGTCCTTGAAAGGTGCCCGGGCTTTCACTACCGTAACGTCCCAATTCCTTGCTGGAGACGGCGCGTCCGTGAATAGTCCCCGCTTCATCTTTCTGTTCATGGCCGCCACCTGTGCGGTGCTCATGGGTGTCGGTCTCTATCTTGAACACGTGGTCGGCCTCGAGCCCTGCCCGCTGTGCGTCGTGCAGCGGATCTTCTTCATCCTGGTCGGGGTGGTGGCGCTGATCGCGGGCATCCAGGCGCCCGGCAAGCGTGGGCGGCGCATCTATGGCGTGGTCCTACTGCTGCTGGCCGCGGCCGGCGCCGCCACCGCGGGTCGCCAGGTCTATCTGCAGACGGTACCGGCGGAAGAGCTGGCGGCTTGCCTGCCAAGCCTGGACTACATGATGCAGGCACTGCCCTTCCAGGAGATCATCCGCCTGGTTCTGCACGGCACCGCCGACTGCGCCGAGGTCAACTGGACGCTGTTCGGCCTGAGCATCCCGGAATGGAGCCTGCTGGCCTTCGTGGTGCTCATGGCCTTGAGCCTGATCAAGATCTTCCGCCGTCGCTAGTGTGGTGTTTCTGAAGTTCGCGCAAGAGTTGGCGAGTGATTTTTGTTCGGTTCGGCGCCCCGAATGGACTAGGCGCCGGGACGAGTCATAGCAGGGCTATGACGAGGAGTGGCAACGACGTCCAAGGCGGTCCGCCGCTGCGGAGAAAAAGCGCCGCCAAAATTGTGTAGGTAACTTCTGAAACACCACACCAGGCCTTTCTCCGAGCAACGGCACTCGCCTGGCGGGACGATGTCGGTATAGTTCCTGATAACAGCCGGGTGCCTGCGCCCGGATCGTTTCGCCCGCATAGAGAGCTGCCGTCATGCTAGAAACCTGCCGCAATGCCCAGGAACGCTGGGGTGGGGTCCACCAGCTGATCGACCGCTGGCTGATTGCCCGCCGCGAGCTGGTGACCGCTTATGAAACCCTGGACATGGAGCCCCTGCTGGCACCGGTACGCGAGGTGAGCGAACTGGAGCGGCTCTGCGACATGCTGGTCGACTACATGTCCACCGCGCATTTCGAGATCTACGAGCAACTGGTGGCCGAAGCCCGGGAATTCCAGGACGAGCGCGCCATCGAGTTCGCCGACAGCGTCTATCCGCGCCTGCAGGCCCTGACCGACGCCGCGCTGAACTTCAACGACAGATTCGAGCGCGGGGCCTATCGGGACCCGGGTCTGCTGACCATCGAACTCAAGCTGTTGGGTGAAACCCTGCGCGAGCGCTTCGAGCTGGAAGACTGCCTGATCGAGGTGCTGCACACCTCGCACCAGCAACCGCGGCTGGCGTCAGTCTAGACCCGGATCGCTCGTGCCGCCTCGGCCAGCAGGTCGAGGTCCGCTGGCACTGCCTCGCGCGGTGCCAGTGCATGCAGCCAGCCCCTTGAGTCCTGCGCATCGCGGCACGGCCAATGTCCGGCCAGTCGCGCCAGGCGGGCGAGCTGTTCACGCTCCGCGGCCAATTCCAATCCCTTGAGCTGTTCGCGCAGCGCCGCCAGGCGTTCGTCGGCGCCGGACGGCGCCTTCCAGGCCTGCCGCAACTGGCGCAGGGGGCGCACCACCGTGTCCTGCCAGTGCTGCGAGGCCCGCTGCAGCCGGGTCAGCCCCTGGGCATCCAGGGCGCAGGCGCGCCGATCCAGCCAAAGCGCCGTCAGCACCAGGCAGACATCGGCACCGGCTTCCTGCAGACGCAAACAGGCGCCTTCCACGCCGGGCCGGGCGTATACTGCCAACGCGAATTCCCACAGGTCCTCTTGCATGTCCGCCTCCCCATTCGTGGGTGGTGGAGCTGCTACACTCCGCCGCCATGATCCGACTACAGAACCTTACTCTACAGCGTGGTCCACAGCGTCTGCTCGAAAGCGCTGAGCTGACCCTGCATCCCGGCCAGAAAGCCGGTCTGATCGGTGCCAATGGCGCCGGCAAATCCAGTCTCTTCGCCCTCCTGCGTGGGCAGCTCGGGGCCGACGCCGGCGACTGCCACATTCCGGCGGCCTGGCGCATCGCCCACATGCGCCAGGAGGTGGATACCCTGGAGCGGCTGGCGGTGGACTATGTGCTGGACGGTGACATCGACCTGCGCCGCATTCAGCGCGAGCTGGCGGCGGCCGAAGCCGCCCAGGACGGCAACGCCCTCGGCCGGCTGCATGCCGACTTCGAGGCCGCCGACGGCTATACCGCCGATGCCCGGGCGCGCAAGCTGCTGGCCGGTCTGGGCTTCACCGCCGCACAGATGGAGCGCCAGGTCGGCGACTTCTCCGGGGGCTGGCGGATGCGCCTGAACCTGGCCCAGGCGCTGATGTGCCCCTCGGACCTCCTGCTGCTGGACGAACCCACCAACCACCTGGATCTGGACGCCATCCTCTGGCTGGAAGACTGGCTCCAGGGCTATCCCGGCACCCTGATCCTGATCTCCCACGACCGCGACTTCCTCGATGCCGTGGTCGATCATGTGGTGCACCTGGACCAGCAGAAACTGGTGCTCTATCGCGGCGGCTATTCCAGCTTCGAGCGCACCCGCGCCGAACGCCTGGCGCAGCAGCAGCAGGCCTACGACAAGCAGCAGGCCCAGCGCGCCCACATGGAGAAGTACATCGCCCGCTTCAAGGCCCAAGCGACCAAGGCGCGCCAGGCACAGAGCCGGATCAAGGCCCTGGAGCGTCTCGAAGAGCTGGCGCCGGCCCATGTCGACTCGCCCTTCGAGTTCGTCTTCCGCGAGGCGGACAAGCTGTCCAGCCCACTGCTCGACCTGGCCGAGGGTCGGCTCGGCTACGGCGAGACCACCATCCTGCATCCGGTCAAGCTGCAACTGACGCCGGGCGCACGGATCGGCCTGCTCGGCCCCAATGGCGCCGGCAAGTCGACCCTGATCAAGACCCTGGCCGCGGAACTCGAACCCCTCGGCGGCCGGCTGCAGCGTGGTGAGAACCTGGCCATCGGCTATTTCGCCCAGCATCAGCTCGATTCGCTGGACGTCAAGGCCAGTCCGCTGCTGCACCTGCAGCGCATCGCCCCCGGCGAGCGCGAGCAGAGTCTGCGCGATTTCCTCGGCGGCTTCGATTTCCGCGGGCCGCGCTGCGACGAGGCGGTGCTGAATTTCTCCGGTGGCGAGAAGGCGCGCCTGGCCCTGGCGCTGATCGCCTGGCAGAAGCCCAACCTGCTGCTGCTGGACGAGCCCACCAACCACCTGGACCTGGACATGCGCCTGGCCCTGACCCTGGCCCTGCAGGAATTCGCCGGGGCGGTGCTGGTGGTCTCCCACGACCGTCACCTGCTCAAGAGCACCACCGACGAATTCCTGCTGGTGGCCGATGGCAAGGTGCAGGCCTTCGACGGCGATCTGGACGACTACAGTCGCTGGCTGGTGGATTTCCGCGCTCGTCAGGAGCCAGGCCTCGCTACCGGCGAGGGCGCTGCGGTCGACAAGACCGATCGCAAGGCCCAGCGCCAGGCCGCCGCGGCCCTGCGCCAGCAGCTGGCCCCCCTGAAGAAGACCGCCGACAAGCTGGAAGCCGAACTCGGCAAGCTGCAGGAAAAACTCGCCGCCCTGGAAGCTCGGTTGGGTGACAGCGGCCTCTATGACGCCGCGCGCAAGGAGGAGCTGCGCCAAGCGCTGGCCGATCAGGCCGCCGCCAAGAACCGCGAGGCCGAGCTGGAAGAACAATGGCTGGAGGCCTTGGAACGGCTGGAAAGCCTGCAAGCCGAACTCGAGGGGGCCTGATGATCGAGTGGCTGCACACCTGGCTACCGGGTTGGGGCGACTACCTGCTGGTGGCCGGTCAGGTCGCCCTGGTGCTGCTGATCGGCTACGTGCTGCAGCGCATCGTGGCCCGCACGGTCACCGGCCTGGGCGAGCGCTATCCGCTGCCGCCGCAGATCGTCCTGGGGCTGCGCGGGACCCTGCGCTGGTTGATCATGGGCAGCGCCATCCTCATGGCCCTGGAGCGCTTCGGGGTGTCCGCGGCGGTGCTCTGGACGGCCATTTCCGGTTTCGTCGCCGTGGCCGCGGTGGCCTTCTTCGCCATCTGGAGCGTGCTCTCCAACCTGTTCTGCGCAGTGCTGATCTTTACCGTCGGACCCTTCCGCCTGGGTGATCGCATCGAGGTGCTGGACGCCTCGGACAAGCCCGGCATCAAGGGCCGGGTGGTGGCCATCAACATGCTCTTCGTGACCTTGCAGGAACTGGACGACAACCAGGAGGGCGCCCTGGTGCAGATTCCCAACACCCAGTTCTTCCAGAAGTCGGTACGCCGCTGGCGCGATGCCGATGGCTCCTTCGATTTCCATCTCGACAGGTGAACCCATGAGTCTGCAGGTCTGGACCGGTTTCTTCATCGCCTGCTGGATGATCAGCCTCTCGCCAGGTGCAGGCGCCGTCGCCTCCATGAGCGCGGGCGTCAACCACGGTTTCCGGCGCGGCTACTGGACGGCGCTGGGCCTGCAGCTAGGGCTGGCCCTGCAGATCGCCGTGGTCGCCGTGGGCGTCGGCGCCTTGCTGGCGACCTCGCAGCTGGCCTTCACCCTGATCAAGAGTTTCGGGGTGCTCTATCTCGCCTACCTGGCCATCCGCCAATGGCGCGCGGCGCCGCTGGACCTGGGCGAGCAGGTGGTCGGCGAACGTCTGCCACCGCGTATCAGCGCCCTGGTCATGCGCGGGTTCCTGGTCAACGTGAGCAACCCCAAGGCGCTGATCTTCCTGCTCGCGGTATTGCCGCAATTCGTCGATCCCCAGGCGCCCCTGGCCGCGCAGTACCTGATCATCGGGGCGACCATGGTCACCGTCGACCTGATCGTCATGGCCGGCTACACGGGCCTCGCCGCCCGGGTATTGACCCTGCTGCGCACCCCGCGCCAGCAACGTCTGACCAATCGGGTCTTCGCCAGCCTGTTCCTGGCCGCCGCAGCGTTGCTGTCCACGGTGCGCCGCGCCGCGGTGTGAAGCCAGGCGCTACCAGACTACCGGGTGCCCCTGCCAATCCCAGAAACTGCCGGTTTCGGCCGGCGCGCGCGCGGCCAGCACCTCCAGCAGTCGCTCGGCCGCATAGGCGGGCGTGAACAGCTTGTCGACCGGTACCCGCGCCTGGAAAGGGCGGGACAAGGCCGTGTCGGTGGTGCCGGGGTGCAGGGCCAGCACGCAACTCTGGGGGTTGAGCCGGGCGAGTTCGATGCTGGCGCAGCGCAGTCCCTGGTTGAGCGCGGCCTTGGCCATCCGGTAGCCATACCAGCCACCCAGATGATTGTCGCCGATGGAGCCGACCCGTGCCGAGAGTGCCGCGATCTGACAGGGGTGCTGACCCTTGAGCAGCGGCGTCAACTGGCGGATCAGCAGCAGCGGCAGTACGGCATTGGCCAGATAGCTTTCCAGAAGGCCGGCCTGGTCCACCTGTGCCAGGCTCTTCTCGGCACGCGCCCGCTCGCCCTGCAGCAGCCCAGAGGCGCACAGCAGCAGATCCAGGCGTGGCGTCTCGGCCGCCAGCCGGGCCGCCACGTCGGTTGCGGCCAACGGATCGAGGTCGAGCCGCCGCAGCCGCGGGCCATGTCGCCGTGCCAGTGCGGCCAGGGCTTCATGAGTCTCGGCGTGGCGCGCGCAGGCCCAGACCCGCGCGACGTCGTCGCGGGCCAGCAGCTGCTCGCACAGGGCCAGGCCAAGGCCGCCGGTGGCGCCATACACCAGCGCCTGGGCAGGTCGCTCCAGGCGTTGCCAGAAGGTCATGGGGAGCTCCAATCCGATCGCTATCCCTGTCCGACCGCACCGCTGCGCTGGGGTGCGTCGCCGCGGCGCGGTATCCTGGGCTTTTACCGGAGAAATCCCTCGTGATCCTGTGGATCGATGCCGATGCCTGTCCACGCGCCGCCAAGGAGCTGGTCTGCAAATTCGCCCTCAAGCGCAAGCTGGAGGTGGTGCTGGTGGCCGGTCAGCCGCAGATCAAGCCGCCGTTCGCCTGCGTACGCCTGGTGGTGGTCCCCAGTGGACCGGATGCCGCCGACGACCACCTGGTCGAGCAGGCGCAGCCGGGTGACCTGGTGATCTGCAGCGACATCCCCCTGGCCGATCGGCTGGTGAAGAAGGGTGTGGTCGCCCTCGATCCGCGTGGCCAGGAATTCGATGAGCGCAACATGGGCCAGCGCCTGGCCATGCGTAATCTGATGACCGATCTACGCGACCAAGGGCAGATGGGTGGGGGCCAGGCCGGCTATGGTGAGCGTGATCGCCAGGCCTTCGCCAATGCCCTGGATCGGCTGATCACCCGCCTCCAGCGCAACGTCGCGGGCTAGCTGCGATCTGCAGCCGGCTAGGCCGGCACGGACGCAATGGCGGATTGCTGCAGCCAGGTGCGCAAGTGCGGCAACGGCATGGGTCGTCCGAACAGGTAGCCCTGCATGAAGTTGCAGTCATTGGCCTGCAGGAACTGGCGTTGCTCGACGGTTTCCACCCCTTCGGCGACGACATTGAGGCCCAGCTTGTGGGCCATGGCGATGATCGCCGCGGCGATGGCCATGTCGTTGCTCTGCTTGGGAATGGTGCGGACGAAGGCGCGATCCACCTTGAGCGAGTCCACGGGCAGCCGGCTCAGGTAGGCCAGGGACGAATAGCCGCTGCCGAAATCGTCGATGGACACCCGCACGCCCAGGGTACGGATTTCGTTGAGCACCTCAACGGCGACGTTGAGGCTGTGCATCAGCGCATTCTCGGTCACCTCTAGGATCAGCGCCGATGCCGGCAGATCCTCGGCCTGTAGCGTTCGGGCAATGGCTTGAGGCAGTAGCCGATCGCTCAGATTCAGCGCCGAGCAATTTACCGATACCCGTAGGGCCGCATGGCCTTCGCGATGCAGCTGGGCCAAATCGGCGCAGGCCTGGCGCATCACCCAGCCATCCAGGTCGGCGATCAAGCCGGTTTCCTCGGCGACGCGGACGAAGCGCTCGGGACTTAGCGGACCCAGCACCGGATGCTGCCAGCGGACCAGGGCCTCCAGGGCCACCGGAGCACCGGCGGGATCGACGATGGGCTGATAGGCCACATGCAGGCCGCCCTGGCTCAGGGCATGGCGCAGGTCCATCTCCAGGCTGAGCAGGTCGTCGGCATCGCGCTGGAGTTCGGTGGTGAATCTCTGGCTGCGATTGCGCCCGCTGCGCTTGCAATGGCCGACCGCAAGGCCCGCACTGCGCAGCAACTGGCCGGCATTGGCACCGTCCTGGGGATAGTGGGCGATACCCAGGCTGAAGGTCATGGCGATACGCTGTCCAGCCAGCTCGAAGGGCGGTCGCAACTGCTCCAGCAGGCGCATGGCCAGAGGCTGGCTGTCGCCGCGCTGGCCGAGGGGCAGCAGCAGGCTGAATTCGTCACCGGCATAGCGGGCCAGTGGCAGGTCGTTGTCGAGGACCGCGCGGATCCGCTGCGCCATCTGGATCAGCAGTTCATCGCCCAGGGCATGGCCGAGACTGTCGTTGATACGCTTGAAGTGGTCGATGTCGAGCATCAGCAGGGCGAATTGCTCACCGGTGCGGGCCTGGCCGATGGTCCGGTCGACGGTCTGGATGAAGCTGCCGCCGTTAAGCAGGTGGGTGAGGGGATCGTGCAGGGTGATCTGGTCGAGGGTGGTCGAGACCCGCTCCAGCCGCAGGCGCTGGGCATGGAAGCGTTCGCCGGCCCAGGCCGCGAGCAGGCCGACCATGATGATGAACAGGGTGCCGAAGGCGATGCCCATGCCCAGCTCCAGGTGCTGGTTCATTTCCGCCAAGCCGTCGGGTTCGAAGCCGATGGGTACGGCCAGGGTCAGGGCGGCCATGCCGGTGAAGTGCATGGAGACGATGGCGAAGCCCAGGACCAGGCTGCCCAGCAGGCGCAGCCAGAAGGTCCTGATACCGGTCCTGCCACGCAGGCGGAAGGCCAGCAGCAGGGCGCCCAGGAAGGCGAGGCTGGCGATCATCACCGAGACCACCACCAGCAGCGGATCATAGAGCTGCACGGCGACCGATTGCATGGCCAGCATGCCGGTGTAGTGCATGGTCGCGATGCCCAGGCCGGCAGCCAGGGCGGCGAGCAGGTACTGAGGTGCGGTGAGGGATTCACGCCCGATCAGATGCATGACCGTGTAGGACACGGCGATGGCGATCAGCAACGAGGCCAGGGTCTGCCACGGCGCGTAGTGCACATGGATGCCGATCTTGAACGACAGCATGGCGAGGAAATGCATCGACCAGATGCCGCCGCCCAGGGCGATGGCGCCGATCAGTTTGGCCAGCTCGCTGCCGCGACGGGAGCGGCTATTGGTGACCCAGTCGTCCATGGCCAGGGCGGTATAGCCAGCGGCGCTGGCAATCAGGTACGACAGGACCACGAGTACGCTTTCGTACTCGTTGGCAGCCAGGATCTGATGGCCGGGGGGAAGCAAGGTGGAGAAGTTCAGCATGCTCGATCGCCAGCTTGCCGCACGGGGCGTTGAAAGAGGTTGATGCTCAGGGCATCGGCAGCGCTGACCGAGCCTTTAATCCGGTTTCGATAGACGTACCGAGTAAAGAGCTGGCTGGCAATCAGGTCTTGGGCGTACGGCTGCGTCGCCACAGCCAGAGCAGCAGCCCGATGACTACCAGACCGCCCAGCACCATCAGTTCATAGCGCTTGAGATTGCCCAGCACGCCTTCGAGGACGGCACCAAAGTGGTAGGCGGCATAGCCTAGCACCGTGGCCCAGACGATGGCGCCGATGCCATTGAGGATCAGGTAGCGCGCCGGGGGATAACCCGACAGGCCGATCGCCACCGGCATCACCGTGCGCAGGCCATAGACGAAGCGAAAGCTGAGCACCCAGAGATCCGGGTGGCGCCGGATATGCGCCAGGGCCTTCTCGCCAGCAGCTTCCCATTTGGGTTTGCGCGCCAGCAATTTGCGCCCGTGGCGTCGGCCGAGGAAATACCAGAGTTGATCGCCGGCGTAGCTGCCGCAGAAGGCGACCAAGATGACCGTCTGGATGTTCATGTAGTCGCGAAAGGCAAGAAAGCCGGCCAGCACCAGAATGGTTTCGCCCTCGAAAAAAGTACCGAGAAAAAGGGCGAAATAGCCGAAATCGTGGAGGAATTGCTGGAGCATTCGGCGCTACACGAGGTGGATAAGGATGGCGCAGCCTACCCCGGTTGGCGTCTGGAAAGAAAGTGTGACGAACTTCCGTCCGCCGGGTGCCAGACGGTCAGTCCGCGATTTCCATGCGACTCTGTGTCACGCCGGGTCCAGCCGGCGTCTGCCTTGGATAGCACCTATAGGCACACCATATTGTCATCCGTTGTTACCAATCGGTCATGATTGTGGCCTATAACCCCTCACACTGACCCGTGATCCGGGTCCGGGAGTCGATCGTGAGTTTTACCCCCATCAACCGTAGCTATCCTGCCACTCGCATGCGTCGTCAGCGCCGTGACGAATTTTCCCGTCGGTTGATGCGCGAGCATGTGCTGACGGTGGATGACCTGATCCTGCCGGTATTCGTGCTCGACGGTGAAGGCCGCCGCGAGGCGATCCCCTCGATGCCTGGCGTCGAGCGGCTGTCCATCGACCTGCTGCTGGAAGAGGCCGCCGAGCTGGTGGCCCTTGGAATCCCCGCGGTCGCCCTGTTCCCGGTCACCCCTACCGAGCGCAAGTCCCTGGACGGTGCCGAAGCCTACAACCCCGACGGCATCGCCCAGCGCGCCACCCGTGCCTTGCGCGAACACTTCCCCGAGCTGGGGGTGATCACCGACGTGGCCCTGGATCCCTTCACCACCCACGGCCAGGACGGCATCCTCGACGAGCGCGGCTACGTGCTCAACGACATCTCGGTCGAGGTGCTGGTCAAGCAGGCGTTGTCCCATGCCGCCGCCGGGGCCCAGGTGATCGCGCCCTCGGACATGATGGACGGTCGCATCGGCGCCATCCGTGCCGCCCTGGAAGACGCCGGTTATCACAACGTGCAGATCATGGCCTACTCGGCCAAGTACGCCAGTGCCTACTATGGGCCGTTCCGCGACGCCGTCGGCTCGGCCGCCAATCTGGGTAAGGGCAACAAGGCCACCTACCAGATGGATCCGGGCAACAGCGACGAGGCCCTGCACGAGATCGCCGGCGACCTGGCCGAGGGCGCCGACTCGGTGATGGTCAAGCCGGGCATGCCCTATCTGGACATCGTCCGCCGGGTCCGCGAGGAATTCCGCGTGCCGACCTTCGTGTACCAGGTGAGCGGCGAGTACGCCATGCACATGGCCGCGATCCAGAACGGCTGGCTGTCCGAAGCCGTCATCCTCGAGTCGCTCTTGGCCTTCAAGCGTGCCGGGGCCAACGGCATCCTCACCTATTTCGCCAAGCGCGCCGCCCAACAACTTTGCCAGGGGCCTTCGCGTTCCTAAGGAGCTTCAATGAGTAGCCAGGATTTCGTCGAAACCGATCTGCAACAGTCCGTCGCCGCCGAGTCTCCAGAATCCACGGAAGAGACGCTGGCGCTGGACGCCGAGGTGCCGGCCCCCGCCGAATTGCCGGCCGTGCCTAGCGTGCCGGCGGCCAATGTGGATGACAGCAGCCTCTACATCCATCGCGAGTTGTCGCAGCTGCAGTTCAACATCCGGGTGCTGGAGCAGGCCCTCGACGAATCCTATCCGCTGCTCGAACGGCTCAAGTACCTGCTGATCTTTTCCAGCAACCTGGACGAGTTCTTCGAGATCCGCGTGGCGGGCCTGAAGAAGCAGATCACCTTCGCCCGTGAGCAGGCCGGCGCCGACGGCCTGCTGCCGCACCAGGCGCTGGCGCGCATCAGCGACATCGTCCACGGCCAGGTGGAGCGGCAGTACGCCATCCTCAACGACGTGCTGCTGCCGGCCCTGGCCGAGCAGCAGATCCGCTTCATCCGCCGGCGCTACTGGGACGTAAAGATCAAGGCCTGGGTGCGCAAGTTCTTCCGCGACGAGATCGCGCCCATCATCACCCCCATCGGCCTGGATCCGACCCACCCCTTCCCGCTGCTGGTGAACAAGAGCCTCAACTTCATCGTCGAGCTGGAGGGCATGGACGCCTTCGGCCGCGACTCGGGCCTGGCCATCATCCCGGCGCCGCGCCTGCTGCCGCGGATCATCCGGGTGCCGGAGGAGGTCGCCGGACCCGGGGACAACTATGTCTTCCTGTCTTCGATGATCCACGCCCATGCCGACGATCTGTTCCCCGGCATGAAGGTCAAGGGCTGCTTCCAGTTCCGTCTGACCCGTAACGCCGATCTCTCGGTGGACACCGAGGATGTCGAAGACCTGGCCCGCGCCCTGCGCGGCGAGCTGTTCTCTCGGCGCTATGGCGATGCGGTACGGCTCGAGGTGGTGGACATCTGCCCGAAACACCTCACCGACTACCTGCTCAAGCAATTCGGCCTGGGCGAAAACGAGCTGTACAAGGTCAACGGCCCGGTCAACCTGACCCGGCTGTTCTCCATCACCGGCCTGGACAGCCACCCGGAGCTGCAGAACGCCCCCTTCACCCCGACCATTCCCAAGCTGCTGCAGAAGAAGGACAACCTCTTCAACGTGCTGGGCAAGCTCGATGTGCTGCTGCTGCACCCCTTCGAGTCCTTTACCCCGGTGATCGACCTGATGCGCCAGGCGGCCAAGGACCCCAACGTCTTGGCGATCAAGCAGACGCTCTACCGCAGCGGCGCCAACTCCGAGATCGTCGACGCGCTGGTGGACGCGGCGCGCAGCGGCAAGGAGGTAACCGCGGTCATCGAATTGCGCGCGCGTTTCGACGAGGAATCCAACCTGCAGCTGGCCAGCCGCCTGCAGCAGGCCGGCGCCGTGGTCATCTATGGCGTGGTGGGCTTCAAGACCCACGCCAAGATGATGCTGATCCTGCGCCGCGAGAACGGCGAGCTGCGCCGCTATGCCCACCTGGGCACTGGCAACTACCACGCCGGCAACGCCAAGCTGTACACCGACTACAGCCTGCTGACCGCCGACGTGGCCCTCACCGAGGACGTGCACAAGCTGTTCAACCAGCTGATCGGCATGGGCAAGACCCTGCGCATGAAGAAGCTGCTGCACGCGCCCTTCACCCTGAAGAAGAACCTGCTGGAGATGATCAACCGCGAAGCGGTGGCGGCCAGCGAGGGGCGACCGGCGCAGATCATGGCCAAGGTCAACGGCCTTACCGATCCCAAGGTCATCCGCGCCCTCTACAAGGCCAGCCAGGCCGGGGTGAAGATCGACCTGGTGGTGCGCGGCATGTGCTGCCTGCGTCCGGGCGTACCGGGCGTGTCCCACAACATCCAGGTGCGCTCCATCATCGGCCGCTTCCTGGAGCACAGCCGCATCTACTACTTCCTCAACGGCGGCGACGAGAAGCTCTATCTCTCCAGCGCCGACTGGATGGAGCGCAACCTCGACATGCGCGTCGAGACCTGCTTCCCGGTGGAAGGCAAGAAACTCATCAGCCGGGTCAAGAAGGAGCTGGAAGGCTACCTCACCGACAACACCCAGGCCTGGGTGCTGCAGGAAGACGGCAGCTACGTGCGGCAGTCGCCGACCGGCAACCAGAACGCCCGTAGCGTGCAGGCGACGCTGCTGGAGCGGCTGGCCAGTCCGGTGGTGAATACCCGCTGAGGGAGTTTCGGGCCCATGCCGCCATGGGCCCTGACCGTTCCGTAGGTTGGGCTGAGCGCCAGCGAAGCCCAACGTTGCGGGGCTTCAGTAGTGCGGCTTTGGCTGTCTATCGAGTGTTTTGATGGTTCTCGTTTCGCCCACCCGGGCGAGTCACTTTTGCCAGTCGCGGCTGCGCGCCCCGGACAAAAGTAACCAAAAACGCTTGCCCCGGTCATCCGGCCCGGCGCGAAGCGCCGGGTCCACTCACCCCAGCGCCGTTCCGGGGTCGGCCTACACAGGCCGTCCATGGCCCGTTAGGCCTCTCGCCGCATCCATGAGGCTCGACCCACTCCACGACGCTAGGGTCCGTCCTCCTGAACGGGGCGATTTCGCCAGCCTGAAAGTTTTGGTTGGAAAACCAGAGCCGACTAGTAGCGTGGACAACAGCCAAGTCTTGTCCACTGATGACGTCGGTATTCACCTGTGGAAAACGCTGCGCGGTTTTCCACGCTACGAATCCGCTCTAGTTCTGTCTGTAAACACTGTGGCCTCCGGCTGGCGCCCCGTCCCCGTCAGTGAGGCCGAGTTCCGGTGTCGTGGCGGGGGTTGCGAGGCAGGACGCCGAGCAAGGCGCGAGGGGCAGGAAGCCCCTTCGTGCCGTGCCCCTGGAGCGGCGCCGGAACGAGGGGACCCGGAGCGCAGCGTAGGGCCGAAACGTGGGGCAAGCGCTTTTGGTTACTTTTGTCCGGGGCGCGCAGCCGCGTTTGAAAAAAGTGAGTCGCCCGGGTGGGCGAAACAAGGGCCATCAGCAGAACCTGGTAATCAGCCAAGGATTAAGCTGAGTCAAAGCCCAAAGCGCTGGGCTTCGCTGACGCTCAGCCCAACCTACGAAAAATCCCCTCAGCGAACGCTCAACCGATACCCCACCCGCTCCAGCCACTGAGCTTCCAGTTCAAAGTCGGCCTGGGTCAGGGGATTTTCCTCCAGCCAGCCGTCGGGGAACTGCACGTCCAGGCTGCGCTCGCCGGCGCTGAGCTGGACGTCCGGGATGCTCTTGTGGCGGATGTGGTGGAAGAGGATGGCGAAGCGCAGCAGCAGGGTCAGGCGCAGCAGCGGCTCGCCTTCCGGGCCGAGCTCCTGCAGGCGCTCCAAGGGGATGTTGCGGCGATGGCCGCGTACCAGCAGGGCCAGGGCCTGTTGATCGCGGCGGGAGAAGCCGGGCAGGTCCGAGTGCTCGATCAGGTAGGCACCGTGCTTGTGGTACTGGTAGTGGGCGATGTCCAGCCCCACGCCATGCAGGCGCGCCGCCCAGCGCAGCAGTTCGGCATGGTTCTCGTCGGTCAGGGCCCAGGCCTCGGCGACCTGTGCCAGGGACTTCAGGGCGCGCTTTTCCACCCGCTCAGCGTGGCGCTGATCGACGTGGTAGCGCTCGGCCAGGCCCTTGAGGGTGCGTTCGCGCACGTCCTCGTGGCTGTGCCGGCCGATCATGTCGTAAAGGACCCCTTCGCGCAGGGCGCCTTCGGAGAGGTGCATCTCCTGCAGTTCCAGGGCCTTGAACAGGGCTTCGAGAATGGCCAGGCCGCCGGGCAGGATGGCGCGCCGATCCGGCTTCACGCCGTCGATGTTGAGCAGGTTGATGTCGCCCTGCTTGAGCAGCTTGCGCTTGAGCCACTCGATGCCGTCCGGGGTGATCTCGCCAGTGCCGCGACCGGCGGCCTGGATCGCCAGAGCCACGGCGCGAATGGTGCCGGAGGCGCCAAGGGCCTGGTGCCAGCCCATCTCGCGCAGACCCTGGTCGATGTTCATCAATTCCAGACGCGCGGCGGTATAGGCACGGGCGTACTGGGCGGCGGTGATCTTGCCGTCGGCGAAGAAACGCTTGGTGAAGCTGACGCAGCCCATCTGCAGACTCTCGCGCTGCAGGGTTTCGAAGCGCTGGCCGATGATGAA
Organism: Pseudomonas sp. PLB05; assembly: GCF_021106615.1. Taxonomy (NCBI): domain Bacteria; kingdom Pseudomonadati; phylum Pseudomonadota; class Gammaproteobacteria; order Pseudomonadales; family Pseudomonadaceae; genus Pseudomonas; species Pseudomonas sp. PLB05. The sequence goes on from NZ_JAJOHO010000002.1 coordinate 466,595, forward strand.
TTCGGTGCTGCCGCCGCCGATATCGGTGACCAGGCGACGCCCGGGCACATCGGGCATGGAGTGGGACACGCCCAGATAGATGAGACGCGCCTCTTCGCGACCGGAGATGACCTCGACCGCATGGCCGAGCACGGCTTCGGCGCGCTGGATGAATTCGGCGCGATTGCGTGCCTCGCGCAAGGCGTTGGTGCCCACCACCCGCACGGCGCCGCGCGGCATGCCGGCGATCAGCTGGGCGAAGCGGCGCAGGCAGTCCAGGCCACGCTGGATGGCCTCTTCGCTGAGCAGGCGCGAGTCGTCCAGGCCGGCAGCCAGCTGGATCTTTTCGCCCAGCCGCTCAAGGATGCGGATCTCCCCGTGGAAATTGCGTGCCCGGACGATATGAAAGCTGTTCGAGCCCAAATCGATGGCGGCGATCAGTTCGTGGGGTTCGGCTGGCGAAGGCTGCATCTGGAGGCTCTCGGCGATAAACCGCGCCATCGTGCCAGCTAGCCGGTGACGGCTTCAAGCGCACAGCGGTGACGGTTGCGCAAAGTGGCAGAAAAAATGGGGTTTTTCGGCTCAGGAGGCCACTTGACCGATGAATTGGGCCAGTTCCGGGGTCTGCGGCTGGGCGAACAACGCCTGGGGATGGCCGCTTTCATGCACCTTGCCCTGATGCATGAACACCAGCTTGTCGCCCACCTCGCGGGCGAATCTCATCTCGTGGGTGACCATGATCAAGGTCATGCCTTCGCTGGCCAGTTGCTTGACCACCGCCAGCACCTCGTTGACCAGCTCAGGGTCTAGTGCCGAGGTGATCTCGTCGCACAGCAGCACCTTGGGCGACATGGCCAGGGCGCGGGCGATGGCCACCCGCTGCTGCTGGCCGCCGGACAGCCGATCCGGATAGCTGTCGAATTTTTCCGCCAGGCCGACCCGGTCGAGCATCTGTCGGGCCAGGGCGCGGGCCTCGTCCTTGCTCGTCTTCTTGACCACCTGGGGCGCCAGCATCACGTTCTCGCCCACCGTGAGATGCGGGAAGAGGTTGAACTGCTGGAACACCATGCCGACCTTTTGCCGCAGGGAACGCAGATTGACCCGCGTGGCGTCCAGGTACTCGCCATCCACCTCGATGACGCCGTCGTTGATCGACTCCAGACCGTTCAGGGTGCGCAGCAGGGTGCTCTTGCCCGAGCCGCTCTTGCCGATGATGGCCACCACCTGGCCTTCCTCGACGGTCAGGTCGATGCCCTTGAGCACATGGTGATTGCCATAGTGTTTGTGCAGGGCGGTCACTCTAAGCAGCGGCATGCAGTCTCCTTTCCAGCCAGCGCGCGGCCAGCGACAGGGGGTAGCAGAGGAGGAAGTAGCCCAGGGCGGCGAGGCCGTAGACGGTGAAGGGCTGGTAGGTGGCATTGGCGAGCATGCCGCCGATCTTGGTCAGCTCGGTGAAGCCGATGATGGAGGTCACCGCGGTGCCCTTGACCACCTGTACCGAGAAGCCCACGGTGGGCGCCACGGCGATGCGCAGGGCCTGCGGCAGGATGACGTGGCGCAACTGCTCGAAGCGGGTCAAGGCCAGGCTTTCCGAGGCTTCCCACTGGCCATGGGGAATGGCCTCGACGCAGCCGCGCCAGATCTCGGCGAGGTAGGCGCTGGTGAACAGGGTCAGGGCCACGCCGGCGGCCAGCCAGGCGGGAATCTCCAGCCCCAGCAGCGAGACGCCGAAGAACACCAGGAACAGCTGCATCAATAGTGGCGTGCCCTGGAACAGCTCGATGTGCAGGCGCGCCAGCGTGCGTGGCGTCCGCAGCGGCGACAGTCGTGCCCAGAGCACCAGCAGGCCGGCCAGACCGCCGCCGGCAAAGGCCGCCAGCGAGAGGACAAAGGTCCAGTACAGCCCGGTGCCCAGGTTGCGGACGATGTCCCAGAGGGTGAAGTCCATCAGCGGCCTCCCTGGATGAAGCGCCGACCGATCCAGTGCAGCAGCTGGCGTACGCCGATGGCCATGACCAGATAGAGCAGGGTGGTCAGCAGATAGGTTTCGAAGGCGCGGAAGTTGCGCGACTGGATGAAGTTGGCGGCAAAGGTCAGCTCCTCGGTGGAGATCTGCGAGCAGACCGCCGAACCCAGCATCACGATCACCACCTGGCTCGACAGCGCCGGCCAGACCTTGGCCAGGGCGGGCCTGAGGATCACGTGGCGAAAGGTCTCGGCGCGGGTCATGGCCAGGGCCGCGGCGGCTTCCAGCTGGCCCTTGGGTACCGCCTGGATGCCGGCACGGATGATCTCCGTGGAATAGGCGCCCAGGTTGATCACCATGGCCAGTACCGCCGCCTGCCATTCGCTGATATGCACCCCCAGCGAGGGTAGGCCGAAAAAGATGAAGAACAGCTGGATCAGAAAGGGCGTGTTGCGGATCAGCTCGACATAGACGCCGAACACCCGGTCGAAGGGCTTGAGCTGCCAGGCGCGGCAGACCGCGCCCAGGATGCCCAGGGCGATGCCCAGCACCGCGCCGATGGCGGTCAGCTCCAGGGTGAAGAGGGCGCCCTTGAGCAGCAGGTCACCCTGCTGCAGGACCGGCTGGAAGTCGAACTGATAGGCCATGCCTTACATGTCCTTGGGCAGCGGCTGGCCCAGCCATTTTTCGGCCTGGCGATCCAGGCTGCCGTCGGCGCGAGCGGCGTCGATGATGCTGTCCAGCTTGGCCTTGAGTGCCGGTTCGTGCTTGGCCAGGCCGATGTAGTTGGGCGAATTCTTCAGGGTGAGCTTCATTTCCGGCGCGCGCTCGGGCTTCTTCTCGGCAATGGAGGCCATCACCGAGCTGCCGCTGGCGATGAATTCGGTCTGGCCGGCGAGATAGGCAGCGATGGTGGCGTTGTTGTCTTCGAATCTCTTGATCACCGCCTCCTTGGGCGCCACCTTGCTCAGCTCCATGTCCTCGATGCCGCCGCGGGTCACGGCGATGGTCTTGCCGGCCAACTCCTCGGGCGTGCTCAGGCCGCTGCCCTTGGCGCCGAAGACGCCGAGAAAGAAGGGCGCATACGGCTTGGTGAAGTCGATGACCTGTTCGCGCTCGGGATTCTTGCCCAGGCTGGAGATGACCATGTCCACCTTGCCGGTGGTCAGGAAGGGGATGCGGTTGGTGCTGGTGACGGGGGTCAGCGCCAGCTTGACGCCCAGCTTGTCGGCGACCAACTGGGCGGTGTCGATGTCCAGGCCGCGGGGCTTGAGGTCGGGGCCCACGGTGCCGAAGGGCGGAAAGTCCTGGGGCACGGCGATGCGCACCGTGCCGCGCTGCTGGATATCGGCCAGCTGGTCGGCCTGGACGGGGGTGTGCAGGGCGGTCAGGCCCAGGGCGAGCAGGGAGAGGGCGGTCCAGCGCTTGAGCATGACGAGACTCCGGAAGCAGGATGGGTGGCTGTGCTTAGTGCATTTCATGTGCCAGTCCCTGGCCAGACGGAAGCGAGGGCCGTCAGACCTGAGGATTGGTCTTACTGGTCTGAACAGTTGAACGGCGGCTAAGCAGACCTCTGCTTTTGGTGTGGGCCGCTTTGGTGCGCGCTTGCCGTGTCGTGCTCCGCCATGGGGCCAGGCTTGAACTGGTGGGAAAATCGGCATAAAAGGCGAACTTCCGGACTGACTGGCCTGACCACCCCATGCCCTTCGCTGCCACCCGCGCCGTACCCCAATATGCCGTCGACGCCATTCGCCGGCTGATCGAGACCGAAGGCTATGCCCCCGGCGCGGCGCTCCCGGCGCAGCGTGAGCTGGCCGAGCGGCTGGGAGTGAGTCGCGCCTCCCTGCGCGAGGCGCTGTCCACCCTCAGTGCCCTGGGCCTGGTCAGCGTGCAGCCTGGACGTGGGGTCTATGTCCAGGAGACGGCGAGCACGGCGGACGGACACTGGCCCTTCGCTGGCGAGGTCGCCGCCGCCCATGTCTTCCAGCTGCGCTTTGCCCTCGAAGGCTTCGCGGCCGGTCTGGCCGCCGTTACCCTGGGCCCCGCCGACCTGGATCGCCTGGAGGTCAATCTCGCCGCCCTGCACCGGGCGCTGCGGGCCAATGAGCTGGAAGAAGCGGCCGCGCTGGACTTCGATTTCCATCGCCAGCTGCTGCTGGCCGCGGACAATCCGGCCATGCTGGCAGTGATCACCACCAGCCCCGAGCGCTTTCACGAAAGTCAGAAGCTGCCCTTCGTCCGGCCCGAGCGGGCACTGGAAACCTGGCAGGAACACCGGCGTATCCTTCGGGCCCTGAGTCGCCGCTCGCCGGCAGCGGCGCAAAAGGCCATGCGCGAACATATCCGCAATGCGGCGCTGCGCAGTGGAACCCCTTTCCCGGTGCCCGCTGTCTAACCAGCTGTCCATGATCGGCGGCGCGGTGGTCAAACGGTGCTAAAAAGACCCTATCGCCGGCTCGCCGGATCGTGAGCTGCCTCTGCCATCAATGCCCGTCATAGTCACCATCAATGTTCGAATGCTTTCGAAGTGACGGCAGCAGGGCTATCATGGCCATACTTCAAGTCGCACCCGAATTCGGAGAGAGTCAATGAGCGAATACATCACCAACGTCAGCGACGCCAGCTTCGAGCAGGACGTGCTGAAGTCCGACAGCCCCGTGCTGGTCGACTACTGGGCCGAATGGTGCGGTCCGTGCAAGATGATCGCCCCGGTCCTGGACGAGATCGCCAAGGATTACCAGGGCAAGCTCAAGGTCTGCAAACTGAACATCGATGAAAACCAGGACACCCCGCCCAAGTACGGCGTGCGTGGCATCCCGACCCTGATGCTGTTCAAGAACGGCGCGGTCGAGGCCACCAAGGTCGGTGCCCTGTCCAAGTCGCAACTGGCCGCCTTCCTCGACGCCAACGTCTGAGGAATCCAGTCGAAAGCCCCGCCATGCGGGGCTTTTTTATGCCTGGACGGCTGGACGAGCACCCATGCAGGTGCTAGATTCCAGCCCACGACCCCATCAGCGGGTCGTCTTCTCATCTGCTGCAGCCGTCAGTTCTCCTCTTCAGAACGCATCCCGCGAAGCTAATCTCGCATCCGACCGCTCAGCTCGATTCCCTCCTTCGCCTCTTCTCACGTCAACATACGTCTATGAATCTGACCGAACTCAAGCAAAAGCCCATCACGGAACTGTTGGAAATGGCGGATGCCGCGGGCTTGGAAAACATGGCCCGGTCCCGCAAGCAGGACATCATCTTCGCGCTGCTCAAGAAGCATGCGAAAGGTGGCGACGAGATTTCCGGAGATGGCGTGCTGGAGATCCTGCAGGACGGCTTCGGCTTCCTGCGTAGCGCCGACTCCTCCTACCTGGCCGGTCCCGACGACATCTATGTCTCTCCCAGCCAGATCCGCCGCTTCAACCTGCGCACCGGCGATACCATCATCGGCAAGATTCGTCCGCCGAAAGAGGGCGAGCGCTACTTCGCGTTGCTCAAGGTCGACACCATCAACTTCGACCGGCCGGAAAACGCCAAGAACAAGGTGCTGTTCGAGAACCTCACGCCCCTGTTCCCCAACAAGCGCCTGACCATGGAAGCCGGCAACGGCTCCACCGAAGACCTCACCGGTCGGGTCATCGACCTCTGCGCCCCCATCGGCAAGGGTCAGCGCGGTCTGATCGTCGCGCCGCCCAAGGCCGGCAAGACCATCATGCTGCAGAACATCGCGGCCAACATCACCCGCAACAATCCCGAGTGCTACCTCATCGTGCTGCTCATCGACGAGCGTCCCGAGGAAGTGACCGAGATGCAGCGCACCGTGCGCGGTGAAGTGGTGGCCTCCACCTTCGACGAGCCGCCGACCCGCCACGTGCAGGTCGCCGACATGGTGATCGAGAAGGCCAAGCGCCTGGTCGAGCACAAGAAGGACGTGGTCATCCTGCTGGATTCCATCACCCGTCTGGCGCGGGCCTTCAACACCGTGATCCCCAGCTCCGGCAAGGTGCTCACCGGTGGTGTCGACGCCCACGCCCTGGAGAAGCCCAAGCGCTTCTTCGGCGCCGCCCGTAACATCGAGGAAGGCGGCAGCCTGACCATCATCGCTACCGCGCTGGTGGAAACCGGCTCGAAGATGGACGAGGTGATCTACGAGGAATTCAAGGGCACCGGCAACATGGAACTGCCCCTGGAGCGTCGGATCGCCGAGAAGCGCGTCTTCCCGGCCATCAACATCAACAAGTCCGGCACCCGCCGCGAAGAGCTGCTCACCGACGAGGAAGAGCTGTCGCGCATGTGGATTCTGCGCAAGATCCTGCATCCGATGGACGAGATCGCCGGGATCGAATTCCTCCTCGACAAGTTGCGTCAGACCAAGACCAACAACGAGTTCTTCGATTCGATGAAGCGCAGCAAGTAAGGCGCAGTCGCAAGCAAAGGCCGGGAAATCCCGGCCTTTGGCGTTTCTGGGCCAATGCTTTCTCGATGCGCGACTCAGGCGGTAGACTGCCAGACTTTCCCCAGTGCCAAGAGGCCGCATGCAATACCGAGATCTGCGTGACTTCATCCGCAGCCTGGAGCAGCGTGGTGAACTGAAGCGCGTGACCGCCCCGGTCTCGCCGATCCTCGAGATGACCGAAATCTGCGACCGGACCCTGCGCAAGCAGGGCCCGGCGCTGCTGTTCGAGAATCCCGTGGGCTTCTCCATGCCCGTGCTGGGCAACCTGTTCGGTACGCCCCAGCGCGTGGCCCTGGGCATGGGCGCCGAAGACGTCGGCGCCCTGCGCGAGATCGGCAAGCTGCTGGCCTTTCTCAAGGAGCCCGAGCCGCCCAAGGGCCTGAAGGACGCCTGGTCGAAGCTGCCGATCTACAAGAAGGTCATCAGCATGGCGCCCAAGGTCCTCAAGGATGCGCCTTGCCAGGAAGTGATCGAAGAAGGCGAGGCGGTCGATCTGGGCAAGCTGCCGATCCAGCACTGCTGGCCGGGCGACGTGGCGCCGCTGATCACCTGGGGCCTGACCGTCACCCGCGGACCCAACAAGGAACGCCAGAACCTTGGCATCTATCGTCAGCAGGTCATCGGCCGCAACAAGTTGATCATGCGCTGGCTGAGCCACCGCGGCGGCGCCCTGGATTTCCGCGAGTGGTGCCAGAAGCATCCCGGCCAGCCCTACCCGGTGGCCGTGGCCCTGGGCGCGGATCCGGCCACCATCCTCGGTGCGGTCACGCCGGTGCCCGATACCCTGTCCGAATACGCCTTCGCCGGCCTGCTGCGCGGCAGTCGCAGCGAGCTGATCAAGTGCGTGGGCAACGACCTGCAGGTGCCGGCCAGCGCCGAAATCGTGCTGGAAGGGGTCATCCATCCGGGTGAGACGGCGCCGGAAGGCCCCTATGGTGACCATACCGGCTACTACAACGAGGTCGATACCTTCCCGGTGTTCACCGTGGAACGCATCACCCGCCGGCGCGACCCCATCTATCACAGCACCTACACCGGGCGACCGCCGGACGAGCCGGCCATCCTCGGCGTGGCGCTCAACGAAGTCTTCGTGCCCATCCTGCAAAAGCAGTTTCCGGAAATCGTCGACTTCTACCTGCCGCCGGAAGGCTGCTCCTACCGCATGGCGGTGGTGACCATCAAGAAGCAGTACCCCGGCCATGCCAAGCGGGTGATGCTGGGCGTCTGGTCGTTCTTGCGGCAGTTCATGTACACCAAGTTCGTGATCGTCACCGACGACGACATCAATGCCCGCGACTGGAACGATGTCATCTGGGCGGTCACCACGCGCATGGATCCCAAGCGCGACACCGTGATGATCGACAACACCCCCATCGACTACCTGGACTTCGCCTCGCCGATCTCCGGCCTGGGCTCGAAGATGGGCCTGGATGCCACCCACAAGTGGCCGGGCGAAACCACGCGTGAGTGGGGGCGGGCGATCGTCAAGGACGAAGCGGTGGTCAAACGGGTGGACGAGATGTGGTCCAGTCTCGGGATCGATTAACGGAGACGACGATGAAGGTCACCCTGCAGCCCTCGGGTGCGGTATTGGAAACCCAGCCCGGCGAAGCCATCCTGGCCGCCGCGCAGCGTCTCGGCTACAGCGGACCGCACAGCTGCCGCAACGGCAACTGCCAGCTCTGCGCCGCGCTGCTGGTGGAGGGGCAGGTCACCCAGCACGGAAAGACCGTCGATCACGGCGAGGTCTATGTCTGCGTGGCGGTACCGCTCGGCGATTGCTTGCTGCAGTGGGATGGCGTCCTGGCGCCCGGTGAGTTGCCGGTGCGTCAGCTGGCCTGTCAGGTGGTTGCCCTGGATGACGTGGGGGGCGATGTCCGCCGGGTGCGCCTGCGCGCGCCGGCCGGCCGGGCGCCGCGCTATCACGCCGGTCAGTACCTGTTGATCCAGCGCGATGACGGCAAGCAATCGGCCTTTTCCCTGGCCTCGGCGCCCCACCAGGGGCGTGAGCTGGAATTGCACGTGCTGGCCCGCGAGGCCAGCAGCCAGGCGCTGCTGGCGCAACTGGAAAGCAGGGGCATGGCCCAGGTCGAGTTGCCCTATGGCGACGCCCATCTGGCCGAATTGCCTGAAGGCCCCCTGGTACTGATCGCCGCCGGGACCGGCATGGCGCAGATGCACAGCCTGATCGAAGACGCCCGTACCCGGGGCTTCGCCCATCCGGTGCACCTCTACTGGGGCGTGCGCACGCCGGACGACTTCTATGCCATCGAGGCCTGGGACGCCTGGGCGGAACTGCCCAATCTCACCCTGAACCGGGTGGTGAGCGAGGCCTGTGGCTGGGAAGGGCGCTGCGGTCTGTTGCATGAGGTGGTGCGCGCGGATTTCGCTGACCTGGGCGGCCTGCACGTCTATGCCAGCGGCTCGCCGGCGATGGTCTATGCCACCCTGGATGCCCTGGTGGACGCCGGCATGGACGCGCACCAGATGCGCGCCGACGTCTTCGCCTACGCGCCGCGGGGGTGAGCCTATCGCGGCCATGGGCCGCTCCTACGGGTAAGCTCTACCTGTAGGAGCGGCCCATGGCCGCGATTTTTCAATGGCGTCCAGCGCTATCGCGCCGACTTGGCCACCATGCCGGTGTGTCTCAGAGTCATCGCCAGGAAGACGATGGCCAGGACGCAGGAGCCGACCAGCAGCATGAAGCCACCATCCCAGCCGAAGTGGTCCACGGTGTAGCCCACCAGGGCGTTGGCCGCCACCGAACCGCCCAGATAGCCGAACAGGCCGGTGAAGCCCGCGGCGGTGCCGGCGGCCTTCTTGGGCACTAGTTCCAGCGCCTGCAGGCCGATCAGCATCACCGGGCCGTAGATCAGGAAGCCGATGGATACCAGGGCCGCCAGGTCGATGCCGGGATTGCCTTCCGGGTTGAGCCAGTAGACCAGGGTGGCGACCAGCACGCCGAGCATGAACACCACCCCGGTGGCGCCGCGGTTACCGCGGAACAGTTTGTCCGAGAGCCAGCCGCAGAGCAGGGTGCCGGGGATGCCGGCCCATTCGTAGAAGAAGTAGGCCCAGGAGGTCTTGTCCACCGAGAAGTGCTTGGCCTCCTTGAGGTAGGTGGGGGCCCAGTCCAGCACGCCATAGCGCAGCAGGTAGACGAAGACGTTGGCGAAGGCGATGTACCAGAGTAGGCGATTCTTCAGTACGTATTCGACGAAGATCTCCTTGGTGGAGAATTCGCGTTCATGACCTTCGCTGTAGCCTTCGGGGAAATCCTGTTTCCAGTGTTCCACCGACGGCAGGCCGCAGGATTGCGGGGTATCGCGCATGGCGATGAAGGCGAACACCGCGACCGCCAGGGCCACGACCGCCGGGACATAGAAGGCCGCGTGCCAGTCGTTGAACCAGGCCAAACCGAGCAGGAACAGCGGGCCGATCAGGCCGCCGCCGACGTTGTGGGCGACGTTCCATACCGAGACCACGCCGCCACGCTCCTTCTGTGACCACCAGTGCACCATGGTGCGACCGCTGGGCGGCCAGCCCATGCCCTGGAACCAGCCGTTGAGGAACAGCAGGACGAACATGATGCTGACACTGGAGGTCGCCCAGGGCGCGAATCCGAACAGCAGCATCACCAGCGCCGACATCACCAGCCCGAAGGGCAGGAAATAGCGCGGGTTGGAGCGGTCCGAGACCAGGCCCATGAGGAACTTGGACAGGCCGTAGGCGATGGCCACCGCGGAGAGCGCCACGCCCAGTTCCCCGCGGCTGTAGCCTTGCTCGACCAGATAGGGCATGGCCAGCGAGAAGTTCTTGCGCAACAGGTAGTAGCCCGCGTAGCCGATAAAGATCCCGGCGAAGATCTGCCAGCGAAGACGGCGGTAGACGGGATCGATGCGATCGGCGGGCGATGGGCCGCAGGGGCGAAGATTCCAAGCATGGGAGCCTCGGTATTGTTATAGGTATTAATCGAAAGCGAACATTCCAGGTTCGTTTTCGAATATTACAATGATATTACAGCCTGCATAGGCTTTTCCGCCCTGCGGCAGTGGGTGCCCGGATTCCCCCTTGATCTGTACGGGTTGCGCGCCTAGGGTGGCGCGTCTTTGCTGCCGTTTTCACGAGTCATCATGCCTGCCTGGAAAGTCCTGTCCTCCCGCGCCCTGACCCTGATCACCACCCTGTTCGAGCGCTATCCGCGATTGATCGCCCTGGCCGGCTTCATCTCGGGGATCTGCAGCTTCCTGCTGGTGGACCGGCAGAAGGGTTTCGCCCCGGTGATGGCGGTGATCATGCTGGCGAGTTGGGTCTGGCTGATGCTGGAAAACGTGCTGCGGGGCTGGGTCAGCCGCCGTTTCGGCTGGGAATTGCCACCACCGCTGCTACGCTACGCCACCCAGTTGATCCACCAGGAAAGTCTGTTCTTCTGCCTGCCGTTTTTTGCCATCACCACGGCCTGGAACAGCGGCCAGGCGCTGTTCACCGGACTGCTCGGCGCGGCCGCCCTGGTGTCCATCATCGATCCGCTCTACTACAAGACCCTGGCGCCGCGGCGCTGGGTATTTCTCAGCTATCACACCCTGACGCTGTTCGCGGTACTGCTCACGGCGCTACCGATCATCCTGCACCTGACCACTACCCAGAGCTACGAACTGGCCCTGGGCGTCGCCGTGCTGCTGTCCTTTCCCAGTCTGGCGGTGGCCTTCCGGGTGCGCCTGGGCTGGCGCTGGCTGGGGCTGCTGGGCCTGTGCCTGGCCATTGGCGCCTTTGGCTGGCTGGGGCGCGCCTGGGTGCCGCCGGCCACCCTGTGGCTGACCGACATGGGCATGAGCACCAACTTCGACAGCCTCAAGCGCCAGCCCGGCGATGCGGTGAAGAGCCTGAGCAGCGCCCAGCTGCGCGCCCAGGGGCTCTATGCCTTCACCGCCATCAACGCACCGCGTGGCCTGAACGAGCGTATCTACCATGTCTGGCGTCATGCCGGTCGGGAGGTGGATCGGATTCCCCTGGATATCAGCGGCGGTCGCGAGGCCGGTTATCGCGCCTGGACCCACAAACAGAACTTTCCCGGCGACGTGACCGGCCGTTGGCAGGTGCAAGTGGTTACGGACGTCGGCCAGGTGATCGGAACCCTCAGGTTCGAGGTGACCCCTTGAATTCCGCTGGCTATGCTGCAGCCATCCATCTCTAGAGGATTCGCCGTGAAAGCCGTCGCCGCCGTTTTGTTGTCCTTCTGCCTGGCCTTCACTGCCTGGGCGAACGAAGAGAAAAAGGAGGGGGAGGCCCCCAAGACCGAATTCTACAACCTGACCCCGGCCCTGGTCGGCAACTATGGCAGCGGGCCCAAGCTCAAGTACTACAAGGCCGACATCGCCCTGATGATGACCGGCAAGGAAGCCAAGGATAAGGTCGAGTTCCACGAGCCGCTGATCCGCAATCAGCTGGTGATGCTCTTCGCCCAGCAGACCGACGAGACCCTGGCCGGCGTGGAAGCCCGCGAAAAACTGCGCCAGGAGGCGCTCAAGCAGGTGCAGAACGTGCTCACCCAGGAGGAAGGCAAGCCCCTGGTGGAAGACCTGCTGTTCAACAACCTGATCATCCAGCCCTGAGCGCGGTCAGGCGCGGGCCGCGGCGACGATCGCCGCCCACTCCTCGGCGCTGACCGGCATCACCGACAGACGATTGCCCTTGCGCAGCAGGGCGAAGTCGGCGAGTGCCGGCAACTGGCGCAGGCGCGGTAGGCTCAGCACTCGCGGAAAAGCCTCGACGAAGGCCACCTGGCGCGCCGTCCAGGGATTGTCTGCGGCGCTGGCCTTGGGCGCGTGGTAGGGGCTTTCTGGGTCGAGGGCAGTGGGGTCGGCGAAGGCTTCGCCTACGATCCGGCCGATGCCGGCGATGCCCGGTTCGGCGCAACTCGAATGATGAAAGAAGAACAGCTCGTCGGGTTTCATGGCGCGCAGGAAGTTGCGTGCCTGGTAATTGCGCACGCCGTCCCAACGCGCCTGGCCCAGGCGTTGCAAGTCGTCCAGTGAGAACTCATCGGGCTCGGATTTCAACAGCCAGCAGGCCACGGTTCGTCTCCTGACGAATGGAGGCTCGGGAGCTTCCAGGAAAGGGTCTGGTCGATTGCAAGGGGCGACCGCTTGTCGCAGAATGCCGCGCATTCCGGATGTAGTCTGATCGTACGCGCTGAGCATAACAGGGCGACGTCCTGTCCTGCCCAAAGGTGCCAGCAAGGGGGTGGCCCAGTTCGATGAAACGCAAACCTGATCTGTTGTGGGTGCTGGTCCTGATCTTTACCCTGGGCGTGGTCACCACCGGGTATACCCAGAGCTTCTGGGAGCAGCGCCAGAACCAGCAGCAATACGCTCGCTACACCAGCGACGCTCAGCCGGCGCGGGAAGTCTCTCCGGTACGCTGACCGTACCAGCCGCCATCGCTCACCACGGCCGCCATGGGCACGTCCCAGGCCGCCAGTGCCAGTCGCTCCACCTTCTGACATTCATGGGCACAGCCGATCAGCTGCGGGCTGCGCCATTGCCGCCGGCGTGCCAGATAGGCCAGGTTGCGGTCATAGAAGCCCTTGCCCATGCCCAGGCGTCCGCCCTGGGGATCAAAGCCCACCAGCGGCATCAGGATCAGCCCGAGAGCCCAGGTCGGCCGACCCAGGCGCCGATCCGGGCGTGGCTCGGCGATGCCGAAGCGATTGCGCACCCAGGATTCACCGCGGCCGACGCGCTGAAAGATCATGGCGGTGCGTGGCCAGCGGGAGAGTACCGGCAGATAGGTGGCCTTGCCGCGGCGCTGGGCTTCTTCGAGCAATGGACGCGGATCGATCTCGCCATCGCTGGGCAGGTAGAAGGCGATATGGCGGGCGCGACGAAACAGCGGATGTTGGGCAAGCTGGCGATACAGTTCGCGGGCGGCCTGGCGTTGCTGTACGGGAGTGAGGGCGCGACGTCGCTGGCGGAGAAGCTTGCGCAGCGCGGGCCTGCTGAGATCGGTAGAAGGCGGGGTGGTCATGGAAGAAATGAGCTCTCCGGAATGCCGCTGCCGGTGTAGCCCTTGAACCCTTGGTTCAAGGTGGGAGAAGTCGTAGACCTTTAGGCTTTCCGCCGTAGCGGACATGCACACCAGTCTTACGAGCAACCCCCGGGGTGTTGCTTATCGGCTCGGGGACATGACCGACTGGCGCACACACCAGAGAGTGACCTCCAGTATACGCCCCTGAGCCAAGATGCAAACCCCCGCCGATCCCCGGGTCGGCGGTCAGGCAGTGGTGTCGTGTTCGGTGATAAGCGCCCGGTCGACGCGATCCAGCAGGTCGCGGACCCGCTCGCGGGTGCTGCTGACTTCCAGGCTGACGTCGTCCTGGCGGTGCAGCAGTTCGTGGGTGATGTTGAGGGCGGCCATCACGGCCACGCGGTCGGCGCCGATGACCTTGCCGCTGGCGCGGATCTCGCGCATCTTGCCGTCCAGGTAGCGAGCGGTGCTCTCCAGGTTGGCGCGCTCGTCAGCCGGGCAGCTGATGCGATATTCCTTTTCCATTATCTGGACGGTCACGGTCTCGATGCTCATGAGTCCTGCTCCAAAGCTTTCAGGCGTAAAATCATCGCTTCGACCTTCGATCTGGCCAATTCGTTCTTTTCGATCAACTCGGCGCGCTCCTGGCGCCAGTTGCGCTCGCCCTGGCGCAGTTGTCGATTCTGCCGCTGCAATTCCTCAAGCCGCAGGAGCAGGCGCTCCACACGGTCACCGAGGGCTTCCAGATCGGCGTCGAGGGGCGTGTCGCGAGACTCGCTCATGAGGGCTACAGCTCCAGAAGGGTGCAACGAGATTGGCCGCCGGCGGGGTCAGCGCGTAGGATAAGGCTTCATTCTAGCCAGCGCCTCACCTCGACGCCATGTCCAGCTCAGCATCCGCCTACGCCGCCTTCTCCACCCTGCTTGCCGAGGCCGCTCTGCCGGTCTCGCCCGCCGAACTCCACGGTCACCTGCTCGGTCGGGTCTGTGGCGGCGCGGGCTTCGACGAGAACGACTGGCTGGCCGCGGCCAGCGAGCTGCTCGGTGGCGCGCCGGGCGAACGTCTGCAGGCGGCGCTCTCGGGGCTCCTGGGCATGGTGCAGCAGGAATTCGCCGGCCAGCAGGTGGCCCTGGTGCTGATGCTGCCACCGGACGAATTCCCCCTGGTCGAGCGCACCGCCGCCCTGGGCGAGTGGTGCCAGGGCTTTCTGGCCGGCTTCGGCCTGTCCGGGCGCACGGGCGAAGTCTCCGGCGAGGCGCGCGAGGTGCTCGAAGATCTGGCAGCCATCGCCCAGATTCAGGAGCCCGCCGAGGAAGGCGAAGAGGGTGAGAACGACTTCATGGAAGTCACCGAATACCTGCGCGTGGCCCCGCTGCTGCTCTATGGCGAGTACGGCCGCGGCCCCCTCCCCGAACCTGCGCCCGTGGTGCACTGAGCGGCCATGCCGCGAATCCACAAGGCCGAATTCGCCCGCCGCCGCCGCGCCCTGATGGCCGAGATCGGCCACGGCGGCATCGCCCTGCTGCCCGCTGCGCCGGTGTGCCTGCGCAACCGCGACATCGAGCAGCCCTATCGCCAGGACAGCGATTTCCAGTACCTCACCGGCTTTCCCGAACCCGAGGCCCTGGCCGTGCTGATTCCCGGCCGTGCCCATGGTGAATATCTGCTGTTCTGCCGCGAGCGGGATCTGGAGATGGAGCGCTGGGAGGGCCGGCGCGCGGGTCAGGAAGGGGCGCTGGCCGACTATGGCGCGGACGACGCCTTTCCCATCGGCGATCTGGACGACATCCTGCCCGGCC
This sequence comes from Pseudomonas sp. PLB05, assembly GCF_021106615.1. Classification (NCBI taxonomy): domain Bacteria; kingdom Pseudomonadati; phylum Pseudomonadota; class Gammaproteobacteria; order Pseudomonadales; family Pseudomonadaceae; genus Pseudomonas; species Pseudomonas sp. PLB05. Next base: position 481,809 of record NZ_JAJOHO010000002.1, read on the forward strand.
TGCTGGAAGGCCGCGAGCGGGTCTACTACGCGATGGGTGCCCATCCGGAGTTCGAGCGGCAACTGCTCAACTGGATCGAACTGATCCGCGCCAAGGCCGATCAGGGCGCTTCGCCGCCGCGGGAGCTGCTGGCGCTGGATACCCTGCTGCACGACAGCCGACTGTACAAGTCGGCCGCCGAGGTGCGCCTGCTCAAGGCCGCCGCCGAGCTGACCTGCGCCGCCCACCTGCGTGCCATGCAGGCCTGCCGGCCGGGGCTGCGCGAGTATCACCTGGAGGCGGAGCTGGACTACTGCTTTCGCCAGGGGGGCGCACGGCTGGCGGCCTATGGCTCCATCGTCGCCGCGGGGGCCAACGCCTGCGTGATGCATTACCAGGCCAACGACGCGCCCCTGCGCGACGGCGACCTGGTGCTGATCGACGCCGGCTGCGAACTGGAGTGCTATGCCAGCGACGTAACCCGTACCTTTCCCGTCAATGGCCGCTTCTCGCCCGAGCAGCGGCAGCTGTACGACATCGTGCTGGCGGCCAACCAGACCGCCATCGCCTGCGTGGCACCCGGGCGGCACTGGAACGAACCCCACGAGGCCACGGTCAGGGTGATCACCGAAGGGCTGTTGGCCCTGGGCCTGCTCCAGGGCCAACTGGACGACCTGATCGAGGCGGGCGCCTGTCGCGAGTTCTACATGCACCGCGCCGGTCACTGGCTGGGGCTGGATGTCCATGACGTGGGTGAATATCGCATCGGCGACCAGTGGCGGATGCTGGAGCCGGGCATGGTGCTGACCGTGGAGCCCGGACTCTATATCCCGCCGGACGCCGAGGTGCCGCGCAAATGGCGTGGCCTGGGCATCCGCATCGAGGACGAGGTGCTGGTGACGCGCAGTGGTTGCGAGGTGCTGACCGCCGGCCTGCCCAAGGCGGCCGCGGAGATCGAAGGCTTGATGGCGGCCGCGCGCGACCGCCGGGAGAACGCTCATGCAACGTCCTGATATCGCCATCATCGGCGGCGGTCTGGTGGGTGCCAGCCTGGCCCTGGCCCTGCAAACCGGCGCCAAGGCGCGCGGCTGGCGCATCCTGCTGGTGGAACCCTTCGCCCCCGGCGATACCTATCAGCCCAGCTACGACGCCCGCTCCTCGGCGCTGTCCTATGGTTCACGGCTGATCTACCAGCGTCTCGGCGTGTGGGAGGCCCTGGCCGAACATGCCGAGGCGATCCAAGAGATCCAGGTCTCCGACCAGGGCCGCTTCGGCGTGACCCAGTTGCTCGCCCGTGACGAGAATCTGCCAGCGCTGGGCTATGTGGTGGAGAACGCCTGGATCGGCCAGGTGCTCTGGCAGAGGCTGGATCGCGAGGTGGTGGACTGGCGCTGCCCGGCCGAGGTGCGCACGCTCACCGCCATACCCGATGGCTATCGTCTGGAGCTGGATGATGGCGACGTCCTCGAATGCGGCCTGGCGGTACTGGCCGACGGCGGCCGTTCGGCGCTGCGCGAATCCCTCGGCATCGAGGTGCGCCGCACGGTCTACGAGCAGACCGCGCTGATCGCCAACGTCTCGACCAATCTGGGGCATGGCGGCCGCGCCTTCGAGCGCTTCACGCCCCATGGTCCCCTGGCGCTGCTGCCCCTGCCGGGCCAGCGCAGCGCCCTGGTCTGGACCCAGCCGGATGCCGAGGCGCTGCGCCTGCAGCAGGCGTCGAACGCGGTCTTTCTCGCCGAATTGCAGCAGGCGGTGGGCTATCGCCTCGGCAGCTTCACCCAGGTCGGCACCCGTCACGCCTATCCGCTGACCCTACTGGAGGCCAACGAACAGGTCCGCCCGCATCTGGTGGTGCTGGGCAACGCCGCCCACAGCCTGCATCCCATCGCCGGTCAGGGCTTCAACCTGTCCCTGCGCGACGTGGACAGCCTGGCCGAGTGCCTGCTGGAAAGCGCTGCGGCGCCCGGTGATTTCGCCACCTTGCAGAACTATCTGCAGCGCCAGCGTCTGGATCAGCAGCTGACCATCGGCTTTTCCGATCGCATCACCCGGCTGTTTTCCAACAGTCGGCCCTGGCTCAGTGCCGGACGCAACCTGGGCCTGGTCGGCCTGGAGCTGTGCCCGCCGGCCAAGAGTGCCTTCGCCCGCCAGGCCATGGGCCTGGGTACCCGTCCCTGACCTGCGAGGAGAAACGAGCATGCTGACCCATGCGGATCTGGTGATCGTCGGTGCCGGCATGGTCGGCAGCGCTCTGGCCCTGGCCCTGGCCGACAGCGGCCTGTCGGTGGTGCTGCTCGACCGCGGCCCGCTCACACCCGGCGCGACCGAGGGCGACCTACCCTTCGAGCCCCGGGTCAGTGCCCTGTCGCTGGCCAGCCAGCGCATCCTGCAGCGCCTGGGTGCCTGGGATGGCATCCTCGCGCGCCGCGTCAGTCCCTACCAGGCGATGCATGTCTGGGATGGCTCCGGCACCGGCGCCGTGCATTTCGATGCCGCCAGCGTACATGCCGAAGTGCTCGGCCATATCGTCGAGAATCGCGTGGTGCAGGACGCCCTACTCGAACGCCTGGCCGAGGCCAACGTCCTGCTCCTGCCCGAGGCGCGCCTGGAGTTGCTGCGTCGCTCCGGCGACCAGTGGCTGGTGCAACTGGCCGGTGACCGCCAGATCCGCGCCCCCCTGGTGGTGGCCGCCGATGGCGCCACCTCCGCCGTACGCCGCCTGGCCGGTCTGGAAACCCGCGAGTGGGACTATCTGCACCATGCCATCGTCACCAGCGTGCGCTGCGCCGAATCGCACCAGCGCACCGCCTGGCAGAGATTCACCGACGACGGCCCGCTGGCCTTCCTGCCGCTGGACCGCGGTGGCGATACCCGCTGGTGCTCCATCGTCTGGTCCTGCACGCCCAAGCAGGGCGAGCGGCTGATGGCCCTGGACGACGCGGCCTTCTGCCAGGCCCTGGGCGAGGCTTTCGAGCAGCGTCTGGGCAAGGTGGAGTGCAGCGACACGCGGCTGTGCATCCCGCTGCGCCAGCGCCATGCCAAGCGCTACGTGGAGCCTGGCCTGGCGCTGATCGGCGATGCCGCCCACGTCATCCACCCGCTGGCCGGGCAGGGCGTCAACCTGGGCTTTCTCGATGCCGCGGTGCTGGCCGAGGAACTGCGCCATGCCCAGGCGCGCGGTGAATCCATCGCCGAACAGCGGGTGCTGGAACGTTACGAGCGCCGCCGCATGCCGCACAACCTGGCGATGATGGCGGCGATGGAAGGCTTCCAGCGCCTGTTCCAGGACGACCGCCTGCCGCTGCGCTGGTTGCGCAACGCCGCGCTCAAGCAGGTCGACCGCCATTTCGAGGCCAAGGCGCTGTTCGTGCGCCGCGCCCTGGGCCTGTCGGGTGATGTGCCGGAGCTGGCCAGGGTCGTGGTCTGACGGCTCAGGCGTCGCCCAAGGAGCCGGCCAGCTCCAGCACCTGCTGCCTCCAGGCGGCCTCACGGGGCAGGGCGAGGAAGTGCGGATTGAGGAAGGACTCGCGCATCTCGTAGGTGAGGGGCTGACCGTCCAGAGTCAGGACCTCGCCGCCGGCGCCTTCCAGCACGCCTTGGGCGGCGGCCGTGTCCCATTGAGAAGTGGGGGCGAGTCGGGGGTAGAAGTCGGCCAGGCCTTCGGCCAGCAGGCAGAACTTCAGCGAGCTGCCGACGCTGACCAACTTGGGCTCGCCGAGGGTGTTGCCCAGCTCCTCCAGCAGCCGTTGCTGCGCCGGACTGCCGTGGCGGCGACTGGCGACCACGGTGAAGGCGTCTTCCGGCTGATTGCGCACGCCGATCTCGACGCCGTCTTCACCCTGGATGCGGAAGGCGCCCAGTTCACGCCCGCCGCTGAAGCAGACATCCCGGGTGGGGATGCCAACCACGCCGAAGATCACCTGGCCGCGTTCGACCAGGGCCACGTTGACGGTGAATTCCTCGCTGCCGTCGATGAATTCCTTGGTGCCGTCCAGAGGATCGACCACCCACCAGACGTCCCAGGCGCTGCGCGCCGTGAAGGGGATGTCGCAGGCTTCTTCCGACAGCACCGGCACGTCCGGGGTCAGGCGCGCCAGGCCCTCGGCCAGCACCCGATGGGCGGCGAGGTCGGCGGCGGTCACCGGCGAGTCGTCGCTCTTTTGCCGCACCGCCACGTTCTGGCGCCAATGGGGCAGGATGGCCGCACCGGCCTGGCGTACCAGGTCGATGACGTTGAGTACCAGCGGGGCGGTAATGGAAACGGGCGCCATCATGCCGGCAGCTCTCCGCGTTGGGTGAGCAGGTCGCGCACCAGGTAGAGGGCGGCCAGGGCGCGGCCTTCGGAAAAGCACGGATTCTGCACCAGCTGCGACAGCTCGCGCAGGTCGACGCTGCTGACCTCCAGCGGCTCGGGTTCGTCGCCCGGCAGGCGCTCGGGATAGAGATCGCGGGCCAGCACGACGTGGATGCGCTGACTCATGTAGCCGGGGCTCAGCGACAGGGCGGTCAGGTATTCCAGCCGATGGGCGCCAAAGCCGGCTTCTTCCTTGAGTTCGCGATTGGCGGCGTCGAGGATCTCTTCGCCCGGCTCCACCAGGCCCTTAGGCAGCGACAGTTCGTAGTCTTCCACGCCGCCGCAGTATTCCTCGATGAGCAGGGCGCGGGTGGCGTCCTGCAGGGCGACCACCATCACCGCACCGTGACCGGTGCCCTTGTTGGCCAGGCGCTCGTAGGTGCGCTCCTCGCCGTTGGCGAAGCGCAACTGCATCTCCTCGACGGTGAACAGACGGCTCTTGGCCACGATCTGTCGGGCGAGAACAGTGGGTTTCTGGCGCATGGACGGCTCCTGGGCTGGGCGGACGGGTATGATAACCCGCTTGTTACATTATCCGGAGTCACCATGACCCCTCTCGACTGGAGCCGTATCGATACCGTGTTGCTGGACATGGACGGCACCCTGCTCGATCTGCATTTCGACAACCATTTTTGGCTGGAGTACCTGCCGCAGCGCTATGCCGAGCGCCACGGCCAGTCCCTGGCGCTGGCCAAGGCCGAGCTGGAGCCGCTGTTTTTCAGCCACCAGGGCAAGCTGACCTGGTACTGCCTGGACTTCTGGAGCGCCGAGCTGGGCTTTTCCATGCGCGAACTCAAGGAGGAGATCGCTCACCTGATCGCCCTGAGACCCGACGCCGACACCTTCCTGGCCGCCCTGCAGCGCGCCGGCAAGCGGGTGGCGCTGATCACCAACGCCCATCGCGACTCCCTGTCGCTGAAGCTGGAGCGCATCGAGCTGGCGCCCTATTTCGACCGGCTGATCAGCTCCCACGACTATGGCTTCCCCAAGGAAGAGCAGCAGTTCTGGCACGCCCTGCAGGCGGACTTCGCCTTCGATCCGGCACGCACCCTGTTCATCGACGACAACCTGCCGATCCTGCGCAGCGCCCGCGACTACGGGGTGGCCCACCTGTTGGCGATCCATGAGCCGGACAGCCGCCGCGGGCCCAAGGACAGTGAGGAGTTCGCGGCGGTGCGGGATTATCGGGAGTTGCTGCCCGCTTGAAGAAAGACCCTCACCCCAACCCTCTCCCAGGGGGAGAGGGGGTAAAGCAGGCGAGCGCGGAGTAGACCGGTGGACATCAAGCAACTGCGCTTTCTCATCGCCCTGGACGAGACGCGGCACTTCGGCCAGGCGGCGGCGCGCTGTCACGTTACCCAGCCGACCCTGTCCATGCGCCTGCGCGGCCTGGAAGACGAGCTGGGGGTGGAGCTGGTGCGCCGCGGGCAGCGCTTCGAGGGTTTCACCGAAGCCGGCCAGCGCATCCTCGCCTGGGCGCGCACCCTGATGGCCGCCCACGACGGTCTCTATGCCGAAGCCCAGGCCTTCCAGGGGCAACTGGTGGGTACGCTGCGGGTCGGCCTGGTGCCCCTGGCCAGCTTCGATCCCATGCCGCTGCTGCAGCACCTGCGCCTGTTGCACCCCAAGCTGCATTTCCAGCTCCAGGTGCTGAGCACTGAGCGCATCCTCGAAGCCGTGGCCAGCAATCGCCTGGAGCTGGGCATCTCCTACCTGGAACACCTGGATCCGACGCGCTTCGACAGCCTGACCCTTACCGAGACGCGCATGGGCCTGCTCTATGACGAGCGCCATTTCAGCTTCGACCAGGCCGCGCTGGACTGGCAGGCGGTGGCCGGGTTGCCGCTCGGTCTGCTGACCGGCGCCATGCATTTTCGCCAGTCGGTGGACCACGGCTTTCGCAGCCTGGGGCTGACGCCGCAGCCGGTGCTGGAGACCGATGCGGTCTATCTGCTCTTGCAGGCGGTCAATGCCGGACTCTGCTGCGCCGTGGTGCCCCTGGCCGGCGGCTTCGATCGCCTTACGCCCCACGCCCGGCTGATTCCCATCGACACGGCCCGCACCCTGACGCCCCTGGGCCTGCTCATTCGTCGGACCGAACCCCGACTGGCGGTCGCCGATGCTTGTTTCCAGGCGGTCAAGGCGCTCTACGCCGAGAGTGATAGATAGCGTTTATCAAGGCATCGGTCATAGCGATTAGACGCCCCGGGATGTGCTGGTTAATCTTTGATCTGTGTCAAACCGCCGCAGGTCGTTTTCGCCCATGTCCCAGCAATCGCCAGACCTCGTTGCCGCGCCCCCCGCTGGCTATGCCTTCGCCGAGCTGGAGCAGCCTATTGTGCGGGGCGAACAGCCGCTGGCCGAGGAAGTGGCGCTGGCCATCGCCTATAACGGCATCAGCTATGCGGTGATGATGGCGACCCCGGCCGACGTGGAAGACTATGTGGTCGGTTTCAGCCTCAGCGCCGGTATCGTCGATACCATCGACGACATCTATGGCATCCAGGTACGCCGGGTCGGTGAAGCCCTCAATGTCGATGTCGAGATCAGCAGCCGCACCTTCTGGGCGCTCAAGCAGCAGCGTCGGCAACTGGCCGGTACCAGCGGTTGTGGCCTGTGCGGGGTCGAGGCCCTGGAGCAGGCGCTGCCGCAGCTGGATCGCCTGCGCAAGGTGCCGCTGCCACCCGCTGCCCACCTGCATGACCTGCGCCAGCGTATCGACGCCGCCCAGGATCTGGGTCAACGCAGCGGGGCGGTGCATGCCGCGCTGTTCATCGACGGTCAGGGCGAACTGACCCTGTGCCGCGAAGACATCGGCCGCCACAACGCCCTGGACAAGCTCATCGGCGCTCTGCTGCGCCAGCGCCAGCCGGTGCGCGAGGGCTGCGTGGTGGTCACCAGTCGCTGCAGCCTCGAACTCATCCACAAGGCGGTGCGTGCCGGACTCGCCACCCTCATCACCCTGTCGGCCCCCACCGGGCTGGCGGTGGAGTGGGCGCGCCGTCATCGTCTCAATCTGATCCACCTGCCACATCGGTCGCCGCCGCGGGTCTATGCCCCGGCGCCGGTAGCCCCTTGATCCCACGGGAATCGCCATGAACAAACCTCAGCAGTCCTTCAAACCCTATCAAGGCCCCGCCGCCGGCTGGGGCGCCCTGAAGAGCGTGGTGCACTTCTGGCTCGACAGCGGCAACGCCTTCAAGAATCTGCGTACGCTGCTCAAGACCAACCAGGACCACGGCTTCGACTGCCCCGGCTGTGCCTGGGGCGAGGCGCCGGAAAACGGCCTGGTGAAGTTCTGCGAGAACGGCGCCAAGGCGGTCAACTGGGAGGCTACCAAGCGCCGTGTCGACGCCGCCTTCTTCGCTCGCCACAGCGTGACCTCGCTGCAGGAGCAGAGCGACTACTGGCTCGAATACCAGGGCCGGCTGACCGAGCCGCTGCGCTATGACGCGGCCACCGATCGCTATGTGCCCATCGCCTGGGACGCCGCCTTCGCGCTGATCGCCAAGGAGCTCAAGGCCCTGGCCAGCCCCGACGAAGCCGAGTTCTATACCTCGGGTCGCGCTAGCAACGAGGCGGCCTTCCTTTACCAGCTGTTCGTGCGCGCCTATGGCACCAACAATTTCCCCGACTGCTCGAACATGTGCCACGAGGCCAGCGGCGTCGGCCTGGGCCGCAGCATCGGCGTCGGCAAGGGCACCGTGACCTATCATGACCTGGACGAGGCCGATGCCATCTTCGTCATCGGCCAGAATCCGGGCACCAACCACCCGCGCATGATCGAGACCCTGCGCAACGCGGTGAAGCGCGGTGCCCAGGTGGTCTGCTTCAACCCGCTCAAGGAGCGTGGCCTGGAGCGCTTCCAGCATCCGCAGAATCCGCTGGAGATGCTCACCAACGACTCGCGGCCGACCAACACCGCCTATTTCCGTCCGGCTCTGGGCGGTGACATGGCGGCGCTGCGCGGCATCGCCAAGTACCTCCTGCAGTGGGAGCGCGAGGCCGCTGCCAAGGGCGCCAAGCGTATCTTCGACCATGAGTTCATCGCCGCCCATACCCTCGGCATGGACGACTACCTGGCCCAGGTCGACGCCACCTCCTGGGAGCTGATCGAGCGCCAGTCGGGGCTGTCGCTGCACGAGATCGAGCAGGCCGCGCGCATGTATGCCCGCGCCGAGAAGGTCATCATCTGCTGGGCCATGGGCATCACCCAGCACCGCCATTCGGTGGCCACGGTGCAGGAGATCGCCAACCTGCAGCTGCTCTGCGGCCAGATCGGCAAGCCCGGCGCCGGTCTCTGCCCAGTGCGCGGCCACAGCAACGTCCAGGGCGACCGCACCATGGGCATCGACGAGAAGGCCCCGGCCTGGCTCAGCGATGCCCTGGCCAAGCGCTTCGCCTTCGAACCGCCGCGCAATCGCGGTCACAACACCGTGGAGGCCATCGCCGCCATGGAGCAGGGGCAGGCCAAGGTCTTCATCGCCCTGGGCGGCAACTTCGCCCAGGCCACCCCGGACACCCCACGCACCCACAAGGCGCTGCGCAAGTGCCGGCTGACCGTGCACATCGCCACCAAGCTCAACCGCAGCCACCTGGTGACCGGTCAGCAGGCGCTGATCCTGCCCTGCCTGGGTCGCACCGAGATGGATGTGCAGAAGGGCGGCAAGCAGGCCATCACCGTGGAAGACAGCTTCAGCATGGTGCATGCCTCCGCCGGCATCCTGCGGCCGCTGTCGGCGCAGATGAAGTCCGAGCCGGCCATCGTCGCCGGTCTGGCCAAGGCCGTGCTGGGTAACCATCCGGTGGATTGGGACTGGCTGATCGAGGACTACGACCGCATCCGCGACCTGATCGCCGACGTCATCCCTGGCTTCCAGGACTTCAATGCCCGCCTGGCCACCCCCGGTGGCTTCTACCTGGGCAACAAGGCCGGTCGCCGGGAGTGGAATACCGCCACTGGCAAGGCCAACTTCGCCGCCAATGCGCTGCTGCATGACCTGTTGCCGGACGCGGTCCGCCGCCAGGGCGTGAAGCCGGACCTGATCCTGCAGACCATGAGATCCCATGACCAGTACAACACCACCATCTACAGCCTGGATGACCGCTATCGCGGCGTGAAGGGCCAGCGCGACGTGGTCTTCGTCAACCAGGCCGATCTGGATCGCCTGGGCGTGGCGGCCGGCGAGAAGGTGGATCTGGTCGCCCTGTGGGACGACGGCATCGAGCGCCGGGTCCGCGGCTTCACCGCGCTGCCGTTCGACATCCCGGTCGGCCAGGCTGCCGGCTACTACCCGGAAACCAACCCGCTGGTGCCCCTGGAGAGCTATGGCGAGGGCAGCTTCACGCCCACTTCCAAGTTCGTCGCCATCAAGGTCGAAAAGGCCAGCGCCGGCAACCGCATCGCCTCGGTGGCCTGACCGGGGTAGGCTGTCCTCTCGGAGAGCCTGTCCAAAGTCTCGCGAGTTAGAGCCAAACAGGGCCTAGGCGGCCCCGCGAAAAGACTAGGCGGTCCTGCGAAAATAGCTGAGGAAGCGGATCGGGCCTGCGCTCGGGTTTACGAATAGTAAAGGAGCATTCCGACGGGGCTGGCCTTCCAGGCCACTTTCAACGCGGTTTGGCCGACGCGCAGCAGCCTTTGAAAAGGCTCGGAGGGAAGGGCGGCCGTGCAGCGCATCCGCCCCGCGGCCTTTCGCCGGCGTCTGGCGACCAAGGGCTGGCTCGAGCGTCGGTCGCGGTTTCAGGTGCAGGCCCCCTGACCGCGACCGCGGACTCGACCTAGCTGACCTTGAAACGTCCCGCCAACTCCTGCAGCTGCAGACTCAGGCGCGCCAGTTCGCCGCTGGAGCGGGCGGTTTCCTCGCTGGCGGTGGCGGTCTGGTCGGTCACCTCATGCACCTTGACCATGCTGCGGCTGATGTCTTCGCCGACGGCGCTCTGCTGTTCCACTGCGGCAGCGATTTGCTCGTTCATGGTCTCGATCTCGCCCACCGCAGTGCTGACGCTGCCGAGCACGGCCCCTGCCTGGCGCGTCAAGGCGACGCTGTTGTCGGTCAACTGGATGTTGCGCTCCAGGGCGGCGGTCATCTGGTCGGTACTGCCGTGCAGACTGGCGATCAGGCCGGCGATCTCGTCGGTGGAGGAACGGGTGCGCTGGGCCAGGCCGCGTACCTCGTCGGCCACCACGGCAAAGCCGCGACCGGCCTCACCCGCACGGGCGGCCTCGATGGCGGCGTTGAGCGCCAGCAGATTGGTCTGCTCGGCAACCGCCTTGATCACGTCCAGCACGCCATTGATGCGATCGGCGTCCTGCTTGAGCGATTCCATGGTGTCCTGAGTGGTGTTCACCTCCTGGGCCAGGGCTTCGATCTGGGTAATGACCTGATTGACCATGGTGTCGCCGTCGCGGGTCTTGCGCGTGGCATCCCGAGCCGAGTGGGAGGCCAGTCCGGCATTGCGGGCCACCTCGCCGATGGTGGCGCTCATCTGCTGCATGGCAGTGGCGATCTGCTCGGTCTCGATCTTTTGCGCCGTGGCGCCGGCGCGGGTCTGCTGGGTGATGGCGGAAAGCTCCTCGGCGGCGCTGGCCATCTGCACCACGCCATCGCGCAGTTCGCTGATCAGGGCGCGCAGATTCCCGGTCATGCGTTGCATGGTGCTCTGGAGCATGCCGAGTTCGTCCTGACGCGTGACCGCGACCTGTACGGTCAGATCGCCGCTGGCGACCTGTTCGGCCAGGCGTATCGTCTCGCGCAAGGGAGTCACGATGGATCGGGTGATGATCCAGGCGGTGGCCAGGCTCAGGGTGATGATGGCGAGTAGCCAACCCAGTAGCGAATACCTGGCGTTGCTCATGTCGGCCTGGCGTAACTCGCTTTGGACGTTCTTAAGCTCGTTGGAGATATCCAGCAGCTTTTGGATGCTCTGGTCGAGTCCCTGGCGCACTTCGGTCACCTTCGCCTGCAGGTCGACCTGCTGCGCGAAGTAGCGGGCATAGGCGTCGAGCTGGCTCTGTAGTGCCTGGAATTGCTCGGCAGGTACGTAGATCATCACGTCCTGCAGCTCAGTCCTGGCCTGATCGAGGCTCTGGTTGACGCGCTGCTGCTGAGCGGCACTGGGAGCGGCTCTATAGGAACGTAATTCCAGGCGCATCTTCTGACTGGCGGCGAAGAGTTCGCTGAGTTGCTGCTGGGCTGCCACCTGTTCCGTCTCTTGCTTGGCGTGCAACAGCGACTTGAGGCTCTCGGTAAGGTCATCGCCGATCTTGGTTCCTGCCTCGCGACTTTTGCCCTGCTCCGCTGACAGGCTCACTCGGGTCTGCTGCAAGGCCCGATACCGCTTGAGCAACTCTTCTGCCTGTTGAGTGAGTTGTTGATTCCGCAGGACTTTGGAGCCTGCGCCGATGCTCTGCAATTCGTCCGCGAAAAGATTGGTGACTTTTAACCACTGGTTCGCCTGCTCGGGCGTATCGTCGAGAGAGAACGCCTGGCCTTCGATTCGCATGTCCCGACTATAGAAACCCAGCTGATCGATGGACTCGATGCGGGTGCTGCGTCGATTCAGCGACTCGATACCACTCCAGCCGCTATAGGCGACAAGTAGCGTAGGGATGATGAGCAAGGCAAAGCCCAGGAACAGCTTCGAGCGGACACTGATATTTTTCAATTGCATGGCGAGACCCTGGCCGCACTACCGCGGTCACTGAAAAGTAAGGTATTAAGCGATTGAATGAAGATGGAAATTGCCAACCCTGTCAACAAGTTATTTATTTAGTATAATTATTTATGAATAGTTTCGTTTCCGCATCAAGGCCTGAACTGCCGCCATTAGAAATGACTCAATGAATATAAGTAGTTATCTGGATTTGAATGTTCAGTGGTAAATATTTTTAATTCAAAGGTATTACTAGATTGAGTCGGATTTCCCAGCTCTGGAAGGTTGAGAATGACCGGGCGATGGTTGGCGCGAGTCCGGCGAGTCCCTGACTCGGGGCTGCTGCCAGGTGGGGTCAGGATGTCCGCTGCAGCGAAGCTGACCGAACCCTGCCGGAGGGTTAGACTCCATAGAGGAGATTAGGCTTACCCTTTCCGGCCAGGAGTCCCATGTCCACCACGGACCGTCGCCGCGCCTTCATCCGTCATCCGGGCTTTTCGCGGCTGTTCGCGCCCGGTCGCCTGACTCTGGGCTTTCTGCTGCCGCTGGAAGGCTATCCCGATGACCCCATGCCGACCCTACGCGACCATGCCCGGCTGGCGCGGCTGGCCGACCAGTTGGGCTTCGCTGCACTCTGGGCGCGCGATGTGCCCTTCTATGACCCGGGCTTCAACGATGCCGGCCAGGTGTTCGAGCCCTTCACCTATCTCGGCTACTTGGCCGGTATCACCCAGCACCTCACGCTGGCCACCGGCAGCGCCGTCATCACCCTGCGCCATCCGCTGCACCTGGCCAAGATGGCGGCCTCGGTCGATCAGCTGAGCGATGGTCGGCTGGTGCTGGGGGTGGCGTCCGGCGATCGCCCGGTGGAATATCCGGCCTTTGGCCTGGAAAGCGAATTCGAGCGCCGGGGCGAGCGCTTTCGCGATGCCTTTGAGATGTTCCGCCTGGCCGGCGAGACGAATTTTCCCCTGGGTGAATTCCGCCGTTTCGGCGATCTGCAGGGGCAGGCCGATCTGGTGCCCAAGCCGGTGCACGGTCGCATTCCGGCGCTGGTGACCGGGCGTAGTCGGCAAACGGTGGACTGGATCGCCGCCAAGGCCGATGGTTGGTTCTATTACTTCGTGCCGGTCGAACACGTCCCCGCGCTGACCCGGGTCTGGCGCGAGGCGCTGGACGAGATCGGCGGGCGCGAATTGTTCAAGCCCTTCGCCCAGGGGCTGTTCTTCGAACTGGCCAGCGATCCGGCCCAGCCGCCACGGCCCATCCATGCCGGGCTGTCCTGTGGACGCCGGGCGTTGGTGGACTACCTCGCCCAGTTGCAGGAGGCAGGCGTCAATCACCTGGCTCTAAACCTGCGTCCCTCCCGGCGTCCGGCCAGCGAGGTCGTCCAGGAACTGGGCGAATTCGTGCTGCCGCATTTTCCCTCCCTGCAGTAGTAAGCGCCGCCCGGGTGTGAAGCCAGGTAACACTTGCCGGGCTAACGATTTCCTCCTGATGCCGGATTCCCCTATGCCAGGGGTTCAACCCGGTCGCACCCCTTGGCCTGATCTCTGCATAGTTTTGCGATCTGTTACCCGCCTGCTGGTGCAACCGGATCGACGGTAGAGCCTCAAGGGTTGCACTTAGTTGCACTTTTATTTCGAGCGGCGCTAAGCTGCGCCGAATTTCGATGCCTTCTTGCTTGAGGACCTGCGCATGGCCACCACCACTACCCTGGGCGTAAAGCTCGACGAAGCCACCCGCGATCGCCTCAAGGAAGCGGCACGTCGTATCGATCGGACACCTCACTGGCTGATCAAGCAGGCTATCTATACCTATCTGGAAACCCTGGAAAGCGGCGCGAGCCTGGCCGATCTGCAGGGCATCGCCCAGCGCCTGGCCGAGGGCGACAACGAAGCCGTCGAGGCCCTGGCCGATCCGGTCTACCAGCCCTTCCTGGAATTCGCCGAAAGCATCCTGCCGCAATCGGTGCTGCGCTCGGCCATCACCGCCGCCTATCGCCGGCCGGAAGAGGAACTACTGCCGCTGCTGCTGGAGCAGGCGCGCCTACCGGCAGCCCAGGCCAAGGCTACCCATGAACTGGCCCACCGCATCGCCGAGAAGCTGCGCAATGCCAAGGGTGCAACCGGGCGCTCTGGAATGGTGCAGAGCCTGCTCCGCGAGTTCTCGCTGTCGTCCCAGGAAGGCGTGGCCCTGATGTGCCTGGCCGAAGCCCTGCTACGCATCCCCGACAAGGGCACCCGCGATGCCCTGATCCGCGACAAGATCAGCACCGGCAACTGGCAGCCGCACCTGGGCAACAGCCCCTCGCTGTTCGTCAACGCCGCCACCTGGGGCCTGCTGCTGACCGGCCGCTTGGTCTCGACCCATAACGAAGCCGGCCTCACCAGTTCGCTCAATCGCCTCATCGGCAAGAGCGGCGAGCCGGTGATCCGCAAGGGCGTGGACATGGCCATGCGCCTGATGGGCGAGCAGTTCGTCACCGGCGAGACCATCGCCGAGGCCCTGGCCAACGCCAGCAAGTTCGAGGCGAAGGGCTTCCGCTACAGCTACGACATGCTGGGCGAAGCCGCCTTGACCGAGGCCGACGCCCGCCGCTACCTGGCCTCCTACGAGCAGGCCATCCACTCCATCGGCAAGGCCTCCCACGGCCGTGGCATCTATGAAGGCCCGGGCATCTCCATCAAGCTGTCGGCCCTGCATCCGCGCTACAGCCGCGCCCAGTACGACCGGGTGATGAGCGAGCTCTATCCGCGCCTGCTGGAGCTGACTCTGCTGGCCAAGCGTTACGACATCGGCCTGAACATCGACGCCGAGGAAGCCGATCGCCTGGAGATCTCCCTGGATCTGCTGGAGCGCCTGTCCTTCGAGCCGCAGCTGGCCGGCTGGAACGGCATCGGCTTCGTCATCCAGGCCTACCAGAAGCGCTGCCCGCTGGTGATCGACTATTTGATCGACCTGGCCCGCCGCAGTCGTCGCCGCCTGATGATCCGCCTGGTCAAGGGCGCCTACTGGGACAGCGAGATCAAGCGCGCCCAGGTGGAAGGCCTGGAGGGCTATCCGGTCTATACCCGCAAGGTCTACACCGACGTGGCCTACCTGGCCTGTGCGCGCAAGCTGCTGGCCGCGCCGGAAGCCATCTACCCGCAATTCGCCACCCACAACGCCCACACCCTGGCGGCCATCTATCAGCTCGGCGGGCAGAACTACTACCCCGGTCAGTACGAATTCCAGTGCCTGCACGGCATGGGCGAGCCGCTGTACGAGCAGGTGGTGGGCAGCGTCAAGGACGGCAAGCTGGCGCGCCCGTGCCGCATCTATGCTCCGGTGGGCACCCACGAGACGCTGCTGGCCTACCTGGTCCGCCGCCTGCTGGAAAACGGCGCCAACACCTCCTTCGTCAACCGCATCGCCGACCACTCCATCTCCCTGGACGAGCTGGTAGCCGATCCGGTGGTGCAGATCGAGCAGCAGTCCACCAACGAAGGCGGCATCGGCCTGCCGCATCCGCGCATTCCCCATCCGAGTGCCCTGTACGGCGCCGAGCGCTGCAATTCCAGCGGTCTGGACCTGTCCAGCGAACACCGCCTGGGTTCGCTGTCCGCTGCGCTGCTGGCCAGTGGCAACACCGCCTGGGAGGCGCGTCCGCTGCTGGGTCGCGCCAGTGAGCCGTCGATTCCGCAGCCGGTGCTCAACCCGGCCGATCGCCGCGACCGCGTCGGTCAGGTCAGCAACGCCACCCGCGCCGATGTTGACATCGCCCTGGAAGAAGCCCTGGCCGCCGCGCCCATCTGGCAATCCACCCCGCCCGAGCAGCGCGCCGCCGCCCTGGATCGTGCCGCCGAACTGATGGAGGCGCAGATCCAGCCGCTGATGGGCCTGCTGGTGCGCGAAGCCGGCAAGACCTACGCCAACGCCATCGCCGAGGTACGCGAGGCAGTGGACTTCCTGCGCTATTACGCTGCCCTGGTGCGTCGCGACTTCGCCAACGACAGCCACCGCCCGCTGGGTCCGGTGGTCTGCATCAGTCCCTGGAACTTCCCCCTGGCCATCTTCAGCGGCCAGATCGCCGCGGCCCTGGCCGCTGGCAACACCGTGCTGGCCAAGCCGGCCGAGCAGACCCCGCTGATCGCGGCCCAGGCCGTGCGCCTCCTGCTGGAAGCCGGCATCCCCGAAGGCGTGCTGCAGCTGCTGCCGGGTGAGGGCTCCACCATCGGCGCCGCCCTGGTCAACGATGTGCGGGTCAAGGGCGTGATGTTCACCGGCTCCACCGAGGTGGCCCAGATCCTGGCGCGCAACATCGCCGGACGCCTGGACGCCCAGGGCCGGCCGATCCCGCTGATCGCCGAAACCGGCGGCCAGAACGCCATGATCGTCGACTCCTCGGCGCTGGCCGAGCAGGTGGTAGCCGATGTGGTCGCCTCCGCCTTCGACAGCGCCGGTCAGCGTTGCTCGGCCCTGCGCGTGCTCTGCGTACAGGAGGACGTGGCCGATCGCGTACTGGAAATGCTCAAGGGCGCCATGGCCGAATGCCGCCTGGGCAACCCGGAGAACCTGGCCATCGACATCGGCCCGGTGATCGACGGCGAGGCCAAGGCCACCATCGACAAGCACATCCAGGCCCTGCGCGGCAAAGGTCGTCGGGTGCACCAGGGTGGACGGGTGGAAGGCGATGCCATCCACCGCGGCACCTTCGTCATGCCCACCCTGATCGAGCTGGAGAGCCTGGCCGAGCTGGGGCGCGAGGTCTTCGGGCCGGTGCTGCACGTGGTGCGCTATGGCCGCAAGGACCTGGACAAGGTCATCGACCAGATCAACGCCACCGGCTACGGCCTGACCTTTGGCGTCCACACCCGCATCGACGAGACCATCGCCAAGGTGGTGGAGCGCGCCCATGCCGGCAACCTCTACGTCAACCGCAACATGGTCGGTGCGGTGGTCGGAGTGCAGCCCTTCGGTGGCGAAGGCCTTTCCGGTACCGGCCCTAAGGCCGGTGGTCCGCTATACCTCTATCGCCTGCTCAGCACCCGTCCGGATGGCGATCCGGCCGTGGCCCTGGCCAAGGGCAGTACCGGCGAGACTGAATGGCAGGTGCGCGATGCCCTGCGTCAACAGGCCGGCAATCCGCTGGGCGCTCTGCATGACTGGGCCAAGCAACAGGGCCTGGGCGAGTTGGAGCAGGCCTGCCTGAGATTCGCCGAGGAGTCCCTGAGCGGCCTGACCCGCCTGCTGCCCGGCCCGACCGGTGAGCGCAACAGCTACAGCCTGCTGCCGCGCAGCCGAGTACTGTGCCTGGCGGCAGACGAAAGCGATCTGCTGCTACAGCTGGCGGCGGTCATGGCAGTAGGCAGCACCGCGCTGGTCGAGGAGGCGCATAAGGCCACCCTGAATCGTTTGCCGCAAGCAGTGCGGTCGCGGGTGCAGGTAGCCGCCGACTGGCGCAAGGATGAAGTCGCCTTCGAGGCGGTCCTGCACCATGGTGACTCCGACCAGCTGCGCCAGGTCTGCCAGTTGGTAGCCAAGCGTAACGGCCCCATCGTCGGCGTCCAGGGCCTGGCCCGCGGCGAGACCGCCATTCCGCTGGAGCGCCTGCTCATCGAGCGCGCCCTGAGCGTGAATACGGCAGCGGCCGGCGGTAATGCCAGTCTGATGACCATCGGCTAAGGGATCGTCGGGCTGGGCTGAATGCAGCGAAGTCCGACGTTCGTGTAGCCGTTGGGCTGCGACGATGGAGCTGTCCCAGCCCAACCTATCAGAGCACATCCGTAGGTTGGGTTGAGCGCAGAAGCCCAATGATCAGCCTAGTTGTCGGGGTGCTCGAACTCATACCTTGGGTTAGGGTGAGCGCAACAAAAAGCCCAGCATGTCAGTGCTGGGCTTTTTGCTTTTTGGACTGTCCTGGCGTAGCCGGGACAATCTCTGGCCACGCATTGGTTGCCAGCCGTCAGTATTGTGCCCCGTACCCCTCCGGCTCCACCGGAAAGCCGCCGTCGTTGGCGGCGATCAGCTTGTTCAGGCGTACCGGGATGGCCTTGGCCGCCGGCACCTTGCTGCCTTCGGCATGGTGCCAGAGCGGAATCAGGGCATTGCATTCCGGGTAATAGCCACCGCAGGCGCCTTCCGGGATGTTGTAGGGCGTGACCCGCAGCGGCCCTACCTCACGACGCACGCCGTCATCGGCCACCGTCGACACCTGCACCTTGTCGCCTTCGGCCAGGCCCAGGCGTTCGATGTCGTTGCGATTCATCAGGAGCACCGCGCGGGTGCCCTTCACGCCGCGGAAACGATCGTGATAGCCATAGATGGTGGTGTTGAACTGGTCGTTGCTGCGCAACGTCATCAGGGTGAGGACGTCACGCCCGCTGGCAGGCATGTCCGGATCTGCATCCAGGCTGCGCGGCACGATGAGATTGGCCTTGCCAGTCTCGGTCTTCCACTCGCGCTTGGCCGCCGGCAGCGGTCGATGGAAGCCGCCCACCTCCCACATCCTGGCATTGAAGTCGTGGAAGATCTCCGGGAAGGAGAGGGCGATCTCGTCGCGGATCAGCGCATAGTCGGCCACCCAGGCATCCCAGGTGACCTTGGGGTTGTCTGGCAGGGTGGCCTTGGCCAGGCCAGCGACGATGGCCGACTCGGACAGCAGGTCACCTTCAGGCGGCTCGGCCACGCCGCGCCAGCCGTGGATGCAGCCGGTGCTGTCCTCGGTGCTGTGAGCCTGCTCCACGCCATTCTGGCGATCGATTTCGGTACGCCCCAGGCAGGGCAGCAGATAGGCCTTGTCCGCTGGGACGAGGTGATTGCGATTGAGCTTGGTGGCGATCTGTACCGACAGGCGCAGGGTGCGCCAGGCCGGTTCCATCAGGCTGGTCTCGGGAATGGCGCGCAGGAAGTTGCCGCCCAGGCCGATGAAGGCCTTTACCGAACCATCGAGGATGCCTTCGCAGGCCTCCACGGTGTTGCGGCCCTTGTCCTGCGGCGGGGTGAAGCCGAAGCGCTCGCCGAGCTGCTTCAGCGGCGCCAGTTCCGGTTTCTCGGTGATGCCCACGGTGCGCTGACCCTGAACATTGGAATGGCCGCGCACCGGGCAGATGCCGGCACCGGGTTTGCCGATGTTGCCGCGCATGAGCAGCAGGTTGGTCAGCATCTGGATGGTTTCCACACCATGGCGATGCTGGGTCAGCCCCATGCCATAGATGCCGATGACCTTCTGGCGACGGCCATAGACGGCGGCAGCCGCTTCCAGCGCGCTGCGGGTCAGACCCGACTGGCGCTCCAGTTGCGGCCATTCCTGACGCTGCAGCCACTCGCAGAACTCGGCGAAGCCATGGCAGTGCTCGGCGATGAAGGCATGATCTAGCACTGCGGGCTGGCCCTGCTCGCGAGCCAGGTCATCGGCGGTCAGCAGCGCCTTGCACATGCCGGCGAGGGCGGCGATGTCGCCACCCGGCTTGAGCTGATGGTACTGGGTGCTGATCTGGGTGGGGTGATCGGTCAGCATCTCCACCGGCGACTGCGGATTGACGAAGGTCTCCAGGCCACGCTCGCGCAGGGGATTGAAGGTGATGATGGGCGCGCCGCGTTTGCGTGCTTCCTGCAGGTCATGCAGCATCCGCGGGCTGTTGCTGCCGGGATTCTGGCCAAAGAACAGCAGGCAGTCGGCCTGATCGAAATCGTTGAGGGTCACGGTGCCCACGGTCACGCCGATGCTCTTGGGCAGGGCTACCGAGGTGCTCTCGTGACACATGTTGGAACTGTCCGGCAGATTGTTGGTGCCGTACAGGCGGGCATAGAGCTGATAGAGGTAGGAGGTCTCCAGCGCCGCGCGACCCGAGGCGTAGAAGATCACCGAATCCGGATCCAGGGCCTTGAGCTCGGCGCCGATGTCGGCGAAGGCTTCAGCCCAGCTCACCGGCCGATAGCGGTCGCTGGCGGCGTCGTAGCGCAGGGGGTGGGTCAGGCGTCCGACTTCTTCCAGATCGTAGTCGCGCCAGCCGCGCAGTTCGGTGAGGGAATGACCGGCAAAGAACTCCGGTCCGCACCTCTTGCTGGTGACCTCCCAGGCGGTGGCCTTGGCGCCGTTCTCGCAGAATTCCAGTGGGTGAGGCTTGCCGGGCTTGGCCCAGGCGCAACTCACGCAGGCGAAGCCGCCATGCTTGTTCTGCCGGGTCAGCAGGGCACCGGATTTGAGCGGCACCCGCTCGCGCAAGACGATCTCGGTCACCGAGCGCGCCGAGCCCCAACCACCGGAGGGCGCGTCGTAGCGTTCAACCTTGGGTTTGCCGATCTTGCTCATGGTGCGCCTCGTGTGACGGTCTGGCGATGTGCCTGTAGGTCATGGGACGGCGCGTCTGGCAGTAAGGTTCTGGCGGTCAGCCAGGCGGTGCGGCGAAGCCCAGCTGGCGCCAGCCTTCGTAGACGGCCACGGCCACGGTGTTGGACAGATTGAGGCTGCGGCGATTGGGCAGCATGGGCAGGCGCAGCCGCTGTTCGGGCGGCAGGGACTCCAGCACCTCGGTCGGCAGACCGCGACTTTCCGGGCCGAACAGCAGGGCGTCGCCCGGCGCATAGGCGATCTCGGTGAAGGGATGGCTGGCCTTGGTGGTGAAGGCCAGCAGTCGGGGTGGCTGCAAATCTGCTATACAGGCCGCGAGGCTGGCATGGGTCCGCACGCTGGACCACTCGTGGTAGTCCAGGCCGGCGCGGCGCAATTTCTTGTCGTCCAGCGCAAAGCCCAGCGGCTCGATCAGATGCAGGCGGCAGCCGGTGATGGCGCACAGGCGAATGACGTTGCCGGTATTGGGCGGAATTTCCGGTTGGTAGAGGATGATGTCGAACATGAAGGGCAGGGCGCCTGGCAAAGCGCCTATGGTACTGCGCCGCCGTCGCGCCGTCGCGAGCGGGGTAGGGCGATGAACCTCTGGCGCCGGCTGGTCGACTGGCTGTTGCGCGAACAGCGTGCCCGCCGGGAGGAATTGGCGCGGGTGGAGGATCCCGAACTGCTCAAGGCCGAATGGCGCGGCCAGCGCCAGCGCCTGACCCTTTGGCTGGCTTCGGCGGCCCTGGGCGCCGGCCTGTTCGGCATGATCATCGGCCAGCTGGTGTACCAGCGTACTCATCCCGATCCCTGGTCGTCCGAGGCCCGCCGCCCGGTCATCCTGGGGGTGGACAGTCGCCAGGAAGCCGGCCGCTTCGAATTGCTGATCACCGCCGATCGCTCGCTGTTCTACGAACGCTATCGCCCCGACGGCGCCCTCAGCCTGCGTCTGCCCCGGGCCCGCTGGGACGGTGGCGAACGCCAGGGACGAGTGGTACGACCGGGCGGCAGCTTTTCCTGGGCGGTACGCCAGGACGGACAGGACCTGAAGATTTTGCTGGTAGGCGTCGGCGGCGCCCTGCAGGCCAGCGATCGTATCGTCGAGGAAGGCGAGGACTGGGTGCTCCACGTCGAGGTCCCACTGACCCCTTGAAATGCCCCGTTATCAGGCAAGAGGCTGGCTGTTTGCACCAGAGCGGAACGGGGTGGGGTGCCGGGTTGCCTTGGTGCTTCGGCTGCCATTGCCAATCCCATGGGCTTGGCCGTGGGGTGAAAAGCGCTCTAGCCTGGGGTTTGCGATTTTTCACGGACGAAAAAAAGAGGCCGTCACAGTGGGTGATGGCCTCGAGAAGAAAAGAGGGGATTCCCCAGCCTGCCTGTACCGAGGTCCCCAAAAGGGTAGTTAACTAGGGTATTGCAGGAGGTGTGCCAAGTTTTGGTTTGGGTGTTTTGGGGGGCTTTGTTACCTGGGTTGAGCGTTAGCGAAGCCCAAACGTCTCGGGTTCGGGCTTAAGGCTGCCTCAGCTGATTATCGCAGTCTGCTGATCGTTTTATTTTCGCCCCCCTCGGGCGAGTCACTTTTGCCAGTCGCGGCTACGCGCCCCGGACAAAAGTAACCAAAAACGCTGTCCCCACGTTTCGGCCCTCCGCTGCGCTCCGGGGGCACGGCACGAAGGGGCCTCCTGCCCCTCGCGCCTTGCTCGGCGTCCTGCCTCGCATCCCCCCTCCGCGACACCTGCACTCGGCCTCACTGACGGGGACGGGGCGCCAGCCTGAGAGTTCGGAGTTCAGGGGGGGGCGTAGCGTGGAAAACCGCGCAGCGTTTTCCACTGTTGGGCACCGACACCATCAGTGGACAAGGCTTCGCCCTTGTCCACGCTATGAGTCGCTTCCGTTTCTTCAACCAACACTTTCAGTCTGGCGAGTCGCCCCGTTCAGGAGGGCGAACGCCAGTGTCATGGAGTGGGTCGAGCCGCATGGATGCGGCGAGAGGCCTAACGGGCCATGGACGGCCCGTGTAGGCCGACCCCGGAACGGCGCTGGTGTGAGCGAACCCGGAGCGCAGCGGAGGGCCGGATGGTCGGGGCAAGCGTTTTTGCTTACTTTTGTCCGGGGCGCGCAGCCGCGACTGAAAAAAGTGAGTCGCCCGAGTGGGCGAAAAAAGAGCTACCAGCAAAACACGATAAGCAGCTAAGGCACCGATATGAAGTTCAAGCCTGGCAATGTTGGGCTTCGCTTACGCTCAGCCCAACCTACGGCACGGTAGAGAGCCTCGGTCCTCCCCCTCTTCATCCGGCCCGTCCACCTTCATGCCCAGCTCCTTGATCTTGCGGGTCAGGGTGTTGCGGCCCCAGCCGAGCAGGACGGCGGCGTCGCGGCGGCGGCCGGCGGTGTGCTTGAGGGCGGTCTCGATCATGATGCGCTCGAAGGCCGGCACGGCGTTGTCCAGCAGGCTGGACTGGCCGCGGGTAAGGGCCTGGTCGGCCCATTGGCGCAGCGCCTGTTCCCAGTTGGCGGCGGGGGCGGCGTCCTGGGGCTGGTTGAGCAGCTCCGGCGGCAGATCGTCGATCAGCACCTCGCGGCTGGAGGCCATTACCGTGATCCAGCGGCAGGTGTTCTCCAGCTGGCGCACGTTGCCCTGCCAGGGCAGGCCTTTCATGTACTCCTCGGTCTCGCCGCGCAGGGTCTTGGGCTCCACGGCCAGCTCCTGGGCGGCGCGGGCGAGGAAGTGGCGGGCGAGGGCGGGGATGTCCTCGCGGCGGTCGGCCAGGCGCGGAATGTGGATGCGTATGACATTGAGGCGGTGGAAGAGGTCTTCGCGGAACTTGCCCTCGCGCACCAGGCCTTCCAGGTTCTGGTGGGTGGCGGCGATGATGCGCACGTCCACCTTGACCGGGGTATGGCCACCGACGCGATAGAACTCGCCATCGGCCAGCACGCGCAGCAGGCGGGTCTGGGTGTCGGCCGGCATGTCGCCGATCTCGTCGAGGAACAGGGTGCCGCCATCGGCCTGCTCGAAGCGGCCCCGGCGCTGGGCGGCGGCGCCGGTGAAGGCGCCTTTCTCGTGGCCGAACAGCTCGGACTCCATCAGGTCCTTGGGGATGGCGGCCATGTTCAGGGCGATGAAGGGCGCGGCGGCACGCGGGCTGTGGCGGTGCAGGGCGTGGGCGACCAGCTCCTTGCCGGTACCGGATTCGCCATTGATCAGCACCGTGATGTTGGAGTGCGAGAGGCGGCCGATGGCGCGGAACACCTCCTGCATCGCCGGCGCCTCGCCGATGATCTCGGGGGTGCGGGTCAGGTGCGCCGGTTCGGCGAAGCCCTGCTGCTCCTGGGCGTGCTGCCCGGCGCGCTTGACCAGGGCCACGGCTTCGTCGACGTCGAAGGGCTTGGGCAGGTATTCGAAGGCGCCGCCCTGGTAGGAGGCCACGGCACTGTCCAGGTCGGAATGGGCGGTCATGATGATGACCGGCAGGCGCGGGTGCATCTCGCGGATGCGCGACAGCAGGTCCAGGCCACTGGTCCCCGGCATGCGGATGTCCGAGATCACCACGTCCGGTTGCTGGCGACCGAGGCGGGTCATGACGCTGTCGGCGCTGTCGAAGGCGACGGTGGTCATGCCTTCCTGTTGCAGGGCTTTTTCCAGGACCCAGCGGATGGAACGGTCGTCGTCGACGATCCAGACGGTCTCCTGACGGCTCATGCGTACTCCTCGTTATTCCAGCGGCAGGAAGATGCTGAAGGCGGTGTGGCCAGGATGGCTTTCACACTCGATCAGCCCCTGGTGCTGGGTGATGATGTTCTGGGTGATGGCGAGCCCGAGGCCGGTGCCGTCGGGGCGACCGCTGACCATGGGATAGAAGATGGTTTCCTGCAGGTCCTGGGGGATGCCCGGGCCGTTGTCGGTGATCTCCACCTTGCACACCAGACGATGGCGGTGGTGGCCGATGGTGAACTGGCGCAGGGTGCGGGTTCTCAGGGTGACCCTGCCCAGGCGCAGTTCGTTCTGCTGGGAGATGGCCTGCATGGCGTTGCGCACGATGTTGAGCACCGCCTGGATCATCTGCTCACGGTCGATCATCAGGTCGGGAATGCTCGGGTCGTAGTCGCGCACCAGGTTGATCAGTCCCTGGCTTTCCGCTTCCACCAGGCTGCAGACCCGTTCGAGCACCTCGTGCACATTGGTAACGGCCAGCTTGGGCAGCTTGTTGGAGCCGAGCATGCGGTCGACCAGATTCCGCAGCCGATCCGCTTCCTCGATGATGACGTTGGTGTAGTCCTTGAGCGCCTCTTCCGGCAGCTCGCGGGCCAGCAGCTGGGCCGCGCCGCGGATGCCACCGAGAGGATTCTTGATCTCGTGGGCCAGGCCGCGCACCAGCAGCTTGGTGGTCTCCTGCTTGGAGAGCTGGGCCTCTTCCTTGGTGATGCGCAGCAGCCGGTCACGCGGATGGACTTCCAGCAGCAGCAGGGTGTTGTGGCGATCCAGGATCGGGGTCACCGCATAGTCCACCGTGAGGCTGTTGCCCGAGGTGGAGATCAGCAGCGCCTCGCGCTTGGTGAAGGGATGGGCATGATCGACCGCCTGCCGCAGCGCCTGCAGGGCCTCGGGCGATTCGGTGAACAGCTCGCTGATGAACTGGCCATGGCTGCGCTGGCCACTGATGGCCAGGAGCATCTCGGCCGCCGGGTTCATGTACTCCAGGCGCAACTCTGCATCGAGCAGAATGACTGCGGTGGTGAGGTTGTCGAGCAGGAGTCGGTGAATGACGTCGGTAGGCATGAGGGGCCACAGCGCTATAGGGACGATGGGAAAATGCAAGAAGCAAACCAAGACGCCCCGAGTTAGGGCAGATGGCTGAAACGTGCACTAACAGCCGCCGCGCGACGGGCGGAACGAAACTGGATTTGTATCAAGATGGTGCACAATGAAAAAGCGCACCAAATAGGTGCGCTAGAGGAAGGGTAGCCAGGATTTCCAGGGTTCGGGCGGTTTCATGTCCAATGGGCATTCCGGCCGCTTGCCCCAGTCCTTGTCACTGCAGGGATGGGCACGGCGCTTCTGCTCCAGCGAGGGGCGGCGCAGATGGAAGGGCTGCGCCGGTGTCCGCTCCAGCACATTGCCGTCGGCGGCGAGGATCTCCGCCACCAGGCTATGGGTGCCACGATCCAGGTTGTCCAGGGGAAACACTGGACTGCGACCGACGCCGGCTTCCTTGTCATCCAGCAGCAGCCGGTAGCTGTGACCCGGCTGCAGCTCCGGTTCGCTGACCAGGCTGACGATGAGCTGCCCTTGCTGATCGATCACCGTAGCATCGGGCTCAGGTACCAGGATGCGCAGCATCTGGTAGCGGAAGGGCGCGGCCTTGGGCGTCCTGGCCACCGGTGCGGCCGGTGTCGGACTCAGCTTGCGGGTCGGCTGGCCCTGCTGATTGAGGTTGTTGGGCACCGTGATCGGCACCTGGGTCGCCTTGACGCCCTTGGGTGGCTGGTCGGTGTAGACCCGATTGCCGTCCTTGTCTACATAGCTGTAGACCGCCGCCTGGGCGGGCAGCAGCAGGCAGAGCAGAACCAGTGCCAGGAGCGCGCGCATCAGCGAGCCGGGCTGTTGACGCTGATGCGCTGCACGGTAACGGTCTTCTCGGCACTGGTCTGGATCACCTCGCCAGTGCCGGACAGCACCTGGGCGGCGAAGCGGTGCTCGCCGCGCTCCAGGTTGGCCACGCCGAAACGGGTGCTCTGACCGGGGCTGCCATAGGGGGCGCCGTCCACCAGCAGTTGCAGCGACTGCCCCGGGCCCAGGGCCGGTTCCACGGCTACCCCCACCGAGAAGGTGCCATTGTTGGCGCGGATGGCCTCGTCGTCGGGCACATTGACTTCCAGACGGCTGAAGGCCGGGCCGGCAGGGGTCGCCGCCGCGGGCGCACTGGGGATGGGCGGCGCCGGTCGTGGATTGTCCACGGTGTTGGTGGGCGCCACCTGCACCGGCTTGGCATTGGCCGAGGGCTGATCGCTGAATACCGTGTTGCCTTCGGCATCCACCGACTTGTAGATCGCGGCCTGGGCGGAGCAGGCGAGGCAGAGCAGACAGCAGGCAAGCAGGCGAGGCATGGCGGAATCTCGGCCGGGCGATGGAGATCAAGGGTAGCAGGCGCGTCGTGTGGTCAGGTAGGCAGCTCGGCCGCTCCGCGCTGGCGCCGGTCGCGGCGGCTATTCCTACGCAAAGAAAACCCGCGCAAAGAAAAGGCCTCCCGAAGGAGGCCTCTTTCAGTTACTGCAGCGGGATCAGACGCTGTAGTACAGATCGTATTCCAGCGGGTGCACGAAGGTACGCACCTTGATCTCTTCCTCGGACTTCAGCTCGATGTAGGCATCGATGAACTCGTCGGTGAAGACGCCGCCCTTGGTCAGGAACGCGCGACCGGCGTCCAGGGCTTCCAGGGCTTCCTTCAGGCTGCCGCAGACCTGGGGGATCTTCTTGCCTTCTTCCGGCGGCAGATCGTACAGGTTCTTGTCGGCGGCATCGCCGGGGTGGATCTTGTTCTGGATACCGTCCAGGCCGGCCATCAGCAGGGCGGCGAAGCACAGGTAGGGGTTGGCAGCCGGATCCGGGAAGCGGGCTTCGATGCGGCGGGCTTTCGGGCTCGACACATAGGGGATACGGATGGAGGCGGAGCGGTTACGGGCCGAGTAGGCCAGCATGACCGGAGCTTCGAAGCCGGGCACCAGACGCTTGTAGCTGTTGGTGGACGGGTTGGTGAAGCCGTTCAGCGCCTTGCCGTGCTTGATGATGCCGCCGATGAAGTA
This sequence comes from Pseudomonas sp. PLB05, assembly GCF_021106615.1. Taxonomy (NCBI): domain Bacteria; kingdom Pseudomonadati; phylum Pseudomonadota; class Gammaproteobacteria; order Pseudomonadales; family Pseudomonadaceae; genus Pseudomonas; species Pseudomonas sp. PLB05. The sequence goes on from NZ_JAJOHO010000002.1 coordinate 508,919, forward strand.
CAGGGCGGTATCAGACAGGCCGGCATAGCCTTCGCCAGCGAAGGTGTTCTTGCCATCCTTGGAGATGGACATGTGCACGTGCATGCCGGAGCCGTTGTCGCCGTACAGGGGCTTGGGCATGAAGGTGGCGGTCTTGCCGTAGGCATCGGCCACGTTGTGCACGACGTACTTCAGGGTCTGGGTCTCGTCGGCCTTCTTGACCAGGGTGTTGAACTGCACACCGATCTCGTTCTGGCCAGCGGTCGCCACTTCGTGGTGGTGGACTTCCACGACCAGGCCCATCTCTTCCAGGGCGTTGCACATGGCGGTACGGATTTCGTGGTCGTGATCGACCGGCGGTACCGGGAAGTAGCCGCCCTTGACGCCCGGACGGTGGCCCTTGTTGCCGGATTCGAAGTCGGCATCGGTGTTCCAGGACGCCTGCTCGGAGAAGATCTTGAACATGGAGCCGGAGATGTCCGACTTGAACTTCACTTCGTCGAAGATGAAGAACTCGGGCTCCGGGCCGACGAACACGGTGTCGCCGATACCGGTGGACTTCAGGTATTCCTCGGCAGCACGGGCGATACCGCGGGGGTCGCGCTCGTAGGGCTGCATGGTGGAGGGTTCGATGATGTCGCAGACCAGGATCAGGGTCGGCTCTTCGGTGAAGGGATCCAGAACGGCGGTGCTGTCGTCGGGCAGCAGGATCATGTCGGAGGCTTCGATGCCTTTCCAGCCGGCGATGGAGGAGCCGTCGAACATCTTGCCGTGGGCGAAGAAGTCTTCGTCCAGCGCGTCACGCGCCGGCATGGTGACGTGTTGCTGCTTGCCTTTGGTGTCGGTGAAGCGCAGGTCTACCCACTTCACGTCGTTTTCTTTGATCAGTTGAACAGCCTTCGACATGGTTTCCTCCAGAGGAATTTCGGCCGGGAGCGGTTGGCGGTACTCCCGGTATCAGCTGTGCCCTTGAGGGGCGCTTCCGTACTGCCTGGTCCACGACCGGCGTTCCACGAAAAGCGCCCTATGCTGGCCCAGGGGCGGCTGCCTCACAAGAGAGCAAGTTGTATGCCAGTGCCCTTAAATGGGCTGGAGGCCCTTCCTGACGCCTGTCGTGCCGTTTTCAGGCCAATCAGCGACGCATCAGCGCACCAATTTGGTGCTTTCTAATTCATCGCTGCACCTAAATGGCGCCTCAAGTGATTTTGTCGGCTGGATTCGAGTGCGTGATGGTTTTCAGGTATGATATTGGCCCTTTTCTTTCGCGTTAACCCGCCCCCCGTTTCCCGCTCATGAAGCTCATCATCAAGGTCTTTCCGGAAATCACCATCAAGAGTCGCCCGGTGCGCAAGAATTTCATTCGCCAGCTGGTGAAGAACATTCGTGTCGTGCTGCGCGATCTGGATCCGGATGTCCGCGTGGAAGGGGTCTGGGACAACATCACCCTGGAGACCGCGCTAAGCGAGCCGCGGCTGCTGGCGGACATGAAGCAGCGCCTGGCCTGCACCCCGGGCATCGGCCAGTTCCTCGAGGTGCACGAGTATCCGCTGGGTGACTTCGAGACCATCCTGGAACTCTGCGTGCGCCACTTCGGCGAGCGGGTGCGCGGCAAGGTGTTCTCGGTGCGCTGCAAGCGTGCCGGCCGCCATGACTTCTCCTCGATGGACGTGGAGCGCCATGTCGGTGGTGGCCTGCGCGAACGCTGCGGCGGCGCCGGCATCGCCCTGAAGAATCCCGAGGTGAACGTCCGCCTGGAGATCCGCGACCAGCAGCTGTTCATCATCGACGAGCACCACGAAGGCCTGGGCGGTTATCCGCTGGGCGCCCTGGAGCAGGTGCTGGTGCTGATGTCCGGTGGCTTCGACTCCACCGTGGCCGCCTACCAGATGATGAGACGCGGGATGGTCAGCCATTTCTGCTTCTTCAATCTCGGCGGGCGAGCCCACGAACTGGGCGTGATGGAAGTGGCCCACTATCTCTGGGAAAAGTACGGGCGCTCCCAGCGCGTGCTGTTCATCAGCGTGCCCTTCGAGGAAGTGGTGGGGCAGATCCTCACCCAGTGCGACGACAGTCACATGGGCGTGATCCTCAAGCGCATGATGCTGCGCGCGGCCAGTCGCATCGCCGAGCAGTTGCAGATCGAGGCGCTGGTAACCGGCGAAGCCGTCTCCCAGGTCTCCAGCCAGACCCTGACCAATCTCGCGGTGATCGACAAGGCCACCGATACCCTGGTGCTGCGCCCGCTGCTGGCCAGCCACAAGCAGGACATCATCGACACCGCCCAGCGCATCGGCACCGCCGACTTCGCCAAGCACATGCCCGAGTACTGCGGCATCATCTCGGTGAATCCCACCACCAAGGCCAAGGCCCTGCGGGTGGAGCACGAGGAAGGCAAGTTCGACCTGGCGGTGCTCGACGCCGCCCTGGAACGCGCACGCTTCATCACCGTCGACAAGGTGATCGAGGAACTGGGCAAGGACGTGCAGGTGGAAGAGGTGGACCAGCCGCTGCCCGGGCAGATCGTGGTGGACATTCGCCATCCCGACGCCCAGGAAGACCTGCCGCTGGAGCTGCCAGGCATCGAGGTGCAGACCATGCCGTTCTTCGCGCTCAACAGCCGTTTCAAGGAACTGGACGAGAATCGCCAGTACCTTCTCTATTGCGACCGCGGGGTGATGAGCCGGCTGCACGCCCATCACCTGCTCACCGAAGGGCACGCCAATGTGCGCGTTTATCGTCCGGCCTAAGCAGCCGGGCCTGCTGGGTGGCAGTATCCGCCACCGCCCTCCCGACCTCTTCTAGCCTGCCGGCCACATACCGGTCGGCCGCGTTTCGCGCCTTTGCAATCTCCGGCTGTCAGCCTGCTGGCTGAAGCTCCTTCATTTCTATACCGAGAACACCACTGTGATCGAGAATCTACGCAACATCGCCATCATCGCGCACGTCGACCATGGCAAGACCACCCTCGTCGACAAGCTGCTGCGCCTGTCCGGCACCCTGGACCGCAAAGAAGCGGAAAACGAGCGGGTGATGGACAGCAACGACCAGGAAAAGGAACGTGGCATCACCATCCTGGCCAAGAACACCGCGCTGAAGTGGGGCGACTACAACATCAACATCGTCGACACCCCCGGCCACGCCGACTTCGGTGGCGAGGTGGAGCGTGTGATGTCCATGGTCGACTCCGTGCTGCTGGTGGTCGACGCCCAGGACGGCCCCATGCCGCAGACCCGCTTCGTGACCCAGAAGGCCTTCAAGGCCGGTCTGCGTCCGATCGTGGTGGTCAACAAGATCGACCGTCCCGGCGCGCGTCCGGACTGGGTCATCGACCAGATCTTCGACCTGTTCGACAACCTCGGCGCGACCGATGAGCAGCTGGACTTCCCGATCGTCTACGCCAGCGCCCTGAACGGCATCGCCGGTCTGGACCACGAGAAGATGGACGACAACATGGATGCCCTGTTCCAGGCCATCGTCGACCACGTCCCGGCTCCCCAGGTCGATCTGGACGGCCCCTTCCAGATGCAGATCTCCCAGCTGGACTACAACAGCTTCCTCGGCGTGATCGGCATCGGCCGCATCGCCCGTGGCCGCATCAAGGCCAACACTCCGGTCGTCGCCATCAGCGATGACGGCAGCAAGCGCAACGGTCGTATCCTCAAGATCATGGGCCACTCCGGCCTGCAGCGCGTGGAAGTGGCCGAAGCCGAAGCCGGCGACATCGTCTGCGTCTCGGGCATGGACGAGCTGTTCATCTCCGACACCCTGTGCGATCCGCAGAACGTCGAAGCGCGCCCGCCGCTGACCGTCGACCAGCCCACCGTGAGCATGACCTTCCAGGTCAACGACTCGCCGTTCGCCGGTCGTGAAGGCAAGTTCGTCACCAGCCGCAACATCAAGGACCGTCTGGAGAAGGAACTGCTGCACAACGTGGCCCTGCGCGTCGAGCCGGGCGAGTCGGCCGAGAAGTTCAAGGTTTCCGGGCGTGGCGAGCTGCACCTGTCGGTACTGATCGAGAACATGCGCCGCGAAGGCTTCGAGATGGCCGTGGGCCGTCCGGAAGTGGTGATCATCGAGAAGGACGGCGAGAAGCAGGAGCCCTACGAGAACGTCACCATCGACATCGAAGAGCAGCACCAGGGCTCGGTGATGGAGCAGATGGGTCTGCGCAAGGGCGATCTGACCAACATGATCCCCGACGGCAAAGGCCGTATCCGCCTGGAATACACCATCCCGGCGCGTGGCCTGATCGGCTTCCGTAACAACTTCCTGACCCTGACCTCGGGCAGCGGCATCCTGACCTCGACCTTCAGCCACTACGGCCCGATCAAGGCCGGCGAAGTGAGCAACCGTCAGAACGGCGTGCTGGTGTCCATGGCCACCGGTACCGCGCTGACCTACTCGCTGGAAACCCTGCAGAGCCGCGGCAAGCTGTTCCTGGCTCCGGGCGACGAGATCTACGAAGGCCAGCTGTGCGGCATCAACAGCCGTGACAACGACCTGGTGCTCAACCCCACCAAGGGCAAGAAGCTGGACAACATGCGCGCCTCGGGCAAGGACGAAGTCATCGCCCTGGTGCCGCCGATCAAGTTCACCCTCGAGCAGGCGCTGGAATTCATCGCCGACGACGAGCTGGTGGAAGTGACGCCCAAGTCCATCCGTCTGCGCAAGAAGTACCTGAACGAGAACGACCGCAAGCGCTTCGAGCGTTCCAAGGTCTGATCCCGCCCGGGTAGTACAGGAAAGCGCCTTCGGGCGCTTTTTTGTTGGCTGTTTTTCAGCAGGTGCCGCGCGTGGGACTGGCGGCTCTGCTAGCGTTTGTCTTACGGTCGCGCCACCCGGAACGGCCTCTTCTGCAGGATGCTGCCATGCTCAAGAACACCCTCGTCGCCGTCTTGACCCTGACCGGTCTCTTCGGTCTCGCCACTGCCCAGGCCGCCGGTTGCGGCACGCCGCGCAACGCCTTCGATACCGTCTACTGCGCCAGCAACCTGTTCGCCCAGAGCGACAAGTCGCTGAACCAGACCTATGGCGAACTGCGCAAGCAGCTGTCGGCCGATCAGCAGGCCGTGCTCAAGCAGCGCCAGCTGGCCTGGATCAAGCAGCGTGACAGCCAGTGCGCCCGCGAGGAAGCCGATGGCTACTTCGTCAATCTGGACTGCGCCGTCAGCCTGACCGAAAGCCGCCTGGAGACCCTCAAGGAGCGCCTGCGCGAGTGCGCCAGTACCGGCTGTGAGGCGGGCAAGCTGGGGCAGTGAGGTGAGCCGCGGGAGCGGGATCCGGCGGTTCCCTCTCCCCAACCCTCTCCCAGAGGGAGAGGGGGAAAAGCGGCCTAACGCTCTTGCCATTCGGGCCATCCTTTCCCCAACCCTCGCCCAGGGGGAGAGGGGGAAAAGCGGCCCAGCGTTCTTGCTATTCGGGCCTCCCTCACCCCAACCTTCTCCTAGGGGAAGAGGGGAAAGCGGCCCTGCGTAGGTTGGGCTGAGCGCAGCGAAGCCCAACACTCCTATCATCCAAAGGTGTTGCGGCCCTGGGCAGGGCTTGAGGTGCGAGCGCAACCGCATCAGCGTCCCGCTGCCCATCACCTGAGCGACCGCTCTGGCCCCTGCCTTTCAGCACTGCAACGAACGTCTCGTACTTTTTTGTTCACATCCGGATACAGGGACACAAAAACCGTCTAGCGTGAGACGACACGCCCTGACGCGTGCTCCGATAACAACAATCTAGGATGCAGGCATGACATCTTTTCTCAGGCAACGCCTGCCGCTGGCCATCGCCCTGGCGACGGCGCTCGCGGCAACCGCCCAGGCGGCTCCCAATCCCTACAGTGGCTTCACCGTGTTCGGCGACAGCCTGCTCGATGCCGGGCAATTTCCCGACACCGGGATCAACGGCGCCAGCCTCAGATTCACCAACCGCGTCGGACCCGGCTACAGCCCGGCGAGCGGCGCGGTGACCGGACCGGTATCCTCGATCCTGCTCGGCCAGCAGTTGGGCTTCGACGTCCGGACCCTGGACGCCTCTACCTCGCTGATCAATCAGCGGATCGGCCTGAGCGATGGCGACAACTGGGCCACGGGCGGCTACACCACGGCGCAGATCCGCGACTCCATCACCGCCCGCAATGGCTCGGTGGTGGCGGTAGGTGGGCTGACCCTGCGCAGCCGCGATGGCTACCTGCCCGGGCTCGCCAGCCAGGGGCTGAGCCTGGATCCCAACACCCTGTTCTACATCAGCGGCGGCGGTAACGACTTCCTCCAGGGGCTGGTCACCTCGCCGGCCACCGCGGCGGCTGCGGCCAATCGCCTGGGTGACGGCGTCGCCGCGCTGCAGCAGGCCGGCGCGCGCTATATGGTGGTCTGGCTGCTGCCGGACATCGGCCAGACCCCGGCCCTGGCCGGTTCGCCGCAACAGGCGGCCAGCTCGGCCCTGAGTCGGGTCTACAACCAGGCCCTGGTGGCGCGCCTGGCCGGCATCGACGCCGAGATCATCGGCCTCAACGTGCCGCAGCTGCTCGCCGAGGTGGTGGCCGAGCCGGGGCGCTATGGGCTGGCCAGCGGACAGAATCTCACCGGCACCTGCTTCAGCGGCGACAGCTGCACCCGCAACGCTACCTACGGCCTAGGCGCGGCGGCGGCCGATCCCAGCCAGTTGCTGTTCAACGATCGCGTCCACCTGACCATCACCGGTCAGCGACTGATCGCCGACTACGCCTATTCGCTGCTGGCGGCGCCCTGGGAGGTCACCCTGCTGCCGGAGATGGCCCAGTCCACCCTCAGGGCGCACCAGGACGGCCTGCACCAGCGCTGGCTGGGCGATTGGCATGCCTGGCAGCCGATAGGTCGCTGGCAGGGCTATGTGGATACCAGCGCGCGACGCCTGGACGTCGACGACCAGCGCAGCACCGCCGGCGGCGATGGCAACGGCTACAGCCTGGACCTGGGCGGCAGCTATCGGCTCAGCGAGGAATGGCGCCTCGGCGTCGCCGCCGGGGTCGCGCGGCAACACCTGGAACCCGGCGCGGCCGATTCCAGCTATCGCCTCAACAGCTATCTGCTCAGCGCCTTCGCCCAGTACCAGGGCGAGCGCCTCTGGGGCGATCTCACCGCCACCGGCGGACGGCTGGACTACGACGACCTGAGCCGGCGCTTCGCCCTCGGCCCGACCACCCGCAGCGAGCAGGGCGATACCGACGGCGATCTGCGCGCCCTCTCGGCGCGCCTGGGCTATGACCTGGCAGCGGCCGGCAGCCCTTGGCACCTGAGTCCCTATCTCAGCGCCGACTATGCCCGCGTCCAGGTGGATGGCTATCGCGAGCGCGGCAACGATGCCACGGCGCTGGAGTTCGACGACCAGTCGAGCACCTCGCGGCGCCTCGGGCTCGGCCTGCAGGGTCGTTGGCAACTGGCACCGGCCACGGCGCTGTTCGCCGACCTGGGTCGCGAGCGGGAATTCGCCGACGGCACCCGCGATGTGAGCATGCGCCTGAACAGCGTGCCGGGTCTGGACTACACCCTGGATGGCTACCAGCCCGACAGCGAGCGCACCCGCCTGAGTCTGGGCGTGGTCCAGCGGCTGACCCCGGAGCTGACCCTGCGCGGCGGCTACAGCTATGCCGGCGCGGGCGATACCCAGCAGCAGGGCGTGGGGCTGGGCCTGTCGCTGGATTTCTAAGCGTCGCTCGACCTGGATAACGGGCGCCGACCTTGTCAGCGCGCGTTATCCCTAGACCCGGCTGGGATCACCCAGCCGTTGGCGTTGCCAGTCGCGCAACTCGTCCAGACGCCGCGGCGGGCAGACCAGAAAGCCCTGCAGCAGATCGCAACCGGCCTGCTGCAGGCACAGCTGCTTGAGCTCGGTATCCACGCCCTCGGCGATGACCTGGGCGTCGCGGGCATGGCAGAAGGCGATCAAAGCATCCAGGCTTGCCTGGTTACCGGGCTGGCTGAGGCGCTCGACGATGAGCCGGTCGAACTTGATGGTGTCGGCGGGATAGTCGGTGACCTGCTGGATGGAGGTGTAGCCGACGCCGAAGTCGTCGATGGCCACGCGAAAGCCCTCGGCGCGCAATTCGTGCAGCAGCCCCAGGGTGCGCTCGTTCAGCTCGGCGGCGAAGGTCTCGGTGAATTCCAGTTCCAGATGGCCCGGATCGACGCCGTGGTGGCGCACCCGCTCGCGCAGATAGGGCACGATGTCGGCCTGATCCAATTGCGCGGATGACAGGTTGACGGACAGCACCAGATCGCTGCCCAGCACCTCCTGCAGCGCCCGATACTCGCGGCAAGCCTGGTCCACGACCCACCGATCGATCCAGCGGAAATGCCCCTGGCGTTCGGCGATGGGGATGAATTCCGCCGGCGATACCGGACCCAGGCGCGGTGAATTCCAGCGCAGCAGGGTTTCGGCGGAGCGTACCTGGCCGCTGCTGTCGACCGCCGGCATGTAGACGAGGTGGAATTCCTCGTCCGGATTCATTCGCCGCAGGTGCTCGTCCAGCAGATCGTAACGGCGTTGGCGCGCGGCCAGCTCCGGGGTGAAGTGCACCAGGCGGTTGCCGCCTTCGTTCTTGGCCCGGTTCAGAGCCAGGTCGGCCTGGGCCAGCAGGTCGGCCAGGTCCAGCGGGGCCTCGGGGGTCGCCAGGCCGATGCTCAGCGTCACCGCATAGCGACGCTCGCCAACCAGGGTGCCGTTGTCATGGTTCTGTTGCAGCTGTTGGCCCAGGGCGAGGGCGTCGGTCTCTGCCGCCGGGCCGCGCAGCAGGATGGCGAATTCATCGCCCGCCAGCCGCGTGAGCACCAGCTCGTTGCCCGTCTGATAGGCCTCGAGCTGTTGCTGGGTCTGCTGGGCCACGGCCTGCAGCAGCTCATCGCCCACCTCGTGGCCGAAGCGGTCGTTGACCGACTTGAAATGATCGAGGCCGAAATAGAGCAGGGCGATGCCGCGGCCGTCCGGCTTGCCCGCCAGCCAGGATTCACCCATGAGCTGGAAGTAGCGGCGGTTGCCGATCTGGGTGAGGACGTCGGTGCGCAGGGCCGTGCGCAACTGCGCCAGGATGGCCAGGTTGTTGTCGTGCAGGCGCTTCATGTTGGCGCCCAGATGGCCGATCTCACCGGGCTCGTCGCCGGTTTCGAGCGCCTGGCGCTGGCCTTCCAGCACCTCGGTGAGCTGAGTGTCCAGCCGCGCGATGGGCCGGGTGATATAGCGGCGGATTAGGACGATCAGTACCAGGATGCAGGCCAGGGTCACCAGCAGGCCGCCGCTGAAATAGGCGATCGCCAGGCGGCGCAATTGCTTGTCCAGGTGCCCCGGGTCTGGGGTCAGGCGCACATAGAGATCGGGTGACAGGCGCACGACAGCGGTGAAATCGCTGGTGCGTACGGGCAGCGTCCGGCTGAATTCCAGGGGCGCGCCATAGCTCTGTTCCAGGGTACGGCGCATGGCCTCCATCCGGTCCGGGCTGACCGCCAGTTGCAGCGTCATCGCCAGGCCGCGCTGACCCAGCAGGGGTGGTCCGGCCGTGCTCGGCAGCAGCGAGGTGGTCGCCACCAGCAGCGATCGCCCCTGTTCGTCGAGCAGGTAGTCACGCCGCTCCAGCGGGCCGCTCGGCTCGTGAGCCAGGCGTTCGAGCAACTGCCGCTGGGCGCCGGTCAGCTGGGCGAAGGGATCACCACTGCGTTCGTAGTAGTAGGCCAGGCTGAGATCGGGGCGGGCGATCGCCAGGGAGATGTGGCTGGGCGCATCGTCGCCGGCCAGCTGGCGCACCGCCAGTTGCAGTTGGGTACCCAGGGCTTCGTTGCGATAGGGCACCTTGGTCTGCCGCAGAAAGTTGCCCAGGGCGGCGCTGTTGGACAGGGCATAGAGCAGATTGCGGCTGAAATGGTCGTACTCGCGGTAGGTGGTTTCCAGCGCCGCCAGGTCGTGGTTGACCCGCGAGCGTTCGAGGCCGATCACCGCTTCGCGCTGCACCGTGTAGCCCAGCCCCACCAGGGTTAGCATGCAGAGCAGGGCGACCGGCAGGATCAACAGCAGGGCGCGTCTATTGAGCGTCATGGCCACCTACCAGGGCACTGCCAATGCGTTGCCGGGTCTGGAAGGTGTCGGGCGGACCTTCGCGAAAGACCTGGCTGCGGGCGAGGACGTCCTCGGGGGGAAAGAGGCTGGGGTCCTGACGCAGGTCTGCCGGCAGCAGGCGCAGGGCCCCCGCATTGGGGGTTGCCAGATGCAGTTCCTCGGTCGCCAGCACGGCATTGCGCGGTTCGTTGAGAAAATCGATGAAGCGCCAGGCGGCGGCCTGGTGCCGGGAGCTGCTGAGCAGTGCCACGCAGTCCACCCACAGCAGGCTGCCTTCGCGAGGTGTGGTGAAGCGCCAGGGCTGCCCGGGCGTCGCGGCATTGAGCAGGTGCTGGTCACCGCTGTAGCCCAGCGCCAGCTCGATGCGATCAATGTAGGCCGGATTGTGCAGGGCGCTGACCACGTACTGATAGGTCAGCACCGCCGGTGCCTGGGCCTTGAGCAGGGCGAAGCTGCGTCTGAGCAACTCGGGATCGTCGCTGTTGATGGCGGCGCCCAGAGTGATCAGGGGCGCCACCAGCAGGTCGTCGTGGTCTTCGAGCATGGCGATATGGCCGTGCAGGGTCGGCTCCGGCTGCAGCAGCGGCAGCCAGGACGTGGGCGTCTGGGCCAGGCGATCGCTGCGATAGAGCAGGCCCAGGGTGCCCCAGACGTAGGGCACGGCATAGTCGCCGCAGCTCTGGCGCCAGCGCGGATCAAGCTCGCTCAGATGGGGCAGGCGCTGGGGATCGATGCGCACCAGCAGGCCGTCCTGGCCGAGGCGGGTGGCGCTGACCTCGTTGATCACCACTAGGTCGAGATCGACATCGCCGCGCGCCAGGGTGGCGTCGCGCACGTCGCTGCTGTCGAAATAGATTTCCTGCAGGGGGGGATGGGTCTTGGCCCAGCGCTGCAGCAGGGTGCCGCTGAAATAGCCTTCCCAGGTATAGAGCCGCAACGGGTCGGCAGCCGTCACGGGTGATGCAGGCAACCCGATGAACACCAGGCTGCAGACAAGGGGGAGGCAGTAGCGCATGCGGACGACTCGGCGGCAAGGACTGACTTGAATATGAGGGGCCGAAAGGCCCTGACGTTCACCCCGGAAACGTCAGGGCTCTTGCCAGTCTAGAAGTCCTCTGCGTATTCGCCAGCCGCAGGCGCTGTATAGTGCTCGCGCTGAGCCCTAAGTCCCCTCAGTTCTGCAGCGGCGCCACCCCGGCGCGCTGATGGGCGCGGGTCCAGGGATTCTGCTCGTCGGCGAACTTCACCGCCAGCCGTTCCAGCACCCGTTGCGTCGGCGCGTTGGTGCCATGCAGCAACAGCAGGGGCAACAATAGCAGGCTGGCGCCCAGGGCGGCCTGGCGTGGCTTCAGGTTGACCTCCTGGCCACGCAGCAGCCAGAGCAGCGTGCCGCTGGCGGCATAGCCGATGGGCAGGCCGGTCACCACTTCCGAGATCGAGTGATAGCCCAGCACCACCCGCGAGACGGCGATGAGCAGGGCGCACAGCGCGCCCAGGGCGGCCGCGGTCAGCCGTAGCGACGGTCGCGCCCGACTGGCCAGCAGCCAGCCCAGCACTGGCAGCACGCTGCCCACCAGCATGGAGTGGCCGCTGAATCCGGTGAAATCCAGACGCGGAATGCCCAGGCCCCAGCCGAAGAAGGCGATCTTGGACAGGGCAACGCTGAGGCTGGCAGCACCAAACAGCAGCAACCAGAGCAGCGCCGCCCGCGCGGACAGGCCGGCCAGCAGCCAGAGCGCGATCAGCACGGCGCAGGGGAGCATCACCGAGGAATCGCCGAAGTTGGTGATGAACAGCCACATGGATAAGCAGACTCCTGGAGAAGACGAGGCATTCTGACCACCGGACGCCCAGAGGTTGCATCGCGCGTGCCAGCCTGTGGACTGGCGCAAGAAAGCGCTGGGATCCCGGTTGCAGACCCAGAAAAAAGCCCCGGCACCGGCGGTGGCGGGGCTCTTTGCCGGGAGGCGTCTTACAGACCGGCAGCGGCGCGCAGGGCGGCGGCGCGATCGGTACGTTCCCAGGTGAAGGTGGTGAAGGTGTCATCGCCCACGGTGATTTCCTGGGGATGGCGACCGAAGTGACCGTAGGCCGCGGTGGCCCGGTACATCGGGTGGAGCAGGTCGAGCATGGTGGTGATGGCGTAGGGGCGCAGGTCGAAATGCTCGCGCACCAGCTGCACGATCCGCTCGTCGCTGATCTTGGCGGTGCCGAAGGTGTTGATCGAGATGGAGGTGGGCTGGGCCACGCCGATGGCGTAGGACACCTGGATCTCGCAACGCTCGGCCAGACCGGCGGCGACGATGTTCTTGGCCACGTAGCGACCGGCGTAGGCGGCGCTGCGGTCGACCTTGGACGGGTCCTTGCCGGAGAAGGCGCCACCGCCGTGACGGGCCATGCCGCCGTAGCTGTCGACGATGATCTTGCGGCCGGTCAGACCGCAGTCACCCACCGGCCCGCCAATGATGAACTGGCCGGTCGGGTTGATGTGGAACTGGGTGTCCTTGTGCAGCAGCTCGGCGGGGATGACGTGCTTGACGATAAGCTCCATCACGGCTTCGCGCAGGTCGGCGTACTTGACCTCGGGATTGTGCTGGGTGGACAGCACGATGGCGTCGATGCCGACCACCTTGCCGCCTTCGTAGCGGCAGGTCACCTGGGACTTGGCGTCCGGACGCAGCCAGGGCAGCAGGCCCGACTTGCGCGCCTCGGCCTGACGCTCCACCAGGCGGTGGGAGAAGGTGATGGGCGCGGGCATCAGCACATCGGTCTCGTTGCAGGCGTAGCCGAACATCAGGCCCTGGTCACCGGCGCCCTGGTCTTCCGGCTTGCTGCGATCGACGCCCTGGGCGATATCCACCGACTGCTTGCCGATGATGTTGATGATGCCGCAGGTGGCGCCGTCGAAGCCGACGTCCGAGCTGTCGTAGCCGATGTCGACGATGACGTCGCGCACCAGTTGCTCCAGGTCGACCCAGGCGGAGGTGGTGACCTCACCGGCGACGATGGCCACACCGGTCTTGACCAGGGTCTCGCAGGCCACGCGGGCGTGCTTGTCCTGGGTGATGATGGCGTCGAGCACGGCATCGGAGATCTGGTCGGCGATCTTGTCCGGATGGCCTTCGGACACGGACTCGGAGGTGAACAGGGAATATTCGCTCATCGAATGGTTCCTAAATTACCAAGGGGTAGGGGCCCGCAGGCCGGTCGAGACAGCAGTTTCCTTGCTGGACATGACGCCCTTGAGCGTCGGGTCCGCCCGCCACTGGCCAGGTGGCCTCATGACGGGGTGTTTCCCTGATCCGGGCGCGCGAACTGGCGCACCTGGATCTGAAAGCCGTTGCGCAGGCCGAGGTAGAGGCTTTCGCCCGCCTGCAGGCCGGCCGCCTGGGCCCAGCGGGCCAGTTCGTCCTGGTCGAAGCCGAGCCAGAGATCGCCACAGGCGGCCCGCGCCCAGGTCTGGTCGTGGGGGCAGAGATCGGTGATCACTAGGCTGCCACCCGGCGCCACGCGGCGGGCCAGCTGCTGCAGGGCCTCCGCCGGTGCGGCGAGATGGTGCAGGACCATGTTGAGGACCACGCAGTCGGCCTGGGGCAGGGGCTCGGTGAGGGCGTCGGCCAGCTGTAAGTCGACCTGGGCGAGGCCGTCGCGCTGGCAGCGCTGGCGCGCCAGTTCGAGCATGGCCGGGCTGTTGTCCACCGCCACCACCCGGGCGAAGCGGCGCGCCAGATCCGGCAGGAAGGCGCCGTCGCCGGGGCCCACTTCCAGGGCGCAGCCGCGCGGATCCAGAGCCAGGGCGTCCAGCAGACTGAGCAGGCCGTCGCGATATTGCGGCAGACTGGCGATGAGATCCTGCTGAGCCTGGAATTTTTCCGCCACCCGGGCGAAGAAGTCGCGACTCACCGCGGCGCGCTGGGCATGCACCTCGCCGATCCGTGTCTGCACCGCGCTGGGCAGGGCCAGGGCGTCCACCTCTTCGAGCAGGGCGGCGTGCAGGGCGCCACCCAGGCTGCCTGGGCGGGGCAGGGCGCGGCGATAGAAGATGGCGTTGCCCTCGCGGCGCGTGGCTACCAGTTGGGCCTGAGCCAGCACCTTGAGGTGGTGGCTGATGCCGGACTGGCCGGTGGCGAAGATCTGCGCCAGCTCCAGCACGCCGAAGGAGGCGCTGTGCAGGGCGCGCAGAACGTTCAGGCGCAGGGGATCGCCGCCAGCCTTACACAGGGCGGCGAGGGTATCTCCTGGTTCTTGGCCGAGCGCCGGCACACGTAGCGGGGTCATAGGGGCGCTAGTCTAGAGACCCGATCCTGGCCTCGCAAGAAAAGCATCAAAAAGTTTTGATGCTTGTCCGAAGCATCGACTCGCGCATACGTCCGTAGATGTAGGTAAGATGCCGGGGCCGTTTGGCCGGCAGTCGTCGCGGCCTTGCGGTAACGACCGCGAAACTCGCGCGTCCAACCTGCAGCCCCCTTCCAGGAGCGTCACCGGGTAGCCCCATGTCCGTCCAGCCACCGTCCCCTTCCGCGCCCGCCACCGGCACGCGCCTGGTGATCTGCGAGCACTGCGATTCGGTGCATCGTCTCGAATCCCTCGCGGCGGGCGAGCGGGCGCATTGCCTGCGCTGTGGCGCCTTGCTCTATCGCGCCAGCCGCCTGGACATCCAGGGCCTGCTGGCCCTGGCGATCGCCGCCGCGGTGCTGTTCGTGATCGCCAATGTCGGGCCCATCCTGCAGCTCAGCTTTCGCGGCCTGCACAGCGAGGCGACCCTGCTGGAATCGGTGATCGCCATGAGTCGCGGCTTCGCCGGACCCATGGCGCTGGTGGTGGCCATGACCCTGTTCGTGGTGCCGCTGCTGCAGATTGCGCTGCTGCTCTGGGTGCTCGGCTTCGCCCAGGCCGGTCGCCGGGCCCCCGGCTTCGCCACGGCCATGGTCACCCTGCACTACCTGCGGCCCTGGAGCATGATCGAGGTCTTCGTGCTCGGCGCCCTGGTGGCGGTGATCAAGCTGGCCGGCTTGCTGCACGTGGTGGTGGGCCTGGGCCTGTTCGGTATGGTCGGACTGATGGTGGTGCTGCTGATCATCGCCAAGCGCGACCTGCATCCGCTGTGGGACGCCGTCGGGGAGCGCGAGCCGTGACCGCGCCCCAGTTGCCACCCCGCGCCGACGAACTCGGCCTCTGCCTGTGCCACGTCTGCGGCAAGGTCTGCACCGCGCCGCGCAACCACAAGGCCGGCTGCCCGCGCTGCGGCTCGGCGCTGCACCGCCGCAAGCCCAATGTCTATGCCAAGACCTGGGCCTACCTGATCGCCGCGCTGATTCTCTATATCCCGGCCAATACCCTGCCGGTGATGTTCACCGGTACCCTGGGGCGCGGCGTGGAGAGCACCATTCTCGAAGGGGTGATCGAATTCTGGGAAGGCGGCTCCTGGGGCGTCGCCCTGGTGATCTTCATCGCTAGCGTGGCGGTGCCCTCCATCAAGTTTCTGGTGCTCGGCACCCTGCTGGTGAGTTGCCAGAGACACAGCGACTGGGCGATGGCTCAGCGCGCCCGGCTCTATCGCTTTGTCGAGCTGATCGGCTACTGGTCGATGCTCGACGTGATCGTGGTGGCCCTGGTCTCGGCGCTGGTGCACTTCGGTGCCCTGAGTTCGGCAGCGCCGCGCCTGGGTATCGTGTTCTTTGGTTTCGTGGTGGTGCTGACGATGCTCGCCGCGATGAGTTTCGATCCCCGCTTGATCTGGGATGCAGAGGTGAACGATGACGGACAGGCATGAACCCGACGCCCTGGCGCCTACCCCCGAGGTACGCCGCAGTCGCTGGAGCGTATCGCTGATCTGGCTGGTGCCCATCGTGGCGGCCCTGATCGGGCTGTCCATGGTGATCCATAGCTGGGCCTCGCGCGGACCGACCATCACGGTGACCTTTCTCACCGCCGAAAGCCTGGAAGCCGGCAAGACCCAGGTCAAGTACAAGAACGTGGTGATCGGCACCGTCAGTGACATCCAGCTGGCGCCGGATCGCAATCGGGTGATCACCACCATCGAACTGGAAAAGTCCGCCGAGGGCTTCGCCACCAAGGACGCGCGCTTCTGGGTGGTGCGACCGCGCTTCGGCGTCAATGGCGTCTCCGGGGTCGATACCCTGCTGTCGGGTGCCTTCATCGGCGCCGACATCGGTGACTCTACCGATCTTAAACGCGACTTTCAGGGCCTAGAGCAGCCACCAGCGCTGATCCATGGCGCCTCGGGCAAGAGATTCATCGTCACCGCCGACGACATCGGTTCCCTGGACGTGGGCTCGCCAGTCTATTACCGGCGCATCCAGGTCGGCCGTGTGGTGTCCTTCCACCTCAACCAGGATGGCAAGGGCGTCAGCGCGCAGATCTTCGTCGATTCGCCCTATGATCGCTTCGTCACCGCCAACAGCCGCTTCTGGAACGCCAGCGGCGTCGATGTTTCCCTCAGCGCCTCCGGACTCAAGCTCAATACCCAGTCGCTGGCCACGGTGGTGGCGGGCGGCATCGCCTTCGTTACCCCGGAGTGGCCGAAGGATCCGGAGGCGGCCCAGGAAGACCAGGGCTTCACTCTGTTCGACGATCAGACCAGCGCCCTGGCACCGCCAGACGGCGAGCCCATCTATGTGCGCATGAGATTCCAGCAGTCGCTGCGTGGCCTCGCCACCGGCGCGCCGGTGGAATTCCTCGGTATGAACGTGGGCCGGGTGGTCTCCCTGACCCCCGATTACGACGATGCCCAGGATCGCTTCTCGCTGATCGTCGGCGCGGTCATCTATCCCCAGCGATTGGGTGACGTCGGCAAGCGCATCGAGACCAAGGACCGCGACGGCAGGCTGTTCGCTGGCTGGGTGGCCCGTGGCCTGCGCGCCCAGGCCCGTACCGGCAACCTCTTGACCGGACAGCTCTACATTTCCGTCGACTTCGTGCCCAACGCGCCCAAGGTGGCCTTCGATCCCCAGGCCAAGCCGCTGTCGATCCCCACCGTCACCGGCAGCTTCGATCGTCTGCAGGAGCAGATGGCCGGCATCGTCAACAAGATCGACAAGATCCCCTTCGATTCCATCGGCAAGAATCTCGACACCAGCCTGGCGCAGCTCAGTGGCACTCTCAAGCAGCTCAACGCGGGCGTCCTACCGCAGCTGACCACCACCCTGATGGGCGTGCAGCAACTCACCGGCAGCGCCAGCCAGAGCCTGGGCGCGGATTCCCCGGTGCAGCAGAATCTGACCCAGACCCTCGAAGAGATGCAGCGCATGGCGCGCTCCCTGCGCGTGTTCGGCGACTACCTCGGCCGCCATCCGGAATCCCTGATCCGCGGTCTGGTGACCGATCCGCCGCCCAAGTTCGAACCGGGCTCCCGTGATCCCGCCAAAGGAAAACTGCAATGAAGCGCCTGACCTGCCTGGCTCTGCCCCTGCTGCTGGCCGCCTGTTCGTCCAAGGCGCCGCTCAACTACCACACCCTGACCAGTGCCGCGGAGCCCGCTGCCAGTGGTCGCGCGGCCAGCTTTCGCTTCGCCCTGCAGGGCGTCTCGGTGCCGCCGCAGGTGGATCAGCCGCAGCTGGTGATCCGCCAGGGCGAGGGCATCGCGCTGCTGGAAAACGAGCGTTGGATCGCCCCCCTGGCCGACGAGGTGCGCAGTGCGCTGTCCGCCGACCTGTCCCGGGACCTGGGCACCCTGGACCTGGGCGATGCCCCCCGTGGCAGCGGCGCACCAGTGCTGCGCATCAAGGTGGACCTGCAGCGCTTCGATTCGCAGCCCGGGCGTGGCGTCCAGCAGGATGCGCTCTGGACCCTGCGGTTGGCCGAGCCCGGGGGTGAGCGGGTGCTTACCTGTGGCAGCCGGATCAGCCAGCCCGCCGGCGCCTCCTATGCCGAGGTTGTCGCGGCGCACCGCCAGGCGCTGAGCGCCCTGGCCAAGCGCATCGAGCCGGTCGCACGGGCCTTCGTGGCCGATCGCGACACGGAGTGCCCGACGGGCTGAGGCAACGCCTACACGACCGCGCCGATTGCTGGAAGTGCCCTGGCTGAGCGAAAATGGCCGCCCTTTCGCTCTGCCTCTGCCAGGAGACACCGCAATGCCCAGCCGTCGTGATCGAGCCAACGCCATCCGCGCCCTCAGCATGGATGCCGTGCAAAAGGCCAACAGTGGCCACCCCGGCGCCCCCATGGGTATGGCCGACATCGCCGAAGTGCTCTGGCACGATCAGCTCAAGCACAACCCTGGCAATCCCCAGTGGGCCGACCGTGACCGCTTCGTGCTGTCCAACGGCCACGGCTCCATGCTCATCTATTCGCTGCTGCACCTGTCCGGCTACGATCTGTCCATCGACGACCTGAAGAATTTCCGTCAACTGCACAGCAAGACCCCGGGCCACCCCGAGTACGGCTACGCCCCGGGCATTGAGACCACCACTGGTCCGCTGGGCCAGGGCATCGCCAACGCCGTGGGCTTCGCCCTGGCGGAAAAGGTCATGGCCGCCCAGTTCAACCGTGATGGCCACCAGATCGTCGACCACCATACCTACGCCTTCCTGGGCGATGGCTGCATGATGGAAGGCGTCTCCCACGAGGCCTGCTCCCTGGCCGGCACCCTGGGCCTGTCCAAGCTGATCGCCTTCTACGACGACAACGGCATCTCCATCGATGGCGAGGTCGAAGGCTGGTTCACCGATGACACCCCCAAGCGCTTCGAGAGCTACGGCTGGCAGGTGATCCGCAACGTCGACGGCCATGACGCCGACGAGATCCAGACCGCCCTGGACACCGCGCGCAAGAGCGACAAGCCCACCCTGATCTGCTGCAAGACCGTGATCGGCTACGGCGCCCCGCACAAGCAGGGCAAGGAAGAGTGCCACGGCGCGCCCCTGGGCAACGACGAGATCCAGGCCGCGCGCGAGCTGCTCGGCTGGGCCCATGCGCCCTTCGAGATTCCCGCCGACATCTATGCCGAGTGGAGCGCCCGGGAGCGCGGCGCCGCCGCCGAGGCCGAGTGGAACGAGCGGTTCGCCGCCTACGCCCACGCCCACCCGCAATTGGCCGCCGAGTTCAAGCGCCGCATGGCCGGCGACCTGCCCGCCGATTTCGCCGAGCGCGCCGCCGCCTTCATCCAGGACGTCGCCAGCAAGGGCGAGACCATCGCCAGCCGCAAGGCCAGCCAGAACGCCCTGCAGTTCTTTGGTCCGCTGCTGCCCGAACTGCTCGGCGGTTCCGCCGACCTGGCCGGCTCCAACCTGACCCTGTGGAAGGGCGCCAAGGGCGTCACCGCCGAAGACGCCAGCGGCAACTATGTCCACTACGGCGTGCGTGAATTCGGTATGAGCGCCATCATGAACGGCGTCGCCCTGCACGGCGGCCTGGTGCCCTACGGCGCTACCTTCCTGATGTTCATGGAATACGCCCGTAATGCGGTGCGCATGTCGGCGCTGATGAAGCAGCGGGTGCTCTATGTCTTCACCCACGACTCCATCGGCCTCGGCGAAGACGGCCCCACCCACCAGCCGGTGGAGCAACTGGCCTCGCTGCGCTACACCCCCAACCTGGATACCTGGCGTCCGGCCGACGCGGTGGAATCCGCCATCGCCTGGACCTCGGCCCTGGAGCGTCGCGACGGTCCCAGCGCGCTGATCTTCTCGCGCCAGAACCTGACCCACAGCGTGCGTGACGCCGCCACCCTGGGCAACGCCGCCCGTGGTGGCTACGTGCTCAAGGACTGCGTGGGCGAACCCGAGCTGATCCTCATCGCCACCGGTTCCGAAGTGGGGCTGGCGGTGCAGGCCCATGATCGCCTGACCGCCGAAGGGCGCCAGGTGCGTGTGGTCTCCATGCCCAGCACCAGCGTCTTCGACCGCCAGAGCCCCGAGTACCGCCAGCAGGTCCTGCCGGTGGAAGTCGGCGCGCGCATCGCCATCGAGGCCGGCATCGCCGACTTCTGGTACAAGTACGTCGGTCTCGACGGTCGTATCATCGGCATGCACACCTACGGCGAATCCGCTCCGGCGGCGGCGCTCTTCGAGCACTTCGGCTTCACCCTGGACAACGTCCTGGCTGTCGCCGGCGAGTTGCTGGAAGACTGAGTGTGCCGCGGTAATACGAAAAGCCCCGCCTAGGCGGGGCTTTTTCATGCCTGACAGGTAGCAGGCGCTCAGGGATTCACCCGAATGCTCGGCCCCACCAGAGTGACGCCCCCGGCATCCAGCTGGACGAAGCTGCCGCCCGCCTTGAGGGTCAGGTGGGCGCCGGCTTCCAGGACGATCTTCTGTCCGCTTTGCAGCTGGATTTCGCTACCGGTTTCGACGAATAGGCCGCCATCCAGGCGCAGGTGCTGACTCTCGTCGACGTCCAGGTGGTCATCGGCGCGCACCTCGGTGCGGCGTTCGCCATGGGTGATGCGGTGCTCTTCGGCGTGGAAGGTGCTGTAGCTGTTGGCCCGGATGCGCTGATGGCGCTCGTGGCCGATCTCGCTACGGTGGTCATGACCGATGTGTTCGTTCCAGTCACGCTGGGCATGGAGGTGGATCTCCTCCCGGCCCTGACGATCCTCCAGGCGCAGTTCGTTGTAACCGTTGCCGCCCGGGCTGCTTAGCCTCTTGAAGGTGCTGCGGGTCCTGTCCCGGGGCAGATCGAGCGATGGACGGTGTTCGGCGTGATGCAGGCAGCCGATCACCAGCGGCTGGTCGGGATCCCCTTCGAGAAAGCCCACCAGCACCTCCATGCCGATCCGCGGCACGCTCAGGGCGCCGTAGCCCGCCCCGGCCCAGCCGCTGGCGACGCGCAGCCAGCAACTGCTGCGCTCGTCCGCCTGGCCCTGGCGATCCCAGTGGAATTGCACCTTGACCCGGCCGAGGGCGTCGCAGTGGATCTCTTCGCCGGTCGGTCCGGTGACCACGGCGGTCTGGGCACCCAGCAGCCTGGGCCTGGGATGACGCAGGGGCAGGCGGAAGGGCAGCGTCCAGGGCCGGGCGACGAAGGTATTGCGATAGCCCTGGTAGAAGTCCTCAGCGGAGGCCTGGGGCAGGTTTTCTTCCAGCACCTGGGGCTGACGCCCCTGATGGCGGACGTCGGTCAGCAGCCAGAGCTGATTCCAATCGGCGCGTGGATGCTGCTCCAAGAGCAGGAAATGCCCGCTCGCCAGGCTGGGCTGATCGCTCGCGCCCTGAGCCTGGTGGACGTCGCCTCGCAGCCGCTCCAGCCGGCGAGTGTTGAGGCGCTGGCCGACTGCGCGATCGGTGAAGTGGCCGGGAAAGCCATAGTCTTCCAGCCTGGGCTGGGCCGCAGCTCCCGTGCTGCTCTGCAGGCACAGCCGTGGGTGCAGCGGATCGTGATCGCGCAGGAGGCTGGCGCTGCTGCGGATCCGCAGGCCGACCGCCAGGCGGCTGATGACGGGCTCGTCGGCCACCAGACCGCTGCCGGGCCGATAGCGGGTGGCGGCCAACCGCGGAAAGGCGGTGGCGTCATCGCCAAAGACCAGCACATGGCCGTCGCGCCGATGCTGGTGGTGGAAGTGCAGGCCCTCTTCCTCGCAAAGGCGGGTGAGAAAGGCCAGATCACTTTCGCCGTATTGCACACAGTAGGCGCGCGGTGGATAGCGGGTCGGGCCCAGGGCGAAGCGATAGTCGCCGTCGAGGATGCCGTGCTCCTGGAGCAACTGAGCGAGGATCTCAGGGACGCTGAGCCCCTGGAAGATGCGGGAATTGGTCCGGTGGGCGAGGTAGGCCAGGCGCGGCACCAGTTCGATGCGATAACGGGTCAGGCGGTGGCCGGAATCCCCCTGGGCGACGGCGGCGATCTGACCGTGGACGCCCAGGTCAGCCGGACCGAGGGCGAGAAAGGCTCGACGGTGCAGCAGCGACTCCAGCGGCCAGTCCGGGCGCTCGCTGACCAGTTCGAGCTGGAAGCGGTAGGGCTGGCCGATGGCCTCGCGACCGTCGAAGGCGAACACCTGGAAATCATGGGCGACGCCGTCCAGCGTCAGGGTGAACTGAGGGGTATCGGCTGGGGTGAACATCGGATCGCATCCTTGCGAATCGAAAACGCCCATGTGATCAGCCAGACTGCACGAGTTCAAGCTGCAAGAGGCGCATTCTAGAGCGATTTCACAGGCGAATTCTGGCGCAGTAGCGGTCTAGCCCAGGGCGAGGAAATCCTGCTGTCGTGGCAAGGCCCCTTCCAGCTCCAGCAGGAATTGCTTGGTCGGCAGGCCGCCGCCAAAACCGGTCAGGGCGCCGGAGGCCCCTATCACCCGGTGGCAGGGCAGCACTATAGGCAACGGATTGCGCCCGTTGGCAGCGCCCACTGCCCGCATCGCCTGGGGCCGCCCGAGGTGGCCGGCCAGTTGACCGTAGCTCCAGGTCTGGCCGTGAGGAATCTCCGCCAGGGCCTGCCAGACCTCCAGCTGGAAGGGGGTGCCGCGCGGCGCCAGGGGCAGCTCGAAGCGCTGACGCTGGCCGGCGAAATACTCGCCAAGCTGCGTGCAGGCCAGGGCGAGGATCGGATGGTCGGCGGCGACCCAGCTGTTGTCGCGCTTGGCCAGGTAGCGATTCTCGGGAAATTCCACCACGCGCAGGCCGCTGTCGTCGGCGGCCAGGGTGAGGGGGCCGATGGGGCTGTCCAGCAGGCAGTAGGCGATCATCAGGGCGACTCCTTGGCGAGACGGGTGGGGACGGGTTCGGCGGGAGTATCGGCGGGCGCCTTCCAGGTGGCTTCGCGCCAGACCTGCATCACCCCGTAGGCGCGCCAGGGCCGCCAAGCCTCTGCTCGGGCATACAGCGCTTTGGCGGTGAGGCGCTCGCCGGGCGGCGCCAGGCGTTTCTGCAGCACCAGGTCTTCCACCGGACAGGCATCGGGGTGGGCCAGGGCGCGCAGGGCGATGTACTGGGCGGTCCAGGGGCCGATGCCCTTGAGGGCGATCCAGCGCCGGGTGAAGTCGTCCAGGGTGCGTCCGCTGTCGAAGTCCACCTCGCCGGCGCGCAAGGCCCGGGCCACGGTGCCCAGGGTACCGGCGCGGGCGCGGATCAGGCCGAGGCCGGTGAGGTCTTCCAGAGCGGCCTCGGCCAGGGCCTCCACCGTGGGAAAGAAGTGGTGCAGGCCCGCCGGCGGGCGACTGGCCTCGTGGCCGGGCTCGCCCCAGGGGCGGCCGAAGCGCTGCACCACTCGGGCGGTCATGGTGGTAGCCGCCACCACGCTGACCTGCTGGCCGATGACGGCGCGCACGGCGATCTCGAAGCCGTCCCAGCCGCTGGGCAGGCGCAGGCCGGGCCGGCGCGCCACCAGTTCGGCCAGGGTCGGGTCGACGGAAAGGCCCTGGGCGATGGCTTCGGGATCGGCGTCCAGATCGAACATGCGGCGGATGCGTGCCACTGCCGCCTGCAGTTCGCCGGGTGCGGCGCTGTGCAATTCCAGGCGCAGCGCTGACGTGTCGGCATCCCAGGCCGAGACGCGCAGCCAGCCCGGCTGTTCGGGCGTGCCAATCACCCGGGCGTAGCTGGTGTCGTCCAGCACCTCGACTCCGGGCAGGGCGTGACCGCGAAGGAAATCCAGCTGGGCGGCAAAATCATAGGGCGGACGATAAGCCAGGCGCAGGACCAGCACTGGCGAAGCCGCGGCCTGGCCCTTGCGCACCTGGCTGGGGGCCAGGTCGTAGGCATCGCGAAAGGCGGTGTTGAAGCGTCTCAGACTGCCGAAGCCGGCGGCCAGGGCCACCTCGGTGATCGGCAGTCGGGTCTCGCTGAGCAATTGCTTGGCGAACAGCAGCCGGCGGGTGGTGAGCACCGCCAGGGGCGCAGCGCCTAGGCGCTCGACGAACAGCCGGCGCAACTGACGTTCGCTGAGATCGAGGCGGGCGGCGAGGGCGGGCAGACCGCCTTCCTCCAGGCCTTCGTCCATCAGTCGCAGGGCACGCGCCAGGGTGGCGTCGCCGCGTTGCCAGTGGCCACCGGCAGGGGAGAGTTCCGGGCGGCACCTCAGGCAGGGGCGATAGCCGGCGGCCTCGGCGGCGGCGGCGCTGGGGTAGTAGCTGACGTTTTCCGGGCGCGGCGGTTGCGCCGGGCACACCGGTCGGCAATAGATGCCGGTGGTGAGCACTGCGGTGTAGAACAGGCCGTCGAAGCGCGGGTCCCGCGCGAGGCGGGCACGTTCGAAGGCGGGAATGTCGGGGAAGGCGTTCATGGCGGCAGGTTAGCACCGGCCGGGAAGGGTGACTGGCCGTTTTCGGACATGGGCGCCGAGGTGGAGGTTTATCGCGGCCATGGCGGTCCGGCGCTGCGGCCGCTTTGGTTTTCGAGTAAATGCCTATCGCGGCCATGGGCCGCTCCTACAGGCGTTCGATACTTCTGTAGGAGCGGCCCATGGCCGCGATTTAAGGTCAGAAATTCCAATCCTCGTCTTCGGTGCTCACCGCCTTGCCGATGACGTAGGACGAGCCCGAGCCGGAGAAGAAGTCGTGGTTCTCGTCGGCGCTGGGGGACAGGGCGGCCAGGATCGCCGGGCTGACGTCGGTCATGCTGCTGGGGAACAGCGCCTCGAAGCCCAGGTTCATCAGCGCCTTGTTGGCGTTGTAGTGGAGGAATTTCTTCACGTCCTCGCTCCAGCCCACGCTGTCGTAGAGGTCCTCGGTGTAGGCCACCTCGTTGTCATAGAGGTCCTGCAGCAGCTCGTAGGCGAAGTCCTTGACCTGCTGGCGGCGCTCCGGCGTTTCCTTGGCCAGGGCCTGCTGGAATTTGTAGCCGATGTAGTAACCGTGCACCGCCTCGTCGCGAATGATCAGGCGGATCAGGTCGGCGGTATTGGTCAGCTTGGCGCGGCTGGACCAGTACATCGGCAGGTAGAAGCCCGAATAGAAGAGGAAGGATTCCAGAAAGACGCTGGCCACCTTGCGCAGCAGCGGGTCGTCCGCGTGGTAGCGCGCCAGGATCAGGTCGGCCTTGGTCTGCAGATAGGGATTCTCCTCGCTCCAGCGATAGGCCTCGTCCACGTCCGGCGTCGAGCAGAGGGTAGAAAAGATCGAGCTGTAGGAGCGCGCATGCACCGCTTCCATGAAGCCGATGTTGGCGATCACCGCCTCTTCGTGGGGGGTGACGGCATCGGCCAGCAGGGTCGGGGCGCCCACGGCGTTCTGGATGGTGTCCAGCAGGGTCAGGCCGGTGAAGACGCGGATGGTCAGCTGCTGCTCCTTGGGCGTCAGGGTCGCCCAGGAGGGGATGTCGTTGGACAGCGGGATCTTTTCCGGCAGCCAGAAATTGCCGGTCAGGCGATTCCACACCTCCAGGTCCTTGTCGTCCTGGATGCGGTTCCAGTTGATGGCGTTGATGCGGTTCAGGCGCGGCGCGTTGACGGGTGCGTTCATGGCGATTTCCTCACAGGCTGCAGGACACGCAGCCCTGCACCTCGGTGCCTTCCAGGGCGGCCTGGCGCAGGCGGATGTAATAGAGCGTCTTGATACCCTTCTTCCAGGCATAGATCTGCGCCCGGTTGATGTCGCGGGTGGTAGCGGTGTCGCGGAAGAACAGCGTCAGCGACAGCCCCTGGTCGACATGGCGGGTGGCCTCGGCATAGGTGTCGATGATCCTTTCCGGGCCGATCTCGTAGGCGTCCTGGTAATACTCCTGGTTGTCGTCGGCGAGGTAGGGCGCCGGGTAGTAGACACGGCCCAGCTTGCCTTCCTTGCGGATCTCCACCTTAGCGACGATGGGGTGAATGCTCGAAGTGGAGTGGTTGATGTAGGAGATCGAGCCGGTGGGCGGGATGGCCTGGAGGTTGCGGTTGAACAGCCCGTGCTGCATCACCGAAGCCTTGAGTTCCTGCCAGTCGGCGCGGGTCGGCAGGTGGATGCCGGCCACCTCGAACAGCTCGGCCACCCGTGGGGTACGGGGGGTGAAGTCGCCCTCGGTGTACTGGTCGAAATAGGCGCCACTGGCGTACTTGGAATCGGCGAAGCCCTGGAAGCTCTGGCCGCGTTCGATGGCCAGGCGATTGGAGGCGCGCACCGCGTGGTAGGTGACGGTGTAGAAGTACAGGTTGGTGAAATCCAGGCCTTCCGCCGAGCCGTAGTGGATGTGTTCACGGGCCAGGTAGCCGTGAAGGTTCATCTGGCCCAGGCCGATGGCGTGGGAGGCGGCGTTGCCGGCGGCCACCGAGGGCACGCAGCGGATATCGCTCATCTCCGAAACTGCGGTGAGACCGCGGATGGCGGTTTCCACGGTGCGGCCCAGATCCGGTGAATCCATGGTGCGGGCGATGTTCAGCGAGCCCAGGTTGCAGGAGATGTCCTGGCCGATGTGCGCGTAGCCCAGGTCTTCGCTGAAGCGGCTGGGGGTATTGACCTGCAGGATCTCCGAGCAGAGGTTGCTCATGTTGATGCGCCCGGCGATAGGGTTGGCCCGATTCACCGTGTCTTCGAACATCAGGTAGGGATAGCCGGACTCGAACTGGATCTCCGCCAGGGTCTGGAAGAATTCCCGGGCGTTGATCTTGCGCTTGCGGATGCGCGCATCGGCGACCATCTCCGCGTATTTCTCGCTGACGCTGATGTCGGCGAAGGGCACGCCATAGACCCGTTCCACGTCATAGGGCGAGAACAGGTACATGTCGGCATTGCGCTTGGCCAGCTCGAAGGTGATGTCCGGGATGACCACGCCGAGGGACAGGGTCTTGATGCGGATCTTCTCGTCGGCATTCTCGCGCTTGGTGTCGAGGAACCTGAGGATGTCCGGGTGGTGGGCATTGAGATAGACGGCCCCGGCGCCCTGGCGCGACCCCAGCTGGTTGGCGTAGGAGAAGGCGTCTTCCAGGAGCTTCATGATCGGGATAATGCCGGAGGACTGGTTCTCGATGCGCTTGATCGGCGCCCCGACCTCGCGCACGTTGCTCAGCAGGAAGGCCACGCCGCCGCCGCGCTTGGAGAGCTGCAGCGCCGAATTCACCGCGCGGCCGATGGACTCCATGTTGTCTTCGATACGCAGCAGGAAGCAGGACACCAGCTCGCCACGCTGGCGCTTGCCGGCGTTGAGAAAGGTCGGGGTGGCCGGTTGGAAGCGCCCGCTGATCATCTCGTCCACCAGGGACTCGGCCAGATGTTCGTCACCGCGCGCCAGACTCAGGGCGACCATGCACACCCGGTCTTCGTAGCGTTCCAGGTAGCGCTGGCCGTCGAAGGTCTTGAGGGTGTAGCTGGTGTAGTACTTGAAGGCGCCGAGAAAGCTCTGGAAGCGGAATTTGTAGGCATAGGCGCGCTCGAACAGCGCTTTGACGAAGGCCGGGTTGTACTGCTCCAGTACCGCCGCCTCGTAGTAGCCCTTGTCCACCAGATAGCCGAGTTTCTCGTCCAGGTTATGGAAGAACACCGTGTTCTGGTTGACGTGCTGGAGGAAGTACTGCCGCGCCGCCTGGCGGTCCTTGTCGAGCTGCAGCTCGCCATTGGGACCATAGAGATTGAGCATGGCGTTGAGTGCATGATAGTCCGCGTCGCTGCCGGTCGGGGTCAGGCCTGACGTTGCCAAAAGTCGTTCACTCCCGTGCGCACCCGGTCGACGTCTTCCGTCGTGCCGAGCAATTCGAATTGGTAGAGCAGGGGCACCGCGCATTTCTGGGCGACGATGCGTCCACCCAGGCAGTAGCCCTCGCCGAAGTTGGTGTTGCCGGCGGCGATGACGCCGCGGATCAGGGCCCGGTTGTGCGGATCGTTGAGAAAGTGGATCACCGGCTTGGGCACCGCGCCCTTGCTGCCGCCGCCGCCATAGGTCGGCAAGACCAGGATGTAGGGCTCGCGGGCCTTGAGCGGTTCGGCGGTGGGATCCTGAGGAATGCGCCGCGCCGGAAGACCGAGTTTCTCGACGAATCTGTGGGTGTTCTCCGAGGTGCTGGAGAAATACAGCAGCTCACCCATGGCCCTGGCCTCAGGCCACCAGCTGACCGAGCTTGTCCGGGCGGAAACCGGCCCAGTGGTCATCACCGGCCACCACCACCGGCACCTGGCGATAGCCCAGGGACTCCACGGTCTGGCGCGCCTGGGCATCCTGCTCGATATCCACCACCTCATAGGTGATCCCCTGACGGTCCAGGGCGCGATAGGTGGCGTTGCATTGAACGCAGGCAGGCTTGCTGTAGATGGTGATGGTCATGGCTGACTCCTGTCCTCAGTGTGGCGAACTCAAGGGAAAAAGCCTGACGCCAGCCGGCGTTTGCCGTGGCGGCACGGGTCTTCTCGTTGGAGCTCGTCTTGGGTCTCAAGTTCGGTCCAGATACTACATATAGTGTTTTGCAATTTCTACAGCACAACAAGTAGGGTTTTTGATCCAGGTCATGGCTCTGCTCTATCAGCTTTCGATGACCGTTTCTGCTAGGGCATCGCAGGCCGGCCGGTAGTCCTGCTTCCCTGGGAGCTACCTCTATCTGTTCACGGCAGACAACGCTCCGACCCGGATACCGCAGGACGCCCAAGCCAGACGGTGGAATTTTTCTGCGTCTGCCAAGGAGGGCGCTTTTTTGTAGTGAGAAAGGCCGGTGGGCTACCCTGGCGACTCCCATTCGTCGTCGAACCGCCGCATAATCGGCCTTTCGCTTGCGCCCGAGTCCGTTCACGCATGAGTTCCGCTCGCTATCGCCTCGCTCTCAACGGCTACGGTCGCATCGGTCGTTGCGTGTTGCGTGCGCTGCACGAGCGCGGCGCGGCCACCGAGCTCGCCATCGTCGCCCTCAACGACCTGGCCGACCGGCCCAGCCTGGAATACCTCACCCGCTTCGATTCCACCCATGGCCGCTTTCCCGGCCGGGTCGCGCTAGAGGGTGAGCGCCTGCGCATCGGCGACCAAGCCCTGGAGATCCGCCGCGAGGCCGAACCCGAGCGGGTCGACTGGGCGGCGCTGGACGTCGATCTGGTGCTGGAATGCTCCGGTGCCTTCAGCACCCGCGCCGAGGCCGGGCGCTTTCTGGCCGCTGGCGCGCCGCGGGTGCTGTTCTCCCAGCCCATGGTCAGCGAGACCGACGTGGACGCCACCGTGGTCTACGGCGTCAACCAGCTGAGCCTGCGCGGCGACGAGACGCTGGTCTCGAATGCCTCCTGCACTACCAACTGCAGTGTCCCGGTGCTGAAACTTTTGCACGAGACCCTGGGTCTGGAGTACGTCTCCATCACCACGATCCACTCGGCCATGAACGACCAGCCCGTGATCGACGCCTACCATGCCGAAGATCTGCGGCGGACGCGTTCGGCGTTCCAGTCGATCATCCCAGTGGCGACCGGCCTGGCGCGGGGCATCGAACGCCTGCTGCCGGAGCTCGGCGGGCGCATCCAGGCCCGCGCCGTGCGTGTGCCCACGGTCAACGTCTCCTGCCTGGACATCACCTGCATCGTCCGCCAGGACACCACCGCGCCGGCGCTCAACACCCTGCTGCGTGACGCTGCCCAGAGCGGCCCCCTGGCCGGGCTGATCGACTACACCGAGTTGCCCCACGCCTCCTGCGATTTCAACCACGATCCCCATTCCGCCATCGTCGATGGCAGCCAGACCCGCGTTTCCGGCCCCCGGCTGGTCAATCTGCTGGTCTGGTTCGACAACGAGTGGGGCTTCGCCAACCGCATGCTCGACGTCGCCGGCCATTGGCTGCGCATCGCCAAGCCCACCTGAAACAAGCACAACTAAGGGATTGCCTGTATGTCCGTGTTGAAAATGAGCGACCTCGATCTGAAGGGTAAGCGCGTCCTGATTCGCGAAGACCTCAACGTCCCGGTGAAGGAAGGCCAGATCAAGAGCGATGCCCGCCTGGTCGCCGCCCTGCCGACCCTCAAGCTGGCTCTGGAGAAGGGTGCCGCTGTGATCGTCTGCTCGCACCTGGGCCGTCCCACCGAAGGCGAATTCAGCGAAGAGAACAGTCTGGCGCCGGTCGCCGCCTACCTGAGCAAGGCCCTGGGCCGCGAGGTACCGCTGGTCAAGGACTACCTGAACGGCCTCCAGGTCGAGCCGGGTCAGCTGGTGCTGCTGGAGAACGTGCGCTTCAACAAGGGCGAGAAAAAGAACGCCGATGAGCTGGCGAAGCAATACGCCGCCCTGTGCGACGTCTTCGTCATGGATGCCTTCGGTACCGCCCACCGCGCCGAGGGCTCGACCCATGGCGTGGCCAAGTTCGCCAAGGTCGCCGTGGCCGGTCCGCTGCTGGCCGGGGAGCTGGACGCCCTGGGCAAGGCGCTGGGCAATCCCGCCCGCCCGATGGCCGCCATCGTCGCCGGCTCCAAGGTCTCCACCAAGCTGGACGTGCTCAATTCCCTGGCGCAGATCTGCGACCAGCTGATCGTCGGCGGCGGCATCGCCAACACCTTCCTGGCCGCGGCCGGCTACAAGGTCGGCAAGTCGCTGTACGAAGCCGATCTGGTGGACACCGCCAAGGCCATCGCCGCCAAGGTCAACGTGCCGCTGCCGGTGGATGTGGTGGTCGCCAAGGAGTTCGCCGAGACCGCCGAAGCCGTCACCAAGTCCATCAACGACGTGGCCGACGACGACATGATCCTTGACATCGGCCCGGTCAGCGCCCAGCAATTCGCCGACCTGCTGAAGTCGGCCAAGACCATCCTCTGGAACGGTCCGGTGGGCGTCTTCGAGTTCGACCAGTTCGGCGAAGGCACCCGCACCCTGGCCCAGGCCATCGCCGACAGCGACGCCTTCTCCATTGCCGGCGGTGGCGACACCCTGGCCGCCATCGACAAGTACGGCATCGGTGAAAAGGTCTCCTATATCTCCACCGGTGGCGGCGCCTTCCTCGAATTCGTCGAGGGCAAGGTCCTGCCAGCCGTCGAAGTCCTCCAGCAACGCGCCCAGGAGTAATCGCCATGCGTACGCCGCTGCTCGTGTGTTCCGCTGTATTCGTGCTGGCCGGTTGCGCCGGTGGCAATGCCGACAAGGCCTGCGCGGTGTTCGCGCCGCCCCCTGCGGCGGCCGCCACGCCCACGGCGCAGAACGGCGAGCGCGTCGATACGCTCACCGGTAACGCCAACGCCGGTCGTCCCACCAGCGGCTGCGCCCAGTGAAGGGGCGTACCTTCGCCCTCGGTCTGCTGGGTCTCGCCCTGTTGGCCGGCTGTGCCGGCCGCAGTGCGCCGCAGACCGGCGGCTGGACGCACTGGGTCTGCGACTCCAAGGCGGCCTTCGACTGGCGCTATGTGGATCGCAGCCAGTCCATCGTCGACCTCAAGCTGGAAGGCGATGGCCTGATCCGTCATCTCAACCGCGAACCGGCCACCGATGGCCAGTCCTATACCGATGGGCTGGTGGCTTTCCATATTCGTGGCGACCAGGGTCTCGTCTACTGGATCGCCAACAACGACCTCATCGGCCGCGGCTGCCGGACGCCTTGAAGCGGCGAATGTCAGCTGAACCGATTAATCCACAGCGGCCAGGGGTCGGCCGCTTGAACCCTGCCAGCCGCTCATGCAGGCTGGCGCCACCACCGCCTTTGTAGGGAGATAATCACCAATGGCACTCGTCAGCATGCGTCAGCTGCTGGATCACGCCGCCGAATTCGGCTATGGCGTCCCGGCCTTCAACGTCAACAACCTCGAGCAGATGCGCGCCATCATGGAAGCCGCCGACAAGACCGATTCGCCGGTCATCGTCCAGGCCTCCGCCGGTGCCCGCAAGTACGCCGGCGCTCCCTTCCTGCGGCACCTGATCCTGGCCGCGGTGGAAGAATTCCCGCACATCCCCGTGGTCATGCACCAGGACCACGGCACCACCCCCGACATCTGCCAGCGCTCCATCCAGCTGGGCTTCTCCTCGGTGATGATGGACGGCTCGCTGATGGCCGATGGCAAGACGCCGTCCGACTACGACTACAACGTGCGCGTCACCCAGCAGACCGTGGCCTTCGCCCATGCCTGCGGCGTGTCCGTGGAAGGCGAGCTGGGTTGCCTGGGCAGCCTGGAAACCGGCATGGCCGGTGAAGAAGACGGCGTGGGCGCCGAAGGTACCCTGGATCACAGCCAGCTGCTGACCGATCCGGAAGAGGCCGCCCAGTTCGTCAAGGCCACCAAGGTCGACGCCCTGGCCATTGCCATCGGCACCAGCCACGGCGCCTACAAGTTCACCAAGCCGCCGACCGGGGATACCCTGTCGATCCAGCGCATCAAGGAAATCCATGCGCGCATCCCGGACACCCACCTGGTCATGCACGGCTCCAGCTCGGTGCCCCAGGAGTGGCTGAAGATCATCAACGAGTACGGTGGCGACATCAAGGAAACCTACGGCGTGCCGGTCGAAGAGATCGTCGAAGGCATCAAGTACGGCGTCCGCAAGGTCAACATCGACACCGACCTGCGTCTGGCCTCCACCGGTGCCATCCGCGAGTTCATGGCCAAGAACCGCAGCGAGTTCGATCCGCGCAAGTACCTGGCCAAGACCGTGACCGCCATGCGCGAAGTCTGCATCGCCCGTTACGAAGCCTTCGGCACCGCCGGCCAGGCCTCCAAGATCAAGCCGATCTCTCTGGATGCCATGTTCGAGCGTTATGCCCGCGGCGAACTGGATCCCAAGGTCAACTGATCCGGGATGTAGAAAAGGCCCCGCAAGGGGCCTTTTTTTATGCCTGTCGATCGCTTGGAGTCCGAACGGTGGCGCGTTACCCCTTACCGCTCGATTGCGGTCAGGACCTCTTCCATCCAGGCCACCATGCCTGCACCGTCCATGCCCAGGCAGACCGTTACCAGCGGATTGCCGGACCAGCGCCCGTCCAGGTAGGCGCGACCCTCGGGCGCGAAGAAGGTCTGGCCTTCCGCCAGGCCTTCGGTACCAACGCTGAGATGGCCGCGCGCGGTGTGGAACAGTTCGGGGCGCCGTAGGTAGGCGAGGGCGCAGCTGTCATGGGGATGGCAGCCGTCGATGTCCTTCACGCTGCGGTAGAAGTCCGCATAGAAGTCATAGCTGCGGGCGAGTACCTCACCCAGGGCGCCCTGACGCGCGGCGATGCGCTGCAGGCGTGGCGGGTCGAGCACGGCGCGGTGGGTGGCATCCAGGCCAACCAGGGTCAGCGGCCAGGGAGCGGCAAAGACCCGCGCCGCGGCATGGGGGTCGGAAAAGATGTTGGCTTCGGCCACCGGTGTGACGTTGCCCGGCTCGACGATGGCGCCGCCCATCACCACCACCTCGCGGACGCGGTCGGCGACCGTGGGATCCAGCGCCAGGGCGAGGGCCAGGTTACCCAGCGGCCCGACCGCTACCAGGGTGATCTCACCCGGTCGCAGGCGGGTCTGCTCGACGATGAAGCGTGCGGCGTCCAGGACGTGGGGCACCTGGCGCGGCGCGGGGAGCTGCTGGTTGCCCAGGCCATCCTGGCCATGCACGTGCAGGGCATGATTGCCGGCCGGCTTGACCAGGGGTTCGGCGACACCGGCGGCGACGGGCGTGTCCCGGCCCGCCAGCTCGGTGAGCAGCAAGGCGTTACGGGTCGCCGTGCTGACCGGCACGTTGCCGAAGGTCGTGGTCAGGCCGATCACCTCGAAGGCGGGATCGGCAAACAGCAGGGCGATGGCCTGGGCGTCGTCCACGCCAGGATCGGTATCGAAGATGATGGGAAGGGACAAGAGGCTTTCTCCGGCTCAGATCTCTTCCCAGGCTACCCGAGGGGCAGCGCCTCTCGCTAGCTGGGCAGGTCCAACTCGCCCAACGCATCCGGCTGGTTGCGAAACGCCCGGGCAAAGACTTCGCGATTGCGGGCCATGAACAGCCCCAGGTCTTCGCACTGCTTTTCGGCAAGACCGGGGACGGCCTTGTCCAGCACACTGGCGAGCGACTCGGCCAGCTCCAACATTTTATCGTGACGATCGGCTTCGGCTTTATCCATGAACAGGCGCTCCGGATCTCGGCTGCTGCGATACAACACTTCGACGGCCATGCGTCACCTCGTATTCTGTATCTGGTTATATATACAGTAGTTGGCTTGCCGCCCGATTGCAAGGGCTACCGCTCGGCGGTCAGTGCCCAACCAGTCATGGCAATTTGCCAATCGTTCGACATTTCTGCATGTCTCTGGAATTGCCTCGGGAAACTTAAGCGCGGAAGCTGGTCTTTGAGTCTGGACCAAACGGGCAGCTCTGCCCGCCTTTATCCGGATCACCTCCGGCTCACGGAACGAGACCGCCCATGCCTGCCATCTTTATTCGTCCGCTTATTGCCGCACGTGGCCTGCCTGGGTCGACCGAGGTGCGGGCGTGAGTTCGACCCTGATCATCCTGGCCATCACCGTCGCCAGCTTCCTGCTGGGATTCCTGCGCGACCTGCTGATCGCCCGGCAGTTCGGCGTGAGCTGGGAAGCCGACCTGATCTTTGTCGCCCTCATCCTGCCGGTGTTCTTCGAAAGCTTCTTCGGCCTCGCCCTGCGCGATGCCATGATTCCCTATCTGCAACGCATCCGTGACCGCTGCAATACCCAGTACGAGCAGGTCGGTCGCTGGCTGTACTGGCGCATCGGCCTGTTCGGTCTCCTGCTGTCGGTGATCGGTGTCCTCGCCAGTCCCTGGCTGATGCATGCCCTGGCCCCGGGTTGGAGCGACGAGCAGGTCGAGACCGGCAAGCTGGTCTTTGCCGTCGGTACCCTGCTGATCTGCGTGCAGGCCATCCTTTATTGCCAGGGCGCGCTGCTCAACCTGGACCGCATCTTCATCCTGCCAATGACCCGGACGCTGATGCTCAACCTGGGCGCCATCCTGGCCATCGTCATCCTGCAGCCGAGCGGCATCGCCCTGTTCATCGGCATGCTGCTGCCCCAGGTATTGCTGATCGTCATCCAGCATCGGCGGCTGGGCTATCTCGGCCAGCGTTCGGTGGCCTTCAAGAAGCCCGCGGGCAGTCCCTTCGCCGTGACCTTCGCCCCGGTATTGCTCGCCGCCGGGGCCCAGCAGGGCTGCATGCTGGCCGAGCGCTTCTTCGCCTCCCTGCTGGCCGAAGGCAACATCACCATGCTGTCCTTCTCCTACCGCATCGTGACCATTCCGCTCACGCTCTATGCGCTGTCCATCCTGGCGATGATCTTTCCCGAGCTGACCCGCAGCTGGAACGAGGGCAATGCCGACAAGTACGCCGCGCTGATGCGCAAAGCGCTGCTCGGTACCCTGCTGTTCCTGGTGCCGGCCTCGGTGGTGCTGTTCAGCTATTCGGAGCCGGTGGTCAAGGTCCTGCTGGAGCGCGGTGCCTTCGGGGCCGAGCAGAGCGCGGCGACCGCGACCCTGGTAGTGGCCTATGCCATGGGTCTGCCCTGGATGGGGCTGGCCCTGCTGTGGGGCCGGGCCCTGCTGTCGCAGCAGCGCGCCCGCACCTTCCTTTATGCCACCCTGGCCAGCTCCTTCATCACCGTGGCCCTGGATGCCGCGCTCTATCAGCCGTTCGGCGCCCAGGGGCTGGCCTATTCCTTTACCACCGGCGCCTTCCTGCAGGCCGTGTTCATGGCGCTGGCACTCTATCGTCATTCCCTCGCCGGGCTGCACCTGTCGCTGCTGCTGCGCTGGTTGGGCGCTGGCTGCGCCGTGGCCCTGCTGAGTGTGCTGTTGCCCAAGCCTGTCGGTCTGCTGGAGCTGATCGTCAGCATCAGCGTGGCGATGCTGGGCCTTCTACTGCTGTTGCTGGTCCTGGGCGAACGTGATCTGTTCCGCCGCGGCTATTGGGCGCGCGGTGAGGCCAGCACGGAGCGCACAGAACCGACGAGTTGAACGGCCGTCGCTGGACGGTAAGGAAAAAGATGGCGATCTGCAGCCATTGATCGCTATCTGTTACGAAGTCATGAATTTTTGCTTTGGCTTCGAGTCGCACGGAAAGATTGATCCCAGTCAAAGAATTTCTGATGGAAGTGGTTTTTCCATTTGCAAGAGATCGGACACGTCGTTGGGGTCGGCACTTTGCATGGTGGCTTTGCTCGCTACCGACATTCTCTTTGAAAGGAATCGATCCTATGTCCTCCCAATCCCCTGTCACCCGTATCGGCATCGTCGGTACCGGCATGATCTCGCGTTGCCTGGCCCGGCTCATCAGTCGTCACTATGACGACATGACCGTGACCCGCGTGCTGACCCGCCGGCCCATCGCCACGGTCACCGACTATCCGCTGACCGAGGCGCTCACCCAGTCGGTGGCGGATCTCATCGATCATTGCGACCTGCTGGTGGAGTGCAGCGGTGATCCCTACCATGGCACCGAGATCATCGAGCGCGCCTTCGAGGCCGGCATCAAGGTGGTCACCATCAATGCCGAGCTGCAGGTGACGACGGGCTCCTACCTGGCGGGCAAGGGCTTTCTCACCGAGGCCGAGGGCGACCAGCCGGGTTCGCTGGCGGCGCTGCACGAAGAAGCGGTGCAGATGGGCTTCAAGCCGCTGGTCTACGGCAACATGAAGGGCTATCTGAACCACAACCCGACCCCGGAAGACATGGCCTACTGGTCCGCGCGCCAGGGCACCAGCGTCGACCAGACCACCTCCTTCACCGATGGCACCAAGGTGCAGATCGAGCAGGTG
Organism: Pseudomonas sp. PLB05; assembly: GCF_021106615.1. Classification (NCBI taxonomy): domain Bacteria; kingdom Pseudomonadati; phylum Pseudomonadota; class Gammaproteobacteria; order Pseudomonadales; family Pseudomonadaceae; genus Pseudomonas; species Pseudomonas sp. PLB05. Next base: position 545,467 of record NZ_JAJOHO010000002.1, read on the forward strand.
GTGGTCGGCAACAACTATGGCGCCACCATCACCCGCCAGGGTCTGGAAGGCCTGAATTCGACCAATCTGCAGGACAGCGCGAACATCCTGGCGCAGATGGCCGAGCAACTGGGTCAGCCCATCGTCGACTACGTGATCCCGAGCGGCTATTCCGCCGGTGGCGTCTTCGTGGTCGGTCGCCATGACGAAGACCAGGCCGGCGCCATCGAATACTTCAAACTGGGCAAGGGTCCGTACTATGTCCTGGTACGCCCCTTCCACCTCTGCTCCCTGGAAGTCGGCAAGACCCTGCGTCGCGTGATCGCCGGCGGCAAGATCCTGCTCAACAACTCCACCACGCCGACCCTGAGCGTGGCCGCCATCATGAAGAAGCCCATGGCAGCTGGCGACATCATCGAGCGCGGCATCGGTGGCTACAGCGTGCGCGGCGAAGCGGTGAAGATCGCCGAGTGCCCGGATCACCTGCCGATCGGTCTGCTCAAGCACAGCGTGCTCAAGCGCGCCATGGAACCCGGCCAGATCGTCACCTTCGACGACGTCGAACTGGCGCCCAGCCGCGCCCTGGACATCGTTCTGCAACAGCATCGCGAGGCGATCCATCGCCAGCTGCTGGAAACCCAGTTGAGCGAGCCGGCCTGGAACGCGGCTGCCGACCTGGCACCGATGGCATTGCCCAAGGCGGTGGGGGCGGTCCTGTCCTGATTCCGCTGCGGCGAAAAGCGAAGGGGCCCTGAGGGCCCCTTTTTCATTGCCCGTCGGTGGCGGCTGCGCGGAGGCGGGCGACGGTCGCGGGCAGTTCATCCATGTGGGCGATCAGGGCGGTCACGCCCAGGGCGCTCAGGGTGTCGCCGTGGTTCGGCGGAATGTGGCTGGCACCGGTGAAGCCGATGACCCGCATGCCGGCGGCCAGGGCCGCACGCGCGCCGGTGGCGCTGTCTTCGATCACCAGGCAGCGCTCTGGCGCGACGCCCAGGGTCTTGGCCGCGAGCAGGTAGACATCCGGCGCCGGCTTGGGCTGGGCCACCATGTCGGCGCTGAAGACATGGCCCGCCACCCGATCCACCAGGTCCGCCCGGCGCACCGAGGATTCAACGCTGTGCCTGAGGCTGTTGGAGGCCACCGCCAACGGTAGATCAATGCTTTCCAGGGCACGTTTCACCCCGGGAATGGGTTCGACGCTGCTGGCGATCAGGGTCTCGGCCTGGGCGCGCAGCTCGCTGAACAGCGTGGGCGGCAGGGTGATGCCGAAGCGCTGTTCGACCAGGGCGAAGATGTCCCGGGTGGTCAGGCCGAAGGTACCGTGCAGCAGGGCTTCGAGTTCGGCACGCGGTGCGTGGGCGGCCAGACCGTCGAGGACGACGCGTTCGGCGAGGATCTCGCTGTCGACCAGTACGCCATCGCAATCGCTGATCAGCAGTTCCACAGGGGTAAGGTTCATCGGTATTCCTTGCAGGGGGATTTCATGGTCGGGGCAGTGGATCTCGTGCCCTTCGACAGCTGTGGCGGGAAGCGCAAAGGCAGGCGTGGCGGTGATTCCGGGGTGCTGCCCAGGCGGTCGAAAACAGGCTTGTCGGTGCCTTTCGAAGGGGCGTAAAACGCGCTTTGTCTAAAACGAATTCGGCCTCCGGAGGGTAATCGCTTTCCAGAAAAATATGGCGTAGAGTTCGAGAACTGTGTTTGCTTGGGTCGCCGTCGATCGTGACCTGAGGCGGTAGGCTCTTCGTCCACCCCTTGCTGCTCGATTCTTGTTACTCCTTGCAACTCAGTACCAGGCGTTTGGTCTATGCAACGCACTGCCGCGCCAGCACGTGTCAATAACAAACCCGTTATTCCAAGGAGCAACACCCGTCATGTCGAATCGTCAGAACGGCACCGTCAAGTGGTTCAACGAAACCAAAGGCTACGGCTTCATTACTCCCGAAAGCGGTCCGGACGTGTTCGTGCACTTCCGCGCCATCGAAGGCACTGGTTTCAAGACCCTGGCTGAAGGCCAGAAGGTCAGCTTCGAAGTCGTGCAAGGCCAGAAGGGCATGCAGGCAGAGCGCGTACAGGTCATCTGACACCTGACGTCGCCCGAAGCTCACGAAAAACCCCGGCCAGGCCGGGGTTTTTCGTTTCTGCCGATTCGATCGGCCTGGCCGGCCGCGTCACTCCACGTTCTGCGCGCTCTTTTCCGGCTCGGCGACCAGGGGCTTGATTCGGCGACCGGTTTCGCGGGAGGCCTGCAGGAAGATCGCCGCCGCCAGCATTGACAGGGCACCGACGCTCAAGAACGTCGCGCGGAAGGCGGACAGCACCTCGGTGTCGCCATAGTCGTCCTGGAAGCCGCCCAGCAACGCCGCGGCGCAGGCGACGCCAAAGCTCATGGCCAGTTGCATGACCACCGACAGCAGGCTGTTGCCGCTGGCGGCCTGCTGGTCGTGCAGGTCGATGAGGGTGATGGTGTTCATGGCGGTGAACTGCATGGAGTTCACCGCGCCGAGAATGCCCAGGTGGATCAGCAGCCAGACGAAGGGGGTGGCAGGGCCGATCAGGGCGAGACTGGCGATCAGGCAGCCCAGCAGCAGGGTATTGCCCACCAGCAGGCGCCGATAGCCGAGGCGGCCGATCAGCGGACCGGCGATGGGCTTGGCCAGCATCGCCGACAAGGCCAGGGGCATCATCAGCAGACCGGCCTGGGTCGGCGAATAGCCGAGGCCGACCTGGAACAGCAGCGGGATAAGGAAGGGCAGGGCGCCGCTGCCGAGACGGGCGAAGAGATTGCCGAAGATGCCCACGGCAAAGCTGCGGATACGAAACAGCTCGGCGGAAAACAGCGGCTGGTCGTGATGCAGGGCGCGCAGCCAGTAGGCGACCATGCAGGCCATGCCCCCCATCAGCAGCAATACCACGCGCACATGGGGCAGGTGCAGTTCGCCGAGGCCTTCCAGGGCGATGCTGATGAGGATCATGGAGGTGCCGAACAGCAGAAAGCCCAGGCCATCGAAGCGCTGCGGCAGAGGGCTGCGCAGGTCCGGCAGCAGGCGGCGGGTGGCCAGACAGCCGAGGATGCCCACCGGCAGGTTGATCAGGAAGATCCAGTGCCAGGACACGGCCTCCACCAGCCAGCCGCCCAGCGCCGGGCCCGCCAGGGGGCCGATCAGGCCGGGAATGGTGATGAAGCTGAGGATGCGCACCAGTTCGCTGCGCGGATAGACGCGCAGGATCACCAGCCGCCCCACCGGCAGCATCAGCGAACCGCCGAGGCCCTGGATGACCCGGGCGGCGATCAGCAGGTTGAGGCTGGGCGCCAGGGCGCAGAGCAGTGAGCCAAAGGTGAAGAGGGCGATGGCGGTAAAGAAGACGCGGCGACTGCCGAAACGATCGGAAATCCAGCCGGAGGCGGGAATCAACAGCGCGACGGTGAGCAGGTAGGCGATCACCACCCCCTGCATGCGCAGGGGATTCTCGCCGAGGTCGGCGGCCATGCGCGGCAGGGCGGTGTTGACGATGGTCGCGTCCAACGACTGCATGAAGAAGGCGACGGCGATCAGCCAGGGAAGCCAGCGGGTCGTGGTGGTATCGAGCGTCGGGGTGGGCATTGAGGGGTCCTTGTCGAGACAGCCGACTACCCGCACTCTGACTGTCGGCAGGCGGCAGGGTGCCCCGCTGATTCAATGCGAGCGGGAATCCAGTAGCGCCTCGATCCGTTGGTCCTTTTCTGCCCAGAGCTGGCTGACCCATTGCTGGAAGCCTGCGCGAAATTCCGCGTCTTCGCTGTAATCGCCCGCCCAGCGCGCCGGATCCAGAGGGCGCGCGCGGATATCGATGATAACGCGTTTGACCCGTCCGCAGAGCAGGTCCCAGAAGCCGGGCACGCGACCGTCCGGATAGACCAGGGTGACGTCCAGCAGGGTGTCCAGCTGCTCCCCCATGGCGGCGAGGACGAAGGCCATGCCACCGGCCTTGGGTTTGAGCAGGTGGCGATAGGGCGAATGCTGCTCGGCATGCTTGGCGGCGGTGAAGCGGGTGCCTTCCAGATAGTTGACGATGGTCACCGGCTGGCGACGGAATTTCTCGCAGGCGCGGCGGGTGATGGCCAGGTCCGCGCCCTTGAGCTCCGGGCGGCGCGCCAGCTGGGCGCGGCTGTATCTCTTCATGAAGGGGTAGTCCAGCGCCCACCAGGCCAGACCCAGGAAGGGCACCCAGATGAGTTCCTTCTTCAGGAAGAACTTGAAGTAGGGCACCTTGCCGTTGAAGGTTTCGATCAGGGCGGGGATGTCGACCCAGGACTGGTGGTTGCAGATGACCAGGTAGGAGCTGTCCCGGCTGAGCACCTCGGTGCCACGGATGTCCCAGACGGTAGGGGTAAGCCGGGCGAAGATGACCTTGTTGATCTCGGCCCAGGTCTCGGCGATGGCCGTGACTACCCGGGAGCAGACATCGCGCAGCGCCACGCTTGGCAGCAGCTTGATCAAGGCGAATGCCAGCAGCGGACCGATCATGACCAGGGTGTTCAGCAGGAGCAGCAGGGAGACGGCGATACCGGTCAGGAGGTGCATGGATTCTCTCGTCTGGAACTTAGGGCGATAGTCTTTAGCGCGGCCTGGCATTTTGCGATCATTTGCTTCTGGATGGCTGCTGCCGATCAGCTGCGAAGTGAACGCCATGCTCAAGAAGGTTACCAGTGCCGAGGTCTGCCTCGGCATGTACATCCACAGATTCGAAGGCAGCTGGATCGGTCATCCGTTCTGGAAGGCGCGCTTCCTGCTCCAGGAGCCGCGCGATCTGCAGAAGATCCAGGACAGCGCCGTGACCGCCGTGTGGATCGATATCGCCAAGGGGCGGGATTGCCAGCCCCCGGCCGAACGCGCGATGCCCGTAGCTCCGGTCACGCCTCCTGAACCCGCCGTCGCGCCAGCCCGGCCTACGCCCACCACCTTCGCGACCAGCGCCCCAGGCACTGCCATCAGTTGTCCCCAGGAAATGGCCCAGGCTTCCGCCGTGAGCGCCCATGCCAAGCAGGAGGTGGCGCGACTGTTCCAGGACGTGCGCCTGGGCCAGGCCATCGAGCTGAGCGAGGTGGCGACCGTGGTCGAGCAGATCTCGGCGTCGGTGCTGCGGCATCCCACGGCGCTGATCAGTCTGACGCGGCTGCGCACGGCCGACGAGTATACCTACATCCATTCGGTGTCGGTCTGCGCCCTGATGACGGCGGTGGCGCGGCAGATGGAGCTGCCGGCGGAGCAGGTGCAGCTCGCCGGCCAGGCTGGCCTGCTGCACGACGTGGGCAAGATGCGTACCCCTCTGGAGGTACTGAACAAGCCAGGCAAGCTGACCGACGCGGAATTCGCCGTGATGCAGCGGCACCCCGAGGAGGGCGTCGCCCTGCTGCAGCAGTGGGGCGCGGCCGCGGAGGTGATCGACGTCTGTCTGCACCATCACGAGAAATTCGATGGCACTGGCTATCCCCGTGGCCTGGCCGGGACGCAGATCAGTCTGCTGTCGCGCATCGCCGCGGTCTGCGACGTCTATGACGCCATCTCCTCGACCCGCCCCTACAAGACCGCCTGGAGTCCGGCGGAAGCGATCCGGCGCATGGCGGAATGGCAGGGGCATTTCGATCCCCAGGTGTTCCAGGCCTTCGTCAAGACGCTGGGTATCTATCCGATCGGCTCCCTGGTGCGGCTGAGCAACGAGCAGCTGGCGGTGGTGGTCGAGCAGCACCCGGACAGCCTGCTGACGCCGCGGGTGCGGGTGTTCTTTTCCGCTCGCTCGCGCACGCCCCTGCCGCAGCGGCTGCTGGATCTCGCCCGGCCCCCCGCCAACGAACGCATCCTGCGGCGCGAGGATCCGGAGGAGTGGGGCTTTCGCAATCTGCAGCGGCTCTGGCAGCAGGCCTAGCGCCGGCTCAGGGGCGGGTCGCCTGCAGCGACGGGCGTTCGTCGGTGCGGGCATACCAGGCGGCGATGCGCGGACAGTCGCTGCGCCAGGCAAAGGTGGGGATGCGGAAGTCCAGATAGCCGAGCAGGCAGGCCATGCCCAGGCTGGCCACGTCGAATTCGCCGTCCAGCTCCTGGATGGCCTCGCGCTCGAAGTAGTCCAGCGCCCGGGCGATCTTTTCCTGCTGGTTGTCCAGCCAGAGTTTCCATTGCATGCCCGGCGGGCGCATGAAGCTCTCGTAGCGGATCTGCACGGCAGCTTCCATCATGGCGTCGCACAGCGAGGCCAGGGTCAGGCGGCGCCAGCGCTCCGGGCCCTGACGCGGGATCAGCGGGGTGCGCTCGTGCAGGGTGTCCAGATAGTCGAGGATGACGCGACTGTCGTGCAGGCAGGTGCCATCGGCCAGGCGCAGGGCGGGAATCTTGCCGGCCGGATTGGTATCGAGAACGTCGCGGTTGGGATTGAGCGGCGTCTGCTGGACGATTTCCACTTCGACCTGCTCGATCAGGTCCGTCTCGTGGAGCATCACCACGACTTTACGACCGAAGGGCGAGGCGGGAGTGTGGTACAGGATCATGGACATGGGCCGGGCTCTCCAGAGGGCAGGACTGCCTTCGCTGGTGGCGAAGCCCTGCACTGTAAGCCCTAGGCCGGCCTGGGTAAAAGATCGCCTTGGTCGTAGGCGGCTGGATCAGGCCAGGCCCGGCAGCTCGACGTACACCCCCAGCCCGCGTCCTTGCAGGCCTTCGCCCAGGTGCAGACTGCCGCCATGAATTTCGACGATGCGTTTGACGATGGGCAGGCCCAGGCCGCTGCCGACGTTCTGGCCGGCGCTCTCGCTGCGGTAGAAGCGGGTAAAGATCGCCGCCCGCTCTTCCGGACTGACCCCGGGGCCGCTGTCGCAGACATTGATGCGTACCCGACCGGGTACGTCCTCGACAACCCGCACCAGTACCTGGCCGCCGCTGGGGGTGTAGCGGATGGCATTGCCCACCAGGTTGGTGAGCAGCACCCCCAGCCAGGTAGGAATGCCGGACAGTTTGACCTCCTGATCCTCCAGCACCAGGTCGATGTGCTTTTCGATGGCCAGCGGCGCGAGTTCCGAAAGGGTGTCCGCCGCCAGGCGACCGAGGTGGACGGGGACGAACTGCTCCTGCAGGGCGCCACTGTCCAGGCGGGCCAGGAGCAGGATCTGCTCCATCAGCTGGCTGATGCGTTCGGCGCTGCGGCGCACCTGCACCAGGCCCCGGGCGTGGGCCTGGGGATCGCTGGATCTCAGGGCGACCTGGGTGTGGGTCAGCAGACTGGCGAGGGGCGTGCGGATCTCGTGGGCGGCGTCGCTGGTCAGCCGGCGCTCGGCTTCCAGGGCGCCGTCCAGGCGTTGCAGCAGGGCGTTGATCTCTTCGACCAGCACCGCCGCTTCCAGGGGGACCCGGTTCAGTGCCAGGGGCTCCAGGCGCTGGGCGGAACGCTGCTTGATCTGCGCGGCCAGCTGGCGCAGCGGTTCGAGACCGCGGGTGACGCCGAACCAGATAAGTGCGGCCAGCACCGGCAGGGCCAGCGCCAGGGGAAACAGTGAGCCGAGCAGCAGCAGGTTGGTAGCGCCGCGCCGATCGGCCAGGTTTTCGTAGATCCAGATGCGTCCGTCGCCGCTGCTCAGGCGCAGCACACGCCAGTGCTGCCCTTCGGCCAGCAGACTGCTGAAACCGGGCGGCTGCTCGGCCAGGCCGGCGGGTGGCGCCGGGGTGCCGAGGCGCTGGTCACCGGCCTGTAGCAGATAGCCCAGGGCGTTGCGCCGTTTGAACAGCGGCAAGTCGGCGATGGCCGTGCGGCTGCGCTCCAGAGTACGCGCCGCGGGCGGCAGGCTGTGATCGCTGCCGGCGCCGAGGGTGGCCAGATGCAGCGCTGCGGAACCGAAGTCGAGCATGTCCTCGTCCGCCAGGCGATTCACCTGGCGCAGCACCAGCTGGTAGGTCACCAGGGCGGCGATCAGCCAGCAGGCGAAGATCCCGCACAGCAGCAGCGTCAGCAGTCGCCGCCGCAGCGAGATGGCCGGGCCGTCGCTCACGGCGCCGGCCGCTCGGGTTGGTCGATGCCGTAGCCGATGCCGCGCACGGTTCGGATCAGGCTGCTGCCGAGCTTGCGTCTGAGGTGATGGATATGGACCTCGATGGCATTGCTCTCGACGTCGCCATCCCAGCCGTAGAGCGCCTGCTCCAGGCGATTGCGCGAGAGCACCTTGCCCATGTTTTCCAGCAGCAGGCGCAGCAGGGCGTATTCGCGCGGCGCCAGTTCGACCGGCTGACCGGCCAGGGTCACCCGGTGGGTGGCTGGATCGACCCGCAGATCGTTGTGCTCCAACTGGGGCAGCGCCCGACCCGCGCTGCGGCGGGTGAGGGCCCGCACCCGGGCCAGCAGTTCGTCGAGGTCGAAGGGCTTGGTCAGGTAGTCGTCGGCGCCGGTATCCAGCCCGGTGACCCGGTCGGTGACCTTGTCGCGGGCGGTGAGGATCAGCACCGGGGTGGCGTCGCCGCGCTTGCGCAGGGCGGCCAGGACTTCGAGTCCCGAGCGGCGGGGCAGGCCGATGTCGAGCACCACCAGATCGAAGGGATCGGTTTCCAGTGCCGCCTGGGCGGCCTGGCCATCGGTCACCCAATCGACGGTATCGCCTTCCAGCGCCAGGCCGGCGCGGATGCCGTCGCCCAGCAACATGTCGTCTTCGGCCAGCAGAATTCTCATCGGTTTTTCCCAGGCGGTGGAGCGGTTGTACCGCTCCGGGCCGGCCTCGGCAAGAGCGGTGACCATCCCCCAGGATGGTCAGCTTCCAGCCTAGGCCCGGGCGCTTAAGGCCGGATTAACAAGGTCTCAGCGCTGGGCGCTGACCCGCCAGATGGTATTGCCGACATCGTCGGCCACCAGCAGGCCGCCGCGACCATCGTTGACCACCCCGACCGGACGCCCCTGGGCCTCTTCCTTGGCATTGAGGAAACCGGTCAGCAGGTCCCGCGGCGGGCCGCTGGGCTTGCCGTCCTGGAAGGGCACGAAGATGACCTTGTAACCGCTCTTGGGATCGCGATTCCAGGAGCCGTGCTGGCCAACGAACATTCCCTGGTGAAAAGCGGCCGGCAGCCCAGAGTCGGCGCTCGCGAAGGTTAGGCCCAGGGAGGCGGTGTGGGTGCCCAGGGCATAGTCGGGGGTCAGCGCCTTGGCCACCAGATCCGGGCGGGGTGGCTGCACCCGACTGTCCACGGTCTTGCCCCAGTAGCTGTAGGGCCAGCCATAGAAGCCGCCATCCTGTACCGAGGTGGCATAGTCCGGGACCAGGTCGCTGCCGATCTCGTCGCGTTCGTTGACCACCGTCCACAGCCTGCCGGTGGTGGGCTCCCAGTCCAAGCCATTGGGGTTGCGCAGGCCGGTGGCGAACAGGCGCTTCTGGCCGCTGGCGCGATCCAGCTCCCAGATGGCGGCGCGACCCTGTTCGATGTCCAGGCCGTTTTCGCCGACGTTGCTGTTGGAGCCCACGGTGAGATAGAGCTTCCGGCCATCGCGACTGGCGATGACGTTCTTGGTCCAGTGGTGATTGATGCCGGCCGGCAGGTCGGTGACCCGGGTGCCCTGGCCTTCCAGGCGGGTGGCACCGGGGCGGTAGGTGAAGCGCACCAGGGCATCGGCGTTGGCGACATAGAAGTCCTCGCCCACCAGGGCCATGCCGAAAGGCGAATGCAGGTGCTCGGCGAAGACCAGGCGGGTCTCGGCGACGCCGTCGCCGTCGGCATCGCGCAGCAGGGTGATGCGATCGGCGCTGGGCACCCCGGCGCCGGCCTTCTTCATGAACAGGCCGGCAATCCAGTTCTTGATGCCGGGAAAGTCCTCGCGCCTGGGCGCATTGCTTTCCGCCACCAGCACATCGCCGTTGGGCAATACATAGAGCCAGCGCGGATGGTCCAGGCCGCCGGCGAAGGCCTGCACCTGGGTGCCCGGCGCGGCAGTGGGCTTGCCGCCCTCGGGCCAGCCGACCGCCGGCGCCACGTTGATGGTGGGCAGCAGGGTCTTGTGGGGTTCCGGCAGGGTCGGTGCCGGGCCGTAACCGGCCTCGCGCTGCAGCCGTGCGGTCTCGCCACAGCCAAGCAGGGTCAAGGTGGCCAGGGTCACGGCCAAGGTACGCAGCGGCAGGGGCGCGCTCAGGGGCATGGCAGGGCTCTCGCGGTGGGCTTCGCAGGATAGAGCGCAGGTTCCGGCGAACGTTCCGGGCCAGGTCCTGGGGTCATCTGGCAGGTCCGCTCCAGTGGGTCTTGAAAATGACTCTTTCGGGAATGTTGGTCTTTTTGCGTGCCACGGCGTCTGACCCGTTCTTTTATGGATACAGAAAGTCTTGTCGATTCAAGGTGTTAGCTCGGTTGCGCTGGTGGTTGCAGAAAAGTGGCGGCTATCTGACGCGATTCACGGCGTAACTGGCTGTTTTTGCAGGAAAAAATTCACTAAAGCTAGGGGCGGTGACGCCGATAGCAGCCCCAACAATGACGACGAAGTCGCACCCAGCGGCGCCGCAACAGAACGCGGTCGCCTGAGCTCGCCCACGCTGGAACCCGTTAGCTTGCGGGGGCGGGGAGTCTTCTTTTCCACAGGTGCAGTCATGCAATCCCTTACCCGGCGCGTGCGCCAGTTTTCCCTGCGTCTGGCCGGTACCCTGGCCCTGAGCAGCGCCCTCTTCGGTTCGGCCCAGGCGGTCGAGCTGGTCGGGCTCAACTTTTCCGGTGCCGGCTTCGCCAGCCATGTCTTACCCGGCCTCAACAACCGCAACTACATCTTTCCCAGCGAGCAGCACTTCAAGGACTGGAGCGCCAAGGGCATCAAGCTGGTGCGCTTTCCGATCATCTGGGAGCGTATCCAGCCCAAGCTGAACTCCATGCTGGATCCGGACTATGGCGCCCTGGTCACCCAGACGCTGAACTATGCCCAGAAGTACGACGTCAAGGTGATCCTCGACCTGCACAACTATGCGCGCTATCGCGGCGAGGTCATCGGCGCCGGCAAGGTCACCTATTTCAACTACTGGGACGTGACCTACCGCCTGGCCTTCCGCTTCGGCAAGCATCCGGCGCTCTATGGCTACGACATCATGAACGAGCCCCACGACGCCGTGGCCTTCTGGCCGACCGCCGCCCAGCACGGCATCAACGGCATCCGTACCGTGGACAACGTCCATCCGATCATCGTCGAGGGCAACGGCTGGTCCAGCGCCGCCCGTTGGCCACAGTGGAACGATCCGCTGCTGGCGCTCAAGGATCCGGCCAACAAGCTGATCTTTTCCGCCCACGTCTATTTCGACAACGACGGCGGCGGCCAGTACGCCAGCAAGGACATGAGCGGCTTCGATCCCCAGGTCGGGGTGAAGCGCGTCAGGCCCTTCGTCGACTGGCTGAAAAAGAACGGCAAGCAGGGCTATATCGGCGAATTCGGTGTGCCGGACGACGATCCGCGCTGGCTGGTGGCCATGGACAACATGCTGGCCTATCTCAAGCAGCACTGCATCCCGGCCAGCTATTGGGCTGCCGGTCCGGGCTGGGGCAACTACAACCTGGCGGTGGAACCCATCAACGGCGTGGATCGTCCCCAGTGGGCGACCCTGAAGAAGTACGTCGACAACACCAGCTGCGCCAGCATCGGGCCCAATTAAGCCCGGTCAGCGATGGCGGTCCCTGGGGTCGGCAGGCTACCCTTGAGTTTTAACCGTGCCAGCCCCGAGGACCCCTCATGAGCCAGATTCCCGCCGACCTGCGTTATGCCGCCAGCCACGAATGGGCGCGCCTGGAAGCCGACGGTAGCGTGACCGTCGGCATTTCCGACCATGCCCAGGAAGCCCTGGGCGATGTGGTCTTCATCGAACTGCCGGACGTCGGCAAGACCCTCGCGGCCGGTGACCAGGCCGGGGTGGTGGAGTCGGTCAAGGCGGCCTCGGACATCTATGCTCCGGTGAGCGGTGAGGTCATCGCCATCAACGAGGCCCTGGCCGACGCCCCCGAGCAGGTCAATGGCGAGCCCTATGGCGCCTGGTTCTTCAAGCTCAAGCCGCAGGACGCGGCCGAGCTGGACAGGCTGCTCGACGCCGACGGCTATCGCGCGGCCAGCGAGAGCTGAGGCGACAGCCTCACGCCCAGGCAACCGGCAAAAAAGAACCCCGCGCGGCGTTGACCGGCGGGGTTCTTTTTTGCCTGGCCCTTATTGGGTCAGGATACGCATGGCGAGATCGTTGTCGCTGGCCTTGAGGCCCGGCTCGGCGGCGCGCATGTCGCGCAGCGCGGCTTCCAGGTAGGGACCACGGATCTGGCCGTTGCTAGCCAGGTAGGAGCTGGCGTCGTCCTGGGTGGCGGCGACGATCTTGTGGTCGTCACGGCTGGTGGTATAGAACGAGCCGGAGGTCGCCCCCAGGGTCGCGGCATGCCGCCAGAACCGCGCATCCGCATTGGCGGCGGTGGTCGCGGCCAGTAGCGGCAGACCGATCAGGGAAACCAGAGCAAGCTTCTTCAGGCGCATGGATGAGATCTCCTTCTTGAGGTCTCCTATAGAGAGCTCAGACGTCCGCTGAGTTCCAGGCCGCTGCATCAGCCTAGCCCTGGATCATGCTGTGGATGCGTTCCGCCAGGGCATCGATGTCGAAGGGCTTGATCAGCATGTCCATGTTCTCGCCGAGGAATTCGCCACGCACCTTGGCGTTCTTGGCATAGCCGGTGATGAACAGCACCTTGAGCTCGGGCCGCCGACCGCGGGCGATCTCGGCGAGTTGGCGGCCGTTCATGCCGGGCAGGCCGACGTCGCTGATGAGCAGGTCCAGCCGCTGGCCGCTCTCGATGATCGGCAGGGCGCCATCGGCGTCGCTCGCCTCCAGGGCGATGTAGCCCAGTTCGGCGAGCACCTCCAGCACGATCATGCGTACCGCGTACTCGTCTTCCACCACCAGCACGGTCTGGCCGGCCTCGGCACGGGGCGCGACCTTGAGCGTCGGTTGCTCGCTGGTGGCCGCCGCCAGCTCGGGATGACGCGGCAGATAGAGGCTGATGGTGGTGCCCTGACCCTGCTCGGTGTCGATGCGCGCGGTGCCGCCGGATTGCTTGACGAAGCCGTAGATCATCGACAGGCCGAGCCCCGTGCCCTGGCCGGCCGGCTTGGTGGTGAAGAAGGGCTCGAAGGCCTTGGCCTTGACCTCCGGCGGCATGCCGGTGCCGGTGTCGGCCACGCTCAGGCGCACGTAGTCGCCCGGGGTCAGGGATTCGCGCGCGGCGGCCTCGGCGTCGAGGCTGAGGTTGGCGGTGGCGATGCACAGCTCGCCGCCCGCCGGCATGGCGTCGCGGCCGTTGATGACCAGGTTGAGCAGGGCGTTTTCCAGCTGGTGGGTATCGCTGTGGGCGAGCCAGGCGACCGGCGCCAGATCCAGGCGCAGGGCGACGTTCTCGCCCACGGTACGCACCAGCAGGTCCTGCAGCGAGCCGACCAGCTGGTGCACGTCCACCGGCTGCGGGTCCAGGGTCTGGCGGCGGGCGAAGGCCAGCAGCCGATGGGTGAGGGCGGCGGCGCGATCGGCCGAATTGACCGCGGCGTTGATGTAGCGATCCAGGTCCTGGGTGCGCCCGTTGGCGATGCGCAGGCGGATCAGGTCGAGGGCCCCGACGATGCCGGTGAGCATGTTGTTGAAGTCATGGGCGATACCACCGGTGAGCTGACCGATGGCTTCCATCTTCTGTGACTGGCGCAAGGCTTCTTCGGTGCGCTCGCGTTCGTAGATCTCGGCGATCAGCCGCGCATGGCTGCGTCCCAGCTCCTGGGTGCGCTCGGCGATGCGCTGCTCCAGTTGGTCGGTGGTCTGGCGCGCCTCGGTGACGTCCACGCCACAGCCCACCAGGCCATGGAACTCACCGTCGAGCTCCAGTCGCGGCGTACCTTCCAGCCGTAGCCAGCGCCACTCACCCTGGGCATTGCGCACCCGCACCTCGGCGCGCAGGGCGCTGTGGGTGGCGATGGCCTGCTTGAAGGCGCCCTCGAAGGCCGGGCATTCGCTGTCCGGGAGCAGGGCACTCCAGCCCTGGTCATGCAGATCGGCGTCGTGCAGATCGAATTCGCGAGCGAAGCGCTGGTTGACGAATTGCAACTGGCCATCGGCATCGCAGGCCCAGATCAACACCGGGGCGCTGTCGGCCATGAGGCGGAAGCGGCCCTCGCTCTCGCGCTGGGCGTCCTGGGAGCGCTGCCGGCAGATGGCCGCCCAGAGGCGGTCGGTGACATCGCGCAGGAATTGCACCTCGCCTTCCGTCCACAACCGAGCGCGCTGGTCATGGGCGACGAACAGCGCCCGCAGGCGACCGTCCTCATAGAGCGGGATGTCCACCAGCGCCGCGATCTCCAATTCGAGCAAGGGCTGGGCATTGGCCTGGGCCCGCGGATCCTGGCTGACATCGTCGATGACCAGGGGTGGTGCGCCCTCCTGGTTGCCCAGGCTGTCGGGAGCGAGCAGGGGATAGGCCAGGGCCTGATCGCAATGGCCGTTGGGCGTCCACATCTGCTGCGGGACGAAGATGCCCCGATTCTCGTCCAGACGGGCATAGCCGACCCGGCGCAGGCCCAGTCGCGTACCCACCAGCTCCAGGGCGGCAGCGACGCCGGTGCTTTCCGGATCCCCTTCACGCAAGCGGTCGCCCAGTTCGATGAGGGCGTGCTGACGCGCCTCGGCGGCGCGGCGCTCCTCGATCTGCCGGCGCAACTGGCGGTTGGTCTCGCTGATGCGATCGGCGTCGTGGCGTTCACGGGTGATGTCGCGAGCGATGCCCACCAGCCGCCGCTGACCGCCGGGCTCCAGACGTTCGCGGCCGCGGATGCTCAGCCACACCGGTTCGCCCTGGCGCGGACTGCGGACGCGAAAGGTCAGCCGCAGGTCATAGGCATTGCTGCCGCCCTGGATGGCCGCGCTGACATAGGCGCGCACCCGGGGCGCATCGGCGGGATGCAGGGCGCGCAGCAGCGCCGCGCCACGCAGGGTGCAGCGGCGCTCCGTGGCGCCGACCAGATGGGCGAGGCGCGAATCCCAGCTGATCAGATCGCGGTCGATGTCATAGTCCCAGACGCCCAGGTCGGCCACGTCCATGGCCAGGGCGATGCGCTGCTCGGCCAGGCGCAGGGCCTCGGCCGCCGCGGTGCGTTCGATGACGATGCGGATGCGCTCGGCCACCTCGCGCACCAGGGCCACATCGCCGATGGTCCAGTGACGGGGCGTGTCGGCATAGAGGAACAACAGGCCAACCAGTTGCTCTTCGGCGAGCAAGGGCACCACCAGGCCGGCGCGCACGCCATGCTCGACCAACTGGGCGCGCATCTCGCCCAGGCGACTGTCCTGGGCGCTGTCTTCCACGCTGACGATGATGCCACGGCGCAATTCCTCCACCGCCGAGGTGTGCCAGTGACCCAGGCTGGGCAGGTTGAGGCGATGGGTACGGCCCTGTTCGAGCCAGTCGCTGTCGATGGTCAGGCTGCCGTTGCGACCGACCCGGGCGTAGCCGATGCGCTGCACGGCTAGCAGGTGGCCAAGGCTGTCGCCCAGTACCGAGGCGACCTCGCCGGTGTGGGTCACGCCATGCAGCAGATCGCCCAGTTCGAGCAGGAAGCGCTGGCGATCATGGCTGCGGATGCGTTCGCTGAGATCGACGAAGGTGCAGATGGCGCCCTGGACCTCGCCGTCGCGCCACAGCGGCTGGGCGCGCCATTCCACCGGCAGCAGACTGCCGTCCTCGCGCAACAGCGCATCGGCGGACAGGTGCAGGGTGGCGCCTTCGCTGGCAGCTCGTTGCAGGGCTCGGGCGCCATCCTCGCTGCGGGCGGAGCTGAGTCGCGTATCCAGGCGTTCGCCAAGGAGGTCTCGTTCCTCGGACAGCCCGAGCATCTGCCGGAAGGCGCGATTGCACAGGGTGGCGCGGCCGTCGCGATCCAGGGCGCAGAAGCCTTCGTGGGTCGATTCGAGCAGCAGGTGGGCGAAGGCCTCGCTCTCCCGCAGCGCCGTTTCCGCCCGCTTGCGGCTGTCGATGTCCTGGGCCACGCCGACCCAGTGCTCGATCTCGCCGCTGGCATTGGTGAAGGGCATGGTGCGGGTTTCGAACCAGCGGTAGCGACCCTCGGCATCGCGCAGCTGCAACTCCAGGCTGCCGGCGACTCTTTGCTCGCGCACCTCGCGCCAGCGGCGCAGCAATTGCGGGCGCTGCTCGGGATGGATGGCGCCGGCCCAGAGATCGGGATCGGCGACCACGTTGGCCGGACTCAGGCCGCTGTATTCGTACCAGTAGCGATTGGCGTATTCGAAGCTGCCATCGGGCCGCGCGAACCAGATGATCTGTGGATTGACGTCCATCAGGGCGCGGTAATGGGTTTCGTCGAGGGTGCTGTGCCGGGTGGGCGACGCCGCCTGCAGGCGGGTCTCGAACAGGCGTAGCACCTGGCGCGCCAGGCGTTCGAGTCCGCTCAGGCGCGCGGCGCTCAATTCGCGCGGTTGCCAGTCCAGCACGCAGAGGGTGCCGAGAAAGACGCCTTCCGCCGTGCGCAGCGGGGCGCCGGCATAGAATCTCAGCCCGGCCGGATCGGTGACCAGGGGATTGTCGGTGAAGCGCGGGTCCTGGCTCAGGTCTTCGATCTGCCGCGCCTCCTGGGCCGCGTGCAGGTGTTGGCAGAAGGACAGGGCCAGGGGGATCTCCGCCACGCCCAGGCCGCGCTCGGCGATGAACAGCTGCTGCTCTTCACCGAGCAGGTTGACCGCGGCGATGGGCGTCTCGCACAGGGTGGCCGCCAGTTCCACCAGGTCGTCGAGGGCCGGCTCCGGCTGGTCGTCGAGCACGCCGTAGGCGGTCAGGACCTCCTGGCGGCGACGGCGCTGTTCGGCGTCCTCGGCGCCTACGGCAGGATTCACGACGGTTGTCTGCACGGCTGGCTATCCTTGTTCCGCTCGCGGGATGCTGGGGCGCTAACGTTCGCTCTGGGGCGTGACGCGCAGGACTTCTTCCACGGTGGTGAAACCGGCGGCGATCTTTTGCGCACCAGACAGCCGCAGGCTGCGCATGCCTTCCTTGAACGCCTGCCGCCGCAGCGCGGTGATGTCGGTATCCGCCGTCACCAGTTCGCGCAGACTATCGGAGAGGGTGAGGATTTCGTATACCCCGGCACGACCGCGGTAACCGGTGTCGCGACACTCCGGACAACCCACCGGCTGCATGGCCCCGGTGGGCAGCGGCGCGTTCCAGGGCTTGGTCAGTTCCTGCCAGGCGGCCGGGTCCAGCTCGGTGGGCGTCTTGCAGGCCGGGCAGAGGGTGCGCACCAGGCGCTGGGCCATGACGCCCAGCACCGTGGCGCGGATCAGGTAATAGGGCACGCCCAGTTCGATCAGCCGGCTCACCGAGCTGGGGGCGTCGTTGGTGTGCAGGGTGGAAAGCACCAGGTGCCCGGTCAGCGCCGCCTGGATGGCCATCTCGGCGGTTTCCAGGTCGCGGATCTCGCCGATCATGATGATGTCCGGGTCCTGCCGCATCAGCGCCCTGACACCGCTGGCGAAGGTCACCTCGATATTGTGCTGCACCTGCATCTGGTTGAAGGCGTCTTCCACCATCTCGATGGGGTCTTCGATGGTACAGACGTTCACCTCGGGCGTGGCCAGCTGCTTGAGGGTGGTGTACAGCGTGGTGGTCTTGCCCGAACCGGTGGGGCCGGTGACCAGGATGATGCCGTTGGGTTGCCCGGTCATGCCGGCCCAGCGGCGCAGGTCATCGGCGGAGAAGCCGAGCTGGTCGAAGCTCTTGAGCAGCACGTCTGGGTCGAAGATCCGCATCACCAGCTTTTCGCCAAAGGCGGTGGGCATGGTCGAGAGGCGCAGTTCGACTTCCTTTTCGCCGGCCATGCGCGTCTTGATCCGGCCATCCTGGGGCTTGCGCTTCTCGGCGACGTTCATGCGGCCGAGGTTCTTGATCCGGCTGACCACCGCCAGGGTGACTTGGGCGGGGAACTGGTAGACGGTGTGCAGCACCCCGTCGATGCGAAAGCGCACCGCGCCCTGCTCGCGGCGCGGCTCGACGTGGATATCGCTGGCGCGCTGCTGGAAGGCGTACTGGAACAGCCAGTCGACGATGTTGACGATGTGGGCATCGTTGGCATCCGGCTCGCCATCGGCGGCACCGAGATTGACCAACTGCTCGAAGTTGCCGACGCCGCTGGTCTTCTGCTCCACCGCCGAGGCGCCGGTGACCGAGCGCGCCAGGCGAAAGAATTCCTGGGTATAGCGGGTGATGTCCGCGGGGCTGGCCACCACCCGCTTGATCGGTCGCTGCAGCACATGGGTGAGGTTGCTCTCCCAGCTGTGCACGAAGGGCTGGGCGCTGGCCACCGTCACCTCGTCCGGGCTCACCGCCACGGCGAGGATCTTGTTGCGCTGGGCGAAAGCGTAGGACATCAGCGGGGTGACCGAGGCCACGTCCACCTTGAGCGGATCGATGCGGTAGAAGGGTTGGCCCGAGTACTCGGCGAGCCAGCGGGTCAGGCTGTCCAGATCCAGCTTGCGCCCCGGTCGGCTGAGGTCGTCCACGCTCTGCGCCGCCAGGAACTCCAGCGGATGCTGCTGCGGATTGGCCGAGCCACGGCGCAAGAGCAGGCACTGCTCAGCGGTCTGCTGGTCGATCCGCTGCTGGCTGACCAGCTCGCGCAGGATGTCGCCCAGGTCGAGCCAACGATCAGCGGAAGGGGAAGCTATGGCGGACATCTGGACTCCTTGAAAAGGTGGTCACACTCGGGTGGCGCCCGGTGCCTGACCGGGAACGACCCGCCTGCCGTACCGCCAGGTTGGTCGCCTCCTCCAGCATAGCGACTTTGTTTTAAGGAATCGCTCGCGGCCTTGTGCCATCAGGATGGACGGCTGGGCGCGCCAGGCTTTCCTGCCGTCCGGTGGCTCAGGCCAGGGCTTTCCAGGGCGTCAGGCCATGGACCAGGCGCGCCTGTTCGGCCACCCCGGCGAGATCGCCATGGGCGCTCAGCGGCGCCAGCTTGCCTAGTTCGCCATACAGGCGGTCGGCCTCGGGCAGGTCCAGGGCGCCACGCGCCAGGTGCAGCCAGACCTGCATCCGTTCCAGGCGCGGCAGCTGCTGCTGGATCAGCTCGGGTTCGGTGATGGCGCGCAGCAGTGGCAGTTCGGCCGCCTCCTGAGCCAGCAGGCGTGGCAGCCATTGGCCCAGCGGCGTCACGCCCTGGCGCTCGCCGCGGCCGGTACGCCCCTGGATCCAGGCGCGCTCATGCAGCCAGCGCGCCGCACGCAGGGAGAACAGGCCCCAGCGCGGCTGTTCCAGCTCGGCGGCGAAGCGCTGCGGCGCCTGGCGGCGGGCCTCTTCGTCGTCCTGGCCGATGGCGGCCAGCGGGCGCCAGTCGGCGAGCAGGTCATCGAGGGCCTGGCGCAGCTCGCGGCTGGTGGCACGCGGCGCGGCCTGGCCGAGACTGCCGAGCAAGGCGCGCAGATCGGTCAGCTGGTGCACCCAGTCCACCAGCAGGCGCCAGTGGCCATTCCAGCGATACTGTTCGGCCAGGCGCTGACTGCCGGCCAGCAGGTGCCAGCCCAGGCGCGCGACGGCTTCGTCCAGCGGCGTCTCGGCGTCCAGTTCCGGTGCGGACAGATAGAGGGTGTAGCTGGCCGCATCGTGCAGGCGATAGCCGCGCTCGGCCTTGCTGATGTCGCACGGCATCAACGGGAATTCGGCCGCCAGTTGCTCGGCCAGCTCCAGCAACGCCGCCGGTTCGCCCTGGCGCAATTCCAGCTCGACCTCGGCGATGGCCTCGCGCTGCTCGCCCGCGCGCACCTCGCCCTGGTCCAGGGCCACCTCGATCACGGTACGGGTCTTGCCCCGGCCCCAGGCGATTTCCGCGGCGTCGCGGACGAAATCGGTATCGAACACCGGCTGCAGGCGGCGCAGGTCGAGGTCGGCCAGCTCCGCTGGCCAGCAGCTGTCGTCGAACAGCGCGGTGTCCAGGGTGGCATCGGCCAGCGGCCACTCCCACTCGTTGCGCTCGGACAGCCCGGCCAGGCTCTGGCCGCGGCTCTTGAGCGTCTGGATGTAGCGGTCGCCATCACGCCGCACGCGCAGGGCGACCTTGGCATGGGCCAGGTCGCGGGTATCGGTGTCGTAATAGCAATTGGAGAGTTCGTGGCGCTGCCAGCCTTCCTTGCAGCGCTTTTTCAGCAGCGGATGAGCGCGCAGGGCGTCAAGGGTGGCCGCACTGGCGCGCAGCTTGATTTCGGTTTCTTTGGCCATTGGAAGATCCTGGCGCCGGAAGAGAACGGTCCGGCTCCGTGCCGAGCGCGTCGTGATGACGGACGGCGAGAACGTGGCCGCTAGTTTAGCCGGTCCGCGTCGCCAAGGCCCATGAAGGTTTCATCGCACGGCGGATGGCGCCATGATGGAGCCGTGACCAGGAGACCCCGCATGACCCTGCCCGCGCTGAAAGCTCTGTTCTCAACCCTCATCGCCGAAAGCTCGGTGAGCTGCACCCAGCCGGCGCTGGACCAGTCCAACGCTGGCGTCATCGCTCGCCTGAGCGACTGGTTCGGCGCCCTGGGCTTCGCCTGCGCGACCCAGGAGGTGGCGCCGGGCAAGTTCAACCTGATCGCCACCCTGGGCAGCGGACCGGGCGGCCTGGTGCTGGCGGGCCATACCGATACCGTGCCCTATGACGAGGCGCTCTGGCAGGCCGATCCCCTGCGTCTGCGCGAAGCCGACGATCGCTGGTACGGACTGGGCAGTTGCGACATGAAGGGCTTCTTCGCATTGATCCTCGAGGCGGTACGCGAACTGGATCTGCGGCAGCTGCGCCAGCCGCTGATCGTGCTCGCCACCTGCGACGAAGAATCCTCCATGGACGGCGCCCGGATGCTGGCCGAGGCCGGTCGCCCGCTGGGCCGCGCCGCGGTGATCGGCGAGCCGACCGGGCTGCGGCCGATCCGCCTGCACAAGGGCATCCTCATGGAGCGCATCGACATCCTCGGCCAGAGCGGCCATTCCTCCGACCCGAGCCTGGGTCACAGCGCCCTGGAGGCCATGCAGGCGGTAATGGGCGAACTGCTCGACCTGCGCGCCCAGTGGCAGCGCGAGTACCGCAATCCGCTGTTCCTGGTGCCCCAGCCGACCCTCAACCTCGGCTGCATCCATGGCGGCGACAACCCCAACCGCATCTGTGGCCAGTGCGCCCTGGAATTTGACCTGCGCCCGCTGCCGGGCATGCAGCCCGAAGTCCTGCGCCAGTCCATCCGCGGACGCCTGCTGCCCGTCGCCGAGCGCTTCGGGGTACGCATCGACTACCAGCCACTGTTTCCCGCCGTGCCGCCCTTCGAGCAGCCGGCCGACGCCGAGCTGGTGCGCCTGGCCGAGCGCCTCACCGGCCACGCCGCCGACGCCGTGGCCTTCGCCACCGAGGCGCCCTATCTGCAGGCGATCGCCCAGGAGGTGCTGGTCCTCGGCCCCGGCGACATCGGCTGCGCGCACCAGCCCGAGGAGCACCTGGCGCTGGCGCGGATCGCACCTACCGTCAAGCTGCTGCAGCAACTGATCGGCCACTACTGCCTGGAGCAGGCGGCGGTCGCCCGATGAACAGATCCGCGCGCTTGGCGTGACTTTTTGTAAACTCCAGGTGGTCTACTGACCCTGCCCATCCGCTCCCTGTCGAGGAACCTCCGTGCTGCGACGACGCTGAACGCCCTGCCTGCCCTCGTTCACCCTCACGCCTATCCACCAAGGGTCTTCGTCTCGATGCACGACTACGTCAACTGGCTCCGCCACGCCTCGCCCTATATCAATGCCCACCGCGACGCCACCTTCGTCGTCATGCTGCCCGGTGACGGCGTCGCCCACCCCAACTTCGGCAACATCGTCCACGACTTGGTCCTGCTGCACAGCCTGGGCGTGCGCCTGGTGCTGGTGCATGGATCGCGTCCGCAGATCGAATCGCGCCTGGCCGCCCGTGGCATCGAGCCGCGCTTCTACAACGACCTGCGCATCACCGACGGCCCGACCCTGGAAGCGGTGATCGATGCCGTCGGCAGCCTGCGCAGCGCCATCGAGGCGCGGCTGTCCATGGACATGGCCGCCTCGCCCATGCAGGGCTCGCGGCTGAGGGTCGCCAGTGGCAACCTGGTCACCGCGCGCCCGGTGGGGGTGCAGGACGGCGTCGACTTCCACCATACCGGCGAAGTCCGCCGCATCGACCGCCGCGGCATCGGTCGCCTGCTCGACGAGCGCACCATCGTGCTGCTCTCGCCGCTGGGCTATTCCCCCACCGGCGAGACCTTCAACCTGGCCTGCGAAGACGTCGCCATGCGCGCCGCCATCGACCTGGGCGCCGACAAGCTGGTGCTCTACGGTGCCGAACCGGGCTTGCTGGATGAACACGGCGCCCTGATCCGCGAGATCGGCCCGCAGCAGATCCCCACCCATCTGGCGCGCCTGGGCAGTTCCTACCAGGCCGAATTGCTCGATGCCGCCGCCCAGGCCACCCGTGGCGGTGTTCGCCGCTGCCACATCGTCGGCTACGCCGAGGACGGCGCCCTGCTCACCGAACTCTTCACCCGCGCCGGTAGCGGCACCCTGGTGGCCCAGGAACCCTTCGAGACCCTGCGCGAAGCGACCATCGCCGACGTCGGCGGCCTGATGGAGCTGATTCGCCCGCTGGAGGAGCAGGGCATCCTGGTGCGCCGCTCCCGCGAGGTGCTGGAGCGCGAGATCGAGCAATTCAGCATCGTCGAACGCGAAGGCCTGATCATCGCCTGCGCGGCGCTCTATCCCATCGCCGACTCGGCGGCGGGCGAGCTGGCTTGCCTCGCGGTCAATCCCGACTACCGCCACGGCGGCCGCGGCGACGCCCTGCTGGCACGCATCGAACAACGCGCCCGCGAGCGCGGCCTCGGCACCCTGTTCGTGCTCACCACCAAGACCGCCCACTGGTTCCGCGAGCGCGGCTTCGAACCCAGCGGCGTGGAACGCCTACCCGCAGCGCGGGCGTCACTGTACAACTTCCAGCGCAACTCGAAGATCTTCGAGAAGGGCCTGTAAGGGCGCGCTCGTAGGTTGGGCTGAGACGGCTGCATCCTAGAAGCCTAACGCTACCAAGCCCCTCGTCATCGCGGCCATGGGCCGCTCCTACACATTCTAGGCACACCTGTAGGAGCGGCCCACGGCCGCGATAGCGCCAGTCCAAACTGAAACCGCTCCAGGGTGCAGCTGGCACTTCCTGCATCGATATTGGAGGGCGCCCTTGTCAACCATCGAATCGTCCGCTGGCGTTTGGAGACGTAGCGTGGAAAACCGCGCAGCGTTTTCCACTGGTGGGCACCGCCGCTATCAGTGGACAAGGCTTAGCCGTTGTCCACGCTACGGGCTAATAATGGCTTTAGCTCCTTATCGAGGTTTGCTGGTGGATTCTGTTTCGCCCGCCCGGGCGAGTCACTTTTGCCAGTCGCGGCTGCGCGCCCCGGACAAAAGTAACCAAAAACGCTTGCCCCACCATTCGGCCTTCCGCTTCGCTTCAGGTCCGCTCACGCCAGCGCTGTTCCGGGGTCGGTCCAGATGGGCCGTCCATGGCCCACTGGACCTCTCGCCGCATCCATACGGCTCGACCCACTCCACGACACTGGCGTTCACCCTTCTGAACGGGGCGATTCGCCAGCCTGAAAGTGTTGGTTGAAGAGCCATGAACAGTCCGTAGCGTGGACAACGGCGAAGCCTTGACCCTAGTGCATCACGACTGGAAAACGCTGTGCGGTTTTCCAAGCTACAGATCCGTGAATACCGAAGTCACAGGCTTGCGCCCCGTCCCCGTCAGTGAGGCCGAGCGTAGCGGAGGGCCGAAGCGTGGGGACAGCGTTTTTGCTTACTTTTGCCGCGACTGGCAAAAGTAAGTCGCCCGGGTGGGCGAAATAAAAATTATCAAAGCACTCGATAACTAGCCAAGGCATTCCAGCCGACTACCGTAACGTTGGGCTTCGCTCTCGCTCAACCCAACCTACATCCCCGCCCTGCACCCCTGGATAGATCGCGTGGTAACCGCGCCATGTTGTCCACGCCACGTGTTCACATACCAATCGTCGCCAGAATGCTCGCCTGATAGGCCGCCACGAAGGTGTCGAAATCCCCCTGGGGCGCCGCCTCGATCGCCGCCTGCTCGTCCAGCGACTGGCGCGCCATCTGTGCATAGCCCTCGCGCTCGCCTTCGTTCAGCGGACGGCTGGCGAAATAGGCCGCATGGGCCTCGCTCTGGCGCAGGCCGAATTCGGCAAAGCTCTCGCCGCGTTCGCGCAACTCCTGCAGCACCCGCGCCGAAGGCGTGAGGCGGACGTCGGCGACCTTCTGCCGCTGTACCGCCACCGCCCGGCGATGGGCATCGCCGCCTAGGCTGGCGTCCAGGGTCTCGGCGCAGCGTTCGATCTGGTCGAGCATCTCCGCCGCCCAGTCGATCATGGTCACCGAGGCGCCATGGCGCTGCAGGCGCAGACCCGGCTTGCGGCCTTCGCGCACCACGCTGGCGAAGTTGTCGGTGCATTCGCGGCACTCGCCGTTGAGCGGCGGACTGCCTTCCAGGGCGCAATAGAGCAGGAAGGCGTCGAGGAAGAGGGCGGTGGTGGTATCGATGCCCAGCGGCAGGAAGGGATCGATGTCCAGGCAGCGCACCTCGATGTACTGCACGCCGCGTGCCATCAGCGCCTGCACCGGCCGCTCGCCGCTGCGGGTGACGCGCTTCGGGCGGATGGTGGCGTAGTACTCGTTCTCGATCTGCAGGATGTTGGTGTTGAGCTGCACCCACTCGCCGTTCTGGTGCGTGCCGATTTCCGCATAGGGCGGGTAGGGCGTGCCCACCGCGCGTCTCAGGCTCTCGGTGTAGGTGGTCAGGTCGTTGTAATCCGGCGTCAGGCTGGCCTGGGCGTTGCTCTGGTAGCCCAGGTCGCTCATGCGCAGGCTGGTGGCATGGGGCAGGTACAGGGTTCGCTCGTCAAGGGTCTGCAGCTGGTGCGGCCGGCCGCGCAGGAACCCCACGTCCAGTGCCGGCGAGGCGCCGAACAGGTACATCAGCAACCAGCTGTAGCGGCGGAAGTTGCGGATCAGGGCGATGTAGCGTGCTGACTGGTAGTCGCGGGCGTCGCGGGCATCACCCTCCTGCTGGCGCAGGCGCTCCCAGGCCGCTTCCGGCAGCGAGAAGTTGTAGTGAATGCCGGCGATGCACTGCATGGTGCGGCTGTAGCGCAGGGCCAGACCACGCCGATAGACGTGCTTGAGCCGGCCGATGTTGGAGCTGCCGTAGTCGGCGATGGGAATCTCGTCCTCGGCCGGCAGCGCGCAGGGCATGGAGCCGCTCCAGAGGCGCTCGCCATCGAGTTCGGCGACCGCGGCGCGATGCACCCGATCCAGGGCGGCCAGCACCTCGGGGGTGCGGGTACCGGTGGGGGTGATGAATTCCAGCAGGGCCTCGGAGTAGTCCGTGGTGATCTGCGGATGGGTCAGGGCCGAGCCCAGCGCCTGCGGATGGGGGCGCCGGGACAACTGGCCACGGGCGTCCACCCGCAGGGTCTCGCGCTCGATACCGTGCAGGCATTCGGCCAGAAGGGTGGGATCAGCGCCGAGCAGAGCCAGGCGGCGGGACAGGATATCGCTCAAGTTGACTTCCTTTGGCGGTACTCGCCCCGGGCAGGGTAGAAGAAACCGACTGAAATGAGGGTTGCCGGCCAGGGCCGACGCGGGGGCAGCAGTCACTGCTGCGGTCCGGGTTCAAGCCTCAGACCGCAACCCGCTCAGTTGTCTCCCAGCGTAGCTCAGGCGGCGGCAAAGGGCGATATGCGCCGCTTCGCTGCCGCCCGGGCTGGCCGGTCACAGACAGGCGAAGGTCGCCTGGGCCAGGGCGATCAGCTTGTCGCCTTGATGCACCTGGGCTTCCAGCACATGGGTCTTGCGACCCGGGTGGATCACCCGGGCGCGGCAGACCAGCTCGCCTTCGCTGACGCCACGCACGTAGTTGACCTTGCACTCCAGGGTCACACTGCCGGGCTGGCCGTCGAACAGGCTGTGGCTGGCCTGGCCCAGGGCGGTGTCGATCAGCGAGAAGATGGCACCGCCGTGCAGCTTGCCATGCAGGTTGATGAGCCTGTCCTGCACGCTCATGCGCACCTCGGACTCACCGCCCTCCGCCTTGTGGATGGTCATGCCCAGCAGGGTGCTGAAGGCGCTGTCCTTGCCTACGGGAGAACCACTCATGCCTATTTCCTCAGTTGCTTGGCGTTGGCGAACAGCGACGCCATGGCATTGTTGGCCGGCGCGGCCTGGGTCTGACGCGGAGCGTTCTTGTCGGCGCGAGGCTTGCCGCCGTTGCCGCGGGCCTGGCCGCCGGGCTTGCCGTCGACCTTCTCACCGGGGGTGTCGCCCATGCGCATGGACAGCCCCACGCGATTGCGCGGCACGTCCACTTCCATCACCTTGACCTTGACGATGTCACCCGCCTTGACCACCTGGTAGGGGTCCTTGACGAACTTCTCCGACAGCGCGCTGATGTGCACCAGGCCATCCTGGTGCACGCCGATGTCGACGAAGGCACCGAAGTTGGTGACGTTGGTGATGACGCCCTCCAGCACCATGCCCGGCTTGAGGTCGGAGAGTTTCTCCACGCCGTCCTGGAACACCGCGGTCTTGAACTCCGGACGCGGGTCTCGACCGGGCTTGTCCAGTTCCTGGAGGATGTCGGTCACCGTCGGCAGGCCAAAGCTCTCGTCGGTGAATTTCTTCGGATCCAGGCGCTTGAGAAAGGCCGAGTCGCCGATCAGCGAGCGGATGTCGCGGCCGGTGTCGGCGGCGATGCGTTGCACCAGCGGATAGGTCTCCGGGTGCACCGCCGAGGCGTCCAGCGGATTGGCGCCGCTCATGACGCGCAGGAAGCCTGCGGCCTGCTCGAAGGTCTTCTCGCCCAGCCGCGGCACCTTCTTCAGCGCCTCGCGGGTGGCGAAGGCGCCGTTGGCGTCGCGGAATTGCACGATGTTCTGCGCCAGGGTGGCGTTGAGGCCGGAAATCCGCGCCAGCAGGGCGGCGGAAGCCGTGTTCACGTCCACGCCCACGGCGTTCACGCAGTCTTCCACCACGGCGTCCAGGCTGCGCGCCAGCTTGAGCTGGGAGACGTCGTGCTGGTACTGGCCGACGCCGATGGACTTGGGCTCGATCTTCACCAGCTCGGCCAGCGGATCCTGCAGGCGACGGGCGATGGACACGGCGCCACGCAGGGAGACGTCCAGCTCGGGGAATTCACGGGCGGCCAGTTCCGAGGCGGAGTACACCGAGGCGCCGGCTTCGCTGACCATCACCTTGGTCAGGCCCAGGCCCGGGTACTTGCTGATCAGCTCGCCGGCCAGCTTGTCGCTCTCGCGGCTGGCGGTGCCGTTGCCGATGGCGATCAGGTCCACGCCGTGCTTGGTGCAGAGCACGCCGAGGGTGGCCAGGGTCTGGTCCCACTGATTGCGCGGCGCATGGGGATAGACGGTGTCGGTGGCCAGCAGCTTGCCGGTGGCGTCCACTACGGCGACCTTGCACCCGGTGCGCAGACCCGGGTCCAGCGCCAGGGTGGTGCGCGGACCGGCCGGGGCTGCGAGCAGCAGGTCGTGCAGATTGCGGGCGAAGACCGCGATGGCCTCTTCCTCGGCCTTTTCGCGCAGCTCGCCGAGCAGATCGGTTTCCAGGGAGGTGTAGAGCTTGACCTTCCAGGTCCAGCGCACCACCTCGGCCAGCCACCTGTCCGCGGCGCGACCTTCGTTCTTCAGGCCGAAATGCGCGGCGATCAGCCCTTCGCAGGGATGGGCGATGCCCGGGCCTTCTTCGCCGAGCTTGAGCGCGGCGCTGAGGATGCCTTCGTTGCGCCCGCGGAAGATCGCCAGGGCCCGGTGCGAGGGCACCGCCTTGAAGGGCTCGTCATGCTCGAAGTAGTCGCTGAACTTGGCGCCTTCGGTCTCCTTGCCGGGCACCAGGCGCGCGCTGAGGATGGCGTCCTGCTGCAGGACGCCGCGCAGCCGCGCCAGCAGGTCGGCGTCTTCGGCGAAGCGCTCCATGAGAATGTACTTGGCGCCTTCCAGGGCGGCCTTGACGTCCGCCACGCCCTTGTCCGCGTCGACATAGGCGGCCGCCTCGGACTCGGGATTCAGGGTCGGATCGCCCAACAGCGCTTCGGCCAGCGGGCCGAGGCCGGCCTCCAGGGCGATCTGGCCCTTGGTGCGGCGCTTCTGCTTGTAGGGCAGATAGAGGTCCTCCAGCCGCGTCTTGGTATCGGCCAGATTGATCTCGCGCGCCAGTTCGGCGGTCAGCTTGCCCTGTTCCTCGATGCTGGCCAGCACCGCACCGCGGCGCTCTTCCAGCTCACGCAGATAGCGCAGTCGCTCTTCGAGATGACGCAGCTGGGTGTCGTCCAGGCTTCCGGTGACTTCCTTGCGGTAACGGGCGATGAAGGGCACGGTCGACCCTTCGTCGAGCAGCGCCACGGCGGCGGCGACCTGTTGCGGGCGGGCGCCGAGCTCCTCGGCGATACGGCTATTGATATCCATCGGGCTACCTGGCTGGCACAAGAAAAAGCGGGCCGCAGTATACCCGAGCCCACCGGGCCGCCGCTTCCTGCGCCACCACCACCGCCCGCGGTGGGGCAAAATCTGCTAACAATGGCCCAACGCCGCGGTCGGATGGCCTACGGCATAATCCAGTGCTAGATCACAAGGAGATATTATGAGCACCCCTGCTGCCCCAGAAGGTGAAAAGATCCTGGTCGTCGATGACGACGCCCGGCTGCGCCGCCTCTTGGAGCGTTTTCTAGCCGAACAGGGTTATCGCGTACGCACCGTCGAGAGCGCCGAACAGATGGACCGCCTGTTGGCGCGGGAAGTCTTCAATCTGGTCGTTCTCGATCTGATGATGCCTGGCGAAGACGGCCTGTCCGCCTGCGGTCGGCTGCGTGAGAGCGGCAATCGCATCCCCATCATCATGCTGACCGCCAAGGGCGACGAAGGCAGCCGCATCCAGGGCCTCGACCAGGGTGCCGACGACTATCTGGCCAAGCCCTTCAACCCGCTGGAGCTGGTGGCCCGCATCAAGGCCGTGCTGCGTCGCCAGGCCCCGGTGGTACCTGGCGCCCCCGCCGGGACCGACGAGGTGGTGACCTTTGGCGACTACGCCCTGCACCTGGCCACCCGCGAACTCAAGCGTGGCGAAGAGACCCACATGCTCACCACCGGCGAATTCGCCGTGCTCAAGGCACTGGTCGATCACGCCCGCGAGCCGCTGACCCGCGACAAGCTGATGAATCTGGCCCGCGGTCGCGAATGGGATGCATTGGAGCGCTCCATCGACGTCCAGATTTCGCGTCTGCGCCGGATGATCGAGCCCGATCCGTCTAAGCCGCGCTATATCCAGACCGTCTGGGGCGTTGGTTACGTCTTCGTACCGGACGGCGCCGGCAAGTAAGGCAGGTAGCCGGGGCATCGCGCCCCGGCTAGGGGGTGGCTCAGGCGAACAAGCCTTGATGCACGCCCACCAGCAGAAATATCCCCAGCAGCGCGCGATAGATGATGAAGGGCCAGGTCGAGAAACGTTCCAGAAAGCGCATCAGGCCCCAGATCGCCGCGAACGCCGACAGGCTCGCCACCAACAATCCCACCAGCAGTAGCGACCAGGCCTCGGCCGGGATGTGCGCGTGCCAGAGCACCACCAGCTCCTTGAGTCCAGCCAGGGCGATGGCCGGCAGGCCCAGCAGGAAGGAGAAGCGCGCGGCTTCCTCGCGACGCAGATTGAGGAACATGGCGGCGGTCAGGGTCGAGCCCGAGCGGGACACGCCCGGAATCAGCGCGCCGACCTGGGCGATCCCCACGATCAGGGCGTCGCGAAGGCGCATCTGCGAGATGTCTCTGTTGTGCCGGCAGATGCGCTCTGCCAGGGCCAGCAGGGCGGCCATGGCCAGACAGGCATAGCCGATGACGCTGAGGCCCCGCAGTGGCGAGCCGCAGGCATTGAGCAGGGGCGCCAGCAGGAGGCCGGCGATACAGATGGGAATGGTCGCCAGCACGATCATCACCGCCAGCAGGAAATCCGGACTGTCGAAGTTGCGTTGGCGCACCGCGGCGAGGCTGCCTCGGGTCACACCGCTGACATCGCGCCAGAAATAGCTGATCACTGCCGCCAGCGCCGCCATTTGCATGGCGGCGGAAAAGGCCGAGCCGGGATCGCGCCAGCCGAGCAGCGCCGGGACCACCCGCATGTGCGCCGTGGACGAAATGGGAAGCAGCTCGGTGATACCCTGCACCACGCCAAGAAAGGCGATCTGCGCGTAGCTGAGCGAGGCGAAGCCGATGTCCAGGCCGGTCTGGCAGATGTCGGACACGAGAGAACTCCAGGTCGAAGGGAAAAAATGGACGAGCAAATGTATCCGAATGTTTCCATGTCGGGTTGCCTATCTGAACCCTGCAACCCCAGAGGTTGTGATGGCTTTCGCGCCGTTTTGCGCGGAAATCTTGGTCGATGAGGGCGCCTAGCTGGTTTCCCCAGAGTTTCTTCGCCCGCTCGCTATGGATGGTCCTGCTCGCGGTGCTGTTTTCCAAGGCGCTGACCCTGGTCTATCTGCTGCTCAACGAGGACGTCCTGGTCGATCGCCAGTACAGCCATGGCGCGGCCCTGACGCTCAGGGCCTACTGGGCCACTCCGGAAGCCGAACGGCCACGCATCGCCCAGGCCGCCGGCCTGCGCTACGAGTCGCCCGAGACCGTACCGGCCGGGGAGTACCACTGGCCCTACAGCGAGATCTTCGAGCGCCAGATGAAACAGGAGCTGGGCGAGGAGACCGAGGTGCGGGTGCGGGT
Source organism: Pseudomonas sp. PLB05 (assembly GCF_021106615.1). Lineage (NCBI taxonomy): Bacteria > Pseudomonadati > Pseudomonadota > Gammaproteobacteria > Pseudomonadales > Pseudomonadaceae > Pseudomonas > Pseudomonas sp. PLB05. The sequence goes on from NZ_JAJOHO010000002.1 coordinate 576,299, forward strand.
CCAGCACGGGCCAGCGCTCTGGGTGCTGGCGCCCACCCTTGGGCCGGACTGGATCAAGATCCCGCTGATGGCCCACCCCCTGCGCGGTCAGCACATCTGGAGCGTACTCGGCTGGTTCCTGGCCATCGGCCTGCTGTCCGTCGGCGCCGCCTGGGTCTTCGTGCGGCAGCTCAACCAGCCCTTGCGGCGCCTGGTGAATGCCGCGCGCGAGCTAGGCAAGGGTCGTAGCGTACGGCTGCCGGAAACCGATGCCCCCAGCGAGATCCAGGACGTCTACCACGCCTTCAACCAGATGGCCGAAGACGTCGAGCAGGCCGGTCGCGAGCGCGAGCTGATGCTGGCCGGCGTCTCCCACGACCTGCGCACGCCCCTGACCCGCCTGCGGCTGGCGGTGGAGCTGATGCCGCCGGCCGAGCGCGAAGAGGCGGAGGACATGATCCGCGACATCGAGGACATGAACGCCATCCTCGACCAGTTCCTCGCCTTCGTCCGTGACGGTCGCGACGAGCCTCAGGAACTCACCAACCTCAACGAGCTGGCCCGCCAAGTGGTGGCGCCCTACAACCAGCACACGGAGCGGGTGCGGCTGATGCTGGACGTTCTGCCGCCGCTGCCGGTGCGACGCATCTCCTTCAAGCGGTTGCTGACCAACCTGGTGGAAAACGCCCTGCGCCATGGCGGCGGTGGTGGTATCGAGGTGGTCGGGCAGGTCGCGGGATCGGCTACGGCGCCCTATGTCGCCCTGAGCGTCATGGATCGTGGTCCCGGCATCGATCCCAAGGACCTGCAGGACATCTTCAATCCCTTCACCCGAGGCAATCGCGCCCGCACCGTCAGCGGTTCCGGGCTAGGCCTGGCCATCGTCAAGCGCATCGCCGCACAGCACGGCGGCAGCGCCGAACTGCGCAATCGCGAAGGCGGCGGCGTGGAAGCCCGGGTGCTGTTGCCCCTGGGCCTGCTGCTCCCCCGCAGCGCCAGCTGAAGCCTGTGTAGGTTGGGTTAAGCGCTAGCGAAGCCCAACAGCTGCTGAAGACGGCAGCCTCAACCCTTGCCCTTGGTCCGCGTCAGCCCCGGCTCGGCGTTCTTTTCCAGGTACTCGATGATGATCCCGGCCACGTCCTTGCCGGTGGTCTGCTCGATGCCTTCCAGGCCGGGCGAGGAATTGACCTCCATCACCAGCGGGCCGTGATTGGATCTGAGGATATCCACCCCGGCCACGCTCAAGCCCATGGCTCGGGCCGCACGCAGGGCGGTCATGCGTTCCTCGGGGGTGATCTTGATCAGGCTGGCGGTACCGCCGCGATGCAGATTGGAGCGGAATTCCCCGGGCGCGGCCTGGCGTTTCATCGCGGCGATCACTTTGTCGCCGACCACGAAGCAGCGGATGTCCGCGCCGCCCGCCTCGCGGATGTATTCCTGCACCATGATGTTCTGCTTGAGCCCCATGAAGGCCTCGATCACCGATTCGGCTGCCTTCTCGGTCTCGCACAGCACCACCCCGATGCCCTGGGTGCCTTCCAGCACCTTGATCACCAGCGGCGCGCCATTGACCATCCGGATCAGGTCCGGCACGTCGTCCGGCGAATGGGCGAAGCCGGTCACCGGCAGACCGATGCCCTTGCGCGAGAGCAGCTGCAGGGAGCGCAACTTGTCGCGCGAACGGCTGATGGCCACGCTCTCGTTGAGTGGAAAGACCCCTTGCATCTCGAACTGGCGCAGTACCGCGCAGCCATAGAAGGTCACCGAGGCACCGATGCGCGGGATGACTGCGTCGAAGCCTTCCAACGGTTTGCCGCGGTAATGGATCTGTGGCTTGTGGCTGGCGATGTTCATGTACGCGCGCAGGGTGTCGACCACGACCACCTCATGGCCGCGGCTGACGCCGGCTTCGACCAGGCGCCGGGTGGAGTACAGATTGGGGTTACGCGAGAGAACGGCGATTTTCATGGGGCACCGGAGGCCGGAGTAAGGGACAACTGGGGTTTGTCTTGCGCATAGGAGACGGCCGGATTCACCAGCAGGCCACCATCGATCAAGGCCTTGGAGCCGAGCAGCATGCGATAGCGCATGCTCTTGCGACAGGCTAGGGTGAATTCCACCGGCCACTGGCATTCGCCCAGGGCCAGCAGGGTACGGATGACATAGCGGGTTTGGGCGATACCGTTGGAACTGCGGATGGTCTTTTTCGCCACCAGCGGCGCTTCGCAATGGCGATGCCGGGATTGGACCAGGGTGCCCAGGTGCACGGTGAATCTCACCCAGCGTTCCTTGCCGCGCATGAAGGGCTGGACTTCCGTCGCATGCAGGGCCGAGGTGCTGGCGCCGGTATCGATCTTGGCTCTCAGGCCCACCACGCCCAGTTCGGGCAAGGCCACCCACTCACTCAGGCCGATAATGACCGGTTTGGCGGAATTGCTCATCGCTGCTCCTTGAAATCAGTGGCCTCCGCCTAAATGTTGCGGATCGACGAGCTGCTTGAAGGCTGGTTTGGCGAACAGATACCCCTGCATCAGCTCGATCCCGAGGTCGCGCAGGCAATCGCGTTCGGCCACGGTCTCCACGCCCTCGGCGATCACCTGGGTGCCCAGTTCGCGGCACATGACGATCAGGTTGCGCACGATGGTCCGCCGCACTTGGTCCCGGTCGATGTCGCGGATGAGCGCCATGTCGAGCTTGACCAGGTCGGGTTGGAATTCGGCCAGCAGCGTCAGGCCGGAATGACCGGCACCGAAGTCGTCGATGGCGGTCTTGAAGCCGAATTGCTGATACTCGCGCAGGATGTGCGTCAGGTGGTTACTGGCCACGTGCTCGGTTTCCACCGTCTCGAAGATCAGCCGCTCCAGCGGAAAGCCGTGCTCACGCGCGGCGGCCAGGGTGCTGCGGATGCACAGCTCCGGACGATAGACGGCGTTGGGCAGGAAGTTGATCGACAGACTCTCCTGCAGGCCCAGGGTCGCCGCGGTGGCGATCGCCTTGGTGCGGCAGAGCTGGTCGAAACGATAGCGGTTACTGTCGGTCACCTGATTGAGTACCGACAGCGCGCCTTCGCCGCCCGGTCCGCGTACCAGCGCTTCCCGGGCGAAGACCGCGCCTTTGCCCAGGTCCACGATGGGCTGATAGGCGAAGTCGAAGTCGAAGCCCAGGGGTTCCGACTGCTGGCAACCCGCGCAGCGGGTCTGGCCGGTCAGGTCGGAAGGAAAGAATGTGGTCATGGCTCTCCAGAGGCGCGCTTGCAGCGTCGGTCCGATGGTTTAGAGTTCTTGAGAAGAGTCTAAGACCCAATAGGGGACCTTTTATTCGATGTATGCAGTAGATCACACTGAAGAACGGATGCGCCTCGACAAATGGCTGTGGGCGGCACGTTTTTTCAAGACCCGTGCGTTGGCCAAGGCAGCCCTCGAAGGCGGCAAGGTCCAGTGCCGTGGCGAGCGCTGCAAGCCCAGCAAGGAGCCCCGTGTCGGCGATGTTCTCACCATTCGTCAGGGCTATGACGAAAAGACCGTGGTGATCGTCGCCCTGTCGCAGAATCGCCGCGGTGCGCCCGAAGCCCAGCAGCTCTATACCGAGACGCCGGAAAGCCTCAAGGCGCGCGAACAGGCCGCAGCCGCGCGTAAGGCGGGCAACCTCGGGCTACAGACCGATGGCCGGCCCACCAAGAAGCAGCGTCGACAGATCCATCAGTTCCGCGAGTACGTCCACCCGTTCGACGACTGATCCCGTCGCGACTCGTCGGATCCCTTTCCTGGCCAGGTCCGCTCGCCGGTCCTGGCGTGCGCCGTGAGCGTCACGTTTCGCGGCCTTCCTCCTTATATAGGTAGTTCATGACTTCCCACGATTTCACCCAACGCTTCCTGTTCGACGAAACCGACGTCCGCGGCGAACTGGCCACGCTGGACCGCAGCTACGTCGAGGTCCTGGCCAAGCATTCCTACCCCGAGCCGGTCGCCCAGCTGCTGGGCGAGATGCTGGCGGCGGCTGCCCTGCTGTGCGGAACCCTCAAGTTCGAAGGGCTGCTGGTGCTCCAGGCACGCTCCAGCGGCCCCATCCCGCTGCTCATGGTCGAATGTTCCAGCGAGCGTGAGGTGCGCGGCATCGCCCGCTACGAAGAAACCGAGATCACCGCGTCCGCCTCCCTGGGCGAACTCATGCCCGATGGCGTCCTGGCCCTGACCATCGATCCTCGGCATGGCCAGCGTTACCAGGGCATCGTCCCGCTGGAGGGCGCCAACCTGGCCGAATGCCTGTCCGGCTACTTCGCCACCTCCGAACAACTGCCCACCCGTTTCTGGCTGAACGCCGACGGTCGCCGCGCCCGCGGCCTGCTGCTCCAGCAGCTGCCGCCGTCGCGCATCAAGGATGCCCAGGCCCGTCAGGACAGTTGGGAGCATGTCGTCACCCTGGCCGATACCCTCACGGCCGAAGAGCTGCTGGGTCTCGACAACGAGGTGATCCTGCATCGCCTGTTCCACGAGGAAACGGTGCGCCTGTTCGACGAGCAACCGGTGGCCTTCAGCTGCAGCTGCTCGCGTGATCGGGCGGCCAATGCCCTGATCAGCATGGGGCAGGCGGACGTCGAGAGTCTGCTCGACGAACAGCAAGGAGAAATTCGGGTCGATTGTCAGTTTTGCAATGAGCAGCAGGTGTTCGACGCCGCCGATATCACGCAGATTTTTGCGGGCGGCGGCACGCAAACCCCAGGAAATACCCGGCACTAGCCGTTGCAAAAGCCCGAAGGCTTTCTGGCATAATCCCGCAACGTGTAGTTCTGCCGTGTAAGAGCTACAAGCATGAGGAACGGCCCAGGGCCATGGGGAACGAAATGACGAAAGCCAACGTGTATACCGATATCAGCGTCGCGCAGTTAGTGGAAGAGTCCCTGCGACGTGGCGAAGGAGAGCTGGCCGCCAATGGCTCGCTGGTCGTCAAGACGGGGCATCGCACGGGGCGTTCGCCGGTAGATCGCTTCATCGTCGAGGAAGCCTCCACGCGCGATGCCATCCACTGGGGGCCGATCAACCGTGCCTTCCCGGAGGAGAAGTTCGCACCGCTGTGGGAGCGCGTCAGCGCCTACCTGGACGAGCGTGATCAATTCGTCTCCCACGTGCATGTAGGTGCCGATGTCGAGCACTACCTGCCCGTCGTCATGCGCACCCAGACCGCCTGGCACAACCTGTTCGGCCGCTGCCTGTTCATCAATCCGGCCGAATACAATCCCCAGTCCAAGCCGGCCTGGGAGATCATCAACGCGCCTGAGTTCGTCTGCGAGCCCGCGCGTGACGGCACCAATTCCGACGGTACCGTCATCATCAACTTCGCCGCTCGCAAGGTGCTGATCGCCGGCATGCGCTACGCCGGCGAGATGAAGAAGGCCATGTTCTCGGTGCAGAACTTCCTGCTGCCGGAAAAGGACGTGCTGCCGATGCACTGCGCCGCCAACGTGGGCGAGGAGGGTGATGTCACCCTGTTCTTCGGTCTCTCCGGCACCGGCAAGACCACCCTGTCCGCCGACCAGAGCCGCTACCTCATCGGTGACGACGAGCACGGCTGGGGCGTGGGCACCGTCTTCAACATGGAAGGGGGTTGCTACGCCAAGTGCATCGACCTGTCCGAGAAGAACGAGCCGGTGATCTGGAAGGCCATCCAGTTCGGCGCCGTGCTGGAGAACGTGGTTCTGGATCCCCAGACCCGTCAGCCCGACTATGCCGACGACAGCCTGACCCAGAACAGCCGGGCGGCCTATCCGCGCGAGCTGATCGACAAGCGCGCCGAGCACAACCTGGGTGGCGAGCCCAACGCGGTCATCTTCCTGACCTGCGACCTCACCGGTGTCCTGCCCCCGGTATCCATCCTTAATAATGAGCAGGCGGCCTACCACTTCCTGTCCGGCTACACCGCCCTGGTCGGCTCGACCGAGATGGGTTCCGGTCCCGGCATCAAGTCGACCTTCTCCACCTGCTTCGGCGCGCCCTTCTTCCCACGTCCGGCGGCTGAATACGCTGATCTGCTGATCAAGCGCATCCAGGGCTTCGGCTCCAAGGTTTACCTGGTCAACACCGGCTGGACCGGTGGCGGTTACGGCGTCGGCAAGCGCTTCAACATCCCCACCACCCGTGCCGTGATCGCGGCCATCCAGAGCGGTGCCCTCATCGGTACCGAGACCCGCCACGTGCCGGTCATCAATCTGGACGTCCCGGTCGCCGTTCCTGGCGTGGACAGCGTCCTGCTCAATCCTCGCGATACCTGGCAGGATGGCGCAGCCTATGACGCCGCCGCGCGAGAGCTGGCTGGCAAGTTCGTCGAGAATTTCAAGAAGTTCTCCGGCGTCTCCGAAGGCATCCTGGCAGCTGGTCCCCAACTGTAAGCAGGGCGATTGCCTATTAACAAAGGCCGCCGATAGGGCGGCCTTTGTTTTTTAAGCTTTTTTTGCGTTTTGGGGTTGCATGGTTCGTTGTGATTGCATAAACTGCGCCCGCTTTCGCTGATAACGCTAGCGGGCGACGCGAAAGCATTGATTGTTAAGGAAATTTTAAAAAGATCCTTGACAAGAGGAGGGCAGATGAAGAAAATGCCGCCTCACTTTGGAGGGGTTCCCGAGTGGCCAAAGGGATCAGACTGTAAATCTGACGTCGCAGACTTCGAAGGTTCGAATCCTTCCCCCTCCACCAGATTGCTAGAGCGCTTAGGCTCTGCGGGTATAGTTCAGTGGTAGAACCTCAGCCTTCCAAGCTGATGATGCGGGTTCGATTCCCGCTACCCGCTCCAGTTTGACTGGCAAATGTTTCGCTCATGTAGCTCAGTTGGTAGAGCACACCCTTGGTAAGGGTGAGGTCAGCGGTTCAAATCCGCTCATGAGCTCCATCTTAAAAAGGCAGATATGAAAATATCTGCCTTTGTTTTAATGGCGGCATTGCTTTGCTCAATTCGTGAAGGGAGAGAGTGTCGATGGCTAAAGAAAAGTTTGAACGTAACAAACCGCACCTGAACGTGGGCACCATCGGTCACGTTGACCATGGCAAGACCACGCTGACCGCAGCGCTGACCAAAGTCTGTGCCGACACCTGGGGCGGTTCCGCTCGTGGTTTCGACCAGATCGACAACGCGCCGGAAGAAAAGGCTCGCGGTATCACCATCAACACCTCCCACGTTGAGTATGACTCGGCGATCCGTCACTACGCGCACGTCGACTGCCCCGGCCACGCCGACTACGTGAAGAACATGATCACCGGTGCTGCCCAGATGGACGGCGCGATCCTGGTTTGCTCGGCTGCTGACGGCCCCATGCCGCAGACCCGCGAGCACATCCTGCTGTCCCGTCAGGTAGGCGTTCCCTACATCGTCGTGTTCCTGAACAAGGCCGACATGGTTGACGACGCCGAGCTGCTGGAACTGGTCGAAATGGAAGTTCGCGATCTGCTGAACACCTACGACTTCCCGGGCGACGACACCCCGATCGTCATCGGCTCCGCGCTGATGGCTCTGAACGGCAATGACGACAACGAAATGGGTACCTCCGCCGTGCGCAAGCTGGTCGAGACCCTGGACTCGTACATCCCCGAGCCCGAGCGTGCCATCGACAAGCCGTTCCTGATGCCGATCGAAGACGTGTTCTCGATCTCCGGTCGCGGCACCGTGGTAACCGGTCGTGTCGAGCGTGGCATCGTCAAGGTCCAGGAAGAAGTCGAGATCGTGGGCATCAAGGCCACCGTCAAGACCACCTGCACCGGCGTTGAAATGTTCCGCAAGCTGCTGGACGAAGGCCGTGCTGGCGAGAACGTCGGCGTGCTGCTGCGTGGCACCAAGCGTGAAGACGTGGAGCGTGGCCAGGTTCTGGCCAAGCCGAACACCATCAAGCCGCACACCAAGTTCGAGTGCGAAGTGTACGTGCTGTCCAAGGAAGAAGGTGGTCGTCACACCCCGTTCTTCAAGGGCTACCGTCCGCAGTTCTACTTCCGCACCACCGACGTGACCGGTAACTGCGAGCTGCCGGAAGGCGTCGAGATGGTGATGCCGGGCGACAACATCAAGATGGTTGTCACCCTGATCGCTCCGATCGCCATGGAAGACGGTCTGCGTTTCGCCATCCGTGAAGGCGGTCGTACCGTCGGCGCCGGCGTGGTTGCCAAGATCATCGAGTAATCGATTGATCTTGGTCTGTCAGGTCGGCATAATGGTCGGCCTGATTCAAGTTACAGGCCAGTAGCTCAATTGGCAGAGCGGCGGTCTCCAAAACCGCAGGTTGGGGGTTCGATTCCCTCCTGGCCTGCCAGATTCCCATCTGGCACTCCTTACAGGATTCATGCAATGAGCATCAAGGCGGAAGCCAAAGAGTCGCGCTTCGATGCGCTGAAGTGGCTGGTGGTTGTCGTTCTGGTAGCGATCGGTGTTGTTGCCAATCACTACTTCGCTGCTCAGTCCATCCTGTATCGAGTGGTAGGTCTGTTGGTGCTGGCAGCCATTGCTGCCTTCGTTGCGCTGCAGACCGCCAAGGGGCAAGCCTTCTTTGGCTTGCTGAAAGACGCCCGTACCGAGATTCGCAAGGTTGTCTGGCCTACCCGGCAAGAGACCACCCAGACCACGCTGATCGTGGTTGCCGTGGTGCTCGTGATGGCTTTGTTGTTGTGGGGGCTCGACTCCCTGCTCGGTTGGCTGGTTTCCACGATTGTTGGTTGAAAGGGTTCGCCGTGGCTAAGCGTTGGTACGTCGTGCATGCCTACTCGGGTTACGAGAAGCATGTCATGCGTTCGTTGATCGAGCGCGTCAAGCTGCACGAAATGGAAGACGAGTTCGGCGACATTCTCGTGCCCACCGAAGAAGTGGTGGAAATGCGCAATGGCCAGAAGCGCAAGAGCGAGCGTAAGTTTTTCCCGGGATACGTCCTGGTGCAGATGGAGATGAACGAAGGGACTTGGCACCTGGTCAAGGATACCCCTCGCGTCATGGGCTTCATCGGCGGTACCGCCGACAAGCCGGCGCCCATCACTGATCGTGAGGCGGATGCGATTCTGCGTCGTGTCTCCGACAGCAGCGACAAGCCCAAGCCGAAGACCCTGTTCGAGGCGGGTGAGACGGTTCGGGTGGTGGACGGTCCGTTCGCCGACTTCAACGGCGTTGTCGAAGAAGTGAATTACGAGAAGAGCCGCATCCACGTGGCGGTACTGATCTTTGGTCGGTCGACCCCTGTGGAGCTCGAGTTCAGCCAGGTCGAAAAGGTCTAGGTTGTTCGCATCCCCCACCCCGTAGCCCCGGCTGCGGGGTTTTGTCGTCACTGGGATATAGCAAGTAATTGGGGAGCCCCGCGGGGCGTTGAACCCATCATTGGAGTAGCACATGGCTAAGAAAATTCAGGCTTACATCAAGCTGCAGGTTAAGGCCGCTCAAGCCAACCCGAGCCCGCCGGTTGGTCCGGCGCTGGGTCAGCACGGCGTCAACATCATGGAATTCTGCAAGGCGTTCAATGCCCGCACTCAGGGCATGGAGCCCGGTCTGCCCACCCCGGTGATCATCACCGTGTACAGCGACCGTAGCTTTACCTTCGAAATCAAGAGCACTCCGGCCTCCGTGCTGCTCAAGAAAGCGGCTGGCATCAAGAGCGGTTCCGCTCGTCCGAACAGCCAGAAGGTCGGTACCGTCACCCGCGCCCAGCTGGAAGAGATCGCCAAGACCAAGAATGCCGATCTCACCGCCGCCGATATGGACGCCGCCGTGCGTACCATCGCCGGTTCCGCTCGTAGCATGGGTCTGAATGTGGAGGGCGTGTAATGGCCAAGCTCACTAAGCGTCAAAAGGCTATCGCCGAAAAAATCCAGGCTGGCAAGCAGTACGGCTTCGAAGAAGCTGCAGCCCTGCTGGCCGAGCTGTCCACCATCAAGTTCAAGGAATCCATCGACGTCTCCGTGAACCTGGGCGTGGATCCGCGTAAATCCGACCAGGTCGTTCGTGGCGCCACCGTGCTGCCTAATGGCACTGGCAAGTCGGTTCGCGTTGCCGTGTTCACCCAGGGTGCCAATGCCGAAGCCGCACTGGCTGCCGGTGCCGAAAGAGTCGGCATGGACGACCTGGCTGCCGAGATGAAGGGCGGCGACCTGAACTATGACGTGGTCATCGCCTCGCCGGACGCCATGCGCGTTGTCGGTCAGCTGGGTCAGCTGCTCGGCCCGCGTGGTCTGATGCCTAACCCCAAGGTTGGCACCGTGACCCCGGACGTCGCTACCGCCGTCAAGAATGCCAAGGCTGGTCAGGTGCGTTTCCGTACCGACAAGAACGGCATCATTCACGCTTCCGTCGGCAAGATCGATTTCGAGCCCGTGAAGCTGAAGCAGAACGTTGAAGCTCTGCTGGCCGACCTGAAGCGCCTGAAGCCCTCGACCTCCAAGGGCATCTACGTCAAGCGCATCACCCTGAGCTCCACCATGGGCCCGGGTCTGCAGATCGACCAGGCTTCCCTGGAAGCCTAAGCAAGACACAAGTCGCCGTGCCTTCGGGCGCGGCGCCAAGATTGGGGTCCCTGCCTGGCGGGGGCTGTCCAAGACCGTAGGGGACGCAGGTCTTAAACCGGGGAAACCCTAGCCTACGCAGATGGTGCTCCCGATTCGGTTACCGAGTCAGACACCAAAACGCCGCCCAGTCCATCGGGCGAAACGGTAACATCCAGGAGTTAAACCCGTGGCAATCAAACTCGAAGACAAGAAGGCTATCGTCGCTGAAGTCAACGAGGCTGCCCAAGGTGCCCTGTCCGCTGTCGTGGCCGATGCCCGTGGCGTGACTGTGGGTGCCATGACCGGACTCCGTAAAGAGGCCCGCGCGGCTGGTGTCTATGTACGTGTCGTACGTAACACCCTGCTGCGTCGTGCCGTTGAAGGCACGTCTTTCGACGTCCTCAACGACACCTTCAAGGGCCCGACCCTGATCGCGTTCTCCCAAGAGCATCCGGGCGCTGCCGCCCGTATCTTCAAGGATTTCGCCAAGGGTCAGGACAAGTTCGAGATCAAGGCCGCCGCGTTCGAAGGCAAGCTCATTCCAGCCAACCAGATCGACGTACTGGCAACCCTGCCGACCTACGACGAAGCTGTGTCCCAGCTGATGAGTGTCATCCAGGGCGCTACCAGCAAGCTGGCTCGTACCCTCGCCGCCATTCGCGACCAAAAGGAAGCTGCCGCCGCCTAATCCGTGCGTGCTGCGTTTCCTGCAAGTCTTTCTTATTATTTGCGGCCTGAAGCCGCACCCTGTTATAGGAATCTAGAGTCATGGCTCTGACCAACGAAGACATCATCAACGCCGTATCCGAAATGTCCGTCATGCAAGTGGTGGAACTGATCAAGGCGATGGAAGAGAAGTTCGGCGTGACCGCCGCTGCCGCCGTTGCCGCTGGCCCGGCTGCTGCCGCTGCCGTCGTCGAAGAGCAGACCGAATTCACCATCATGTTGACCGAAGCCGGCGACAAGAAAGTGAACGTCATTAAGGTCGTTCGTGAACTGACCGGTCTGGGCCTGAAAGAAGCCAAGGCTGTCGTTGACGGCGCCCCGGGCGTGGTCAAGGAAGGCGTTTCCAAAGAGGAAGCCGAGGCTGCCAAGAAGTCTCTGGAAGAAGCAGGCGCCAAGGTCGAGCTCAAGTAAGTTCGGTTCTTGCGTCTACAGCCGCAACGTCTCACGTTCGGCTGATGGCTGGTGGCGAACGCCACCGGCCTTTTGCCGTTTTGTGCAGGGCGAGCATATCCGCCTGGCAAAACGCGCTGTATCCACCTCGCTCTCGGGGTGCGGCAAACCAAGGGTTTGCACGATTTTCCGGCTGCTCCCGTCGGAGAGGCCAAACAAGCTGGTGACCAAGCTGGGGAACGCTGATGGCTTACTCATACACTGAGAAAAAACGTATCCGCAAGGACTTTAGCAAGTTGCCGCACGTCATGGACGTGCCCTATTTGCTGGCTATCCAACTGGATTCGTACCGCGAATTCCTGCAGGCGGGCGCAGGCAAAGAGCAGTTCCGCGATATCGGCCTGCATGCGGCCTTCAAGTCCGTTTTCCCGATTATCAGCTATTCCGGCAATGCGGCCCTGGAATACGTCGGCTATCGCCTGGGCGAGCCGGCTTTCGATGTGAAGGAATGCGTCCTGCGCGGCGTGACCTTCGCCGTCCCGCTGCGGGTCAAGGTTCGCCTGATCATCTTCGACCGCGAGTCGTCGAACAAGGCGATCAAGGACATCAAGGAGCAGGAAGTCTACATGGGGGAAATCCCCCTGATGACCGAGAACGGTACCTTCATCATCAACGGTACCGAGCGTGTCATCGTGTCCCAGCTGCACCGCAGCCCGGGCGTGTTCTTCGACCACGACCGCGGCAAGACCCACAGCTCGGGCAAGCTGCTGTACTCGGCGCGCATCATTCCCTACCGCGGCTCCTGGCTGGACTTCGAGTTCGACCCCAAGGACGCCGTCTTCGTGCGTATCGACCGCCGCCGCAAGCTGCCGGCCTCGGTTCTGCTGCGTGCGCTCGGCTACAGCACCGAAGAAGTGCTGGACGCCTTCTATGACACCAACGTCTTCCACATCAAGGGCGAGACCCTGAACCTGGAACTGGTGCCCCAGCGCCTGCGTGGTGACATCGCCAGCTTCGACATCAAGGACGAAACCGGCAAGGTGATCGTGGAGCAGGGCCGTCGCGTGACCGCTCGCCACATCAACCAGCTGGAAAAGTCCGGTATCACCGAGCTGGAAGTGCCCTTCGATTACGTCATTGGCCGTACCACCGCCAAGGCCATCGTGCACCCGTCCACCGGCGAGATCATCGCCGAGTGCAACACCGAGCTGACCCTGGACATGCTGGCCAAGATGGCCAAGGCCAATGTCGTGCGGCTCGAGACGCTGTACACCAACGACATCGACTGTGGTCCGTTCATTTCCGATACCCTGAAGATCGACTCCACCGGCAACCAGCTGGAAGCCCTGGTCGAGATCTATCGGATGATGCGTCCTGGCGAGCCGCCGACCAAGGAAGCTGCCGAGACCCTGTTCAACAACCTGTTCTTCAGCGCCGAGCGTTACGACCTGTCCGCCGTCGGCCGCATGAAGTTCAACCGCCGTATCGGTCGCGATGCCATCGAAGGCTCGGGCGTGCTGAGCCGCGAAGACATCGTCGACGTGCTCAAGACCCTGGTCGACATCCGTAACGGCAAGGGTATCGTCGACGACATCGACCACCTGGGTAACCGTCGTGTCCGTTGCGTCGGTGAAATGGCCGAGAACCAGTTCCGCGTGGGCCTGGTGCGGGTGGAGCGTGCCGTCAAGGAACGCCTGTCCATGGCCGAAAGCGAAGGCCTGATGCCGCAGGACCTGATCAACGCCAAGCCGGTGGCCGCCGCGATCAAGGAATTCTTCGGTTCCAGCCAGCTGTCCCAGTTCATGGACCAGAACAACCCGCTGTCGGAGATCACCCACAAGCGCCGCGTCTCCGCACTCGGCCCGGGCGGTCTGACCCGTGAGCGCGCCGGCTTCGAAGTCCGTGACGTACACCCGACGCACTACGGCCGGGTCTGCCCGATCGAAACGCCGGAAGGTCCGAACATCGGTCTGATCAACTCCCTGGCTGCCTATGCCCGCACCAACCAGTACGGCTTCCTCGAAAGCCCGTACCGCATGGTCAAGGACGGCGTGGCTACCGACGAGATCGTCTTCCTGTCGGCCATCGAAGAAGCCAACCACGTCATCGCCCAGGCCTCCGCCGGCCTGGACGAGAACAACCGGCTGATCGACGAGCTGGTGGCCGTGCGTCACCTGAACGAATTCACCGTCAAGGCGCCCGAAGACGTCACCCTGATGGACGTTTCGCCCAAGCAGGTCGTCTCCGTCGCCGCCTCGCTGATTCCGTTCCTCGAGCACGACGACGCCAACCGCGCGCTGATGGGTTCCAACATGCAGCGTCAGGCCGTGCCGACCCTGCGTTCGGACAAGCCGCTGGTGGGTACCGGCATGGAGCGCAACGTCGCCCGTGACTCCGGCGTCTGCGTCGTGGCTCGTCGTGGTGGCGTGATCGACTCCGTCGATGCCAGCCGTATCGTGGTGCGTGTCAACGATGCCGAAGTCGAGACCGGTGAAGCCGGCGTCGACATCTACAACCTGACCAAGTACACCCGTTCCAACCAGAACACCTGCATCAACCAGCGTCCGCTGGTGAGCAAGGGTGATCAGGTGGCCAAGTTCGACATCCTGGCCGATGGCCCCTCGACCGACATGGGCGAGCTGGCACTGGGTCAGAACATGCGCGTGGCCTTCATGCCCTGGAACGGCTTTAACTTCGAAGACTCCATCTGTCTGTCGGAGCGTGTGGTCCAGGAAGATCGCTTCACCACCATCCACATCCAGGAACTGACCTGTGTGGCCCGTGACACCAAGCTCGGCCCGGAGGAGATCACCTCCGACATCCCGAACGTGGGTGAGGCTGCGCTGAACAAGCTGGACGAGGCCGGTATCGTCTACGTCGGTGCCGAGGTCGGCGCCGGTGACATCCTGGTCGGCAAGGTCACGCCCAAGGGCGAAACCCAGCTGACCCCGGAAGAGAAGCTGCTGCGCGCCATCTTCGGCGAGAAGGCCAGCGACGTGAAGGACACTTCCCTGCGTGTGCCCACTGGCACCAAGGGTACCGTCATCGACGTCCAGGTCTTCACCCGTGACGGCGTCGAGCGCGACTCCCGCGCCCTGGCCATCGAGAAGTCCCAGCTCGACGAGATCCGCAAGGATCTGAACGAGGAGTTCCGCATCGTCGAAGGCGCGACCTTCGAGCGTCTGCGTCAGGCCCTGGTCGGTCAGGTCGCCGAAGGCGGCCCGGCGGTCAAGAAGGGTGCCGTCATCACCGACGAGTACCTGAACGGCCTCGAGCGTGGTCAGTGGTTCAAGCTGCGCATGGCGGAAGATGCTCACAACGAGCAGCTGGAAAAGGCCCAGGCTTACCTGTCCGACCGTCGCCAGCTGCTGGATGACAAGTTCGAAGACAAGAAGCGCAAGCTGCAGCAGGGCGATGACCTGGCGCCGGGCGTACTGAAGATCGTCAAGGTCTACCTCGCCATCAAGCGCCGCATCCAGCCGGGCGACAAGATGGCCGGTCGTCACGGTAACAAGGGTGTGGTCTCGGTGATCATGCCAGTCGAAGACATGCCCTACGACGCCAACGGCACGCCGGTGGACATCGTGCTGAACCCGCTGGGCGTACCGTCGCGGATGAACGTCGGTCAGATCCTCGAAACCCACCTGGGCCTCGCGGCCAAGGGCCTGGGCGAGAAGATCAACGTGATGATCGAAGAGCAGCGCAAGGTTGCCGAACTGCGCAGCTTCCTGCACGAGATCTACAACGAGATCGGTGGCCGTCAGGAGAAGCTCGACGACCTGAGCGATAAGGAAGTCCTCGACCTGGCGAAGAACCTGCGTGGCGGTGTGCCCATGGCCACCCCGGTGTTCGACGGTGCCAAGGAAAGCGAGATCAAGGCTATGCTGAAGCTGGCCGATCTGCCGGAGAGCGGCCAGATGCGTCTGTACGACGGCCGCACTGGCAATGCCTTCGAGCGCACCACCACCGTTGGCTACATGTACATGCTCAAGCTGAACCACCTGGTGGACGACAAGATGCACGCCCGTTCCACCGGTTCCTACAGCCTGGTTACCCAGCAGCCGCTGGGTGGTAAGGCGCAGTTCGGTGGTCAGCGTTTCGGGGAGATGGAGGTCTGGGCACTGGAGGCCTATGGCGCGGCTTACACCCTGCAGGAAATGCTGACGGTGAAGTCGGACGATGTGAACGGCCGGACCAAGATGTACAAGAACATCGTGGACGGAGATCACCGCATGGAGGCCGGCATGCCCGAGTCCTTCAACGTACTGATCAAGGAAATCCGTTCGCTCGGCATCGATATCGAACTGGAAACCGAATAACACGAGACCCTAGAGGAGACGACCGCGCGGCGGTCGTCTCCGGTCCGTGAGGAGGAAAGGCCTTGAAAGACTTGCTCAATCTGTTGAAAAACCAGGGTCAACTCGAAGAGTTCGATGCCATCCGCATTGGTCTGGCCTCGCCCGAGATGATTCGTTCCTGGTCGTTCGGTGAAGTGAAGAAGCCGGAGACCATCAACTACCGTACCTTCAAGCCCGAGCGCGATGGTCTGTTCTGCGCCAAGATCTTTGGCCCGGTCAAGGACTACGAGTGCCTGTGCGGAAAGTACAAGCGCCTCAAGCACCGCGGCGTGATCTGCGAGAAGTGCGGCGTGGAAGTCGCCCTGGCGAAGGTGCGCCGCGAGCGCATGGGCCACATCGAGCTGGCTTCGCCCGTCGCCCACATCTGGTTCCTGAAGTCGCTGCCGTCCCGTATCGGCCTGCTGCTGGACATGACCCTGCGTGACATCGAGCGCGTGCTCTATTTCGAGAGCTACGTGGTGATCGATCCGGGCATGACCACCCTCGAGAAGTACCAGCTGCTCAACGACGAGCAGTACTTCGAGGCGCTGGAAGAGTTCGGTGACGACTTCGACGCCCGCATGGGTGCGGAAGCCGTGTTCCAGCTGCTCGGCGCCATTGATCTGGAGCACGAGATCGGTCGCCTGCGCGAAGAGATTCCGCAGACCAACTCCGAGACCAAGATCAAGAAGCTGTCCAAGCGCCTGAAGCTGATGGAAGCCTTCCAGGGCTCCGGCAACAAGCCGGAGTGGATGGTCATGACCGTGCTGCCCGTGCTGCCGCCGGACCTGCGTCCGCTGGTACCGCTAGATGGCGGCCGCTTCGCGACCTCCGACCTGAACGATCTCTATCGTCGCGTCATCAACCGGAACAACCGCCTCAAGCGGCTGCTCGACCTCGCCGCGCCCGACATCATCGTGCGCAACGAGAAGCGCATGCTGCAGGAAGCCGTCGACGCCCTGCTGGACAACGGCCGTCGCGGCCGTGCCATCACCGGTTCCAACAAGCGCCCGCTGAAGTCCCTGGCCGACATGATCAAGGGCAAGCAGGGTCGTTTCCGTCAGAACCTGCTGGGCAAGCGCGTCGACTACTCCGGTCGTTCCGTGATCACCGTGGGCCCGACCCTGCGTCTGCACCAGTGCGGTCTGCCCAAGAAGATGGCCCTGGAACTGTTCAAGCCGTTCATCTTCGGCAAGCTGGAAGCCCGCGGCATGGCGACCACCATCAAGGCCGCCAAGAAGATGGTCGAGCGCGAACTACCCGAGGTCTGGGACGTGCTCGCCGAAGTCATCCGCGAACACCCCGTGCTGCTCAACCGCGCCCCGACCCTGCACCGTCTGGGCATCCAGGCGTTCGAGCCGGTCCTCATCGAAGGCAAGGCGATCCAGCTGCACCCGCTGGTCTGCGCCGCGTACAACGCCGACTTCGACGGTGACCAGATGGCCGTGCACGTGCCGCTGACGCTGGAAGCCCAGCTGGAAGCGCGCGCCCTGATGATGTCGACCAACAACATCCTGTCGCCCGCCAACGGCGAGCCGATCATCGTGCCGTCGCAGGACGTGGTCCTGGGTCTGTACTACATGACCCGTGAAGCCATCAACGCCAAGGGCGAAGGCCGCGTGTTCGCCGACCTGCAGGAAGTCGATCGCGTCTTCCGTGCCGGCGAAGCCGCGCTGCATGCCAAGGTCAAGGTACGCATCAACGAGACCATCCGTCACAAGGACGGCAGCCTGACCAAGAACACCCGCATCGTCGACACCACCGTCGGCCGCGCGCTGCTGTTCCAGGTCGTGCCCGCCGGTCTGCCGTACGACGTGGTCAACCAGTCGATGAAGAAGAAGGCCATCTCCAAGCTGATCAACCACTGCTACCGCGTGGTGGGTCTGAAGGACACCGTCATCTTCGCCGACCAGTTGATGTACACCGGTTTCGCCTATTCGACCCTGTCCGGCGTCTCCATCGGCGTCAACGACTTCGTCATTCCGGACGAGAAGGCCCGCATCATCGATGCCGCCACCGCCGAGGTGAAGGAGATCGAGAGCCAGTACGCCTCCGGCCTGGTGACCCAGGGCGAGAAGTACAACAAGGTGATCGACCTCTGGTCGAAGGCCAACGACGAAGTGTCCAAGGCGATGATGACCAACCTCTCGAAAGAGAAGGTCATCGACCGCGAGGGCAAGGAAGTCGACCAGGAGTCCTTCAACTCCATGTACATGATGGCCGATTCCGGCGCCCGGGGTTCCGCGGCCCAGATTCGCCAGCTCGCCGGCATGCGTGGCCTGATGGCCAAGCCGGACGGCTCCATCATCGAGACGCCCATCACCGCCAACTTCCGTGAAGGCCTGAACGTACTCCAGTACTTCATCTCCACCCACGGTGCCCGTAAGGGTCTGGCGGATACCGCTCTGAAGACCGCGAACTCCGGTTACCTGACCCGTCGTCTCGTCGACGTGGCCCAGGATCTGGTGGTGACCGAGGTCGACTGCGGTACCGAGCGCGGCCTGATCATGACCCCGCACATCGAAGGCGGTGACGTGGTCGAGCCCCTGGGTGAGCGCGTGCTGGGTCGAGTCATCGCCCGCGACGTGCCCAAGCCGGGTACCGAAGAGATCATCGTGCCTGCAGGCACCCTGGTCGACGAGCGCTGGGTCGAGTTCCTCGAGCTCAACAGCGTCGACGAAGTCGTGGTGCGTTCGCCGATCACCTGCGAAACCCGTCATGGCATCTGCGCCAAGTGCTACGGTCGCGATCTGGCTCGCGGTCACCAGGTCAACATCGGTGAAGCGGTCGGCGTCATCGCCGCCCAGTCCATCGGTGAGCCGGGTACCCAGCTGACCATGCGTACCTTCCACATCGGTGGTGCGGCCAGCCGGACCTCCGCGGCCGACAGCGTCCAGGTCAAGAACGGCGGTGCCATCCGTCTGCACAACCTGAAGCACGTCGAACGTGCCGACGGCGCCCTGGTTGCCGTGTCCCGTTCCGGTGAGCTGGCCATCGCCGACGACTTCGGTCGTGAGCGCGAGCGCTACAAGCTGCCCTACGGTGCGGTGATTTCGGTCAAGGAAGGCGACAAGGTCGACGCTGGCGCCATCGTCGCCAAGTGGGACCCGCACACCCACCCCATCGTCACCGAGATGGACGGTACCGTGGCCTTCGTCGGCATGGAGGAGGGCATCACCATCAAGCGCCAGACCGACGAACTGACCGGTCTGACCAACATCGAGGTGCTCGACGCCAAGGATCGCCCGACCTCCGGCAAGGACATCCGTCCGGCGGTCAAGCTGATCGACGCCAACGGCAAGGATCTGCTGCTGCCGGGTACCGACGTGCCGGCCCAGTACTTCCTGCCGCCGAACGCGCTGGTCAACCTGAGCGACGGTGCCAAGGTGCATGTGGGTGACGTTATCGCCCGTATCCCCCAGGAAACCTCCAAGACCCGCGACATCACCGGTGGTCTGCCCCGCGTGGCCGACCTCTTCGAAGCGCGTCGTCCCAAGGAGCCGGCCATCCTGGCGGAGATCAGCGGTACCATCTCCTTCGGCAAGGAAACCAAGGGCAAGCGTCGTCTGGTCATCACTCCGACCGACGGCACCGATCCCTACGAGGAACTGATTCCGAAGTGGCGCCACCTGAACGTCTTCGAAGGCGAGCAGGTCAGCCGCGGCGAAGTCATCTCCGACGGTCCGAGCAATCCGCACGACATCCTGCGTCTGCTGGGTGTCAGCGCGCTGGCCAAGTACATCGTCAACGAGATCCAGGACGTGTACCGCCTGCAGGGCGTGAAGATCAACGACAAGCACATCGAGACCATCCTGCGGCAGATGCTGCGCAAGGTCGAAGTGAGCGATACCGGTGACTCGAGCTTCATCAAGGGCGATCAGGTCGAACTGACCCACGTCCTGGAAGAGAACGAGCAACTGGTCGGCAATGATCGCTTCGTCGCCAAGTACGAGCGCGTGCTGCTGGGTATCACCAAGGCCTCGCTGTCCACCGAGTCCTTCATCTCGGCTGCTTCCTTCCAGGAGACCACCCGTGTCCTGACCGAAGCCGCCGTGACCGGCAAGCGCGACTTCCTACGCGGCCTGAAGGAAAACGTGGTGGTGGGTCGTCTGATCCCGGCCGGTACCGGTCTGGCCTACCACAGCGAGCGCAAGCGCCAGCGCGAACTCGGCAAGCCGCAGCGCGTCAGCGCCAGCGAGGCCGAAGCCGCCCTGACCGAAGCGCTGAACTCCAGCGCCAGCTGAGTTCGGTAGCAGGTCTCGCTTGACAAAGCCCCCGGCGCCCCAGGCGTCCGGGGGCTTTGTCTTGACTGGGGCGCCCAAGCTCTTTAGACTTTCGTTCCCCGAAAATGGGCAGGACTGATGTTCTGCTATTTCGTTTATGTCGCAAGACAATCAGTGGAGCTATAGATGGCAACTATCAACCAGCTGGTGCGTAGTGCACGCAAGCGTATCGTCGAGAAATCCGACGTGCCTGCGCTGCAAAACTGCCCGCAACGTCGTGGCGTGTGCACCCGCGTGTACACCACCACTCCCAAGAAGCCCAACTCCGCACTGCGGAAGGTCTGCCGTGTGCGTCTGACCAACGGCTTCGAAGTCACCTCCTACATCGGCGGTGAAGGCCACAACCTGCAGGAACACAGCGTCGTGCTGATCCGCGGTGGCCGGGTCAAGGATCTGCCGGGTGTGCGTTATCACACCGTGCGCGGTTCGCTGGACACCACCGGTGTGAAGGACCGCAAGCAGGGCCGTTCCAAGTACGGCACCAAGCGTCCGAAGTAATCACCTTTCTTTTTGTTCGAGTCGATAAGAGTAAGGTCGGGCAACGAGTCCCGAGCTAACCTGAAGACCGTTTTGAGGGCTTATCAATGCCAAGACGTCGTGTAGCGGCCAAGCGCGAAATACTTGACGATCCGAAATACGGAAGCCAGATCCTGGCCAAGTTCATGAACCACGTGATGGAAAGCGGCAAGAAAGCCGTTGCCGAGCGTATCGTTTATGGTGCTCTGGACAAGGTCAAAGAGCGTTCCAAGAATGCCGAACCCCTGGAAGTTTTCGAAAAAGCGCTCGACGCCATCGCTCCGCTGGTCGAAGTGAAGTCCCGCCGTGTCGGCGGTGCTACCTACCAGGTGCCGGTTGAGGTTCGTCCTTCCCGTCGTAATGCCCTGGCCATGCGCTGGCTGGTGGACTCCGCGCGCAAGCGTGGCGAGAAGTCCATGGCTCTGCGCCTGGCGGGTGAACTCATGGACGCTTTTGAAGGCAAGGGTGCCGCAGTCAAGAAGCGCGAAGACGTGCATCGCATGGCAGAAGCCAACAAGGCCTTCTCGCACTACCGCTTCTAAGCCTAGCGCTTCCAATCAAGCGAGGACCTTATGGCTCGTACAACCGCTATTAACCGCTATCGGAACATCGGTATCTGCGCCCACGTGGACGCAGGTAAGACGACTACTACCGAGCGGATTCTGTTCTACACCGGCGTGAACCACAAAATGGGTGAGGTTCACGACGGCGCTGCGACCATGGACTGGATGGTGCAGGAGCAGGAGCGTGGTATCACCATCACCTCCGCTGCCACCACCGCGTTCTGGTCCGGTTCGACCAAGCAGTACGACAAGTACCGCGTCAACATCATCGATACCCCCGGCCACGTGGACTTCACCATTGAGGTGGAGCGTTCCCTGCGCGTGCTGGACGGTGCGGTCGTGGTGTTCTGCGGTACCTCCGGTGTCGAGCCTCAGTCCGAGACCGTATGGCGTCAGGCCAACAAGTACGGCGTCCCGCGCATCGTCTACGTCAACAAGATGGACCGTGCCGGTGCCAACTTCCTGCGCGTCGTCGAGCAGATCAAGAAGCGCCTGGGCCATACTCCGGTCCCGGTTCAGCTGGCCATCGGCGCGGAAGAGAACTTCCAGGGCCAGATCGACCTGCTGAAGATGAAGGCCATCTTCTGGAACGATGACGACCAGGGCATGACCTACCGCGAGGAAGACATTCCTGCGGACATGCTGGCCGATGCCGAGCAGTGGCGCTCCAACATGGTCGAAGCTGCGGCCGAAGCCAACGAAGAGCTGATGAACAAGTACCTGGAAGGCGGCGAGCTGTCGATCGACGAGATCAAGGCCGGCCTGCGTCAGCGTACCATCGCCTGCGAAATCGTCCCGGCCGTCTGCGGTTCGTCCTTCAAGAACAAGGGCGTGCCCCTGGTTCTGGACGCCGTGATCGACTTCCTGCCGGCGCCGATCGAGATTCCCGCGATCAAGGGTACCAACCCGGACAACGAGGAAATCCACGACGAGCGTCATGCAGACGACGACGAGCCCTTCTCGGCGCTGGCGTTCAAAATCGCTACCGACCCCTTCGTGGGTACCTTGACCTTCGCCCGCGTCTACTCGGGTGTACTGAGCTCCGGTGACTCCGTCATCAACTCGGTGAAGGGCAAGAAGGAGCGCGTCGGCCGTATGGTGCAGATGCATGCCAATACCCGTGAAGAGATCAAGGAAGTTCGTGCTGGCGACATCGCCGCCCTGATCGGCATGAAGGACGTCACCACCGGTGACACCCTGTGCTCGATCGAGAAGCCGATCATCCTCGAGCGCATGGACTTCCCGGAGCCGGTGATCTCGGTCGCTGTCGAGCCGAAGACCAAGGCCGACCAGGAAAAGATGGGTATCGCACTGGGCAAGCTGGCCCAGGAAGACCCCTCGTTCCGCGTCAAGACCGACGAAGAGTCCGGTCAGACCATCATCTCCGGCATGGGCGAGCTGCACCTGGACATCCTGGTGGACCGCATGAAGCGCGAATTCGGCGTGGAAGCGAACATCGGTAAGCCTCAGGTCGCCTACCGCGAAACCATCCGCAACACCTGCGAGATCGAAGGCAAGTTCGTTCGCCAGTCGGGTGGTCGTGGCCAGTTCGGTCACTGCTGGATTCGCTTCGCGCCGGCCGACGAAGGTCAGGAAGGTCTGGAGTTCGTCAGCGAAGTCGTGGGCGGTGTGATTCCGAAGGAATACATCCCGGCGATCCAGAAGGGCATCGAAGAGCAGATGAAGAACGGCATCGTCGCCGGCTATCCGCTGCTCGGCCTGAAGGCCGCTGTGTTCGACGGTTCCTACCATGACGTCGACTCCAACGAGATGGCGTTCAAGATCGCTGCCTCCATGGCGACCAAGCAGCTCACCCAGAAGGGTGGTGCCGTGCTGCTCGAGCCGATCATGAAGGTCGAGGTCGTGACCCCGGAAGACTACATGGGCGACGTCATGGGCGACCTGAACCGTCGTCGTGGCCTGATCCAGGGTATGGAAGACACCGTGACCGGCAAGGTCATCCGTGCCGAGGTTCCGCTGGGCGAGATGTTTGGCTACGCTACGGATGTCCGCTCCATGTCTCAGGGTCGCGCAAGCTACTCCATGGAGTTCTCCAAGTACGCCGAAGCTCCGTCGAACATCGCCGAAGCCATCATCAAGAAACAAGCTTAATCAGCGCTTTGACTAGAGGTTTATCTCGTGGCTAAAGAAAAATTCGAACGTAACAAACCGCACCTGAACGTGGGCACCATCGGTCACGTTGACCATGGCAAGACCACGCTGACCGCAGCGCTGACCAAAGTCTGTGCCGACACCTGGGGCGGTTCCGCTCGTGGTTTCGACCAGATCGACAACGCGCCGGAAGAAAAGGCTCGCGGTATCACCATCAACACCTCCCACGTTGAGTATGACTCGGCGATCCGTCACTACGCGCACGTCGACTGCCCCGGCCACGCCGACTACGTGAAGAACATGATCACCGGTGCTGCCCAGATGGACGGCGCGATCCTGGTTTGCTCGGCTGCTGACGGCCCCATGCCGCAGACCCGCGAGCACATCCTGCTGTCCCGTCAGGTAGGCGTTCCCTACATCGTCGTGTTCCTGAACAAGGCCGACATGGTTGACGACGCCGAGCTGCTGGAACTGGTCGAAATGGAAGTTCGCGATCTGCTGAACACCTACGACTTCCCGGGCGACGACACCCCGATCGTCATCGGCTCCGCGCTGATGGCTCTGAACGGCAATGACGACAACGAAATGGGTACCTCCGCCGTGCGCAAGCTGGTCGAGACCCTGGACTCGTACATCCCCGAGCCCGAGCGTGCCATCGACAAGCCGTTCCTGATGCCGATCGAAGACGTGTTCTCGATCTCCGGTCGCGGCACCGTGGTAACCGGTCGTGTCGAGCGTGGCATCGTCAAGGTCCAGGAAGAAGTCGAGATCGTGGGCATCAAGGCCACCGTCAAGACCACCTGCACCGGCGTTGAAATGTTCCGCAAGCTGCTGGACGAAGGCCGTGCTGGCGAGAACGTCGGCGTGCTGCTGCGTGGCACCAAGCGTGAAGACGTGGAGCGTGGCCAGGTTCTGGCCAAGCCGAACACCATCAAGCCGCACACCAAGTTCGAGTGCGAAGTGTACGTGCTGTCCAAGGAAGAAGGTGGTCGTCACACCCCGTTCTTCAAGGGCTACCGTCCGCAGTTCTACTTCCGCACCACCGACGTGACCGGTAACTGCGAGCTGCCGGAAGGCGTCGAGATGGTGATGCCGGGCGACAACATCAAGATGGTTGTCACCCTGATCGCTCCGATCGCGATGGAAGACGGTCTGCGTTTCGCCATCCGTGAAGGCGGTCGTACCGTCGGCGCCGGCGTGGTTGCCAAGATCATCGAGTAATCGATTGATCTGAAACGAAAAAAGGCCCTTCGGGGCCTTTTTTCTTGGCTCGTGAAATTGACAGATGGCAAAAGAGGCGTTCTTGACAGCCGCCGACGACATCCTTAGAATTGCGCCTCCTTTAATCGGGCACCTTTTTGTCCGAGAGGAAAGCTTGGAGTCTGAGGTCAAATGCAAAATCAACAAATCCGTATTCGGTTGAAGGCTTTTGATCATCGCCTGATCGATCAATCCACCCAGGAAATCGTAGAAACTGCGAAACGTACTGGTGCTCAGGTGCGTGGTCCGATTCCTCTGCCTACCCGCAAGGAACGTTACACAGTGCTGATTTCTCCGCACGTCAACAAGGACGCTCGTGACCAGTACGAAATTCGTACCCACAAGCGTGTGCTCGACATCGTTCAGCCCACCGACAAGACCGTCGATGCGCTGATGAAGCTCGATCTCGCCGCTGGCGTTGAAGTGCAAATCAGCCTCGGCTGAGACCGTCAAGGTTTCAGTCGTGTAACGCTCTGAAATGGGCGGCCATAGCGGGTGAAAGCCCCGTACACTCAAGAGGTTCTCAACATGACGATTGGTTTAGTCGGTCGTAAATGCGGTATGACCCGCGTTTTCACCGAAGAAGGCGTTTCCGTTCCGGTTACGGTCATTGAGATCGAGCCGAATCGCGTAACCCAATTCAAAAGCGAAGAAACCGATGGCTATCGCGCCATTCAGGTAACCGTGGGCGAGCGTCGTGCTTCCCGCGTGACCAAGGCGCAAGCCGGCCACTTCGCCAAGGCCAGCGTTGCCGCTGGTCGTAGCGTCCTCGAATTCCGCCTGGAAGACGGTGAGTACAAGGCTGGCGACGAAGTCACCGTAGCCCTGTTCGAAGCCGGTCAGATGGTTGATGTCACTGGTCAGTCCAAAGGTAAGGGCTACGCCGGTACCATCAAGCGCTGGAACTTCCGTGGTCAGGACAACACCCACGGTAACTCCGTTTCCCACCGTGCACCTGGTTCCATCGGCCAGTGCCAGACTCCTGGTCGAGTGTTCAAGGGCAAGAAAATGTCCGGTCACCTGGGTGCGGAGCGTGTAACCGTTCAGTCGCTGGAAGTCGTGCGTGTAGACGCCGAGCGCAACCTGCTGCTGGTCAAGGGTGCCGTCCCCGGCGCGCCGGGTGGTGACGTGATCGTGCGTCCCGCTGTCAAGGCCCGTGGTTGAGAGGAGAGAGAACATGCAACTCAATGTGAATGGCTCTCAAGCTATCGAAGTCTCCGAGCACACCTTCGGCGGTGAATTCAACGAGACCCTGGTTCACCAGGCAGTCGTCGCCTACATGGCTGGCGGTCGTCAGGGCACCCGTGCCCAGAAGACCCGTTCCGAAGTCCGTGGCGGTGGCAAGAAGCCCTGGCGTCAGAAGGGCAGCGGTCGTGCCCGTGCCGGTACCATCCGCAGCCCCATCTGGCGCTCCGGTGGCGTGGCTTTCGCAGCCAAGCCCCAGGATCACAGCCAGAAGCTGAACAAGAAGATGTACCGCGCTGCACTGCGCTCCATTCTCGCCGAGCTGGTCCGTCTGGATCGTCTGGTCGTGGTTGACGACTTCGCCGTCGACGCGCCCAAGACCAAGACCCTGGTCAGCAAGCTGGACGGCCTGGGCCTGAGCGACGTGCTGATCGTGACCGACGCTGTCGACCAGAACCTGTATCTGGCCGCCCGCAACCTGCCTTTCGTCGACGTGCGTGATGTCCAGGGTTCCGACCCGGTCAGCCTGATCGCCTACGACAAGGTGCTGGTCACTGTGTCCGCCGTGAAGAAATTCGAGGAGCTGCTGGCATGAACCAGGAACGCGTATTCAAAGTGCTGCTTGGCCCGCACATCTCCGAGAAGGCCACCATGCTGGCGGACAGCCAGAAGCAGTTCGTATTCAAGGTTGCCACCGATGCAACCAAGCTGGAAATCAAGAAGGCCGTCGAGCAGCTGTTCGAGGTCAAGGTTCGCAGCGTCAGCACCCTGAACGTCCAGGGCAAGACCAAGCGTACCGCTCGTGGTCTGGGCAAGCGTAACGACTGGAAAAAAGCGTACATCGCGCTCCAGCCGGGCCAGGATCTCGACTTTTCCAGCAGCGCCGAGTAATCAGGGGGCATCATGGCAATCGTAAAATGCAAGCCGACCTCCGCTGGCCGCCGCTTTGTGGTCAAGGTGGTCAACTCTGATCTGCACAAAGGCGCGCCCTACGCTCCTTTGCTGGAGAAGAAGAGCAAGTCCGGCGGCCGTAACAACAATGGTCGTATCACTACTCGCCACATCGGCGGTGGTCACAAGCAGCACTACCGTCTGGTCGATTTCCGTCGCAACAAGGATGGCATCCCTGCCGTCGTTGAGCGTATCGAATACGATCCGAACCGTACTGCACACATCGCTCTGCTGAAGTACGCCGATGGCGAGCGTCGCTACATCATCGCTCCCAAGGGCGTTGCTGCCGGTGACCAGCTGCTGTCCGGCGCTGGCGCGCCCATCAAGGCTGGCAACAACCTGCCGCTGCGTAACGTGCCGGTCGGTAGCACCATCCACGGTATCGAGCTGAAGCCTGGCAAGGGCGCTCAGATCGCTCGCTCCGCGGGTACCTCCGCTCAGCTGGTCGCCCGCGAAGGCGCCTACGTCACCGTGCGTCTGCGCAGCGGTGAAATGCGCAAGGTGCTGTCCGAGTGCCGTGCCACCCTGGGCGAAGTGTCCAACGGTGAGCACAGCCTGCGTTCGCTGGGTAAGGCCGGTGCCACCCGCTGGCGTGGCGTGCGTCCGACCGTTCGTGGTGTCGCCATGAACCCGGTCGATCACCCGCACGGTGGTGGTGAAGGTCGTACTTCCGGTGGCCGTCATCCGGTTTCGCCGTGGGGCGTCAAGACCAAGGGTCTCAAGACGCGCTCCAACAAGCGTACCGACAAGATGATTGTCCGTCGCGGCAAGTAATCAGTAGAGGATTCGACTGTGCCCCGTTCTCTGAAGAAAGGTCCTTTTATCGATCTTCACCTGTTGAAGAAGATCGAAGTCGCGGTGGAAAAGAACGAACGCAAACCGATCAAGACCTGGTCGCGTCGTTCGATGATCCTGCCGCAAATGGTCGGCCTGACCATCGCTGTGCACAACGGTCGTCAACATGTCCCCGTTCTGGTGAACGAAGACATGGTCGGCCACAAACTCGGCGAGTTCGCTGCTACCCGCACCTATCGCGGTCATGCGGCTGACAAGAAAGCCAAGCGTTAAGGGGTAAGGAAGATGGAAGTAGCCGCTAAGCTGTCGGGCGCTCGTATCTCCGCCCAGAAAGCCCGCTTGGTCGCCGACCAGATTCGCGGGAAGAAGGTGGGCGAAGCGCTCAACCTGTTGACTTTCAGCAGCAAGAAAGCCGCTGAGATCATGAAGAAGGTGCTGGAGTCGGCTGTTGCCAACGCCGAGCACAATGAAGGCGCCGACGTGGACGACCTGAAGGTCTCCACTGTCTTCGTAAACGAAGGTCGTTCGCTCAAGCGCATCATGCCGCGTGCCAAAGGTCGTGCTGATCGCATCGTGAAGCGGTCTTGCCATATCACGGTCAAGGTTGCGGACAAGTAACGGAGTCGATCAGATGGGTCAGAAAGTACATCCCAATGGCATTCGCCTGGGTATCGTCAAGGAGCACACTTCGGTCTGGTACGCGGATAAGCGCACTTATGCGGACTATCTGCTGGCCGACCTGAAGGTTCGTGAGTACCTCCAGGACAAACTAAAAAGCGCGTCCGTAAGCCGTATCGATATTCATCGCCCGGCTCAAACCGCACGCATCACCATCCACACCGCCCGTCCCGGTATCGTGATCGGCAAGAAAGGTGAGGATGTCGAGAAGCTGCGTCAGGACCTGACCGCAAGAATGGGTGTGCCCGTGCACATCAACATCGAAGAGATCCGCAAGCCGGAGCTCGACGGTGCCCTGGTTGCGCAGAGCGTTGCGCAGCAGCTTGAGCGTCGTGTGATGTTCCGTCGCGCCATGAAGCGTGCCGTACAGAACGCGATCCGCATTGGTGCCAAAGGCATCAAGATTCAGGTGAGCGGTCGTCTGGGCGGTGCTGAAATCGCCCGTACCGAATGGTATCGCGAAGGTCGTGTGCCTCTGCACACCCTGCGTGCCGATATCGACTACGCCACTGCGGAAGCCCACACCACTTACGGTGTGATCGGTGTGAAGGTTTGGATCTTCAAGGGTGAGGTCATTGGTGGCCGCCAGGAAGAGCTCAAGCCCGTCGCCCCGGCTCCGCGCAAAAAAGCTGCTGCTAAGTAAGGAGTACGCAACATGCTGCAACCCAAGCGTACAAAATTCCGCAAGCAGATGACCGGCCACAACCGTGGTCTGGCTCATCGTGGTAGCAAGGTCAGCTTCGGCGAGTACGCGCTGAAGGCTGTCGGCCGTGGCCGTCTGACCGCTCGCCAGATCGAATCCGCACGTCGTGCGCTGACCCGTCACGTGAAGCGTGGTGGCAAGATCTGGATCCGCGTCTTCCCTGACAAGCCTGTCACCAAGAAGCCTCTCGAAGTGCGGATGGGTAAAGGTAAGGGTAGTGTCGAGTACTGGGTAGCCCAGATCCAGCCGGGCAAGGTCCTGTACGAGATCGAGGGTGTTTCCGAGGATCTGGCTCGTCAGGCATTCGCCCTGGCCGCTGCCAAGCTTCCGCTCGAAACCTCCTTTGTTAAGCGGACGGTGATGTGATGAAAGCGAAAGATTTGCGTGAGAAATCCGTAGAGGAGCTGAACGAGCAGCTTCTCAACCTGCTGCGTGACCAGTTCAATCTGCGTATGCAGAAGGCAACTGGCCAGTTGGGTCAGTCTCACATGCTCTCGCAAGTGAAGCGCGACATCGCTCGCGTCAAGACTGTGCTGAACCAGCAAGCAGGTAAGTGATCATGGCTGAAGCTGAAAAAACTGTCCGTACGCTGACCGGCCGAGTGGTCAGCGACAAGATGGACAAAACCGTCACCGTACTGATCGAGCGTCGCGTCAAGCACCCGATCTACGGCAAATACGTGAAGCGTTCCACCAAGCTGCACGCTCACGACGAAACCAATCAGTGCCGCATTGGTGACCTGGTCACCATTCGCGAAACCCGCCCGCTGGCCAAGACCAAGGCGTGGACCCTGGTTGACGTCGTCGAGCGCGCCGTTCAGGTATAAGGGTAGAGAGCCATGATCCAGACTCAATCCATGCTTGACGTCGCCGACAACAGCGGCGCTCGTCGCGTGATGTGCATCAAGGTGCTCGGCGGTTCCCACCGC
This sequence comes from Pseudomonas sp. PLB05, assembly GCF_021106615.1. Taxonomy (NCBI): domain Bacteria; kingdom Pseudomonadati; phylum Pseudomonadota; class Gammaproteobacteria; order Pseudomonadales; family Pseudomonadaceae; genus Pseudomonas; species Pseudomonas sp. PLB05. Next base: position 606,201 of record NZ_JAJOHO010000002.1, read on the forward strand.
CGTTACGCCGGCATTGGCGACATCATCAAAGTCACCGTCAAGGAAGCAATTCCGCGCGGCAAGGTGAAGAAAGGTCAGGTGATGACTGCTGTCGTCGTGCGTACCAAGCACGGCGTCCGCCGCACCGACGGTTCCATCATCCGCTTCGACGGCAACGCCGCGGTTCTGCTGAACAACAAGCAAGAGCCGATTGGCACCCGTATCTTTGGGCCGGTGACCCGTGAACTTCGCTCCGAGAAGTTCATGAAGATCGTCTCCCTTGCCCCCGAAGTGCTGTAAGGAGTAGCCGACATGCAAAAGATTCGTCGTGACGACGAGGTAATCGTCATTGCCGGCAAGGACAAGGGCAAGCGTGGCAAGGTGCTGAAGGTACTCGCCGATGACCGTCTGGTCGTTGGTGGGGTCAACCTGATCAAGCGCCACACCAAGCCCAACCCCATGCTGGGTGTTCAGGGTGGCATCGTAGAGAAAGAAGCCCCTCTGCATGTCTCCAACGTTGCCATTTTCAACTCCGAGACCAACAAGGCTGACCGCGTTGGTTTCAAAGTCGAAGACGGCAAGAAGATTCGTATCTTCAAGTCGACCCAAAAAGCGGTCCAGGCCTGAAGCTGCTAGGTAGATCACCATGGCTCGATTGAAAGAGATTTATCGGAAGGAAATCGCGCCCAAGCTGAAAGAGCAGCTTCAGCTGGGTAACGTGATGGAAGTTCCGCGCATCACCAAGATCACCTTGAACATGGGTCTGGGCGAAGCGGTCGGTGACAAGAAGATCATCGACAACGCCGTAGCTGACCTGGAAAAGATCGCTGGTCAAAAGCCGGTCGTGACTTATGCTCGCAATTCCATTGCTGGCTTCAAGATTCGCGAAGGCTGGCCGATCGGCGTCAAGGTGACGCTGCGTAGCGATCGCATGTATGAATTCCTGGATCGTCTGCTGTCCATCTCCCTGCCGCGCGTGCGTGACTTCCGCGGCCTGAATGCCAAGTCCTTCGACGGTCGCGGCAACTACAGCATGGGCGTGAAAGAGCAGATCATCTTCCCGGAAATCGATTACGACAAAATCGATGCGCTGCGTGGTATGGACATCACCCTGACCACCACCGCTCGTACCGACGAGGAAGGCCGTGCGCTGCTGCGTGCGTTCAACTTCCCGTTCCGTAACTGATTGAGGTCTTCAGATGGCTAAGCAAAGCATGATTAACCGCGAGCTGAAGCGTCAGCAGACGGTTGCCAAGTACGCCAAGAAGCGCGCCGAGCTGAAGGCGACCATCGGTAATGTCAACGCCTCCCCCGAGGACCGTTGGAATGCCCAGGTCGCCCTGCAGAAGCAGCCCCGTGACGCCAGCGCCAGCCGCATGCGTAACCGCTGCCGCCTGACCGGTCGTCCGCACGGCGTGTACCGCAAGTTCGGTCTGTCCCGCATCAAGCTGCGTGAAGCAGCCATGCGCGGTGACGTGCCCGGCCTGGTGAAGGCCAGCTGGTAACAGCTAGCGCCTTTCATCGCGGTAATTGAATCAAGCCCCTTTTGGGGCTTGATTCGTTTCGGGCCGATCTCTAGAATGCTCGGCTCGCCCGAATCGGCCTATTGCCGAGGGGTGATTTTTGAGAGCCGGTAGGCTCAATTTCTGTATTAGGAGCTAATAGCCCATGAGTATGCAGGACCCGTTAGCAGACATGCTAACTCGTATCCGTAATGCCCAGATGGCTGAAAAGGCCGTTGTGAGCATGCCTTCTTCCAAGCTGAAGGCTGCCGTTGCCAAAGTCCTCAAGGACGAAGGTTACATCGCGGATTTTCAGGTCAGCGCGGAATCCAAGCCGTCGCTGTCCATCGAGCTGAAGTACTTCGAAGGCAAGCCTGTCATCGAAGAGCTGAAGCGTAGCAGCCGTCCCGGTCTGCGCCAGTACAAAGCCGTTGACCAGCTGCCGAAAGTGCGTGGCGGTCTGGGCGTGTCGATCGTTTCCACCAACAAAGGTGTGATGACTGATCGCGCGGCCCGTGCTGCTGGTGTTGGCGGCGAAGTGCTCTGCACAGTCTTCTAAGGGGAATCAGCATGTCTCGCGTTGCTAAAAACCCTGTAAGACTGCCTGCAGGCGTCGAAGTTAATCTGGCCGGTCAGGCGCTTTCGATCAAGGGTGCCAAGGGCGCTCTGGAACTGAAGGTCCATCCGTCCGTTGAAGTCACTCAAGAGTCCGGTGAGCTGCGTTTCGCTGCTCGCAATGGCGATCAGCAGACCCGTGCGATGGCCGGCACTACCCGTGCCCTGGTCAACAACATGGTGGTCGGCGTCAGCCAGGGCTTCGAGCGCAAGCTGCAACTGGTCGGTGTGGGCTACAAGGCCCAGGCCAAAGGTCAGGTGCTGAACCTCGCTCTGGGCTTCTCTCACCCCGTGGACTACGACCTGCCGCAAGGCATCACCGCAGAAACCCCCAACCAGACCGAAATCCTGATCAAGGGTATCGACAAGCAGCTGGTCGGCCAGGTTGCGGCTGAGATTCGTGGTTTCCGTCCGCCGGAGCCTTACAAGGGCAAGGGTGTACGGTATGCCGACGAAGTCGTCCACCGTAAAGAAGCCAAGAAAAAGTAGGGCATAGCAAATGACCGTCAAGAAAGAAACCCGACTGCGTCGCGCTCGCAAGGCTCGCCTGAAGATGCGCGAACTGGAAGTGGTCCGTCTGTGCGTGTACCGCTCTTCCCAGCACATCTATGCCCAGGTCATCGCGGCCGACGGCAGCAAGGTCCTGGCCAGCGCTTCTACGTTGGACAAAGAACTGCGCGAAAGCGCTACCAGCAACGTCGAGGCGGCCAAGAAAGTTGGTCTGCTGGTCGCCGAGCGTGCCAAGGCCGCTGGCGTTACCCAGGTGGCCTTTGATCGTTCTGGCTTCAAGTACCATGGTCGCGTCAAAGCGCTGGCCGACGCTGCTCGTGAAGGCGGGCTGGAGTTCTAAGTCATGGCAAATAACGATCAAAAGCGCGACGAAGGCTACATCGAGAAGCTGGTTCAAGTTAACCGCGTAGCCAAAACCGTGAAAGGCGGCCGTATCTTCGCCTTCACCGCTCTGACCGTGGTTGGCGATGGCAAAGGCCGCGTTGGCTTCGGCCGTGGCAAGGCCCGTGAAGTGCCTGCCGCCATCCAGAAGGCTATGGAAGCTGCTCGTCGCAACATGATCCAGGTGGATCTGAACGGCACCACCCTGCAGTACCCGGTCAAGGCCGCCCATGGCGCCTCCAAGGTGTACATGCAGCCCGCTTCCGACGGTACCGGCATCATCGCCGGTGGTGCCATGCGCGCCGTGCTGGAAGTCGCTGGTGTGCAGAACGTCCTGGCCAAGTGCTACGGCTCCACCAACCCGGTAAACGTGGTGTACGCGACCTTTGAAGGTCTCAAGCACATGCAGGCGCCGGAAGCTGTTGCCGCCAAGCGTGGCAAGAGCGTCGAGGAGATTCTCTGATCATGGCTAACGCAACCGTCAAGGTCACGCTGATCAAGAGCGTCCACGGCCGTCTGGCCAATCACAAGGCTTGCGTCAAGGGTCTCGGCCTGCGTCGCATTGGTCACACCGTCGAAGTTCAGGACACCCCTGAGAATCGCGGCATGATCAACAAGGCCTATTACCTTCTGCGTGTGGAGGGTTAAGTCATGAAATTGAATGATCTGCGTTCCGCTCCCGGCGCTCGCCGCGAGAAGCTGCGTCCCGGTCGTGGTATCGGTAGCGGCCTGGGCAAGACCGGTGGTCGTGGCCACAAGGGTCTGACCTCCCGTTCCGGTGGCAAGGTTGCCCCTGGTTTCGAGGGCGGCCAGCAGCCGCTGCACCGTCGTCTGCCCAAGTTCGGCTTCGTATCGCTGAAGGCCCTGGACCGCGCCGAGGTTCGTACCTCCGAGCTGGCCAAGGTCGATGTCGATGTGGTCGATCTGCAGGCGCTGAAAGACGCCAACGTGATCAGCCGTGACATCAAGCGTGTCAAGGTTGTGCTGTCCGGCGACGTCACTCGTGCCGTCACCCTGAAGGGCATTGGTGCCACCAAGGGTGCCCGTGCAGCCATCGAAGCAGCTGGCGGCAAGATCGAGGAATAAATGGCTAAGCAAGGTGCTCTCTCTGCGCTCAGCAAGACCGGTGGTATGTCCGAACTGTGGACCCGCCTCCGATTCCTGTTCCTGGCGATCATCGTCTACAGGATCGGTGCGCACATCCCTGTTCCGGGTATCAATCCCGATCAGCTGGCCGCACTGTTCAGGCAGAACGAGGGGACCATTCTTAGCCTCTTCAACATGTTCTCTGGCGGTGCGCTGGAGCGGATGAGCATCTTTGCCCTGGGGATCATGCCGTACATCTCGGCCTCGATCATCATGCAGCTGCTTACCGCGATCAGCCCACAGCTGGAGCAATTGAAGAAAGAGGGTGAGTCTGGTCGTCGCAAGATCAGCCAGTACACCCGTTACGGCACGCTGGTTCTGGCGCTCGTTCAGGCCACCGGGATGTCGGTAGGACTCGCCAGTCAGGGCGTCGCGTTCAGCGTGGGCTTCAGCTTCTATTTCGTCGCTGTCACCACGTTCGTCGCCGGCGCACTGTTCATGATGTGGCTGGGTGAGCAGATCACCGAGCGCGGTATCGGCAACGGCATCTCGATGCTGATCTTTGCCGGTATCGTCGCGGGCTTGCCTCGCGCCATCGGTCAGTCCTTCGAGTCGGCACGGCAGGGCGATATCAACATCTTCGCGCTGATCATGGTCGGTGTGGTGGCGGTCGCCATCATCGCCTTCGTGGTGTTCATCGAGCGTGGGCAGCGTCGTATCGCCGTGCACTACGCCAAGCGTCAGCAGGGCCGCAAGGTCTTCGCGGCGCAGAACAGCCATCTGCCGCTCAAGGTGAATATGGCCGGGGTCATCCCGGCGATCTTCGCCAGCAGCATCCTGCTGTTTCCGGCATCGCTCGGTTCGTGGTTCGGTCAGTCCGAAGGTCTCGGCTGGTTGCAGGACGTGGCTCAGGCCATCGCCCCCGGCCAACCGCTGAACATCTTGCTGTTTAGTGCAGGGATCATCTTCTTCTGCTTCTTCTATACGGCACTGATGTTCAACCCCAAGGATGTGGCGGAAAACCTGAAGAAATCCGGGGCGTTCATCCCGGGTATTCGTCCTGGTGAGCAGTCCGCGCGCTATATCGATGGCGTGCTGACCCGGCTGACCATGTTCGGTGCCCTGTACATGACGGCGGTGTGCTTGTTGCCCCAGTTCCTGGTGGTCGCGGCGAACGTGCCGTTCTATCTCGGCGGGACCTCGTTGCTGATCGTGGTGGTAGTGGTCATGGACTTCATGTCCCAGGTCCAGTCCCATCTCGTATCTCATCAATACGAGTCCCTGATGAAGAAAGCCAACCTGAAGGGCTACGGCAACGGCATGATGCGTTGAGCCGTTACTCGTAAGGTTAGAGGAGTTGTCATGAAAGTTCGTGCATCGGTCAAGAAGCTGTGCCGTAACTGCAAGATCATTCGCCGCGAAGGCGTCGTGCGCGTGATCTGCAGCGCTGAACCGCGTCACAAGCAGCGCCAAGGCTGAGTGTGAACCACGCGTCTAACCCGGCAGCTAGTGTGCTGCCGGGTTGATCATTTGTTCCTACAGCGTTAATATCGCGCGCCCTTTTCTTGGCTTCCGGGGCGTCGGTAGCTGTCAATTGGAGTTTTTCTGAATGGCCCGTATTGCAGGCGTCAACATTCCAGATAACAAGCATACTGTTATCTCGCTGACCTACATCTATGGTGTCGGTCGCACCACCTCTCAGAAGATCTGCGCGGCCACCGGCATCCAGCCGACCGCCAAGATCAAAGAACTGAGCGACGAGCAGGTCGATCAGCTGCGTAACGAGGTCGCCAAAATCCTCACCGAGGGTGACCTACGCCGCGAAATCAACATGAACATCAAGCGCCTGATGGATCTGGGTTGCTACCGCGGTCTGCGTCACCGCCGTGGTCTGCCGGTCCGTGGTCAGCGCACCAAGACCAATGCCCGTACCCGTAAGGGCCCGCGCAAGCCGATCCGCAAGTAATCGCATCCGCGAATCGACAGGAATCTAGTCATGGCAAAACCTGCTGCTCGTCCTCGTAAGAAAGTCAAAAAGACAGTGGTTGATGGCATCGCCCACATCCATGCGTCTTTCAACAACACCATCGTGACCATCACCGATCGTCAGGGCAATGCGTTGTCCTGGGCGACCTCCGGTGGCTCCGGCTTCCGTGGCTCCCGTAAGAGCACCCCGTTCGCTGCCCAGATTGCAGCCGAACGTGCCGGCCAAGCCGCTCTGGAATATGGTCTGAAGAATCTGGACGTGAACGTCAAAGGTCCCGGCCCCGGCCGTGAGTCCGCTGTTCGCGCCCTGAATGCCTGTGGTTACAAGATCGCCAGCATCACCGACGTGACGCCTATCCCGCATAACGGGTGCCGTCCGCCGAAGAAGCGTCGCGTGTAATAGGAGACAGTGAGAAATGGCTCGTTACATTGGTCCCAAGTGCAAACTGTCCCGCCGCGAAGGCACTGACCTCTTCCTGAAGAGCGGCGCTCGTGCCCTCGACTCGAAGTGCAAGCTGGAAACCGTTCCTGGCCAGCATGGTCAGCGTCGCGGTCGTCTGTCCGACTACGGTCTGCAGCTGCGTGAAAAGCAGAAAGTCCGCCGTATCTATGGCGTGCTCGAGCGTCAGTTCGCCGGTTACTACCAGGAAGCTGCCCGTCGCAAGGGCGCTACCGGTGAGAACCTGCTGCAACTGCTCGAATGCCGTCTGGACAACGTGGTGTATCGCATGGGCTTCGGTGCCACTCGCGCCGAATCGCGCCAGCTGGTCTCCCACAAGTCGATCACCGTCAACGGTCAGACCGTCAACATTCCCTCCTATCAGGTCAAGGTCGGCGACGTCGTCGCGGTCCGTGAAAAGGCCAAAAACCAGCTGCGTATCGCTCAGGCTCTCGAGCTGTGCGGCCAGCGTGGCCGGGTTGAGTGGGTCGAAGTGAGCACCGAGAAAAAGGAAGGCACCTTCAAAAGCGTGCCGGCCCGTGGTGATCTCTCCGCCGACATCAACGAAAACCTGATTGTCGAGCTCTACTCCAAGTAAGGGCTAGAAAGTAGGTGCATCCATGCAGAGTTCGGTAAATGAGTTCCTGACCCCCCGCCATATCGATGTGCAGGCGGTTAGTCAGACCCGTGCCAAGATCACCCTCGAGCCTCTCGAGCGTGGTTTCGGCCATACCTTGGGCAACGCGCTGCGGCGTATCCTGTTGTCCTCCATGCCTGGCTGCGCGGTAGTCGAAGCAGAGATCGACGGTGTTCTGCACGAGTACAGCGCCATCGAAGGCGTGCAGGAAGACGTGATCGAGATCCTGCTCAACCTCAAGGGCCTGGCCATCAAGTTGCACGGCCGTGACGAAGTCACCCTGAGTCTGAGCAAGAAAGGTCAGGGGCCAGTTCTGGCCTCCGACATTCAGGTCGATCACGATGTCGAGATCGTCAACGGTGAGCACGTCATCGCCCACCTGGCGGACAACGGTTCGCTGAACATGAAGCTGAAAATCGCGCGCGGTCGTGGCTATGAGCCCGCCGATGCGCGTCAGAGCGAAGAAGACGAAACCCGCGCAATCGGTCGTCTCCAGCTCGATGCTACGTTCAGCCCGGTTCGTCGCGTGGCCTATGTGGTGGAAAACGCCCGGGTCGAACAGCGTACCAACCTGGACAAGCTCGTGCTTGACCTGGAAACCAACGGTACCCTGGATCCGGAAGAAGCCATCCGTCGTGCCGCCACCATCCTGCAGCAGCAGCTGGCAGCCTTTGTCGACCTCAAGGGCGACAGTGAGCCGGTCGTGGTCGAGCAGGAAGACGAGATCGATCCGATCCTGCTGCGTCCGGTGGACGATCTGGAACTGACCGTTCGTTCGGCCAACTGCCTCAAGGCGGAGAACATCTACTACATCGGTGACCTGATTCAGCGTACCGAAGTGGAGCTGCTCAAGACCCCGAACCTGGGCAAGAAGTCCCTGACCGAAATCAAGGACGTTCTGGCCTCCCGTGGTCTGTCGCTCGGTATGCGCCTGGACAACTGGCCCCCTGCAAGCCTTAAGAAGGACGACAAGGCTACTGCCTGATCGTCATTGTTCACCGAACGATAGTTTGGGAAGGAATTTCAATCATGCGTCATCGTAAAAGTGGTCGTCATCTGAGCCGCACGAGCGCACACCGCAAGGCCATGTTCCAGAACATGGCTGTGTCGCTGTTCGAGCACGAGCTGATCAAAACTACCCTGCCGAAAGCCAAGGAACTGCGCCGCGTCGCCGAGCCGCTGATTACCCTGGCCAAGGAAGACAGCGTCGCCAACCGTCGCCTGGCTTTCGACCGTACCCGTTCGAAAGCTGCCGTCGGCAAGCTGTTCAACGACCTGGGCAAGCGCTACGCCAACCGTCCGGGTGGCTACCTGCGTATCCTGAAGTGCGGCTTCCGCGCTGGCGACAATGCGCCCATGGCGTATGTCGAGCTGATCGACCGTCCGGTCGGCGGTACCGTGGAACAGGCTGCTGAATAAGTAGCTGCGTTCTGGAAAAAGCCGGGCTCTTGCCCGGCTTTTTCATGCCCGCCTTTTGGCTATGGCAAGGCGCTGCTCAGGTCCAGACAGTAGGATCTTACGACTCAGGTTTTTCTATCAGGATGCTAGGATCAATAAATTAGTCCTAAAGTATCACCCCGGCGATACTTCCCTCATGCGATCAGCCAACGCTTTCCAGAGGGAGATACCTGTGACCGATACCAAGATCCTCACCACTGCCAGCGGCATTCCGGTAGCCGACAACCAGAATTCCCGCACCGCCGGTCCGCGCGGTCCGCTGATGCTCGACGACTTCCATCTGATCGAGAAGCTGGCGCACTTCAACCGTGAAGTCATTCCCGAGCGGCGCGTTCATGCCAAGGGCTCCGCGGCCTACGGTACCTTTACCGTTACCCAGGACATCACTCACCTTACTAGCGCCAAGCTGTTCGCCGGTGTGGGCAAGCAGACCGAGACCATCCTGCGCTTTTCCACCGTGGGTGGTGAGCGCGGTTCGGCGGATACCGAACGCGATCCCCGGGGTTTCGCCCTGAAGTTCTATACCGAAGAAGGCAACTGGGACATCGTCGGCAACAACACCCCGGTGTTCTTCATCCGCGATCCGCTCAAGTTTCCGGACTTCATCCATACCCAGAAGCGCGATCCCTGGAGCAACCTGAAGAGCCCCCAGATGATGTGGGACTTCTGGTCGCTATCGCCGGAGTCGCTGCATCAGGTGACCATCCTCTTCTCGGATCGCGGCATTCCGGATGGCTATCGCTTCATGCACGGCTTCGGTAGCCACACCTTCAGCCTGATCAACGCCCAGGGTGAGCGGCACTTCGTGAAGTTTCACTTCAAGAGCCAGCAGGGGATCAAGAACCTGGCACCGGCCGAGGCCGCACGGCTGGCCGGTACCGATCCGGACTACAGCCAGCGTGACCTGTTCCAGGCCATCGAGCGCGGTGAGTTCCCGCGCTGGAAGATGTGCATCCAGGTAATGAGCGAGCAGGAGGCAGCCGGTCGCGCCGAGAATCCCTTCGATGTGACCAAGGTGTGGTCGCAGCAGCAGTATCCGCTGCAGGAAGTCGGGGTGCTGGAGCTCAACCGCAATCCGCAGAACTATTTCGCCGAGGTGGAGCAGGCCTCCTTCGCACCGAGCAACGTGGTGCCGGGCATAGGGCTGTCGCCTGATCGCATGCTGCAAGGCCGGGTGTTCGCCTATGCCGACGCCCAGCGCTATCGCGTAGGGACCAACTATCAGCAGCTACCGGTCAACGCACCGCGCTGCCCCTATGCCAACAATCAGCGCGATGGCGCCATGCGCTTCGATGGCAATGGCGGTTCGCAGCCGAACTACGAGCCTAATAGCTATGGGCATACGCCCAAGCAGGCGCCGCAGTATCGCGAGCCGGCGCTGAACTTCGCCGGCCCCGCCGATCGCTACGATCACCGGGTGGACGAGGATTACTTCACTCAGGCCGGCGCGCTGTTCCGCCTGATGAATGCCGACCAGCAAGCACTGCTGATCGACAATATCGTCGGCGCCCTGGGCTCTGTGACCCGTGAGGTGCAACTGCGGCAGATCGGTCACTTCCTCAAGGCCGATCCCGCCTATGGCATGGGCGTGGCCAAGGGCCTGGGGATAGATCCCAGCGAAGTGGCCTGATCCAGGGATAGGAAGGAGCCCGGCGAATGCCGGGTTTTCTTCGTCCGTCAAAAAAGTGCGGGAAAGGCTGTCTCGAACGCCGCTTGCGACGTCGCAGTGCTAAGGTTCGCATCAAGCGCGAAAACACGAGGCTCGCTCTCCCGTCATGACTGTGTTTGGAGTGTCTTTGCGCCAGCTCTGGGCGCACGAAAAGGCCAGCTATGGCGTTCGCGTCTTTGTCGCCCTGAGTGGCGCCATGGCCGTCTGCTGGTCGCTGGGGGATCTGCGTGCGCTGTCGCCGGTGTTTCTCGGCATCATCGCCAGCGCCCTGGCGGAAACCGACGACAGTTGGCTGGGGCGACTCAAGTCGCTGGCGGTGACGCTGCTGTGCTTTACCGTGGCGGCCTTCGCGGTCGAGCTGCTGTTTCCCTATCCCTGGATCTTCGTGGTCGGCCTGGGCCTGGCCACCTTCAGCCTGACGATGCTGGGCGCCATCGGCGAGCGCTATGCATCCATCGCCCAGGCCACGGTGATCCTGTCGATCTACGCCATGATCGGGGTGGATCAGCGGCTCGGCGCCCAGGTGCCGTTGTGGTACGAGCCAGCGCACCTGCTGGCCGGTGCGCTGTGGTACGGCCTGCTTTCGGTGCTCTGGTGCGCGCTGTTCGCCCATCAGCCGGTGCGGCAGAATCTGTCCGCCCTCTATGGCGAACTGGAGATCCTGCTCAGGCTCAAGGCCGAGATGCTCGAACCGGTACGCGGGGTGGATCTGCATCGGCGCCGCGTGCTGCTGGCGCAGCAGAACGGCAAGGTGGTGCAGGCGCTGAACCAGGCCAAGGCGACCATCCTCAATCGCTTCGGCCGCTCGGGACGGCCTGGCGCGCGCTCGGGGCGCTACTTCCGTCTCTATTTCATGGCGCAGGACATCCATGAGCGCGCCAGTTCCTCGCACTATCCCTACAGCGCCTTGACCGAGGCCTTCTTCCACAGCGACATCCTGTTTCGCTGTCAGCGGCTGCTCAAGCTGCAGGCCAATGCCTGCCACAACATGGGCGAGGCGATCCGTCTGGGGCAGCCCTTCGAATACGGCCAGCAGAGTCAGCAGGGGCTGACCGATCTGCAGGCCTCGCTGGAGTATCTCAAGCAGCAGCAGAATCCGCGCTGGCGCGGTCTGCTGCGCTCCCTGGACCTGCTCGGGCACAATCTCTCGACTCTGGAGCGGCAATTCTCCGAGGCGGGCAACAGCGACTCGGGGGCGGCGGATCTGGACACCAGCCTGCTGGATCCGGCGGCGCGCTCCCTGCGCGAGGTGTTCCAGCGCATCCGCCTACAGCTGACCCCGACCTCGCTGCTGTTCCGCCATGGCCTGCGCCTGGCGCTGGCGCTGATGGCCGGGTATGGCGTGCTGCACCTGATCCACCCGGTGAACGGCTACTGGATCCTGCTGACCACGGTGTTCGTCTGTCGGCCGCAGTACGGGGCGACCCGGGTGCGGCTGGTGCAGCGGATCGTTGGTACGGTGATCGGCCTGTTGCTGGGCAGCGCCTTGCTGGAGCTGTTCGGTCAGCCGGAGATCCAGCTGTTGATGGCGCTGGTCGCCGGCCTGGTGTTCTTTATCACCCGGACGGATCGCTACACCATCGCCACCGCCGCCATCACCCTGATGGTGCTGTTCTGCTTCAACCAGGTGGGCAATGGCTTCATGCTGATCTGGCCGCGGTTGCTGGATACGCTGTTGGGTTGCCTGATCGCGGTGCTGGCGGTGTTCTTTGTCCTGCCCGACTGGCAGGGACGGCGACTGCATCAGGTGATGGCCAATACCCTGCGCACCAATGCGCTCTATCTGCGCCGGTTGCACGAGCAGTACCGGACCGGCAAGCGGGACGATCTCGACTACCGCGTGTCGCGGCGCAACGCCCACAATGCCGATGCGACGCTGTCGGCCGCACTGGCCAACATGCTGCGCGATCCCGGGCATTTCCGCCGTAACCTGGAAGCGGGCTTTCGCTATCTGGCGCTGTCCAACACCCTGCTGGGCTATCTGTCGGCCCTGGGCGCCCATCGCCGCCAGTTGGAGGCGGCCGAGCACGATGCCCTGGTGGAGCGCGCCGTGACCCGGATCGCCGAGGGCATGGAAGCCATTGCCGCCGCGGTGGCGGAGCGGCGTAGTCTGCCGCCGACCGCCGAAGAGGAAAGCAGCCTGGCCGACGAACTGGAAGCCGCGGCCGAGGACAACGACGATGGCTACCGACTGGTGTGTACCCAGTTGGCGCTGATCTGCCGATTGCTGCCCAATCTCAAAAGCGCCGCTAACCATACCCTGCGCGAACAAAGCCGCGAGCAACCGGCAGCGGGTACCGCCGATGCTTGAGCAAGGTTGGCGCGACGCGCTATGTTGACCGATGTCCGTCGAATCTTTCGACGCCTGTTTATGCTGGTTTGAAGGCTGTTCCAACACATGCGTATGCGTCTTCTAGTAGTGGGCGGGGAGAGCGCCCTGGGCAAGGCGCTACTCGCCGCCGGTGCCGAAGCGGGCATCGAATTCGTCGCCCCCGAGACTCCCGCGGAGGGCTGGTACGCCGCCGGGCTGACCCAGGTGCTCGACCAGGTACGGCCAGGGGCGGTGATCAATCTCGCCTATTACCGCGACTGGTTGCAGGCGGCGGACTTCGATCCGGCGCTGATGCAGCGCCAGGCGCTGGCCGTACAACGCCTGGCCGGCCTCTGCCAGCACTATCAGATTCCGCTGATCCAACCGTCCAGTTATCAGCTTTTCGATGGTTCGCGCGTGGCCGGCTATAGTGAAAAGGATCTTCCGCGGCCGCCGGGCGCACGTGGCGAGGCGCTCTGGCGGGTCGAGCAGCTGGTGCGGGCGCTGTGCCCGATGCACATCCTGCTGCGCCTGGGCTGGGTCCTCGACGATTCCTGCGACGGTCGCCTGGGGCGTCTGTTGCGACAGCTGGGTACCGAGCAGGTGGTGCCGATGGCGGGCGACCGGCGCGGCAACCCGACCACCGTGGGCGATGCCGCCCGAGTGCTGCTGGCCGTGGTCAAGCAGCTCGACTGTGGTGCGCCGCTCTGGGGGACCTATCACTACGGCGCCCAGGAAGCGGTGTCGGAGCTGGGTTTAGCCGAGACCGTCGCCCAGCTCTGGCAGGAATTCGACCGGCCGGTGCGCTGCGAATGGCAGGAGGTGATGCACCTGGAGCGGGCGGATGCCACGGAAGAGCCACAACAGGGGGTGTTGATCAGTCGCAAGCTGCTCAACACCTTTGGAATCAAGGCGCGGCGCTGGCAGCAGGAGCTGCCGGCGCTGTTGCAGGGCTTTCGGCAGGACGAGGTAGGTTTCGATGAGTGATGCGCCCATTCTGATCACTGGCGGTGCCGGTTTCATCGGCTCCCACCTGGCCGACGCGCTGCTGGCGCGGGGCCGGCGGGTGCGGGTACTGGACGATCTGAGCACCGGCAAGCGCGAGAATCTGCCGCTGGACAACGACCTTATCGAGCTGCGGGTGGGCGACGTGGCCGATGCCGCGACGCTGGAAGCCGCGGTGACCGGTTGCGCAGCGGTGGTGCACCTGGCCGCGGTGGCCTCGGTGCAAGCCTCGGTGGAAGACCCGGTGGGCACCCACAGGGCCAATTTCATCGGCACCCTGAATCTGTGCGAGGCCATGCGCAAGGCCGCGATCAAGCGGGTGGTTTATGCCTCCAGCGCGGCGGTCTATGGCGCCAACGGTCAGGGCCAGGCCATCGACGAGGAGCTGCCCAAGGCACCGCTGACGCCCTATGCGGCGGACAAGCTGGCCGGCGAGTACTACTTCGACTTCTATCGCCGCGAGCACGGTCTGGAGCCGGCGATCTTCCGCTTCTTCAACATCTACGGACCGCGTCAGGATCCCTCTTCGCCCTATTCGGGGGTGATCAGCATCTTTACCGAGCGCGCTCGCCGGCAGACGCCGATCACGGTGTTCGGCGACGGCGAGCAGACCCGCGATTTCGTCTATGTGGCCGATCTGGTGGGCATCCTGGTGCAGGCGCTGGAAGCCCCCGCGGTAGCGGCTGGGGCGGTGAACGTGGGGCGCGGCGAGACCATCAGCCTGAACGGGCTACTGGCGGAGATCGGCCAGGTGCTGGGTGGCCTGCCGCCGGTGACCCATGGTGCGGCGCGGGCGGGGGACATCCGCCATTCGAAGGCGGACAACCGTCGTCTGCGCGAGCGCTTCGATTTCAGCCAGCCCACAGGCATGGGCACGGGGCTGGCGGCACTGCTACGGGACTAGCGGGCGAGGTCAGGGGCAAGCCCCGGGCTGTTGGGCTGCGACGATGGAGCTGTCTCAGCGCCAACCTACGACGCGAGTGGCTGGCGGTGAGTTAGAAGCGATAGCCCAGGCCGATCATATAGACCCAGGGATCCACGTCCAGATCGACCTTGGCGCGGGCGCCGAGGGCGGTGTTGTCGACGTGGGCGGTGGTGGCGATGTCGATGTAGCGGACCTGGGCGTTGAGCATCACCCGGTCGGTGAGCATGAGATCGGCACCGACCTGGGCGGACCAGCCCCAGGAATTGTCGGCGCGGAAGTTATCGAAGCCGGCCGCGCTGGCACCACTGCCGACGTGCTCGTCATAGATCCAGGTGTAGTTGAGGCCGGCGCCGACATAGGGCTGGAACGTCGCCTTGGCGTCCAGGGGGTAGTAGACCAGGCTCAGGGTCGGCGGCAGGTGCTTGAGACTGCCCAGCTTGCCGTTGGCGGCGTCCAGCCCGGTGCCCTTGATGTTGACCTGATGCTCGAAGGGCGTGGCCGCCAGCAGTTCGACGCCCAGGTGGTCGGTGAGCATGTAGGCGAAGTTGAGGCCCAGCTGGGTGTCGCTGTCCATGCTCGCCTTGCCGCCGAGATTGGCGCCGCTCAGGGCGCCGCGGTCGATCTTGACGTCGGAGCTGCGTTCGTGGGGATCCACGGTGATGGCGCCGGCGCGCAGGATGATGTCGCCGGCCTGGTGGGCCTGGGCGAGAGGGGCGGCCAGGGCGAGGGCGAGCAGGCTGAGGCGGAAGAGGGGACGCATGGCGAGGGCTCCGAAGGCATGGAAAAGGGCTGGGAGCAGCCTAGCGAAGCTGAAACGGCGGACTCTTGATCTCGCTCAAGGGTGGGTCACATTCCTCAGGAGCCATCGCCCTTGAGGACGTAGGGCTGGATGCGCTGGGCCTGCAGCCAGTAGCCGGCGACGGCCACCTCGCTGCGCTGGCTGCCTACGCCCAGACGGCCTTCCACCCAGTAGGGCAGGTGCAGCTTGGACAGCCAGAGGTCGTGGCTGCCCTTGACGTAGACGATCTGGTTGCCCGGAGGCGGCGGCACATGGATGCAGGCGCCGTAGTAGGGAACCAGCAGGAATTCAGTGACCTCGCCCTCGTCGGTGACCATGATCGGCACCACATAGCCCGGCAAGCGCACCTCCTGGCCATCCAGGGCGGCAACCGTCGGCGCATCCGGCCAGGGCTGGCTCGCGGCGGGGCCGTCTTCGCCGAGGCCGTGGTCGATGCTGCCGGGATTGAAGCGCGGCGCATCGGCCGGTACCAGTTCGCGCCAGGCGAGTTGGCGGGGTTCGGCCTGGGCCCAGGACAACCAGCAGAGCAACAGCAAAGGCGCCAGGCGCATGGGGTGGAAGCCTCGTCTACAAGCGCACGGACAACCCGTCCGTGAGGGCCTGGCGACAGCCGCGCCAGGCTGGGATGCAACCGAGCACCAGGGCGGCGAGCAGGATGCCGCCGAGTAGTTGCCCATCGTAGAGCGAGGGCCAGTCCAGCGGCAATGCCAGACCGTATTCCGCCAGCAGCCAGGGGCGGCCCAGGGCGATGGCGCCATAGAGCAGCGCCAGCCCGCCCAGGCAGCCGGCCAGGGTGAGCGCCAGGGCTTCGGCCAGCAGCAGGCCGAACAGATGGCGCGGCTGGGCTCCCACCGAGCGCAGGATGGCCATTTCCCGGCGCCGTTCGTTGAGGCTGGCGAGCAGCGCGGTAAGCATGCCCACCAGACCGGTGAGCACCACGCACAGTGACATCACCAGCAGCGCCTGTTCCGCCGTGCCGAGCAGGCCCCAAAGTTCCTGCAGGGCCACCCCGGGCAGGATCGCCAGCAAGGGCTCGCCGGTATAGCTGTTGACCGCGCGCTGCACGGCAAAGGTGGCTACCCGACTCTTGAGGCCGACAAGGGCGGCGGTGAGATCCTGAGGGGTGAGATCGCGCTGGCGCACCTCGGCGTCGCTCAGCGAGGGACCGGGCATGCCGCCGCGCCAGTCCAGGTGCAGGGCGGTCATGCCGCTCAGCGGAATGTGCAGGGTGCGATCGACCGGGGTACCGGTAGGCGCGAGGATGCCGACCACGGTGAAGGGATGGTCGCTGTGCTCGGTCAGGCTGATGGTGGCGACGCCATGGGCCAGCACCAGCTTATCGCCCAGCTGATAGTGCAGCGCCTTGGCCACCTCGGCGCCCAGCACCACCTCGAAGACGTCCTTGAAGGGCCGGCCCTGGGCCAGGCGCAGCGGCTGGTTGCGCCCGTAGTGATAGTGGGTGAAGTAGTTGCCGTCGGTGCCCAGCACCCGGTAACCGCGGTGGGAGTCGCCAAGGGACAGCGGGATGGTCCAGGCGACGCGGGGATCGGCGGCGAGCTTCTCGTAGCTCTCCCAGCGGATGTTGTTGGTGGCGTTGCCGATGCGGAACACCGAGTAGAGCAGCAGGTTGACCGCGCCGGAGCGGGCGCCCACCACCAGGTCGGTGCCGGCGATGGTGCTGGCGAAGCTGGCCTTGGCCTCGGTGCGCAACCGCTCGACACCCAGCAGCAGGGCCACCGAGACGGCGATGGTGAAGACGGTGAGCAGGGCGGTGGCGCGGCGATTGCGCAAGCTGGCCCAGGCCAGTTGGAGCAGGGGCATCCTAGGTCTCCGGGCGGGCGGCGTTGAGCTGGGCCAGGGTGAGGTGGCGGTCGAAATGGCCTGCCAGGCTGCGATCGTGGCTGACGAACAGCAGGCCGGCGCCGGCGGCGGCGCACTCGGCGAACAGCAGTCGCAGGAAGGCATCGCGGTGGTCGCTGTCTAGCGCGGAGGTGGGTTCGTCGGCGATCACCAGTTCCGGCTGGCCGATCAGGGCGCGGGCGGCGGCGACCCGCTGCTGCTGGCCGATGGACAATTCGCGGGCCGGACGGCGGGGCAGATCGGGATCGCTCAGTCCCAGGGCGCGGAGCAGGGTCAGGGCCGCGCCTTGAGGATCGCCATGCCGCGCACGGGCACGCGCGCGGCGCAGTGCCGAGAACTGGCAGGGCAGCAGGATGTTGTCCAGCACCGAGAGAAAGGGCAGCAGGTTGAATTGCTGGAAGAGAAAGCCGGTGTGGTCGACGCGAAAGCGGTCGCGCCGGGCGGTGGCGAGCGCTCCCAGGTCCTGACCGAGCAGGCGCACCTGGCCGCGACTCGGCCGTTGCACGCCGCCGAGCAGGCCGAGCAGGGTGGTCTTGCCGCTGCCCGAGGGCCCTTCGAGAAACAGCGCCTCGCCGGGTGCCAGCTGAAAGTGCCGGATGTCCAGGCATTCCGCCTGGCCAGGCCAGGCGAAGCCAAGGTCCCGGATCTCGACCAGGGGCGCGGTACTCATGGCCGTCCTACCACTTCAGTCGCGGTTGCTGAGCCGTCAGCTCGGCGCCCTGCTGGCCGCTGACGACGATGGCCTGCACTTCGACACTGTGACTGTTGGGAAAGCGGGCGAACCAGCCGGAGAGGTCCAGGCCGTCGAGGGCGGTCGGCTTGCTGCAGGTGAAGCTCATGGTGGCTTCCACATCCAGATGGCCGCTGGCGTTGGCGTCCTTGGCGAACAGCGGACTGATGGCACTGGCTTCGCCCAATTGGCAATCGGCTACTGCGGGCAGCTTCACCAGTGCCTGAGGATTCTCCAGGCTCTGCCGAAGCGCGGCGACGGCGTCCTGCTCCTTCTGGTTGCGCGGTGCATGTTCGAAACCCAGCAGATCGGCCGCCGGACTGCGCCACTGCAACTCCAGGCCCGTATCGGTCTGCGCCAGGTCGAGGTGGGATTCGCCGTGCACATGGGCACCCAGGGCGCCATGCGCGTGTTCGTCATGGTCGTCGTGGGTGCCATGGGCAAAGGCCGGTTGGGCGAGCGCGGCAGCAAGGCAAAGGGTCAGCAGAGGCAGGCGCATGGTGGGCTTCCAGTGGGCGGAGAGGTGCTATGTTATGTTGTTGCTTTTCCGCGCTGCAACCTTGGTTTGGCGTCGGCCGGTGGCTGTGGGAGCATGGGCCTCTGCACGACGAGGAGAACACCATGGTACGCATTCGCGGAACCATCGGCAGCCAGCCCGTGGATCTCACGGTGGAACTGAACGAGGCCGACTGGCAGCGCCTGGCCGTAGCCCTGCAGCCGACGGCGGCGTCCCTGCCTGCTGCGGCGGTGGTCGCCGCCCCCAGCGGGCCCAAGTCGGGCGGCGACATGCTCTGGGACCAGGTGGTGAAACTGCTCAGCCAGGCTGGGCGGCTCAGCGGACCGGACATCCTCGTGGCCCTGGAAAAGCTGACCGGCAATCTGGGCGTGGCCAAGCAGCTGCTGGTTCGGCTGAGGCACAGCCCCCAGGTGCGCATGGAGCGGGTGGGCGAGGCGCAGTTCTATATCTGGCAGGGGTGAGGCCGGATGCAGCTTGGTGGAAAACGTTGGGCGGTTTTCCACGCTACAGGCCGTCCACCACGCCAGGATGGCCCTGGCTGTGGATAAGGCTGCGTCCGGGGCGACGCAGCCGTTGTCGACCGACGCTTAGTACAGCGCCTGGTACAGGCGGCGGCGATAGGTGGCGACCAGCGGGTGGTCGTTGCCCAGCAGATCGAAGACCTGCACCAAGGTCTTGCGCGGCAGGTCGTCGCCATAGCCGCGGTTGCGGCGGAACAGGTCCAGCAGGCCATCCAGCGCCGGTTCGTACTGCTGGCGGGCCAGTTGCTGCACGGCCAACTGGTAGGCGGCTTCGTCGTCGCCGGCATCGCGCGCCAGGCGGCTCTTGAGGTCGGCGACCTCGGGCAGGCTGGCGGCCTGGCGCAGGAAGGTCAGCTGGGCACGGGCGCCGGCCAGGGCCTGCTTGTGTTCGTCACCCTTGACCGCGTCCAGCACCGCCTGGGCATCGTCCAGTTCACCGCGCTCGGCCAGGCAACGGGCATAGAGGATCAGCGCCAGGGCGTCGCTGTTGTCTTCTTCCAGCAGGACCTTGAGCAGGGCTTCGGCCTCGGCGAAACGCCCCTCGGCGAACAGCGCCTGGGCGGCGTCCAGCGGATCTTCCTCGGCTGGTGGCAGGGCCTGGACATGGGGTTCGAGCAGGGCGCGAATGGCCGACTCCGGCTGGGCGCCCGCGAAGCCGTCCACCGGTTGGCCATCCTTGAACAGCACCACGGTGGGCAGGCTGCGGATGCCGAATCTCATCACCAGTTCCTGCTCGATGTCGCAGTTGACCTTGGCCAGGTGCAGGGCGCCGCCATAGGACTCGGTGATCTTGGCCAGCAGCGGCATCAGCACCTTGCAGGGCGCGCACCACTCGGCCCAGAAGTCCACCAGCACCGGGGTGCTGAAGGAGGCGTCGATGACCTGTTGCTGGAAGGTGTCGAGGGTGGCGTCGAAAATGTAGGGGACCTGGCTCATGGCGGACTCGGCAGAGGCGGGTGGCCCCAGATCATTCCTGATCCGGAGCCCCCTAAGAACCGTGCTTGCGACTTTCACAGCACACGGCTCAAGCTTACGAAAAGTCAGCCCAGAGGCTGACCGGCAACGTTGACTAACGATCCTATCATTACAGACCGCTGTGTCGCAGAGTCACTTGTTTACGCTGGCTGTGAATCAGCGAGTGACAGTTGGGATGGAGAAGTACGCGATTTTTCAGAGTGTCCTTGCCGCCGTCCACCCGTCGAATGACATGGTGGTCGTCCCAGCCCGTTTCCCTGGTAATCGCGTGACCGCACAGAGCGCAGTTCCCTTTCTGGCGCCGGTAAAGGCTTAGGATTTGTTTCCTGAAACGCAGCTTGTGCTGCATCCTTTGGACCCTTAGCTTTTCCCATTTCTGCTCAAGCGCAGCGTCGTACGGGTTGTACCCGCCTGATAGACGCTTTTGGCGCTTGATTACGGTCTTCGCTAGCTCATAAAGCTCACGATACTTTCGCTCTCCCTTCTTGCCTCTATAGGGATGCGCGAACACCTGTTTCCGCCCGCCGATGGAATGGAAGTATTTGTTCCAGCTCCACGTAGCTAGCTTCTTCGGATGTCGGCGCTTCGCCCACCTTCGTAGCAACCAGAAAATCAAGTTATCTAGTTTCTTGAAGGTAGCTTTAGCAACAGCCTGAGAATGGTATTGAGCCCACCCTCGTAGTACCGGGTTCAGACGGCCGATCAACTCTTCCTGAGTCAGAGCCCCACTGGATCTCACTATGTCCCTTACCTTTCGATAGAACGTCGAGATGTTCTTCTTCGAGGGTTTGGTAAACAGCTTGGTCCGTCGGTAAGGCGATTTCGGCACGTATTTCCTGAAATTCCACCCTAGGAAATCGAAGCCCTGAAGGATGTGGGTTATCTGCGTTTTCTCTTCGGACAAGCTCACCCCTCGTACTGACAGGAATTGCTCGACCCAAGGTATGACCTCGTCAGTCAACAGCTCTTTGGTAGCCGCTGTGATGATGAAGTCGTCCGCGTATCGCACCACATGCACTCTGGGCGTATCGGCGTCGGTACCCGCTAGCTTTCTGGCCAGATGGCCTTTGAGCTGCTTCTCCAAACCGTTAAGGGTGGCGTTAGCCAAACAGGGCGAAATAATCCCACCTTGTGGCGTCCCGGCCTCCGTAGCCATGAAGTGTCGCCGGTCAATTACCCCGGCCTTCAACCACAGCCGCAGTACCTTCTTGTCCATAGGGACGTTCTGGCACAGCCACTCGTGATTGATGTTGTCGAAGAACCCCTTGATGTCACCTTCCAGAACCCACATAGGTGAGTCGTCTTGCGACATTAACTGAAAGATTTCAACCATCGCATCAGCGGTCGAGCGATCCGGCCGGAAGCCGAAACTTTTCGGGTCGCTGGTGCTTTCGATGACGGGTTCCAGGGCGGACAGGTAGAGCGCTTGCATGGCCCGATCAAACATCGTCGGTATGCCTAGCGGGCGCTTTTCCTTCTTCCCTGGCTTCGGTATCCAAACCCTTTTTAGCGGTTTGGGCCGATAGCCTCGTTTCTCCGATAGACGCTTCGCGGCGTGGAGCTTGGCTGGAGGCGTCCCCCAGGTTTCTCCATCGACGCCCGGAGTCTTGCGACCCCGGTTTTCCGTCACCCGTCTTACAGCCAGACAGCGGCCATAAAACGAATGGGTCAGTAACCGTTGTAGGCGTTTAACCCTACGCCAGTCACCGGCCATTGTTGCCTGCGCAATCTTCAACTGCGTTTTCCGAACGGAGATCTGGATCTTGGCCCAATCGAGATCGTGCCAGCCCTTCACGCCGTCAGGAGACGCAGACGAAACCGATGTTGCTGGTTGCGTATTCATACAGTCCTCCTCAGGTCAGTAACCTTCGGGACGGACTTCTCCCCCTAGGGGTTGAAGTCACCCCTAGGGTCGTTTCGCTGGAAATCAGCACTAGATCATGCGCCCGTAAACCAGGTGCACGTCAGCCAGGGTTGCCCCTGTCGATGATGTTTCAACCGATATGCCGCCCATTACAGACAGCCATTCGCTTTTTGCACCCTCCCATTCCCCACACCCAACAGCTTTCCTTGCGGATTGCCTGCCTTCCGATGTTGCTGGTTAGGCGGGTGGTCGGGATTGCCACGTTCCCCGCTGTGCATCGATTCCCCGGTTAGGTTCCATCTTTCCCCCGGCAGTCGTAGTGGTACCGCGTCGCTTCTTTCGACAGCGAGCGCCGATCTGCTTTGCCGATTTTGGCCAGGGCCCATAAATTGCCGTAGGCCCAGTAGTGCTTACGAGGGTTCGAACGATGATTCACATGAGTTAACCATGCGGGTTGGGTCACTAGCCCCTTGCCTCCGTGCAATTCGGAAGCGTCACGCTGCTGTTGCCAGACCTGCGTGTCCCGTGAGGGATAGGACGTTGTCCATCGGGCTTCACACCTCAGGGTTGGCCCCCGACGCATGCCGATGTAGTGAACTGGCAGGTACATGCCAGGCTCGGTACCCCCTGTATTAGCAAGGTTGAGCAATGCACAAGCGGAGCGGTTGCTCCGTGCTTGGACAAGATACCCTAGCGTCTCACGACGTTGGCATGGGCCAAATGAGACCAAGGCACCCCAAAGATGGATTGACCCCTTGCGGGGTCAAATCACCCGCAGGGAGTCTTGTTACATTTAGATACAATTTCCTTGGCGGAAACTGCTCTCTGTTACGTCTGATTGATCAATTTATAGCCAAAAATGGCCAAATTGAGACGTACTTACCCTGGCAAGCAGGGATCGCATTGTCCCCACAAGTGGGTCAAATCAGGCGCGGCAGAGCCGGCTCTCGTGCTTTGTTTAGGCTTCAAACCCCAGTAGAACAAGGGTTTCGGCGCCAAGACTAAGCTGGTCAACCAAGCACAACACGAGCATTCGTGTCGCACCGAAAGATGCACTATAGGTGGGGGCGCCGGGCTTGGAAACAAGGAGGCTCGGCTCAGCCCTGGTAGAGCGCCACGCGGCGGAATTCCTCCGGCTCGGCCAGATCCGGCAGGGTGCAGGCCTGGAGGTCGGCGAGGCGGGTGAAGCCGGGATGGGCCAGGTCGCGCACCCGCGAGTCGGCCAGCAGGATCCGTTCTGCGCGATTCTGCAGAAGTCCGAGCAGCGGCAGGTTGGCGCGATCGTAGAGGACGTCGGCGGCCAGGATGAGATCGAAGCGCTCGGTGCTGGCACAGAAATCGTCCAGCGTCTCGATCTGCACGGCGTTGGCCTCGGCATTGGCACGGCAGGCCTTCAATGCCAGCGGGTCGAGATCGCAGCAGACCACCCGCGCGGCGCCGGCCCGGGCGGCGGCGAGACCGGCGATGCCCGAGCCGCTGCCAAAATCCAACACCTGGCGCCCGGCGACGTGCTCAGGATGGGCGGCGATCCAGCGCGCCAGGGCCAGACCACTGGCCCAGCAGAAGGCCCAGTAGGGCGGTGCCTCCAGCAGGCGCTGGGTTTCCGCGGGGGAAAAGGCCCGCGCCATGTTGGCCGGATCGATCAGCCATAGCGATAGGTCGCTATTTGGCAATGCCTGCAAGGTGAGGCGGGCGTCGCCCAGCAGGGCCGCCAGGGCGACGGCGAGATCGGCAGGGGGTGTCACGGGGTCTGGTTCAGCACCAGTTCACCGAGATTCTGCGTGGTCGGCCCGCCCACACCGACCGGTGGCAGGTAGCTGGCCAGTTGCCCGGCCTGGATCAGGCGGGCGTGGAATTCCACCTTGAGATCCGGGCGGGTGGGAAAGATCTCGGGATTGAAGGGCAGGCGGAAGGCCAGGGGCGCGCCCTTGCCGGTCACCGTCTCGCTGGCCAGCAGGCGCTGGGGCAGGCCCTTGGCGTTGACCGCCAGCAGGGCGATCTCGACCTGGGCGCCGGCCGGGACCAGGCCCTGGGCATTGCGCAGCACCCCGGAGATCTCGCGCAGATTGGCCGGGGTGGGAGCGCCCGCCACCGGAACCGGCTCGTCGGCCGGGGTGGTGGGCTGCGGCGGCGTGGTTTCGGGTGGGCTGGAGCACGCCACGAGCAGACCGGTGAACAGCAGGGGCAGGAGGACGCGTGGGGTCATGGCAGGATCCGGAGGTCGCCACCGGCGAGGGCGGCACGGGAGGCTGGAAAGGGGTCGTCGAACACAGGGCGCTCTTATAGCCCGGCGGCTCCTGGCTGTCGATTCGTCCGGTACCCGGAGGTTCCCGGCAGGGGGCGATCGGGTACCATGAAGGCTTTCCCTTCCGGCGGTCGACTCCTCCATGCATTGTCCCTTCTGCGGCGCCCACGACACCAAGGTCACGGATTCCCGGCTGGTTGCGGCCGGTGAGCAGGTGCGCCGACGGCGTGAGTGCCTGGCCTGCCAGGAACGCTTCACCACCTTCGAAACCGCCGAACTGGTGCTGCCGCGGCTGATCAAGCAGGACGGCACCCGCCAGCCCTTCGACGAGGACAAGTTGCGCGCTGGCATGCAGCGCGCCCTGGAGAAGCGACCGGTCAGCGTCGAGCGCCTGGAAGAGGCCATCGCCCTGATCAAGCACCGGCTGCGCGCCACCGGCGAGCGGGAGATCCGTTCCCGGGTGGTGGGCGAACTGGTGATGGACGAGTTGCGCAAGCTGGACCAGGTGGCCTATATCCGCTTCGCCTCGGTCTATCGGCAATTCCAGGACCTGGCCGAATTCCGCGACGAAATCGAGCGGCTGGCCCAGGATCCGGGCAAGCAGCCGGTATGAGCGCCGCCAACGGGATGAACGACGAATTCTGGATGGCCCGCGCCCTGGCGCTGGCGGCGCTCGGCCGCTACAGCACGGCGCCCAATCCGCGGGTGGGCTGCGTGATCGTCCGTGACGGCCAGGTGGTGGGCGAGGGCTGGCACCGCCAGGCCGGCGGCCCCCATGCCGAGGTGCATGCGCTGCGCCAGGCAGGAGATGCCGCCCGCGACGCCACTGCCTATGTGACGCTGGAGCCCTGCAGCCACCATGGCCGCACCCCGCCCTGCGCCGACGCCCTGGTCGCGGCTGGCGTGGCCGAGGTGGTGGCGGCCATGACCGATCCCAATCCGCTGGTGGCCGGACGCGGCCTGGCGCGGCTCGCCGCCGCTGGCATCGCCACCCGCGCCGGAGTGCTGGAAGCCGAAGCGCGAGCGCTCAACGCCGGCTTCATCCAGCGCATGCTCACCGGGCGGCCCTTCGTGCGGGTCAAGTTGGCCCTGAGTCTGGATGGCCGCACCGCCATGGCCAATGGCGAAAGCCAGTGGATCACCGGGCCGGCGGCGCGCCAGAGCGTCCAGCGACTGCGTGCCGAGGCGGGGGTGGTGATTACCGGCGCCGACACCGTGCTGGCCGATGGCGCGCGCCTGACCGTGCGCCCGAGCGAACTGGGCCTGAGCGGAGACGAACTGGAACTGGCCACCCTGCGCACGCCGCAGCGGCTGCTGGTGGACGGCCGTGGCCGGGTGCCGCTGGAGGCACCCTTCTTCCAGGCCGGCGCGGCACGGGTCGCCGGTATGGCGGACGAGGCGCCCGCCTATGCGGCGGCCGGTCATGACTACTTGGCGCTACCCGGCACCCAGGGCCAGGTCGATCTAACGGCCCTGCTGACCCGCCTGGGCGGCGAGCAGGTCAACGACGTCCTGGTGGAGGCCGGACCGCGCCTGGCCGGTGCCTTCGCCCAGGCCGGGCTGGTCGACGAATATCACCTGTTCCTGGCACCCAAGTTCCTGGGTTCCAGCGCCCGACCGCTGCTGGACTGGCCGCTGCAGCACCTGGCCCAGGCTCCGCAGCTGGAGATCATCAGCGCCACGCCGGTGGGCGCGGACCTGCACCTGATCGCCCGACCCCGGCGCGACACCTGACGCCCCTGGCCCCCTGGCGGCGAACTGTGTTACAAAACCTGCGCCGCCTGCGGGTGGCGAGTTCTCAGGGCGGGGTGCAATTCCCCACCGGCGGTAACGCCCGATCAATCGGGACGAGCCCGCGAGCGCTTCCCGGTCCTCTGTGGCGGGGGAGGTCAGCAGACCCGGTTGGATCCCGGGGCCGACGGTCATAGTCCGGATGAGAGAGAACGGGATAGCCTCGCCTGGCAGGGGTGCGAGCCCCTCGTCCGTCTGATTTCCCTTCTGTCCGTACGCCCTGTTTTTTCACCAAAACAGGAGTTCGTCGATGTCTAGCTGCACTGTCTTTCTGGCTCTACCTCTCGGAGGCCTGAGCTGATGTTTACCGGAATCATCGAAGCCCTCGGCGAGATCCGCGCCCTCACGCCCAAGGGCGGGGACGTGCGCCTCTATGTCGCCACCGGCAAGCTCGACCTGGCCGACGTCAAGCTCGGCGACAGCATCGCCGTCAACGGAGTCTGCCTCACCGCCGTGGACTTGCCCGGCGACGGCTTCTGGGCCGACGTCAGTCGCGAAACCCTGAGCCTCACCAGCCTGGGCGGCCTCAAGCCCGGCAGCCGGGTCAACCTGGAAAAGGCGCTGATGCCCACCAGTCGCCTCGGCGGCCACCTGGTCAGCGGCCACGTGGATGGCCTCGGCGAAGTGGTCTCCCGCGCCGATAACGCTCGTGCCGTGCAGTTCCGTCTGCGCGCCCCGGCGGAGCTGGCGCGCTACATCGCCCTCAAGGGCTCGATCACCGTGGACGGCGTCAGCCTCACGGTGAACGCGGTGGACGGCGCCGAATTCGAGCTGACCATCGTCCCCCACACCCTCGGCGAGACCATCATGGCCGACTACCGCCCCGGGCGCCGGGTGAACCTGGAGGTGGACCTGCTGGCCCGCTACCTGGAGCGCCTGCTACTGGGCGACAAGGCCGCCGAGTCCAGCAAGGGCGGCGTCACCGAAAACTTTCTCGCCGAACACGGCTATCTGCAGCGCTAAGGACGACACCGTGGCACTTTCCAGCATTGAAGACATCATCCAGGACATCCGCGCGGGCAAGATGGTCATCCTCATGGACGACGAGGACCGCGAGAACGAAGGCGACATCATCATCGCCTCCGAATGCGTCACCGCCGAACACATCAACTTCATGGCCCGCCATGCCCGGGGCCTGATCTGCATGCCCATGAGCAAGGGTCTCTGCGAACGCCTCAACCTGCCGATGATGGCCAGCCGCAACGCCTCCGGCTTCGGCACCAAGTTCACCGTCTCCATCGAGGCTGCTGAGGGCATCAGCACCGGCATCTCCGCGGCCGACCGCGCCCGCACCGTGCAGGCCGCCATCGCCAAGGACGCCAAGCCCGGCGACGTGGTCAGTCCCGGCCACATGTTTCCGCTGATGGCCCAGCCTGGCGGTGTGCTGGCCCGTGCCGGCCACACCGAGGCGGCCTGCGACCTGGCGCGCATGGCCGGTTTCGCCGAGAGCGGCGTGATCTGCGAGGTGATGAACGACGACGGCACCATGGCCCGGCGCGACGAACTCGAAGCCTTCGCCGAGCAGCATGGCCTCAAGGTCGGCACCATCGCCGATCTGATCCACTACCGCCTGCTCCACGAGCACACCGTCAAGCGCATCGACGAGCAGCAGCTGGAGACCGAACTCGGGCCGTTCAAGCTGGTGACCTACCGCGACGAGGTGGAGGGCGACGTCCACCTGGCACTGATCCGTGGCGACCTGGCCAGCCAGGAGCTGCCGCTGGTGCGGGTGCACAACATGGATCCGTTGCGCGACCTGCTGCAGGTGCACCAGCCGGGGCGCTGGAGCCTGCGCAGCGCCATGGAGCGGGTCGCCCGTGAAGGCGCCGGCGTGGTGCTGCTGCTCGGTCACTCGATCGAGGGCGACGACCTGCTGGCGCATCTGCGCGAGCCGCTGCCGGTACCCAAGGCGCTATCCACCTACAGCACCGTCGGCGCCGGTTCGCAGATCCTGCGTGACCTGGGCATTCGTCAGATGCGCCTGCTCAGCTCGCCGATGAAGTTCAATGCCATATCCGGCTTCGACCTGGAAGTAGTAGACTATCTGCCTCCTGAAGAATGACCCTTCCGCCTGGCGCGCCCCGCCCGGGTGGCATGGCGCGCTTCACCTGGATTTCCACGGACGGCCTGGCACTGCCGGCCGTCCGGCTCTTTGACAACTGGACCCGCACATGAACATCAAGACCTTTGAAGGCACCTTCATCGCTCCCCAGGGCCGCTTCGCCCTGGTGGTCGGTCGTTTCAACAGCTTCGTCGTCGAAAGCCTGCTGCAGGGCGCCATCGACGCCCTGGTGCGTCACGGCATCAAGCCGGACGACCTGACCATCATCCGCGTCCCCGGCGCCTTCGAGATCCCGCTGGCGGTGCAGAAGATCGCCCAGCGGGACGAATTCGACGCCATCATCGCCCTCGGCGCGGTGATCCGTGGCGGCACTCCACACTTCGAGTACGTGGCCGGCGAGTGCACCAAGGGTCTGGCCCAGGTCTCCATGGAATTCGGCGTACCGGTGTCCTTTGGCGTTCTCACCGTCGACTCCATCGAGCAGGCCATCGAGCGCTCCGGCACCAAGGCCGGCAACAAGGGGGCCGAAGCGGCCCTGTCTGCTCTGGAAATGGTCAGCCTGCTGGCGCAGCTGGAGGCCAAGTGAGCGGCGATCTGACTCCGCCCGCGGCCGGCAAGCCCGCGGGCAAGAAGGCCCCCACCGGCAAATTGGCTGCCCGTCGCGAAGCGCGCAGCCTGTCGGTGCAGGCGCTGTACCAGTGGCACATGGCGGGCCAGGCGATCAACGAGATCGAGGCGCAGTTTCGCGTCGACAACGATTTCGCCAAGGTCGATGGCGCCTATTTCCATGAAGTCCTGCATGGCGTCCCGGCCAACAAGGGTGAGATCGACGGCTTGATCCTGCCCTGTCTGGACCGCCCCATGAACGAGGTGGACCCGGTGGAACTGGCCGTGCTGCGGCTGTCCTGCTACGAGCTGCTCAAGCGCATCGACGTGCCCTATCGCGTGGTGATCAACGAAGGCATCGAGCTGGCCAAGATCTTCGGCGCCACCGATGGCCACAAGTTCGTCAACGGCGTGCTCGACAAGCTGGCGCCCAAGCTGCGCAGCGCCGAGTTGCGCGGCAAGCGCTGATCGCCCACGCTGGCATGGGTGAATTCGAACTCATCCGTCGCTATTTCGCCGCGGCGCCCTGCGCTCGCGGCGGACCCGGCGTGGCCCTGGGGATCGGTGACGACTGCGCGCTGCTGGCACCCGCATCGGGTGAACAGCTGGCGGTGTCCACCGATACCCTGACCGCCGGGGTGCACTTCCCCGATCCCTGTCCGGATGCCTTCGGCCTCGGCCAGCGCGCCCTGGCGGTGAGCGCCAGCGACCTGGCCGCCATGGGCGCCGCGCCCCTGGGTTTCACCCTGGCGTTGACCCTGCCGTCCGTCGAGCCCGCCTGGCTGGAAGGCCTGGCGGCAGGCCTCGCGCAGATGGCCGAGCAATGCGAGCTGCGCCTGGTCGGAGGCGATACCACCCGCGGGCCGCTGTCTCTTACCCTCACGGTCTTCGGCCGAGTTCCGGCGGGTCAAGCCCTGCTGCGCAGCGGTGCCCGCCCGGGCGATCTGCTGTGCCTGGGCGGCGCCCCCGGTGAAGCCGGCGGGGCCTTGCCCTTCGTCCTCGGCCAGCGCGCGCCGGAGGGCGACGCCTGTCGGCACCTGCTGGCGCGCTACTGGGCACCCCACCCGCAGTTCGACCTCGGCCTCTGGCTGCGGGGCAGGGCGACGGCGGCCCAGGACGTCTCCGACGGCCTGGTCGCAGATTGCGGCCACATCGCCGCCGCCTCCGGGGTACGCCTGGTGGTGGAGACGGCGCGGCTGCCGGTGAGTCCGGCCCTGGCCGAACTCTTCCCCGCCGACGAGGTGCTGCGCCTGGCCCTCGGCGCGGGTGACGACTACCTGCTGGTCTTCACCCTGCCACCGGAGCAGGCCTCGGCGCTGGCCGTCGCCTGGCCCCAGGCGCAGGTGATCGGGCGGGTCGAGGCGGGCAGCGGCGTTGCTGTCCTCGCCGCCGACGGTCAGCCCATGACCCTGGCGCAGACCGGTTTCCAACACTTCTAGCGTCTTCGAGCGGAGTCCCTTTCGTGAGCGAACACCAAGCCCCCGCCCAGCCGGTCCCCCTGTCGGTCTGGCGCGATCCCTGGCACTTCCTGGCCTTTGGCCTGGGTTCCGGCACCCTGCCCAAGGCGCCCGGCACCTGGGGATCGCTGATCGCCTTGCCCTTCGTGCCGCTCTGGCAGCTGCTCAGTGGTTGGAGCTATCCGCTGCTGCTGGTGCTGCTGACCGTGTTCGGTTGCTGGCTGTGCGGCAAGGTCGCCCGGGAACTGGGGGTGCACGACCATGAGGGCATCGTCTGGGACGAGATGGTCGGTATCTGGATCACCTTCTGGCTGGCGCCCCCGGGGTTGATCTGGCTGCTGGTGGGTTTCGTCGCCTTCCGCGTACTAGATATCTGCAAGCCCTGGCCAATCCGCTGGCTGGATGTCAATGTCCGCGGCGGTGTCGGCATCATGGTCGACGATGTACTGGCCGGCGTTCTCGCCTGGCTGGTGGTCCAGGGATTACACATCGGTTGGGGTCATCTCGTCGGCTGACGAGACGCAGGCCCAAGGAGCAGGGCAGTGAAAAGACTGGGCGCGTACGGCCTGTTGTTGGCCGTCGGTTCGCTCGCCTGGGCGCAACCCCAGGTCAGGGTCGTGGGGTTGTTCAATGACGCGGCGGTGGTCAACGTCAATGGCCAGCGCAAATTGCTGCGAGTCGGCCAGCGCCTGGACGACGTCGAGCTGGTCAGTGCGGATGCCCAGCAGGCGCTGCTGCGCATCGACGGCCGGACCCAGGCCTTCGCCCTCGACCGTGAGTACAGCGATGGCTACAGCGCCCCGCAGCGCCGCGAATTCAGCGTGCCGCGCAGCAACAATGGCCATTATCAGGTCACCGCCAGCGTCAATGGGCGCCCGGTGTCGCTGCTGGTGGACACCGGCGCGACCAGCGTCGCCCTGAGTGGCGCCCAGGCCGATCAGCTGGGCATCAGCTATCGCGAAGGCACCCCGGGTTGGGTGGAAACCGCCAGCGGTCATGCCCGCGCCTGGCGCACCACGCTCAAACAGGTGCGCCTGGGTGATGTCGAGGTGGTCGGGGTGGAGGCCATGGTGCTGGAGGGCAACTACCCCAGCCAGGGTCTCCTGGGCATGAGTTTCCTCAATCGGGTCGGCTGGCGCGAGGCCCAGGGCATCTTCTACGTCCAGGCGCGCTGATAGATCATCGGGTATCGATGTCATAACCCCTGGCGATGACGCCGAACCCGGGGAAAAGGTTACAATGTACGTCTTTCCCCGCCAGGAGCCTGCAGGTGTCCGTCGTCTTTGTCGCCGCCTCCCAACTGCCCACCCCCTTCGGCCTGTTCACCATGCACGGTTTTCTCGACGAGACCGATGGCAAGGAGCACGTCGCCCTGACCTTCGGTGACGTGGCCGATGGCGAGCCGGTGCTGGGCCGCCTGCATTCCGAGTGCCTGACCGGCGATGCGCTGTTCAGCCTGAGATGCGACTGCGGTTTCCAGCTGGAAGCGGCGCTGCGCGCCATCGCCGAGGCCGGTCGCGGCGTGCTGCTCTATCTGCGCCAGGAGGGGCGCGGCATCGGTCTGCTCAACAAGATCCGCGCCTATGAGCTGCAGGATGCCGGTGCCGATACCGTGGAAGCCAACGAGCGCCTGGGTTTCGGCGCCGACCAGCGCACCTATGCCCTGTGCAAGCCGATGCTCGAACACCTGGGCGTCACGGCGCTGCGGCTGATGACCAACAATCCGCGCAAGGTGAAGGCGCTCGAGGTGCTGGGCATCCCGGTCGCCGAGCGGGTGCCCTTGCAGGAAGGCCTCAATCCGCACAACCGCCGCTATCTGCTGACCAAGGCCGGCAAGCTGGGTCACATGCTCGGTAATCTGCACCAGAACGAAGACATGGAAAAGGCGCCCTAGGGCGCCTTTTTACTGGCCAGCGGCAGGCTGCGCTCAGGCTTCCTTGCGCAGACCGATCGGTGCCAGGTCCGCTAGGGCCAGACGCTCGCGTACTGAGCGTTCGATACCCGCCTCATCGAGGCCGCATTCGGCCAGCATGTCGGCCGGCTTGGCGTGTTCGATGTAGCTATCCGGCAGGCCCAGGTTGAGTACCGGCCGGAGCAGGGCGTTGGCCTGCAGGAATTCGTTGACCGCACTGCCGGCGCCGCCCATGACGCTGTTTTCCTCGACCGTGACCAGCAGGTCGTGGTCGGCGGCGAACTGGCGGATCAGGGCCTCGTCCAGCGGCTTGACGAATCTCATGTCGGCCACGCTGGCGTCCAGGCGCTCGGCGACCTGCAGGGCTTCGGCCAGTTGCACGCCAAACACCAGGAAGCCGACCTTGGGGCCGCTCTTCAGGCTGGTCTGACGACGCACCACGCCTTTACCGATAGGCAGGGGCTCCAGGCCCGGATCCAGGGCGGCGTTGGGGCCGCTGCCACGCGGGTAGCGCACCGCGGCCGGGCCCTGGTGGCGATAGCCGGTGGTGAGCAGGCGGCGCAGCTCGTTTTCGTCGCTGGGCGCCATGATCACCATGCCAGGGATGCAACGCAGGTAGGACAGGTCGAAGCTGCCCGCGTGGGTCGGGCCGTCTTCGCCCACCAGGCCAGCGCGGTCGATGGCGAAGAGCACATCCAGATTCTGCACCGCCACGTCGTGGATCAACTGGTCGTAGCCGCGTTGCAGGAAGGTGGAGTAGATGGCCACCACCGGCTTCATGCCGTCGCAGGCCAGGCCGGCGGCCAGGGTCACCGCGTGCTGCTCGGCGATGGCCACGTCGAAGTAGCGCTCGGGATAGCGTTCGGCGAAGCGGATCAGGTCGGAGCCTTCCTTCATCGCCGGGGTGATGCCCACCAGTTTGGCATCGACGGCGGCCATGTCGCACAGCCAGTCGCCAAAGATGTTGGAGTACTTGGGCGCACCCGGGCGCTTTGGCTTGGCGTCCAGCGGCTCCAGCTTGGTGATGGCGTGGTAGCTGATGGGATCGGCTTCGGCGATGGACAGGCCCTTGCCCTTGCGAGTGATCACATGAAGGAATTGCGGACCCTTGGCATCGCGCAGGTTGCGCAGGGTGGTGACCAGGGTCGGCAGGTCATGGCCGTCGATGGGGCCGATGTAGTTCCAGCCCAGCTCCTCAAACAGGGTGCCGGGCACCAGCATGCCCTTGGCGGCCTCTTCGGTACGGCGGGCGATTTCCCAGGCACCGGGCAGCTTGGAGAGGGCCTTCTTGCCGTTCTCACGCAGGTGCTGATAGGTACGGCTGGAGAGCAGCCGCGCCAGGTAGTTGGACAGGCCACCGACGTTGCGCGAGATGGACATGTCGTTGTCGTTGAGTACCACCAGCATGTTGGCGCCGGTGTCCGAGGCGTGGTTGAGTGCCTCGAAGGCCATGCCCGCGGTCAGGGCGCCGTCGCCGATCACGGCCACCGACTTGCGCTCGATGCCCTGCAGCTGGGCGGCGATGGCCATGCCCAGGGCGGCGCCGATGGAGGTGCTGGAGTGACCGACGCCAAAGGTGTCGTACTCGCTCTCGCTGCGCCGTGGGAAGGCGGCCAGGCCGTCCTTCTGGCGCAGGCTGGCCATGCCTTCGCGGCGGCCGGTGAGGATCTTGTGCGGATAGGCCTGATGACCGACGTCCCACACCAGCCGGTCTTCCGGGGTGTTGAAGACGTAGTGCAGGGCCACGGTCAGTTCGATGACACCCAGGCCGGCGCCGAAGTGACCGCCGGTCTGGCCCACGGTCCACAGGAGAAAGGCGCGCAGTTCGTCGGCGACGGCGTCCAACTCGGCGTCACCGAGCTGGCGCAGTTGCACCGGCGAGTCGATGCGGTCGAGCAGGGGCGTCGCGGGACGCTGGCGGGGAATCTCGTGAAACGTCTTGGGCATCTGGCTGATCACTTTGCGCAGAGAATTAGGCAGTTTACCCGATGCCCGCGTGGCATCCCAACAGCGGGCAGGGCGTCTTGTTATGCCCCTGTGACAACGGACCCGGGGGCAAATGCGGCCCGGGTCACGAGTTTTTCCGCTGGAGCGCGTCTAGCTACGTCGTTCCACGATATAGCGGGCCAGGGCGCGCAGGGGTTCGGCCGGCTCGCCCAGGGGCTCGATGGCCGCCAGGGCGGTGTCGCGCAGTTCCAGGGCATAGGCCTTGGCGGCGTCCAGCCCGAGCAGCGCCGGGTAGGTCGGTTTGTCGCGGGCGAGGTCGGCACCCTGGCGTTTGCCCAGGGTCTGGGTATCGCTCTCGATGTCGAGCACGTCGTCCCAGACCTGGAAGGCCAGGCCGATGGCCTCGGCATAGCGGGCCAGGGCGTCGCGCTCGGCGGCACCGGCGGCTTCGCTGGCCAGGGCGCCGAGCTGCACGCTGGCGGCGATGAGGGCGCCGGTCTTGTGCAGGTGCATGGTTTCCAGCGCCGGCTGGTCGATGCGCCGCCCGACCGATTCCAGATCGATGGCCTGGCCGCCGACCATGCCCGCCGGACCGCTGGCGCGGGCCAGCACCGCGACCATCTCCAGCCGCACCGCGGCCTCCTGGGGCGCCGCCAGCAGGGTCTCGAAGGCCAGGGTCTGCAGGCCGTCGCCGGCAAGGATGGCGCAGGCCTCGTCATAGGCCTTATGGGTGGTGGGCCGGCCGCGGCGCAGGTCGTCGTCGTCCATGGCCGGCAGGTCGTCGTGGACCAGGGAATAGGCGTGGATCAGCTCTACCGCGCAGGCGGCCTGGTCGGCGCGCGCCGGATCGCCACCCAGGGCTTCGCAGGCGGCATAGACCAGCAACGGCCGTACCCGCTTGCCGCCACCCATGACGCTGTAGGCCATGGCGGCATAGAGCCGGGCGAGTTCGGCGCGGGGGGCGCTGAAGAGCGGGGCGAGGGCGGTATCGACGCGAGTCTGGCAGCGTTGCTGGTAGGCCTCGATCATGCGTCGTCCCCGACCGGGGCGAAGGGGGCGGCGCTGAGTTCGCCATCCTTTTCCAGCAGGATCTGCACCTTCTGCTCGGCCTGGGCCAGGGCACCCTGGCATTCGCGGGTCAGGCGGATGCCCTGTTCGAAGGCGCCGAGGGAGTCCTCCAGGGACAGCTCGCCACTTTCCAGGCGTTCCACCAGGGTCTGCAATTCGGCCAGGGATTGTTCGAAGTCGGGAGCTTTCTTGCGGGCCATCGGGATTCTCGGCAGAGGCGATCGGGTCGCGGGAAGTGGGCAACAGGTCAGCCATTGTGCCACAGCCATCGGCGCCGCTTGACGCCGTGCCCGGCCAGGCCCTAGGGTAGCGGTCATGAAAACGCGCAGCCCCCAACGCCCCAGCATTATTACCGCCATTACCTGATGGCGGGACAGCGTTAGCTGCGCAACCAGACCCGCCCAAGAGGCGGGTTTGTACTTTCTGACTCCTGGGCCCCGACGAAACACCCCAGGAGCCCGCCATGACCGTCCAGGAACCCGCCACCGATCTCTTGCAGCGCTATGCCCGCAAGATCCTCGAAGCCCCCGTCTACGACGTGGCCATCGAGACGCCTCTGCAATCGGCTCGGGCGCTGTCCGAACGGCTGGGCTGCCAGGTGCTGCTCAAGCGCGAAGACCTGCAACCGGTGTTCTCCTTCAAGATCCGCGGTGCCTACACCAAGCTGGCCAGCCTTTCGACCACCGAGAAGGCCCGTGGGGTGATCGCCGCCAGCGCCGGCAACCACGCCCAGGGCCTGTCCCTGGCGGCCCGCGAACTGGGCGTGCGGGCGATCATCGTCATGCCGCGCACCACCCCCGAGCTCAAGGTCATCGGCGTGCAGTCCCGTGGTGGCGAGGTGGTGCTGCACGGCGACGCCTTTCCCGAGGCCCTGGCCGAGGCGCTACGCCTGGTCGAGGAGCAGGGCTATACCTTCGTCCCGCCCTATGACGATCCCGACGTCATCGCCGGCCAGGGCACCGTGGCCATGGAGATCCTGCGCCAGCATCCGGGCCGGCTGGACGCCATCTTCGTCCCCGTGGGCGGTGGCGGCCTGATCGCCGGTATCGCGGCCTATGTGAAATACCTGCGCCCCGAGATCAAGGTCATAGGCGTCGAGCCCGATGACTCCAACTGCCTGCAGCAGGCCATGGCCGCCGGCGAGCGGGTGGTCTTGCCGCGGGTGGGGCTGTTTGCCGACGGCGTGGCCGTGGCCCAGATCGGCCACCACACCTTCGAGGTCTGCCGCCGTTATGTGGACGAGGTGATCACCGTCAGCTCGGACGAGATCTGCGCGGCGATCAAGGACATCTATGACGACACCCGCTCCATTACCGAACCGGCTGGCGCCCTGGGCGTGGCCGGGATCAAGAAATACGCCGAGCGTGAAGGCAGTGGCGGCCAGGTGCTGGTGGCCATCGATTCCGGCGCCAACATCAACTTCGACCGCCTGAGACACGTGGCCGAGCGCGCCGAACTGGGCGAGCAGCGCGAAGCCATCATCGCCGTGACCATCCCCGAGCGGCCGGGCAGCTTTCGGGCCTTCTGCGAGGCCCTGGGCCGGCGGCAGATCACCGAATTCAACTACCGCTATCACTCCGGCCAGGAAGCCCATATCTTCGTTGGCGTCCAGACCCATCCCCAGCGCGATCCGCATGAGGCCTTGCTGCAGGGGCTGCGCGACCAGGGCTTCCCGGTGCTGGACCTGACCGACAACGAACTGGCCAAGCTGCACATCCGCCACACCGTGGGCGGTCATGCCA
The DNA here is from genome assembly GCF_021106615.1 of Pseudomonas sp. PLB05. NCBI lineage: Bacteria > Pseudomonadati > Pseudomonadota > Gammaproteobacteria > Pseudomonadales > Pseudomonadaceae > Pseudomonas > Pseudomonas sp. PLB05. Next base: position 642,800 of record NZ_JAJOHO010000002.1, read on the forward strand.
TGCGGGTCGACCAGGAACAGGTGTTCCGCTTCGAATTCCCCGAGCGACCCGGAGCGCTGTTCGATTTCCTCGAACGCCTAGGCGGTCGCTGGAACATCAGCATGTTTCACTACCGTAACCATGGCGCGGCGGACGGGCGGGTATTCGCGGCGCTGGAGGCCAGTCACGCCGAGCGGGGCGAGCTGTTGGCGACCCTGGATGCCATCGGCTATCGCTATTGGGACGAGACGGACAATCCGGCGTATCGGTTGTTTATCGGGTAAGGGTGATGGTGTTGGGCTTCGCTGCGCTCAGCGCCAACCTACGGGCAAAGTGGATCACGGCGCGGCCTTATCCACCGTTGGCATCACTGACAGTCCCGCCCGTTGGGCTTCGCTGCGCTCAGCGCCAACCTACGGGTAGGGTGGATCACGGTGCGGCCTTATCCACCGCTCGCGTCCGTGTACGTCAGTGGAAAACGCTGCGGGGTCCAACCGCCCCCTCTCCCTCTGGGAGAGGGCTTGGGTGAGGGTAGCCGGACGCCAGAAATCAAGCTGTTGGGCTTCGCTATGCTCAGCGCCAACCTACGAGAGCGTCAATCCGCGTCATACCGGGCACTGAAGGCCTGGACGAAGGCGTTGCGCAGGATGTTGAAGAAAGCCTGTAGCGGACTGATGTCCTGGTTCTTCACGCTGCCCGAGAGATCTACCCGGGTGGCGAACTGGTCGCGGGGCTGGTTCTTGAGCAAGGTCTGGGCGGTGCCGACCACGGCTTCCCAGGCGCTCTCCAGGGCGTTCTTGTTGCGATTCTCGACGTCCTGCTGCCAGTCGAAGATATCGACGTTCTTCATCAGCGGTTTGACGTAGCCACTGAGCTGGCCGTCCACCGCCTTGGCCTCTACCACCACGTCGCCGCTGCCGGCGCGGAAATCGAACTTGCCGTAGGCGCGGGCGAAATCGTTGAGCTTGGGCAGGTCGATGTCGGTGACCCGCAAACGGAAATCGAAGTCGGTGAAGTCCTTGAAGGGATCGAAGCGGGCGCTGGCTTCCAGGGGCGCGCTGCCGAGGACGGCGGCCTTGCCTTCGAAGTGGGCGATGCGTTCGCCCTGGGCGTCGGCGGCGTTGGTCAGGTTGTAGAGGCTGGCGTTGACATCGGTGGCTACCAGATTCACCTGGGGCTTGGAGTTGAAGTTGCGGAAGGTCACCCGCCCGTTCACCACCCGCACCTCGTCGAGGGTGATGGAGATCAGCTTGTCCACCTGGTCCTGCCAGTCGGTGCCTTCACCGGTCTGCGACTGCTCCTTGCGCGCACCGCCGTCGACGAAGTTGAGTTCGGGGCGATCGAAGACGAGGCGCCCGACGATGGCATGGTCCTGCCACAGCGAACGCCAGCTCACCGCGATATCGATGCTGGGCGCCTTGAGAAAGGGCACCGGCACCTTGCCGTTGACCTTGACGATCTCCAGTCCCTCGATGCGATAGGCGCCGCGCCACCAGGCCAGGTCCACGTCGGTGATCTGGCCATGATAGTCGCCCATGTCCGCCAGCTTGTCGTTGAGGTAATGGCGGATCAGCAGCGGCGCGGCGAGGTGCAGGCACAGCAGCAGGACGACCAAGCCGATGAGGATGTAAAGAGGCAGACGCAGACGGCGGGACATGATGGCGACTCGGGGCGGACTCGTCCTCGGTCGACCCTGAGTAACGGGCCTGAGTTTCTCGTGAGTTTGCCTGGCGGGCTGACTTAGGACGCCGACATGGGCGAAAGCCTCTGCCTGGGCGGCTTGCATCCGTACCGGTCGTCGCTCCGCTACGCCTGGTTATGAGCTACTCGAACGGCAGACGCAAAAAAGCCGGCTTGTGGCCGGCTTTCGAGGGCGGGTTGAGCTGATTTTTGGTGAGCCCGGCCCGCCCGGGTTGCCCTTGCCGGGCAGAGAAATGATGCGCCGCCGCGGCTGCGCGTGGCGGCTGGCGGTGGGCCAGGACGCCTGTCGATCAGAAGTCCAGGGTGGCGGACACCTTAAGGGTGCGCGGATCGCCCTGGGTCAGGTAACCGCCAAAGGCGGATTCCCAATAGGCCTTGTTGGCCACGTTCTCGACGTTGGCGCGCAGGGTAACGTCTTTTTGCTCGACTTTGAAGCGATAACGCGCCCCGAGGTCGACGCGGGTCCAGGCCGGGATGCTCAGGTTGTTGGCCGCATCGGCGTATTGGCCGCCGGTGCGCAGCAGGCGGCCGTTGAGCGCCACCCCTGCAAGGCCTGGTACATCCCAGTCGGCGCCGAGGTTGTACTGGAAGCGCGGCACGCCGATGGCACGATTGCCGTCGTTGCTGCCGTTCTGGGTGCCCTTGAGCTCGGTGTCCATGAAGGTGGCGCCCGCCAGCAGGCGCAGGCCCAGCAGGGGCTCGCCGAAGACATTCAGCTCGACGCCGCGGTTTTCCTGTTCGCCGTCGCGGACGAAGAAGCCCTGGCCGTTGATATAGCCATCGGCAGGCTGCTCGATGCGATAGAGGCCAAAGGTGGCGCCAAAAGTACCTTGGTCATACTTGATGCCAGCCTCGGTCTGCTTGGAGCGGGCCGGCGAGAAAACTTGGCCAATGTTCAAGGCACCGTTGCCGGCGGTCGGGCCGGGCGCCAGGCCTTCAATGCGATTGGCGTACAGCGAGAGCTCATCGGTCAGCTTGTAGACGACGCCATAGATCGGGGTGGTGATGGATTGGTCGTACTTGGAGTTACGGGGGCCGTCGCCATAGGCATAGCCTTCGACCAGTAAGGATTGGCGACGAACGCCCAACGTGGTCAACAGGCGATCATCGAAGAAGCCCAAAGTGTCGGACAGCGCGAGGCTCTGGTTGGTGGTCTTGCCGGTGGTGCCCGGATCGTGCAGATCCCCCCCTATGAATCGACCGAATCGCGGATAGGCAACAGCTACTGGGTGGTCCAGATTGCTCGCGCCCGCAGGGAAGGCGAAGTCGTAGGCGTTCTTCTGCTCCGTCCAGATACTGGACGCGCCCAGGGCGATCTGGTGGCTGACGGGGCCGGTCTGCAGGCTGCCATTCAGGCCGGTCATGACGGTGCGGGAGTCGTCATCGTGGGGGATCTTCGACCCGCCGATGGTGAGATTGCCCGCCTCATCATTCAGGGTGGCGCTGCCGTAGGTCCCGTTCTCCCGGGTGTGCTTGCCGCCCATGGCGAGGTAGGCGGTCCAGCGGTCACTCAGGCCGTACTCGCCGCGCACCATGCCGAAGGTGTCTTCCAGCTGGGTACGGGTCCAGGGCGCGTTGTAGTTGGTATCGGACGAGGGGGCATGGGGCAGGCGGGTCAGGCGGCTGCCGAGCAGCAGGCTGTCGCGTCCGCCGTTGACCACCTGCTTCTGGTAGCCGAAGTCGGTGGAGAGGCGAAAGCGGTCGCCCCGGTAATCCAGTCCGGCGACGAACAGCTTGGATCTCTGGCTCTCGTCGTCGATGGCGGTATCGCCCTCGCGCTGCATCAGATTAATCCGGGCGCCGAAGCGGTTGTCCGCACCGAAGCGCTGGCCGAGGTCGAGATGCTGGCCGAGGCGGCCGTCGCTGGTGTAGTCGACGGTATAGCTGCGAGTCGGGGTGTCCTGGGCGCGCTTGGGCTGCAGGTTGACCGCGCCGCCGATGCCGGAGCCGGTAGGTGTCACGCCATTGATGAAGGCGTTGGGGCCCTTGAATACCTCGACCCGCTCCAGGGCTTCGGTGGCGATGATCTGCCGCGGCATGACGCCATAGAGGTTGTTGAAGGAGATGTCGTCACCGGTCAGCTTGTAGCCGCGGATAACGAAGTTCTGCGACTGGTTGGCATAGCCGCTGTACTGGCGCACCGAGGCGTCGTTGCTCAGCACCTCGCCGATGGTCTGGGCCTGCTGGTCCTGGATCAGCTTGGCGGTGTAGCTGGTAACGCTGAAGGGCACGCTCATGTTGTCCTGATTGCCCAGCACGCCCAGCTTGCCCCCGGTCGCCACCTGGCCACCGGTGTAGGCGGGCGGCGGAGCGTCCTTGGGCGCCTCGGTGGCAGTCACCGTGGTGGAGTCCAGTTGCACGGTGTCGCCGTTGGTTTGCGCCAGGGCGGGCGCGCCGGTGACGGCGCTCAGGGCGGCGATGGCCAGGGCGAGGGGCGAGAACGGGAAGACAAAGCGCGAGCGAGCCATGACGAGCGAATCCTGTATTGACGGGCCGGGGGCTCGAAGTCGCTGCCAGGACGACAGGATCACGAGTGGGAAGCGATCCTATTCGTTTATGATAACTGTTATCGTTAATTCGGATGAGCGTCATCTTTGCGCCGACCAACGCTAGCGCGATAACCTTTTCTGCAGCGGCAATGGATGCCGTCGGCCACGTGGCGAGCGGGCACAAAAAAGCCCGGCGAACCGGGCTTTTCGACAGCGGCGTGGATCAGCCCTTGTAGGCGGCCACGGCCTTGGTGATCTCGGCGCGGGCGGCGTCGGCGTCGCCCCAGCCTTCGACCTTGACCCACTTGCCCTTCTCCAGATCCTTGTAGTTCTCGAAGAAGTGCTTGATCTGCTCCAGCAGCAGGGCCGGCAGGTCGGTGTATTCCTTCACGTCCTTGTACAGGACGCTCAGCTTGTCGTGGGGGACGGCGATCAGCTTGGCGTCACCGCCGGCTTCGTCGGTCATGTGCAGCACGCCGACCGGACGGGCGCGGATCACGGCGCCGGGAGCGACCGGGTAGGGAGTCACGACCAGCACGTCCAGGGGGTCGCCATCGTCGGCCAGGGTGTTGGGGATGTAGCCGTAGTTGGCCGGGTAGAACATGGGGGTGGCCATGAAACGGTCGACGAAGAGGGCGTCGCTGTCCTTGTCGATCTCGTACTTGATCGGCGCGTGGTTGGCCGGAATCTCGATGGCGACGTAGATGTCGTTCGGCAGGTCTTTGCCGGCAGGAATCTTGCTGTAGCTCATGAACGGGTCCCTCTGGTCGGTTGGGAAAAGTGGCCGGGAGTATAGGCGCTTTCAGATCGGGGTTCGAGCTTCGGACCCCGGGGGTGTCGGCTGTGGCACGCTCGCCAGGCTGGCGGCGAGACGCTGGCGCGGATCCTGGCGGAACAGCTGCTGCAGCTGCTCGTACACCGCTGGATAGTGCTCGCTGAGCAGGTCGGGGGCGCTGAAGAAGTACTCGCAGGCGACGGCGAAGAATTCCTCGGGGCTTTCCGCCGCATAGGGGTCGAGGACAGTCTGCGCATCCGGATCGGCATCGAGCTGGCGATTGAGGTCGTCGTAGGCGCTCTGCAAGGCGCTGGTCCAGGCGGCCTGGGGCATGTCCTCGTGCAGCGGCGGCTGGCCATTGCACAGGCCACCGGCGAGCAGGTCGATGAGGTGGGCGAATTCGTGGATGACCAGGTTGTAGGCCTCCCAGCCGCCACTGGCCTGGATGCCGGGCCAGGCCAGCACCACCTGGCCGCGATCCCAGGCTTCGCCGTCGCGTTCCTCGTCCCACTCGTGTTCCAGGCCACCTTCGTCGCGATGGCGCTGCGGACTGACGAAGGCGTCCGGGTAGACGACGATCTCGCGGACGTTGGGATAGAGCGCCGCTTCCGGCAGGTGCAGCAGCGGCAAGAGCGCCTGGGCGGCCAGCAGCAGGCGGTCGCCGTCGTCCAGTTCTAGACCCTGGAGCAGGGTGAGGCGCTTCTCGGCGAGAAACAGCACGCAGTGCTCGCGTAGCCAGGTGTCCTCGGCGGCACTCAGGCCATCGAGGATCGGCAGGCGCTGACGCAGGCGCGCCCAGAGTTCATCGGCGATGGCGACCCGCTCCAGCAGGCGCCGCTCGCGCCAGGCGCGCCAGAAGCCCAAGGGCTCAGACTCCGCTCTGGACTGCGGCGCGCCGGCTCTTGATCAGGCCGAGGATCATCGGCAGCAGGGAGATGCCGATGATGGCCAGCACCATCAGGGTGAGGTTCTGCTTGATGAAGGGCACGTTGCCGAAGAAGTAGCCCAGACTCACCAAACCGCCGACCCAGAGCAGCGAACCGAGCACGCTGTAGCCGAGAAAGTAGGGGTAGTGCATGCGCCCGACGCCGGCGACGAAGGGGGCGAAGGTACGGATGATGGGCAGGAAGCGCGCCAGGGTGATGGTCTTGCCGCCGTGGTGCTCGTAGAAGGCCTGGGTGCGCAGCAGGTAGTCGCGGCGGAACACCTTGGAGTGGGGATTGCTGAACAGCTTGTCGCCGGCGAAGCGGCCGATCAGGTAATTGGTGCTGTCGCCCGTCACCGCAGCGAACATCAGCAGGCCGGCCAGCAGATAGGGGTCCATGTCGCCCAGAGCGGATAAAGCGCCAGCGATGAACAACAGGGAGTCGCCAGGCAGGAAGGGCATGACCACCAGACCTGTCTCGCAGAAGATCACGGCGAAGAGGATGACGTAGATCCAGGTACCGTACTGGGCTACCAACCCGCTGAGATAGACGTCGAGGTGCAGGATCAGATCGATCGGGTTGAATTCCATGGAGCGTGCCTACCGTGGTTGCAAGGGTCCGGCGGCGATTATAAAGGCAGCCGGGACCGGGTTTTGTGGCCTGGTCGAGATCGGCGCCGGGAAAAAACGCCAGCCGCTCAGAGGTCACGGTAGGGCAAAGGTTCAGTCCCGCGCCTAGATGGGCACGGGACTGTTGGACCGGTTCTCAGCCCAGCGCCATGTCGATCACCACCCGACCCTCGATGCCGCCTTCATGCATGCGGGCGAAGATGTCGTTGATGTTCTCCAGCGGCTCGGCGCTCACCGTGGCCTTGACCTTGCCTTCGCCGGCGAAGTCCAGCGCCTCCTGCAGGTCCAGGCGAGTGCCGACGATGGAGCCCCGTACCGTGGTGCCATTGAGCACCATGTCGAAGATCGACAGCGGGAAGTCACCCGGCGGCAGGCCGTTGAGGGCGATGGTGCCACCGCGACGGGTCATGCCGATGGCCTGTTCGAAGGCCTTGGGCGAAACCGCCGTGACCAGAGCGCCGTGGGCACCGCCGATCTCCTGCTTCAGGTAGGCCGCCGGATCCTGCTCGCGGGCGTTGACCGTGACCTCGGCGCCCAGCCGGCGGGCGAGGTCGAGCTTCCGGTCGTCCACATCCACCGCCGCCACGTTCAGGCCCATGGCCCGGGCGTACTGCACCGCCATGTGGCCCAGCCCGCCGATGCCGGAGATCACCACCCAGTTGCCCGGCTTGGTGTCGGTCATCTTCAGGCCCTTGTAGACGGTGACCCCGGCGCAGAGGATGGGCGCGATCTCGACGAAGCCGACGTTATCCGGCAGCCGGCCGACGTAGCCGGCATCGGCCAGGGTGTATTCGGCGAAGCCGCCATTCACCGAGTAGCCGGTGTTCTGCTGGGATTCACAGAGGGTCTCCCAGCCGCCCAGGCAGTGCTCGCAATGGCCACAGGTGGAATACAGCCAGGGCACCCCGACCCGGTCGCCTTCCTTGACATGGGTGACCCCGGCGCCCACCGCCACCACATGACCGACGCCTTCGTGACCGGGGATGAAAGGCGGATTGGGCTTGACCGGCCAATCGCCCTGGGCGGCATGCAGGTCGGTGTGGCAGACGCCACTGGCGGCGATCTTGACCAGTACCTGGCCGGCGCCCGGGGTAGGCACCTCGACTTCGCGGAATTCCAGGGGTTTGCCAAAGGCGGTGACGACAGCGGCTTTCATTGTTTTAGGCATGACGAGTCCCTCATGGATGCATGATGCGTGGATGAAGCCAGACGGGGCCTGCGCCGGGACGCACCTGTCCACCGCGGGCGGCCGGTGCGTCTAGCGTCGGCCACCCACGGGGAGCGGGTGTTGATCCAGGTCAGGTGGGAGGCGCGCCCCTACTTCCTGCTGAGGCGCGCCATCCAGGCGTCGGCACCGATCACGAACTGCCGCGCTTCGGCCAAACTGCGTTGGAAATAGCCTCGGAATGCTCATTTACGCTGAGTAAACTGCGCTTCCTTGGCTATTTCCGCCTTGTTTGGCTCTAGCGCACCAGCCCGTGATTCGGCACCTAAAAGAAGCCCAGCGGATTGATGTCGTAGCTGACCAGCAGATTCTTGGTCTGCTGGTAGTGGTCGAGCATCATCTTGTGGGTTTCACGGCCGACGCCGGATTTCTTGTAGCCGCCGAAGGCAGCGTGGGCGGGGTAGAGGTGGTAGCAGTTGGTCCAGACGCGACCGGCCTTGATGCCGCGGCCCATGCGGTAGGCGCGATTGATGTCGCGGGTCCAGACGCCGGCGCCGAGTCCGAACTCGGTGTCGTTGGCGATGGCCAGGGCCTCGGCTTCGTCCTTGAAGGTGGTCACCCCGATCACCGGGCCGAAGATCTCTTCCTGGAAGACGCGCATCTTGTTGTGGCCCTTGAGCAGGGTCGGCTGGATGTAATAGCCGCTGGCCAGGTCGCCCTGCAGTTTCTCGACGTTGCCGCCGGTGAGGAACTCGGCGCCTTCCTCGCGGGCGATCTCCAGGTAGGAGACGATCTTCTCGAACTGCTGCTGGGAAGCCTGGGCACCGACCATGGTCTCGGTATCTAGCGGATCGCCGCGCTTGATCTGGGCGATCTTCTTCATCACCGCTTCCATGAAGGGGGCGTAGATGGATTCCTGCACCAGGGCGCGGGACGGGCAGGTGCAGACCTCGCCCTGGTTGAAGAAGCCCAGCACCAGACCTTCGGCGGCCTTCTCGATGAAGCTCGGCTCGGCCTGCATGATGTCTTCGAAATAGATGTTGGGCGACTTGCCACCCAGCTCCACAGTACTGGGAATGATGTTCTTGGCCGCGCAGGAAAGGATGTGCGAGCCCACCGGGGTGGAGCCGGTAAAGGCGATCTTGGCGATGCGGGTGCTGGTGGCCAGCGCCTCGCCGGCTTCCTTGCCATAGCCCTGCACCACGTTGAGCACGCCGGGCGGCAGCAGGTCGCCGACGATCTCGGCGAACAGGGTGATGGACAGCGGCGTCTGCTCGGCGGGCTTGAGCACCACGCAGTTGCCGGCGGCCAGCGCCGGGGCCAGCTTCCAGGCGGCCATCAACAGCGGGAAGTTCCAGGGGATGATCTGGCCGACCACGCCCAATGGCTCGTGGAAGTGATAGCTGGCGGTGTTGTCGTTGATCTCGGCGGCGCTGCCTTCCTGGGCGCGGATGCAGCCGGCGAAGTAGCGGAAGTGGTCGGCGGCCAGGGGCACGTCGGCGTTGAGCGTTTCGCGCACCGCCTTGCCGTTGTCCCAGGTCTCGGCGACGGCCAGTTTTTCCAGGTTCTGTTCGATGCGGTCGGCGATCTTGAGCAGGATCAGCGAGCGGTCCTGCACCGAGGTGCGGCCCCAGGCATCGGCGGCGGCGTGGGCGGCGTCCAGGGCGCGTTCGATGTCGGCTGCGTCGGAACGGGGGAATTCACCGATCACCGAGCCGTTCACCGGGGAGGTGTTGGTGAAGTACTGGCCTTTCACCGGGGCAACGAATTCGCCGCCGATGTAGTTGCCGTAGCGGGCCTGCAGGGTCAGCAAGGCGTCTTGGGTGCCGGGAGCTGCGTAGCGCATGGTGGGTCTCCTGTTTGTTCTTGTATGAAGCGGCGCTCCGATCCTGAGCAAGGCGCGGGCCAAGTCAGGCGAACCCGCATGGATGCGGCCTTGCGGGCTTTTCCAGGGAGTGCCGTCACCTGTCACTGTGACAGAGGTGTCACCCCTTGGCGTGACAGCCTGTCACCTGGGGGTGACAGCGTGCGCAGTCCGACCGATTTGGCCTATGCTGGAGGCCGCGCAGACGCCCCCGCGGAGGACAACGACAATGGCCGCCACCCCGTCCGATCGTCATGCGAGCCAGGTGCTCGAACTCGCCCGCGGCGCCGTCCCTGACGGCCCGGCCAGCGATCCGGCCATCGCCCGCTCCTGGCGGCGCTGTCTCGACGAACACCAGCTGGACCCGGCCGCGCGCGTGGCGCCCTGGGTGCTGGAGCGCGCCCGCTTCGACGAGCACCGCCAGCGCCAGCAGCGAGTGCTGCAGATCGCCCGTGGGCAGATGAATTCCCTGCACCAGCAACTGGGCGGCGCCGGCCATGCCGTGCTGCTCACCGATGCCCGCGGGTTGATCCTCGATTGCGTGACCGCCGACGCCGAGCGCGAGATCTTCCAGCAGGCCGGACTGTGGCTGGGCGCCGACTGGAGCGAGGCCTGCGAGGGCACCAACGGCATCGGCACCTGCGTGGTGGAGCGCCAGGCGCTGACCATCCATCGCGACGAACACTTTCGCAGTCGCCATACCCAGCTGACCTGCTCGGCCAGTCCGGTCTTCGATCCAGCAGGGGAGCTGCTGGCGGTGCTGGATGTCTCCAGCGCCCGCCAGGAAGCCTCGCGCCAGGGCCAGTTCCACACCATGGCGCTGGTCAATCTTTCAGCCAAGCTGATCGAGAGTTGCTATTTCCTCGACCGCTACGCCGAGGGTTACCTGCTGCGCTTCCATGCCCAGGCGGCCTATGTCGGCCTGCTCAGCGAGGGCCTGCTGGCCTTCGACGACGAGGGGCGCGTCCAGGCCGCCAACGAAACCGCGCTGATGCTGCTCGGGCTGGCGCGCAGTGCGGTGCTGGGGCAGCGGATGGAAAGCCTGTTCGAGTTGCGGCTGGACGACCTGCTGGAACGTGCCCGCCCGCACCCCAGCGCCTGCTGGGCGTTGCGTGGACGCCAGGGGCAGGGTTTACACGGCCTGGTGCGCGGTCCCCAGGTGCGCCCGGTCACCCCGGTGGCGGTGCCCAAGACGCCCGCGCCCAGTGGTATCTGCCTGGCCGATCCGGCCCTGGCGCGGGACTTCACCCGGGCGCTCAAGGTCCTGGAGCGCGATGTGCCGGTACTGCTGCACGGCGAGACCGGCACCGGCAAGGAAGCCTTCGCCAGCGCTCTGCACCGCGCCAGCAGTCGCGCCGGTCAGGCCTTCGTCGCCCTCAATTGCGCGGCCATCCCGGAAACCCTGATCGAGAGCGAGCTGTTCGGCTATCGCGGCGGCAGCTTCACCGGGGCGCGCAAGGAAGGCATGGCCGGCAAGTTGCAGCAGGCCGATGGCGGCATCTTCTTTCTCGACGAGATCGGCGACATGCCCCTGGCCTTGCAGACCCGTCTGTTAAGGGTGCTGGAAGAGCGCCAGGTGGTGCCCCTCGGTGGCGGCGCGCCCCGCGCCCTGGACCTGCGCCTGATCAGCGCCAGCCACCGCGACCTGGAGGCCCTGGTGGCGGCCGGCAGCTTTCGCGAAGACCTCTACTATCGCCTGCGCGGCCTGGTGGTGACCCTGCCAGCCCTGCGTGAGCGCAGTGACCGCGGCGAACTGCTCGATCTGCTGCTGGCCGAGGAGGCCCGCGGCGAGTCGATCCGTCTCGATCCGGCGGCGCGCGCCTGCCTGCTCGCCCAGCCCTGGCCCGGCAACGTCCGCCAGTTGCGTACCGTGCTGCGCACCCTGGTAGCGCTGAGCGAAGACGGCCATATCGGCCTGGACGAGCTACCGGCCGATTGCCGTAGCGCCAGGGCACCCGTACACGCCAGCGCGGCACCGATCGACAGCGCCCGGGAGGAACTGCGTGCGGTGCTGGACGACTGCCACTGGCAGATGACTCGCGCCGCCAAGCGCCTAGGGGTGAGTCGCAACACCCTCTATCGTTGGCTGCATCAACACGGTCTGCAACGTCCGCAGGACTAACGCGCCGCCTTCTGGCAAAGATGAGCGATGCAAGGCGAGACGAACAGGCTGCCCTGGTAGGCGCCGGCCAGGGTGCGGCTGGCGACCAGGGTCCATAGCAGTGCAAGAAGCACCACCAGCACGGTGCCCAGGCCGGTAAAGAAGGGCGCCGCCAGGGCTTCCCCCAGGCGCAGGGTGGTCAGGGCATAGACGCCCAGGGGAAAGGTGAAGCCCCACCAGCTCAGGTTGAAGGGCATGCCCTCACGGGCCTGGCGCTGGGTCACCAGTACGGCCAGCGCCAGCCACCAGAGTCCGAGGCCCCAGAGCAGCACCGCGCCCAGCAATCCCAGGCCCTGGGCGATCTCGCCGATGCCGGCCAGGCCATGGGCGGCAAACACTGTCGGTGCATCGGCGCCCAGTATCAGCAGGCCCAGGGCGCCGGTGGCGATCGGTCCCAACGCCAGCCAGCTCGACGCGGCCATGTTGGCCGGCGGCAGCTTGTGCAGCGCCAGGCGCAACAACAGGATCACCAGCAGGCTGAGGGCGACCGGCACCGAATAGGCCCAGAGCACATAGCTGGCGACGAGCACCGTGAATTGCTCGCCAGCCGCCAGGTGCGGCACCAGCAGACCGCCGCTAGCGGCGACCACCTCCGCGGCCACCACGGGCAGCAGCCAGACGGCGGTCATCTGGTCGATGCGGTGCGCCTGGCGGGTAAACATCAGATAAGGAATCAACACCCCACAGGCCAGGGCCATGGCCGCATCTAGCCACCAGAGGCCGAGCGCCAGGGGCAGCACCGCCTCGCCCCAGCGTGGCAGGCCGAACAGCAGCAGGCCGTTGATCAGGGTCGCCAGACCCATGGGAATGGTGCCGATGAACATCGAAACCGTGGCGTGAGCGAAGATCTCGCGGGCCTCGCGGTAGAACAGCAGCCAGCGGACGGCATAGAGCCCGATGAACAGGCTGAACAGCAGGGCATTGAACAGCCAGAGGCCTTCGGCGAGGGCGTGCAGTCCGGGCAGCGGCAGAGGAAAGGCCGCCAGGGCGAGGGCCAGGATACCGGTGCCCATGGTCACGGCGAACCAGTGGGGGGTGAACTGGCGGATGACCTCCAGCGGGCGGTCGAGGTGGCGGAAGGGTTTGCACCCCTGGCGCAGGGCCAGGGCATCGGCAAGAGACATGGCAGGACTCCTGAAACGGAATGGCCCTAGCCTAGGCAGGCAGTCTTATCATTGAAAGCGAAGTAATTTGAATAATTAATCCAAGGGGTAGATAAGGCACTGTTCTTCCGGGCGATACGTCGTCTCACTGTCAGGACGTGGCGACGTGCCCGATCTGGTTGACGCCCGCACCCCTGGCATCGCCCGGTTTGCTGTCCTTGACCAGGCATCCGCGACGGCCATCGCTCCGGCGGCGCGGCCCCCCGTGCTAACCTTGCCGCCGTTCAATCTGCAGCGGAGCCCGCCTGTCATGCACATCCACATCCTCGGTATCTGCGGCACCTTCATGGGGTCGCTCGCGGTGCTGGCCAAGGAAGCCGGCCATCGCGTGACCGGCTCCGACGCCAACGTCTATCCGCCCATGAGCACCCAGCTGGAGGCCCAGGGCATCGAGCTGACCCAGGGCTACGATCCGGCGCAACTCGATCCGGCCCCGGACTTGGTGGTGATCGGTAATGCCCTGTCGCGCGGCAATCCGGCGGTGGAATACGTACTGGACCAAGGGCTGCCCTATGTCTCCGGTCCCCAGTGGCTGGCCGAGCATGTGCTGCAGGGCCGCTGGGTGCTGGCAGTCGCCGGGACCCACGGCAAGACCACCACCACCAGCATGCTGGCCTGGGTGCTGGAGCACGCCGGCATGAGCCCGGGCTTTCTCATCGGCGGGGTGCCACAGAATTTCGGCATCTCGGCGCGCCTGGGCGGTACGCCCTTCTTCGTGGTGGAAGCCGACGAATACGACAGCGCCTTCTTCGACAAGAGATCCAAGTTCGTCCACTACCGGCCGCGGACCACCATCCTCAACAACCTGGAATACGATCACGCGGACATCTTTCCGGATCTGGCGGCCATCGAGCGGCAGTTCCATCACCTGGTGCGGACCATTCCCAGCAGTGGCCTGGTCATCCATCCCACCGCCGAGACGGCCCTGGCGCGGGTGCTGGAGATGGGTTGCTGGACCCCGGTGCAGACCACCGGCGAAGGTGGCCAATGGCAGGCCCGCCTGCTGGCCGAGGACGGCTCGCGCTTCGAGGTGCTGTTCGACGGCGAGGTGCAGGGCACCGTGAACTGGGAACTGACCGGCCAGCACAACGTGGCCAATGCCCTGGCCACCCTGGCAGCGGCTCGTCATGTCGGTGTGGTGCCGGGTATGGGCGTCGCCGCCCTGAGCGAATTCCGCAGTGTGAAGCGGCGTATGGAGAAGGTCGCCGAGGTGCGCGGCGTGACCGTCTACGACGACTTCGCCCACCATCCCACCGCCATCGCCACCACCCTGCAGGGGCTGCGCGCCCGGGTTGGCAGCGAGCGGATCATCGCCGTCATCGAGCCGCGCTCCAATTCCATGAAACTGGGCGCCCACCGCGACGGCCTGCCGGCCAGCGTCACCGGCGCCGACAGCGTCATCTGGTACGCCCCGCCGAATCTGGGTTGGGACCTGGCTGGAACCGCCGCAGCCTGCCAGGTGCCCGCGGTGGTCTGCGACTCCCTGGAGGCCATCATCGAGCGCGTCAAGGCGGAACTGGACGGCCCCACCCATGTGGTGATCATGAGCAACGGCGGTTTCGGCGGCCTGCACGGCAAGCTGGCCGCGGCCCTGGAGCAGGCATGATGGCCGGCCCGGAACGCATCACCCTGGCCCTGACCGGCGCCTCCGGCTCCCAGTATGGCCTGCGCCTGCTGGACTGCCTGGTGCAGGAGGAGCGCGAGGTGCACTTCCTCATCTCCAAGGCTGCACAACTGGTGATGGCCACCGAGACCGACGTGGTGCTGCCACCCAAGCCCCAGGCCATGCAGGCCTTTCTTACCGAATACACCGGCGCGGCCCCCGGCCAGGTACGGGTGTTCGGCCAGAGCGACTGGATGGCGCCGCCGGCGTCCGGCTCCAGCGCCCCGGCGGCCATGGTGGTCTGCCCCTGTTCCACCGGCACCCTCTCGGCCATCGCCACCGGCGCCAGCAACAACCTCATCGAACGCGCCGCCGACGTAGCCCTCAAGGAACGCCGTCAGCTGGTGCTGGTGCCGCGTGAGTCACCGTTCTCCAGCATCCATCTGGAGAATATGCTCAAGCTGTCCAACCTGGGGGTGACCATCCTGCCGGCCTCGCCGGGCTTCTACCACCAGCCGCAGACCCTCGACGACCTGGTGGACTTCGTGGTGGCACGCATCCTCAACACCCTGGGCATCCCCCAGGACATGCTGCCGCGCTGGGGCGAACATCACCTGTCCGGCAACGATGACTAGAATCGTGCGTCTCGGCCTGCTACTGACGGCCGTCCTGGCCCTTGGCGGCTGCGCTACGGTGCGTACCCTGGACGCCGCCAAGCCCGGCGCGCCGGTGGTCTATGCCGGTACCCGGCTGGATCTCTATGCGCTGCAGGGCGGCTGCTGCGCCCAGGAGCGCTTTGGCGCCGAGGCGCCGGCCTGGCCGGTGCTGGACCTGCCCGCCAGCGCCCTGCTCGATACCCTGCTGCTGCCGCTGTCCCTGCCGGCCGCTATCGGTGGGCAGGGCAGCGTGCGCGGTGGGCTTTGACGGCCAGGCGTCAATCCGTACGGGCAAGCAGCGCGAGTAGGCTCAGTTCGAGTTCGTCGCGTGCTTGCTCGGCGGTGATGTCGCCGGCCACCGCGGCGTTGGAGAGCGCCTCGGCCGCCCCCAGGAAACCCCAGAGGCTGGCGATCGATAAGCCCGTGGGTCCCGCAAAGGGTGCCAGGGCGGCCAGGCACTTTTCGATGAAGGCGAGCTGGTAACGACGTTTCACCGCGAGCAATTCCGGGGACCCGGTCAGAGCGGCCAAGACCTCGGCGATATCGCGTCCCTGGGTGAGTACGCAATCGACATAGCTGGCGGCCAGGACGCGCGCCTTGGCCTCTCGGTTGGGTTGGGAGGCGGCGACGGCAGCATCGAACAGCGCGGTTTGGCGGGCATCGTAATCCTCATACAGGGCTGCCAGCAGGCCGTTGCGACTCCCGAAGTGATCGTAGACCAAGGGCTTGGTAACCCCTGCCACCTCGCTGAGGTGGATCAGCGTGAGCGCATCGGTACCCTCGTCAGCGATCAGTCGCCACGCGGCATCCAGCAATTGGCGCGTGCGGGCCTCACGGGATAGGCGTCTTCGCGGGGAGATGCCAGGGGTGGATGTCATTCAGGTGGGGCCTCTTGGGTACGGTGCGCGGCGAACAGATGTTGCCCCAGGAAACGGGCCCGCTGGAGATGGGCTTCGGGATAGCCGTCGTCGGAAGCCAGGAGCAGCGTTGATGTCTTCACCGGAGCCCCGCAGTAGCCGAAGATGCCGTGATCGATCTGGGTTTTCATGGCCACCTCGTAGCCGTGTCGGTCGAGGGTGCCGCGATCCGCGCCACCCAAGGCGACCAGATGAACGGGTAGCCAGCCTAGCTTTTTCACCAGGGTGCCATCCTTGTCTTCGTAGGCCCAGCCGTAGCTGAAGACCCGGTCGATCCAGCCTTTGAGGACCGCCGGGAAGGACCACCAATACAGGGGATAGACCAGCACCAGAGCATCTGCCCGTGCCACTCTGGTCTGTTCGGCGGCGATATCGGCGGCCGGATCATGGTCTCCACGAAATAGCGCGAGATCTTCTCTGTTGAAGCGTGGATCGAAGCCCTCGCTGATGAGATCGGCGATTTCCCATGAGTCCGTGGAACTGGCAGCGTCAATACCCTGGGCGAGCTGAGCGGCGACCGCTTGGGTCAGGGAATCCTGCAGGGGGTGAGCAACGACGATGAGTGCATGCATGAGAATGACCTCATAGGTTAATTTACCAAAGGTAACTTACTATTGGTAAATTGTGCCGTCTACTGGTTCTGCCCGCTATGGGAGATTCAGCTTTTGCCCAGCAACTCCCCGAGCCTGGCCATGGCCGCCTCGCTGCGCGCGTCCCAGGGATGACCGCAATTGAGCCTGATGCAGTTTCGAAAACCCTGCTGCGCGGAAAAGATCGGTCCCGGCGCCAGGCTGATGCCCTCGGCCAGGGCCTGGCGATAGAGCGCCAGACTGTCCACCCGCTCGGGGAGTTCGAACCAGAGAAAGTAACCGCCCTGGGGCCGGCTGACGTGGGTGTCGGCGGGAAAGTAGCGCCGCGCCGCGGTCAGCATGGCCTGGCGCTGCCGATCGAGACTCAGTCGCAAGCGGCGTAGATGGCGGTCGTAGCCGCCGTGCTGCAGGTAGTCCGCCAGGGCGGCCTGGGCCGGCATCGAGGGGGTGATGGTGGTCATCAGCCGCAGCCGGGCGACGGCACCGGCCTGACGGCCGGCGGCGATCCAGCCGATGCGATAGCCGGGCGCCAGGCACTTGGAAAAGGAGCCGCAGTGCAGCACCAGGCCGTCACGGTCGAAGCGCTTGACCGGGCGGTGCGGTTCGCTGCCGCTGTAGAGCTCGGCATAGACGTCATCTTCCAGCAGCGGCACCTGATGGCGTTGCAGCAGGCCATAGAGTCGCTGCTGGGCGCGGTCGTCGAGACTGACCCCGGTGGGATTCTGCAGGCCGCTCATGAACCAGCAGGCCTTGATCGGCAGGCGGCTCAGGGCCTCTTCCAGGGCATCCAGATTGAGGCCGCGCTCGGGGTCGACGGGAATCTCCACCGCCTTGAGCTGTAGCCGCTCCAATACCTGCAGACTGGCGTAGAAGGCCGGGCTTTCCACCGCCACCAGATCGCCGGGACGGGTCAGGCTCTGCAGGCCCAGGTTGAGGGCCTCCAGGGCGCCGTGGGTGATCACCAGTTCTTCGCCGACCTCGGGCATGCCGGCCAGGCCGTAGCGCCGGGCGATCTGCCGCCGCAATTCGGGATGACCGGGGGTGACGTAGGCGGTGAGGTCCTGGGCGGGCAGGTCGCGCAGGCCGTGGGCCATGCTGCGGGCCAGCCGCGCCAGGGGAAACAGATCGGGGCTGGGAAAGGCCGAACCGAAGGGCACGATGTCCGGGTCCTGCAGCGACTGCAGCACCGAATAGACCAGATCGCTCACCGCCACCTCGGTGCCTTCCAGAGGGGTCAGCAAGGGCGCCGCGTCCCGCGCCCGAGCCGGTTCGCGGACGAAGTAGCCGGATCGCTCGCGCGCCTCGATCAGGCCGCGACTTTCCAGCAGGTAATAGGCCTGGAACACCGTGGAGGGGCTGATGCCGTGGGTCTGACTGGCGCTGCGCACCGACGGCAGGCGCTCGCCGGGGGCGAGGACGCCGCTGTTCATCAGGGTGGCGAGCTGGTCGGCGAATCGTTCGTAGCGCTTCATGCGAGGCCAGGGCAGGGGAGACCGTCACTATAGCGAGGCACCGGCCATCTGATCCGGTTTTTCATATGTCTACCTGCTGCTGTAACGCTGGCG
Organism: Pseudomonas sp. PLB05; assembly: GCF_021106615.1. NCBI lineage: Bacteria > Pseudomonadati > Pseudomonadota > Gammaproteobacteria > Pseudomonadales > Pseudomonadaceae > Pseudomonas > Pseudomonas sp. PLB05. The sequence continues at coordinate 660,983 of NZ_JAJOHO010000002.1, forward strand.
TCCGGGGGCCTAAGCTTTATCCATCCCTTTCTGGCATCTCTCGGAGGCAGCCATGGACGATGGTATCTTCATGATTCTTTTCAGCCTGCTCGCACTCATCCTGCTTGGCGGCGGCTACTACGCCTGCGTCGTCCTGAACAAGGATCGGCGCGACGTCGAAAAGCACGATCAGCTGCGCTGATCGCCTACCTCGCAGACATCCACCCAGCGCGCCTCGCTGAGGGCGGCCAGCCGCTCGGGCGTGAGACGCACGGCGCTGTGGATGGCGCCCGCGGCGGGTAGCACTTCGTCGAAGGCCTTGAGCGATTCGTCGCAGTAGACCGGCAGCGGGGTGGTCAGTCCGAACGGGCAGACGCCACCTACTGGATGTCCGGTGAGGCCTTCTACGGTGGCGGCATCGAGGAGCTTGGCCTTGCCACCAAAGGCGGCCTTGAGCTTGCGGTTGTCCAGTCGCGCATCGCCGCGGGCCACCAGCAGCAGCTGCTGATCCCCGACTTTCAAGCCCAGGGTCTTGGCGATGCGTCCGGGCTCCACGCCATGGGCGGCTGCCGCCAGGGTGACGGTTGCGGTACTGGTGGTGGCCTCGAGGATCTCGAGGTCGGGCGCGATGCGGGCAAGGTGCTGGCGGACGGAGTCGAGGCTCATGGGCGTTCCTGTGAGGGAAAAGTCCGACTCTCGACAATCCACCGCGCCTGCGTCAAGGCTGACTCAACACTCCACGAAGGTCACGGCCAGGCCGCCGCGGGAGGTTTCCTTGTACTTGCTGTGCATGTCCGCGCCGGTTTCCTTCATGGTGCGGATCACCTGGTCGAGGGAGATGAAGTGCTCGCCGTCACCGCGCAGGGCCATCTGGGCGGCGTTGATCGCCTTGACCGCAGCGATGGCATTGCGCTCGATGCAGGGCACCTGCACCAGGCCTCCTACCGGGTCGCAGGTCAGTCCGAGGTTGTGCTCCAGACCGATCTCGGCGGCGTTCTCCAGTTGCGCGGGGCTGGCGCCCAGCACCTCGGCCAGGCCCGCGGCGGCCATGGCGCAGGCCGAACCCACCTCGCCCTGGCAACCGACCTCGGCGCCGGAGATGGAGGCGTTCTTCTTGCACAGGATGCCGACCGCGGCGGCGGCGAGCATGAAGCGCACCACGTCGTCGTCGCAGGCGTCGGGGTTGAATTTCATGTAGTACATCAGCACCGCCGGGATGATCCCGGCCGCACCGTTGGTGGGCGCGGTGACCATGCGGCCGCCGGCGGCGTTCTCCTCGTTCACCGCCAGGGCGAAGAGGTTGACCCACTCCATGGCGGAGAGAGTCGAGCCGATGACGTTGGGCTTGCCGATGGCCTGCAGACTCTGGTGCAGTCGGGCGGCGCGGCGACGCACCTTGAGGCCGCCGGGCAGGATGCCTTCGTTGGCGAGGCCGTTCTGGACGCATTCGCGCATCACGTCCCAGATGCGCAGCAGGCCGCTGCGGATCTCCTCTTCGGAGCGCCAACGCTTCTCGTTGGCCAGCATCAGCTCGGCCACGCCCAGGCCGTGGCTGCGGCACAGGTGCAGCAGCTCGGCGCCGCTGGAGAAGTCATAGGGCAGTTCGGTGGTGTCGTTGTCCAGCACGCCGCTGGCGGCCTGGGCGGCGTCGACCACGAAGCCGCCGCCGATGGAGTAGTAGGTCGCCTCGGCCACCTCGCCGGTGGCGCCAAAGGCGGTCAGGGTCATGGCATTGGGGTGATAGGGCAGACTCTCGTCCAGCAGCAGCATGTCTTCCTGCCAATCGAAGTGGATCGCCTGGCGACCGGCCAGCAGCAGCTGACGTTCATTGCGCAGCGCTTCGATGCGTGGCTCCACGGCGGCAGGATCGACGCGATCCGGCCACTCGCCCATCAGGCCGATCAGGGTGGCGCGGTCGGTACCATGGCCGACGCCGGTGGCCGACAGCGAGCCATAGAGGCGCACCTCGACCCGCTTGACCTGTTCCAGCAGGCCTTCGTCGACCAGCCGCTGGGCGAAGAGGGCGCCGGCCCGCATCGGGCCCACGGTATGGGAACTGGACGGACCCACGCCGATTTTGAACAGGTCGAAGACGCTGATGGCCATGTCGGTAATCCCTGATTGAGCTTGAATGGTCGCCAGACAAGGTGCCGGCGGATGGCTCATAGTGGTGATAAGCCCTCAGCTCGCACAAACGAAAGCTTCTAAGCGATCCTTTAGCGGAACTCATCGATGAGCCGGATCCTCAATGCCCAAACCCAGGCCTGGTTACAGGTCTTCGCCTGCGCCGCTCGGCATCTGTCCTTCACGCGCTGCGCCGAAGAGCTGCACGTGACGCCCGGCGCCATCAGCCAGCAGATGCGCCAGCTGGAAGAGCGGCTGGGTTTCAAGCTGTTCCATCGCGTCGCGCGTGGCCTGGAGCTGACCGCCGAGGGCCAGCGCCTGGCGACCACCCTGAATCAGGCCTATGGCCTGATCGATGCCGAATTGCGCCGTCTCAACGCCGGTCAGTTCGGCGGCGTGGTGCGGCTCCGGTCGATTCCCTCGTTCCTGGGCAAATGGCTGACCCCGCGGCTGCCGCGCCTACAGGCCCGCTTTCCCGATCTGCAATTGCGCCTGGTGGCCGAGGACAGCAGCTGGTCGCTACGCGAGGGCGAATTCGACCTGGCCATCGACCTCAACGACGGCAGCTATCCGGGCCTGGCCTCGACGCCGCTGATGGAGGAGGAGATCTTTCCAGTCTGCGCCCCCAGTCTGCTGGCGGGACGTCCGCCACTGGAGCGACCGGAGGACCTGGAGTTCTATCCGCTGCTGCATGACATCACCGCCTGGCGCGGCAGCTACGAATACGCCGAATGGGAGTTCTATCTGGCCAGCATCGGCGCCCCGGCGCTGGATGTCCGGCGGGGCCATACCTTCAACCGCAACCACCTGACCATCGAAGCGGCCATCGCCGGCATGGGCGTGGCCATTGCCCGCCGCGCCCTGATCACCGACGAATTGGCTCGCGGTGTGCTGGTGGTGCCGCCCTTCGGTCGTTCCGTGCCGGCGCACAAGAGGTACATGCTGCTCTATGCCCAGGGCGCCCTGGCTGACCCGCGCCTGCGCGCCCTGCACGACTGGCTGGTGCAGGAGGTGGATCAGATGGTGCTGGCGCAGCCGGCGTAGGAGCGGTCCACGACCACGATAGGATGCACCCAGGCCTGGTAGCGAGGGCTAACGACACAAGTCTGAGTGAGAGAGGGATCGCGGCCATGGGCCGCTCCTACAGGCTATCGTAGGTTGGGTTGAGCGCAGCGAAGCCCAACAGTGTTTGCCTCGGCACCGGCATGTTGGGCTTCGACGATGGCGCCTTCTCAGCCCAACCTACGGTCGATAGCGGCCAAGCCTTCAACGCCCCAGTTTGCGCAACTCGTCCGATTCAACCACTCGCACGCCCTTGCCTTCTTCCAGGGCCAGGCGCCACAGCGCCCGGGCCAGGACGGCGGCTTCGATGCCGTGCCACTTGCCCGGCAGCCACTGCGACAGCGGGGCGGCCAGGCGCTCGCCCAGGCGTTCTTCCTGGCGCTGGCCGATCAGCAGTGACGGTCGTGCCAGGGTCAGTTGCGTCCAGCCCTGGGCGCGCAGGGCTTCTTCCAGCTCGCCCTTGACCTTGTTGTAGAAGATCGAGGACTGCGGATCGGCGCCAATGGCGCTGACCACGATGTAGTGGCGGGCGCCCAGTTCCAGGGCGCGCTGGCCCACCGCCAGGGGCAGACCGTAGTCCACGGCGCGAAAGGCGGCTTCGGAACCGGCCTGCTTCATGGTGGTGCCCAGGCAGCAGAAGGCCACGTCCAGTGGGCCCTCCAGGGTCGGTAGCAGGCTGTTGAGGTCACCTACCGGGTTGTCCAGCCGGGCGTGTTCCGCCAGCGGACGGCGCGTCGGCGCCAGCACCCGGGGTACCGTCGGCTCGTTGAGGAGGCGGTCGAGCAGGTGTTCGCCGGTCAGGCCAGTGGCGCCGGCGATGAGGGCATGCTGAGGCGTCAGGTACACGGGGCTCTCCTTGTAGCGGCGACCGCTGATGTCAGGTTGGACCTCAGGCGTTCCGGTTGTTCGTCAAGGCCCTGAGCGAAAGCCGCACTCAGCGGCTCGCACGCCAGGCGCGCCACTTCTGCAGCACGGCAGGCGGCGCCCAGAGCTGGGGCTCGGACGGATCGAAGCCTTCGGTCTTCTCGCGCACCGACACGGTGTCGCGAGCGCGCTGGAAGGCCTGCTCGGGATCGTCGGTGTGCTGGAAGGCCTCGGCGAAGAGGGCACGGCCGAAGTAGGTGAAGTCGGCTTCGTCGGTGCAGCCGAAAGAGGTGCGATCGGCCTTGGAGGCGGTCATCACCAGGGTATGGTCGTCCTGCAATTGCGGGATGAAGCCGCCGCTGTAGCAGCTGGAGACGATGATCAGCTTGTCGCGGCCGCGCAGGGGCGCGAGCAGGCGGCCCAGCTCCGCGGCTGGCAGGCTGGAGAGATCCAGGCCCGGTTGGGAGAGCACCAGCTGATGGTCGGCCGAGCCGTGGCTGGTCAGGTAGATGAGGATCAGGTCTTCGGGACCGGTGCGCTGGGCCAGGGCCTGCAGACTCTGGTAGAGATTCTCGCGGGTGGCCAGCGGATGGTCGCTGCGGATGTCCTTGGCGTTGATCAGGTGGACGACATCGCGGGCGCCCCAGGTGGTGGTCAGGAAGTTGGCCACGTAGTTGGCTTCGCGCTGGAATACGCCCTGACCGCCGTCACCGGCCAGCACCAGGCCATAGAGTTCGGTGGCGGAGGTGGAGGCCGGGATCTGCTGCAGCTCCTGGTCGAGCACCTTGCCCTGGTCGAGCAGAGCGCGCTCCAGGGGATCGGCGATGTACTGGCCCTGGTCGTCGCGGATGCGCTTGCCGCCCTCCCAGAGACCACGTTCGATCTGGCCGTCGGCGCCGGTCAGGACGCCCATGCCGGCATAGACGCCATCGGCGAAGTTGCCGCGATAGACGCTGCCGTCGCTGTTGGTGAGCACACCCTGGCCGTCGAACTTCCAGTTGCGGAAGGCGCCGCGATACTGGCTGCTGTCGCTGCCGACGAATTCGCCGTTACCGGTCAGCTCGCCGCCACTGAAGCGCCCGCGCCAGAGATCGCCACCAGCGCTGCGATAGACGCCGGCTCCTTCGAACTGGTCGTCGACGAATTCGCCGTCATAGCGATCGCCACCTGGCTCCTGCCACTGGCCGACGCCATTGAGGTGGCCGTCGTTGAAGGTGCCGATGGTCTGGGTGCCGTCGCTGTCGAGCTTGGAGCCCTGGCCCTGCATGCGGCCGTTGACGAAGCTGCCGTGGTATTCCCAGCCGCTGCTGCTGATCAGGTTGCCCTGGCCATGGTAGAGACCGCGGCGAAAGGTGCCCTGGTAGTAGGTACCGTCGGCGAATTGCTGTTCGCCGGGGCCTTCGGCCAGGCCATCCTTGAAGCGACCCTTGAGCCAGTTGCCGTTGGGCCACTCGATGCGGCCGCTGCCGTTGAGCAAGCCGCTGACGATCTCGCCGGTATAGACCCCGCCATCGGGCAGCCTCACGCTGCTCGCATTGGGCGCCGCCTGGACAGCGCAGGCCGCCAGCAACAGCGCGGCGAGGGCGAGACGGGGCAGGAGGGCGCTCATAGGTGGGGTCGGGCGGGCGCGTCAACGCGCCTCGAGCCGGACCAGGTGACGCTCCAGCGTCGCGGAGTAGGGTTCCAGGAGACGTTCCACGCAACTGGCCCCGGCGGGGCTGGCGATGGTGCGGATACGGGCGCGTTTACGCAGCAGCTCGTCCTCGGCGATGCTCTGCTCGACCAGCAACAGATTGCGACTGTGGCGACTCAGCGCCTGGGCGTTGCGTACGGTGGTGTTTTCCAGCAATTGGGCAAGCTCCAGGCCGGCGAGGCGTTCGCCCTGCGTCAGACCCAGCTGCAGCTGCAGGGTTGCACCGCTGCCGACCACTTCCACCTGCAGCGCGTGACCGAGGGCGCGCATGATCTCGCCGCAGCAGAGCGCGCGGGTCAGGTAGTCATCGTCGTCGCTGCGCTCGTGGAAGAGGATCAGGCTGCCGCCGTCCTTGAGGGTGTGGAGTTCGCCGTCATAGAGCTCGGTGGCCTGCTGCAGGCAGTCGCGATAGCGCTCCAGCAGCTGTTCGAGGCGGCTGCGCGGCAGCCGGCTGAGCTGGTCCTGGGCGCCGAGCTGGATGGCCAGCACCGCGGAGGTGACGATGTCGGGCTCGGTGGGCACTACCGGGGCCGGCGTGGGCGGCGGCTCGGTGAAGGAGTCCGGCACCAGATCGGCGAAGGCATCGGCGTCCAGTTCGTTGTCGGCATCCGCCGCAGGCGCCTTGCGGGCAGCCGGTTTGGCAGCGGGAGCCTTGCGCGCGGGCGGCGGCTTGACGCTCAGGCCACCCTGTTCGTCGGCGAAGGGATCGTCGTCCTCGGCCACTTCCGCCTTGGGCGGCTTGGGCGGGACCAGGCGGCTCTGCAGTTGGCGCGCCAGGTCGCCCAGTTCGTCGAGACGCCCGGCGCCCGGTGCGGGATCGTCGGGATCGCGCAGCCAGACGCGCAGCTCCAGCAGTGGAATCGACAGCTGGCGCCCGAGCCGCAGGCTGAGGATCAGGGTCAGGCCCAGCAGGATCAGCCCCAAGAGACCCATGTTCTGCAGGCTGATCATCATCGGCTGCTGGAACTGGTCCATGTCCAGCGCCAGGCGCACCTGGCCGGCGGTGACGTCCTGGAAGCGGATCGGCGTGCTGTAGATACCCTCGGTGGCGGTCAGCAGGCCCTGGCTCGGGCGGGTGCCGGACTCGGCCAGCACCCGGTTGTCCGGGCTGTAGACCGCGGCATGGGCCACCAGCGGATTGCGCGCCAGGTTGCTGAGCAGCACGTTGAGGCTGAGGTTGTCGTTGGCCACCAGCAGTTCGGCGGCGGAGTTGGCCGTCTGGGTCACCAGGCTCTGACCGACGGCGTCGGCCTGCTGCTGCATGGCATGGCGGAACTGCATGCTCATGATGCCGGCATAGATCACCAGAGCGGCCGCCACCAGCAGCAGGCTGTGGGAAACGATGCGCAAGGCCACCGGCACACGACGCTGGCGCAGGGCTCGGTAGATAAGCAGGAAGAAATTATCGGGCTTGACGGTCGCGGGGCGGGTCACAGAAATCGTTTCTTTGGACAAAAAATGTGCGGCCAGTATAACCAGCGGGCCAGGGGCGCGAAAACGGCGAATGCAGGGCTTCGCCCGCAAAAGAGGCCGGCGGTGGACTCCCGCCGCCAGCCGGTGCCCATGGCTCGGCACCGCCGGGGCGAAAGGGTAGACTGCGCGCTTTTCCGCGAGGGGATCGCCATGCAAGACGTTATCGGACTCCAGGCCGTAGGCATCCTGCCCGCCGACTGGTTGGCTGCGCTCACCGGCGCCCTGGCCGCGGCCGGTGCTCGGCTGGAATCGCTGCAGCAGCAGGGTCTGGACAACAGTGCCGCGGTGACCCTGCTGGTCAGCCCGGCCAGTGCCGGCGCCGCGCTGGGGCAGGCACTGCAGGCCCTGGGGCTGCAGGTGGCGCCCCTGGCGCAGCCGGCACCGGACAGCGGCGAAGCCCATGTCCTGACGCTGATGGGCCGCAGCCTGGCCGATCTGCCGCTGACCCGGCTGGCCGCGCTGTGCCGCGAGCAGGGCCTGAACATCCACGCCATCCGCGCCCTGAGCGAGCCGGGCGCGACCGCGCGCGCCGCCCTGGAGCTGCGCGTCACCGGCGAGCCGCACGAGCCCCAGGCCCTGCGCGCGGGCCTGCTGGCACTGGCCCAGGAAGGCCAGGCCGACATCGGCTGGCAGCCCGACGACCTGCAGCGGCAGCATCGCCGGCTGGCGGTGTTCGACATGGACAGCACCCTGATCCAGGCCGAGGTCATCGACGAACTGGCCAAGGCCGCCGGTATCGGCGAGCGGGTGGCCGCCATCACCGAGCGGGCCATGCGCGGCGAGATCGATTTCCGCGCCAGCTTCACGGAGCGCATGGCGCTGCTGCAGGGCCTGTCCGAGGAGGTGCTGGAAGACATCGGTGCCGGGCTGCGTCTGACCGAGGGCGCCGAGCGGCTGTTCGCCGAGCTGAAGCGGCTGGGCTACAAAACCGCCATCCTCTCCGGCGGCTTCACCTACTTCGCCCGCCAGGTGCAGGCGCGGCTGGGCATCGACTACGTCTATGCCAACGAACTGGAGATCGTCGACGGCAAGCTGACCGGCCGCGCCGTCGAGCCCATCGTCGATGCCCAGCGCAAGGCCGATCTGCTGCAGGAACTGGCCAGCCGTGAAGGCCTGACGCTGGAGCAGACCATCGCCGTGGGCGATGGCGCCAACGACCTGCCGATGCTGGCCCTGGCCGGTCTGGGCGTGGCCTTTCGCGCCAAGCCGCTGGTGCGCCAGTCCGCCCGCCAGTCGGTGAGCGTGCTGGGCCTGGATGGCGTGCTCTATCTGCTGGGCGTGGAAGATCGGCTTACCCAGGGCTGAGCCTCCCAGCGGCCATCGCGGTCCGCCGTTGCGGCCGCGATAAGCCTATCTCAAGCTGGGTCGCTGCTACTCGGCATGGAACTCGTAGTCCATCGCCTGGCTGGGCTCCTGCAGGTAGTAGCCCTGGATGAAGTGCACCCCGACCTGCCAGAGCTGAGCCAGCACGCTGGCGCTCTCGACGAAGGGGGCGATGGTCTGGACGTTCTGGGCGCTGAGCTCGGCGACCAGGGCCTTGAGGCGCTCCTGGTGGTCCGGTTGCGCCAGGTCCTTGATCAGCTTGCCCGACAGCTTGACGTAATCCGGCACCAGCAGGCGCAGCGCCGCCAGCGGCGGGTCACCGGCAGCGAAGCCGCTCAGGGTGACCGGATGACCCTGGCGGCGCAGCCGTTGCGCCATGGCCAGGGCTTGCTCCGGTTGGGCCAACAGGTCTTCCTCGCTGAGCTGAAAGATCACCGCCTCGGCGTCCAGCTGCTGCGCTTCCAGGGTTTCCCTCAGCCAGGGCAACAATTCCAGATCGCCCAGGGTCGCGCCCGAGAGGTGCACGAAGATGCGCGTGCCGTGGCCGCGCGCGCGGTGTTCGCCCAGCTGGCGCACCGCCTGGTGGATCACCCAGCGATCGATCTGGCCGCTCAGGCCGCTGTCACGGGCGGTGCGGGCGAATTCGGCCGGTGAGACCTCTTCGCCCTGGGGGTTGATCAGCCGCAGTAGGGCTTCGTAGTACTCGTGACTGCCGCCGCGCAAGCCGATCACCGGCTGGAACAGCAGGCGAAAGCCGTTCTGCTGCAAGGCCTGCTTGACCATGGCCACCAGGTTGCCGCGATTGGCGGCGGCGGCTAGCTCTTCCTGGGGGTCGTAGCGTTTGCAGGCGTTGCCGCCCCGTTGGGCGACCTGGCGCGCGGAACGGTGCGCCCGGTCCACCAGGTCGCCGGCGCTCTTGGTATGGCTGTCCAGGCTGACCACACCGATTGAATAGCTAATGGCCAGATTACGTCCGGCCAGGGCCAGCGGCTGGCGCTCCTGACGGCCGAGCAGGCGCTCGAAGGCGCTGTCCAGGCTGGCGTCGGCCGCCTGGGGCAGGAGAACGGTAAAGGCATCGTCGGCGAAGCGCGACAGGGTCACCAGGGTGCCGAAGTGCTCGCTCAGGCGCTCGGCCAGGGCCACCAGCAACTCGTCCATGGCGCCTATGCCCAGCTCGGCCAGCAGGGTCGGATAGCGATCGATGCTCAGGTAGGCGAAGCTGGCCGGCGCGCCGAGTCGGGCGCGCTCCAGGGCGTCTTCGAGCAATTCGAGCATGCGGCTGCGATTGAGCAGCCCGGTCAGGGTATCCTGGAAGCGCACCTCGCGCAGCTGTTCCTCGAGGGCCTCGGCGGCCGGGGCCGCGCGCTCCTCGCGCAGGTGCAACTGCACGCAGGGTTCGTCGAGATAGATGGCTGGCGTCAGGCGCAGGTGTACGCCGAGGGTGCTGCCGTCCTGGCGGACGCACCGGCAATCCAGTTCGAGGGGGCTGGGAGCGTCGCGCAACTGACGGAAGGCCTCGCGCAGCGCCGGCTGGTCGGCGGCGGCGATGAGGTCCATCAGCGGCGTGATTTCCAGGTCTTCCGCGGAGGGATAACCCAGCAGCTCCACATAGGCCGAGTTGACGTGGATATGCAGGCCGTCGTGGACATAGGCCACCGCATCCACGGCATTGGCCAGTAGCAGCTGGCAGCGCTGCTCGGCTTCGGCCAGGGCCTGTTCCAGGCGCCGGCGTTCATGACGCTCGGCCAGATTGCCCAGTTCGCGCAGGCTGGCCAGCAGCAGGTGCTCGTCGTTGTCGCTGGCGATGCCGTCGCGGGCGCCCAGGCGCAGGGCTTCGAGCACCGCCGTGGGGTCCTCGGGTGCCACCCGCTGGATGACGGCGAGCTGAGGCGCCCGACGGCGCAAGAGACGCAGGGCGGCCAGGCTGTCGAGCTCAGGAGAAGGTGGGGCGAGGATGGCGAGGTCCCAGGATTGGGACAGGAGTTCGTTGAGACCCGTGGGGTCGGCCAGGCGCTGGGCCCGCGTTGCCCGTCCGGCATTACGGAACAGGCTGACCAGGCGTTCCGCCTCGTTCTGCGATGCTTCGAGCAGTAACAGGCGGATCGCACTGTGTTCGGCGGCCATGGTCTATTCGCGCCCTGGCGATAACGATGATTTATCGAAGCTACAGAGACTTCCACAGCGAGTCAAAGTCTTCTTCCTGCCGGGCGCCACCGCCGGCAGGGCCGCCGCTGGGCTGAGCGCTGCTCTGTTCCAGCAGGTGATATTCGAAGACGCTGAAGCTGACCGTCATGCTGCGACGCCGGTCGAGCATGCCGCGCTGCTCGTTGCCCTGCCGATTGATCTGCACCTTGCTACCCTCCTGGAAGGGCAGGCGCGGCGCGATCAAGGTCGGCGCCTGGTCGATGGCCTTGATCTCCGGCAGCAGCAGGGCTCGTAGGTACTGACTGTTCTGCTCGGCCTTGCGTAGCAGCTGCAGCCCGCAGGGACGTGCGGTGGGGGCCAGCAGCTCAACACCCATCTGGGTGCCACTGCCGGGCACCTGACGTACCCAGCGCACCACCGCCGGGCCCCAGCTGTGATCATCGGGCAGGCGCACGCCGAGCAATTCGCCGGCCTGCAGCTGCTCGGGGACCTCGCCGCTCCAGCTCAGGCAATAGCCACCCGGGCTGTGGTTGACCACCTGTACCTCGTGGATCGGAAAGGCCGGAGTGGCCGCCTCGCGGTCGCCGGGCAGAACGTCGTAATGGATTTCTTCCAAGGACTCGGTGCTCCAGTCCAGGGCATCGGGTGCCCGGGTATCGGCATCGAAGGCCAGCGACCAGACGTCTTCCTTGGGCTTGGGCGCAAAGGCGTCCGGCACGACCGGCGCCGACAGGCGCAGGGTGTCGGCGAACACCTGACCACCCGCGAGCTGGTAGTGCAGGGCACTCATGCCGATGCAGACCTGTACCTGACCCTGACCGGGCATGCGCTGGAAGGCGCGATCCGCCTCCTGACCCCAGGCCCCGACCAGGTGTTGCAGCAGATCCAGGGACAGATCGCCGTGCACCGGCAGGCGCGCGCGCGGTCGCTGTTCTGGCGCCAGGGCCAGATAGTCCTCAATGGCCTGCACCAGTTGCTGCGGGGCGAGCCCCAGGAGGCCACTGAGGTTGGCTTCGCGGAGCAACGAGCGATAGCGCGGCGGGGCGTCGATCTGCGGCGCCACCACCATCAGGGTACCGTTCTGCTCGGGGCCTTGCAGGCGGATCAGGCCGGCCCAGTCGTCCAGGTGCAGGGTCAGCTGGGCGATATGGCTCTGGCGCAGCTGGTTGCAGCGCGCGGCGCCAAACAGCAGGGCGGCGCCATAGGCCTGGGTGATGGTCTGGCTGCCGTCGCCGGGCAGCAGCTCATCGCGAATCTTCTGGTTGTGCAGGCCAGTGGTCACCGCTAGCCGATAGAGTTGGTGCAGCTCCAGCCAGAGGTTGTCGTGAACCGGCGTATAGAGCTGGGCGGCGCGGATCAGCGGCCCGAGCAGGGCGCGCAGGGCGCGCTGGATGGCGGTGGCGAGCAGCGTGCTGCGTTCGCCGCGCTCGCTTTCCTCGACCACGATCAGCTTGTAGCCGGCGGCCAGCAGGTTCTGCAGGGCCTGGCAGAGATTGGCGACCTTGCGCGACCGCTCGTCGAGCACGATGGCCTGATTGAGCACATGGCGTTCGAGCAACTGGCAGATCCGCTGCACGTCCGGGCGCAGGGATTCGAGCAGGCGCAGCCGGGCTTCCGGCGTCAGGATCAGCCGGTTGAGTTCCAGCAGGCCCTGGTAGAGCAGCCGGGCGAATTCGCCCAGCTTGGCCCGCGGCAATTGCTCCAGCCAGCGCTTGAGGCCGGCTGGCGTGGCGTCACAAAACGTCAGGCTGCGCTGATCGGGCGTCGGTACCCGCAACATGAGCTGTGGCCTTTTGCTATCCATTCGCCGCGCATACTCCTGGTTCGATGGGCAATGAACCGCGCATCTAGGCGAGAGGCCCTGGCTCGGAAACGGTGGTCAAGGGGGCCGGCGTGGTCGGAACCCCCAGCAGTTGCCCCATGTTGACGGTGGACAGCGCGCCGAGTTCAGCGGACCAGTTCACCGCGTCCGGGCCGAACAGCACGATGGCGGTGGAGCCCAGCTTGAAGCGCCCCAGCTCGTCGCCGGTGCGCAGGGTGATGGGCGCACGCGCGGCCTCGTCGTAGGCGAAACGCTTGAGTTCGCGCTTGGGTGGCGTGACCAGGCCGGCCCAGACCGTCTCGATGCTGGCGACGATCATGGCACCGACCAGGATGACCGCCATGGGGCCCACGGCGGTATCGAAGATGCAGACCACCCGCTCGTTGCGGGCGAACAGCTCGGGCACGTTCTCGGCGGTGAGCTGGTTGACCGAGAAGATGCGCCCGGGCACATAGACCATCTCCTTCAGGGTACCGGTGAGCGGCATGTGCACCCGGTGGTAGTCCTTGGGCGACAGGTAGATGGTGGCGAAATGGCCGCCCATGAAGGGCGCGGCGCGCAGGCCGTCGCCACCCAGCAGCTCCAGCAGGCTGTAGCTGTGGCCCTTGGCCTGGAAGATGCGGCCGTGCTCGATCCGACCCAGCTGGCTGATGGCGCCGTCGCTGGGGCTCACCACCACGCCGGCTTCGGCCGGCAGCGGGCGGGCACCGGGCTTCAGGGCGCGGGTGAAGAAGGCGTTGAAGTTCTCGTAGGCGGTGGGGTCTTCCACCTGGGCCTGGCGCATGTCGACGTCATAGTGACGGACGAACCAGCGGGTCAGCAGATTCTTGAACCAGGGCGCCCGGCACTCGGCGAAGCCACCGATCACCCGCGACAGCAGATGGTGCGGCAGCAGGTGCTGGGCGAGGATGAACAGTCGGTCTGGCAGTTTCATGAGAGGTCCTTGGCAGTCATTCGATGGGGGTGTCGGGGTGGTTGCCCCATTCGCCCCAGGAGCCGGCATAGGCTTTGACGCGCGGATAGCCCAGAGCCTTGGCCGCGAGGTAGGTGAAGCCGGATCGGTGATGGGTCTGGCAGTGGGTGATGATTTCCTTGTCGCGGGTGATGCCCAGGCGCTCCAGTTCGGCGGCCAGGTCTTCGCGGATGCGCAACTGGCGCTCGCGATCCATGCCAGCGGTCCATTCGAAGTTGATCGCGCCGGGGATGTGGCCGCCGCGGGCGGTCAGCACCTTCTCGCCACGGTATTCATCGGCGCCACGGGCGTCCCAGATGGCCAGGTCTTCTGCGCCCAACCGGCTCTGCAGATAGGCCCGGCTGGCGGTGGGCTCCTCGTGCAGGGTCAGGGCGACCGGTGCGCCCGCCGCAGCGGGTACCTCGGTGCTAAGCGGCAGGCCGGCGGCGATCCAGCCCTGGCGCCCACCGTTGAGATAGTGATAGTGGCCGTGCCCGATGACATCGAGCAGCCAGATGAAGCGTCCGGCCCAGCCGCCGCCTTCGTCGTCATAGACCACGTAGACGGCCTCGTCGCGCTGGCCCAGTTCACCGAACAGCTGTTCCAGGTCCGCCTGGGCCGGCAGCAGGCCGGGCGCCGGCTTGCTGCCCAGCTGGGTGCGGGCGGGCGTGACATGGCGCGCGCCGGGCAGATGCCCTTCGGCATAGTGGGCGGCGCTGCAGAGATCCACCAGGATGAGTTCGGGCGCATCCAGGCGCGCCGCGAGATCGGCCGGTTCGATCACCAGGGGCAAGGCGGAAAAGGGCATCGCGGATTTCCCGTCGGTCCGTAGAAGGTGAAGTGTACCGAGGTTGACCGGCCAGCGTCAGGCCGGTCGTGCCCGCGGACGATTGGCGAAGGTGCCGATGGCGCGCTCGATGCAAGTGAAGGTCTTGTCCAGCGCCGCGGTCCGGCGGGGATCCGCTGGCTGCAGTTCGCTGTCCAGGATCGCCAGCAGCACCACCCGTTCGCCAAAGCCCAGACTGCGCAGCCAGAGCCGCTCGTTGCTGAACAGCCGGCGCAGATCGGCGGGCAGGTGCGGCGCGAAGCGCGCTCGGTTGCCGTCATCGATGCGCAACTGGCCGGGGCTGCCGAACAGCTTGGCCAGCAGCGGGTGGCTGGCGATATCCAGTTGCAGGCCGGGTGCGTCGTCCAGGCCGTGGTGCAACTGGACATTGCCCTTCTGGCCGTTGCGATCCGGGGTCAGCAACAGCAGCCGCGGCAGGCCGCAGGCCACCAGCGCCTGGCGGGCGCAATCGAACAGCTGGGGCAGGGTGGCGAAGGCGCTGGGCGTGTGCAGCAGCTGCTCGCAGAGCCCGCGCCAGCGCTGTGCCTGACTCTCGCTGGCGACCTGTACCCGGGGCACCGGCTTGAGGCGCCGTTCGCCCGGTGGCCAGACCAGGCCCTCGGCCGGATGCCAGAGGCCGGGTCGGGCATGGCGCTGGGCATCCTGCACCGCCAGTTCATGGCTGCGACTCTGCACCCGTGCCAGCGGCAGTTGCAGATAGAGGGCACTGAAACGCTGCCAGCGCAGGGTATGAGAACCATCCCAGGCATGGTGGCTGGCCAGGGCCAGACCGTTGGCCAGCAGGATGGTGTTGCCGGGATGGGTCAGCCAGCGGCGCAGATTGGGGTCTTCGTCGAGGCGCTGCTGCTGTTCGAGGGGATCGTCGCCATGGGCGATGTGCAGCGCCCTGACCAGTTGCCGGCGATCCTGGTCCAGCAGGCGATAGCCTTCCACGATCCACTCGGGCAACTGCCAGTGACGGGCCAGCGCCTGGCACAGGCGGATCGCCGGCACGCCGAGCAGTTCGCGCTCGACCTTGAGCGCCGGTTCGCCTTCGCCCAGCACCCGCCGTTCCCATTCCTCGAAGAGTTCCGGATAACGGGTCGCCAGCGGCCAGAGCGGCGCCAGAAAGAGCAGGGCGGCCAGGCGGATGTCCGGCCACAGCCGCGCCAGGGGCACACCGAACAGGCCCAGCCCCAGAGTCATGGCGTGCTGGCTGACCAGGCATAGCTGCCGCAGCGGACGCGGCAGGCGCTCCTCGGGCAGGGTCGGCTGGCGGGCGATCAGGTACTCCGCCGGCCCGAGACCGACGCGGCCGAGCACGGCCTCCAGACTGGCGGCCGGATCGCCAAGGCTGGCATGGCCGCGATTGGCCTCGCGTAGCAGGGCCAGCGCCAGGGGTGGTGACTCGCAGAGCCGTTCGGCGATCTCATGCAACGCCAGACGGCCATCGGCCAGGGCGCGGCGCAGACGCTCCGCGGTGGCGGTGGCCACCGGCAGGCGTACGCCTTCCAGGTGTTTGACCCAGTCTTCGACGGTGTTTGGGCGGCTGGACATACGACGGTCGCCTTGAAATTTGATGAAAGGCCTTCAGTCCGGGGCGCCGGGTCCGATAAAGGGGACGTGAGGGCAGATCCCCGGCTCAATTTTCCTTAGCACACAGTATTCCCAACCATGGCAAAAATCATCGGCATCATCGTGATATTCGCGGCTGTCCTCGGCGGCTACATTCTCGCGCATGGCAAGATCGCTGCGATCATCCAGCCGCTCGAGGTCCTGATCATCGGCGGTGCCGCCCTGGGGGCCTTCTTGCAGGCCAACCCGGGCAGCACCTTCATGCAGGTGTTCAAGAAGTCGCTGAAGATGTTTGGCAACCGCTTCACCCACGCCTTCTACCTGGACGTGCTCAAGCTGCTCTACGAGATCCTCAACAAGAGCCGGCGCGAGGGCATGATGTCCATCGAGGCGGACGTCGAGGATCCCAAGGCCAGTCCGATCTTCAGCAAGTACCCGAACATCCTCAAGGATGAGCGGATGACCGCCTACGTCGCCGACTACCTGCGGCTGATGTCCTCCGGCAACATGGCGCCCCACGAGCTGGAAGGCCTGTTCGACATGGAGCTGGCCGGCATCAAGGAAGAGCTGGAGCATCCGTCCCACGCGGTATCGCGGGTCGCCGACGGCCTGCCCGGCTTCGGTATCGTCGCCGCGGTACTGGGTATCGTGATCACCATGGGTATGCTCGGCGAGGGTGACCAGGCGGCCATCGGTGGCCACGTGGGCGCCGCGCTGGTAGGTACCTTCCTCGGTATTCTCGCGGCCTACGGCTTCTTCGGCCCCCTGGCGACCTGCCTGGAGCACGACGCCAAGGAAGAGCTCAATGTGCTGGAGGCCATCAAGGCCTGCCTGGTCGCCGCCGCCAGCGGCATGCCGCCCACCGTCGCCGTGGAATTCGGCCGCAAGGTGCTGTTCCCGGCGCACCGGCCGTCCTTCAGTGAGCTCGAGCAGGCCATGCGGGGCAGCTGATGGACAACAACCAGCCGATCATCGTCAAGCGCATCAAGAAAAGCGCCGCCGGCCACCACGGCGGCGCCTGGAAGATCGCCTTCGCCGACTTCGCCACCGCCATGATGGCGTTCTTCCTGGTGCTCTGGCTGATGTCCTCGGCCACCCCAGAGCAGAAGAAGGCCATCGCCGGCTACTTCCAGGATCCGATCGGCTTCACCGAAAGCGCCAGTCCCTATGTCATCGACCTGGGCGGCACGCCGACGCCGGCGCCCGATCGCACCCTGAATCCCGAGATCCAGGCGCAACCGGATTCGACCCAGAACAAGGTCAATCCGGACGTGCAGGAGCGTGCCGATCCCAACGACTCCAACCGCGTCGCGCCCGATCCCACCCAGGCGCCCGATCAGTCCGACAAGCGCCAGCCCAACGACGCGGCCCAGCAGCAGAAGGATGCTGCCAGTCAGGCGAAGATGGATCCGAGCCAGGCGGAAAAGATCGCCGAGCAGGTCGACAAGGAGCGCCTGGAGCTGTTGCTGCAGGAGCTGCAGAACAAGATCGAGCAGAATCCGGAATTGCAGAAGTTCAAGGACCAGATCCTGCTGGAAATCACCCAGGACGGCCTGCGCATCCAGATCGTCGATGCCGAGAACCGGCCGATGTTCGACTCCGGCAGTCCGCGACTGAAATCCTATTTCGAGGACATCCTGCTGGCCATGGCCGACACCATTCGCCAGGTGCCGAACAAGATCAGCATCAGCGGCCATACCGATGCGGCGCGCTACAACGGCAAGGGTGACTTCAGCAACTGGGAGTTGTCCGCCGGTCGCGCCAACGCCGCACGCCGGGCGCTGATCGCCGGTGGCTATCCGGAAGAGCAGGTGGCGCGGATCGTCGGCTATGCCTCCTCGGCCCCCTTCGATCGCGAGCATCCGCTCAATCCGGTCAACCGCCGCATCGATATCATCGTCCTGACCAAGAAGGCCCAGCAGGCCATCGAGGGACGGGCCGGGAGCAGCCAGGCACCGAAGCCGGCGACCGATGGCGCGCCGGCTGCCAGTCGCAGCGGGGTCTCCAGCGGTGGCGTCAGCGCCACCGGTAATCTGGCGCAACCCATCAACAACGCCGCCTTCAAGCAGCAGATCAACGCCTTCGACGCCGGCGTCATCCAGAGCAAGCCCTGAGCGGTCATGGCGATCGATAGGAAAATTCGCTGCTAGCGTTCGGTTTTTTCGTCCGTTGGCGCGGGCAGGGCTGGGTAAGCTGCAGGGGTTTCATGACGGATCGGGCACCTTGCGCCCTGGCGCGCGGTCTCTCGATCTCCGATTCCCTTGCAGGAGCCTCCCGATGAGCAACGCCTTTATCGACACCATCAAGCGCCGCCGCAGCCAGTATGCGCTGGGCAAGAATCTGCCGCTGGCCCAGGACCAGGTCACCACGCTGATCCAGGAGGCGGTCAAGCTGTCGCCCTCCGCCTTCAACTCGCAGAGTTCGCGTGCGGTGATCCTGTTCGGCGCCGAAAGCGACAAGTTCTGGGGCTTCGTCATGCAGGCGCTGCGGCAGATCGTGCCGGCCGACGCCTTCGCCGCTACCGAGGGCAAGATCAACAGCTTCGCGGCCGGCGCCGGGACCGTGCTGTTCTACGAGGATCGGCATGTCGTTGCCGGCCTGCAGGACAAGTATCCCGCCTATGCCGACAACTTCCCCATCTGGTCGGAACAGGCCAGCGGCATCGCCCAGTTCTCGGTATGGACCGCCCTGGCCAACGCCGGCATCGGCGCCAACCTGCAGCACTATAATCCGCTGCCCGACGCCCTGGCCGCCGCCGAGTGGAAGCTGCCGGAGACCTGGCACCTGCGCGCCCAAATGCCCTTCGGCTCCAACGAGGGCGACTTCCCCGAGAAGGGCTTCATGGACGATGCCGAGCGCTTCCGCGTCTTTGGCTGATAGTCGTCGATCGATAAAAACGCCGGGCTTGCCCGGCGTTTTCGTTAGTAGCGTGACTCGCCTTCGAGGCTAGCCAGGATATGCCGGTAACTGGCCATCCGCTGCGGATGGATATCGCCGCGTTCCAAGGCGGCGAGCAGGGCGCAACCGGGTTCGCGCTCATGCTTGCAGTCGCGGAAGCGGCAGTGGCCGAGGTAGTCGCCGAATTCCTTGAAGCCGGCTTCGACGTCGTCGCGGCTGACGTGACTGAGGCCGAATTCGCGAATACCGGGTGAGTCGATCAGGTCGCCGCCATCGGGAAAGTGGAAGAGCCTGGCGGTGGTAGTGGTGTGGGTGCCCTTGTTGGTCAGCTCGGACAGCGGCCCGACGCGCGTATCGACGCCCGGTAGCAGGGCGTTCACCAGCGACGACTTGCCCACGCCGGACTGACCGACGAAGACACTGACGTGTTCGTCCAGGGCGCTCTTGAGCTGGTCCATGCTCAGGCCGTTGTGGGCCGACACCTCCAGCAGCGGATAGTCCAGCTCGCGGTAGATGCCCAGCAGTTCGTCCAGCGCCGGACCGTTGTGCTCGTCGATCAGGTCGGCCTTGTTGAGCAGCAGCAGCGGCTGAATGCCGGCATGCTCGGCCGCCACCAGGTAGCGGTCGATGAGGTTGGCATGGGGCGTGGGCAGCGGGGCAAAGACGATCACCAGGCGGTCGACGTTGGCCGCCACCGGCTTGAGCTGACCGCGCATGTCCGGCCGGCAGATCTCCGAATGGCGCGGCAACTGGGCGACGATGACGCCATTGCCCTGGATACCGGAGCGAAACACCACCTGGTCGCCCGTGACCAGGGTCGGCAGGTTGGCGCGCAGATGGCAGCGCTGCAGCCGACCTTCGCCATCTTCGACCTCTACCTGAACGCCGAAATGGGCGATCACCTGGCCCTGTTGTTCCGGGCCGAGATCGCCGCCTTCCAGTTCGTCGACCAGCTTGGATTCGCGCTTTTCCGCGCGAGCAGCGCGTTCAGTCTGAATTTTTTCGATCCGCCAGCTCTGGCGACGGGTCAGGTGGCGTTTGGCCATGGGAAGTCCGCGGGTTTCGGGGTCGAGGAGTCTAGCATTGGCCGCCTCTCGCCGATTACCTAAACTTGGCGCACCTCGTCGCTCTGGAGCCTCCATGCTGGCCCATCTCGCCTCGCGCTATCCCCTGTTGCTGGCCGTGCTGGTGCAACTGGCCGCCCTGGTGCTGGCGGTCGTCGGACTGCGGCTGTGGGCCGGCTTCACCGGGCAGCGCCCGTCGTTGCTGCTGCTGGTGTGCCTGCAGGCGGTGCTCGCGGCGCTGCTGGGCGAACGCCTGGGCCTGGCGCGCTGGTGGGTCTTCATCAATCTGCTGTTCGCTCCGGCGCTCTACCTGGTCAGTGGTCGCGGCCTGTCGGCGGGTATCGCCGCGCTCGGCTTCCTGCTGCTCCTGCTGTTGAACTGGAACAGCCTGCGCGAGCGGGTGCCGCTCTATCTCACCGGGCGCCAGACCCGCGAGCGGCTGGCCGAACTGCTCGTCGAGCGCGAGCCGACCTTTCGCTTCGTCGACCTGGGCTGCGGTCTGGGCTATACCCTGGTCGATCTGTCCCGGCGCTTTCCGCAAGCCACCTTCGTTGGCGTGGAGACGGCGCCGCTGAGCTTCGCCCTGGCCTGGCTGCGCTGCCTGCCACGGCGCAACTGCCAGGTACGCTATCGCGATCTCTGGCGAGTGGAGCTGGGCGAGTTCGACGTCGTCTACTGCTTTCTCTCCCCGGCGCCCATGCCACGCCTGGGCGACAAGGCTCGCACGGAGCTGCGGGCCGGCAGCTGGCTGATCAGCAACACCTTCGAGATTCCCGGCCAGCCAGCGGACAGGGTGCTGGAAGTGGGTGACCTGCGTGGCAGCCGGCTGCTGCTCTGGCGCCGGTAGGTGCGCGGCAGGCGCACTGCTACACTGCTGCCATTATCAAGGAGTTCACCATGACCACCCCCAATCCGCAGCACCTGATCTGGATCGACCTGGAAATGACCGGCCTGGATCCGGATCGGGACGTGATCATCGAGATGGCCACCATCGTCACCGACGGCGATCTCAATGTGCTGGCCGAGGGCCCGGTGCTGGCCATCCACCAGTCGGACGAGATTCTGGCCGGCATGGACGAGTGGAACACCCGTCAGCACGGCGGTTCGGGGCTGACCCAGCGGGTGCGCGAGAGCACCGTCGACACCGCCCAGGCCGAGGCCCTGACCCTGGAATTCCTGCAGCAGTGGGTGCCCAAGGGCAAATCGCCGATCTGCGGCAACAGCATCTGCCAGGATCGCCGCTTTCTCTACCGCCGCATGCCGGCGCTGGAAGCCTACTTCCACTACCGCAACCTGGACGTCTCCACCCTCAAGGAACTGGCCGCGCGCTGGGCGCCCCATGTGCGTGACGGCGTGAAGAAGAGCGGCAGCCACCTGGCGCTGGACGACATCCGCGATTCCATCGCTGAACTGCGGCACTACCGCGAGCACTTCATCAAGGTCTGATGGCCGCGCAGCCGTGCTGCTGTCCATCCTCTATCTGGTGGCCATCACCGCCGAGGCCATGACCGGCGCCCTGTCCGCGGGTCGCCGCGGCATGGACCTGTTCGGCGTGGCGCTGATCGCCAGCGTCACCGCCCTGGGCGGCGGCTCGGTGCGCGACGTCCTGCTGGGGCACTATCCGCTCGGCTGGGTGAAGCACCCGGAGTACCTGGCGCTCACCGTCGGCGCGGGCCTGGCCACCGTGGCCATCGCCCGGGTCATGCGCTATCTGCGCCGGCTGTTCCTGGTGCTCGATGCCCTGGGCCTGGTGGCCTTTACCGTGATCGGCTGCCAGGTGGCCCTGGAGATGGGCCTGAGCCCGGCCATCGTCATCGTCAGCGGCACCCTCACCGGCACCTGCGGCGGCATCCTGCGCGACATCCTCTGCAACGACGTGCCCCTGATCCTCAGGCGCGAGCTCTATGCCAGCGTGGCTGTGCTCTCCGCTGGCTGTTATCTGCTCTGCCGCCCGTGGCTCGGCGAGGAGCAGGCGCTGCTCATCACCCTGGCCGCGGGGCTGCTGCTGCGCCTGCTGGCGCTGAGATTCAATTGGCAGATGCCGACCTTCACCTATCCGGACGATCCCCATGGCTAGGGTCGTGGCAGATTGCCCGGCGCTGCGCTGAAAGCCTTGTTCTAGAGCATTTTATGCGGCATTTTCAGGGCCCCAGTGACCGATAGGTAGATCGGTGATGTCTGGAAAGCCCGCTGTTCGCCTGGGCGACGCCGTCGCCTGCCTCAAGTGCGGTACCACGGCCCTGGCCCAGGGCTCCTCTGATGTGTCTTTCGATGGCCTGCCTGCCGCGACCCTCGGTCATGCCTGTGACTGTGGCGCTGCCTTGAGCGCGGCGGTCATCCCCCATGTCCTGATCAACGGCCGGCCGGCGGCGGTACTCGGCAGTGTCACCAGCCATGGTGGTGTGGTGATCGGTGGTTCCGGCAGTGTCATCATCGGCCTGGATCCAGGCGGCGCAGCCAAGGGTGCCTGCGCAAGCCGTGCAGGCGCTACCGGCCTGGCACCGGGGCAGGGCAAGCCTTCGGCGCTGCGCGACCGGGAGCGACAGGGTATCGAGGCGCCTACCAAACACCCGCATGGCGCACCCGGTGCCAGGGATGAAGTCGGCGAACAGGCGGAGCGCCCGATAGAACAGCGCATCACCCTGCGCATCGGCGTCTTCTTCGACGGCACCGGCAACAACCTCTTCAACGCCGCCACCGGCGCGACTTGTCGTGCGGAAGAGCAGGGCTTTCGCCGGGACCAGGCAGAGAGCATCGTCCGGCACTGCGAAAGGTTCATGCTGAGTGCGGATGGCAGCTATGCGGGGGCGGAGACGAATATTGCGCGGTTGTATCGGTTGTATGAGAGCGATGTGGATCGAAAGCTCGATAAAAGCGAGGTTCGAGCCAGTATTTCTGTCTATATCGAAGGTATTGGGACTCAAGCTGGCCAGCCGGACAATTTGTTTTCCATGGGGACGGGCGTGGGGAAAAGCGGCGTGTTGGGCTGCGTCCACAGTTTCCCATCCGCCTTTGCCAAACAATACGTACAGTTTCGACTCAGTAATCCCAAAGTATCCGTCGAGGCTGTCGAATTCGATCTTTTTGGTTTTAGCCGAGGGGCGGCAGCAGCGCGGCATTTCGCCAATGAGGTATTAAAGGTCGATGGTGGTATTGCGGCGGCAGGATTGTTGCCGTGTCTTCCCTGGAAGCGCGCCAAGGTGAAACTCAATTTCATTGGCGTGTTCGATACCGTGGCAGCAGTTGCTGATCCTCTGCGGCGCGACTTCAGTCCAGCCAATGCGATTAATCCGGGGCTCAATCTCTATCTGCCGGCTAATTGCGCGCTCAAGGTTGTGCAATTGGCGGCGCAGCACGAGTACCGCCGCAATTTCGCCCTGACCAGCGTGGCGCCCGAGCATGAGGAGATCTTCCTGCCCGGCGCCCACGCCGATGTCGGGGGCGGCTACCTGGATGAGATGCAGGAGCGATTGCTGTTGACCCGGCCAAGGGCTACCCGTGAGCCCAGGGGCACGGATAGCCACCAGGCCTGGAGCTATCGTCAGGCCGAATTGGAGTTGCGGCGCCTGCAACGGGCGCCTTGGTACGATTCCTCCAGCACTCGCCTACGCATCGACACTTGGCGCCTCGAGTTGCACCGCGTCCGGAGCGACCTGCCGGAAGTCGAAGTCTTCGCTGCGATACGGCTGGAGCGAAAGGTTCGTGGAGAGCTATCCCTGGTTTACCTGCGGATGATGCACCGTCTGGCCACTGCCCAGGGTGTCCCTTTCACGACCCTCGATGACGAGGATCCGGAATGGCGTTTGCCGGCCGAACTCGCTCCGATAGCCAGCAAGCTCCAGGCAGGCGCTTCGCCTGCGCCTGAGCCCCTGAATCAGGCTGAAAGTCGTCTGCTGCTCAGTCGCTATGTGCACAGGTCGGCTCACTGGAATGCGCGCATGGGCAGTGGCCTGGGCAATGTGGATACGATCTTCGTCGATGCTCCTACGGACGATGGTAGGCGCAACGTCTACCCCAATCGACCGCAGACGGGGTATCCGATATGAGTCGCTTTTGGCTGCTTCTCATCTTGGTATTGTGTATTACTGGCTGCCAATCCAATGCCTCGACCAAACCAAAAATGCCTTACGAATCCTGGTATTTGGGCTTTATAGCGCCTAACTACATGGAAGTTTGGCTGGAGCAAGTCAATATTGGTGATAACAGCGGGCGCATCTTTCCCAATGCCATGGGGGGAGTAGTGTCTTATGGCAAACCTGAAAATCTGGCGATTCGCGCAGAGGGCTGGCCAGAAAGAATCGGCTCAGGCAAAGGTCGTACTCTGACCGGCCTGGATCTGCCCTACGTCGTCTCCCTACGCTGGCAATCCATGGTCGAGCCTCAAACCTATCACGCGCTTTTCACCATCCCCGATTGGGCCAGGGAAAAGATGGTCGAGCCTATCCCGGGCCAGTGTCCGAGCGGCTACCACTTCGACTATCGCGAAGCCCTCACCATCGGCCTGGCGCCCGGCGGCGTGGTCAAGGTCTGGATCATGGGCCCCTGCCTCGACCCCATCGAAGTCCTGACCCTCCAGGCCGAGATCGAGCCCAAGGGGCCCTATGGCGGCAAATCCAACGGCAAGTACCGGCCGCTGTCGCCGGTGGTCAAGCGCTATGTCGACAAGTACGGCGTGCCCTACGGCAGCTGGTGGGCACCGATCCCTTACACCACGGTAGGGCCGTGAGCGCCTAGCTTTCCGCTCAGGCCTCGCCGTGCCGCTGCAGCGCCCATTCCACGTGCTCACGCACCAGGGGAGAGGGATGCTCGCGCTGCAGCTTCAGGGCTTCCACCACCGGGATGCTGGTTGGGGCATTGCCAAGGCCCACGGCCAGGTTGCGCAGCCAACGTTCGTGGCCGGCGCGGCGGAGCGGCGAGCCTTCGGTGCGGCTGAGGAATTCGGCTTCGGTCCAGCGAAAGAGCTCGGCCAGACTGGCGCTGTCCAGGCTGTGGCGTGGCTGGAAGTCTCCTTCGGCGGTGGGCTTGGCGAAGCGATTCCAGGGGCAGACCAACTGGCAGTCGTCGCAGCCAAAGACCCGGTTGCCGATCAAGGGCCGTAGCTCCAGTGGAATGGAGCCCTTGAACTCGATGGTCAGGTAGGAAATGCAGCGCCGGGCGTCGAGCTGATAGGGGCCGACGAAGGCCTGGGTCGGGCAGATGTCCAGGCAGGCGTGGCAGGTGCCGCAGTGGTCGCGTGGGGTAGGCTCGTCCACTGGCAGGGGCACGTCGACGAAGAGTTCGCCGAGAAAGAACCAGCTACCGGCCTTGCGATTGAGCACCAGGGTGTTCTTGCCGATCCAGCCCAGGCCAGCCTGTTCGGCGATGGCCTTTTCCAGCACCGGCGCGCTGTCGACGAAGGCGCGATAGCCGAAGGGGCCGATCTCGCCCTGGATACGCTCGGCCAGCTGCTGCAGGCGCTTGCGGATCAGCTTGTGGTAATCGCGGCCCAGGGCGTAGCGGGAGATATAAGCCGCAGTGCCATCGGCCAGGCGCTCGCTCATGCGGGTGTCGCCGGGCAGGTAGTCCATGCGCAGGGACACCACCCTCAGGGTCCCCGGGACCAGTTCGGCCGGTCGCGAACGTTTGCTGCCGTGCGCGGCCATATAGTCCATCTCGCCATGGAAACCGGCGGCCAGCCAGCGCTCCAGATGTTCCTCGTGACGTGCCAGATCCAGCCCGGCGATGCCGGTCTGTTGAAAGCCCAATTCCCGACCCCAGGTCTTGATGAGGTCGGCCAGGGCGGCGAGATCGAGAGCGACAGCGGACATCGACGGGAGCGCACAGGCAGGAGGGCCGCCTATTTTGCCAGACTCCGGAGGCTTTCCCAGCATGCACGACGAACTGCCGTTCCAGCTCTACAGCGCCCAGCAGGTGCGGGATCTCGACGCCCAACTGATCGCCGGCGGTCTGCCCGGTCTCGAGTTGATGAGACGCGCGGCGGCCGCGGCCTGGCGCTCGTTGCGCCACGGTTGGCCCCATGCCGGCGCCCTCTGCGTACTGGCGGGCGGTGGCAACAATGCCGGTGATGGCTACCTGGTCGCTGCGCTGGCGCGCAAGGCGGGCTGGCAGGCGCGGGTCTGGCACCTGGCCGATCCGGCCGGACTCCAGGGCGATGCCGCCCTGGCCCATGCCGAGGCCCTGGCCGCCGGCGTGGACATCCAGCCTTGGCGCGCGGATGCCCCGCTGGAAGGTGTGGTGGTCGACGCCCTGCTGGGTACCGGACTCAAAGGCGCGGCGCGTGAGCCCTATGCCGCGGCCATCGAGCGGATCAACGCCAGCGAATTGCCGGTGGTGGCCATCGACATCCCCTCCGGGCTGGATGCCGACACCGGCGCCGCGGCGGGCGCCCTGGTGCGCGCCGATCTGACCATCACCTTCATCGGTCTCAAGCTCGGACTGTTCACCGGCAAGGGGCCGGATCACGTCGGCAGCCTGGTGTTCGAGCCGCTGATGGAGGAACCACAGAATCCCGCCCATGCCACCGCTCAGCGTCTGGCGCCCGGCAACCTGCCGCGCCTGGCGGCGCGCCCGCTCAATGCGCACAAGGGGCAATACGGCCATCTGCTGGTGATCGGCGGTGACGAAGGCACCGGGGGTGCGGCCATCATGACCAGTGAGGCGGCGCTACGCTGCGGTGCCGGCATGCTCAGCCTGGCGACCCGGCCGTCCAACGTCACCGCGGTGCTGGCGCGGCGGCCGGAAGTGATGGTCGCCGGCGTACGTTCCAGTTTCGCCGTACTGGAATTGGCCAAGAAGGCCGATGTGCTCGCCGTCGGGCCGGGCCTGGGCCAGGGCGCCTGGGGCAAGGCGCTGGCCAGTGCCGCCGCGACGCTGGACGTCGTCCAGGTCTGGGACGCCGATGCGCTCAATCTGTTGGCCGCCGGCGTGGTCGAGGCGCCGCGCGGGCCCTGGGTGATGACGCCCCATCCGGGCGAAGCGGCGCGGCTGCTGCAGGTCTCGATCCAGGACATCGAAGCCGATCGTCCAGGCAGCGCCCGCGAACTGGCGCGGCGCTACGGCGGCGTGGCGCTGCTCAAGGGCTTCGGTACCCTGATCGCCCATCCGGATGGCCGCATGGCGCTGTGCGGCGAGGGGCATCCGGCGATGGCCACGGGTGGCCTGGGAGACATCCTCACCGGTATCATCGCCGCCCTGCTGGGGCAGGGGCTGGCGCCCTTCGAGGCCGCCTGCCTGGGCGCCTGGCTGCACGGCCGTGCCGGCGCCGAGCTGGGTCGCCAGGGCCGCGGTCTCGCCGCCAGCGATCTGCCCCCGGTCGCCCGCCAGTTGCTCGAGGAACTCCAGCCATGCCTGAACTGACCCTGCACGCCGCCGACGAAGACGCCATGTATGCCCTGGGTGCCCGCCTGGCCCAGGCCAGCGGCGGTCGTGGCGTACTCTATCTGCACGGCGATCTGGGCGCCGGCAAGACCACCCTGTCGCGGGGCATCCTGCGCGGTCTCGGCCACACCGGGGCGGTGAAGAGTCCCACCTTCACCCTGGTCGAGCCCTACGAGTTGCCCAGTGGGCCGGTCTACCACTTCGACCTCTACCGCCTGGCCGATCCCGAAGAGCTGGAATTCATGGGGATTCGCGACTACTTCACAGCCGAGGCCTTGTGCCTGGTGGAATGGCCCGAGCGCGGTCAGGGCTTTTTGCCAAAGCCCGACCTGGACATTACCATTACGCCACGCGCCGACGGCCGTGATCTGCGCCTGACTAGTCATGGTGCTCACGGCGAGGCCTGGTGCGCCGCCCTCGCGCCCTAGGCGCCGATCCTTCGTTCTCCAGCTATACGGTCGCAGGCATGCGCAAGTGTTTTTTCAGGTCGGGACTCGGCCTGTTGTTGTTGATTCTCAGCAGTCAGTTGCTGGCCGCCACCCAGATCAAGGGCATGCGCGTCTGGCGTGCGCCCGACAACACCCGTCTGGTGTTCGATCTGACCGGCCCGGTCAAGGCCAGCGTCTTCACCCTCAGTGCCCCGGACCGCATCGTCATCGACCTGTCCGGCGCGCAGCTCGACGGTGGGTTGAACGAAAAGCCGCTGCGCAACACCCCCATCACTGGCCTGCGGGCAGCCCAGCGCTCGCCCGGCGAGGTGCGCCTGGTGCTGGACACCAAGGGCGCCCTGACGCCCAAGAGTTTCACCCTGGCGCCCAACAAGGAATACGGCAATCGCCTGGTGGTCGATCTCTACGACCAGGGCACCGATCCGGCCGCCAGCGACATCCCCGCCACCGTCACGCCCAATCTGCCGGCCACCCCGGTGACCCCGGCCCAGCCGGCGACCCGTCTGCCCTCCAGCCCCAGCGGCAAGCGCGACGTGGTGGTGGTGATCGATCCCGGCCACGGCGGTGAAGACCCGGGTGCCATCGGCCGCGGTCGGTTGTACGAGAAGAACGTGGTGCTGGCCATCGCCAAGCAGCTGCAGGCCAATCTCAACCGGCAGAAAGGCTTTCGCGCCGAGCTGACCCGCACCAGCGACTACTTCATCCCGCTGCGCCAACGGCAGGTCATCGCCCGCAAGAAGGGCGCCGACCTGTTCATCTCCATCCATGCCGACTCCGCGCCCAGCGCCAGCGCCGAGGGCGTTACCGTCTTCGCCCTGTCCCAGCGCGGCGCCACCTCCGAGGCCGCACGCTGGCTGGCCGATGCGGAAAACCGCTCCGACCAGGTCGGTGGGGTATCCGATGCCCTGGACAACAAGGATCCCATGCTCGCCGGGGTGCTCATGGACCTGTCCATGACCGCCACCGTGGCCTCCAGCCTGGAGGTCGGCCAGACCATCCTCGGTCAGGTCGGGCGGGCGACCAAGCTCCTGCATTCGCGGGTGGAGCAGGCCGGCTTCATGGTGCTGAAATCGCCGGACATTCCCTCGATCCTGGTGGAGACCGGCTTCATCACCAATGCCAACGAGTCGGCCAAGCTGGCCAGTCCGGCGCACCAGGGCCTGCTCGCCCGGCAGATCCAGGCCGGTATCGTGCAGTACTTCCAACACCGCCCGCCGCCCGGCACCTACCTGGCCTGGCAGCGCGAGCAGCGGGGCGACAAGGTCGGCAGCGTGCGCGGCATCGATCAGCACCGGGTGCAGCCGGGCGAAAGCCTGAGCCTCATCGCGCGTCGCTATGATGTCGACCTCTCTACCCTGCGCGCCGCCAATCGGCTAAAGGGCGACCGCATCCGCTCCGGCCAGGTCCTGACCATCCCCACCCAAGAACTGGCGGCCAGCAATGACTGAACCCCGGCGCATCCAGCTGCTTAGTCCGCGGCTGTCCAACCAGATCGCCGCCGGCGAGGTGGTCGAACGGCCCGCTTCGGTGGCCAAGGAGCTGCTGGAGAACAGCCTGGACGCCGGTGCCCGTCGCATCGACATCGAGGTGGAGCAGGGCGGGGTCAAGCTGCTGCGCATCCGCGACGACGGCCATGGCATCCCGGCGGACGACCTGCCGCTGGCCCTGGCGCGCCACGCCACCAGCAAGATCTACCACCTGGACGAACTGGAAAGCGTCACCAGTCTGGGCTTTCGCGGCGAAGCCCTGGCCTCGGTCAGCTCGGTGTCCCGGCTCACCCTGACCTCGCGCTACCGGGGCGAGGACCAGGCCTGGCAGGTGGAGACCGAGGGGCGCGAGATGCAGCCACGGGTACAGCCTGCCGCCCACCCCCAGGGCACCTCGGTGGAGGTGCGCGACCTGTTCTTCAATACGCCGGCGCGGCGCAAGTTCCTGCGCGCCGAAAAGACCGAATTCGATCACCTGCAGGAAGTGGTGCGGCGCCTGGCGCTGGCGCGCTTCGACGTGGGTTTTCACCTGAGGCACAACGGCAAGAGCGTGCTGGCCCTGCATCCGGCGGGCGATCCCCAGAGCCAGGGGCGGCGGGTCGGCGCCGTTTGCAGCCCCGGCTTTCTCGAACAGGCCCTGCCGCTGGAGCACGAGCGCAACGGCCTGCGCCTCTGGGGCTGGGTCGGCCTGCCGACCTTCTCCCGCAGCCAGGCCGATCTGC
This sequence comes from Pseudomonas sp. PLB05, assembly GCF_021106615.1. Classification (NCBI taxonomy): domain Bacteria; kingdom Pseudomonadati; phylum Pseudomonadota; class Gammaproteobacteria; order Pseudomonadales; family Pseudomonadaceae; genus Pseudomonas; species Pseudomonas sp. PLB05. The sequence goes on from NZ_JAJOHO010000002.1 coordinate 690,818, forward strand.
AGTACTTCTATGTCAATGGCCGCATGGTGCGCGACAAGCTGGTCGCCCACGCGGTGCGCCAGGCCTATCGCGACGTGCTCTACAACGGCCGTCACCCGGCCTTTGTGCTCTTCCTCGAAGTGGATCCGGCGACGGTGGACGTCAATGTCCACCCCACCAAGCACGAGGTGCGTTTCCGCGACAGCCGCCAGGTGCACGACTTCCTCTACGGCACCCTGCACCGCGCCCTCGGCGACATCCGCCCGGACGACCAGCTCGCCGTGGTGGCACCCACGGCGCCGGCGCCCCTGAGCGGTCCGGCCGCCGGTGAATTCGGCCCCCAGGGCGAGATGCGCCTGGCCGCCGCCGTCCTGCACGACAGTCCTGCGCCGCCTGCCCAGCCTTTCGCCGGTGGTGGCGGATCGGGTGCTGCGCCTTACGCGCCGACCCCGCAGCCCTATGCGGGCGCGCCGGTGGCCGAGGTGCAAAGCGCCTACAAGGCCTTCTTCGCGCCGCTGCCGACAGGTGCCGAGGCTGCCCCCCTGCCCGCGGAACAGGGCGACGTGCCGCCGCTGGGCTATGCCCTGGCGCAGCTCAAGGGTATCTACATCCTGGCCGAGAACGCCCAGGGCCTGATCCTGGTGGACATGCACGCCGCCCACGAGCGCATCACCTACGAGCGGCTTAAGGTGGCCATGGCCAGCGAAGGCCTGCGCGGCCAGCCACTGCTGGTGCCGGAGTCCCTGGCGGTCAGCGAGCGCGAGGCCGATTGCGCCGAAGAGCACGGCCAGTGGTTCGAGCGCCTCGGCTTCGAGCTGCAGCGCCTGGGCCCCGAGACCCTGGCCATCCGCCAGATCCCCGCGCTGCTCAAGCAGGCCCAGGCGGCGCGACTGGTGCAGGACGTGCTCGCCGATCTGCTGGACTATGGCACCAGCGATCGCATTCAGGCGCACCTCAATGAACTGCTCGGCACCATGGCCTGCCACGGCTCGGTACGCGCCAACCGGCGGCTGACCCTGCCGGAGATGAATGCCCTGCTGCGCGACATGGAAACCACCGAGCGCAGCGGCCAGTGCAACCACGGCCGTCCCACCTGGGCCCAGCTCAGCCTGGATGACCTGGACAAACTCTTCCTGCGCGGCCGCTGACCGCCCCGCCGCGTCCTGCGCGGCGTCCTCCGAGAATCCTCAATGACCGCCCCCCTGCCGCCCGCCATCTTTCTCATGGGGCCGACCGCCTCCGGCAAGACCGACCTCGCCATCGAACTGGCCCGGTTGCTGCCCATCGAGCTGATCAGCGTGGATTCGGCGCTCATCTACCGGGGTATGGACATAGGTACCGCCAAGCCCAGCGCCGAGGTGCTGGCTGCCCATCCGCACCGGCTGGTGGACATCCGCGACCCTGCCGAGAGCTATTCCGCCGCCGAATTTCGCACCGATGCCCTGGCGGCCATGGCCGAAATCACCGCCGCCGGCCGCATCCCTCTGCTGGTCGGCGGCACCATGCTCTACTTCAAGGCCCTGCTCGAAGGCCTGGCCGACATGCCCGGTGCCGATGCCGGGGTCCGCGCCGAGATCGAAGCCCTGGCGGCCGCGGCAGGTTGGGGCGAGATCCATCGACAACTGGCCGAGGTCGATCCGGTGTCGGCGGCGCGCATCCATCCCAACGACCCCCAGCGCCTTCTGCGCGCCCTTGAGGTGTATCGCGTCAGCGGCCAGTCGATGACCGCGCATCGCGCGTTGCAAATGAGTGCCAATGCCGATTCGAACGGCGCGCCCCAGACGCAATTACCCTATACTGTCGCCCAATTGATCCTGGCGCCTGGTCGGCGTGAGGTGCTCCATGCGCGTATCGCCGAGCGCTTCGGTCTGATGCTGGAACAGGGCTTCATCGACGAAGTTTCAGCCTTGCGGGAACGTCCCGATCTGCATCCTGGTCTGCCGTCCATGCGATCCGTAGGCTATCGTCAGGTGTGGGAGTTCCTGGAAGGGGATTGCACGCGGGAAGAGATGGTGGCGCGTGGCGTTGCGGCGACGCGGCAATTGGCGAAGCGGCAGTTGACCTGGTTGCGTGGCTGGCCCGCCGCGCACACCTTCGACAGCCTGGCTTGTGACAATCTGCCACGGATCTTGAAATGCCTGGCCGGCGACTCCATATCGCCTCGCAGCTGAATCGTTTTTGTCCGCGTGTCCATGGTGGGCAGCGGAAACTGGCATGTCGCCAGATCAGTATTTTCATTTCTTTAGGAGAGCGACACGATGTCAAAAGGGCATTCGCTACAAGACCCTTACCTGAACACCCTGCGTAAAGAGCGCGTTCCGGTTTCCATCTATCTCGTCAACGGTATCAAGCTGCAGGGTCAGATCGAGTCCTTCGACCAGTTCGTGATCCTGCTCAAGAACACCGTCAGCCAGATGGTCTACAAGCATGCGATTTCCACCGTGGTGCCCAGCCGCCCGGTCCGTCTGCCTAGCTCCGAGACGAGCGAGTCGGATAGCGAATAAATAACAAGAGGAGCGCCCTGTTGTTCTTCGAGCGTCACGAAGGTGGTGAACGGGCCATTCTGGTCCATTTGGAAGGCCTGCATCCCGAGGCGCGCGAAGATCCTCAGGAGTTTCTCGAACTCGCGCGATCGGCGGGTGCGGAGACCGTGGCGTTCGTCACGGTGAACCGCAGCCAGCCGACGGCGCGTTATCTCATCGGTACCGGCAAGGTCGAGGAATTGCACGATCAGGTGCATGCTCATGCCGCCGATCTGGTCATCTTCAACCATGACCTCACGCCCAGTCAGGAACGCAACCTCGAAAAAGCCTTCGAGTGCCGCGTCCTGGATCGCACGGGCCTCATTCTCGACATCTTCGCCCAGCGCGCCCGCACCCACGAGGGCAAACTGCAGGTGGAGCTCGCCCAGCTCGAGCACATGAGCACCCGGCTGGTACGCGGCTGGACTCACCTCGAACGCCAGAAGGGCGGTATCGGTCTGCGCGGCCCGGGTGAAACCCAGCTGGAAACCGACCGTCGTCTCCTGCGGATCCGCATACGCCAGATTCGCCAGCGCCTGGACAAGGTACGCAGCCAGCGCGAGCAGGCTCGGCGCGGTCGTCGGCGCGCCGAGATTCCTTCGGTGTCCCTGGTCGGCTACACCAACGCCGGCAAGTCCACCCTGTTCAACAGCCTCACCGAATCCGGCGTCTACGCGGCCAACCTGCTGTTCGCCACCCTCGATCCGACCCTGCGCCGTTTGGAACTGCCGGACCTGGGGCCGATCGTGCTGGCCGATACCGTGGGCTTCATCCGCCATCTGCCGCACAAGCTGGTGGAGGCCTTCCGCGCGACCCTGGAGGAATCCAGCAACTCCGATCTGCTGCTGCACGTGATCGATGCCCACGAGGATGATCGCCAGCTGCAGATCGAGCAGGTCGAGGCGGTGCTGCACGAAATCGGCGCCGACGAGTTGCCGATGCTGGAGATCTACAACAAGCTCGATCTGCTCGACGGGGTCGAGCCGCATATCCAGCGCGACGACGAGACCGGGCGCCCGATTCGGGTCTGGGTGTCGGCACGCGAGGGGCGCGGTCTGGAGCTGGTCGGTCAGGCCGTGGCCGAATTGCTCGGCGAGGATCTTTTCGTCGGGGTTTTGCGGCTGCCCCAGCGGCACGCCCGGCTGCGGGCCCAGCTGTTCGAGCTGGGCGTGGTTCGCCAGGACGATCATGATGACGAAGGCAACATCCTGTTGTCTGTACGAGTACCCCGCGCCGAACTCAATCGACTGCTCAGCCGGGCCGGTGAAGAGCCGGAAGTCTTTATCCAGCAACATGTTTTGCAATAAACCCCCGCTCGGCGCTTTTGTTCGGGCAGGGACCATCCGGTAGCATTGGTCGGCGCGCCATTTCGGCGCGTTTTCGCGTTATCAGTAGGGAGAGCGCTATGGCTTGGAACGAGCCCGGTGGCAACTCGAACAATCAAGACCCCTGGGGCGGCCGCAACAACAACGGTGGCGGCAATGGTGGACGCAAGGGGCCGCCGGATCTCGACGAAGCCTTGCGTAAGTTTCAGGACCGCATCAACCGCCTGGTCGGCGGCAAGAAGCGGTCCGGCGGCAGTGGCGGCGACAGCTTTGGCTCGGGTGGTGGCAAGGGTCTGCTGCTGCTGGGCGTATTGCTGGTCGGCGCCCTCTGGCTGTACAACGCCGTCTACGTCGTGGACGAGCAGGAGCAGGCGGTGGTGCTGCGCCTGGGCAAATACCATGAGACGGTAGGGCCCGGCCTGAACATCTACTTCCCGCCCTTCGAGACCAAGTATCAGGAAAACGTGACCCGTGAGCGGGCCTACAGCAAACAGGGTGCCATGCTGACCCAGGACGAGAACATCGTCGAGGTGCCGCTGACCGTCCAGTACCGCATCACCAACCTCAAGGACTTCGTCCTCAACGTCGACCAGCCTGAGGTCAGCCTGCAGCAGGCGACCGACAGCGCCGTGCGCCACGTGGCCGGCTCCTCGACCATGGACCAGTTGCTGACCGACGGCCGTGAGCAGGTCGCCACCAGCGTCCGCGAGCGGCTGCAGCGCTTCCTCGACACCTATGCGACCGGTATCACCGTGACCCAGGTGAACATCCAGAGCGCCTCGGCGCCGCGTGAAGTCCAGGAAGCCTTCGACGACGTGATCCGGGCTCGTGAAGACGAGCAGCGCGAGAAGAACCAGGCCGAAGCCTATGCCAACGGCGTGATCCCCGAGGCCCGCGGTGCTGCCCAGCGCATCATCGAGGAAGCCAACGGCTATCGCGACGAAGTCGTTGCCCGTGCCCAGGGTGATGCCTCGCGCTTCAGCCAGCTAGCGGTGCAGTACGCGGTCAATCCGCAGCTGACCCGTGAGCGTCTGTATATCGAGACGATGCAGGAAGTGCTTGGCCAGTCGAGCAAGATCATGGTCACCGGTCAGGCCGGCCAGAATCTGCTTTATCTGCCGCTCGACAAGCTGATGCAGAACCGTGCCCCGGCACCGACCTCGGCCATCAGCAGCGGTGCTGCCCCGGCGGCGTCGAGCGACACGGCCGCTTCGGTCATTCGCAATCTGCCGCAGTCCACCGAGCCGCGTACCAGGGAGAGCCGCTGATGAGCAATAAATCGCTGGCCGCGCTGATCGTCGTGGTCGTTCTGGGCCTCGCCGCCTGGAGCAGTCTGTTCGTGGTGAAGGAGACCGAGCGGGCGGTGATGCTGCGCTTCGGTCGTGTGGTCGAGCCCAATCTGGAGCCCGGCCTGCACTTCAAGATTCCCTACGTCAACCGGGTGCGCAAATTCGATGCCCGCCTGCAGACGCTGGATACCCCGACGCAGCGCTTCCTGACCCTGGAAAAGAAGGCGGTGATGGTCGATGCCTACGCCAAGTGGCGCATCTTCAATGCCGATCGCTACTACACGGCGACTTCGGGGCTCAAGCAGATCGCCGACGAACGCCTGCTGCGCCGCCTGGAAGCGGGACTGCGTGACCAGTTCGGTCGTCGCACCCTGCATGAGGTGGTCTCCGGTGAGCGGGATGCCATGGTCGGTTCGCTGACCGCGGCCCTGAACAAGATGGCCAACCAGGAGCTGGGCATCGAGGTGCTGGACGTGCGCGTCAAGGCCATCGACCTGCCCAAGGAAGTCAGCCGCAGCGTCTATGAGCGGATGAGCACCGAGCGCGAGCGGGAAGCCCGCGAGCACCGTGCCAAGGGTCGCGAACTGGCCGAAGGCATCCGTGCCGACGCCGATCGTCAGCGCCGCGTGCTGCTGGCCGAAGCCTATCGCCAGGCCGAACAGGCCCGCGGTGAAGGTGATGCCCAGGCGGCCCAGGTGTATTCCCAGGCCTACTCGAAGAATCCGTCGTTCTTCTCCTTCTATCGCAGCCTGCAGGCCTATCGCTCCAGCTTCTCCAGCAAGAGCGATGTCCTGGTGCTGGATCCGAAGAGCGATTTCTTCAAGTATTTCCAGAGCCCTGGGCAGTGAGGTCAGGGATGAACGGCGCCTAGGCTTCGCTCGTCGTTCATCCCCGATCGCCGATTTTTTCGTGTTATCATGAATCAGCCGGGGCCATCCCCGGCTTTTTTGCGTCCGTACGAAACCCGTGGAAGGGCGACGCCCTGGCTGATCCGGGTAGCAATCCACGGCAGAGCGGCTTGATCCGGCGGCAGGATTCTCCAGGAATCCACTGCGCCGACCTCGGCAGCCGCGTGCCGATCCATGACATGGAGAAGAGGCCTAATGGCTACGGTAGACCGCTGGCTGCTGCCTGACGGTATCGAGGAAATCCTGCCACCCGACGCGGCGCGCATCGAAGGCGCTCGGCGCCGGGTGCTGGAACTGTTCCATTGCTGGGGCTACGAGTTCGTCATCACCCCGCACCTGGAATTCCTGGAATCGCTGCTCACCGGCGCAGCCAAGGAGCTGGAGCTGCGCACCTTCAAGGTGACCGATCCCAATTCCGGTCGCCTCATGGGCTTCCGCTCCGATATCACGCCCCAGGTGGCGCGCATGGAGGCCCATAGCCTCAAGCAGCGCGGTCCGAGCCGGCTGTGCTATGCCGGCAGCGTGCTGCATACCCGTCCCCGTGCTCTGTCCACCTCGCGCAGCCCGATCCAGGTCGGCGCCGAGCTCTATGGCGTGCCCGGCAGCGAAGGGGATCTGGAAGTCATCAGCCTGATGCTCGATGTGCTCGAGCAGGCCCAGGTGCCCGACGTCCACATGGATCTGGGGCACGTGGGCATCTATCGCGGCCTGTGCCAGGCGGCCGGTGTCTCCGGCGCCAGCGAGCAGCAGCTGTTCGATGCCCTGCAGCGCAAGGCGGTCGACGAGATCGCCGAGCTGACCGCCGACCTGCCGGTCGCCGAGCGTGGCTGGCTGCAGGCACTGGTCGAGCTCAGCGGCGATGCCGCGGTGCTCGACCAGGCCCGGCAGCGCCTGGCGGGTGCGCCCGCGGGCGTCCTGCAGGCGCTGGACGAGCTGATTGCCCTGGCCGAGTCGCTCAAGGGGCGTTTCCCGGGCGTGCCGCTGTATTTCGATCTGGGCGAGTTGCGGGGTTACCACTACCACACCGGGGTGGTCTTCGCCGCCTTCGTGCCGGGCAATGGGCAGTCCATCGCCCAGGGCGGTCGCTATGACAACATCGGCGCCGACTTCGGGCGTTCGCGTCCTGCCACTGGTTTTTCCACCGATCTGAAGACCCTCGTCGAGCTGGGCACCGCCGTGCTCGACGAGCCGCGCCGCGGCATCTGGGCGCCGGCTGGCCATGCCCCGGTGCTCTGGCAAGCCGTGCGCGAATTGCGTGCCGCAGGCGAACGGGTGGTCCAGGCCACCGGTCATGACGACGCGGACCAGTTGCACAGCTCGGGTTGCGATCGCCGGCTGATCGAGCGGCAGGGCGCCTGGGTCGTGGTGCCCTTGAATTCCTAAACACCGGATCTGGCATCCGGGTGAACGTGAGCATCGTCGGCCTGGCCGACAGAAATCTTCCTGACAGGGGATAAGGTTATGGGTAAGAACGTCGTCGTCCTGGGCACCCAGTGGGGTGATGAGGGTAAGGGCAAGATCGTGGACCTGCTGACCGACCAGGCCGCTGCCGTGGTGCGTTATCAGGGCGGTCACAACGCCGGCCACACACTGGTCATCGATGGCCAGAAGACCATCCTGCGGCTGATTCCCTCGGGCATCCTGCGCGCCGACACCCAGTGCCTGATCGGCAATGGCGTGGTGCTCTCGCCGGAAGCCCTGTTCAAGGAAGTCGGTGAGCTGGAAGCCCGTGGCGTACCGGTGCGCGAGCGCCTGCGCATCAGCTCGGCCTGCTCGCTGATCCTGCCCTATCACGTGGCCCTGGATCAGGCTCGCGAGAAGGCCCGCGGCGAAGCCAAGATCGGCACCACCGGGCGCGGCATCGGCCCGGCCTACGAAGACAAGATCGCCCGTCGCGGTCTGCGTGTTGGCGATCTGTTCCATCCGGAGCGTTTCGCCGTCAAGCTCAAGGAAGTGCTGGACTACCACAACTTCGTCCTGCAGAACTACTTCAACGAGCCGCCGGTGGACTTCCAGAAGACCTACGATGAGGCCATGGAGCACGCCAAGGTCATGCAGCCGCTGGTCATGGACGTCGTCAGCCGTCTGCACGAGTTGCGCAAGGCCGGTGAGAACCTGATGTTCGAAGGCGCCCAGGGTACCCTGCTGGACATCGACCACGGCACCTATCCCTTCGTCACCAGCTCCAACACCACCGCCGGTGGCGTGGCGACCGGTTCCGGCGTGGGCCCGCTGTACCTGGACTACATCCTCGGCATCACCAAGGCCTACACCACCCGCGTCGGCTCCGGTCCCTTCCCGACCGAACTGTTCGACGAGACCGGTGCCTACCTGGCCAAACAGGGGCATGAATTCGGTTCCGTCACCGGTCGTCCGCGCCGTTGTGGCTGGTTCGACGCCGTCATCCTGCGTCGCTCCATCGAGATCAACAGCATTTCCGGCCTGTGCCTGACCAAGCTGGACGTGCTCGATGGCCTGGAAACCGTGCGTATCTGCACCGGCTACAAGGACGCTGCCGGCAACCTGCTGACCGAGGCGCCCACCGACGCCGACAGCTACAACGGTCTGCAGCCGGTCTACGAAGACATGCCGGGCTGGAGCGAATCCACCGTGGGCGCCCAGAGCCTCGAGGCACTGCCGGCCAATGCCCAGGCCTACATCCGCCGCATCGCCGAGTTGGTCGAGGCGCCGATCGACATCGTCTCGACCGGTCCGGATCGCAAGGAAACCATCGTGCTGCGCCATCCTTTCGCCTGATGCGCTAAAAGGATGCAGCCGGAAAAGCCCCGCCCCGCGGGGCTTTTCGCTTTCCAGGGGTTGAGGCGGGGCGCTTGGGTGGTCAGGGCAGTCGCTGTTCCGAAATGGCCAGCTTATCGCTATGACCTTTTACCGCTGTGGTCCGCTCGTCATGAGTTGCCGATAGCCTTCGCCACTGAATACCCCCGGTCGTTTCTCCTGTCGCTGCTGCGCAGTCGCCTGCCGCTGCCGATATCCATCAGTCTGCTGCCCGTAGTCGTCATCCGGGTAGTTCTGGTGCTGTGGCTAATCTCTGGTGCCGTGAGAGATTGCAAGAGGTGTGGCCGAGCGTCGGTCGGGAAAGTCCGAACGCCAGACCTGTCCTTGCGACGGGCTGGAGGCGATGTGGATGATGGTCTCGACGAAGCTGGCAGGGCAGGGCAGGGCAGGGCAGAGCCTGGCCGCGCCGCTGGCCGGTGTCGCGTCCAGGGCGATTCAGGGGCTCTTCGTGGCCCTCCAGGAGGCTCAGGGCTGGCAGAGCTGGCTGCCCAGTTACGCGGCAGTCTGGGGCGGTTCAAGGCGTAGGGGAGGGGGTTGCATCTTTTCGCGGGCAAGAAAAAACCGGCCGAAGCCGGTTTTTTCTTTGCGTCCGATCAGGGATCGTCCGCTTGGTATTGGTGCCCAGGAGAAGACTCGAACTTCCACGGTGTTGCCACCGCTAGGACCTGAACCTAGTGCGTCTACCAATTCCGCCACCTGGGCCTGCAGTGCGACTTCTGATCGCTTCCCGTCATCCTTGCGGATTTCAGGATTAAAAAACCGGCTAGCGCCGGCTTTTCGTCGACCGATCTGCAAATCGATCGACTATAATGAGTGGTGCCCAGGAGAAGACTCGAACTTCCACGGTGTTGCCACCGCTAGGACCTGAACCTAGTGCGTCTACCAATTCCGCCACCTGGGCACTCAAGGCGATGATTGCTCATCTCCGGCGTCGCGATTGCTCACGGCGTCGTGGGGCGGCACTTTACTCAGGGGGCGTTTGCTTGTAAACCCCTGCTGTGAAAAATATTTTTATTGAGCATGCCAGGCTAACTATTGCACGGTTTTCACGTTTCAATAGGCTTTATGGCAGTTCCTACCGAACCCAGACTTAGAAGGTAACCCCAGACTGATGGCCGATTGGCAATCCCTCGATCCCGAGGCCGCCCGGGAAGCGGAAAAGTACGATAACCCCATTCCGAGTCGCGAACTCATTCTGGCTCATCTCGCCGATCGCGGCGCTCCGGCCACACGGCCCCAGCTGGCCGAGGAATTTGGCCTGGTCACCGAAGACCAACTCGAAGCCCTGCGGCGGCGCATGCGCGCCATGGAGCGCGACGGCCAAGTGATCTATACCCGCCGCGGCGCCTATGCCCCCATCGACAAGCTGGATCTGGTGCGTGGTCGCATCGCCGGCCATCGCGATGGCTTCGGCTTCCTGATCCCCGACGACGGCAGCGACGATCTCTTCCTCAGCCCGGCGCAGATGCGCCTGGTGTTCGACGGCGATATCGCCCTGGCGCGAGTCGCCGGCCATGATCGGCGCGGTCGTCGCGAAGGCGGCCTGGTCGAGGTGGTCACCCGGGCGCACGAATCCCTGGTCGGGCGCTTCTTCCAGGAGAGCGGTCTGGCCTACGTGGTGCCGGACAATCCCAAGATCGGCCAGCAGGTGCTGGTGCCCGAGGGCAAGCATGGCGGCGCCGCCCACGGCCAGTTCGTGCAGGTGCGCATCGACGAATGGCCCACCACCTTCCGTCAGGCCCAGGGCGAAGTGGTCGAGATCCTTGGCGACTACATGGCGCCGGGCATGGAGATCGAGGTCGCCCTGCGCAGCTACGACATCCCCAACGAATGGCCCAAGGCCGTCGAGAAGGAAGCCGCCAAGCTCAAGCCCGAGGTGGAGGAAAAGGACAAGCAGAAACGCATCGATCTGCGTCAGCTGCCCTTCGTCACCATCGATGGCGAAGATGCCCGCGATTTCGACGATGCCGTCTATGCCGAGGCCAAGAAGTCCGGTGGCTGGCGGCTGTATGTCGCCATCGCCGACGTCTCCCACTACGTCAAGGTCGGCTCGGCACTGGATGCCGAAGCGGAGAAGCGCGGCAACTCGGTGTATTTCCCCGAGCGGGTTATCCCCATGCTGCCGGAGGCCCTCTCCAACGGCCTCTGCTCGCTCAATCCCCAGGTGGATCGCCTGGCCATGGTCTGCGAGATGACCATCGCCGGCTCCGGGCGCATGACCGGCTACCAGTTCTACGAAGCGGTCATCCACTCCCATGCGCGCCTGACCTACAACAAGGTCTCCACGGTGCTGGAGCAGCCTAAGTCGGCTGAAGGCAAGCAGTTGCGCAAGCAGCTCGGCGAGGTGGTGCCGCACCTGGAGCAGCTCTACAGCCTGTACAAGGTGCTGCTGGCCGCCCGTCACGTCCGCGGCGCCATCGATTTCGAGACCCAGGACACGCGCATCGTCTTTGGCGCCGATCGCAAGATCTCCGAGATCCGCCCGACCCAGCGCAACGATGCCCACAAGCTGATCGAGGAATGCATGCTGTGCGCCAACGTGGCCACTGCCAAATTCCTCGAAAAGCACAAGGTGCCGGCGCTCTACCGGGTGCACGACGCTCCACCCCTGGAAAAGCAGACCAATCTGCGTCAGTTCCTCGGCGAGATGGGGCTGTCGCTGACCAAGGGCAAGGCCAATCCGGTGCCCTCGGACTACCAGGCGCTGCTGCAGCAGATCCGCGAGCGACCGGATTTCCGGCTGATCCAGACGGTGATGCTCAGGTCCCTGAGCCAGGCGGTCTACAGTCCGGACAACAACGGTCACTTCGGTCTCAACTACGAGGCCTATACCCACTTCACCTCGCCGATCCGCCGTTATCCGGATCTGCTGGTGCATCGGGCGATCCGCAGCGTCATCCGCTCCAAGCTGGAGACCAAGCACGTCAAGCGCGCAGGCGCCACGAGCATGGCCAAGGCGCGCATCTATCCCTATGACGAACTGCGCCTGGATCAGCTCGGCGAGCAGTGCTCCATGACCGAGCGCCGCGCCGACGAAGCCACGCGGGATGTGTCCAACTGGCTCAAGTGCGAGTTCATGAAGGATCGCGTCGGCGAGACCTATGCCGGCGTCATCACCGCGGTGACCGGTTTCGGCCTGTTCGTCGAGTTGTCCGAAGTGTTCGTCGAGGGCCTGGTGCACGTCACCGCGCTGCCGGACGACTACTATCACTTCGACAGCGTTCACCATCGCCTCTCCGGCGAGCGCAGCGGTCGCAGCTATCGACTGGGCGATCCCCTCGAGGTAGTGGTGGCCCGGGTCGACCTGGACGAGCGCAAGATCGACTTCGTGCTGCCGGCCAGCGCCGGGGCGCCGCGTGTGCGGGAAGAGCGCGAGCCGCGTCAGAAGCGTGGCAACCGTCGCCGTGGTGCGCCAGCGCCAGCGCAGGAACCAAGCGCTCTTCCGGTCGCCGAGACCGCGACTGAGACCGCTTCGCCGGAGCCAGAGCGTGAGCCCCGTCGCTCGCGTAACGGTCGTCGTCGCGGTACGCCGGCGCCAGTGCAGGAGCCAAGCGCTCTTCCGGACGCCGAGACCGCTACTAAGGCCGTCTCGCCGGAGCCGGAGCGTGAGCCCCGGCGTTCGCGTAATGGTCGTCGTCGTGATGCGCCGACGCAGGATCAGGGTGTCGCCGCAACGGTCGAGGCAACGCCTGCGAGCGTTTCGCCAGAACCGGAGTCTGAGCCGCGTCGCTCGCGCAGCGAGCGCCGGCGCGCGACCTCCTCGGCGCAACAGCAGGGTGCCAGTACGCCCACGCCAGCGTCGGCTGAGGCGACTCCGTCGAAATCGTCCAGGCAGGACGATCAGTTGCTCGGTAATACCGACGTCAGACGTAGTCGCGCGGTAAAGCAGGCCCTGCTGGCCGAAGCCAAGGTCGAGGGCGGCAAGCCCAAAACCGCAGGCAAGGCCAATGGCAAAGCCAAGGGTAATGCCGACAAAGGCAAGGCCAGCGACACGGCCAAGACGCGTACCGCGCCAGCCCGTCAGGGTAAGGGAGCGGCTGCCGAAGGTGCCGCGGCGGTGGATGCCAGGGTCAAGAAGGCCAAGGCTGCAGGTGCCAAGAAGAAATCGGCAGGCAAGCCCAAGACCGAAGACCAGGCCAAAGCCAAGGCTGCAGCCAAGAGCAAGACCAAGACCAAGGCCAAGGCCAAGGCGAAGAAGCCCCATCGCAAGGGTCAGCCGCGCCCCAAGGATGACGCATGAGCCAGCTGGAAACCGTCTACGGTATCCACGCCGTGGAAGCGCTGTTGCGCTTCCATCCGCGGCGGGTGAAGCAGCTCTGGATCGCCGAAGGACGGCGTGAGCCGCGGGTCGAGGCCCTGCTGGAGCTGGCCGCCGGTCAACGCCTGGCGGTGGAAACCAAGTCGCGGGCACTCCTCGACGAACTGGCCGAGGGCGTCCATCAGGGCGTGGTGGCCCAGGTCAGTCCCAGCCAGGTCTGGGGCGAGGCCATGCTCGAGGAGTTGCTCGATCGAGCCGAAGGTCCGCCGCTGCTGCTGGTGCTCGATGGCGTCACCGATCCGCACAACCTCGGCGCCTGCCTGCGCAGCGCCGATGCCGCCGGGGCCCTTGCGGTAATCGTGCCCAAGGACAAGTCGGCCACCCTGACCGCGGTGGTGCGCAAGGTGGCCTGTGGCGCCGCCGAGGTGCTGCCGCTGGTGGCCGTCACCAACCTGGCGCGGACCCTGGAGAAGCTGCAGAAGCGCGGGCTGTGGATCGTCGGTACCGCCGGTGAGGCGACCCAGGAGATCTATGACGTCGACATGAGCGGCCCGACCGTGATGGTCATGGGCGCCGAGGGCAAGGGCATGCGTCGGCTGACCCGCGAGCATTGCGATCATCTGGCTCGCCTGCCCATGGCCGGCAGCGTCAGCAGTCTCAATGTCTCGGTGGCGACTGGCGTCTGCCTGTTCGAGGCCGTGCGTCAAAGACGCGCCTCTGCGTCCAGATAGACTGCCCCAGGAAACGTCTGGGTACCGACCTGGCGCGTATCGCACTATACGAATCGCGCTGCAGTGCGCAAAATACCGGCCTCGCCCTGGGAAAGCCCGGGGCGAGACCTGTCAACAAGAGGATGCCCGCGTGAGTCAGGAGATCCAAGAGCCGGTAGGCTTGCGAGTGCTGCTCGTCGAAGACGATGCCACGCTGCGCATGCTGACCACCGAAGTCATCGAGGAGCTGGACCATCAGGTCACGGCTGTTGCCTCGGCGGAGGCTGCCCTCGAGTTGCTGCCGCAACGCGAGCACGATGTGCTGTTCACCGATATCGGGCTGGGCGGCATGTCCGGGATCGAGTTGACCCGGCGTGCCCTGGCGATGGATCCGACGCTGCGCATCGTCGTCGCCTCGGGTTATGCCTTCGAGCGCGAGCCGGGCATGGAGGCGCGGGTCGGGGTGCTGATCAAGCCCTATGACCTGAACAAGATCCGCCAAGCCCTGGCCGACGTGCAACGCTGAGTGCCTGTGGCTGCCCGGCGGTCGCGCCGGTCATGCCTGCGGTTGCGCCCCTCGGCGCCCTTCTTTAGAATGTTGCCCCTTGCCCGGAGTGCGTCCGCATTCCGCTGGGCAAGTCATCCGAACTATTCACTCCTTGTCTGACCGCGTTTCCGCGGCAGGCTGCAACCCGTAAGGAGCATTAAATGCGTCATTACGAAGTCGTGTTCCTGGTTCATCCGGACCAGAGCGAACAGGTGGGCGGCATGGTCGAGCGCTACACCAAGGCTATCGAAGAAGACGGTGGCAAAGTCCATCGCCTGGAAGACTGGGGCCGTCGTCAGCTGGCTTACGCCATCGACAACGTTCACAAGGCTCACTATGTACTCATGAACATCGAGTGCAGCGCCAAGGCCCTGGCCGAGCTGGAAGACAACTTCCGCTACAACGACGCCGTGATCCGCAACATGATCCTGCGCCGTGACGAGGCCGTCACCGGTCAATCCGAGATGCTCAAGGCCGAAGAAAACCGCAACGAGCGTCGCGAGCGTCGCGAGCGTCCTGCCGAGTCCGAGTCCGAGTCCGCCGAAGGCAACTCCGACGACGCCGACAGCGCCGAGTAATCTGGATCTAGCGAGGAATCATTGTCATGGCACGTTTCTTCCGTCGTCGTAAGTTCTGCCGTTTCACCGCCGAAGGCGTGAAAGAGATCGACTACAAGGATCTCAACACCCTGAAGGCCTACGTCTCCGAAACCGGCAAGATCGTCCCGAGCCGTATCACTGGCACCAAGGCCAAGTACCAGCGTCAGCTGGGCACCGCCATCAAGCGTGCCCGTTACCTGGCCCTGCTGCCCTACACCGACAGCCACGGTCGTTGATCGACGCCTGATCACGGATAACGGATAAACACGGCATGCGGCCTCTGGCTGAGTTCATCATGCGCGGCCGCACCCAAGCCACCCTCGTGGTGGTACTGGGTGCAGTCGTGCCGCTGCTGTACTGGATGACCGCTGCCGGTGGCAGCCTGGTGCTGTTGCGCCGGGGACCTGCCGCGGCGGCCGGGGTGCTGGTCTGGGCCCTGCTGCCGGCGCTGTTCTGGCTGTATCTGGGGGATGCCAGCATCGTGCTGGTGATGCTGGGTTCGACGCTGCTGGCGGCACTACTGCGCCAGAGCCGATCCTGGACACGGGTGCTGTTGGCCAGTGTCCCACTGGGGTTGGTCTTCGCCCTGGTGCTGGGTCAGGTCTATGCCGAGGGCATCGCGCAGCTGGCGGAGGAAATCCGTCGGTTGTTGCCCCAGGTGTTGGGCCCGAGCGCGGCGCAGTTGCCGCCGGAAAAGCAGGCGCAGTTGCAGCAGTTGCTGCTGCCCGTGCTGACCGGCCTGATGGCGGCGTTCTTCCAGATCACCTGCCTGCTGTGCCTGATGCTCGGGCGCTACTGGCAGGCGGCGCTGTACAACCCCCAGGGGTTCGGTCGCGAATTTCGCGCCCTGCGTCTGCGTCCAGCCATCGCGCTCGGCCTCCTGGCCCTGCTGGTGCTGGCGCCGAACCTGGGCAGTGGGCTTGGCCTGCTGACCCCGCTGTGCAGCGTGCCGCTGGCCTTTGCCGGCATCGCACTGCTACACGGGCTGGTGGCGGCCAAGCGCCTGGCAGGATTCTGGCTGGTGGGGCTGTACGTGACGCTGCTGCTGTTTGGGCAGCTGATCTATCCGTTGTTGGTGATTCTGGCTGTGATCGATAGCGTGTTCGATTTCCGTGGGCGGTCCGCGCAAGAGCCGCAGGGGCCCGCGGACGGTGAAGGTTAAAAGTTAAGAGGAAAGACTCAATGGATGTCATCCTGCTGGAAAAGATCGCCAACCTGGGCAACCTGGGCGACAAAGTGAACGTCAAGGGCGGTTACGCCCGTAACTTCCTGCTGCCGCAGGGCAAGGCCACCGCAGCCACCGCTG
This sequence comes from Pseudomonas sp. PLB05, assembly GCF_021106615.1. Taxonomy (NCBI): domain Bacteria; kingdom Pseudomonadati; phylum Pseudomonadota; class Gammaproteobacteria; order Pseudomonadales; family Pseudomonadaceae; genus Pseudomonas; species Pseudomonas sp. PLB05. Next base: position 707,057 of record NZ_JAJOHO010000002.1, read on the forward strand.
CCAACGTCGAGGCTTTCGAAGCTCGTCGTGCCGAGCTCGAGAAGCAGGCTGCCGAGAAGAAGGCCGAGGCTGATGCCCGTGCCGCTAAGCTGGCTGAACTGACCGTGACCATCGCCGCCAACTCCGGCGACGAAGGCAAGCTGTTCGGTTCCATCGGCACCCGCGACATCGCCGAAGCCGTCAGCGCCGCTGGCGTCGAACTGGACAAGAGCGAAGTTCGCCTGCCCAACGGCGCGCTGCGCAGTGTTGGCGAATACGACGTCGAAGTGCACCTGCACACCGACGTCGAAGCTACGGTCAAGGTCGTCGTCGTCGCCGAATAAGCGCGCCGTCGCCTGACTGGCGGACTTGCGCCCCGGCGCCGGTCTGTCGACAATCGGGCACGTCATTGCCAAGGCAGTGACGTGCCCTTTGTCTTTTCTGCCCTATCGAAAATCATTTCGCCGCCCGCAATGGGGGCCCAAGACCTGCGCATGAACGAGATTTCCCTGCCCGAGCAGTACGATCTGCAGACCGCTGCCCTCAAGGTCCCGCCGCACTCCATCGAGGCCGAGCAGGCCGTGCTGGGTGGTCTGATGCTGGACAACAATGCCTGGGAGCGCGTGCTCGATCAGGTGTCCGATGGCGACTTCTATCGTCACGATCACAGACTCATTTTCCGCGCCGTGGCCCGTCTGGCCGAGCGCAATCAGCCGTTCGACGTGGTAACCCTGTCCGAACAGCTGGACAATGAAGGCCAGCTGCCCCAGGTGGGCGGCCTGGCCTATCTGGCCGAGCTGGCCAAGAACACCCCCTCGGTGGCCAACATCAAGGCCTATGCGCAGATCGTGCGCGAGCGGGCCACCCTGCGTCAGTTGATCGGTATCAGTGCCGACATCGCCGACAGCGCCTACAACCCGGAAGGGCGCGGCGCCAACGAGCTGCTCGACGAAGCCGAACGCAAGATCTTCGAGATCGCCGAGGCGCGGCCGAAATCCGGCGGTCCGATCGGGGTCAACGACATCCTGACCAAGGCCATCGACCGCATTGATACCCTGTTCAACTCCAGCGACGCCATCACCGGGGTCTCCACCGGTTTCGCCGATCTGGATGAGAAGACCAGCGGCCTGCAGCCGGCGGACCTGATCATCGTTGCCGGCCGCCCGTCGATGGGCAAGACCACCTTCGCCATGAACCTGGTGGAGAATGCGGTGCTGCGCACCGACAAGGCGGTGCTAGTGTTCTCCCTGGAGATGCCTGCCGATTCCATCGTGCTGCGGATGCTCTCGTCCCTCGGTCGCATCGACCAGACCAAGGTGCGTTCCGGCAAGCTGGACGATGACGACTGGCCGCGCCTGACCTCGGCGGTCAACCTGCTCAACGACCGCAAGTTGTTCATCGACGATACCGCCGGCATCAGCCCTTCGGAAATGCGCGCCCGGACCCGGCGCCTGGTGCGCGAGCACGGCGACCTGGCGTTGATCATGGTGGACTACCTGCAGCTGATGCAGATCGGTGGCAGCAGCGGCGAGAACCGCACCAACGAGATCTCCGAGATCTCCCGCTCGCTCAAGGGCCTGGCTAAGGAGTTCAATTGCCCGGTGGTGGCGCTCTCCCAGCTCAACCGCTCGCTGGAGCAGCGGCCGAACAAGCGGCCGGTGAACTCCGACCTGCGTGAATCGGGCGCCATCGAGCAGGACGCCGACGTCATCATGTTCGTCTACCGGGACGAGGTGTATCACCCGGAGACCGAGTACAAGGGCGTGGCGGAAATCATCATCGGCAAGCAGCGTAACGGTCCGATCGGCACCACGCGGCTGGCCTTCATCGGTAAATACACCCGGTTCGAGAATCTCGCGCCCGGCAGCTACGTTTTCGAGGACGAATGATGGTCAAGGACAAGCTGAAGATCGCAGTCCTGCTCGGTGGCACCAGCGAAGAACGCGACGTGTCCATCGCCAGCGGTGCCCAGGTGGTGGCGGCCCTGCGCCGGCGCGGGCACCAGGTGGTGACCGTGGACACCGCCCTGGGCCTGCTCGACGAAGACGCCGAGCGCGCGCTGCTGGAAGCCCGCGTCGGCCTCGAACCGCCGGAGCGGACCGCCCTGGTGCGGATGCGCGGCCAGGATGCCGGTGCGGTGCTCAGCCGCGCCCAGCTGGGCGACCAGGATCTGCTGTTCCTCGCCCTGCATGGCGGGACCGGCGAGAACGGCACCCTGCAGACCCTGCTCGACCTGGCCGAGCTGCGCTACACCGGCAGCGGCCGGGTGGGCAGCGCCGTGGCCATGGACAAGGATCTCAGCAAGCGGCTGTTCCGTGCTGCCGAGGTGCCCACCGCCGACTGGCTGATGGCGCCCGTGGACGCCGCGACCGTAGCCGCGACGCTGGGCTTTCCGGTGATCGTCAAACCCAGCCAGCAGGGCTCCACCGTGGGTCTGAGCAAGGTCAGCCGCGCCGAGGACCTGCAACCGGCCATCGAACTGGCGCTGCGCTACGACCGCGAGGTGATGATCGAGCGCTTCGTCGCCGGTCGCGAGCTGACCGTTGGGGTGCTGGGCGACCAGCCACTGGCGGTGGGCGAGATCGTCCTCGGCCAAAGCGGCGTGTTCGACTACACCAGCAAGTACCAGCCCAAGGGCGCGGTGGAAGTGTTTCCGGCCGAGGTCTCGACCGAGATCGCCGAGGAAGCGCGGCGGCTGGCCCTGGCCGCGCATCGGGCGCTCAAGCTCGACGGCTACAGCCGCGCCGATTTCCGCCTGGACGCCGAGGGGCGGCTGTGGTGCCTGGAGGTCAACACCCTGCCGGGCATGACCGCCACCAGTCTGCTACCGCAATCGGCGGCGGCTATGGGCATCGACTTCGACGAACTCTGCGAGCGGATCTGCCAACTGGCCCTGCAGGACTGACCGCTACGCAGCCGGCGCCGCTATCGCTTCGGGTGGTGGCGGCTGCGTCTCCTGTCGAAGCCGGATCCGGATCCGCCGCCATGCCCCAGACGCTCACCCCGGTGCAGACCCGGGCGTTGTTCCTTTCCGCACTGCTGCTGTTCGTCTTGCCCTTCATCCTGGTCGACTTTCCCTACGTCGATGACAACTGGCGCATCCAGTTGGAGAACGGCCCGGAGTGGCGCCAGCAGGGGCGGGTGCTCACCGAGGTCTTCTACCGGCTGCTGACCTTCAGCGGCAGCACCCTCAATCTCTTTCCCCTGCCGCTGCTGATCGCCTGCGCCGCCGCCGCCTGGGCCTTGACCGATCTGGCCCGCCACTGCTTCGGCGCGCCGCGACCGACCCAGTGTCTGGCGCTCCTGCCGCTATGGTTCTCGCCGTTCTGGTTGGGCAATCTGACCTATCAGTACGATGGCCCGACCATGGCCCTGAGTCTGGTGGCGGTGATCTACGCGGTGATCTTTCGTAGTCGTCATACCGCGCTGGCGCTGCTGGTGCCGGCGGCGCTGCTGGCGGCGGCCATGGCCTTCTACCAGGTGGCGCTCAATGTCTTCATCGGGCTCTGCTGCCTGGAACTGATCCGTACGGTACAGCGCCGCGAGGCGCCCGAGCAGGCGCTGCGGCTGGTGTTGCGCCAGGGTCTGCAGCTGCTGCTGGGTGGCGTGCTCTATTACCTGACGGCCTACCAGCTGATAGCGACCACGCGGCACGCCGGCGTGGGCGGCCAGGTGCTGCCCGAGCTCTGGCACCGGCTGGGCGAGGTGCTGCACAGCGTTGGGCTGCTGATCACCCCGGGCAATCTCTGGCTGTGGTGGCTGTTCGGTGGGTTGGCCGCGCTCGGCTACGGCCTGGGCGGCCTGGCCTATGCCCGCGCCTACGGCCGACGGGCGTTGCTGCCCTTGCTGCTGTACGGCGCGACCCTGCCGGTCCTGGCCTTTTGCGTGGCCGGCATCACCCTGCTGTTCAGCGACTTCATCCTCGAAGCCCGCACCCTGATGGGGCTGGCGGTCGTCCTGACCCTGGCGCTGCTGCTGGCCCACGATCTGCTGGAGCGCCTCCAGCCTCGGTTGACCTGGCTGCTGGTGCTGCCGGTGCTGTGGATGCTGTCCCTGACCTATGCCTATGGGCAGGTGCTCTCGGCGCAGAAGACCTTCGAGCGCGGTTTCGTCCAGGAGCTGCACCATGACCTCAGCAGTCGCCCGGAGCTGCGGCCGCTCAAGCGCCTGCTCTGGACCGGCGGTCCGCTGGAGGTGGCCTGGTTGCCGCTGGCGCAGAAGACCTTCGAGCAGGTGCCGGCCTTGCCCTTCATCCTCGGCCTGTCGCCGGGCAACTTCATGATCGCCGAGCGGCTGCTGGACCTGGGGGTGATCGACGATGCCGACAGCGACAGCTGCAGCCAGCGCGTAGCCGTGCCCGGGGCCGCCACGCGGCTGGTGGACAACCGTTTCTATGACATCTGGGCGCTGGGCGAGGACGGCTGCATCATCATGAAGCCACAGCGGCCCTGGGTGCCGTTCGAGTAGGGGGGTGGTCTTGAGGGGTAGGTTGGGCAGAGCGCAGCGAAGCCCAACGTGGTGACGCGGCTGTTGGGCTTCTACGAAGGAGCCGTCTCAGCCCAACCTACGGGTGCGAGGGTGATCAGCCGCGGCGCAGCTTGTAGCAGAGGAACAGGAAGGCCAGCCAGAACGGAATGGCGTAGACCGAAACGGCGATGCCGGGGATGCGCAGCATCAGCACCAGGATCATGCCGACGAAGGCCAGGCACAGCCAGTTGGCGAAGGGCGACCAGAACGCCGGGAAGTGCGAGGTGCGCCCGGCCTGACGCTGGGCGGCGCGGAATTTCAGGTGGGTCAGGCTGATCAGCGCCCAGGCGATCACCAGCGAGGCCACCACCAGCGACATCAGCAACTCCAGGGCATTCTGTGGCAGCAGGTAGTTGACCACCACGCAGAGCAGGGTCACCGCCGAGGACACCGCGATGCCCAGCAGGGGCACGCCGCGGCGATTGGTGCGCAGCAGGGCGCGCGGGGCATCGCCCTGTTCGGCCAGGCCATAGAGCATGCGGCTGGTGCAGTAGACGCCGCTGTTGTAGACCGACAGCGCCGCGGTCAGCACCACGAAGTTGAGCAGGTGGGCGGCGGTATCGCTGCCGAGCAGGGCGAAGGTCTGCACGAAGGGGCTGCCGGCATAGTCGTCACCGCCGGCGCCGATACTGCGCACCAGTTCGTCCCAGGGGTGCAGCGACAAGAGGATGGTCAGGGCGCCGACATAGAAGATCAGGATGCGCCAGACCACCTGGTTGATGGCCTTGGGAATCACGGTGCGCGGCTGGTCGGCTTCGGCGGCGGTGATGCCCACCAGCTCCAGGCCGCCAAAGGAGAACATGATGATCGCCAGCACGGCGAACAGGCCGCTCCAGCCATTGGGGAGGAAGCCGCCATGACTCCAGAGATTGCTCACCGAGGCCTCGGGACCGCCGCTGCCACTGACCAGCAGCCAAAGCCCGAAGGCCATCATGCCGAGGATGGCCACCACCTTGATCAGTGCGAACCAGAATTCGGTCTCGCCGAAGGCCTTCACGTTGAACAGGTTGATCAGGTTGACCAGCACGAAGAACACCAGGGCGCTGGCCCAGGTCGGCACCTCGGGCCACCAGTACTGCACGTACTTGCCCACCGCGGTGAGTTCCGACATGCCCACCAGCACATAGAGCACCCAGTAGTTCCAGCCGGAGAGAAAGCCCGGGAAGCGACCCCAGTAACGACTGGCGAAGTGGCTGAAGGAGCCGGCCACGGGTTCCTCGACGATCATCTCGCCGAGCTGGCGCATGATCAGGAAGGCGATGAAGCCGGCGATGGCGTAGCCGAGGATCATCGCCGGACCGGCCGACTTGAGCACCCCGGCCGAGCCGAGGAACAGACCGGTACCGATGGCTCCGCCGAGGGCGATTAGCTGGATGTGACGATTCTTCAGGCCGCGCTGCAACTGGCCGGCGGCGGGTTGGGGCTGGGACATGGAGGAGGGTGTCTCGGTGGTGAGGAAGGAGCGGGGCGCTATGGTAGCACTCCTGGTGGGGGCGGCATTGAGGGTGGGTCCAGAGCCGCCGTCGATAGCCAAAGGCAATCGATGTCCGGGGGCTGAACTGGTCATTTTTTGTGCTATTCTTCGCGCCCTCCCAAAAACACCCCTTTCCCGGAAGCTGCCATGCAAGCCGCCACGCCGCTGTTCGACTATCCGAAATACTGGGCCGAGTGCTTTGGTCCTGCACCCTTCCTGCCCATGAGTCGGGCGGAGATGGAGCAACTCGGCTGGGACAGCTGCGACATCATCATCGTCACCGGGGACGCCTACGTCGATCACCCGTCCTTTGGCATGGCCATCATCGGTCGGCTGCTGGAGGCCCAGGGCTTCCGCGTGGGCATCATCGCCCAGCCGGACTGGCATTCGAAGGACGACTTCATGAAGCTCGGCGAGCCGAATCTGTTCTTCGGTGTGGCCGCGGGCAACATGGATTCCATGATCAATCGCTACACCGCGGACAAGAAGGTCCGTTCCGACGACGCCTATACCCCGGGCAACGTCGCCGGCAAGCGTCCGGATCGCGCCAGCCTGGTCTACAGCCAGCGCTGCAAGGAAGCCTACAGCCACGTGCCGATCGTGCTCGGTGGCATCGAGGCCTCGCTGCGCCGGATCGCCCACTACGACTACTGGCAGGACAAGGTCCGGCGCTCGATCCTGATGGACGCCACCGCCGACATCCTGCTCTATGGCAACGCCGAGCGGGCGGTGGTCGAGATCGCCCAGCGGCTGTCGCGTGGCGAGCGCGTCGAGGCCATCACCGACGTACGCGGTACCGCCTTCATCCGGCGGGACACGCCCGCGGGCTGGTTCGAGATCGACTCGACCCGTATCGACCGTCCCGGTCGCGTCGACAAGATCATCAATCCCTACGTGAATACGCAGGACACCGAGGCCTGTGCCATCGAGCAGGCGAAAGGTGAGGTCGAGGATCCCAACGAAGCCAAGGTGGTGCAGCTGCTGGAAAGCCCGCGCATGACCCGCGACAAGACGGTGATCCGCCTGCCGTCCTTCGAGAAGGTGCGCAACGACCCGGTGCTCTATGCCCACGCCAACCGCGTGCTGCACCTGGAAACCAACCCGGGCAACGCCCGCGCGCTGGTGCAGCGGCATGGCGAGGTGGACGTCTGGTTCACGCCGCCGCCCATCCCCATGACCACCGAGGAAATGGACTATGTGTTCGGCATGCCCTATGCGCGCGTGCCGCACCCGGCCTATGGCAAGGAAAAGATCCCGGCCTACGAGATGATCCGCTTCTCGGTCAACATCATGCGCGGCTGCTTCGGTGGCTGCACCTTCTGCTCCATCACCGAGCACGAAGGCCGGATCATCCAGAATCGCTCCCACGACTCGATCATCCGCGAGATCGAGGAGATGCGCGACAAGGTGCCGGGCTTCACCGGGGTGGTCTCGGACCTGGGCGGGCCGACCGCCAACATGTACCGCATCGCCTGCAAGGACCCGGAGATCGAGCGCCACTGCCGCAAGCCGTCGTGCGTCTTCCCCGGCATCTGCGAGAACCTCAACACCGATCACTCCTCGCTGATCGAGCTGTACCGCAAGGCGCGGGCGCTGCCGGGGGTGAAGAAGATCCTGATCGCCTCGGGGCTGAGATACGACCTGGCCGTGGAGTCGCCCGAGTACGTCAAGGAACTGGTCACCCACCATGTCGGCGGCTACCTGAAGATCGCGCCCGAGCACACCGAGCGTGGTCCGCTGGACAAGATGATGAAGCCGGGCATCGGCAGCTATGACCGCTTCAAGCAGATGTTCGAGAAGTACACCAAGGAGGCGGGCAAGGAGCAGTACCTGATCCCCTACTTCATCGCCGCGCACCCGGGTACCACCGACGAGGACATGATGAACCTCGCGCTGTGGCTCAAGCGCAACGGCTTCCGTGCGGATCAGGTCCAGGCCTTCTATCCCTCGCCGATGGCCACCGCCACGGCCATGTACCACTCGGGCAAGAATCCGCTGCGCAAGGTCACCTACAAGAGCGACGGCGTGACCATCGTCAAGAGCGACCAGCAGCGCCGCCTGCACAAGGCCTTCCTGCGCTACCACGATCCCAAGGGCTGGCCGATGCTGCGCGAGGCGCTCAAGGAGATGGGCCGCGCCGACCTGATCGGTCCGGGCAAGCACCAGCTGATCCCAGCCACCCAGCCGGTGGGCGACACCGGTTACCAGAGCGCGCGGCGCAAGAACTCCACCCCGGTGGGCAGCAAGAAGGCCGGCACCGGCGGTGGCCGCATCCTCACCCAGCACACCGGTCTGCCGCCCCGCGCCAGCGACGGCAGCAAGGCCTGGGACAAGGGCCAGGAAGGCCAGGCCGCCGGCTACGCCAAGGGCGGTCCGCGCAAGAAGTCGCGGCGCCAGCCGAACATGCCGCGGTAAAATCCTTTGATCGCGGCCATGGGCCGCTCCTACAGAGAGCGATGCTTTTGTAGGAGCGGCCCATGGCCGCGATGGCTCTTAATGATTTTCATCTCTCAAGGACGAGCGATGCCATCACGTCATGCGGCGCTACGCAGGGGCCGGGTTTCTTTGCCTGGCCAGCTGTATCTCCTCACCACGACCAGCGTGCAGCGCCAACCACTGTTCGCCAATTTCCCCGTGGCGTGCACGGCTGCCCGTACTTTCAACGACCATCGTTTGTTCGGCGACGCTCAGTTGCTGGCCTGGGTGTTGATGCCTGATCACGCGCATTGGCTGATAGCGCTCGGCGAGCGATTCAGTCTGGGCGAGTTGGTTCTTCGTTTGAAGTCGGCGAGTGCGCGCCGCATCAATGCTATCCGAAAGACACAAGGGGCAATCTGGGCGCCGGCCTATCATGACCATGCTCTCAGAGCCGAAGAAGACGTCCAGGCAGTGGCGCGGTACATCGTTGCCAATCCGGTAAGGGCAGGATTGGTGCGGAGGGTGGGCGATTATCCGTTTTGGGATGCGGTGTGGTTGTAGATCGTGCCACAGGACTTATCGCGGCCATGGGCCGCTCCTACAGTCCCCAAGTTTCTGTAGGAGCGGCCCATGGCCGCGATAAGAAGGTGCCGTAGGAGCGGCCGCATCGGCGGACCGCCATGGCCGCGATCAACCGCGCTACCCGCGCAATTCGGCGAAGTGGGCCTGCATGCGGTCGGCGTCGGCGCTGCGGCCGCTGAAGAGTTCGAAGGCCTTGACCGCCTGGAACACGGCCATGGTGCCGCCGTCGAGGGTGCGGCAGCCGAGGGCGCGGGCCTGGCGCAGCAGTTCGGTTTCCAGCGGGAAGTAGATGATCTCGGCGACCCAGAGGCCGGGGTGCAGCAGTTCGGCCGGCAGTGGCATGCCGGGCAGCTTGGCCATACCCACCGGCGAGGTGTTGACCAGGCCATCGGCGGCGGCGACCGCGGCAGCGCGATCAGTGCCGACCGCGGCGCGCCCAGGGCCGAAGTGGCGGGTCAGGTTGTCCACCAGCGCCTGGGCGCGCTCGGCCTCGACGTCGAAGATGAACAGCTGGTCCACTCCCTCGGCGAGCAGGGCGTGGGCCACGGCGCTACCGGCGCCACCGGCACCCAGTTGCACCACCAGGCGCTTGGCCACGTCCGGCAGGCCACGGCGGAAGCCTTCGGCGAAGCCCAGGCAGTCGGTGTTGTGGCCCACGGTGCGACCGTCGGCCAGCACCACGGTGTTCACCGCGCCGATGCCGCGCGCCTCGGGGGAGAGGTCGTCGAGCAGCGGGATGATCGCCTGCTTGCAGGGAAAGGTGATGTTGAGGCCGGTGAAGCCGGTGCGCTGGGCGGCCTGCAGCAGCTCGGGCAGGGCGTCGGCCGTGAGGCCGAGCACGTCCAGGTCGATCAGCCGATAGAGGTATCTGAGGCCCTGGGCGTCGCCTTCGCGTTCGTGCATGGCAGGCGTCAGCGAGGCCTGGATACCGGCGCCGATCAGGCCGGCGAGGACGGATTTGGATGCGGTCATGGACTTAGTTTCCCTGGTGGGCGATGAGGGCGGCGATGGCGGCGCGATAGCCCTGGCTGCCGAGGCCACAGATGACGCCGACGGCGATGCCCGAGACATAGGAATGATGACGGAAGGCTTCGCGGCGATGCACGTTGGACAGGTGCACCTCGTATACCGGCAGCTCGCTGGCCACCAAGGCGTCGCGCAAGGCCACCGAGGTGTGGGTCCAGGCAGCGGGATTGATCACCACCCCGGCATAGGCGCCGCGGGCCGCGTGGATCCAGTCGAGCAATTCGCCTTCGTGGTTGGTCTGGCGGAAATCCACCTCGTAACCCTCGGCGGCGGCGGTCTCGGCGCACAACCGGGCGACGTCGGCCAGGGTCTCGTGGCCGTAGGTGGCGGGTTCGCGGGTGCCGAGCAGATTGAGGTTGGGGCCGTTGAGGACCAGGATGCGGCGGGACATGGCGTTCTCTCTGTTGTTGTCTAGCCGGGCGGACCAGCGCCCGGCGTTGCAGAGAAAATGTACCAGCTGGTTAATTTCGTCAATCCGCCGCCGGGGTGTTGCGCCGGAAGCGTTCGATTATCGACCCTGGTGGCCTAGATCGCCACCAGTCCGCGCACTCCTTCGGCCTCCATGTCGGCGCCGCGACCGCGCTGGACGATCTCGCCGCGAGACATCACCAGGTAGCCATCGGCCAGTTCGCTGGCGAAGTCGTAGAACTGCTCCACCAGCAGGATGGCCATGTCGCCGCGCTTGGCCAGGTGGGCGATGACGGTGCCGATCTCCTTGATCACCGAAGGCTGGATGCCTTCGGTGGGTTCGTCGAGGATCAGCAGCCGCGGGCGGCTGGCCAAGGCGCGGCCGATGGCCAGTTGCTGCTGCTGGCCGCCGGAGAGGTCGCCGCCACGGCGCTGGCGCATCTGCCGGAGCACCGGAAAGAGTTCGTAGATGGACTCCGGCACCTCGCGGGCCTCCCGGGCGGGAAAGCGCGACAGGCCCATGAGTAGATTTTCCTCGACGGTGAGACGCGGAAAGATCTCGCGGCCCTGGGGCACGTAGGCGATGCCGGATTGCACCCGCTGGTGCGGCTTGCGGGCGGTGATGTCCTGGCCTTCCCAGGTGACGCTGCCGCGCTTGGCCGGGATCAGGCCCATGAGGCAGCGCAGCAGGGTGGTCTTGCCGACGCCGTTGCGGCCGAGCAGGCTGGTGACCTCGCCGATGGGGGCCTCGAAGGACAGGCCGCGCAGGATGTGGCTGCCGCCGTAGTACTGATGGAGTTCGTTGACCTGGAGCATGGGCGCCTCGTAAAGATTTTATCGCGGCCATGGGCCGCTCCTACGGCGACATCGGCACCTGTAGGAGCGGCCCATGGCCGCGATTCATATTCAAACCAGGGCGCTAGCGCCCCAGATACACCTCGATCACCTGGTCGTTGGCCTGGACCTGGTCCAGCGAGCCTTCGGCGAGGACGTGACCCTGGTGCAGCACGGTGACGTGGTCGGCGATGCTGCCGACGAAGCCCATGTCGTGCTCCACCACCATCAGCGAGTGCCGGGGCACCAGCGACTTGAACAGCTCGGCGGTGAATTCGGTCTCGGCGTCGGTCATGCCGGCCACGGGTTCGTCGAGCAGCAGCAGTTGCGGCTCCTGCACCAGCAGCATGCCGATCTCAAGAAATTGCTTCTGGCCGTGGGACAGCAGCCCGGCGGTGCGCCCGCGCGACTCCTGCAGGCGGATGGTGCCGAGCACCTCTTCCAGGCGATCGCGCTGTTCGCCGGAGAGCCGCGCGCGCAGGCTGGCCCAGACCGACTTGTCGGTCCGCTGCGCCAGCTCCAGGTTTTCCCAGACGGTCAGGGCCTCGAACACCGTGGGCTTCTGGAATTTGCGGCCGATGCCGGCCTGGGCGATCTGCACCGGTTGCAGGCGGGTCAGGTCCAGTGTCTCGCCGAACCAGGCGCTGCCGCGGTCGGGGCGGGTCTTGCCGGTGATGACGTCCATCATGGTGGTCTTGCCGGCGCCGTTGGGGCCGATGATGCAGCGCAATTCACCAACGCCGATGTAGAGATTGAGGTCGCGCAGGGCCTTGAAGCCGTCGAAGCTGACCTCAATGCCTTCCAGGCTGAGGATGGTGCCGTGGCGAGTGTCCAGGCCCTTGCCGGCGCGATGGCCGAGGCCGCTGGCCTCGGCGCCGATGCCGGGATCGAGCACTTCCGCGGCGGTGGGGGGAACGGGGGCGGCTTTCATGCGTCGCGCTCCTTCTTGATGAGGCCGATCACGCCACGCGGCAGATAGAGGGTGACGACGATGAACAGGGCGCCGAGAAAGAACAGCCAGTATTCGGGAAAGGCCACGGTGAACCAGCTCTTGGCACCGTTGACGATGCCGGCGCCGAGCACCGGGCCGATCAGGCTGCCGCGTCCGCCGAGGGCGACCCAGATGGCCGCTTCGATGGAGTTGGTCGGGGCCATCTCGCTGGGGTTGATAATCCCCACCTGGGGCACATAGAGGGCGCCGGCCAGGCCGCAGAGCACCGCCGAGAGCACCCAGACGAACAGCTTGAAGCCGCGCGGATCGTAGCCGCAGAAGGTCACCCGGTTCTCGGCGTCGCGGATCGCCGTGAGGATGCGACCGAACTTGCTCTGCGCCAGGCGCCAGCCCAGCCAGAGGCTGGCGGTCAGCAGGGCCACGGTGAGCAGGAAGAGCACCGCGCGGGTGCCCTGGGCGGCCACCGGAAAGCCCAGCAGGGTGGTGAAGCCGGTAAAGCCGTTGTTGCCGCCGAAGCCGGTCTCGTTGCGAAAGAACAGCAGCATGCCGGCAAAGGTCAGCGCCTGGGTCATGATCGAGAAGTAGACGCCCTTGATCTTCGAGCGGAAGGCGAAGAAGCCGAACGCCAGGGCCAGCAGGCCGGGGGCCAGCACCGCCAGGCACAGCGCCCAGAGGAAATGGTCGGTGCCGGCCCAGAACCAGGGATAGCTGGTCCAGGAGAGAAAGCTCATGAAGGGGGGCAGACCGTCACCGGCGGCCTGGCGCATCAGGTACATGCCCATGGCGTAGCCGCCCAGGGCGAAGAACAGCCCGTGGCCGAGGGAGAGCATCCCGGCATAGCCCCAGACCAGGTCCAGGGCCAGGGCGACGATGGCGTAGCAGAGGATCTTGCCCACCAGGGTCAGGGTGTAGGCCGACACCTGAAAGGCATTGTCGGCCGGCAGCAGGGACAGCAGCGGCAGGGCGATCAGCACGGCGAGGGCCAGGCCGAGCACGGCCAGGCTCAGGCGCGGGCCGGCCTTCTGCACAGCGGTAAGCGCGAGTGGCTGGTTCAATCGATGACCCTCCCCTTGAGGGCGAACAGGCCCTGGGGCCGCTTCTGGATGAACAGGATGATCAGGCCGAGGATGAGGATCTTGCCCAGCACGGCGCCGATCTGGGGTTCGAGGATCTTGTTGACGATGCCCAGGCCGAAGGCCGCCAGCACGCTGCCGGCCAGTTGGCCGACGCCGCCGAGCACCACCACCAGGAAGGAGTCGATGATGTAGCTCTGACCGAGGTCCGGACCGACGTTGCCGATCTGCGACAGGGCCACGCCACCGAGGCCGGCGATGCCGGAGCCAAGGCCGAAGGCGAGCATGTCGATGCGCCCGGTGGGGACGCCACAGCAGGCGGCCATGTTGCGATTCTGGGTCACGGCGCGCACGTTGAGACCCAGCCGGGTCTTGTTCAGCAGGGCCCAGGTCAGGACCAGCACGAAGACCACGAAGCCGAGGATGATCACCCGGTTCCACGGCAGGAGCAGGTTGGGCAGCACCTGGATGCCGCCGGACAGCCAGGCGGGGTTGGCCACCTCGACGTTCTGGGCGCCGAACAGCACCCGCACCGCCTGGATCAGCATCAGACTGATGCCCCAGGTGGCCAGCAGGGTTTCCAGCGGTCGGCCATAGAGGTGGCGGATCACGGTGCGCTCCAGCGCCATGCCGATGGCGGCGGTGACGGCGAAGGCCACCGGCAGCGCCAGCAGCGGGTACCAGGCCAGCCATTCGGGCGCCAAGCGCTGCAGGGTCAGCTGTACCACATAGGTGCTGTAGGCACCGAGCATCAGCATCTCGCCGTGGGCCATGTTGATGACGCCGAGCAGACCATAGGTGATGGCCAGGCCCAGGGCGGCCAGCAGCAGGATGGAGCCCAGCGACAACCCGGTGAAGGCCTGGCCGAGCAGATCGCCCAGCAGCAGCTTGCGCTCGACCTGGGCAAGACCGGTGGCGGCGGCTTTGCGGACGTCTTCGTTGGCTTCCACGGCCGGATCGAGCAGGGCCTGCAGGCGGGTCTTGGCCTGGGGCTCGCCGGATTCGCCGAGCAGCCGCACCGCGGCCAGGCGCACGGTGGGATCGGGATCGGTCAGCTGCAGATTGGCCAGGGCGGCGGCAAGGGCGCCTTTCACGTCCTTGTTCGCTTCGCTCTGCAGGCGCTTTTCCAGGAAGGGTCGCTGCTCGGGCTTGGCCTCCTGGCGCAGGGCCTGGGCGGCGGCCAGGCGCACGCCGGCATCCGTGGACAGCAACCCGCCGCTGGCCTGGGCGGCGCCGATGAGGATGCGCAGGCGGTTGTTCAGGCGCACCGGCTTGGGCGTGCCGGTGGGGGCGGTGGCGTCACCTTCGGCGGCGCTGTAGCTGTCGCCGGTCTTGTAGAAGGGGCGCTTGTCTTCGTCGACATAGAAGCGACCGTCCTGCAGCGCCTGGAGGACCGGGAGTTGGGCGGTGTCGGGTTCGGCGGCCCATGCTTGCAGGAGTTTGGCCTGGTCGTTGGCGCTGGCGGCGGCCAGCTCGGCGGCGGGACCGGCCTGGACGGTGCCCACGAGCAGCAACAGCAGGGGCAGAAGAAAAAGGCGTAGGGACATACTCGGCCTCGTCGATGGGTAAAGGCTCCTGCACGACGTCTCCCGGGGGAGGGCGGGCGTGGCCTCGTTTCTGGTGCCGGGCGCCTGGCGGTCTGACCGGGTGCGCTGGCGAGCCCTCACCCCGGCCCTCTCCCAGGGGGAGAGGGGGAGGAGCGGAGCGGTGGTGGTGTGGGTGTTTCCTGTTGGCTGCGGAACGCCTTTTGCCCTCACCCCAACCCTCTCCCTGAGGGAGGGGGGTAAGAGCTGCAGGCTGGGCGGCGTTTTGCGCCCCTCTCCCTCCGGGAGAGGGGCCCGGGGGGAGGGCTGGCCGTTACTTGCCGCTCTTCACCGGTTCGTCGGACTTCTTGTCGTTGCCGGGGATGTAGGGGCTCCAGGGCTGAGCGCGGACCGGGCCCTCGGTCTGCCAGACGACGTTGAACTGACCGTCGTCCTGGACCTCGCCGATCATCACCGGCTTGTGCAGGTGGTGGTTCTTCTCGTCCATCTTCACGGTATAGCCGTCCGGTGCGGCGAAGGTCTGGCCGGCCATGGCCTTGCGGACCTTGTCGACGTCGGTGCTGCCGGCCTTTTCCACCGCCTGGGCCCACATGTGGATGCCGATATAGGTGGCTTCCATGGGGTCGTTGGTCACGGCGGTCTGGTAGTTAGGCAGGTTCTTGGCCTTGGCGTAGGCCTTCCAGGCCTCGACGAACTTCTTGTTCACCGGGTTATCCAGCGACTCGAAGTAGTTCCAGGCGGCCAGCTGGCCCACCAGTGGCTTGGTGTCGATGCCGCGCAGTTCTTCCTCGCCCACCGAGAAGGCCACCACCGGCACGTCGGTGGCCTTCAGGCCCTGGTTGCCCAGTTCCTTGTAGAAGGGCACGTTGGAGTCGCCGTTGATGGTGGAGACCACCGCGGTCTTGCCGCCGGCGGCGAACTTCTTGATGTTAGCGACGATGGTCTGGTAATCGCTGTGGCCGAAGGGGGTGTAGACCTCCTCGATGTCCTTGTCCTGCACGCCCTTGCTGTGCAGGAAGGATCTGAGGATCTTGTTGGTGGTGCGCGGATAGACGTAGTCGGTGCCCAGCAGGAAGAAGCGCTTGGCCGCGCCGCCTTCTTCGCTCATCAGGTATTCCACCGCCGGGATGGCCTGCTGGTTTGGCGCCGCGCCGGTGTAGAAGACGTTGGGCGACATCTCTTCGCCTTCGTACTGCACCGGGTAGAACAGCAGACCGTTGAGTTCTTCATAGACCGGCAGGACCGATTTGCGCGAGACCGAGGTCCAGCAGCCGAAGGTGACCGCGACCTTGTCCTGGGTCACCAGCTGGCGCGCCTTCTCGGCGAACAGTGGCCAGTTGGAGGCCGGATCCACCACCACGGGCTCCAGCTTCTTGCCCAGCACGCCGCCCTTGGCGTTGATCTCGTCGATGGTCATCAGCGCCATGTCCTTGAGCGAGGTCTCGGAGATGGCCATGGTGCCGGACAGCGAATGCAGGATGCCGACCTTGATGGTGTCCGCGGCGTGGGCGGCGCTCCAGGGGAACAGGCCGCTCATGAGCAGGGCGGAGGCGGCGAGGGTGGTCTTCAGTAGAGGGCGGCGCTTCATGCGAAAGGCTCCTAAGCGAACGTGCGCTGTTGTTGGGCTGGGCTGCTGGCCCGCCAGGGCGCTTTTCAGGAACTGTGCCAGGCCTCGGCAAGGCGCATGGCGACTGGCCTCTTGCCTCCAAACCGGGCTCTTGCGGCCAGTTGCCTTGCACCAGCCTGGGGCTTGCCAGTGCCCGCCGACGGCGCCTTTGCACGATGCTGGTGCCCTCTTTCGCCGTTGCCTTTTGCGCAACATGAAAGTCCGAATGCCGTATTGGTGGTGATGCCTGGGCCTCCCATACTCGATCGCAAGGGGCCGGCCACCGGGTCGGTCACCACCCATTCGAAGAAGAGGAACAAGGCATGGGCAGGCAGGTCGGGGTCATCGGACTCGGCAACATGGGCGGCAATATGGCGATCACCCTGGCGCGCAAGGGCGTTGCCGTCACCGGACTGGATCCTTCCAGCGCCGCCTGCGAGCGGGTCGCTGCCCAGGGCGTGGCCATCGCCGGCGATCTGGTGGCTCTGGCCGCCAGCAGCGACGTCATCGTGCTGTCGCTGCCCAAGGCCGAGCACGTCGAGGCCGTGTGCCTGGGCGAGGCGGGCCTGGTCAGCCGCGTGCGGCCGGGCACCGTGGTGGTCGACACCACCACCTCCACCCCCGAGACCAGCCGCCGGGTAGCGGCGGCCTTCGCCGGGGTCGGCGCCGATTTCCTCGATGCCCCGGTCTCCGGCGGCCCCGCCGGTGCCGCGGCCGGCACCATGACCATGGTCATCGGCGGCAGCGAAGCGGCCCTGGCCAAGGCGTTGCCGGCGCTGGAAGCCATGAGCGCGACCCGGGTGCACATCGGCGCGGTGGGCGCCGGCAACATCGCCAAGATCGCTAACAACTTGCTGGCCGCGGCGCACCTGATCACCACCGCCGAGGCGGTGACCATGGCCGCGCGCGCCGGCGTCGCCCCGGAGAAGTTGCTCGAAGGCATCAATGCCGGTTCCGGGCGCAGCGCCGCCAGCCAGGGCATGTTCCCTACCTGGGTGCTGAACAAGGCCTATGACTCCGGCTTCACCATGGGCCTGATGCGCAAGGACGTGGGCCTGGCCCAGCAGCTCATCGCCGAGCTCGGCCTCGACCTGCCGCTGGCCGCGGCCACGGCCCAGGCCTGGAAGGCCAGCGCCGAGACCCTGGCCGATGGCGAGGATTTCTGCGCGATTACGCGACGCACCAGCGAAGACCTGTTCGGCAAGGGGGAATGATCATGATGAATGCCAAGACGCTGGAATTGCTCAAGCCTTTCTGGGGCGACCGCCAGCAGGTCGCAAGCTTCGTGGACGGCGAATTCGTCGACGGCAGCGGCGAGCGGATCACCGTACGCAACGCCCATGACGACAGCCCGGCCTACAGTTACCCCGATGGCGATCTGGCCGTGGTCGAGCGCGCCGATGCCGCTGCCCGCCGGGCACGCGAGGAGTGGCGCGCCCTGACCGCCCAGGCGCGCGGTCGCATCATCTACAAGGTCGGCGCCCTGATCCGCGAGGAGGCCGAGGCCTTGGCGCAGCTGGAATCGCTGACCGCCAACAAGCCGATCCGTGATGCCCGCGTCGAGGTGCTCAAGGTCGCCGAGATGTTCGAGTACTACGCCGGCTGGGCCGACAAGCTGCATGGCGAAGTCATCCCGGTGCCCACCAGCCACCTCAACTACGTGACCTACGAACCCCTGGGCACGGTGCTGCAGATCACCCCCTGGAATGCACCGATCTTTACCGGCGGCTGGCAGATCGCCCCGGCCATCACCGCCGGCAACGCGGTGATCCTCAAGCCTTCCGAGCTGACTCCGGTGACCTCGCTGCTGCTGGGGGTGCTGGTGGAACGCGCCGGTGCGCCCAAGGGCCTGGTCAACGTGCTCGCCGGCCAGGGCCATACCGTCGGCCAGCAGGTGATCGCCCACGCCGACATCCGCAAGGTGGTCTTTGTCGGCTCGCCGGCCACCGGCCGGCACATCGCCGCCGCCGCGGCCCAGCGCTGCATCCCGGTGGTGCTGGAGCTGGGTGGCAAGTCGGCCAACATCGTCTTCGAAGACGCCGACCTGGACCTCGCCGTACGCGGCGCCCAGGCGGCGATCTTTTCCGGCGCCGGTCAGAGTTGCGTCTCGGGTTCGCGGCTGCTGGTGCAGGAGTCCATCTACGAGCGCTTCATCCAGGCGGTGGCTCGCGCCGCCAGCCAGTTCAAGGTGGGAGATCCGAGCGATCCCGAGACCCAGATCGGTCCGATCCACAACGCCAAGCAATTCGCCCATGTACGCAACATGGTGGAAGGTGCCCTGGGTGAAGGCGCGCGGCATGTTGCCAATGGCGTCGAGCCGTTGCCGGCCGGGACGGGCTACTACGTCAATCCCACGGTACTGGCCGGTCACAATGGACTGAGTTGCGCCCAGGAAGAAGTCTTCGGGCCGGTGGTGGTGGCTATCCCGTTCAAGGAGGAGGCCGATGCCATCCGCATCGCCAACGACAGCCGCTTCGGCCTGGCTGGGGCGGTCTGGACCCGCGATGTCGGTCGCGCCCACCGGGTGGCCCATGGCGTGCGCGCCGGTACCTTCTGGGTCAACGGCTACAAGACCATCCACGTCAGCTCGCCCTTCGGCGGCTACGGCGAGAGCGGCTACGGTCGCTCCTCGGGCCTCGATGCCCTGCGCGAATACAGCGAAGTGAAGAGCGTCTGGGTGGAAACCGCCGCGGTGCCCGCTGCCGGCTTCGGCTATGGCGCCAGCCTGGAGTAACAGATGACCATCCATCAAGCCTTGTTGGACGACGCCCGCAGCTGGCGTCGCGATTTCCACGCCCACCCCGAGCTGGGTTTCGCCGAGCACCGCACCGCGGCGCGGGTGGCCGAATTGCTGGAAGGCTTCGGCCTGGAGGTCCATCGCGGCCTCGGCGGCACCGGCGTGGTCGGGGTGTTGCGCCACGGCGAGGGCCCAAGCCTGGGGTTGCGTGCCGACATGGACGCCCTGCCGATGCAGGAGGTGGGGGACGTCCCCCACCGCTCCACCGCCGCCGGGCGCATGCACGCCTGCGGGCATGACGGCCATACCGCCATCCTGCTGGCCACGGCGCGCCATCTGAGTGAGCACCGCGACTTCCGCGGCACCCTCTATTTCGTCTTCCAGCCCGCCGAGGAAAATCTCGGCGGCGCGCAAAAGATGATCGAAGACGGTCTGTTCGAGCGCTTCCCCATGGACGCCATCTACGGCCTGCACAACTGGCCGGGGCTGCCGGTCGGCCAGGTGGTGGTCAATCCGGGCGCCATGATGGCCTCGCTGGACACCTTCGCCGTCACCCTCACCGGCAAGGGCTGCCACGCGGCCATGCCCGAGCGCGGGCGTGATCCCATCGTCGCCGCGGCGGACCTGATCCTGCAGCTGCAGACCATCGTCGCCCGGCGGATCTCGCCGCTGGCTGCCGCGGTGGTCAGCGTGACCATGCTGGAGGCGGGGGAGGCGATCAACGTCATCCCCGAGGTGGCGCGGCTCAGGGGCACGGTGCGCTGCCTGGATGGCGCGGTGCGCGCCGAGGTGGAGCGGCTGATCGGCGAGATCGTCGCCCAGGCGCCGCTGGCCCAGGGCGTGCGGGGCGAGCTGGAATTCACCCGTGGCTATCCGGTGACCCAGAACCATCCAGCCCAGGCGGCGCGGGTACGTCAGGCGGCGGTGACCGCCTTTGGCGCCGAGCGGGTCAGCGACGGCGTGCCACCGTCCATGGCCTCCGAGGATTTCGCCTTCATGCTGGCGGCGCGTCCGGGGGCCTATCTCTGGCTGGGTGTCGATGGCGAGCGACCCTCGGCACCGCTGCACAATCCGGCCTACGACTTCAACGACGCCATCATCGAACCGGCCGTGCGGCTGTGGGCGGAGCTGGTGCGCCAGGAACTGCCCGCCTGAGTTAGTCTTCAGCGTTTGGTCAAAGCCTAAAGCCTTGCGAGCTAGAGCCAAACAAGGCGAAGAGGCCTGAGGAAGCGGAGTTTACAAGTGGTAAATGAGCATTCCGAAGGCATCTTCAACGCAGTTTGGCCGACGCGCAGCTGGCTTTGAGCCGACGCTCAGCGAAAGGCGGTCATCCGCTGCACCATGGCTGTGCGCAACTCGTCCGCGGCGCGACTGAGCTTGCGCCCCAGGCGGGTCACCAGCTCGACGTGGGCGCGGGCGAAGCCTGGATCGGCCAGGGGCAGGGCGCATAAGGCGCCGCTATCCAGCTCCTGGGTGGCGGCGAACAGCGGCAGCAGGGTCACGCCGCCCTGCTGGGCATAGTGCTTGAGCAGGGCGAAGGTGGTGCAGATCAGGGTTGGCGCCAGGCGCTGGCCGGCGGCCTGCTCCACGGCGTCGAGCATCTGGCGGATGCCGTAGGAGATATCCGGCAGCGCCAGGCGGTGCTGGCCCAGCTCAGCCAGGGTCACGGGGCCCTGGGTCGTGGCCAGCGGATGCTCGGGCGCCACCATGGCATACAGCGGCTGCTCGCGGCTGCCATGTACGCGCAGGTGCGGATCGCGCGGCGGATTGAACACCAGCCCCAGTTGCGCCTCGTCTTCCATCACCTGGCGAATCACCTCGTTGGTGCCCACCACATTGACCCTGACCTCGATCTCCGGATGCCGCGCGGAAAAGTCGCCCAGGCTACGCGACAGGTCGCCGATGAAGCCTTCGCCGATGGCCAGCACCACGCGGCCGGTGCGCAGGCCCTGGAGATCGGCGATGGCGTCTCTCAGCCCGTCGAGCTGGGTCTGGCGCTGGCGGAAGTAATCCAGCACCAGGCGCCCGGCCTCGGTCGGGGTGATGCCGCGGCGGTGCCGCTCGATCAGATCGACGCCCAGTTCCGCCTCGACCTGGGCGATCTGCCGGCTGACCGCGGAAGGGGCGATATCCAGGGCGTCAGCTGCGGCGCGCACGCTCCCCAGGCGCACCGCTTCGACGAAATAATGCAAGCGCTGTTCGTGAATTCCACGCATCCGTGTGTTCTCTTAAAGGCAACGGAAAAGGCCATTTCCAGTATTGGAGAGAGAACAGGCCGCTGTCCATACTCGGGCCAAGACCACGGCCGCCCCGGCCTGGGCGAAGCCCGCGGCGCAAGGCCTCGGAAGGCGGAAAGGGCCGCGCAGGATGGCGTTCCTGCAGGCGTTCCACCCTTCGGAAAACGCGCATGCAACTTTGCCCAGGCACCTAGAACGACCGGGTCCTGCTCCCAAGTGGAGCCCTTTTCTGCCCAGCGGGCCTCGCCGCTCGCGACTGCCAACCAGACCAACAACCGAGCCCGCGAGCGGGCCGCAGGGGGAAGAATGAGCGCCAATCCGACGCTGGCCGTGGGCCAGGACCGAGCCGTCAGCAATACCGTCAGACTCTACATCTGGGCAGCGCTGGTGTTGCTGATCGCCGAGCTGATCGGCTCCCTCACCATACCGCTGGGGCCGGGCAAGGTGGTGCTGCTGCCGATGATCTGGGCGCTCTTGCTGGGTGCGGCGGTGGGGCAGGTCGGCAAGCGCATGCCGCTGGGTCTGGGTATCGATCGCGGCGCCCAGGTGCGCTCGGCGGCCATTCTGCAATACGCCTTGCTGGTGTTCATCGCCAAGCTCGGCCTGGTGGTGGGCGGCTCGCTGCCCACGGTGATCGCCGCTGGCTGGGCACTGGCCTTCCAGGAGCTGGGGCATTTCGTCGGCACCATCCTGCTCGGCCTGCCGGTGGCCCTGCTGCTGGGCATCAAGCGCGAGGCCATCGGCGCCACCTTCTCGGTGGGGCGCGAACCGAGTCTGGCGATCATCAGCGAACGCTATGGCATGGACTCCCCGGAAGGTCGCGGCGTGCTCGCCGAGTACCTGACCGGCACCCTGTTCGGCGCGGTGTTCATGGCCATCGTCGCCGGCTTCATCGCCAGCCTGAACATCTTCCACCCCTATTCCCTGGCCATGGGCGCCGGCCTGGGCTCGGGCAGCATCATGGCCGCCGCGGCCGGTGCCATCGCCGCCCAGCAGACCGCCGAGGTGGCCAAGGAGGTCATGGCCCTGGCCGCCGCTGCCAACCTCATCACCCTGACCCTGGGCACCTACTTCACCCTGTTCATCTCCCTGCCGCTGGCGGTCTGGGGCTACCGGGTGATGGAGCCGCGCATCGGCCGTACCACCAAGGCCTCTTTCCAGCAGAGTTCGGTGGATGCCGCCGTGGTGGACGAACCCGTGGAACTGGGCTGGTCGGCACGCTTCAGCGCCTGGCTGGCCTCGGGTGCCCTGGCGCTGCTGGCGACCCTGGTGATGAGCAAGACCCTGCCACCGGCTGCTTTCCTGGGAGTCGCGGTGATGATCCTGGCGGCCTTCGTCGGCGAACTGCTCTGCCAGCTGTTCCGCCGCAAGGTGCCGGCGGTGTGCTGGGTATCGCTGGTGGCCATGTTCCTGACCTCGCCCTGGTGCCCGCTGGCGCCGCAGATCACCGCCGCCCACAACGCGGTCGGCATCATGGCGCTGATCACCCCCATGCTGGCCTTCGCCGGCCTGTCCATCGCCAAGGACATCCCGGCCTTCCGTCGCCTCGGCTGGCGCATCGTGGTGGTTTCGCTGGTCGCCAGCTTCGGCACCTTCATCGGTGCGGCCTTCATCGCCGAAGTGTTTCACTGATCCTCGCGCGCACCGGGTCCCCGGTGCGCCGCTTCCCGCTACGGTACCGCCCCCTGGTCTGATTCTCCTGTCCCTGCATTTTCGTGTCGCAGCTCCCAGCCTTGAGCCCTGGCGGCAAGGTGTCGTCCCTGGACGATCACCGGCGCTTGAGCTGCGCCCCGAGTTGCAGTATCTATGATGGAAAATTAACAAAAACCGTTAATTTAATAACATCAAGAAAAACGGAGGGGCGCTGGGCATGGGCAAAATCGCGGTCATCGGCAGCAACATGGTCGATCTCATCACCTATATCGAGCGACTGCCCGTGCAGGGCGAGACGCTGGAAGCGCCGGACTTCGCCCTCGGCTGTGGCGGCAAGGGCGCCAACCAGGCGGTCGCAGCGGCCAAGCTGGGCAGCGAGGTGCTGATGGTGACCAAGGTCGGCGACGACCTCTTCGCCGACAACACCCTGGCCAACTTCCGCCGCTTCGGTATCGACACCCGTCACGTGACTCGCGCGCCGGGTCGCTCCAGCGGGGTGGCGCCGATCTTCGTCCAGCCCGACTCGCACAACAGCATCCTCATCGTGAAGGGCGCCAACGCCGCCCTCGGCCCGGCCGACATCCAGGCCGCGGAAGCCGATCTGCGCGACTGCGCGCTGATCGTGCTGCAACTGGAGATCGCCCTGGAGACGGTCTATGCCGCCATCGACTGCGGCCAGCGCCTGGGTATCCCCGTGCTGCTCAATCCGGCCCCTGCGGTGGCCGACCTGAGCGCCGCGCACCTCGCCCGGCTGGATTACTTCGTCCCCAACGAGACCGAACTGGCCCTGGTCAGCGGTCTGCCCGTGCTGGATCGCGAGAGCGCCTTCGCCGCCGCGCGGGTGCTGGCCGGTCGCGGCATCCGCCACGTGGTGGTCACCCTGGGCGCCCAGGGCGCGCTGTACGTGGGCGAGGAGGGCGAATTCAGCCTCCCCGGCCAGCCGGTGGCGGCCATCGACACCACCGGCGCCGGCGATGCCTTCATCGGCTGCTTCGCCCATGGCCGCGTCCAGGGCCTCGGCCTGCGGGACGCCATGCAGCGCGCCGTAGCCTATTCGGCACTGTCGGTCACCGGGCGCGGCACCCAGACCTCCTATCCCGAGGCTGCGGTCTTCGAAGACTACCTCGCGTCTCTGGATCTCTGACGCAAGGTCGGCAATCCCTTCACCCTGGCACCCCTACGGAGAACAACAATGAGCCAGTCACCCCTGCGGCCCAGCGCCGACGGCTATTACCTGAACCGCACGCCGTGGTTCGCCTTCATCCTGCTGTGCTGCATCTTCGCGCTCTGGGCCGCCGCGGCGAGCATGAACGACGTGCTCATCGCCCACTTCAAGAAGGCCTTCCTGCTCAGTGATTTCCAGACCGCCTTCGTGCAGTCGGCCTTCTATCTCGGCTATTTCTTCCTGGCCCTCCCGGCTGCGCTGATGGTGCGGCGCTTCAGCTACAAGACGACCATCCTCTTCGGCCTGTTCCTCTACATGGTCGGCTGCCTGCTGTTCTTTCCGGCCGCCTCCATGGCCAAGTACGGCATGTTCCTGCTGGCGCTGTTCGTGATCGCCGCGGGACTGTCCTTCCTGGAGACCGCCTGCAACACCTACTCGACCCTGCTGGGGCCGCGCGAGACCGGTACCCGCCGGTTGAACATCTCCCAGACCTTTCACCCCTTTGGCGCCATGACCGGTGTCTACGTGGGCAGCTTCGTGATGTTCAAGGACGGCGACGCCAGCCAGGCGCAGCTGCTGCAGATGAATCCCGCCGAGGCCGCCGCCCAGCAGCTGCAGATGATCCAGGCCACCCTGACGCCCTACCAGTGGATGATCGGCGTGCTGGTGCTGATCTTCGTGCTGATCGCCTGTACCCGCTATCCGGCCTGCAAGGGCAACGATGCCGTGCGCAGCGAGCGCGACGGCATGGCCGCCAGCCTGGGTCGGCTGAGACGCAATCCGCGCTTCGTCTTTGGCGTGGTGGCGCAGTTCCTCTATGTGGGCGCCCAGGTCGGCGTCTGGAGCTTCACCATCCGCCTGGCCATGCAGCTTGGTGGCATGAACGAGCGCAGCGCCTCCTGGTTCCTGCTCACCACCTTCGCCGCCTATTTCGTCGGCAAGCTGATCGCCAACCTGCTGATGCGCCGCTGGCATCCGGCCAAGGTGCTGGGCGTCTACGGCGTGCTGTGCATCGCCCTGCTGGCCTACACCATCCTGGTGCCCAACATCACCGCGGTGTACGCCGCCGTGGGCGTGAGCATCTTCCTCGGCCCCTGCTGGCCGACCATCTATGGCCTGACCGTCGACGGCATCGGCCGCGACACCGAATTCGGCGGTTCGCTGCTGGTGATGAGCATCGTCGGTGGCGGGGTAATCCCGATCTTCCAGGGGCTGCTGTCGGACTACACCGGCGGCAACATGCAGCTGGCTTATTCGGTGCCCCTGCTGTGCTTCACGGTGATCGTCGCCTACGCCCTCTACTGCCTGCGTCATCCGGCCAGCGAGCGGCTGCCGGTGGGCGCTGCCCAGACCGCCTGAGGAGGGCGCCGCCATGTCCGTACGCCTGCCCCTGCAGCCTGAGCAATTCACCGCGTGCGAGCGCACCCTGCTCGCTAGCGACGCCTTCCAGGTGCGCGCCTGGACCTATCCTTCCGGGGTCCGCGCCCTGGCCCTGGAGAATCGCCGCGGCCGGCTGATCGTGCTGCCCTATCAGGGGCAGATGGTCTGGGATGCCAGCTTCGACGGCTGCCGCCTGACCATGCCCGGATTGTTCGACCAGCCGCGGCCGACCCGGCGGATCATCGAGACCTATGGCTGCTTCATGTTCCACGCCGGGGTGCTGCGCAACGGCTGCCCGGCGCCAGAGGACAGCCACGAGCTGCACGGCGAACTGCCCTGCGCGCCGCTGGACGAGGCCTGGCTGGAGCTGGGCCGGGACGCGGAGGGTGACTTCCTGCGCCTGGGCGGTCGCCATGACTACGCCATGGGCTTTGGCGATCGCTATCGTGCCCAGCCCAGCGTGACCCTGAGGCCGGACAGCGCCGTATTCGAACTGGGCCTCGAGGTGGAAAACCAGGCCGGCCAGCCCATGGACCTCATGTACATGGCGCACATGAACTACGCCTACGTACCTGGCGGGCGCTTCCATGAGCCTCTCGGCGTGGCGCGCACCCGGGTGCGCACCAGCGTGCCGGCCCATGTGCGGCCGACCGCCGACTGGCAGGCCTTCATCGCCGAGCTGGCCGAAGATTCGGAGCGGCTGCGGTTGCTGGATGCGCCCGCGCGCTACCAGCCGGAAATCGTCAGCTTCATCGATGCGCCGGGCACCGACGCGGCAGGGGAGGCGCACTTCCTGCTGGAGCATCCGGGCGGCGCTGCTTTCTACACGGCCTATCGCCCAGAGAGCTTGCCCCATGCCACGCGCTGGGTGCTGCACAACCCCGACCAGCAGGTGGCGGCCTTCGTGCTGCCGGCGACCTGTGAGCCGGAGGGCTATCTGGCCGAGACCACCAAGGGCCAGGTGCAGCAGCTGCAATCGGGTGAACGGCGCGCCTTCAGCGTGCGCACCGGCTATCTCGCCGCCGCCGAGCGCGAGGCGCTGTTGGCGCGCCTGGCCGACCCGGCGCGGATCAGGTAAGCAGTTGCGCGCCGTTCGCCTCGATCCGCTCGCGATAGCTGCGCGGAATGCGCCCGTCGCTGACCACCAAGTCGAAGTCGTCGAGCGCCGCGAAATGCGCGGCGCGCACCACGTCGAACTTGGTATGGTCGACCAGCAGCAGCCGCTGCTGGGCCTGGCGCAGGACCTTCTGCTTGACCTCGACCTCGTTGAAGTTGAAGCAGGTGACGCCGAAGTCCTCGCTCACCCCGGCCGCCGAGACGAAGGCGTGGGTGAGGCGCACGCCGTCGAGCACCCCGGTCTCCAGGCGACTCTCGAAGATCTGGTTCTTGCGCTGGAAGGTGCCACCGCACACCACCAGGGTGCAGTTGACCTTCTGCTGCAGCTTGAGCAGCACATTGAGCGAATGGCAGACGGCAGTGAATTCCAGGTCATCGGGAATGAAGTCCACCACGAAGGGCGTGGTGGTCCCGCAATCGAGGAAGACGGTGTCGCCGGCGCGGATCTGCGCCGCGGCCAGCCGACCGATGCGGCGCTTTTCCTCGACCTGGCGCAGGTCCTGTTCCACCACCTGGTAGCCGGGCGCCTCGCTGCCGCCGACATCGCGGGTGACGTGACCGCCGAGCAGCCGCAGGCCGTCCGGTGGGAGCCGCAGGTCGCGTCTCAGGGTCATTTCCGAGACACCCAGCAGCTGGGCCATTTCGCGCAGGTGAATGGCGTGCTGATCCTGCAGCGCCTGGTGCATCAGCTTGAGCCGAGCGGCTTTCTTGCTATCCATGAGGGGTGCGCTACGGGAGTCCGACTAGAGGTGCAGGCCGCACCAACCAAGAATTCTGATCCGATCATACGCTACCCGTGCCTGAGGAGGCCCCATGCAGCTTGAACCCGGCGAACTCGCCAAGACCATCGACCACACCCTGCTCGCCGCCGATGCCCGCCGCGCCCAGATCGAGCGCCTGTGCCAGGAGGCGCGTACCCATGGCTTCTACTCGGTGTGCGTGAATTCCGCCCAGGTCCCCCACGCCGCGGCGCAACTGGCCGGCAGCGCGGTCAAGGTCTGCGCGGTGGTGGGCTTTCCGCTCGGCGCCGGGCTGAGCGCGGCCAAGGCCTTCGAAGCCGAGCAGGCCATCGCCGCCGGGGCGGGGGAGATCGACATGGTGCTCAACATCGGCTGGCTCAAGGATGGCCTGCTGGACGAGGTCTCCGCCGACATCGCCGCGGTCCAGGCCGCCTGCGGTGCGGTACCGCTCAAGGTGATCCTGGAGACCGGTCTGCTCGACGAAACTCAGAAGCGCCAGGCCTGCCGCATCTGTCGCGACCTCGGGGTCGCCTTCGTCAAGACCTCGACCGGCTTCGGCCACGGCGGCGCGACCCTGGAGGATATCCGCCTGATGCGCCAGGAGGTGGGCCCGGACATGGGCGTGAAGGCCTCCGGCGGCGTCCGCGACCGGGCCACCGCCCAGGCCATGCTGGGCGCCGGCGCGACCCGCCTGGGGACCAGTTCGGGCGTGGCCATCGTCAGCGGCGGCGAGGGTGGCGCGGGGTATTGAGGCAGGTACGACGTAGGTTGGGTTGAGCGCAGCGAAGCCCAACAGTGCCGCCTTGTGTTGGGCTTCGGCGGAGGAGCCGCCTCAGCCCAACCTACGGGTGCTACCCCGGTCCTTGCCGATACAGCTTGGAATCCTGGAAATCCCCCGGTGCCAGCACCTCGCCGACCAGGATCAGCGCCGTGCGACGGAAATCCTTGTCTCGCGTCCGTTCGACGATGTCGGCCAGGGTGCCCTGGACGCTGTCCTGGTCCGGCCAGCTGGCGCGGTGGACGATGGCCACCGGGCAGCCGGGACCGTAGTGCGGCAGGAGGTCGGCGACGATGCGTTCCAGCTGGCCCACGCCCAGGTGAATGGCCAGGGTCGCCCGGTGGCGGGCGAGATCGGCCAGCGCCTCGCCCTCGGGCATGGCCGTGCGGCTGGCGTAGCGGGTGAGGATCACCGTCTGGCTGACGCCGGGCAGGGTCAGTTCGCAGCCCAGCAGGGCGGCGCAGGCGGCGGTGGCGGTCACGCCGGGAACGATCTTGTATGGAATGCCCAGCGCCTGCAGACGGCGGATCTGCTCGCCGATGGCGCCGTACAGCGAGGGATCGCCGGAATGCACCCGGGCCACGTCCTGGCCGCGGGCATGGGCGGCGGCCAGGTGGCCGACGATGGCCTCCAGGTCTAGGTGGGCGGTGTCGATCACCGTCTCGGCCTGGTGGCCTTCCAGCACCGCGGGCGGCACCAGGGAGCCGGCATAGAGGATCACCGGGCACTGGCGGATCAGCCGCTGACCCTTGACGGTGATGAGGTCGGGATCGCCGGGGCCGGCGCCGATGAAATGAACGGTCATGGAATTTCCTTGGCCAGGGCCGTGAGCAGCTCGGTGACACTGGCGAATTCGCGATCGACGCTAGGCAGGGCTGGGCGACGCAGGATCAGTACCGGCAGGCCCCGCTCGCGGGCGACCTGCAGCTTGGGCTGGGTGGCGGCGCTGCCACTGTTCTTGCTGATCAGCACATCGAAGTCGCCCTGGGCGAACAGCGCGCGCTCGGCCTCCAGGGCGAAGGGGCCACGGTCGGCGATGATCCGCGCCCTGGCGTGGCCGGGGTGGGCGTCGAGCAGGCGCAGGGTCCAGAACTGCCCGCCGGGAATCTCCTGGAGATGCTCCAGCGGCTCGCGACCCAGGGTGAAGAAGGGGCGGGCGAAGGGTGCCAGGGCGTTTTGCAACTCAGCCCAGTCGGATACTTCGCGCCAGTCATCCTGCGGACCGGCCTGCCATCCGGGGCGCCGCAGGGCCCAGCAGGGGACACCCGTCCGGGCTGCGGCCTGGGCGGCGTTGTGGCTGATCTGTGCGGCGTAGGGGTGGGTGGCGTCCAGCAGCAGCTCGATGCCTTCACTGTGGAGAAAGGCGGCCAGTCCCGTGGCGCCGCCGTAGCCGCCGACCCGCACCTGGCAGGGCAGGTCCCGAGGCACCCGGCCGAGACCGGCGAGGCTGTAGATGGCCTCCGCCGGCAGTGTGCGGGCGATGGCCAGGGCTTCGGTGGTACCGCCGAGCAGGATGATCTTCATGGGCGGTTTTCCGTAAGAGCGGCGGAGGCTTCGTCAGGCATGGCGCGCCCTTACCCCTGGCCCCTCTCCCCGAGGGAGAGGGGAGGGAGAGCGGTGCTTGGCGTCGAGTCGGGGAGCAGGGCGGCTAGTCTCTCTGTTGAGCAGAGCAGCGGGCGGCAGCCCGGACGCCAGACTTCCAAGCCACCACCCAACCACCCCCTCTCCCCCATGGGGAGAGGGCTGGGGTGAGGGGGCAAGGCGCCGCTCACAGTCTTCGAGGATGAAGGAGGCACATCCAACCACCCGCTCTACTTTTGACGAGCGACGGCCACTCACGACTTCACCACTTCCAGCAAGGTAATAGGCAGCGCCGCACGCCAGGTGTCGAAGGCGCCCAGCGGCTGGGCCTGGGCCACCTGCAGGCGGGTCAGGTCACCACCGTGGCGTTCGCGAAAGGCCACCAGGGCGGCTTCGGTCTGCAGGGTCACGGCATTGGCGACCAGGCGACCGCCGGGTTTCAAGGCGGCCCAGCAGCTGTCCAGCACGCCCGGCGCGGTAAGCCCACCGCCGATGAAGATGGCGTCTGGGGTCGCCAGGCCGGCCAGGGCCTCCGGGGCCTGGCCGGCGACCAGTTGCAGGGCCGGGGCGCCGAGCTGGTCACGGTTGTGGAGGATATGGGCCTGGCGACCGGCGTCGACCTCGATGGCCAGCACCCGGCAGCGGGGATGGCTGCGCGCCCATTCGATGCCGATGGAGCCGCAGCCGGCGCCCACATCCCACAGCAGTTCGCCGGGACGCGGCGCCAGACGCGCCAGGGTCACGGCGCGCACGTCGCGCTTGGTCAACTGGCCGTCGTGGCGATAGGCGCTGTCCGGCAGACCGGGGGTGAGCGGCAGTCCCGCTTCACCGGTCTCGCTCAGGACCTCGATGGCGACCAGATTGAGCGCCGCCGCCTCTGCCAGCGACCAGGCCTCGGCGCGGCCGGCGATGCGTCGCTCCAGCGGACCGCCCAGATGCTCCAGCACCTGCAGCTGGCTGGCGCCAAAGCCCTGGTCCACCAGCAGGGCGGCCAGGGCGGCGGGACTGTGGCCGTCATTGCTCAGTACCAGCAGGCGTGCGCCCGGATGCAGGTGGCGCACCACCCCGGCCAGGGGCCGGGCCACCACCGATAGCAACGCGACCTCCTGCAGGGGCCAGCCCAGGCGCGCAGCGGCCAGGGAGTAGGAAGAGGGCGCCGGCAGCACCTGCAGTTCGTCGGCCGACAGCTGGCGTGCCAGGCTCGCGCCGACGCCGAACAGCATGGGATCGCCACTGGCCAGCACGCAGACCGGGGTGCCGCGGCGGTCCAGCGCCGGGGCCAGGGCGAAGGGCTGTGGCCAGGGCTCGCGGACGGCGCGGATGCAGGGTGGCAGCAGCGCCAGCTGGCGCGGACCGCCGATGACGACCTGCGCTTCCAGCAGGGCGCGGCGGGCCTGCTTGCCGAGGCCGGGGTAGCCGTCTTCGCCGATACCCACCACGGTCAGCCAGGGGATCATGAACACACCTCATCGAACGTCAGCCGACCGGGCGTTTTCAAGGGGTCGGGGTCGGGTGGCCCCGGAGTCATTATCTGACCCGGGGCCCCCTAAGAACCGTGCTTGCGACTTTCGCAGCACACGGCTCAAGCTTACGAAAAACCAGCCATAGGCTGGCCGGCAACTGTGACGTGCGATCCTAACATCATAGACCGCTATATCTCAGGGTTACCTGTTGCCGCTGGCTATGCACCAGCGAGTGGCAGTTGGGGTGTATGAGCACGCGATTTTTCAGGGTGTCCTTGCCGCCGTCCACCCGTCGAATGACGTGATGGTCGTCCCAGCCAGTTTCCTTATTTACCGCGTGACCACATAAGGCGCAGAGTCCTTTCTGCCGCTGGAAGAGATACAGGATTTGTTTTCTGAAATGCAGTTTGTGCTGCATTCGTCGAACTCTTAGTTTTTCCCATTTCTCCTCGTGTTTCGCATCGTATGGATGGTACCCACCCGATAGCCGCGGTTGTCGCCTTATCTCAGTGTCCGCTAGCTGGTATAGCTGGCAGAACTTGCGTTCACCCTTCTTACCTCTGTAGGGATGCGCAAAAACCCAATTTCGCTTGCCTATGGAGTGGAAGTATCTATTCCGACACCAATTAGCTTGCTTCTTCGGATGGCGGCGCTTTGCCCACCTTCGCAGCAGCCAGACGATCAAGCTGTCTAACCGGCTGAAGGCTTTCTTTGCCACGGCTGGAGAGTGGTATTGAGCCCACCCTTTCAGCACCGGATTCAGGCGTCCGATTAGCTCTTCCTGAGTCAATGCCCCGCTGGTTTTTACTATTTCTCTAACCTTGCGATAGAACGTTGAGATGTTCTTTTTCGAAGGCTTGATGAATAGCTTGGTCCGGCGGTAAGGCGACTTCGGGACGTACTTCCTGAAATTCCACCCTAGGAAATCGAAGCCCTGAAGGATGTGGGTTATCTGCGTTTTCTCTTCGGACAAGCTCACCCCTCGTACTGACAGGAATTGCTCGACCCAAGGTATGACCTCGTCAGTCAACAGCTCTTTGGTAGCCGCTGTGATGATGAAGTCGTCCGCGTATCGCACCACATGCACTCTGGGCGTATCGGCGTCGGTACCCGCTAGCTTTCTGGCCAGATGGCCTTTGAGCTGCATCTCCAAGCCGTTAAGGGTGGCGTTGGCCAAACACGGCGAAATAATCCCGCCTTGTGGCGTCCCGGCCTCCGTAGCCATGAAGTGTCGCCGGTCAATTACCCCGGCCTTCAACCACAGCCGCAGTACCTTTTTGTCCATAGGGACGTTCTGGCACAGCCACTCGTGATTGATGTTGTCGAAGAACCCCTTGATGTCACCTTCCAGAACCCACACAGGTGAGTCGTCTCTCGACATTAACTGAAAGATTTCAACCATCGCATCAGCGGTCGAGCGATCCGGCCGGAAGCCGAAACTTTTCGGGTCGCTGGTGCTTTCGATGACGGGTTCCAGGGCGGACAGGTAGAGCGCTTGCATGGCCCGATCAAACATCGTCGGTATGCCTAGCGGGCGCTTTTCCTTCTTCCCTGGCTTCGGTATCCAAACCCTCTTTAGCGGTTTGGGTCGATAGCCTCGTATCTCCGATAGACGCTTCGCGGCGCGGAGCTTGGCTGGAGGCGTCCCCCAGGTTTCTCCATCAACGCCCGGAGTCTTGCGACCCCGGTTTTCAGTCACCCGTCTTACAGCCAGACAGCGGCCATAAAACGAATGGGTCAGTAACCGTTGCAGGCGTTTAACCCTACGCCAGTCACCGGCCATTGTTGCCTGCGCAATCTTCAACTGCGTTTTCCGAACGGAGATCTGGATCTTGGCCCAATCGAGATCGTGCCAGCCCTTCACACCGTCAGGAGACGCAGACGAAACCGATGTTGCTGGTTGCGTATTCATACAGTCCTCCTCAGGTCAGTAACCTTCGGGACGGACTTCTCCCCCTAGGGGTTGAAGTCACCCCTAGGGTCGTTTCGCTGGAAATCAGCACTAGATCATGCGCCCGTAAACCAGGTGCACGTCAGCCAGGGTTGCCCCTGTCGATGATGTTTCAATCGATATGCCGCCCATTACAGACAGCCATTCGCTTTTTGCACCCTCCCATTCCCCACACCCAACAGCTTTCCTTGCGGATTGCCTGCCTTCCGATGTTGCTGGTTAGGCGGGTGGTCGGGATTGCCACGTTCCCCGATGTGCATCGATTCCCCGGTTAGGTTCCGTCTCTCCCCCGACAGTCGTAGTGGTACCGCGTCGTTAGCTTTGACAACGAGCGCCAGACTGCTTTGCCGATTTTGGCCAGGGCCTATTAACTGCCGTAGGCCCAGTTATGCTTACGAGGGGTCTAACAACGGTTCACATGCGTTAACCATACGGGTTGGGTCACTAGCCCTAAGCTTCCGTGCAGTTCGGAAGCTTCACGAAGCTGTTGCCAGTCAGGCGTGTCCCTTGCGGGATAGGACATTGTCCACCGGGCTTCACACCTCAGGGTTGGCCCCCGACGCATGCCGATGTAGTGAACTGGCAGGTACATGCCAGGCTCGGTGCTTCCTATGTAAGCGAAGTTGAGCAATGCACAGCGGAGCGGTTGCTCCGTGCTTGGACGAGATACCCTAGCGTCTCACGACGTTGGCATGGGCCAAATGAGACCAAGGCATCCCAGAGATGGATTGACCCCTTGCGGGGTCAAATCACCCGCAGGGAGTCTTGTTACATTTAGATACAATTTCCTTGGCGGAAACTGCTCTCTGTTACGTCTGATTGATCAATTTATAGCCAAAAATGGCCAAATTGAGACGTACTT
Source organism: Pseudomonas sp. PLB05 (assembly GCF_021106615.1). Lineage (NCBI taxonomy): Bacteria > Pseudomonadati > Pseudomonadota > Gammaproteobacteria > Pseudomonadales > Pseudomonadaceae > Pseudomonas > Pseudomonas sp. PLB05. The sequence continues at coordinate 741,143 of NZ_JAJOHO010000002.1, forward strand.
ACCCTGGCAAGCAGGGATCGCATTGTCCCCACAAGTGGGTCGAATCAGGCGCGGCAGAGCCGGCTCTCGTGCTTTATTTAGGCTTCAAACCCCTGTAGAACAAGGGTTTCGGCGCCAAGACTAAGCTGGTCGACCAAGCACAACACGAGCATACGTGTCGCACCAAAGCGGGCATAATAACGTCTTTCCCCGTTCAGCCCGACCTTCCGCCGTGAATCCTCCGTCTCCTTCCGCCCTCGTCCCGCGGCCTTCGGCCTGTCCGGGCCTGCTGCGCATCGTGCCCGCGCGCGATGGTGGCCTGTGCCGGGTGAAGTTGCCGGGCGGGCGACTCACGGCAGGCCAGGCGCGGGCCATCGCCGCCGCCAGCCAGCGCTGGGCGAACGGGGTACTGGAGCTGACCAACAGAGCCAACCTGCAACTGCGTGGCGTGCGCCCGGATGGCGCCGACGCCCTGGTGGCCGCGCTGCAGGCCGTCGGTCTGGGTCCGGCCGATCCGGCCGCCGACGACGTGCGCAATCTGCTGCTCAGCCCGGCGGCGGGGCGTGACCCGCAGCAGTTGCAGGATGTTCGTCCCCTGGCCGCCGAGTTGCTCGCCCTGCTGGAGGGCGACCGCCGGCTGCATGGCCTGTCGCCCAAGTTCGCCCTGCAACTGGACGGCGGCGAAGCCCTGGCTCGGCTCGATCATCCCCACGATGTCTGGCTGTCGGCTCGCGCCGAGGGCTATGTCCTTGGCCTTACCGGTACCCCGCTGGACAGGCCGGTTGGGCTGATCGCCCCGGGCCAGGAGGTGGCGACCGTCGCACGGTTGCTGCATCGCTTTCTCGACCTGGCCGGTCCTGAGCAGGGCCGCCTGCGCCAGCTGCTGGCGCAGCGTCCGGTCGCCGAACTGCTGGCGGGGTTGGATCTGCTGCCGGTTCCGCGCAGCCCACGCGCGGCGGCCGCAACCGCGCTGCGCCTGGGCAGCCATCCCCAGCTTCAGCCGGGTCACTGCTGGATCGGCGCCCAGCCCGCCCTGGGCCGCCTGCCGGCAACGAGCCTGGCCGCCGTCGCCGACCTGGCCGAGCACCTCGGCAACGGCGACCTGCACCTGACCCCCTGGCAGGGCCTGCTGCTGCCCGATGTGCCGGTCGACCAGGCCCAGGCGCTGCTCACGGCCTTGACCACCCTGGACCTGACCACCGACCCTGCCGCACCCCTGGCCCGGCTGATCGCCTGTACCGGCAGCCAGGGCTGCGCCAAGGGCCAAGCCGACACCAAGGGCGATGCCCTGCGCCTGGCCGAGCGGCTGCCGGCAGGCGTGGAGGTACACCTCTCCGGCTGCCCGCGCAGTTGCGCCCTGGCCGGTCAGGCGCCCCATACCCTCTTGGCGGTGGCCCCCGGTAGCTATGACCTCTTCGTGCGCGACGCCACCCAGCCCGGTCCGGGCCGGCGGCGCGCCACCCACCTTTCTCTCGACGAGGCCGCCGCCTGGCTGGCCCGGAGTCCTAGTGATGCTTGAATACGAACGCGACGGCCAGGCGATCTATCGCCAATCCTTCGCCACCATCCGCGCCGAAGCCGATCTCTCGGCCATCCCCGCCGACCTGGAAAAGCTCGCCGTGCGGGTGATACACGCCTGCGGCATGGTCGACGTGGTCCAGGACCTGGCCTTTTCCCCGGGTGCCGGCGCGGCCGGTCGCGCGGCCCTGGCGGCCGGCGCGCCCATCCTCTGCGATGCGCGCATGGTCGCCGAGGGCGTTACCCGCACTCGCTTGCCGGCCAACAATCAGGTGATCTGCACCCTGCACGACGAGGGTATCCGCGAGCTGGCCGTGGCCCAGGGCAACACCCGCTCCGCGGTGGCCCTGGAGCGCTGGCGGCCGCACCTGGCCGGCAGCGTGGTGGTGATCGGCAACGCCCCCACGGCGCTGTTCTATCTGCTGGAGATGCTCGACGCCGGGGCGCCCAGGCCGGCGCTGATCCTCGGCATGCCGGTGGGCTTTGTCGGCGCCATGGAGTCCAAGGACGCCCTGGCCGCCGACAGTCGCGGCGTGCCCTACGTCATCGTCCGCGGCCGGCGGGGCGGCAGTGCCATGGCCGCCGCGGCGGTCAACGCCCTGGCCACGGAGGTGGAGTGATGGCCGGCCGCCTGCTCGGCCTGGGCGTCGGCCCCGGCGATCCGGAACTCATCACCCTGAAGGCCCTGCGCCTCCTGCAGGGCGCGCCGGTAGTGGCCTATTTCGTCGCCAAGGCCAAGGCCAACGCGGGCCAGGGCGGCAATGCCTATGGCGTGATCGAGGGCTATCTGCTGGACGGCCAGCAGCGCCTGCCGCTGGTCTATCCGGTGACCACCGAGAAGCTGGCGCCGCCGCTGTCCTACGAGACGGTGATCGCCGACTTCTACGACACCGCCGCCGCCCAGGTGGCTGACCATCTGGACGCCGGCCGCGACGTGGCGGTGATCTGCGAGGGCGATCCCTTCTTCTACGGCTCCTACATGTACCTGCACGACCGCTTGGCCGAGCGCTACGAAGCCCAGGTGGTGCCGGGGGTCTGCTCCATGCTCGGCGGTGTCGCCATGCTCGGTCTGCCGCTGGTCTATCGCAACCAGACCCTCACTGTGCTCTCCGGGGTGCTCTCCGCCGAGGAACTCAAGGCGCGCCTCGCCAGCGCCGACGCCGCCGTGGTGATGAAGCTCGGGCGCAATTTCGAGAAGGTGCGCCAGGTCTTGCGCGAGCTCGGCCTGGACGAGCGTGCCCGCTACATCGAGCGCGCCACCATGGACAACCAGCGCATCGTCGCGCTGGACGAGGTCGATCCCATGGCCTCGCCGTATTTCTCGCTGGTGGTGGTACCGGGGGTGAAATGGAAGGGTTGAGCCCGGCCATCGTCATCCTCGGCCCCGGCGCCCTGGCCACCGCCCTCCGCCTGCAGGACGGCCTGCCGGGCAGCCTGGTGCATGGCCTGGCCGGGCGGGTCGAGGGCGATGTCAGCTACAACGCCTTCGGCGACCACCTGCGTGACCTCTATCGCCAGCAGCGGCCCTTGGTGGTGCTCTGCGCCGCCGGCATCGTCATCCGTAGCCTGGCGTCCTTGCTGGATGACAAGACCGCCGAGCCGCCGGTCCTGGCGGTGGCCGAAGACGGCAGCGCCGTGGTGCCGCTGCTGGGCGGCCTGGCCGGTGCCAATCGCCTGGCCCGTCAGCTGGGCACGTTGCTGGCGGTGGCCCCGGCCATCACCACCAGTGGCGAACTGAGATTCGGCACCTGCCTGCTCGATCCACCGGCCGGCTATGCCCTGGCCGACGTCGACGTGGCCAAGCACCGGGTGGCCGATCTGCTGGCCGGCGCTCCGGTACGCATCGAGGGCGAGGCGCCCTGGCTGGATGAGGTGCCCCTGGCCCGTGACCCTGCTGCGCACCAGCGCATCCTGGTCTCGCCGCTGGCCAGTGCCGACGACCACACCCTGCTCATCCATCCCCGCGCCGTGCTGGTGGCGGTACGCGCCGATGCCACCGCTGCCGCCGTCACCGAACTGCTTGCCAGCACCGGCTATGCGCCAGGTGCCGTGGCGGTGTTGCTGGCGCGGGCGGAAGACATGGCCGCGCCCGGCCTGGCCGAGCTGAGCCAGGCGCTGACCGTGCCGTTGAGATTCGTCGACGCGAACACGCCGGACTTCGCCCTGACGACGGTGGAACGGGCCCAGGAGCGGGGCATCGCCCTGCACCTGCATGACCGGCCCCTGGACGCCGAGGACCTCGGCCAGCGCCGCGGACGCCTCAGCGTGGTGGGTCTCGGCCCCGGTGCGGCCGAACTCATGGCACCGGTGGTACGCCGCGCCCTGGACCAGGCCGAGGACGTCCTCGGCTACGCGACCTACGTGCAGATGGCCGGCCCCCTGCGTCCGGACCAGCTGGCCCATGCCAGCGACAATCGCGAAGAACTGCAGCGCGCCCGCCATGCCTTCGAACTGGCCGCCAGCGGGCGCCAGGTGGTGATGGTGTCGTCCGGCGATCCGGGCGTCTTCGCCATGGCCGCCGCGGTGCTGGAGGTGCTGGAGGGCGCCGCTGACCCGCGCTGGGCGGCGGTGGAGCTGGAGATCCTGCCGGGCATCACCGCGGCCATGGCCAGCGCCGCTCTGGCCGGGGCGCCGCTGGGCCACGACTTCTGCCTGATCTCCCTGTCCGACAACCTCAAGCCCTGGACGGTGATCGAGCAGCGCCTGCGCCAGGCCGCAGCAGCGGACCTGGCCATGGCCTTCTACAACCCCATCTCCAAGGCCCGCCCGCACCAGTTGGAGCGGGCGCTGGACGTCTTGCGCAGCTGCCGTCCGGCGAACACCCCGGTGATCCTTGGTCGCGACGTCGGCCGTCCGGGTGGCGGTCTCGAATACACCAGCCTCGGCGCCCTGCGCAGCGACATGGTGGATTCGCGCACCCTGGTGATCCTCGGCTCCAGCCATACCCGGCGCTTTCCGCGGGCCGACGGCGGCGAATGGGTCTATACGCCGCGCTGGTATGATCCGGAATTGTTATAAAGTAACATTTAATGCTTGAATCCTGGTCGCCGCTGGCCCACCCTCGGCGACCTTCCTGTTCCCTGGCGGGAAGCCGGTGAGAGTCCGGCGCGGTCGCGCCACTGTGAGCTTCGTAAGAAGCGAGCCAGACCTCGCCAGGGGACACCCATCATCCACAAGGGACGCGTCATCCCAAGGAGAGTCCATGCTTCGCCGTCTTTCACCGCTGCTCGCCGCCGGCCTGCTATCTGTTTCCGCCCTTAGCGCCCAGGCCGCCACGACCTATCCACTGACCATCCACAACTGCGGTCGTGAGCTGGTCTTCGAGCGCGCGCCCCAGCGGCTGGTCAGCCTTGGCCAGGCCAGCACCGAGTTGCTCTTGCGCCTGGGCGTGGGCGCGCGGCTGGTGGGCACCGGCGTCTGGTTCGGCGGCTTGCCCGCGGATCTGCAGGACGAGGGCAAGGGCATCCCGCGGCTGGCCGACAACGCGCCCAGCTTCGAAGCCGTGGTCGGGACCCGGCCGGACCTGGTGGCGGCCCAGTACACCTATCACGTCGGCCCGGGCGGCGAGGTGGCGGACTTCCCGCGCTTCGCCAAGCTGGGCATCGCCGCCTATGTGGCGCCCAGCGATTGCGAGGGCAAGGCGGTGACCGCCGATTCCAACAGCGACGGCAGCCGCAGTGCGCCCTTCGACATGCAGCTGGTGACCCGCGAGGCCCAGGAGCTGGCGGCCATTCTCGATGTGCAGCCGGCCGGCAAGCAGTTGGTCGCCGAGCTGGACCGCCGCATCGCCGCCGCCGGGGAGCAGGCCAAGGCTGCCGGGGTCCAGGGGCGTTCGGTGCTGTTCTGGTTCTCCAGCCCGCGCTTGGAAGGCGATCCCTGGGTGGCCGGCAACCTGGGCGCGCCGGCCTGGATCGCTCGCGCCCTGGGCCTGCGCAACGTGGTCGACAGCGCCGAGGAGTGGCCGGCGGTGAGCTGGGAACGCATCGCCAGTCTGGACCCTGACTATATCGTGGTGGCGCGCATGGACCGTCGTCTCTATCCCGCCGATGACGTCGACAAGAAGCTGGCCTTCCTGCGCAGCGATCCCCTGACCCGCGAATTGCGCGCGGTGCGCGAGAACCACCTGCTGGTGGTGGACGCCCCGACCCTCAATCCCTCGCTGCGGGTGGTGGACAGCGTCGAGGCCCTGGCCGCCGACCTGGCCAAGACGCAACCATGAGTCTGCCCCTGGCGGCCGAAGGCGCCCGGCCCTGGCGCTGGCTGCTGGGCCTGGCCGCGGTGCTGGCGCTGGCGGCGAGCGTGGTGCTGGCGGCGTCCTTCGGCGAGATGCCCATCGCGCCCCTGACCAGTCTGCAGGCCATCGCCAACGGCCTCGGCCTGGGGCCCTATCCGGTGGAGCGCATCGTCCAGGGCATCGTCTGGGAATACCGCCTCAGTCGCGCCCTGGTGGCCGCCTGCTGCGGCGCCGGCCTGGCGGTCTCCGGGGCCATTCTCCAGGCGCTGCTGCGCAACGCCCTGGCCGAACCCTATGTGCTGGGGCTGTCGGCCGGCGCCTCCACCGGCGCGGTGCTGGTGATGCTGCTGGGCGTCGGCGGCGGGGTGCTCGGCGTGTCCCTGGGCGCCTTTCTCGGCGCGGTGCTGGCCTTCGCCGTGGTGCTGCCCTTTCTCGGCAGCGGCGGCAGCACCCGCATCATTCTCGCCGGGGTGGCCGCCTCCCAGCTGTTCAACGCCCTGACCGCCTATATCGTCGCCACCGCGGCCAACGCCGAGCAGGCGCGCAGCGTGATGTTCTGGCTGCTCGGCAGCCTGGCCGGGGTGCGCTGGCCGGATGTCTGGCTGGCCGCCGGGGTGGTGCTCGCCGGGCTGCTGGTGTGCCTGGCCTGCGCCCGGGCGCTGGATGCCTTCGCCTTTGGCGAAGACGCCGCCGCCAGTCTCGGGGTGGCGGTGGGGCCGCTGCGCCTGCTGCTGCTGGCCGTCACCGGCCTGATCACCGCCTGCCTGGTCAGCCTGGTGGGCGCGGTGGGCTTCGTCGGCCTGGTGATCCCCCATGTGGCGCGCTTCCTGGTCGGTCCGGGGCATGGCCGACTGCTGCCCACCTGCGCCCTGATCGGCGCCCTGTTCATGGTGCTGGCCGACATCGTCGCCCGCACCCTGGTGGCCAAGCAGACGCTGCCCATCGGCGTGGTCACCGCCTTGGTCGGTGCGCCGGCCTTCGCCTTCATCCTCTATCGCGCACGGGAGGTCCGATGAGCCTCGCCGCGCGCGACGTGGCCTGGAGCGCCGGCGGCCAGCCGATCCTCGCCGGGGTGACCCTCGCGGTGCCGCGCGGCGGGGTGCTCGGACTGCTCGGCCCCAATGGTTCGGGCAAGTCCAGCCTGCTGCGCCTGCTGGCCGGGCTGCGGCGGCCAGAGGAGGGCCGGGTCAGCCTCGACGAGACGCCCCTGCAGGACCTGCGTCGTCGCGACCTGGCGCGCCGGGTGGCCCTGGTGGAGCAGCAGGCCGGTACCGAGGCCGATCTGTCGGTGGCCGAGGTGGTGCGCCTGGGCCGCACACCCCATCGGGGCCTGCTCGACGCCTGGAGCGCGCGCGATGCCGAAGTCTGCCAGCGCGCCCTGGCTCAGGTGGGACTGGTCGACAAGGCCGCCCGCCGTTGGCACAGCCTCTCGGGTGGCGAACGCCAGCGCGCCCAGATCGCCCGCGCCCTGGCCCAGGAGCCCAGCGAACTCCTGCTGGACGAACCCACCAATCACCTCGATATCCAGCACCAGCTGGAGATCCTCGACCTGGTCCGTCGCCTGCCGGCCACCTGCGTGCTGGCCATCCATGATCTCAACCTGGCCGCGCTGTTCTGCGACCGCCTGGCGGTGCTGCGCGACGGTCGCCTGGTCGCCGAAGGCGCCCCGGCCGCGGTGCTGACGGCCGAGCTGATCCAACAGGTCTGGGGCGTGAAGGCGCAGGTGACGCTGGACGGCCCCGACGGTCGGCCGACGATCCGCTATCGGCTGGGCTGACGACGCCGCACCGGGCCGGCCCGTTCTTCAATCGCCTGCCTGAGCTGCGGGCGACCACCCAGCCAGAAGACCGCTTCGGTGGCGATGAACAGCGGACCGATGGCCAGACCGGCCAGGTCGTCGAGAAAGGCCGGCTTGCGTCCCTCGTAGTGATGGCCCACGAACTGGATGGCCCAGCCGACCAGGAACAGGCCCAGGCCCCAGGCTAGCCAGATGCCTGTGGTCCGGGCTGCCAGCGCGGCGCCCAGCCAGAGCGCCAGGGCCAGCAAGGCGGTCATCAGCAGGCCCAGGGGCCGATCCAGGCGCAGATAGAAGATGGCCACTGCGGCGCCGACCAGCAGCGCGGGCGACCACGACCAGCCTGCGAGGATGAAAACCGGTCGTGACAGCAGGATGGCCACTGCCAGCACGATCAGCAGGATGCCGGGAAAGTGGCTGGCGATGTTGCGCGGATCGCGGTGGTAGCTCGCGTATTGGCTGAGATGATCTTCCAGGGTCTTCATCGGCTGGCATCCGGGCGGCTGGGCGGGAAGCCTCAGCATGCACCGGAAGCCCCTGCGCGTCTGCGAGCACTGGAAGAAATGCGATTGCGATAATCGCCCCCTCGCTCGATAATCGATCAAAAGCCTGCCGAGGACCGGTCCGATGGACGATAACCGCACCGCTCACGCCACGGGCCTGCCGCCGCTGGCCGCGCCGCCCATCATCGCCTCGCCGGCCAAGCGCATCGAAGCCTTCACCGGCGACCCCAACTTCATGACCTCCCTGGCCCGCGGCCTGGCGGTCATCCATGCCTTCCAGGAGCGCAAGCGCCAGCTGACCATCGCCCAGATCAGCCATCGCACCGAAATCCCTCGCGCCGCCGTGCGCCGCTGCCTGCATACCCTGATGAAGCTGGGCTACGTCACCACCGACGGCCGCACCTACTCGCTGCTGCCCAAGGTGCTGACCCTGGGGCACGCCTATCTGTCGTCGACGCCGCTGGCGGTCACCGCCCAGCCGGTGCTCGATCGCTTGAGCGAGCAACTGCACGAAGCCTGCTCCATGGCCACCCTGGAAGGCGACGAGATCCTCTACATCGCCCGCTCGGCCACGCCGCAGCGGCTGATTTCGGTGGACCTCAGCGTCGGCAGCCGGCTGCCGGCCTATTGCACCTCGATGGGCCGCATCCTGCTCGCCGCCCTGGACGATGCCGCCCTGCACGACTACCTGGAACACGCCGACCTCCAGGCCAAGACCAGCCGCACCCTCTATCAGCCGCCAGCGCTCATCGAGTGCCTGGGCCAGGTGCGCCAGCAGGGGTACGTGATCGTCGACCAGGAACTGGAGGTGGGCCTGAGATCCCTGGCGGTGCCCTTGCGCGACGCCGCCGGCCAGGTGCTGGCGGCACTCAACGTCGGCACCCATGCCAGTCGGGTCAGTCGCCAGGAGCTGGAGACGCGCTTCCTGCCGGTGCTGCTGGCGGCCAGCCAGGAATTGAGCACCCGGCTGTTTCACTAGCGAATCTGGTCGATTATCGGCCATATCGCCGATAATCGAATTGTCAGCTGTTCGGAGTTGGGCTTAACGTCGGCGCAGTGGCGCACTACGCCGATAACAACAACACGAGCAGACCACCATGACGCAAACCCTCGCGGGCGCCGTGCCCCTGGCCGATCATCCGGCCACGGCGACAGTCGGCACCCTGGACGTCCAGCAGTTCATCAATCGCCAGGCACTGTCCGCCTACCAGTGGCGCATCGTCGCCCTGTGCTTTCTCATCGTCTTTCTCGACGGCCTCGACACCGCGGCCATGGGCTTCATCGCCCCGGCGCTGTCGGTGGAGTGGGGCATCCCACGCGCCAGCCTGGGGCCGGTGATGAGCGCGGCCTTGGGCGGCATGGTCTTTGGCGCCCTGGGTTCCGGCCCGCTGGCCGATCGCTTCGGCCGCAAGGGCGTGCTGGTGGTCGCCACCTTCATCTTCGGCGGCTTCAGCCTGCTGTCGGCCTTCAGCGCCAACCTCGAACAGCTGGTGATCCTGAGATTTCTCACCGGCCTGGGCCTGGGCGCGGCCATGCCCAACGCCACCACGCTGCTCTCGGAATACACCCCCGAGCGCCTCAAGTCGCTGCTGGTGACCAGCATGTTCTGCGGCTTCAACCTGGGCATGGCCGGCGGCGGCTTCGTCTCGGCCTGGATGATCCCGGCCTACGGCTGGCACAGCCTGCTGGTGCTGGGCGGTGTGCTGCCCCTGGCGCTGGCCGTGGTGCTGCTGCTCTGGCTGCCGGAATCGGCGCGCTATCTGGTGGTGCACGGCAAGGGCGCCGAGCGCATCCGCCGGGTATTGGCGCCCATCGGTCGCGAGGCCGCCGAGGCGCGGCACTTCGTGGTGCCCGAGCAAAAGTCGGTCAAGACCGGCAACGTCTTCGCGGTGATCTTCAGCCGCAGCTACAGCGCCGGCACCCTGCTGCTGTGGCTGACCTATTTCATGGGCCTGGTGATCGTCTATCTGCTCACCAGCTGGCTGCCGACGCTGATGCGCGACGCCGGCGCCAGCCTGGAGCAGGCCGCGCTGATCGGCGCGCTGTTCCAGTTCGGCGGGGTGCTCAGCGCGGTCTTCGTCGGCTGGGCCATGGACAGATTCAATCCGCACAAGGTGATCGGCCTGTTCTATGTCCTGGCGGGCGTCTTCGCCTATTGCGTCGGCCAGAGCCTGGGCCAGGTCGCCCTGGTGGCCACCCTGGTGCTGGTGGCCGGCATGTGCATCAACGGCGCCCAGTCGGCCATGCCCTCGCTGGCGGCGCGCTACTACCCGACCCATGGCCGCGCCACTGGGGTGTCCTGGATGCTCGGCATCGGCCGCTTCGGCGCCATCACCGGCGCCTGGATGGGCGCGACCCTGCTGGGTCTGGGCTGGACCTTCACCCAGGTGCTCACCGCACTGCTTCTGCCCGCGGGTCTCGCGGCCCTGGCCGTGCTGATCAAGGGCGTGGTCAGCCACGCCGACGCGACCTAGCGTCGACGGCTTCCCCTTTGCCGGTGGCGGGCGCTAGGCGCAGGCGCTGCCACCGCGTAAAGTTGCACCCTTTGCTAGCTTCGCAGTCACCCGCCCTAGAGCCTGTCCATAATCTGCTACGCGTCGGCCAAACAGCGTTGAAAATCCCCTGGGTCGCCAGCCCGGTCGGAATGCTCATTTACTTTGCGTAAACTCGAGCGCGAGTCCGATCCGCTTCCTCAGGCCTTTTCGCCTTGTTTGGCTCTAGCTCGCGAGATTATGAACAGGCTCCTGGAGCGGGTGCAGACGTCCAAGGGGTTCCATGAAAGGTTTCGCTCGCCGCGGGCAGTGGGCTGTCCGGCTGGTAACGCTTATCGCTTGCTTTCTGATTGCTCCGGCCTTCGCCGAGACGCGCCAGGTCACTGACGTCCTCGGGCGCACGGTGACCATCGACGCGCCGGCCAAGCGCGTAGTGCTGGGCTTCCACTATGGCGACTACCTGGCGGTGGGGGGCGAGCATGCCTTCGACGCCGTGGTCGGTGTTTCCCGCGGCGCCTGGGAGCGCAAGGTGCCGGCCAACTGGGCGCTCAACGTCGCCCACCGGCCCTCCCTGGCCACCCTTCCCGATGTGGGGGAAACGGAAAACAATAGTTTTTCCGTGGAGAAGGTGCTCGCCCTCAAGCCGGACCTGGTGGTACTGGCCGCCTGGCAATTCCAGGCGCTGGACAGCGAGGTCAAGCGCCTCGAACAGCTCGGCATCCCGGTGGTGGCGATCGATTACAACGCCCAGACCCTGGAGCGCCACCTGGCCTCCACCCGCTTGCTCGGCGTCATCACCGGCCAGGAGGCACGGGCTAACGAGCTGGCCGACTTCTATGCCAAGGTGGTGCAGGACATCCAGACCCGCATCGCCGCGGCCCATCGGCCGAAACCGCGGGTCTACGCCGAATTCGGCAACAAGGGCCCGGCCGAGTACTCCTTCACCTATGGCCGCAACATGTGGGGCGCCATGGTCACCCTGGCCGGCGGCGACAACATCGCCGCGCCCTTCATCCAATGGTGGGGGGTGATGAATCCGGAGCAGGTGCTCATGGCCCAGCCGGAGGTCATCTTCATCTCCGGGCGCGAAGACAACAGCAATCCCACCGCCTTGCCCATGGGCCCCGGCGTGACCGCCGATGACGCCCGCAGCCATCTGCGCGCCTTCATGCAGCGACCGGGCTGGAGCAATCTGCCGGCGATCCGCGACGGGCGTCTCTATGGCGTCTACCAGGGTGCCTCGCGCAGCCTGGAAGACTTCGCCATGCTGCAGTTCATCGCCAAGCAGCTCTATCCGGATCTGTTCCAGGACATGGATCCCATGGCCAACTACCGTGAGTTCTACCGCCGCTACATGCCGATCCAGCCCCAGGGCACCTTCGCCATAGGCCTGAACCCATGAGCGCATCCTCACCCTCCAGCCACGCGGACGCCATCGCCGACCAGCGCGCCCGCGAGCGGCGGCGCTGGCGGGCCTGCGGGGTGTTTCTGCTGCTGACCCTGGCGGGTCTGGTGCTGGACATCGCCACCGGGCCCTCGCTGCTCTCGCCCCTGGAGGTGCTCAAGTCCCTGACCGGCCTCGGCGAGCGGCAGCCGATGACCGACGCCATCGTTCGCGACCTGCGCCTGCCGGTGGCGCTGATGGCCCTGGCGGTAGGCGCCGCTCTCGGCGCGGGCGGAGCGCAGATGCAGACGCTGCTCAACAATCCCATGGCCAGTCCCTACACCCTGGGCATGGCGGCTGCCGCCGGCTGTGGCGCGGCCCTCAGCCTGGCCCTGGGCAGCTTCGGCCTGGGCGCGCTGATCGGGGTGCCGCTGGGCGCCTTCGTCTTCGCCATGCTGGCGGCACTGTTCCTTTTCGCCCTGGCTTCGCTCAAGCGCACCGGCAGCGACACCATCATTCTCGGTGGCATCGCCCTGCTGTTCCTCTTCCAGTCATTGCTGTCGCTGGTGCAGTTCCTGTCCTCGCCGGAGCTTTCCCAGCAGATCCTCTTCTGGCTGTTCGGCAGCCTCGGTCGCGCCACCTGGACCACCCTGGCCATCGTTGCCGGGGTGACCCTGCTGTGCTGCATTCTGCTCTTGCGCGATGCCTGGAAACTGGCTGCCCTGCGCCTGGGCGAGGCGCGTGCCGAGAGCCTGGGCGTGGACATCCGCCGCCTGCGCCTCAAGGTGCTGATCCTGGTGGCGGTGATGACCGCCACGGCCACCAGCTTCGTCGGGGTGATCGGCTTCGTCGGTCTGGTCGCACCCCATATCGCCCGCTGGCAGGTGGGCGAGGATCAGCGCTTCCTGCTGCCACTGTCCGCCATCTGCGGCGCCCTGATGCTGTCCTTCGCCTCGGTGCTGTCCAAGTCCATCCTGCCCGGGGCGCTGTTTCCGGTGGGCATCGTCACCGCCATCGTCGGGGTGCCCTTCCTGCTCTGGCTCATCTTCGCCCCGCGCAGGTCCAGCCTATGATCCGCCTCCATGACCTCGCGCTGAAGCGCGGCGACCGCACCGTGATCTCCGGTTTGAGCACCGAGCTGCATCCCGGCCAGGTCCATGTGATCCTCGGCCCCAACGGCACCGGCAAGACCACCCTGCTGCGCGCCCTGGCCGGGGACCTGCCGCTGGCGGCGGGTCATATCGAGCGCGGCGAGCGGCGGCTGGTGGCGGGTGCTTCGTTGCGCGGCCAGCGTGATGGCTGGCGCCAGGGCGTGGCCTACATGCCCCAGGATTCCCAGGCCGAGGCGGCGCTGTCGGTGCTGGAGACGGTGGCCATGGGCAGCCTGGAACGACTGACCCTGCATCTGGACGATGAGCTGCTGGAACGGGCGCTGGGCAAGCTCGACGAGGTGGGGATCGGCCATCTGGCATCGCGCCAGCTGGGCGCCCTGAGTGGCGGTCAGCGGCAGCTGGTGTTCTTCGCCCAGGTGCTGATGCGCGAACCCGAGGTGATGCTGCTGGACGAACCGGTCAGTGCGCTGGATCTGCGGCACCAGATCAACCTGCTCGATCGGGTACGCCACGAGACCCGGCTGCACCAGCAGGTGACCGTGGTGGTGCTGCACGACCTCAACCTGGCCTGCCAGTACGCCGATTCGCTGCTGGTGCTGGTGAACGGTGGCCTACTGGCCGCCGGGCGACCCGCGGCCGTCGTCACCGCCGACCTGCTGGAGGCCACCTACGGCGTGGCGGTGGACATCCTGCAGGACCGCCAGGGCCGTCCGGTGGTCCAGCCGCTGACCGGCCAGGCCTTCAGCGAGGCCTGACCGCAGGGTTGCAGAGGGTGGGGCGTCAGAAGGTGTAGGTGAAACCGGCCTGCACCGTACGCGGCTCGCCCGGATAGCTGTAGGCGTTCCAGGAACTCTCGTCGTAGCCCTTGTTGAAGACGTTGCGCACGTCCAGGTTCAGCCGCAGGTGCTCGTCGACCTTGTAGAAGCTCAGCAGGTCGGTGACCGTGTAGCTGTCCATGGTGTAGTCGCTGGCAATTGTTTTCTGGCCTTCGCGTTCACCCACGTACTTGAGGTTGGCGCCCAGTCCCAGGCCGCGCAGCACGCCGTCATGGAATTCGTAGACGTTGAGCAGATTGACGGCATTGCGCGGGATATTGGTCAGGCGCGTGCCGCGGGCCAGGGTGTTGTCCTTGGTGACCTCGGCATCGGTGAAGGCGTAGCCGCCGAGGATGCGCCAGTTGGGCGTCAGGTCGCCGGTCACGTTGACCTCGAAGCCACGGCTGCGCACCTCGCCGGCGGCGATGTTGAAGTTTGTGTTGGCCGGGTCAGGGGTCAGGACGTTTTCCTTGACCGTATGGAAGATCGCCGTGTCGACGCTGAGGCGGCCGTCCAGTGCCGCCCACTTCATGCCCACTTCGTAGGCCTTGCCTTCCTCGGGATCGAAACCACCGCCTTGGAACGCTGCACCGGTGTTGGGCTTGAACGACTTGGATACGCTGGCGTACAGGGCCAGTTCCGGGGTGAGGTCGTAGCTGACGCCCAGGCGCGGGGTGACGGCGTTGTCGGCGTTGGACCAGCTCTGACCACCGGCGACGAAGTTGTCGTAATCGTGCTCGAAGCGCTCCAGGCGCACGCCACCCAGCACCTTGAAGCGCTCGGTGAGGGCGATCTGGTCCTGCACGAAGGCGGCCCAGGTCTTGAGGGTCTCGTGGTCATGGGTCGGCGTACGGGTCAAGGCCGGACGCGGCTGGCCGAGGACCGGATCGACCAGGTTGACCGGATAGGCGCTGACACTGCCTGGCGAGCGCTGGATGATCGACTGATAGTCATAGTCTTCCACCTCGATCCCGGTGATCAGGGTGTGACCCAGGCCAAAGGTGTCGAAGCGACCGGTCAGGTTCAGCTGCAGGTCGCGATCAGTCCACTCCAGCTTGCGGTAGTTGAAGTTGCGGCCCAGGGTCACGCCGTCGGCTTGCACGCCGTTGGCTTCCACGGCATTGCCCTTGAGGCTGCCGTCCAGGTACTGGAAACCACCCGCCAGGGTCCAGGCGTCGTTGAGCTGGTGCTCGAAGCGCAGCTGATAGGTCTCGCTGTCGCTGTGCAGCAGGTTGGTGGTGCCCTTTTCCCAGGCATTGGTGGAGCGACTGGCCTCGGCGCGCTGGGTCAGGTAGTTGGTGCGACCGCGATCCAGCGGGGCGTTGCTGCGGATGATGTCCGCTTCGAAGGTGATGAGGGTGGCGTCGGTGGCCTGCCAGCTCAGCACCGGCGCGACCTCGTAGCGTTCGTGCTCGACATCGTCGCGGAAGCTGTCGCCGCCTTCGGCGATCAGGTTGAGGCGATAGGCCAGGCGACCGTCTTCATCCACCGGGCCGGTGGTGTCCAGGGTGCCACGACGCAGCCCCTGGTCGGTGAACTGGCTGCCGAGGGTGGTCTTGCGCTCGCCCAGGGGCTGCTTGGTGACCACGTTGAAGGTGCCGCCTGGATCGCTACGGCCATAGAGGGTCGCCGCCGGGCCGCGCAGGACCTCGACTCGCTCCAGGGTGGCGGCATCCGGCGCACTGGGATAGCCGCGGTTCATGGGAAAGCCGTTGCGGAAATACTCGGAGCTGGTGAAGCCGCGCACCGTATAGCTGGTCAGGCCCTGGCCGCCGAAGTTGTTGCCACGGCCGACGCCGCCGGCCTGGTCCAGCGCCTGCTGCAGGCGGGTGGCGGAAAGATCGTCGAGGGCTTCGCGGGAGACCACGCTCACCGACTGGGGCGTCTCGTGCAACGGGGTGTCGGTGCGGGTGGCACTGCTGGAACGTTCCGCCTTGTAGCCCTGCACCGGCCCGGTGGGCGATTCGGCCGCGCCGACGATGGTGAGCTCGGAAAGGGCTTGGGGCGAATCTTCCGTCTGCTCTTGGGCATGACCAGTGAGGGGGAGGGCACAGAGGGGCAGCAGATAGAAGGCAGGAGCCAGCCGGCGCATTGTTGTTGTCCTGGGATTCGGGGAGGCGGATTCTAGAGCGCCTGACAAAGTGGATACAACTGCGAGTCGTTACCGCCTGAGACATATTTTCATCGGACTGGTCGGTTCGTGGGGGAACTTGTCTGCCGAAGGGCACGAAGGGTGAGTTGCAGAGGACGGTTGCCGGGCTTGCCGCAGCGGGCCTCGGGAGGCAACGTCGGCGCTTTTGCCGTAGCATGCCGCTCCTTTGCCGTCGTGATCGCCCATGAATACCGCCACCCTTGCCCGCCTTACCGACCTGCTCCTGGTCGCCCTCGATCCGCCCCCTGCCGAGGCGCGCCGACTGGTGCACGGCCGTGGCCGGTTGCTGCCGGGGCTGGAGCAGCTCACCGTCGACTGGCTGGAAGGCGTGGTCCGGGTGGGCCTGTTCCGCGAAGTGCCCGCGGTCGAGCTGGAGGCCCTGCGCACGACCCTGACGGCTCTGGGCGAGACCCCGATCTGGCGCGCCAGCGGCGCCCGTAGTCTGCTGCTGCAGCATCGCTATCGCCTGGATGCCGCCAGCGAGGCGCTGATCGGCGCGCCGGTGGGCGAGCACGTCATCCATGAAGACGGCCTGACGTTCGGCCTGGACCTCTCCCGTCACCAGAACATGGGGCTGTTCCTCGACATGCGCCTGGGCCGCCGCTGGGTGCGCGAGCAGGCCGCCGGTCTGCGAGTGCTCAATCTGTTCGCCTATACCTGTGGCTTCTCGGTGGCGGCCCTGGCCGGCGGGGCGGCCCAGGTGGTCAACCTGGACATGGCTCGCGGACCCCTGACCCGCGGTCGCGAGAATCACCGACTCAATGGCCATGACCTGGGCAAGGTCAGCTTTCTCGGCCACGAACTGTTCAAATCCTGGGGCAAGGTGCGCAAGCTGGGGCCCTATGATCTGGTGATCGTCGATCCGCCCAGCTTCCAGCAGGGCAGCTTCGCCCTGACCAAGGACTATGCGCGCATCCTGCGCCGGTTGCCGGAGCTGCTCACTCCTGGCGGGCGGGTGCTGGCCTGCGTCAACGATCCGGGTGTGGGGGCGGACTTCCTCATCGCCGGCATGGCCCAGGAAGCACCGGGGCTGGCCTTCGTCGAGCGCCTGGCCAATCCACCGGAATTCGCCGACGAGGACCCCGCGGGCGGCCTCAAGGTACTGGTCTTCGGACTGTCCTGAGCCTGGCGTTGCCGTGATACCCAGCGCCGATGAGGCAGGCACTGGCACAGGTACCGCAGGCACACATCGTTACGGCAATCCCTCCGCAGACCGCTCTCCACTGCCAGAGCCCCATCGCGCCGAGGAGCCGCCCAGGGCGCGCTTCTCAGGCTCTGCGGTGAGCCGCGAGCGCCCTATAAACGACCGTTTCGAAGTCCAGGTAACCCTTGACCGAAGGCGGATCGACGAAGGGCAGGATCTGCGTGGCCCAGAAGCCACCGATGCCGTTCTGCCGGTCGATCCAGTAGTAGAGGTTGGCCAGCCCGGCCCAGGCCAGGGAGCCGGCTGGGCGACCGGTCGGGGCATCGGTGTCGTTGATCATGAAGGTCAGTCCCCAGGACTTCGCCATGCCGGGAAAGAATTCGGCCGGGTTGGACAGGTGGGGAATGACACCGGGCAGGCCCCTGATCTTCAGCGCGCCGAGTCCGTTCGCCGCGGCCATCCGCACGGTCTCCGGCCTGAGCACCCGCCCGTCGGGGCCGTCGCCGTCCTTGAGCCACAGGCGGATGAACTTGGCGTAGTCCAGGGCCGTCGAGTAGAGGCCGTGCCCGCCCATGAAGACCTCCGGCTCCTGCGGTAGCACGAAGTCGTCGAGGGGAGCGAGTTGGCCGGTGGCGTCGCGCTGGTGCAGGGTGGCGAGCCTGTCGCGCATGTCGGCGGTAAGCACGAAGGCGGAATCATGCATCCTCAGGGGAGCGAAGATCCGCTCCGCGAAAACTTCGTCCAGGCGCCGGCCAGTGATGCTTTCCACGACCAGACCGGCCCAGTCGATGTTCGAGCCGTATTCCCATCGTTCGCCCGGATCGAAGAGCAGCGGCGTTTCCAGGGCGGCGCGGGTAGCGGTGATGACGCTGGGTTGGCCGTGCTCGGTGGCGAGGCGCTGGTAGTGCGCATTGAAGAAGTCGTAGCCAAAGCCTGCCGTGTGCAGCAACAGCATGCGGGTGGTGATGGCTCGCCGCGGCGCACGCAGGCGCGGTTGGCCATCGTCGGCAAAGCCTTCGAGCACCTGCAGCTTGCCGATGGCGGGCACATAGGTGCTGGCGGGCGCATCCAGGTCGAGCAGGCCCTGCTCCACCAGTTGCAGTACCGCGGTCCCGGTAATCGCCTTGGTAGTGGAGAAAATCGCGCACAGGCTGTCGGGCGCCATGAGGTCGGCACTGCCTAGGGTGCGCCTGCCGGCGGCGCCCACATAGAGATTGCCGTGCCGGTTGGCTACCACGGCGGCAACGCCGGGAACGCCTGAGGTGCTCTCGACTGCCCTGGCCAGGATCGCGTCCGCGGCCGTTTTGAGAGTGTCTGCCATCGTCTGATCTCGCTCTGGCGCTGGTTTACGCGCCCGGTCGGGCGCGCGTGGCGAGATCTTGCGATGACCGGGGTCCGGGGTGATATCCGGCCTCGGCAGGCGCTGTCTGCCATCGGCAGATAGCCGAGACGGTCAGGCGGTGCCGCGGCGCAGGGTGTCTGAAGGTCGCTCGCCGAAACGCAGGCGATAGCTGCGGGCGAACTCGCCCATGTTGATATAGCCCCAGGCCGCGGCGATGGCGGACACGCTGGCACCGGGTGGTGCGGCGCTCAAGACTCGGCGCGCCCCTTGTAGGCGTTGCTCGCGCAGGAAGGCGCTGGGTGGATAACCGCGAAAGCTCTTGAAGGCGGCACTCAGGGTGCGGGCGCTGGTGCCCACGGCGCGGGCGACATCGGCCATGGTGGGCAACTCGGCAGCATGCTCGATCATGAATTGCTCGGCGGCGCGGACCGTGCGCGGGGCCAGCCGGTGGCAGGGATCGTTCAGGTCCAAGCCGGCGCGCAAGGCCCACTCGTTGAGCAGGCGGACGCAGATGGTCTGCTCCAGATGTCGAGCGAGCGGCCCCTGGGTGAGCCGTTCCGGCGCCTCGGCGATGGAGCGGGCGACGTAATCCATCAGCCCCAGCCAGCTGGATTCCGCGCCGCCCAGACCTACCTTGGCCTGCCAGAGCGCATCGCCGGGATTGAAGCCGAACCAGTCGAGGGCGGTCCGCTCCAGTAATCCGTGGGGAATGGTCAGGTTGAATTGCAGATGGTCGGGATCGAAGTCGACCCAGTAATCGGTCCGACTGCAGTCGACGACGAAAGAGCTGCCCACTGGGGTTTCGACCGCCTGTTCGCGATCCACCCAGTGCCGCGCGGTCCCGCCGATGGTAGTGGCGACGAAGGCGTTGCCGGCGTCCTGGTCCCAATCCTTGATGTGTACCGGGATGCCATAGGCGAAGCGGGTGGCGGTGATGGCGCCGATCTTCGCCGAGTGCATCGTCGAGGCCGGGGCGATGTGGCGACCGATGGGCGCCACGTCGTAGGGCATGTACACCTCGCTCGACCAGGCCTTGATCTCGTCCCAGGCGTTGGAGAAGACCTTGTGGTGCTGGGCGATCGGCCGCCCTTGAGCATCGACGAGCAGTGCTTTCTCGAGCATGTCCTGTCTCCCTGCCGGCGTATTCGCCTACGGCGCAGTGGTTCGTTCGACTATAGGGCAGGGTTGCTGCGGTGTCGACAGGGACGAAAGGCTCTAGTCAGGCTATTAGCGCCGGGGCAAGCGTCGGTAAAGCTGCTCGACCTTTTCCCGCGCCCAGGGCGTGCGGCGCAGGAAGGTCAGGCTGGATTTGATACTGGGCTCATGGGTGAAGCAGCGCAGCGGGATGCGCCGACCGAGTTCTTCCCAGCCGTGATGCTCCACCAGGCGGGTGAGCAGGGCTTCGAGGGTGATGCCTTCGAGGGAGGCGCGGGGCTTATCGGACATCGGCTGGGCTCTGGATGAGGGGAGGGCAGTGTAGCCGCTGCAACAGCGCGCTGCGCGTCGAAGGGGTCGACAGCCCATAAAGCGATGCTGTTCGATAATCGAACCCTTAGTCGATTATCGGATTGTTTGCGCGGATGGGGCTTTGTAGTCTGACTCCAGACCGCCGCACCGGGCGGCGCCGACAACAAAGACGCGAGTCGACAATCCATGGCCCAGATCCTGTCCCTGAGCGAAGCCATCCAGCGCTTCGTCCACGATGGCGAGACCGTCGCCCTCGAAGGCTTCACCCATCTCATTCCGACCGCCGCCGCCCACGAGCTGATCCGCCAGAACCGGCGCGACCTGACCCTGGTGCGCATGACCCCCGACCTGGTCTATGACCTGCTGATCGGTGCCGGCTGTGCCAAGCGGCTGATCTTCTCCTGGGGCGGCAATCCCGGAGTCGGCTCGCTGCACCGGCTGCGCGATGCGGTGGAAAAAGGCTGGCCGCACCAGCTTGAGATTTCCGAGCACAGCCACGCGGCCCTGGCCAACGCCTATGTCGCCGGCGCCTCCAACCTGCCCTTCGCCGTCCTGCGCGGCTACCAGGGCTCGGACCTGGCCAAGGTCAATCCGGACATCAAGTTCATCGCCTGCCCCTTCACCGGCGAGCAGCTCGCCGCGGTACCCAGCGTGCGCCCCGACGTCACCGTCATCCATGCGCAGAAGGCCGACCGCCAGGGCAACGTGCTGATCCAGGGCATCCTCGGCGTGCAGAAGGAAGCGGCCCTGGCCGCCCAGCGCTGCATCGTCACCGTGGAGGAGATCGTCGACGACCTGCAGGCGCCGATGAACGCCTGCGTGCTGCCGACCTGGGCGCTCAGCGCCGTCTGTGTGGTCCCGGGCGGGGCGCATCCGTCCTATGCCCACGGCTACTACGAGCGGGACAACCGTTTCTACCAGGCCTGGGACCCGATCGCTCGCGACCGCGACACCTTTACCCAGTGGATCGACACCTACATCCGCGGTACCGCGGACTTCGCCGCCTTCCAGGCGAAGCTGGCTGCGGAGGCCTGAATCATGAGCGACTTCACCACCAATGAAATGATGACCGTGGCTGCGGCACGTCGCCTTGGCAATGGCAGCGTCTGCTTCGTCGGCATCGGCCTGCCATCCACCGCGGCGAATCTGGCACGCCTGACCCATGCGCCGGACGTGGTGCTGATCTACGAATCCGGCCCCATCGGTGCCAAGCCCTCGGTGCTGCCGCTGTCCATCGGCGACGGCGAGCTGGCCGAGACCGCCGACACCGTGGTGCCCACCGGCGAGATCTTCCGCTACTGGCTGCAGGGCGGACGCATCGACGTGGGCTTCCTCGGTGCGGCCCAGGTCGACCGCTTCGGCAACATCAACACCACGGTGATCGGCGACTACCACCAGCCCAAGGTGCGTCTGCCCGGCGCCGGCGGGGCCCCGGAAATCGCCGGCTCGGCCAAGGAGGTGCTGATCATCCTCAAGCAGTCGCACCGCAGCTTCGTCGACAAGCTGGCCTTCATCACCTCGGTGGGCTTCGGCGAGGGGGGCGATCACCGCCAACAGCTGGGCCTGCCGGGCAAGGGTCCGACCGCCATCATCACCGACCTCTGCATCATGGAGCCGGAAGCGGGCACCCACGAATTCGTGGTGACCGCCCTGCATCCGGGTGTGACCCGCGAACAGGTGGTGGCCGCCACCGGCTGGGCCATCCGTTTCGCCGACCAGGTCGCCACCACCGCAGCGCCGACGGCGACCGAACTCGACGCCCTGCGTGATCTGCAGGCCCGGACCAATGCCGCCCACGGCGGCCAGAAAGGAGCTGAGGAATGAGTCGCCCCGTCTATATCTGCGACGCCATTCGGACCCCCATCGGCCGGCTCAACGGCGGTCTCTCGGCGGTACGCGCCGACGACCTGGCGGCCATTCCGCTCAAGGCGCTGCAGGAGCGCAATCCCCAGGTGGACTGGACGGCGGTGGACGAAGTGTTCATGGGCTGTGCCAACCAGGCCGGGGAAGACAACCGCAACGTGGCGCGCATGGCGGTCTTGCTGTCGGGACTACCGGAAACGGTGCCGGGCGTGACCCTCAATCGCCTCTGCGCCTCGGGCATGGAAGCGGTGGGCCAGGCCTATCGCGCCATCGCTCTGGGCGAGATGGAGCTGGTGATCGCCGCCGGGGTGGAATCCATGACCCGCGCGCCCTATGTGATGGGCAAGGCCGACAGCGCCTTCGGCCGTGGCCAGAAGCTGGAAGACACCACCCTGGGCTGGCGCTTCGTCAATCCGGCGATGAAAGAGGCCTATGGCGTGGACAGCATGCCGGTCACCGGTGACAACGTCGCCGCCGACTATGGCGTCAGCCGCGCCGACCAGGACGCCTTCGGCCTGCGCAGCCAGCAGCGCGCCGCGGCGGCCCAGGAATCCGGCTACTACGCCGAGGAAATCGTCCCGGTGACCCTCAAGGGCAAGAAGGGCGACGTGGTGGTGGAGCGCGACGAGCATCCGCGTCCGGACACCACCGCCGAAGGCCTGGCCAAGCTCAAACCGGTCAACGGCCCGGACCGGACCGTGACTGCGGGCAACGCTTCCGGGCTCAACGACGGCGCCTCGGCGATCATCCTGGCCTCGGCGGAAGCCGTGCAGAAGCACGGCCTCACGCCCCGCGCCCGGGTACTGGGCATGGCCAGCGGCGGGGTGGCACCGCGCATCATGGGCGTCGGTCCGACCCCGGCGGTGCGCAAGCTGCTGCAGCAATTGGACCTGTCCATCGAGGCCTTCGACGTCATCGAACTCAACGAAGCCTTCGCCGCCCAGGGCCTGGCCGTCCTGCGCGAGCTGGGCGTGGCCGACGACAGCCCCAAGGTCAATCCCAATGGCGGCGCCATCGCCCTGGGTCATCCCCTGGGCATGAGCGGCAACCGCCTGGTGCTCACCGCGGTGCACCAACTGGAGAAGACCGGCGGCCGCCTGGGTCTCGCCACCATGTGCGTGGGCGTCGGCCAGGGGCTGGCGCTGGCGGTGGAGCGGGTGGACGGGATTTAACCTTTCGTCCTCGGCTACGCCCATCGCGGCCATGGGCCGCTCCTACAAGGCATCACGCTCTGTAGGAGCGCCCATGGCCGCGATTGAGGCTGAATGTGATCGCAGGGCCTCTGGCCTCATAAATCGTGCTAGCTGCACCCACCCCATGCCCACACCTACCTGTAACCGCGTGTGTCTCTCTTGGTCCGATGGCGGTAGGCTGTCCCCCGTCCGTCCATACCTATAATTAAGGATCTCCATGAGCACTCACCCGCATTACAGCTTCGAGGAGCGCAAGAAGCGCATCTTCGCCATCGTCGGCGCCTCGTCCGGCAACCTGGTGGAATGGTTCGACTTCTACGTCTACGCCTTCTGCTCCATCTATTTCGCCGCCGCCTTCTTCCCCAAGAGCGATCCCACCGTGCAGCTGCTCAGCACCGCCGGGGTGTTCGCCGCGGGCTTCCTCATGCGGCCCCTGGGCGGCTGGATCTTCGGGCGCGTCGCCGACAAGTATGGCCGGCGCACCTCCATGGTCATCTCCATCCTGATGATGGGCGCCGGCTCCCTGGCCATCGCCTGCCTGCCCACCTATGCCAGCATCGGCGTCGCGGCGCCGGCGCTGCTGCTGCTCGCGCGCCTGTTGCAAGGCATCTCGGTGGGCGGTGAATACGGCACCACCGCCACCTACATGAGCGAGGTGGCGCTGCGTGGCCAGCGCGGTTTCTTCGCTTCCTTCCAGTACGTCACCCTGATCGGCGGCCAACTCCTGGCCGTGCTGGTGGTGGTGATCCTGCAGCAGGTCCTGAGCGACGCCGATCTGCGCGCCTGGGGCTGGCGGATTCCCTTCCTGGTCGGTGCCGCCGCGGCGGTGATCTCGCTGTTCCTGCGTCGTTCGCTGGAAGAGACCACCACCGCCGAGACCCGCGCCAACAAGGAGGCCGGTACCCTGAGCGGCCTGTTCAAGCATCACAAGGCGGCCTTCTTCACCGTGCTCGGCTACACCGCCGGCGGCTCGCTGATCTTCTATACCTTCACCACCTACATGCAGAAGTACCTGGTCAACACCAGCGGCATGGACGCCAAGACCGCCAGCGCCGTGATGACCTGCGCCCTGCTGGTGTTCATGCTGATGCAACCGCTGTTCGGCATGCTCTCCGACCGCATCGGTCGGCGCGCCTCCATGCTGCTGTTCGGTGGCCTGGGCACGGTCTGCACCTGGCCGATCCTCACCGCCCTGGCCAGCGTCCAGAGTCCCTTCGTGGCCTTTCTGCTGATCTGCCTGGCCATGGCCATCATCAGCCTCTACACCTCCATCAGCGGCCTGGTGAAGGCGGAGATGTTCCCGCCGCAGGTGCGCGCCCTGGGCGTGGGCCTGTCCTATGCGGTGGCCAATGCGATCTTTGGCGGCTCGGCGGAATTCGTCGCCCTGAGCTTCAAGACCCAGGGGCACGAGGAAGTCTTCTACATCTATGTCTCGGTGATGCTGGCGGTGGCCTTCCTGGTCAGCCTGAGATTGCCGCGACAAGCCACCTACCTGCATCACGATCACTGAGTCCGAGGAATCCCCATGTCCAACCTGCTGTTCGACGCCTACTTCACCAGCGCCGCCATGCGCGCGGTGTTCTGTGACCACGGCCGACTACAGGGCATGCTGGACTTCGAGGCGGCCCTGGCGCGCGCCGAGGCGGCGGTGGGGGTGATCCCCCAAACGGCGGTGGCGCCCATCGCCGCCGCCTGCCGTGCCGAGCTATACGATGCCGCCGAACTGGCCCGGGCGGTGGTCAGCGCCGGCAATTCGGCCATTCCCCTGGTCAAGGCCCTGGGCCGGCAGATCGCCGCCCAGGACCCCGAGGCCGAGCGCCATCTGCACCGCGGTGCTACCAGCCAGGACGCCATGGACAGCGGCCTGGTCGTGCAGATCCGCCAGGCGCTGGACCTCTTGGACGCCGACCTGGCGCAACTGGCCGAGGCCCTGGCGCTCCAGGCCGAGCGCCATGCCGGTACCGTGCTGGCCGGCCGGACCTGGCTGCAGCACGCGACGCCCGTGACTCTGGGCATGAAGCTGGGCGGGGTGCTGGGCGCCATCACCCGTCACCGCCAGCGCCTGGCCGAACTGCGACCACGGGTGCTGGTGCTGCAATTTGGCGGCGCCTCGGGCAGCCTGGCCGCCCTGGGCGATGACGCCCTGCCGGTGGCCGAGGCTCTGGCCCGCGAGCTGGGCCTGAACCTGCCGGAGCAACCCTGGCATACCCAGCGCGACCGCCTGGTCGAGGTCGGCGCCTGGCTCGGCCTGGTGGCCGGCAGCCTGGGCAAGCTGGGCCGCGATCTGTCGCTGCTGATGCAGACCGAAGCTGCCGAGGTCTTCGAACCCTCGGCGCCGGGCAAGGGCGGTTCTTCCACCATGCCGCACAAACGTAATCCGGTGGGCGCGGCGGTGCTGATCGCCGCCGCCACCCGCGCGCCGGGTCTGGTCAGCACCCTGTTTTCCGCCATGCCTCAGGAGCACGAGCGCAGCCTGGGGCTCTGGCACGCCGAATGGGAGACCCTGCCGGAGCTGTTCTGCCTGGTCTCCGGCGCCCTGCACCAGGCCCAGGCCATCGTCGCCGGCCTTGAGGTCGATGCCGCGCGGATGCAGGCCAATCTGGAACTGACCCACGGCCTGGTGCTGGCCGAGGCGGTCAGCATCGCCTTGGCTGGGCGTCTGGGTCGCGAGGCCGCCCATCACCTGGTGGAGCAGAGCTGCAAGCGCGCCGCCCAGGAGGGGCGTCACCTGCGCCAGGTGCTCGGCGATACGCCGGAAGTGACCGCCGAACTCTCCAGCGCCGAACTGGATCGTCTGCTGGACCCGGCCCATTACCAAGGGCAGGCCCGCGCCTGGGTGACCCGCGCCCTGGCCGAACACCGCACCCTGCTTTCCAATCCCTAGACCAGAGGACTGCCTGATGCCCAGCGTACGTCTCGCCGATGGCGACCTGAACTACCGGCTGGAGGGCCCCGAGGGCGCCCCCGTGCTGATCCTGTCCAACTCCCTGGGCACCCACCTCGCCATGTGGGATGACCAGGCCGCGGCCTTCAGCGAGCGTTTTCGCCTGCTGCGCTACGACACCCGCGGCCACGGCGCCTCCCTGGTGACGCCCGGTCCCTATCGGATGGACGAGAACGGGCGCGACGTCCTGGCCCTGGCCGACGCCCTGGGCATCGACCAATTCGCCTTCTGCGGCCTGTCCATGGGCGGCTCCATCGGCCAGTGGCTGGGCATCAACGCGCCGGAGCGGGTCACCCGCCTGGTGCTGTGCAACACCGCCGCCAAGATCGGCACCCCCGAGGTGTGGAACACCCGCATCCAGACCGTGGAAGCCGGTGGCGAGCAGGCCATGCGCGACCTGCGCGACGCCTCCATCGGTCGCTGGTTCACCCCCGACTTCGCCAGCGTCGAGCCGGAACGGGTCGACCGCATCGTCGCCATGCTCGCCGGGACCTCGCCCCAGGGTTATGCGGCCAACTGCGCGGCGGTGCGCGATGCCGACTTCCGCGAGGTGCTGGATGCCATCCGTGCGCCGACGCTGATCGTCGCCGGCAGCCACGACGCCGTGACCACCCCGGCCGACGGGCGCTTCCTGCAGGAGCGCATTCCCGGCGCCGAGTACGTCGAGTTTCCCGCCGCCCACCTGTCCAACGTGCAGATGGGCGCTGCCTTTACCCAGCGCGTGCTGGCCTTCCTGAGCGCCTGAAGGAGTCGATCTTGGACGAAAGAGAACGTTATGAAGCCGGCATGCAGGTCCGCCGCGCCGTGCTGGGCGACGCCCATGTCGATCGCAGCCTGGAAAAGCTGACCCCCTTCAACGAAGAATTCCAGGAGATGATCACCCGCCACGCCTGGGGCGACATCTGGACCCGCCCGGGCCTGCCGCGGCACACCCGCAGCCTGATCACCATCGCCATGCTGATCGGCATGAACCGCGAAGGCGAACTGCGCCTGCACCTGCGCGCCGCGCGCAGCAACGGCGTGACGCGGGAGGAGATCAAGGAGCTGATCATGCAGAGCGCCATCTACTGCGGCATCCCGGCGGCCAATGCCACCTTCCACCTGGCGGAGGCGGTGTGGGATGAGTTGGGGGTGGAGTCGCTGGAGGGGTGAGTTTTCCCTCAGTCGCCCCCTTGAATGGCGCCCGCTGGAGTGATCCGGTGGGCGTCGTTGTTTGTGGGGCGGGCGTAGGACGTAGGTTGGGTTGAGCGAAGCGAAGCCTAACGCCTGTGCTATTGGGTGCCAGGGCTGGTTATCGAGTGCTTTGAAGGTTCTTGTTTCGCCCACCCGGGCGACTCACTTTTTGCAGTCGCCAAAAAAGTAAGCAAAAACGCTTGCCCCGACCATCCGGCCCTGCGCTGCGCTCCGGGTCCGCTCACGCCAGCGCCGTTCCGGGGTCGGTCCAGATGGGCCGTCCCTGGCCCACTGGACCTCTCGCCGCATCCCTGCGGCTCGACCCACTCCACGACGCTGGCGTTCGCCCTGCTGAACGGGGCGATTCACGCGCCTGATGCTTTGGGTGCAAACCGGTAGGGTGGACAACGGCGAAGCCTTGTCCACGTGTTAAGCGTTACTCCGTAAGTGGAAAACGTTACGCGGTTTTCCACGCTACGAATCGCTCTGGGTTCTCCCTAAAAATACGAAGTATCAGGCTGGCGTCCCGCCCCGTCAGTGAGGCCGAGTGCAGGTGTCGCGGAGGGGGATGCGAGGCAGGACGCCGAGCAAGGCGCGAGGGGCAGGAGGCCCCTTCGTGCCGTGCCCCCGGAGCGGCGCCGAAACGTGGGGCAAGCGTTTTTGGTTACTTTTTTGGCGCATGCAAAAAGTAACTCGCCCGGGTGGGCGAAACAAAAACTCTCCAAGCGCTCAATAAGTAGCCATGGCACCTACTAAACAAGTGTGAGGCCCTGCAACGTTGGGCTTCGCTAACGCTCAACCCAACCTACGAAAGCAGCCCCCAGCCCAAGCCAGGGGCTGCAGGCTTGTTACTTGGCCACTACCCGCGTGATCCGATCCCCCTCGGCATCATCCTGCCCCTTGGCCTTGTTCACCGCGTAGACCACTCCCTTGGCGTCCACCACCGCATGGTTGGGATAGGTGCCCAGCTCCAGATTGGCTTTGATGGTGCCGTCCGGGTCGACCACGGTCAGGGTGCCGGCGCCGCGGTTGGTGACGTAGGCCAGGCGCTTGACCGGGTCGAAGGCCACATTCAGCGCTCCGGCGCCGGTGGTGACGTTGTGCAGGGTCTTGCCGGTCTTGGCGTCGACGATCAGCAGGTTGTCGCTGCCCTGGGCAGTGATGAACAGGCGATCGGTCTGGGGATCGTGGGCCACGCCCATGGGGGTCTTGGCGCCCTGGAGCGGGAAGACCTTCTCGACCTGCTCGGTCTTGGCGTCGATCACCGCGGCTTCGTTGGTCTTCAGGCTGACGGCGTAGAGCTTGTGCACCGCCGGGTCCAGGTGCATGCCGATCACGGCGAACCGCTCGCCGCGCACGCCCGATTCGATGGTGATGTGCTTGCGCACGGCCGGGGTCTTGGCGTCGAAGCTGACGATGTCCGGGGTCATGGCCGCTGAGGCGAAGGCGCGGTCGAGCTTCTCGTCGACCACCACGGTGTGGGCATGGGGCACGAGGCCGGATTCGAATTGCTTGACCAGGCCCAGGTCGCTCTGGCGATAGACCGCCACGGTGTTCTGCCGGGTGTTGGTGGTCCAGACGTTGCCATTGCGATCGTCCACGCCCACGCCGTAGACGGCGTAGACACCGGCATCGCTGCCCGGCGCGGCGGCCGGGGTGATCTGGCGCTGGATGGACAGGTCCTTGGGATCGAGCTTGAGCAGTTGCGAGACCTTGACCGGCGGGCGGCCCACGGCCGAGGTGACGAACAGGGCGCCGGTCTTGGCGCTGATGTCCACCTGGTAGAGGCCCGGGACCAGTTTGACCGCGGTGAGGCTATAGGCGTCGGCGCCGGATAGTGGCACCACCGGCGAGACCTTGAGCGGGAAGACCGCAGCACCCGAAGGCTGGGCGGTGCTGATGACGATAGGGTGCTGGCCGGGGGCGGCGTCTTCGGGGATGCGCAAGGTCGCCTTGAAGGTGCCCTGGGCGTCAGCCACATAGGCGGCGTCGGGGTTGAGCGCCACGCCGCCGCGGGACAGGGCGATCTGCTGACCGGGGGTGAAGCCGCGACCGTCCAGCGCCACCTCGCTGCCGGCCAGGATGGCGGTGCCGGTGACAGGGCTGGCCTTGATCTCGCCATGGTAGTCCGGATCGGGGGCTTCGAAGCTGGAGCGCGCCTGGGCGGTTTGGCCGCCCAGCGCCAGCAGACCGGCCAGCAGGGTGACGGAAAAGACGCGCCGGCCCTTGGCCGAAGACGCTAGAGCGATGTTCATCAGGGATTCCTTGTAGCGGCGATCAAGATACCCGCGCCAGAGCGCCGGGCGGCAGAGGCCCTCCTGGGCTAGACCATGTTAAGGCGAAAGCGAAATACCTGCATTTAGATTTGCAGGTTTTACGCGTGCTCGGCATCCGGGGTACCGAGCGGGCGCTGCATCAGGCAGGCGCCGGCGCCATAGCCGGCCAGCTTGGCCTTGAGCGCGGCGTCGGCCGGGACCGGTTGATAGTGGTGGCGTTGCCAGTAGCCGATGGCGTTGGACAGCGACACCAGCCGCCCCTGGCGCAGGCGAGCGCGTCGGGCCTGGCCCTTGGCGTGACGATAGAGACGCCCCGCCACGCCCTGACCTTGGGCCTCGGGATGCACGGCGCAGTCGTGCAGGAACCAGGTCGAGGCCGCGCCTGGCAATTGCTTGAGAGGAGCACCCAGTACCGGCGGCAGGCCGTCGTCCCAGGGATAGGCGATCAGATAGCCACGCAGGCGATCCTCGGCATCGGTCGCCACCCAGCAGTGTTCCGGGGCGAGTTCCAGGCGATTGGCGTAGAAGGCGTGGTCTTCGAGCAGGTCGGCGGGGTAGTTGGCCGCCTGGATGTCGAGAACGGCCGGGATGTCGGCAGGGCGCAGCGGGCGTATCGAAGGCATGACGATGAGGGGAAAAGGTCCGGCCGGGCAGTATGGTCACTGCCCGGCCGGGAGGCAAATGCCCCGGAGCCGTGGGTGGTGAGTCCCCTTGGCAAGCCTGCGCCCAGGCTGTGGGGGACTGGATTCCACCGACGACCTTGGCATGTCTGGCGCCGCCTCTGGCTTCAAGCCTTGGCGATCAGTCGCGAATTACGCTCGTTGCGGAATTGCAGGTCCTCGATCCGCTGGGTCGCGGTCTCGGCTTCCTGGCGGGCGGCGAGGATGAGGTCGTGGTGCGGTGACTTGGCGCAGACCGGATCAGCGTTGCGTGCATCGCCGGTGAGCATGAAGGCCTGGCAGCGGCAGCCGCCGTAGTCCTTTTCCTTTTCGTCGCAGGAGCGGCAGGGCTCGGGCATCCAGTCGTAGCCGCGGTAGACGTTGAAGCCGAAGGAGTCGTACCAGATATGCCTGAGGTCATTCTCCTTCACGTTCGGGAAGGCGATGGGCATCTGCCGGGCGC
This sequence comes from Pseudomonas sp. PLB05, assembly GCF_021106615.1. NCBI lineage: Bacteria > Pseudomonadati > Pseudomonadota > Gammaproteobacteria > Pseudomonadales > Pseudomonadaceae > Pseudomonas > Pseudomonas sp. PLB05. The sequence continues at coordinate 771,651 of NZ_JAJOHO010000002.1, forward strand.
CGTGGCAGGGCAGGGCGGTGCCGTCCGGCGTGATGGTCAGGAACAGCTTGGCCCAGCCATCCATGCAGGCCTTGGGGCGCTCTTCGTAGTAGTCCGGGGTAACGAAGATCAGCTTGCAGGGATGATTCTCGGCCTTGAGGCGCGCGCGGTACTCGTTGGTTATGCGTTCGGCGCGCTCCAGCTGGGCCCTGGTCGGAAGGAGACCGGCGCGATTGCGCTCGGCCCAGCCATAGAACTGGCAGGTGGCGAGCTCGACGAAGTCGGCTTCCAGCGCCAGGCAGAGGTCGATGATCTGGTCGATGCGATCGATGTTGTGCCTGTGGGTGACGAAGTTGAGCACCATCGGGTAGCCATGGGCCTTGACGGCCTTGGCCATGGCCAGCTTCTGGGCGAAGGCCTTCTTCGAGCCGGCCAGCAGGTTGTTCACCTGTTCGTCGCTCGCCTGGAAGCTGATCTGGATATGGTCCAGGCCGGCCTCCTTGAATTCGGCGATGCGCGCCTCGGTGAGGCCGATGCCGGAGGTGATGAGGTTGGTGTAGTAGCCCAGCCGGCGCGCCTCGCGGATCAGCTCGGCGAGGTCCTGGCGCACCAGGGGTTCGCCCCCGGAGAAGCCGATCTGGGCCGCGCCCATCTCCCGTGCCTCGGCCATGACCTTGAACCACTGCGCGGTGGTCAGTTCGCGACCCTGGGCGGCGAAGTCCAGGGGATTGGAGCAATAGGGGCACTGCAGCGGACAGCGATAGGTGACCTCGGCCAGCAACCACAGCGGCAGGCCGACATTCGGCTTGGCTATGACCGGCGGCTGCGGGAGTTGCATGGGCACTCCAGGCAGCGACGTATCAGCCGAGCAGGAGCCAGTGCTCTGCACGAGCGACCTCCATGAATTGTTCGACGTCGGCGCCCAGTTCGGGGACGCCGGGGAAGCGTTCGTCGAGGGCTTCGATGATGGCGGCCACGTCACGCTGGCCGTCGATCAGCCCGCCGATGGCGGCGGCGCTGTCGTTGAGCTTGATCATGCCCTCGGGATAGAGCAGCACATGGGCGTCCTGCGCCGGCTCGAACTGGAAGCGGTAGCCGGGACGCCAGCGCGGCACCTGGGTGCGGTCGAAGCTCATAGGTCGATTCCTCGATGCCAGCGGCGCTCGCTGGTGATGCTGTGGTAGGGCGGGCGATGCAGTTCATAGGCCATGCTCATGGCGTCGAGCATGCTCCAGAGGATGTCCAGCTTGAACTGCAGGATCTCCAGCATGCGCTGCTGGGATTCCCAGGTGGTGTAGTGCTGCAGGGTGATCTGCAGGCCGTGCTCGACGTCGCGCCGCGCCTGGCCCAGGCGGGTGCGGAAGTATTCGTAGCCGGCCGGATCGATCCAGGGGTAGTGCTGTGGCCAGGCGTCCAGCCGCGACTGGTGGATCTGCGGCGCGAACAGCTCGGTCAGGGAGCTGCTGGCGGCCTCCTGCCAGGAGGCGCGGCGGGCGAAGTTGACGTAGGCGTCCACCGCGAAGCGTACCCCGGGCAGCACCAGTTCCTGGGAGAGCACCTGCTCGCGATCCAGGCCGGTGGCCTCGGCCAGGCGCAGCCAGGCCTCGATGCCGCCTTCGCTGCCGGGCTCGCCGTCGTGGTCGAGGATGCGCTGCACCCACTCCCGGCGGATCTCGCGGTCCGGGCAGTTGGCCAGGATGGCGGCGTCCTTGAGCGGGATGTTGACCTGGTAGTAGAAGCGATTGGCTACCCAGCCCTGGATCTGCTCGCGACTGGCGCGACCCTGGTACATGGCCACGTGATAGGGGTGGTGGATGTGGTAGAGGTCGCCCTTGGCGCGCAGGGCGGCTTCGAATTCGGCGGGCGTGAGGGCGTTGGGCATGGCGTTCACAACTCGATGGACATCCCGTCCCAAGCGACTTCCACGCCCTGGCGCGCGACGATGGCGCACTCGGGGGAGTCTTCGTCCAGGATCGGATTGGTGTTGTTGATGTGGATCAGCACCTTGCGCTGGCGCTCGAAGCCGGCCAGCACCTCCAGCATGCCGCCAGGACCGCTCTGCGGCAGGTGGCCCATCTCGGTGCCGGTACGGGTGCCCACGCCGCGACGCTGCATCTCGTCATCGGTCCAGAGGGTGCCGTCCACCAGCAGGCAATCGGCCTGGCCCATCAGCTCCAACAGGGCGGCGTCCGGCTGACCGAGGCCCGGGGCATAGAACAGCTTGCCGCCGGTGTGTCTGTCATGGACCAGCAGGCCCAGGTTGTCGCCGGGGTGCGGATCGTGGCGATGGGGCGAATAGGGCGGTGCGGCGCTGCGCAACGGGAAGGGCGTGAATTCAAGGTTCGGGCAAGCCGGGATGGTGAAGCTGCCGCTCAGGGCGATGGGCTGCCAGCTGAGCCCGCCATTCCAGTGTTCGAGCATGTTGAACAGCGGAAAGCCGGTGGTGAGGTCCTGATGGACCATCTCGGTGCACCAGACCTCATGGGGGCAGCCTTCGCGCAGGCTGAGCAGGCCGGTGGTGTGGTCGATCTGGCTGTCCAGCAGGACGATGGCGCGGATGCCGGTGTCACGCAGGGCCCGCGCCGGTTGCAGCGGGGCGAAACCGGCCAGCTGGGCGCGGATGTCGGGCGAGGCGTTGCACAGGATCCAGTTCACCCCGTCGTCGGACAGGGCGATGGAAGACTGGGTGCGGGCCTGGGCCCTGAGGGTGCCCTTGCGGAAGCCGTCGCAATTGGGGCAATTGCAGTTCCACTGGGGAAAGCCGCCGCCGGCGGCGGAGCCGAGAATCTGGATATGCATGGGAAAGGTCGAACCTGAAAAAAGTACGCCCCGGCGGACCGGGGCGTGGGGCGCATCAACGGTTGGCGAAGTACATGGTGACTTCGAAGCCGATGCGCAGGTCAGTGTAGGCAGGCTTGGTCCACATGGGAGGTCTCCTCTTTGACTGCGAAAGCCGGATGGATCCGGTCGCTGAGTTTAACAAATGTTACCTAGCTAAGGGTTTTTGCCGTGACGAATCGCCGGCGGTCCGGCGGACATAACTGTCTTACCGATCCTGCAACAGATTGACCGCCAGCAGCGGCCCACGCTCCCGGGAAAGTGTTGAAAGCTATGACATCCAGCCGGATGGCGTGGCGGCATTGGCCAGGACGAAGCGCGGCGCCTCGGCGGCGGTGAGCTGCTGCCAGGCCTGCTGCAGGGCCCTGTCGTCCAGGGCGGCCAGGGCTGCTTGCAAGGGCGCGAGATCCAGCGCACCGCTGCGCTGGAAGCCCCACCAGAGGCGCTCGGCCAGAGCGGAGCGTTGAGTGGTGGCGGGGCTGAAGTCGCGTACCAGCTGGCGGATGTCCTGCGCCAGCGTCGCGGACTCGGCCTGTATGGCGGCCAGGCTGTCAGCCAAACCGCTCTCGATTTCCGCCAGGATCTCCGCCGCCCGCGCATGGGGCGACTGGACACCGATCAAGAGGCCGCTCTGATCGCCCAGCTGGCGATAGGCGGAAAACACCGCATAGCCCAGTTGCCGCTCGCTACGTAGGCGCTGGAACAGCGGTCCCTGCAGGCGCGCCGCCAGCAGCCGCCAGGCGGCTTCGGTGGTGGGGCGCGCATCGGGTTGCGGACAGAACAGCAGCAACGCTTGCTGGGCGTCGGCGCTGGGTTCGGGGTGCCAGTGGCGACCGGTGAAGCTGTGCGACTCGCCCAGCGGCCCTGCCTGGGGCCGAGGCGGCGGGGTGACGGCGGCCAGGGATGCCTGCGTCGCCTTGGGCAGGCCGCAGGCCAGGGCTTGCCAGCGCGGTCCGCCTTCACTGACGGTTAAAGCCATGCCGTTCGGCAGTCGCTCGGGCAGGACCTTGAGCAACTGGCGGATCAGCATGGGTTCGGGTGGTACCACCGATGCCGGTCCGATGTTATCCAGCTCTGCCACCAGCCTGTCGAGCGCCTGCTCCAGCACCGCCGTCAGCGCCGCGGCCCAGCCGTGCAGCCGCAATTCCCAGGGTGCCCCAGGTGGACTCCAACGTAGGCTCACGCCCGCCTCGGCGGCCAGCCGCGGTAACGCGCCCAGCACCTGGGCGTCCGGCGCGACCGGTGCCGGCCCCGGCCACCGCCAGCCCAGGAACAGCAGGCCTTCGCGCTGCTGGGGCGCGAGGGCGAGGCTGATTGGCCAGGGTTGCGTAGCCGGGGTACCTGGAGTGCCCGTGTCAGCGAGCAAAGGATTGGACGGTGGCAGGGCGAAGGTGGCGGCGACCGGTGCCGTAACGCTCGGTAGATCGGCCAGGCCGGCGGCGAAGCCGCTGAGCCGTTCCGGCAGCAACTGAGCGAGTAGCCGTGGCCAGGCGGCCTGGGCGGCAGCCGAGAGGACCGGTTGTGGCCAGGTGTTTCCCTGCCGATCCAGCGAGAGGCGTTCGCCCAGGCGCCGCACCAGCGCCAGGGCGGGCAGGGTGGCCCATTGGCGCTGGACGCGTTCGGCATGGCCCTGCTGCAAGGCAGCCAGGGGCGTCTGGCGCAGGGCAGCCAGCCAGGCGAACAGGGCGCGGGTCAGGTCGTTGGGGCTGGCCTGGGGACCGGGCGAGAGATCCAGCCGGAGCAGGCCCTGGCGTGCCTGGCGATAGGGCCAGGCGAGGCTCAGGCGTTCGGCCAGGCCCGCCTGGCGCAGGGTCATGGGCAGACCACCGGGCTGGTCGCCCAGCAGCAGGGCTTCCAGCAGCTCGGCCGCTTCCCAGCTGCCGGGGGGCAGATCGTCGAGGGCGAATTGCAGGGCCAGCATTGGCGGCGAGGCGCTGCTGGTCTGCCAGTGTTCGCCTGTAGCCGGGAGTGATCGAGGCATTGCGCTGCTGGGTGCAGGGCCGGAGGGCAGCAGGGCACCGTGCTCGCGGGCCAGCTCTGCCAGTTCGGCCAGCGATTGCGGCCCGGCCAGCACCAGCAGGGCGTTCTCCGCGCAGTACTGCTGGCGCTGGAAGTCGCGCAGCGCCCTTTGGAAGGCAGGGCTTTGCAGCGGCAGGCTGTATCGGTTGCCGGCATGGAAGCCGGCGGCTGGATGGTCCGCGGGCAATCCGGCCGCCAGGGCCAGATCGCGGCGGGTATCGGCGCTGCGCGACCAGGCGATGAATTCGGCGTGCAACACCTCGCGCTCGCGGCGCTGGGCGTCCGCTGCCAGCAACGGTGCGGCGAGCATGTCCAGCAGGCGAGCGAGGCCGGCGGCCAAGTGCTCTGGCGCCAGGGCGAAGAAGAAGTCGGTGGTGGTCTCGCGGGTGCTGGCGTTGAGTTCGCCGCCCAGACGCTGCACCAGCGGCATCAAGCCGTCCGTCGCCGGATAGCGACGGCTGCCGAGAAAGAACAGGTGTTCGAGAAAGTGCGCCAGCCCCGGATAGGCCCGCGGTGCCTGGTGACTGCCGGCGCCGATGCGCACCAGGGCGGCGGCCTGGGGCAGCTCGGGATCGTGCAGCAGGGCGACGGCCAGGCCGTTGGCCAGGCGCAGGCGGCGGTGGTGGGGCGGGGAGCTGGGCATGGGGGTAGCTTAACCGAGTCGGGTTGACGGGATGGAGCAGGGTTTACCCTCACCCCAGCCCTCTCCCAGGGGGAGAGGGGGAAGAGCGGTTGGGATGTCTGGGTTTGCCCTCACCCCGGCCCTCTCCCTGAGGGAGAGGGGGAAGAGCGGGCGGGGTGCCTGGGTTCACCCTCACTCCAGCCCTCTCCCAGGGGGAGAGGGGGAAGGGCGGGCCGGTCTTGCGATAGAGAGAAAACCCAGGCGAAAAAAATCCCGGCCAGGCCGGGATTTCGGGGTGGGGCGAGGGGGTTCCAACAGGATGTCAACGTGCTTGAAGCATCTTCGCCCCAGACCCTCTCCCGGAGGAGAGGGGAGTTCGGGCGCGGGCGCCCTTACTTCTTCTCGGGCAGGGCGAAGGCCATCACGTAGTCACCCTGCTTGGTGCCCAGCGAGCCATGGCCGCCGGCGTAGACCAGCACGTACTGGCGACCGTCCTTGCCGGTGTAGGTCATGGGGGTGGTCTGGCCACCGGCCGGCAAGCGGCCTTTCCACAGTTCCTTGCCGTTCTTCACGTCATAGGCGCGCAGGTACTGGTCCAGGGTGCCGCTCAGGAAGGCCACGCCACCAGCGGTGGTGACGGTGCCGCCCAGGCTGGGCACGCCCATGGGCAGGGGCAGCGGAACCGGCGAGTTGTCGCGCACGGTGCCGTTCTTGTGCTTGTAGACCAGCTTGCCGGTGGTCAGGTCGAGACCAGCCACATAGCCCCAGGCAGGTGCCTGGCAGGGCAGGCCCAGGGGCGACAGGAAGGCCGACAGGATCACGCCGTAGGGCGCGCCCTTGTTGGGCTGGATGCCCTCGGTCTCGCTCTTGCGCGCCGGCTGGTTGGCGATCTCTTCACGGGGGACCAGCTTGGAGGTGAAGGCCATGTAGCTGGGGTTGAGGAAGGCGATCTGGCGCACCGGATCGACCGAGATACCGCCCCAGTCGAACACGCCGAAGTTTCCCGGATAGACGATCGAACCTTGGGTGGACGGCGGGGTGTAGATGCCCTCGTAGCGGTGCTCGCGGAAGGCGATGCGGCACAGCGCCTGGTCGAAGGGCGTACCGCCCCACATGTCGCTTTCCTTGAGGGTCGGCGCCGCCAGGTTGATCGAGGAGACCGGCTGGGTCGGCGAGGTGCGATCGCCTTCCACCGCGCCCTGGGGCACCGGGGTTTCGGTGATCGGGTAGATGGGCTGACCATTGGTGCGGTCCAGCACATAGATGCTGCCCTGCTTGGTCGAAGCCATCAGTGCGGGTTTCACGCCGCCTGCGGTCTTGATGTCCACCAGGGTCGGCTGACCGCCCACGTCCATGTCCCAGAGGTCATGGTGGGTGAACTGGTAGTTCCAGCGCACCTTGCCGGTGGCGATGTCGAGGGCGACCACGCCGGCGCTGTACTTCTCGGACGCCGGGGTACGGTTGCCGCCCCACTGGTCGGGCATCTGGTTGCCCATGGGCAGATAGACCATGCCGACCTTCTCGTCGACCGCCATCATCGACCACATGTTGGGCGAGTTGCGGGTATAGATGCCGTCAGCGGCGATGGGCGCGGTGGCGTCCGGATTGCCGCTGTCCCAGTTCCACACCAGCTTGCCGGTGTGCACGTCGTAGGCGCGGATCACACCGGACGGCTCGTCGGTGGAGACGTTGTCGGTGACGTGGCCACCGATGATCACCAGGTTGCGGGTCACCGCCGGCGGCGAGGTGGAGTAGTAGCCGCCGGGCGTGAAGCTGCCCATGTTGGCGGTCAGATCGACCTGGCCGTTGTCGCCGAAGTCGCTGCACACCTTGCCGGTGTCGGCGTTGATGGCGATCAGGCGGGTGTCGGCGGTGGGCAGGAACAGGCGCCGCGGGCAACTGCTGGCGGCCGGGGTGCTCTGCTCATCGACCGGGACGGCACTGCCGGTGGCCGGGCTCTGGCCCGCGGTGGTGGTGCCGGCGTAGGTGGCGTCGTCGTGGTAGGCCACGCCGCGGCAGGTCATGTGCGCCCAGCCCTTGAAGCTGTCGGCGTGCTGGGTGCTCAGCTTGGGATCGAAGCGCCAGATTTCCTTGCCACTGTCGGGATCCACGGCGATCACCTGGCTGTGCGGCGTGCAGACATAGAGCATGCCGTTGACCTTGAGCGGGGTGTTTTCCGCGGTGGTCTCCTGGGGATCGTTCGGGCCGGGGATGTCGCCGGTACGGAAGGTCCAGACGGGCTCCAGATTCTTCACGTTGTTGACGTCGATCTGCTTGAGCGGCGAGTAGCGATCACCGAAGGCGGTGCGGCCATAGGACGGCCAGTCGCCATCGGCGGCGGTCGGGGCGGCGCTTTCGGTGCCGGCGGTGTCGCGGCCCAGGTCACCGTCCAGACGGTTGTAGTTGACGAACTGGGCGACCAGGGCGACGACCGCCGCGATCACCAGCGAGCCGACCAATGGCAGGCCGCCGCTACGGCTGTCCAGCGGACGGCGGAACACCGGGATCAGCAGGACCAGGCCAAGGACGAACCAGAGCGCCAGGCGCGGCACCAGTTGCCACCAGTCGAACTGGACTTCCAGTACAGCCCAGGCGGTGGAGACCACCAGGAAGAAGGCATAGACCCAGACCCCGCTGGCCCGCCGGATGCACAGCAGGTAACCGCTCAAGGCGAGCAGCACGCCGCCGCCGAGGTAATACAGGGAGCCCCCGAGGGTGGCCAGTTTGATGCCCAGCCCCAAGAGGCCCAGGCCCAGGAGCATGAACAGGATGCCGAGTAACCTGGCAGGCAGGCCTCCCGGTCTCGCGTTGGAAGTGACAGTCATGGCAGCGCTCGCAATGCAATCGTGAAAAGAGACTTCGACTCGATCGACGACATCGCAAATCGGAACCGCATGCGGATCTGTCGTCTGCTACGTCTGAACCTGTTGTCTGTCTTATTGTTCCACCCCTTCGCCGGCTTCCTTGGCAGGAGGCTAGAGCGGTCGCGCTGAGGCGAAGCGAGGGATGGATCGGGGGCGTCGTCTGAATCGGGCGGGTAGATAGTAAGCTAAGCATTGATTGATGTCACTTCGCGATGACGGAAGGAAGGAACCCGTGGCGCGCCGTGCCTGCTACCATCGCGAGCCGTTTCCGCGATGCCTTCTGCCATGTCCGACGTGCTTGCCCTGGTCCAGGCGACCTTCGACGTCACCGCCCCGGTCTTCGCCCTGGTGCTGCTCGGCTGTGTGCTCAAGCGGCTGAACTGGATCGATACCGCCTTCATCAACACCTCGTCCGCCCTGGTGTTTCGCGCCACCATGCCGACCCTGCTGTTTCTCGGCATCCTCAAGGCCGACCTCGGCGAAGCCCTGCAACCGCTGCTGCTGGGCTACTTCGCCCTGGCCACGGTGGTGAGCTTTCTCGCTGCCTGGGGCTGGGCGATCTGGCGCTGCCCTCATGCCGATCGCGGGGTCTATGTGCAAGGCGCCTTCCGCGGCAACTGCGGCATCGTCGGCCTGGCCCTCGCGGCCACCCAGTACGGCGACTACGGTCTGTCGGTGGGCGGGATCATGGCCGGCATGGTCATCCTCTTCTACAACGTGCTCTCGACCATCGTGCTGGCGCTCTACAGTCCGCAGCTGGAGGCCAACTGGCGCACCCTGCTGCGCAGCATCCTCGGCAACCCGCTGATCATCGGCATCCTGGTGGCGATTCCCTTCGCCTATTTCCAGTGGCAGCTGCCACGCTGGCTGGACACCTCGGCGCGCTATTTCGCCGGGCTCACCCTGCCGCTGGCGCTGATGTGCATCGGCGCCACCCTGTCGCTGGCCTCGCTGCGCGAAAGCAGTGGCCTGGCGGTGGGTGCCAGCTTGTGGAAGATCGTCTGGATTCCGCTGCTGGGCGTGCTGGGCGCCCTGGCGCTGGGCATCCAGGGGCCGGCGCTGGGCATCCTCTTCCTCTACCTGGGCTGCCCGACGGCCGCCTCGAGTTTCGTCATGGCCCGCGCCGCCGGCAGCAATGCCCAGCTGGCGGCCACCATCGTGGTGCTCAGTACCCTGGGCGGGATGCTGACCACCAATCTGGGCCTGCTGCTACTGAAAGGATTCAGCTTGCTATAGGGCGCCGTCCACCAGACATCGGCGTTGTGAAAGCGTCCATCGGTTGTCCGCAGCGAAAAGTGAGATTAAGCGTAATAGTGCGGCATCGACCGTCCCAGGTCCGCTTACCTTTCCGATTGTTATCGCAGTTAGTATTTGCGAGGGGAGGGGCCGTCTACTATCCAAGCCTTTCGCGTGGTACCCATGAAACGCTCGCTCCAATTCAGCCACAAGATCCTGCTGGCGGCTGCCCTGGTGGTGACCGTCGCCCTGGCCGGCTTCGCCAGTTTCAACGCCTATCTGCAGCGCCAGGCCATCACCCAGAGCCTGGTGGCTTCGCTGGGCGAGATCGGCCGCATCACCGCCGGCAACATCGCCTACTGGCTGGATGCGCGGGTCAAGCTCATCGATAGCCAGGCCCAGGCGCTCAGCCGTGATAGCAGCCCCGCCAACGTGGCGGGGCTGCTGGAACAGAAGCTCTACAGGAGCAACTTCGATTCCACCTACCTGGGTGAGGTCGACGGCACCTTTACCGACCGCCCCCACACGCCCATGGAGGCCGGTTACGACGCCCGCCAGCGTGACTGGTACAAGGCCGCGGTCAGCGCTGGGCGACCCATCCTCACCGAGCCCTATCTCACCGCACCGCCGCAGAGCTTCCTGTGCATCACCATCGCGGCGCCGGTCCTGCAGAACGGCAAGCTGATCGGCGTGGTGGCCGGTGACCTGGTGATGGACAGCCTGATGAAGATGATCACCTCGCTGGACGCCGGTGGCCTGGGCGAGGCCTTCTTGGTGGACGGCGACGGCAAGATCCTGGTCAGCAGCCACGCCGACCAGGTGCTGAAATCCCTCAAGGACGTCTTCCCCGAGCAGACCCCGAGCCTGGCCCCGGGCTTCCACCACGTCCTGCAGGGCGGCAGCGAGCGGCTGGTGAGCTTTACCCCGGTCGCGGGCCTGCCCTCGGTCAAGTGGTACCTGGCGCTGTCCATCGACCAGGCCAAGGCCTATGCCCCGGTGACCCAGGCGCGCAACCTGGCCATTGGAGCCACCCTGGTGGCGGTGATCGCCATCATCCTGCTGCTGGGCCTGCTGATCCGCGTGCTGCTGCGTCCGTTGCACGACCTGACCCGCGCCATGGACGACATCGCCGAAGGCGAGGGCGATCTGACCCGTCGCCTGCCAGTACAGGCTCGCGACGAATTCGGCGCCCTGGCCGAGGCTTTCAACAAGTTCGTGGCGCGGATCCATACCTCGATCCGCGATGTGGCCCAGACCACCGGCGAGCTGAATCAGAGTACCCGCCGGGTGCTGGAGGCCTCGCAGTCGTCCATGCAACAGTCCGATATCCAGGCCCAGCGCACCACCAGCGTGGCCGCGGCGATCAACGAGCTGGGCGCCGCCGCCCAGGAGATCGCCCGTAACGCCGCCCACGCCTCGGGCGAGGCCAGCACGGCCCGCGCCCAGGGCGAGGAGGGGCGCGAGGTGCTCGACGAAGCCCTGCACGCCATGCAGGCGCTGTCGAGCAAGATCGGCACCAGTTGCGAACACATCGAAGCCCTCAACGGCAAGACCGCCAACATCGGCCAGATCCTCGAAGTCATCCGCGGCATCTCCGAGCAGACCAACCTGCTGGCGCTCAATGCCGCCATCGAGGCGGCGCGGGCTGGTGAAGCCGGCCGTGGCTTCGCCGTGGTGGCCGACGAGGTGCGTTCCCTGGCCAGCCGTACCCAGAGTTCGGCGCAGCAGATCCAGCAGATGATCGAGGAACTGCAGACCGGCTCGCGCGACGCCGTGGCCCTGATGCAGGAAAGCCAGCGGCAGAGCGCCCACAGCATGCAGGTCGCCAAGAGCGCCGGCGAGCGGCTGGGCAGCGTGACCGAGCGCATCGGCGAGATCGACGGCCAGAATCAGTCCGTCGCAACGGCGACCGAGGAACAGACCTCGGTGGTGGAGACCCTGAACATGGACATCAGCGAGATCAACCTGCTGAACCAGCAGGGCGTCGACAACCTTCAGGCCACTCTGGCGGCCTGCACCGCCCTGGAAGCCGAGGCCGGTCGCCTGCAGCGGCTGGTGGGCGGCTTCCGGATCTAGAGCGGAAGGTAAAAAGGTATCGCCGCTACGCTCAAGTAGTCTGATTGATACCCGATAACGAGGGCGATAGGCCATGCCTCGCACACGGCATGGCTCCCCCTCGCTACGGATGCAGACCTGTATGAAGCGACACCTGAAATTCAGCCACAAGATCCTGTTGGTCGCGGCGCTGGTGATCACCACCGCGCTGGCCGCTTCCGCCGGTTTCAATGCCTATCTGCAACGCCAGGCCATCGACCAGAGCCTGAGTGCCAACCTCGCGGAAACCGGCCGGGTCACCGCCGGCAACATCGCCTATTGGCTGGATGCCCGGGTCAAGCTCATCGAAGGCGAAGCCCAGACCCTGGCGCGGGATCGCTCGCCCGAGGGGCTGGTGGGCCTGCTGGATCAGAAGATCTATACCGGCAACTTCGACTCCACCTACCTGGGCGAAGTCGACGGCACCTACACCACCCGACCGCTGCGCAACCTGCCGGCCGGCTACGATCCGCGCAAGCGGCCCTGGTACGCGGCCGCCACCGCCGCCGGCACCACGGTGCTGACCCCGCCCTATATCTTCGCCTCCTCCGGACAGCTGGGCGTGACCATCGCCACCCCGCTGCAGCGTGACGGCCAGCTGGCCGGCGTGGTGGCCGGCGACCTCAACCTCTCGGCGCTGGTGGAGATCATCACCTCGCTCAACGTCGGCGGCCTCGGCGAAGCCTTCCTGGTGGACGGTGACGGCAAGATTCTGGTCAGCAGCCATCCCGAGCAGGTGCTCAAGACCCTCAAGGACGTCTTCCCCCAGCAGACTCCGTCCCTGCAGCCTGGTCTGCACGCCGTCACCCAGAATGGCAGCGACCGCCTGGTGAGCTTCACCCCGGTCAATGGGCTGCCCTCGGTCAAGTGGTACCTGGGTCTGTCCATCGACCAGGCCAAGGCCTATGCCCCGGTGACCCAGGCGCGCAACCTGGCCATCGTCGCCACCCTGGTGGCGGTGGTCGCTATCATCCTGCTGCTGGGCCTTCTGATTCGCGTGCTCTTGCGCCCGCTGCACGACCTGACTCGCGCCATGGCGGACATCGCCGAAGGCGAGGGCGATCTGACCCGTCGCCTGCCAGTACAGGCTCGCGACGAATTCGGCGCCCTGGCCGAGGCTTTCAACAAGTTCGTGGCGCGGATCCATACCTCGATCCGCGATGTGGCCCAGACCACCGGCGAGCTGAATCAGAGTACCCGCCGGGTGCTGGAGGCCTCGCAGTCGTCCATGCAACAGTCCGATATCCAGGCCCAGCGCACCACCAGCGTGGCCGCGGCGATCAACGAGCTGGGCGCCGCCGCCCAGGAGATCGCCCGTAACGCCGCCCACGCCTCGGGCGAGGCCAGCACGGCCCGCGCCCAGGGCGAGGAGGGGCGCGAGGTGCTCGACGAAGCCCTGCACGCCATGCAGGCGCTGTCGAGCAAGATCGGCACCAGTTGCGAACACATCGAAGCCCTCAACGGCAAGACCGCCAACATCGGCCAGATCCTCGAAGTCATCCGCGGCATCTCCGAGCAGACCAACCTGCTGGCGCTCAATGCCGCCATCGAGGCGGCGCGGGCTGGTGAAGCCGGCCGTGGCTTCGCCGTGGTGGCCGACGAGGTGCGTTCCCTGGCCAGCCGTACCCAGAGTTCGGCGCAGCAGATCCAGCAGATGATCGAGGAACTGCAGACCGGCTCGCGCGACGCCGTGGCCCTGATGCAGGAAAGCCAGCGGCAGAGCGCCCACAGCATGCAGGTCGCCAAGAGCGCCGGCGAGCGGCTGGGCAGCGTGACCGAGCGCATCGGCGAGATCGACGGCCAGAATCAGTCCGTCGCAACGGCGACCGAGGAACAGACCTCGGTGGTGGAGACCCTGAACATGGACATCAGCGAGATCAACCTGCTGAACCAGCAGGGCGTGGACAACCTCCAGGCGACCCTGACGGCCTGCACTGCGCTGGAAGCCGAGGCTGGTCGCCTGCAACGGCTGGTGGGTGGTTTCCGGATCTAGCTAGAGTGACGCCCGCTCCACCAGCGGACAGGGCAGCCGGATCAGCCCGCGGTCAGCGCGGGCCTCGATCAGATGCAGCGCGGCCTGGCGGCCCAGTTCGAAGTGCGGCAGCTGCACCGTGGTGAGGGGTGGGTGGAAGAGTTCGGCCACCCCTACCATGTTGTCGTAGCCGAGCACCGCCACGTCTGCCGGAATGCGCAGGCCGCGGGCCAGCAACCATTGATAGGCCACCAGGGCGATGCGGTCATTGCCGCACACCAGCAGGTCGGGGCGCGGCTCGTCACCGGCGAAGCGGCGCCCCAATTCGGCCGGGATTTCCTGATAGGCGTCGTCGCCGCTGAGGTCGTACTGCCGGAGCTCCGCCGTGGCCAGCCCCGCGTCGCGGCAGGCCTGCAGCAGGCCGGCCTGGCGCAGGGGCCAGGCCAGGCTGTGACGCGGCAGGTTGAGGCACAGCGGCCGTCGTGGGCCGCGCGCCAGGGCCGCGCGCATGCCAAGGTACTGGCCGGCGCCGTCGTCGGGCACATAGCAGGGTAGGTCGGCCGTCGCGTTATGGCAGTTGCTCAGCACCAGGGGGCGTTCGCCCAGGCCGATGGGAATCTCCACCTGGCACAGGTGCATGGAGCTGAAGACAATGCCATCGGGACGATGCGCCAGCATCAGGGCCACATCCTGTGGCCGCGGTCCCTCGTCCAGCAGGTTGACGATGAACAGATTCCAGTCGTGCTCACGGGCGGTCCGCTCCAGGCCCAGCAGCAGATCCACCGCGAAGGGTGTGGTGGCGGTGCCGAGGGCGAAGACCCCGATGGTCTTGCCACTGGAGTGCCCGCCGCGGGTGCGCCGGGCGGCTAGGTCGGGTACGTAGCCCAGGGTCTGGATCGCCGTCTGGATGCGCGCTAGGGTCTCGGCGCTGAGCTTGTCTGGGCTGTTCAGGGCGCGCGACACGGTCATGGCCGACACCCCCGCCAACCGGGCCACATCCTTTACCGACGCCATCCACTACTCCACCACCTGTTATCCAAGGCTGGAGTATGCCGCCTTCAGAGTTGCAGGTCGCGCAGTGTCCAGGCCTGAAGTTCGCCGAACGCCGCCTGGCCGTCATGGGCGAACAGCGCCAGCCCCTGGCTGTCCGGCTGGGGGTAGAGGCGACTGCTGAGGACCCAGGCGCCGTCGTCGACGAACACCTCCAGCGACGAACGATCGAGAAACAGCCGCAGCTTCAACCGGGCCTGCCCGGCTGCAAGGGGAATGCTGCGCACCCCGCTGACGCCACATCCGGCCCGCTCCCGGTCCAGCACCAGGCGACCGGCCTGGGCATCCACATAAAGTCGGGTCTGCTCCTGACTCGCGGCGTCGCAGCGCAGCGCCAGGCCGAAGCGCTCGGCATCGCTGCCGGCCAGGTCCAGCTCAAGCTGCAGTTCCAGGCGGTCGCCCCGGAGCGGCAGCAGGCGGCGCTCGTTGCGCAAGCGTGTCATGCTGTATTGCTGCGCGGCCCCGCGCAGACCCACCAGCTCCCGCGCCGGTCGCTGGCGCAGACGCTCGCCCTCCAGGCTGAGTTCGCGGGGTAGCGAGAGCATGCCGCACCAGCCGTGGGCCCGGCTGGGCATGGGGCTTTCCCACATGTCCAGCCAGGCCCACAGCAGGCGGCGGCCGTCGGGCGCCTCCAGGGTCTGAGCCGCATAGAAATCGTGCCCGAGGTCCAGTTCGACGAAGGGGGTGTGCGGCCGGAAGCGGCCGGTTGCGTCCAGGCGCCCCACCCGATAGCCGGTCTGGTAGAGATTGCGCCGCGCATAGCCGCTGGGTGCCAGGCCCTGGGGCGAATAGAGGAAGACCGCTGTGTCGCCGAGCCGGAACAGGTCGGGGCACTCCCACATGTAGCCGTCCGTCACGCGGCTTCCCGCCAGGGCACTGCCCAGCGCTTCCCAGCGGTGCAGATCCGTGGAGCGATAGAGCAGCAGGTGGGGGTTGTCCCCCTCTCGGGCGCCCAGGGCCAGCCACCAGGCGTCGCCCTCGCGCCAGACCTTGGGATCGCGGAAGTGCTGCAGGGCCGGATCCGGCGGCTCGATGATCACCCCGTGCTTGGTAAAGGTCAGGCCGTCCCGACTGCTGGCCAGGCACTGCACCTGGTGCAGCCCCTCGCCGTCGCGACCTGGTGTGCCGAGCCAGCGGTGGCCGGTATAGATCAGGTAGAGGGTGTCGTCCCAGACCACCGCCGAACCGGAAAAGCAGCCGTCGCGGTCGGCTTCGCTGTCCGGCGCCAGGGCCACCGGCAGGTGTTCCCAGTGGACCAGGTCGGCACTGCGCGCATGGCCCCAGTGCATCGGGCCCCACTGGGTCGAATAGGGGTGGTGCTGATAGAAGACGTGGTAATGGCCGTGAAAGAACACCAGGCCGTTGGGAGCATTCATCCAGCCCACCGGCGGCGCCAGGTGGTAGGCCGGCCGCCAGTCGTCCTGGCGCTGCGGCAGAAGATGCTGGAGGGCGGCTTGCGCATCGCGCAGGGCGGAGCTGGACATGGGCTTTTCTCAGGCAGGGGTCGAGTGTTCGACGGCAAGGGCAGGGCGAAGCGTGCGTGGATCGCCGTGCAACAGCGACCAGGACAGCAGCAGGCAGACGCCCACGAGTGCGGCCAGTAGCAGGTAGACCGGGGCGAAGCCCAACCGGTCGTAGCCATAGCCGACCACGGGGGCGAGCAGCATGGCGGTGAGTTGCTGGGCGAATTGGTAGCCGACGATGTAGAGGGTGGCCGACAGGCGCGGATCGAAATGCAGGTTGATGTATTTGAAGACCGCTACCAGCAGGATGGGCACCTCCAGGGCATGCAGCATCTTGCAGGCGGCCAGGGCCCAGGCGGTGTCGACCAGGCCCGAACCGAGGATGCGCA
Organism: Pseudomonas sp. PLB05; assembly: GCF_021106615.1. NCBI lineage: Bacteria > Pseudomonadati > Pseudomonadota > Gammaproteobacteria > Pseudomonadales > Pseudomonadaceae > Pseudomonas > Pseudomonas sp. PLB05. The sequence continues at coordinate 788,177 of NZ_JAJOHO010000002.1, forward strand.
CGAACATCACCGTGCCGGCTAGGATCAGACCCTGCTTGGCCCCCAGGCGCGTCACCAGCCACGGGGCCAGCAGCATGCAGCCGGCCTCCACCAGCACCTGGCTGGAATTCAGATAGCCGTAGGCGCGGATCCCCTCCGCCGGCGTGGCGAAAAAACTGGCGAAATACACCTGGAATTGCTGTTCGTAGACCATGTAGACCCCGGCCACACCGGTCAGGTACAGGCTCAGCGCCCAGAACCGCCGCAAGCGCAGCAGGCCCAGGAGATCGGCACCGCGTACCGGCGCGGCGGCGGTATAGGCGTGGGCGTCGGCCTGGTTGAAGAGGGTCAGGGCCAGCTAGCTCAGCAGCAGCAGAAAGACCGCGCCGGCGGCGCTGCTCAGGTAGAAGGTGATCTGCGGATCGATGTTGAAGGCTATGCCCGCCACCGCGGTGGCCGCAGCCCAGCCCAGCGAGCCCCAGGTGCGCGCCAGGCCGAACTCGAAGCCACCGCAGCGGGCCAGGCGCTCGGTATAGGACTCGATGACACCCACGGCGGCGAGCATGGCGAAGCCGAGGAACAGCGCGCCGACCAGGGCGCCAAGCACCAGATTACTCGCCAGCAGGGTGGCGTACACGTGAGTGGAGAAGGGGACGCCCAGGGTCAGCAGCACGCCGATCCAGACCAGGATCTTGCGCGACAGCCCCAGTCGATCCTGCAGGGCCCCATAGCAAGGCTGGATAAGCAGGGCTGCCACGGCATTGGCAGCAAAGACGAAACCGGTCTCGGTACCATTCAAGCCGACCTCTCGGTGCAGCCAGAGCGAGAACAGCGAGTAGCTGGACGACCAGGCGAAAAAGAAGGCGAACAGCAGGCCACTGACCAGCCAGTAGGCGCGACGATGCGAACGAACCATGGAAACACCTCTTGTTGTTGTTTTGGTAACGTTAACACTGACGTTTACTAAACGTCGCTGCGGGCGCGAAAGTCAAGGGTTTGGTGCTGCAAGAGCCATTGGCAGCATAGGGAGATAACGCCGAAACCTCCGATATACGGGGCGATCAACCAGATAGGCACCATCACCATTCGTCAGAAACCGTGGAGTCAGTAGCGCACGCACTTGCTCTGGCTTGCGGTTTTACGCGTCTATGCGGCTGCTGCAGCAGGTCCGCGACCAGCGTCTGACCCACGGCTATTCCTCGGTGACCGGCTACGTCACCTTGAGTCTGGGCGTGGCCACCGCGCTATCGCCGACCGCCGTCGATCCGGCGGCTCTGATCACCGCCGCCGATGCGCAGCTCTATGCGGCCAAGCACCAGGGCCGCGCGCAGGTCTGCGCCGCGGAATTGGCGGGCTAGGACGGTGGGTTGAACAGCGCCCGGTCAGGTAATGCCGGGTAACAGAGGTTCGGGCTTTCTTCGCTGCCCAGGCTGTGCGGCGAGGCGGCAGACTGTCAGACTGCGGGCAGGGATTCTGCCGCCGGTAATCTATGTACGCCTTCACGCAACGCCAGGCCATCTTGGCCAGCTGGATCATCGTCTTCACCGCGCTCTATCTGGTTCTCCCGCTCAAGCTCTTGCCCAGCCTGTTAGCCGGCCTGCTGGTGTACGAACTGGTCAACACCCTGGCCGGGCGCCTGCAGCGCCATCTGCCCGGCGGCGGCGCGCGCTGGCTCGCCGTGGCGCTGCTCGGCACCCTGGTGGTGAGCCTGCTGACGCTGTTCTTCGTCTGGTTCACCAGCTTCATCATCCAGGAGGTGCAGAACCCCGGACGGCTGCTGGACAAGTTCATGGTGCTCACCGAGCGTGCCCGCGCCCAGTTGCCACCCTCGCTGGACGCCTACCTGCCGGCCAACGCCGACAGCATGAAGCAGGAGCTGGTGGAGTGGGTGCGCGCCCATGTGGCGCAACTGCAACTGTTCGGTCGGGATGCGGCGCGGACCTTTGTCATTGTGCTGATCGGCATGATCCTCGGCGCCATCGTCGCCCTGCAGCCCACGCCTGATCCCGAGCGCCTGCGCCCGCTGTCCGGCGCGCTGCTGGTGCGTCTCGGCCTGGTGGCCCAGGCCTTTCGCAACATCGTCTTCGCCCAGATCAAGATCTCGCTGCTCAACACCACCCTGACCGGCATCTTCCTGCTCGGCGTGTTGCCGCTGTTCGATGTCCATCTGCCGCTGGCCAAGACCTTGGTGATCCTCACCTTCATCCTTGGCCTGCTGCCGGTGATCGGCAATCTGATGTCCAACACCCTGATCTTCATCGCCGGTCTGTCGCTGTCGATCTGGGTCGCGGTGGCGGCGCTGGGCTACCTGATCGCCATCCACAAGCTGGAGTACTTCCTCAACGCCCGCATCGTCGGCGGCCAGATCAGCGCCCGTTCCTGGGAGTTGCTGGTGGCCATGCTGGTGTTCGAGGCGGCCTTCGGCCTGCCGGGGCTGGTGGCGGCGCCGGTGTACTACGCCTATCTTAAGAGCGAGTTGAGGGCGGAAGGGCTGGTGTAATGAGTGGTCAGATCCGCGTCCTGGTGCTCTGCGTGCTGCGTCAGGGCAAGCGCATGCTGGTGCGTGAGACGCAGGACCCGCACGATGGCCGGCGCTTCTGTCGGCCCCTGGGCGGTGGCGTGGAGTTCGGCGAAACCAGCCAGGCGGCGGTGCGGCGCGAGATCCGCGAAGAACTGGGCGTGGAGCTGGCCGAGGTAAGGCTGCTGGGCACCCTGGAATCGCTGTTCAGCTACGCGGGGCGGCCGGGCCATGAGGTGGTGCTGGTCTACGCCGCCGAATTTGCCGATCGGCACCTTTATGCGCAGGCAGAGCTGCCCGGCCAAGAGAGCGATGGTGAGGCCTTCATGGCTACCTGGCGCTCGCTCGATGCCTTCGACGACACCTGTCGGCTGGTACCCGAAGGCCTGCAGGCGCTGCTCGCTACCGCCAGCTAGGGCCTCTGCCCGATCACTGACGATCCAGATTCGCCCACATGCGCTGCCAGAAGGTGCCAGCTTCTTCATTGATGGCGCGCCATGCCTGTTCCAGCCGCAGGCGCTCGGGCGCTTCGAGATCCTCCGGGCAGGCCAGGTAGCGATCGGCGGCGGCCTGGGCCTCGGCCTGCAAGCGGCGCCATTCACGCACGTCATCCAGCCAGCAGCGGCCGGTGACGGTCTCGTAGTACTCGTGGGCGATCGCGTCTTTGCTCATGGGGCGTTCCGGACTGGGGATACAGGCCTAGACCGCACCTGACGTCCGGGGTGCCCGCCTCAGACGTCGAAGAAGTCCACGTGGCCGTTCTCCAAGGTGTAGTAGGCGCCCACCACCTTGACCCGACCGTCCTGTTGCGGTGCCAGCAGGGTCGGCTCGGAGGCTGCGCGCAGGCGCCTGACCGTGCGCTGTACGTTGCTGCGCACCGCCGCTTCCAGCAGGTCCGGCGGATTGCCGGCGCGGGCGCTGAGCACCGCCGGCAGGATGGGTTCGATCATGGCGCCGATGGCACCGGGATAGAGGGCGTTCTGCTCCACCACCGCCACCGCGGCTTCCACCGCGCCGCATTTCTCATGGCCCATGACCACGATCAGCGGCACCCCCAGCTGGCTGATGGCGTACTCCACCGAGCCCAGGGCGGTGGTGTCCAGGGTGTTGCCGGCGTTGCGCACGATAAACAACTCGCCCAGGCCACGGCCGAACAGCAGCTCCGGCGAGACCCGCGAATCCGAACAGGACACCAGCACGCAAAAGGGTGTCTGGCCCTTGGCGATCGCCAGACGCCGATCGCGGTTGGTTTCTCCATGCAGGGGCTGGTCGTCCATGAAGCCCTGGTTGCCATCGATCAGCCGTTGCAGGGCCTGCTCGGCAGTGAGGGTGGTGTGGGCCTTGGCCGGCGCGGCCAGGGCAGGCAGGGCCAGCGGGGCCAGGGCAGCGGCCACCGGCAGGCAGCAGGCGCAGTGTAGGAGTTGGCGACGTGACAAGGCGGGCTTCATCGGGACACCTCTTGGCGTGGGGGCGTGCCGGTACTGCGGTCTCCAGCGCTAGGGATAACTATTGACCGCCGCCGCCGATCCTGCCAGGCGAGGCGGCGCCTATCCGACCCGTGGAAAAGCGCCAGGCATGAAAAAGCCGCGTCGGAACGCGGCTTCGGGACTCGCTCAGGCGAGCGTCACTGCCGCGCCAATACCGTGCTGCGACCCGCCTTGGGCGCGCCCGGCAGGGGGCTCAGGGCGCCAGTTTCCAGCCAGCGACGGACGCGGGTGGCATCGGCCATGTGGGTGAACTTGCCGAAGGCGTCCATCACCACGAAGGCCACCGGACGACCGGCCATCACGGTGCGCATCACCAGGCAGTGACCGGCCTTGTCGGTGTAGCCGGTCTTGGTCAGCTGCACACTCCAGTCGGCGTTGTAGACCAGGTGATTGGTATTGCGAAAGCCCAGCACATAGTTGGGATTGTGGAAGGCCTGGGTCTTTTCCGGGGTGGTGCTGAGCTGACCGAGCAGCGGATAGCGTTCGGTGGCCTTGAGCAGGGTGACCAGATCACGCGCGGTGGAGACGTTGAGCGGCGACAGGCCAGTGGGCTCGGCGTAGCGGGTGTTCTTCATGCCCAGGGCGCGGGCCTTGGCATTCATGGCGGCGACAAAGGCGCGCTGGCCACCTGGATAGTGGTGGGCGAGGCTGGTGGCGGCGCGGTTTTCCGAGGACATCAGCGCCAGTTGCAGCATGTCGCGCCGGGTCAGCTGACTGCCCAGGCGCACCCGCGAGAAGATGCCGCGCATGGCCGGATTCTCGCTGATGTCGATGTCGATGGTCTGCTCCAGCGGCAGCTTGGCATCGAGCACCACCAGGGCGGTCATCAGCTTGGTCACCGAGGCGATGGGGGCGACCTGATCGGGATTCTGGGAAAAGAGCACCTGGTTGGTCTTGAGGTCCACGACCAGGGCGTGGTTCGAGGCCAGGCGCTGGGCAGTGGCGGCAGCCGCGGCCTTGACCTTCGGTGGGGTCTGGGCCAGGACGGCCGGACTCAGCCCGACCAAGCCAGCCAGCAACAAGCCGGCGAGTTGATGACAGATCTTCACGGTAGCAGCTCTCAAAGGGGGCGGAATTAGAACAACCGCGAACGGCAATGCCCCTTGCAGATCAAGGACATTGCTTAGAGATTTCACGTCTTTTATCACCCGGAATGTCGGCTGGGAATCCGACAGGGCAGCTTTTTACACAGCGCGCTGGCAAAAAGTCACAATTAGTTGCAGATGGGCGACGAACGGCAGGGATGGCGGAGCGAAAGGGCGCCCGAGAAGGCTCGGACGCCTTGCCTTTCAGTCGTGGGCTTCCTGGGCGGCGGGGCCGAGCATGCTGCCGGTGACCAGGTAGCGCTCGTGCCAGGCCAGGGCCTCGGGCAGCAGGTGCGGGGTGTGCTTGCCATGGCTGCCGGCCAGGGCGCGCGCGAAGTAGTCCTCCAGTGCCGGGCGGAAGCTGGGGTGCACGCAGTGTTCGAGGATGGCCCGGGCGCGCTGCTTGGGGCTGAGCATGCGCAGGTCGGCCAAACCCTGGTCGGTGACGATCACCGAGACATCGTGCTCGGTATGGTCGACGTGACTGACCATGGGCACCAGGGTCGAGATCAGCCCGTTCTTGGCCGTGCTCGGCGCCATGAACACCGACAGATAGGCATTGCGGGCGAAGTCGCCGGAGCCGCCGATGCCGTTCATCATCCCCGTGCCCATCTGGTGGGTGGAGTTGACGTTGCCATAGAGGTCGGCTTCGAGCATGCCGTTCAGGGCGATGCAGCCCAGACGGCGCACCAGTTCCGGATGATTGCTCACCCCCTGCTGGCGCAGGATGATGCGCTGGCGCAGCGCTTCGGCGTGTTCGAGGAAGCGCTCGATGCCCGCCGGACTCAGGGAGAAGGACGTCGCCGAAGCCAATTCCATCTTGCCGCTGATGAGCAGTTCCAGCATGCCGTCCTGGATCACCTCGGTGAAGGCGGTCAGCCCTTCGAACTCGCTCTCGGCCAGGCCCTGCATGAAGGCGTTGGCGATGTTGCCGACCCCCGACTGGATCGGCAGCAGGTTGGCCGGGATGCGTCCCTGGCGTACCTCGAAGCGGAGGAAGTCCAGCAGGTGCGCGGCGATGGCCTGGGAGGCGGCGTCCGGCGCCTTGAACGGGCTGTTGCGATCGGGGGCATCGGTCTCCACCACGGCCACTACCTTGTCCAGCGGCACCTCCAGGTAGGGCGAGCCGATGCGGTCACCGGGATGGGCCAGCGGAATGGGCGTGCGATGGGGCGGCAGGGCGCCGTCGGTGTAGATGTCGTGCATGCCGTCCAGGGCATCGGGCTGCCAGCGATTGACCTCCAGGATCACCGCATCGGCCATGTCCAGCCAGGTCTTGTTGTTGCCCACCGAGGAAGAGGGCACCAGCAGACCGTCTTCGCGGATCGCCGCGATCTCCACCACCGCCACGTCGATCTTGCCGAAGAAGCCGTAGCGCACCTTTTCCGCCAGCTGGCCCAGGTGGATGTCCATGTAATCCAGGCCGCCGGCGTTGATGCGGCTGCGCAGCTCCGGATCGGACTGGAAGGGCACTCGCAACTCGATGCCATCGACCCGCGCCAGGGCACCGTCCAGCTCCGGTGCGGTGGAGGCACCGGTCAACACCTTGATGCGAAAGGGCTCGCCGGCGCCATGGCTGGCGGTGATGCGCTGGGCCAGGGCGCCGGGCACGGCCTTGGGATAACCGGCCCCGGTGAAACCGCTCATGCCCACGGTCATGCCGTGACGAATGAACTGCGCGGCCTGCTCGGCGCTCTGGCGCTTGGCGGCGAAACCGGGATGGCGAATACGGTGGGACATGACGACCTCTGCGGGTGTTATCGAAAGCACACTAAGAATGTGGATTCTACGCCGAAGGGATGCTTAGGTCCCTAAGCAAAAGGTCGGGTGGGCGGGGAAATTTTTGAAGAGGGATGTAGGTAGGGTTCGGTAGGTTGGGCTGAGCGCAGCGAAGCCCAACGGTGCCTAGTCATCTCGAACATCGGTATTTGTAGGTTGGCGCTGAGCGCAGCGAAGCCCAACGGATTAGGGTTGTGGATGCCCTAGCTGTTTATCGGGGTTTACTGATGCTTTTTGTTTCGCCCACCCGGGCGAGTCACTTTTGCCAGTCGCGGCTGCGCGCCCCGGACAAAAGTAACCAAAAACGCTTGCCCCGGTCATCCGGCCTTCCGCTTCGCTCCAGGTGACTCGCGTTGCTCGCCCTTTGGGCCAGCCTACGGCTGTTACTTCGCTCCGCTACGTTTCGCTCACGCCAGCGCCGTTCCGGGGTCGGTCCAGATGGGCCTTCCATGGCCCACTGGACCTCTCGCCGCATCCCTGCGGCTCGACCCGCTCCTCGACACTGCCGTTCGCCCTACTGAACGGGGCGATTCGCAAGACTGAAAGTTTTGGTTGAAGAGCTATGAACAGCCCGTAGCGTGGACAAAGGCGCAGCCTTGTCCATTGAGCATAGTTACACCACTAGCAGAAAACGCTGCGCGGTTTTCCACGTTACAGCCCCTATGAATACCCAAGCATCGGGCTGGCGCCCCGTCCCCGTCAGTGAGGCCGAGTGCAGGTGTTGCGGAGAGGATGCGAGGCAGGACGCCGAGCAAGGCGGGAGGGGCAGGAGGCCCCTTCGTGCCGTGCCCCCGGAGCGGCGCCGGAGCGAGGGGACCCGGAGCGCAGCGGAGGGCCGAAACGTGGGGACAGCGTTTTTACTTACTTTTGTCCGGGGCGCGCAGCCGCGATTGGCAAAAGTGAGTCGCCCGGGTGGGCGAAACAAAAGTCATCCGAGCACTCGATAAGCAGCCAGGGCACCGATAAAGGCATCACGGCAACCTCCGCAATGTTGGGCTTCGCTATCGCTCAACCCAACCTACGGTGCTCCACTCGGGCCTCTGCCTCACGCCACCATCATGATCCACGGCACCCCGATCCCCAGCAGCACCATCAGGAACAGCGCGCCGAAAATGGTCCCCAGTCGCCAGTAGTCCGCGCTGGGCAGGTAGCCGCTGCCGTAGTACACCGGACTTGGCCCGGTGCCATAGGGGGTGATGATGCCCATCAGCCCCAGCGAGGTGCCCAGCAGCAGGGCGAATACCGGCAGGTCGATGCCGGGGATGCCCATGCCGGCGGCCAGCATCACCGGCAGCAGCGCGGTGGTGTGGGCGGTGGAACTGGCGAACAGGTAGTGGGCGAGATAGAACACCGTTACCAGTACCACCATGGCGGTGCCGGCGTGGAAGCCGCCCAGGTGGCCGGCGACCCACTGGCCGAACCAGGCGACGAAGCCGACCCGGGTCAGGCCGTCGGCCAGGGCCACCAGGGTGGCGAACCAGGCGAAGGTGTTCCAGGCGGCCTTGTTGCCCAAGGCATCGTTCCAGGTGATGACCTTGAGCAGCAGCATCAGCACGATGACCAGGATCCCCACCAACGCCGGGTCGGCCCAGGCGGCGCCAAAGATCCACAGCGCCAGGGCGCCGATCACCAGGGCCAGCAGCAGCTTTTCATCGCGTGTCAGCGGGCCGAGCGCGGCGAGTTCCTTGGCCGCCCACAGCGGCACCTGGTCGTTGCGCTTGATCTCCGGTGGATACAGCCAGTAGGCCAGCAGCGGCAGCAGGGCCAGCAGCAGGATGCCCATGGGTGCGGCGGCGATGAACCACTGGCCCCAGCTGATGTGCACCTGGGCGGTCTTCTCGATCAGGGCGGCGGCCAGCAGGTTGGGCGCCAGGGCAGTGAGGAACAGGGTACTGGTGACGCAGGTGGAGGAGATCGCCACCCACATCAGGTAGGAGCCGATGCGCCGCGCGCTGGGGTCGTTGGGCTTGGAATCGTAGAGCAGCGGCAGGTTGCGGATCACCGGGTAGACGGTGCCGCCGCTGCGCGCGGTGTTGGACGGGGTGAAGGGGGCCAGGGCCAGATCGGCCAGCATCACCGCGTAGCCCAGGGTCAGGGTCCGGCGGCCCATGGCCTTGACCAGCAGCAGGGCGATCCGCCGCCCGAGCCCGGTCTTCTCATAGCCCAAAGCGAACATGAAGGCACTGAAGATCAGCCAGACGGTGTTGTTGGAAAACCCCGCCAGGCCCCATTTCAGCGCCTCCTGGGGCGCGCGAAAGCCCGGTGTCGCCAGTTGCGCCGGGCTGAACAGCACCCAGGGCGCCAGCAGGGCCGCCAGGGCTACCCCGATCAGGCCGATCACCGCGCCGGGCAGGGGTTCGAGGATCAGTCCCACCACCACCCCGGCGAAGAGGGCGAAGTACAGCCAGGCGTGAGCGGGTAGGCCCTCCGGTGCGGGCAGCAGCGCCAGCAATCCGGTGACGGCGAGGGGCAGCAGGAATTTCCAGGTGGTACGCATCGGGCGCTCGCAGATTCCGGTGGTCTCGGGAAACCGGCCTGGGCCGGGATGGCTGACGACGGACAGGACACTGGCCGTGAGGACAAGATGCCATCAGCGGCAGCAAGCTTTGCAAAGGTCGAGCGCCTTTCCCAGCGTGCTGGCCGTGGTCATTCGTCGCAGTCCTGCGGTCTCAGGTTCCCTGAAGGCATTCTTTCGCTATCGAGAATTACTTGCAACAACGCGAAGGCGCCGGGCGCTGGCGATTGCGCCCGTCGCTCACCTCGGCGAACAATCGGACTTTCCGCCAACCATAACAACACGAGGATGACCGCCATGAAGTACCGCCTGGGAGAACACCGCGTCGACGCCCATCCGCACAGCTGGGTCGCGCCTACCGCCGCGGTGATCGGCAAGGTGCGCCTGGATGAAGGCGCCAGCGTCTGGTTTGGCGCGGTGCTGCGCGGTGACAACGAACTGATCCACATCGGCCCCGATAGCAACGTGCAGGACGGCGCCGTGCTGCACACCGATCCCGGTTCGCCGCTGACCCTGGGGCGCGGCGTCACCGTGGGGCACCAGGCCATGCTGCATGGCTGCGAGATCGGCGACGGCAGCCTGATCGGCATCCACGCGGTGGTGCTCAACGGCGCGCGCATCGGGCGCAACTGCCTGGTGGGCGCCAATGCCCTGGTCACCGAGAACGCGGTGATCCCCGATGGCTCCCTGGTGCTCGGCTCGCCGGCCAAGGTGGTGCGCACCCTGAGCGACGCCCAGCAGGCGCAGCTGGCGGCCAATGCCCAGGTCTATGTGGCCAATGCGCGACGCTACCTGGAGGAGTTGTTCGAGCAGGGGGAGTAGGGGCATCGCTTGGCGACAATGATAGGAGTCGACGCCGGACCACCCCCCTCTCCCTTGGGGAGAGGGCTGGGGAGAGGGCGAAGCCGCTCCAGCCTGTTGGGCTTCGCTGCGCTCAACCCAACCTACGGCGATTCCCGTAGGTTGGGTTGAGACGGCTCCATCGTCGAAGCCCAACACTGGCCGCGTAGCGTGAAAAACGGCGCAGCCTTTTCCATATGACCATCGCTGCCGGGCGCGCCCTCACCCCAACCCTCTCCCGGGGGGGAGAGGGGGCTATCCGAGCAGGCGTTCGTTTCCAGCGCCAAAGGCAGATTCGCGATCCATTGTCGCTCCGCTATCCACGGCGCCGGACCACCCCCTCTCCCTTGGGGAGAGGGCTGGGGAGAGGGGGCTATCCGAGCAGGCGGCGGACCGCCTTGGGCGCGATGAGCCTCTGCCTCACGGCTTCTCGAAGCGATAGAACAGATTCGGCTCGCTGACCACATACAGCCGGCCCCGGTCGTCCATGGCCACGCCCTCGGCCTGAGGCACGCTGCGGCTCAGGCCGTGCTGGCCACGCAGCAGCGACAGGGAGCTGATCGGCTTGCCGTCGTCATCCAGCTCCAGTACCAGCCGCGACTGATCGGAGAGCGCCAGCAGATGGCCGGTGCCGGGGTCGAATTGCAGGCTGGAGAGATCGCGCACGAACAGGCGGCGGTCACGCTTGGGGTCGCTGCGCAGCGACAGGGCCTGCAGGCCCTCGAAGGCTTCGCTGCCCAGGCCGTCGATCTCGTAGATGCGTACCGGATCGCTTTCCTTGGCGACGAAGAAGCGCTCGCGGGTCGCGTCGTAGGCCAGGCCTTCGTTGCCGCGGTTGTCGCTTTCCACATCGCTCAGGCTGAAGGGATGACTGACCTGGCGGTCGTCGATGTCCACCACCTGGGTGTCGGCACCGATTTGTACCCGCACCAGGCGTTGGCGGCGCTCTTCGCTGATCATGTACACACCCGGCTTGATGTACTCGATGGCCTCCGGATCACTGAAGCCCTTGAGGTCCACCTGGCGTAGCAGCCGGCCATCCAGGTCGAGTTCGAGAAAACGCGCCGGCTTGTTGGTGACGCTGACCAGGGTGCGGCGATCCGGATCGAAGCTCAGCGCCGAGACGTCGGTGATGCCCTCGCCGATGGGGCGCGCTTCCACGGTGACGCGATAGCTCGGCAGCCATAGCGAGCGGGCCTGCCGACTCTCGGCCTGGAGCTGGCTCTGGACGTTGAACCAGAGGCGCTCGAACAGCCGGTGCTGCTGGGCCACCAGGGTCAGGGTCAGCAGCAGGGCGGCGCCCAACAGGGCACCCAGGGTGCGCGGGGAAAACAGCGGAAGCATCGACAGGGTCCTGAGGCGGTGATGCCGCGCAGCCTAAGGGCGCCACCCTGAATTCAAGCTGAATAGGCGCTCATTGCGCCGCTTTGGACACCTTGTGAAACACGTGGAAGAGATTGGGTTCACCAATCAGGTAGAGATTGCCGGCCTCATCGAGGGCCACGCCTTCCGGCTGTTCCATGGTCGCCTTGAGGCCGTGCAGACCGTCTCTGAGGCTGATGAAGCTGACCGGTGCACCTTCCGCGGTCATTTCCACCAGGGTGTGGGACTGATCGGACAGCGCCAGCAGGTGACCGGTGCGCGGGTCGACCGCCACCGCGGAGTAGTCGATCACCAGCTGCTTGAGGGGAAAGGGCTGAAGGGTACCGGTAACGCCGCGGCCGTCGCTGGCCAGGGTGAAGAGGGCGGCCGGGTCGCGCTCCTTGCTGAGGATCAGGCGTTGGCGCCGTGGATCCCAGGCGATGCCTTCGAAGCCCTTGTTGCCGGCGTCGGGAAAGCCCAGGTCATGATGCTCGAAGGTGTTGGCGTCCAGCTCCTGGGTGTCGTCCGCCAGCTGGAACAGCGACAGCCGCCGCTGGCGCTCGTCGACGATGACCAGGCGCCCGTCTTCCAGGGCGGTCACGCCTTCGAGGTTGGCGACGTTGCGGATCGGGATGCGCCTGAGGATGTCGCCGGTCAGGCTCAGCTGCACCAGGTAGGGCGTATTGCCGGTGACGGCGAAGAGGGTGCGGGTGCGGGGATCGTAGGTGAGGTCGGAAGTCTCGGCCTCGGCCAGACCCGGCAGCGGCTTGCCCTGGATCACCGCCTGGTAGTCCGGCAGCCAGACCGCCTGGGCCCGTACTTCCGGCGGCGTGCGGTATTCCTGCCACCAGAGCAGCGCCCTATCGTTCCAGTGCCAGACGAAGGTGAGGACGATCAGCACCAGCAGGACGAAGGCGGGGAGGAGGCGGAACAGGATGAGGCGGGGGAGTCTGGACATGCGGGCTCGTACGGCTTCTTGTTATGGCTTGTCTGCAAAGTCGCCGAGCGTAGGCACTTTTCAGGCAAAGCCTAGAGCGTCGTGGCTGTGCCGGTACACCATCGCCAGGCACCCGCCAGGCGACGGTGGGGTGGCGGGGGTTATAGCACGCGGGTTTCGAAGCGGCTAACGTCCGGCAGCTCCAGCACCAGTTGATCGCCCACGTTGAGCGGTCCGACACCTACCGGTGTGCCGGTGAGGATGACGTCACCCGGTTGCAGGGAGAAATGCCCGGCGATGGTCTGGATCAGCGGCAGGATGGGGTTGAGCATGTCGCGGCTGTTGCCGTCCTGGCGCACCTCGCCGTTGATGGTCAGGCGCACCGGGATGTCGGCCAGATCCTCGAAGGCATCGCCCGGCACGAAGGGCGCGAGCACGCAGGCGCCGTCGAAGCTCTTGGCGATCTCCCAGGGATAGCCCTTTTCCTTGAGGCGGCTCTGCACGTCTCTAAGGGTCAGGTCCAGGGCGGGGGCGAAGCCGGAGAGGGCGTCGCGGACTTCCTCTGGCGAAGGCTTCTTCGACAGCGGCTTGCCGATCAGCACGGCGATCTCGGCTTCGTAGTGCACCGAACCCTGATCGGTGGGGATGACGAAGCCCTCGGCCACCGGCACCACGCAGCTGGCCGGCTTGATGAACAGCAGGGGCTCGGAAGGCACCGGGTTGTTCAGCTCCTTGGCGTGCTCGGCGTAGTTGCGGCCGATGCAGACGACCTTGCCCAGGGGGAAGTGGATCTTGGTGCCATCGAGGTACTGGTGCTGGTAGGCCATGGGGGCTCCTGGTGAGTGGCGTCTGCTGGCGATCTTAACCTCACGATCTTAACCAAAAGCGGACGTCGCGGCGCGATGCGGGTCGCAAGGTGCTCATGGTCGCCCTGAGAAAGCTTCAGGTCGCAACCGGACCTGCATCCGGCTGCGCATGCTAAGATAGCGACCCCTTTGCCGCTGGCTGACCTGGCCTGCGCCGCGCCGGCATCCTTCTCCCTGGAAACTCTGGATTCAACGCAGATGAGCAAGACTTCCCTCGACAAGAGCAAGATCCGCTTCCTTCTCCTGGAAGGCGTCCACCAGTCCGCCGTGGATATCCTGAAGTCCGCGGGTTACAGCAACATCGAGTACGTCACCAGCTCCCTGCCGGATGCCCAGCTCAAGGAAAAGATCGCCGACGCCCATTTCATCGGCATCCGCTCGCGCACCCAGCTCACCGAAGAGGTATTCGACTGCGCCAAGAAGCTGGTCGCCGTCGGCTGCTTCTGCATCGGCACCAACCAGGTCGACCTGCAGGCCGCCCGCGAGCGCGGCATCGCCGTGTTCAACGCCCCCTATTCCAACACCCGTTCGGTCGCCGAGCTGGTGCTGGCCGAGGCCATCCTGCTGCTGCGCGGCATCCCGGCCAAGAACGCCTCCTGCCACCGCGGCGGCTGGATCAAGAGCGCGGCCAACTCCTTCGAGATCCGTGGCAAGAAGCTCGGCATCATCGGCTACGGCTCCATCGGCACCCAGCTGTCGGTGCTGGCCGAGGGCCTGGGCATGCAGGTGTTCTTCTATGACGTCATCACCAAGCTGCCCCTGGGCAACGCCCAGCAGGTCGGCTCCCTGACCGAGCTGCTCGGCATGAGCGACATCGTCACCCTGCACGTGCCGGAAACTCCCGCCACCCAGCTGATGATGGGTGAGCGCGAGATCCGTGCCATCAAGAAGGGCGGCATCCTGATCAACGCCGCGCGCGGCACCGTGGTCGACCTCGACGCCCTGGCTGCGGCCATCAAGGACGAGCACCTGATCGGCGCCGCCATCGACGTCTTCCCAGTGGAGCCGCGTTCCAACAACGACGAGTTCGTGTCGCCGCTGCGTGGCCTGGACAACGTCATCCTGACCCCGCACATCGGTGGCTCCACCGCCGAGGCCCAGGCCAACATCGGCCTGGAAGTGGCCGAAAAACTGGTCAAGTACAGTGACAACGGCACCTCGGTGTCCTCGGTCAACTTCCCTGAAGTGGCCCTGCCGTCGCACCCGGGCAAGCACCGCCTGCTGCACATCCACCAGAACGTCCCGGGCGTGCTGTCGGAGATCAACCGGGTCTTCTCCGAGAGCGGCATCAACATCTCCGGTCAGTACCTGCAGACCGACGAGAAGGTCGGCTACGTGGTGATCGACGTCGACGCCGAGTACTCCGACCTGGCGCAAGAGAAGCTGCAGAACGTCAAGGGCACCATCCGCTGCCGCGTGCTGTTCTAAGCCTTTAGCTGTCATAGAAAAGCCCCGGTCGGGTTCGCCTGACCGGGGCTTTTGCTTGCGTGCTGGCAGGGCATCCATCGCGGCCATGGGCCGCTCCTACAGGACGCTCGATGTATCGGTAGGAGCGGCCCACGGCCGCGATAGGGTCACGCAGCAGCGGCCACATCGGCGGAACGCCTTGGCCGCTGGTAGAGACTCAGCTGCGCTCCAGACGCTCCACGCCCTGGGCGGTGCCCAACAGCAGCACGTCCGCCGGGCGGGCGGCGAAGAGGCCGTTGGCGACCACGCCGACGATGTTGTTGATCTTCGCTTCCAGGCCCACCGGATCGACGATGTGCATGTTGTGCACGTCGAGGATGACGTTGCCGTTGTCGGTCACCACGCCGTCGCGGTATTCCGGGTCGCCGCCCAGTTTCACCAGCTCGCGGGCCACGTGGCTGCGGGCCATGGGGATGACTTCCACCGGCAGCGGGAATTCGCCGAGGACGTCGACGCGCTTGCTGGCGTCGGCGATGCAGATGAATTTGCGCGCCACCGCGGCGACGATCTTCTCGCGGGTCAAGGCCGCGCCGCCGCCCTTGATCAGGTTGAGGTGGCCGTCGGCTTCGTCGGCGCCGTCCACGTAGAATTCCAGGTCGCTGACGCCGTTGAGGTCATAGACGGTGATGCCGTGACGCTTCAGCCGGTCGGCGGTGGCCTGGGAGCTGGCCACGGCGCCGTCGAATTCCAGCTTGTGCTTGGCCAGCAGGTCGATGAAGAAGTTGGCGGTCGAGCCGGTGCCCACGCCGACCACGCTGTCGCGTGAGAGCTGGGGAAGGATGAGGTCGACCGCGGCCTGGGCGACGGCCTGCTTGAGCTGGTCCTGATTCATGGGGGTATCCGCAGAGAAAACGGGTGAAGGGTCGCCGATTATAGCCGCTCGGACGGCCTGGCTAACCTACCCGGGAGTGCCCGTAGTAGACTTTTCGCCCCCGCCGCACCCACCGGATCGCCCCGCCGATGCTCGAACAGTATGTGAAGAAGACCCTGCTCGCCCCCGTCTACGACGTGGCCATCGAAACGCCCCTGCAACCGGCGCGGGCGCTGTCCGAACGGCTGGGCTGCCAGGTGCTGCTCAAGCGCGAAGACCTGCAGCCGGTGTTCTCCTTCAAGATCCGCGGCGCCTATACCAAGCTGGCCAGTCTCTCGACCGAGGAAAAGGCTCGCGGCGTCATCGCCGCCAGCGCCGGTAACCATGCCCAGGGCCTGGCCCTGGCGGCCCGCGAACTGGGCGTGCGGGCGATCATCGTCATGCCGCGGACCACCCCGGAACTCAAGGTCATCGGCGTACAGTCCCGTGGTGGCGAGGTGGTGTTGCATGGCGACGCCTTTCCCGAGGCCCTGGCCGAGGCGCTGCGCCTGGTCGAGGAGCAGGGCTACACCTTCGTCCCGCCCTATGACGATCCGGACGTCATCGCCGGCCAGGGTACCGTGGCCATGGAGATCCTGCGCCAGCATCCGGGCCGGCTGGACGCCATCTTCGTCCCCGTGGGCGGTGGCGGCCTGATCGCCGGTATCGCCGCCTATGTGAAATATCTGCGCCCCGAGATCAAGGTCATAGGCGTCGAGCCCGATGACTCCAACTGCCTGCAGCAGGCCATGGCCGCCGGCGAGCGGGTCGTCTTGCCGCGGGTGGGGCTGTTCGCCGATGGCGTGGCCGTGGCCCAGATCGGCCACCATACCTTCGAGGTCTGCCGCCGTTATGTGGACGAGGTGATCACCGTCAGCTCGGACGAGATCTGCGCGGCGATCAAGGACATCTATGACGACACCCGCTCCATCACCGAACCGGCTGGCGCCCTGGGCGTGGCGGGGATCAAGAAATACGCCGAGCGGGAAGGCTCCGGCGGCCAGGTGCTGGTGGCCATCGATTCCGGCGCCAACATCAACTTCGACCGCCTGAGACACGTGGCCGAACGCGCCGAACTGGGCGAGCAGCGCGAAGCCATCATCGCCGTGACCATCCCCGAGCGGCCGGGCAGCTTCCGGGCCTTCTGCGAGGCCCTGGGCCGGCGGCAGATCACCGAATTCAACTACCGGTACCACACCGGCCAGGAAGCCCACATCTTCGTTGGCGTCCAGACCCATCCCCAACGCGATCCACGTGACGCCCTCATCCAGGGCCTGCGCGACCAGGGCTTCCCGGTGCTGGACCTGACCGACAACGAGCTGGCCAAGCTGCATATCCGCCACACCGTGGGTGGCCACGCGGCACGGGTCGGTGAGGAGCAGGTGTTCCGCTTCGAATTCCCCGAGCGGCCCCGGGCGCTGTTCGACTTCCTCGACCGCCTGGGCGGCCGCTGGAACATCAGCATGTTTCATTATCGCAACCACGGCGCGGCGGATGGGCGGGTATTCGCCGCGCTGGAAGCCAGTGACGCCGAGCGAGGCGAGCTGCTGGCGACCCTGGATGCCATCGGCTATCGCTATTGGGACGAGACCGAGAATCCGGCGTACCGGTTGTTCCTGGGCTAAGGTCTGGTGGTGTTGGGCTTCGCTGCGCTCAGCGCCAACCTACGGGGGCATCCGGGTAGGGTGGATAACGGCGCAGCCTTATCCACCGTTGGTACCGGAGCCCGTCAGTGGAAAACGCTGCGCGGCTTTCCACGCTACGGTTGAGTACGCCTGATCGCGGCCATGGGCCGCTCCTACAGGTCCAGATGTCATTGTAGGAGCGGCCCATGGCCGCGATGAGCGAAATATCGGACTCCTGGAGCGCCCGCATCGGCGGACCGCCAGGGCCGCGATGAGCCCATAAGCCAACGCTGAACCAGACCGCCTCCTCTCCCTCTGGGAGAGGGCTGGGGTGAGGGAGGCCAAACGCCGCTAGTCCCGCCCGTTGGGCTTCGCCGCGCTCAGCGCCAACCTACGGGGGCATCCGGGTAGGGTGGATAACGGCGCAGCCTTATCCACCGTTGGTACCGGAGCCCGTCAGTGGAAAACGCTGCGCGGCTTTCCACGCTACGGTTGAGTACGCC
>NZ_JAJOHO010000002.1:806089-1310412 GCF_021106615.1 Pseudomonas sp. PLB05
TGATCGCGGCCATGGGCCGCTCCTACAGGTCCAGATGTCATTGTAGGAGCGGCCCATGGCCGCGATGAGCGAAATATCGGACTCCTGGAGCGCCCGCATCGGCGGACCGCCATGGCCGCGATGAGCCCATAAGCCAACGCTAAACCAGACCGCCCCCTCTCCCTCTGGGAGAGGGCTGGGGTGAGGGAGGCCAGACACCGCCAGTCCTGCCCGTTGGGCTTCGCTGTGCTCAGCGCCAACCTACGATGCCAGCTCTTCCACCCTGATATCCGTCAACCCATGCACCTCCGCCTGCCGCAGGATGGCCTCGGCGGGTGCATCGGCAGGCGGCAGGGCCAGGCTGTTCTCGGCGTCGGCGCGCAGGTGTTCCAGCACGGCGAGGGCCGCTTCATGGGGCGCGAGCGTCGCCTGCGGACGGTCGAGATCGAGCTGGCGGGGTTCGCCGTCCTTGCGGTAGTGGACGCGAAAGTGGGGCATGGCGGCGGCCTCCAGGTAGGTCTCTAGACAGACCCACCCGGACGCGCCGCCGTTCCGACCTACTTGAGGATCACCAGCTTGCCCTTGAGGGCGACACCGGCCATGAGCGCGCCGGCGTGGCATTCGTAGCGGCTGGGATCGCTCCACTCGTTCTTCTTGTAGTAGCTGGTGATGTCGGTGACGGCATTGGCACCGGCGGCCTTGGCCGCTTCCTGCAGGCGGATCAGCGCCGATTGCAGCACCCAGCGGCAGGCGACCTCGTCGGTCTTGTTGAAGGCGTTGGTCTTCTGGTTGGTGGTGATGCTGGAATTGACCACCGTGGCCTTGCCCGGCACCGGGTTGCCGGCCAGGTAGAACTTCACGCTGCCGTCCAGGCGCTTGGCGGCCAGGGCTTCCTGGACCACCTCGGCGAAGGGCAGGTGCAGGGTGGTGTCGCGGGCCTGGGCGATGCTGGGCAGCAGGGTGGTCAGGCTCAGGGTCAGTGCGAGGGTGGCGGCTAGGGTACGCATGGTGACTTCCTTGTGGTGGGGGATGACTGTTTAACCCAGAACGCTCGCCCCGTCAGCCTGGGGACCGGCATTCTGCGATATCGCGCAGGCTGCGGAGCGCTACTCCGCGTCGGCAGCGGGGGCCGGCAGCTGCAGTTGTCGACGGATGTCGGCGTCGAGCAGCTGGACCCACTTGTTGTAGTTACGATGGATGCGCTCGCCGTCGTAGTCGAGGCCGGCACTGTCGCGGTAGCGGATCTGGTAGCCCTTGGTACTGTAGGGGATGTCGACCCAGGCCTGGTGGCGATCGCGCACCACGATGCTGGCGACCACCAGGCCGGGGCTCTCCTGGCCGACGCTCCAGCCACGGCGTTCGAGGGTGTCGACGATGGCGCGCCGGACATCGGCGGCGTTCTCCACCCGATCGGCGGGGAAGACCTCCTGGGGCGTCACCAGGGGCGCGCGGGTGCAGGCCGCCAGGAACAGCAGCGCGGAGACGATCAGCAGGCGACGCAACATGGGAATACCTCGGGAAATGGCCATCAGGACCAGCGGCGGAAGATCAGCGAGGTGTTCACCCCGCCAAAGGCGAAATTGTTGTTCATCACATGATCGGTACGCAGGGTCCGCGGTCCGTCACGCAGATAGTCCAGCTCGCCACACTGGGGGTCCAGGTCGTCGAGGTTGAGCGTCGGCACGAAACGCTCTTCGTTCATCATGGCGATGCTGAACCAGGACTCCAGGGCGCCACAGGCCCCGAGGGTATGGCCCAGGTAGCTCTTCTGCGAGCTGATGGGCATGCCGGAGCCGAACAGCGCCTGGGTGGCCCGGGTCTCGGCGATGTCGCCCTGTTCGGTGGCCGTGCCGTGGCCGTTGACGTAGCCGATGGCCTCCGGCGCCAGCCCGGCGTCTTCCAGGGCCAGCTCCATGGCGCGCTGCATGGTGGCCTGTTCCGGGCGGGTGGAGTGCTGGCCGTCGGCGTTGCTGCCGAAGCCGACGATCTCGGCGTGGATGTGCGCGCCGCGCGCCAGGGCGTGTTCCAGCTCTTCCAGCACCAGGATGCCGGCGCCTTCGCCGATCACCAGGCCGTCGCGTCCCTGGTCGTAGGGACGCGGCGAGGTGTGGGGCGCATCGTTGCGCAGGCTGGTGGCATAGAGGGTGTCGAAGACCATGGCCTCGCTGGGACAGAGTTCTTCGGCGCCGCCGGCCAGCATCAGCGGCAGGCGGCCGAACTTGATGGCTTCGTAGGCGTAGCCGATGCCCTGGCTGCCGCTGGTGCAGGCGCTGGAGGTGGGAATCAGCCGGCCCTTGAGACCAAAGAACAGGCTCAGGTTGGCGGCGGCGGTGTGCGGCATCATGCGCACATAGGTGTTGGCGTTGAGCCCCACGGCTGCGTCGCTGAGCAGCATGTTGGCCAGCGCCTTGATGTCGTCGGTGCTGCCTGTGGAGGAACCGCAGGCCACGCCCATGCGGCCATCGGCGATGCTGGGATCGTTCAGCAGTCCGGCATCGGCCAGGGCACGCTCGGCGGCGGCCACCGCCAGCTGGGAGACGCGGCCCATGCTGCGTAACTGCTTGCGCGTCCAGTGGCTGGGCACCTGGAAGTCGACGATGGGCCCGCCCAGGCGGGTGTTCATCTCGGTATAGCGATCCCAGGCGTCCATGCGGCGGATGCCGCTGTGGCCGGCCAGGAAGTGGTCGCGGATGGTCGGCCAGTCACTGCCCAGGGCGGTGACGCCGGCCATCCCGGTGATCACGACGCGGCGCGCACTCATTAGCACAGCCCTCCGTTGACCGCCAGCACCTGGCGGGTGATGTAGCCGGCCTCGGGCGCGAGCAGGAAGGCCACCGCATGGGCCACCTCCTCGGGGGTGCCCATGCGTCCGGCCGGGATCATTTCGAGAATCTTGTCCACCGGCACGTGCTCGTCGAGGATTTCGGTGTCGATCAGCCCTGGGGCCACGCAGTTGACGGTGATCTTGCGCTTGGCCAACTCCACCGCCAGGGCCTTGGCGGCGCCGATCAGCCCCGCCTTGGAGGCGCTGTAGTTGACCTGGCCGCGATTGCCGATCAGCCCGGAGACCGAAGTGATGCAGACGATGCGCCCCGGCGCGCGGCGACGGATCATCGGCATGACCACCGGGTGCAGGACATTGTAGAAGCCGTCGAGATTGGTGCGCAGGACCACGTCCCAGTCCTCGCCAGTCAGCGCCGGAAAGGCGCCGTCGCGGGTCAGACCAGCATTGCAGACCACACCATAGTAGCCGCCGTGGGCTTCGGTATCGGCCTCGAGGATGGCCGCGCAGGCGGCGCGGTCGCCGACGTCGAATTGCAGCACCCGGGCCGTGCGGCCCAGGGCCTCGACCTCGGTGCGGACGGCCTCGGCTTCTTCGCGCCGGCTGCGGCAGTGCAGCACCAGGTCGTGCCCGGCGGCGGCCAGGCGCAGGGCGATGGCGCGGCCCAGGCCGCGGCTGGAACCGGTCACCAGGACCGGAGCGGGGGCGACGCTCATGGCGCGGGCTCCTGTAGATACAGATCCGCCCGGGGCGGACGATAGACGTTCAGGCGGGCGCTGGCCTGGCAGCCAGGACCCTGCAGATGGCAGTCGAAGATGGCCATGCCATCGTCGTTCTGCAGTGCCGACTGGGCCTGGATGCGCAACTCACCGCCGGCGGGAAAGGCCGCCACGTCGCAGGCGAACTGGCGGGTGCCGAGCAGGAAACCCAGGGCCGGGGCCTCGCCGCGGCGGCGCGCCTGGCAGCCGGCGAAGGCCGCCACGCTCTGGGCCATCAGCTCCACGCCGATCCAGGCCGGCAGGGCGCCATCGGCGTCGGTGAAGAGGCCGGGCCTCACCACCAGGCGGGTCTCGATGCCCTGGTCGTCGCAGGCGAGGATCTCCTCGATCAGCAGCATGTCGCCGGCGTGGGGCACCAGCTCGGCGAGGGGCCAGGGGATCATGGCGTGGCTCCGAGGATGAGGCTGACGTTGCTGCCGCCAAAGGCGAAGCTGTTGCTCATGGCATGGCGGCGGCCATCCAGGCGGCTGTCGGCGTGGGCCAGCGCCAGGCGTGGCAGGGCCGGATCGGCCTGGCCGTCCCAGCGCTGCGGTGGCAGCTGGCCGGCCGGGTTGAGCTGCGGGTCCAGGGTCAGCCAGGCGAAGGCGGCTTCCAGGGCGCCGGCGGCGCCGAGGGTATGGCCGGTCAACGGCTTGGTCGAGGAGCAGGGCACCCCGGCCGGGAATACCTCATGGGTGGCGTGGCTTTCCATGGCGTCGTTGTGTGGCGTGGCGGTGCCGTGCAGGTTGAGATAGCCGATGTCGCCCGGCTGCAGACCGCTGGCGCGCAGCGCTGCCTGCATGGCCTGGACGGCGCCGCGGCCGCTGGGGTCGGGGGCGGAGATATGGTGGGCATCGGAGCTGGCGCCGCCGCCGAGCAGGGCAATGGGACCGGGCTCGCGGGTCAGCAGGAACAGCGCCGCCCCCTCGCCGATGTTGATGCCGCAACGATTGACCGAGAAGGGATTGCACGGCGACTCGCTGACCGCTTCCAGGGCGGCGAAGCCGTTCAGGGTCAGGCCGCAGAGGCTGTCGACGCCGCCGCAGAGCACGGCATCGCAATGGCCCTGGACCAGCAGCCGACGGGCGCTGAGCAGGGCGCGGGCGCTACTGGTGCAGGCGGTGGAGAGACCATAGCAGGGGCCGCTCAGGCCCAGGTAGCGGGCGAGGAAATCCGCCGGCGCCACCAGTTCCTGCTGGGCGTACTGATAGCCCTCGGGCAGCTGGCCGCTGCGCTGGTGCACGGCGATGCCCTGGCTGGCCTCGTGAATGCCGGAGGTGCTGGTGCCCAGCACCACGCCGATGCGCGCGGGGCCATGGTGCTCGATGGCCTGGCGCACCTGGGGCTCGATCTCGGCCAGGGCCGCCAGCAGGAGCTGGTTGTTGCGACTGAAATAGGGCGTCCAGGCCGCTGGCCAGGCCGGCAGCGGGGCGGTGACGGTGCCCACCGGTGGCTGGCGTTCGGGAATCCAGCCCGGGGTGGGCTGCATGCCCGCCGTGTCGCCGGCGAACAGACCACGTGCCACCTTGGCCTTGCCCTGGCCCAGGGCGCAGAGCAGCCCCAGCGCATTCAGGTAGGCGCTCAAGGCGCGGACTCCGGCAGCAGGGTCAGGCGATAGCGCGACCCGTCCGGCGCCTGAAGCTCCAGGCGGTCGGCAGCGGGATAGCGCACCTGCCAGTCCTTGAGGCTGCGGCTGCCGTCGCCGGCCTGTTGCCAGTCGCCCGCGGCATAGGCCTGCGGCAGTTGGTCGGCCGGGGTCAGGGCGAACAGCAGCACGCTGAAGAAGGTGCGCGCCCGGGGATTGGGCGGCAGCAGGCCGTCGGCGTGCCAGGCGCCGTCGAGCAGCCGCTGGCGCGCCTGGGGCACGCCCAGGGGATCGAACAGGGAAAAGCGCAGGGCCTGACCTTCCGGCTGGATGGCCAGCAGCAGGGCGTCGCTGCCCTCGACGGTCTGGCGCTCCACCTGGTAGACGAGGGCGCGCGCCAGCGGCGGCGGATTGCTGGGCAGCGGCGGCTGGCTGGCGCAGGCGGCGAGCAGCAGCAGGCAGGCCAGCGCGAAGACGAACGGACGGGGCAGGGTCATGCAGGATGGGCCGAATTCAGCTGACAGAGCTCGACGAGCAGGCGCAGGCGCCGCTTGGGCTCCTTGACGAAGGGGTTGCGAAGGTCCCAGGCGTAGCCGGCGAGAATGGCGCAGATCATGCGGCGGATCTCGGGGTCGGCGTTCTCGAAATAGATGACGTCCTGGAAGCTGCCATCGTACCAGCCCTCCACATAGGCACGGAACGTATCGACGCCCGCCTTGAGCGGTCGGGCGAATTCGCCCTCCCAGTCCACCACCTCGCCACGCAGCTGGCGATCCACCAGCGGCGCAGCCAGGCTGGCCGAGCGCAGGGCGATGGTGACGCCCGAGGAAAACACCGGATCGAGGAATTCGGCGGCGTTGCCCAGCAGGGCGAAGCTGGGGCCGTGCAGGCGCTTGACGTTGGCCGCATAGCCGCCCAGCTCGCGCACCGGGGTATCCCAGACCGCATTGTGTAGCACCCGGGCCAGGCTCGGGGTCTCGGCGACCCAGTCGCGCAGACAGGTGGCGAGATCGGGGGCGTGTCCGGCATAGCGCTCGGCGGCGGCCACCACCCCGAGCGAGGTGCGGCCGTCGCTGAAGGGGATGGTCCAGAACCAGACGTCGCGCAGGGTCGGATGGGTGGTGATGAGGATGCGTTCGCGGTCGAAGCCGGGATCGTCGATGCGATCCTCGACATGGGTGAAGAGGGCGCGACGCACCGGGAAGTCCGACGGGGCCTCCAGGTCCAGCAGGCGTGGCAGCACCCGCCCGTAGCCACTGGCATCGAGCAGGAAGTCGGTGGTCAGCGCATAGGCCTGGCCGTCGTCGCCCAGCACCTCGATCCGGGTTCTTTCACCGCCTTCGCCCAGGGTCACGGCGGTCACCCGCTGGCCGTAGCGGATCGCCACGCCCTGGCGCGCGGCGTCGTCGGCGAGGATCTTGTCGAAGGGGCCGCGCTGGACCTGGAAGGTGCTGCGCCCGCCGCTGTAGGTGTCGCGGAAGTCGAAGTCGGTGTAGCGCTCGCCCCAGGCGAAGGCCGCGCCGACCTTGGTCTGAAAACCAGCGGCCTCGACCGCGGGCAGCATCCCGGCTTCCTCGACAAAATCCAGGCTGTGGGAGAGCAGGCTCTCGCCGATGGAAAAGCGCGGGAAGTGCTGGGCTTCCAGCACCAGTACCGGATGGCCGCGACGCTTGAGCAGGGCGGCGACCACGGCGCCGGCCGGGCCGGCACCGATGACGACCAGGGGATGATGTTCAACCATGACGAAGGTCCTTTTCGTGGGAGACGGGGGGCGAGGCCCAGGGTGCCAGCAGGAAGCTGAACACTAGGCCCAGGCTGATGGCCAGGCCGAAGTTGGCGATGGCCGGGGTGCTGCTGAGCATCAGCAGACCGAACGACAGCCAGCTGCCGACGCCGGACAGCAGGCCGCCGAGCAGACTGACCGCCGCGCCGCCGATGGCCTCGTGCATGAGGATGGCGTAGTCCACGCCGATGGCGGTGATGAGCAGCAGGGCGAAGAGGCTGAACAGGGTCAGCGGCTGACCCAGCCACCCTAGGCAGGCCAGGGCCGCGAGGGCCGCCAGGAGCGGCAGGCAGACGATACGCAGTGCCGCGCGGCGACCGAAGGCCCAGAGCAGCAGCAGGAAGATGGCCGCCGAGGCCAGCAACTTGAGCTCCACCGCCAGGCGCTGGGTATGGAGGAACAAGCCGCGCAATTCGCCCAGGCGATCCACCAGCTGCACACCGGGCAAACCCTCGGCCACCCTTTGCAGGACCTGGGCGTTGCCCAGCCCTTGCAGGCTGACCAGCCCGGCCGCGCTGCCGTCGGCCGTCTGGCCCAGCCAGAGCGGTCGCCAGGGTTCGCCCAGTGGGCCGGCCAGGGCCTGGTCGAGACTCAGGTCGGGTAGCTGATGCAGTTGCTTGAGTTCGGCGTCCAGCGCCTCGGCCGGTATGCCTACCGCCAGCAGGGGTTGCAGGCGCTCACCCCAACCGGCCAGGGCCTGGCGCAGTTCGGCCTGGGCCGCGGCGGGGGCGACCAGGCCGCTGAGGGCGCGATAGCCCTGCAGCTGGCCCTGACTGACCAGGCTATCCAGGCGCTGACCCAGGGCGGCCTGGCGGCGCAGCACCTCATCGGCATCCGCCCCGCGCACCAGGAAGAACTGGCTGGTGGGTTGCAGCCCAGTAAGGCGGGCGATGGCCTGGGCTTCGCGGGTCAGGGCCGGGTCCTGGCCAAGCCAGAGACGCAGGTCGTTCTGCGGGTGCAGTTGCCAGACGCCCGCGCCGCAAAAGGCCAGCAGCGCCAGGAGCAGCGGCAGGCTGCCGGTGCGCGCCAGCAGGCGCAGTCGCAGGTCGAGCAGGCGCTGCATCAGCCGCAGGGGCGCGGCGGGCGGTGCCAGGTCCAGGCGTTGCCACCAGGCCGGCAAGAGGCAGACGGTGGTGAGGTAGGCGCCGATCAGGCCAGCGGCGGAGAACGCCGCCACCTGGGTCAGCGCCGGAAAGGGCGTGCAGGCCAGCGCCAGGTAGCCCAGCAGATTGGTCGCCAGACTCAGGGACAATCCCGGCAGCGTCTCGCGCAGGATGGCCGTGGCATCCCAGGGGCCGCCCTTCCAGCTCTTACTGAGATAGTGCAGCGGATAGTCGGCGGCCACCCCGGTCAGGCTGGCGCCGAGGATCAGGGTGAGGGCGTTGATCTGGCCGAACAGCAGCACGCAGGCGGCGCTGCCGGCCAGGAGGGCCACGCCTACCGCCAGCAGGCTGAGCAGCACCCGCCAGCGGCGGAACAGCCCCAGCAGCAGGGCCAGGGTGCCAAGGGTGGCCAATCCGCCGATCAGCGACATCTCGCGGCTGGCGGTGGCCTGGCCGGCGGCGGCGTATCTAAGGCCGCTGGCGGCGAGCAGTTGGCCGCCATCCGCGACCACCTCACGGCGGGCGGCCTCGATCAGGGCTTCTACCCGTGGCGGGGCATCGAAGTCGAAGGCATCGGCGCGGGTACGGGCGCGGATCAGGGCCCAGGTCAGGCCGTCGCCCTGGGTCAGCAGCAGGCCGCTGCCGGCGTCGAACTGCACCTTGCTGGCCGGGGTGAGCTGGCGCTGCACCAGCAGGCCGAGGCCGAACCAGTCCTGCTCCAGGGGCAGGGCGCCGGCGCCGGCGAAGGGATCGAAGAGCGCCGCGGCACGGGCCTGCAGATAGCTGTCGGGCGTCTTGAGCAACTCGTCGCGCGCCGGCCCCGGTGTCAGCGCCAGGCGACTGGCCAGGAGTTGCTGGCGCAGGCCGGGCAGATCCGGCGTCAGCTGCCATTGCACCTTTTCGAACAGCGGCTCATGGGACCAGGCCTGACCCAGGCGCTCGGCCAGGGCGGCCACCCGCTCGCGCTGGGGATGACCCACCAGCAGGAGCACCTCGCGATTGAGCGGCTCGGCCATGCGCGCCTCGGCCTGCTGGGTAAGGGCATCGCCGGCGCCCTGGGGCAGGAGCGCCAGCAGATCGGCGGCCACCGGCGGACCCTGCCGCCACTGCCAGGCGCTGAGCGCCAGCAGGGCGAGCAGGAACAGCAGGAAGGGGCGCTGCAGCCGGGTCACTGGAAGACCGCGCGCTGCTCGGCGCTCAGGGTGTCGCCAGGCTGGCCGTCCAGCCTGAGCAGGCTGCGGTCGCCCTGGGTCTCGCGGATCTCCACCTGTTCGACCAGGGCGCCGCCCTGGATGAGGATGCCGTCGAACACCTGCTTGAGCAGCGCGCCGCGCGGGGTCAGGCGCAGCTGCCAGTGATTGGCGTCGCCCGTCAGGGCCAGCTCGAAGTCGCGTTCCAGGCCGCTACGATCGCCGCCGAGCACGGCCAGGAACAGGGCGCTCTGGCGCGCGGCTAGGTCGCTGCCGGGCAAGGGCGTCCAGCCCGTCGGCGTCTGCTTGGCGATGGCGCCAGGCGTAATGCGATAGGTCTGCGCCAGGGGCTTTTCCAGCCGCCAGAGCAGGCCCAGGCCGCGGGCCAGGGTGAAGTGGCCGCTGCTGGTGAGCGGTTGCGGCAGGGCGCGCAGATAGCGCTGCTGGACGAAGTTGCCCGCGACCGCCGCGGGGCTCGCCAGCTGGGCGGCCAGGTCGTCGAGATCGAAGGCCTGGGCCAGGGGCGCGGCCAGGATGAATAGCAGAGCGATCAGCGTACGCATGCCAGGGCCCTCTCCACGGCGTCGATGAAGACCTTGGGCGAGGCCAGCTGCATCTCGCGGCTGGCCAGGTCCACGGCGACCTGCACGGTGCTGGCGCGGGTCAGGCGCTCGCCGGTGTCGGCATCGCTGATCAGGTAGTTGAGCTTGAGGCGGTTCTCCCACTCCACCAGATCGGCCTTTACCCGCACGCGCTGCTGAAACAGCAGGGGGCGGATGTAGCGGATCTGCAGGTCGATCACCGGCCAGCCATAGCCGGAGTCGCGCATCTGCAGGTAGTTATGGTCGAGGCGGTCGAGCAGCGCGCAACGCGCCACCTCCAGGTACTTCACATAATGGCCGTGCCAGGCGATTTCCATCATGTCGACGTCGAAGAAGGGGATCTGCATCTCCACCTCGACCTGCAGGGCACCGGTCTTACGCATAGAGCCTCCAGTGGCGGGCGCGAATCAGGGTCAGGGTCTGGCGCAATTCGGCTTCCAGGGCACGGTCTTCGATCAGCGGCGGGAAGGTCTCGCCCAGCGCGCGGTGCATGGCGGCCAGGGGCGCGGGCGGTTGCCCGCCCTGCTCGCACCTGAGCCAGACGCCCTGCTGGGCGGCCAGCAGGGTGGCGGCGGCCACCTGCTCGGTGAGCTCCAGCACGCGCAGGGCATCGCGGGCGGCGATGGTGCCCATGCTGACCTTGTCCTGGTTGTGGCATTCGGTGGAACGGGAGAAGACGCTGGCCGGCAGGGTGCCCTTGAGCGCCTCGGCGGTCCAGGCGCTGGCGCCGATCTGCACCGCCTTGAAACCGTGGTTGAGCATGGCCCGCGCGGCCGGCGCGCCGGAGAGATTGCCCGGCAGGCCATGGTTGTAGCGCGCATCCACCAAGAGGGCGAGCTGGCGGTCGAGCAGGTCGGCGACGTTGGCCACCAGGGTCTTGAGACTGTCCATGGCGCAGGCGATATGGCCGCCATAGAAGTGGCCGCCGTGCAGCACCCGCTCGTCTTCGGCGTCGATCAGCGGATTGTCGTTGGCGCTGTTGAGTTCGGTCTCGATGAACTGGCGCAGCCAGGGCAGGCTGTCGGCCAGCACCCCCAGCACATGGGGCGCGCAGCGCAGCGAATATCTGTCCTGCAGGCGGTGCAGGGGCGCGGCCGGACCCTCTGCAGCCAGATCCGCGCGCAGCCAGGCGGCCACCTGGCCCTGGCCCGGATGGGGCTTGGCGGCGAACAGGCGCTGGTCGAAGTGCTCGGGGTTGCCGGCCAGGGCCACCACATTGAGCGCGGTGATGCGGGTTGCCAGGCGCAGCAGGTACTCGGCGCGGGCGAAGGCCAGGCAGGCCAGGCCGGTCATCACCGCGGTGCCGTTCATCAGCGCCAGGGCTTCCTTGGGTCTGAGCACCAGCGGCGTCCAGCCCAGCTCGGCATGGACGTCCGCCGCTTCCCGTATCTCCTGGCGCCAGAGCACCTGGCGCTCGCCGCAGAGAGCGGCAGCGACATAGGACAGCGGGGTGAGATCGCCGCTGGCGCCCACCGAACCCTCTTCGGGGATCAGCGGCAGGATGTCTTCGCGCAGGAAGGCGGTGAGGCGTTCGAGCAACTCGACGCGCACCCCGGAGACGCCCTGGCACAGCGACTGCAGCCGCGCCGCCAGTACCGCACGGGTCGCCGCCGGGTCCAGATGGCGCCCCAGGCCGCAGCCGTGGAAGGTATAGAGCTGACGCGGCAGCGCCTCGACCTGGGCCAGGGGCACGGCGACCACGCAGGAATCGCCATAGCCGGTGGTGATGCCGTAGACCGAACCCTCGCGGGCCAGCAGCGACTCGACGAAGCGGGCGCCGCGGGCGATGCCGTCGCGAAAGGCGGCGTCGTCCTGCAATTCGGCCTGGGCCCGGCCCTCGGCCAGGGCGACCAGGTCTTCGATGGCGAGGGCCTGGCTACCAAAGCGAACACTAGCGTTCATCGCGACTCCAGAAGGGGTAGAAGTTGAACCACTGCCGCGGCGCCTTGAGGCAATGGGCGGCAAGGCGCTCGGCATAGGCCTGGGCCAGACCCTGGATGCCAGCGGCGCGCTCCTGGCGACGCCAGGCCGGGGCCGGGGCGAAGTCTTCCAGGTAGAGGTGGTAGCCGTCGGCTTCGCGCAGGCAGAACAGCAGGTTGGTCGGGCAGCGCAGCAGGTGCGCCAGCAGCCAGGGGCCCTGGGGGAAGGGCGCCGGGGCGCCGAGGAAGTCCACCTCGACGGTCCGGCCGCCATGCAGCGGCACCCGGTCGCCGGCGATGGCCAGCCATTCGCCGCGCTCCAGGCGCTCGCTGAGCTGCAGCATCACCGCCGGGTCCAGCTCGCTGACCTGGATCAGCCGCAGATCGCTGGCGCCGGCCTCTTCCAGCAGGCGATTGAAGGCTTCGGCGTGGCGGGTGTGCACCAGCACATTGAGGCGCACCCGCCGCCCCAGCTGGGCCAGCGCGCGACAGACTTCGAGGTTGCCCAGGTGGGCGGTGACCAGGATCTCGCCGCGCGGGGCGTGCATGCGGCTGTGCACCTGATCCGGATCGTGCAGTTGCACCTGATCCAGGCCGAGGCGGCCGTTCCAGGCGTCGAGCTTGTCCAGCAGGGCTTCGGCGAAGGCCATGAACTGGGCATAGCCGCTGCGCCAGCTGGGCTGCAGATCAGGACGATTGCTCCAGCGGGCCAGGCGCTGCTGGTAGTCGCGAATGCCCCGGCGGGCGCGGGCGCCGAACAGGAAGAAGTACAGCACGATCAGCCGCAGCAACGGAGCGATGGCGCGGCGGCCCAGGTGCCGCGCCAGCCAGGCGGTAAGCCGCATCAGCACAGGACTGCCACGCTCGCGCTGCTGCGCCCAGTGGCCGCTCACGCGCGCACCCGGCGCCAGAGCAGGCGCGGCGCGCGCAGCAGCATGCCGAAGAACAGCCGGGTGTGCATGCGCGAGATCAGCACGTTGTCCTGCCAGAGGCGAAAGTGCGAACGGCCATCCAGCGGATAGTGCACCCGGGTCGGCCGCCAGCGCATGGGCTGCTCGCGCCAGGCCAGGCGTACCAGGATCTCCGGGTCGAAATCCATGCGCTTGCCCAGGCCACCGGCGCGGATCACCGCCAGGGTCGGCGCCAGCGGATAGACGCGAAAGCCGCACATGCTGTCGCGGATCGCCAGGGACAGGCTGTTGATCCACACCCAGACATGGGTGAGGTAGCGGGCATAGAGCCGGCCCCTGGGCACCGAGTCGTCGAATTGCGGATAGCCGCAGATCAGCGCCTCGGGATAGGCCTGGGCCTCGGCGAGAAAGGCGGCCACGTCGGCCAGGTCGTGCTGGCCGTCGGCATCCACCTGCAGGGCATGAGTGAAGCCCAGGCGCTGCGCCTCGGCGAGTCCGGCCATCACCGCGCCGCCCTTGCCCTGGTTGACCGGCAGGCGCAGCAGATGGACGTCGGCTTGGGTCGCCAGCTCGTCCATCACCTGGGCGCAGGCGGGGCTGGAGGCATCGTCCACCAGCACGCAGGGCAGGGCGCGCTGGCGCAGCGCCTGGACCACCAGCGGCAGGGCGTGCTCATGGTCGAACACCGGGATCACCGCGCAGGCCCGAAAGCTCATGGCTGCGCCTCCTTGAGCAGGATGCGCCCGGAAGAGCAGGCCGCGGTGCCCTGGCGAAAGGCGAAGTGCAGCTTGCTGCGGGTGGCGTCGAAGTGGAAGGTCAGGGTCACCCGGTCGCCGGGGCGCAGCAGCTGCTGGAATTTCAGCACCTCCATGCCGGCGAATTCCCCTGGCAGATCCAGGTGCTGACGGGCCAGGCGCTGGGCCCAGCCGACCTGCACCACCCCGGGCACCACCGGCGCCGTGGGGAAGTGGCCGGAAAAGAACGCCAGGTCCGGGGCTACTTCCAGCTCCAGGCACCAGCCGTCTGCCGTCCGCTCGACGTCGAGCGGTTCGATCTCCACTGGCCGTGGCTGGGCCAGCAGGCGTTCTACTTCGGCCTGGGCCAGCTTGCCCTGGGCGCTGTAGGGCAGTGCCAGCAGCAGGCGCCAGCGGCGCGGCAGGGCGATGGCCTCGCAATGGCCGACCAGGTGTTCGCGCAACTCGGCCACCAGGGCGCGGCGACCGCCATTGCGCAACTGATGCAGGCCGCTTTCGCTCAGGGCGACCAGGGCGCCGAGCAGGGCGCGACCCTGCTGTACCACGCCCAGGCGGACATCGGCGACGGCGGGATGGTCGAGCAGGCGCGCCTCCAACGCCGGCAGAGCGATGCGCTTCTCTTCCAGTTTGATGATGCGATCCAAACGCCCGAGCAGTTCGAAGCGACCGTCACCCAGCAGGCGGACGCCGTCCATGGTCTGCTCGCGCACGCCCTGGGGCAGATAGGGGGAGGTCAGCCAGAGGGCGCCGTCAGCGTCCTGGCCCAGCTCCAGGTCGGCGAAGGCCTGCCAGGGCTGCGGGCCCTGGCGCCAGGCGATGCCGCCGGTCTCGGAGCTGCCATAGACCTCGGTAGGGTACTGGCCGAAGCGCGCCTGGCAGGCCGTGGCCGCCGCCTCCGGCAGCACGCCGCCGGAGGAAAACACCCGCACCACCTGACCGAGGATGGCGTCATCGAGGTTCTCGCCCAGGCGCTTGAGCAAGGCCGGACTGCTGATCCACACCGCCCGGCGACCCGCGCGTAGCAGGGCGGCGGTCTCCCGCTGCAGCTCCTCGGTGAAGGGCAGCGCCTGGCGGGCGAAGGGGCGACCGCTGCAGAGCGGCCAGAGCACGCGGAACAGCAGGCCATAGATGTGTTGGGTGGAGACACTGCCGAGGATGGTCGCCTCGCCCAGGGACTCGCCCCAGAGGCGCTCCAGGGCAGCGACCTCGTTGGCCAGCTGGAACAGCTGCTTGGCGATCAGTTTGGGCTCGCCACTGGAGCCCGAGGTGCTCAGGGTCAGCAGCGGTGCCTGGAGGTCGAGCGCGGCGGGCGCCAGGGGCTCGGCGGCCGTCCAGCCGGCAAGATCGTCGAGCCAGGCATCGAGCGTAGGCATCAGCCGAGCACGGGTGGCGGGTTGGGCATCGGCCGGCAGGACGACCTCGATGCCGGCGCGCCAGGCGCCGAGCAGGGCGCAGGCCAGGTCCTCGGCGTCGTCCAGGTGCAGCGCCAGGCGCCTGAGGCCACCAGCCTGGAAGGCCGCCGCTAGGCTCAGGGCGCGCTGCTTGAGGGCCGCATCCAGCGGGCTCGCGGCGCCCAGCAGGTCGGCGAGAGGGGTGAACGTCATGACAGCCTCCGCACGCGCTGGCGGACCAGCCATTCACCGGCGAACAGCAGGCCCATCAGGCCATAGGCGATCACCCCGGTATAGAGCGTCCACCAGGCCAGGGGCGCCCAGAGCGCCAGGGCAGCGGCGGTGAGCGCATTGAACAGAAAGAACAGGCACCAGGCCTGGGTCACTCTGCGGGTGTAGCGCACCGCCCGTGCTGGCAGCTCGGGTTCGCTCAGCCGCGCCAGGCGCTCGATCAGCGGCTGGCCGCGCAGCAGGCTCAGGCCGAACACCGCCAGCAGGAAGAGGCTGAGCAGCACCGGATACCAGCGCAAGAGCACGGCGGCGTCGCTCAGGGCCAGCAGCAGGCAGAAGCCCAGGGCGACCAGGGCGGTGCCGCGCTGCAGGCCGTTGAGGCCGGGTTGCAGCAGGCGCAGGCCCCAGAGGGCGCCGAGGCCGGCGGCGAACAGACGCGGCGAGAGGTGCTGCAGGCCGAAGTAGACGGCGAAGGGATAGGCCAGGCCGAGCAGGAGCAGCAGGGCACTGGCGACCAGGCCCAGGGGGGAGCGGGAAGGCAGGACACTCATAAGCGGCGGATCAGGCGTCCGCCTGGCTGATGCGATAAACAGCCTCGACCACATCACCTACGGTACGCACCTGGCGGAATTGCTCGGCGGCGATCTTGTGCCCGGTCTGGCGGCGCAGGTGGTCGATCAGGTCGACGGCGTCGATGCTGTCGATCTCCAGGTCCTCGTAGAGGTTGGCTTCCAGGGTCACCCGCTCGGGCTCCAGTTCGAAGAGTTCGACCAGGGCGCTGCGCAGGGTCTCGAAGATGGCTTCACGGCTTTGCATGGCGATCTCCTCAGGCGGCGCGCTGGGCGGCGACGAAGGCCGCAAGGGCGTTGACGTTGGCGAAATGGGTGCGGGTGTCCTTGGCCTCGGCGTCGATGCGGATGCCGTAGCGCTTCTGGATCGCCAGGCCCAGCTCCAGGGCGTCCACCGAATCCAGGCCCAGGCCGTCGCCGAACAGGATCTGGTCGTCGCCGATGTCGTCGACGGTGACGTCCTCGAGGCCGAGCGCCTCGATGATCAGGCTTTTGAGCTCAAGGTTGAGATCAGTCATGGTTGCCGGTTTCCTTCAGGTAGAGCTGGTGCAGCTGGTCGTTGAGTTCACGCGACGCCAGCGGCAACGGCCGCCCGGCGAAGGTGGTGGGGTCGATGTCGGCGCCCACTTCCAGCTGGAAGTCGAAGCGCCGCGCGGGAATGCGATACCAGGGCGTGGCCTTGGTCAGGGTGCTGGGCACCACGCGGATAGTGACCGGGGTTATGCAGCGGGCGCCGCGCAGGGCGATGGCCGCGGCGCCACGATGGAAGCGCGGCGGCTCGCCGGGGGTGGTGCGGGTGCCCTCGGGAAAGATGATCAGCGTCTGGCCCTCGCGCAGGGCGTCGGCGGCTTCGTCGAGCATCTCGGCGCTGCCGTTGTTGCTGATGTAGCCGGCGGCTTGGATCTGCCGCTTGAGATAGGGGTTCTGCCAGAGCCCCTGCTTGACCACGCAATTGGCGTCGGGCACCAGGCCGATGAGCACCACCACGTCGATCAGCGAGGGATGGTTGGCGATGATCAGCTGGCCTGGACGACCTAACCGCTCGCGGCCCTGGATGCGCAGGTTCATTACCCGGGTCAGCACCATGAAGTCGACGAAGAAGCGGAACAGCCGGGCATTGGCCCGCCGCGCACGCTGACGCCGCTGCAGCGGATCGCCTGGCAGCACCAGCAGGATCGGCAGGATCAGCAAGCGGAAGACCAGGGCGCCGCAGCCGAACACCACGAAGTTGAGCCCCGTGGCCAGCAGCCGGTAGCCGTAGTCCAGCCGGCCAGTCATCAGCAGGTCTCCGCCTGCCAGTGCCAGGCGCGCCCGGCATAGGCCAGGTGCCGCGCACCGCGGGCTTCCAGCAGGCGCAGCACTTCCAGGGCATGCGGCCAGGCGCTGGTCGCGGCGTCCGCCGGGGCCGGCTCGCCGCTCAGGCCATGGCTGCTGCCAGGAGTGAGCAGCAGGCCCACGGCATAGGGAAAGGGGACATCGTCGATCTGGGGCGCATAGAGGGTGGGCGGCGCCTCTTCGGCGATCACCACCAGCACCCCGCTGGCGCCTTCGGCGAGCAGGGTGGAGGCTTCCAGCACGGCGTGTTCGAGGCCATCGCGGCCGGTGGCCAAGGCATTCATCTCGCTGTGATCGCCACGCAGGATCGACCACTGGCCGATGATGGCGTTGTGCACCGAAAGGCTGAACTGGGTCGGGGAGAGCGGCTCGCCGCGGGCCAGCTCCTGGAGGATCGCCAGGGTGCGCGGGGTCTCGCCGTGGCGTGAGGCGAAGATCAGCGGCAGCGGCTCGCCATGGGCGTCGGCCAACGGCCAGGCCACCTGGAAGGTCATGCGTGCCAGGCGGCTCAGACGGCGGCGCTGCATGGCCGGCAGGAAGCTGGCATCGGGTTGGCTGCCGTCGTCCGCCGGACACCAGGGCGCGGCGCACCACTGCCGCCAGGCATCCTGGTCGCCAAGACCAGGCGCCCAGGCGCGCCAATCGCTAATCTGGAAATGTATGTTCACGGCTGAATCTACCCCGGAGCCTACGTGCTTGCCGTTTCATCTATCCCTGATGAGCAGGGTATTGCAGCGTTCGGCGCGCATTATCCAAGCGGCTATTACCCTAGGCAAACATTTGTCTGAACTTTGCTAAGAGGTGACAGTCGCGCCGCGAAGCCAGGGACAGGCTAGCGTGGCGGGAGGTAGAGAGCCCCTTTTCAGGGCACGAAACGCCGCTCCGTGCGACGAGCGGCAGTGGAAGCGGTGATTTGGGGAAGAGAGGTGAAGGTAAAGGTGAAGCTGTCGCTGACGGTTATCGCGATCATGGCTGCAGGGACCGCTCCAGAGGCGTTTCAACCTCAAGGGAGCGGTCGAGCCTTGGCGTTACGCCGCTGGCAGCGGCTGCAACCTAGACAGCCGGACCGCTACGGCCAGGGCCGCGAGCAGCAGGGCGCCGATGAACAGGCCGACGCCGGTCCAGCCGCCCAGGTGCCAGCAGAAGCCACCCAGGGTGCCGGCCACGCTGGAACCGGCGTAGTAACTGAACAGATAGAGCGAGGAGGCCTGGCCCCGCGCCTGGCGCGCCCGCCGCCCGACCCAACTGCTGGCCACCGAATGGGCGCCGAAGAAGCCGAAGGTGAACAGCAGCATCCCCGGCAGCACCAGCCACAGCGGCGTGAACAGGGTCAGCAGCAGACCGCACAGCTTGAGAACGATGGCGCCAGCGAATACCTGCCGCCGGCCGAAACGATCGGCCAGGCTGCCGAACTTGGCCGAGCTGTAGATCCCCGCCAGATAGACCAGCGAGAGGACGCCGATCCAGGCTTGGCTCAGGTGATAGGGCTCGGCCAGCAGGCGATAGGCGATGTAGTTGAACAGGGTGACGAAGGCGCCCATCAGCAGGAAGGCTTCCAGGAACAGCCAGGGCAGGCCGGCATCGCGAAAGTGCAGGGCATAGCCAGCGAGCAGGCTACGCGGCCGCAGGGGCCGCGGCTGGAAGCGCTTCGAGGCTGGCAGACTGCGCTTGAACAGCACCGCCGCCACCAGCGCCAGCACCCCCAGGGCGCCCAGGGCGATGCGCCAGGAGACGAAGTCCACCAGGACCCCGCTGATCACCCGACCCGACATCCCGCCCAGGGCGTTGCCACTGATGTAGAGGCCCATGGCATAGCCCAGGTGCTCGGGATGCACCTCCTCGGCCAGGTAGGTCATGGCCACCGCCGCCACCCCGGCCAGCGACAAGCCAACCA
The DNA here is from genome assembly GCF_021106615.1 of Pseudomonas sp. PLB05. Classification (NCBI taxonomy): domain Bacteria; kingdom Pseudomonadati; phylum Pseudomonadota; class Gammaproteobacteria; order Pseudomonadales; family Pseudomonadaceae; genus Pseudomonas; species Pseudomonas sp. PLB05. The sequence goes on from NZ_JAJOHO010000002.1 coordinate 824,877, forward strand.
AGGCACGGGTCACCAGGATGCCGTCCCAGGTCGGCATCAGGGCGCTGAGCAGAGTGAAGCCGCCAGCGGCGAACAGCGCATAGACCATCACCGACTTGCGGCCGATGGCGTCGGAAAGCGGTCCGGTCACCAGCAGGCCACAGGCCATGAGGCCCGTAGCCAGGGACAGCGACAGACTGCTCGCCGCGGCGGTCAGGCCAAAGGCCTGGGAAAAGATCGGCATCAGTGGCTGCACGCAATAGAGCAGGGCGAAGGTGGCGAAGCCGCCACAGAACAGTGCCAGGGCGGTACGCATGAACTGCGGCGTGCCCTTTTCGATGAAGGCATCCGGTTCGTGCTGCGGCTCATTGGCGGCAGGGCGGGTTTGCAGCGGGGGGGCAGGGGGCGTGGCGGACGACCGGGACGTGTTCACGGGTACCTCGGGGCAAGTCTGACCTCATCACCCTAGGCTGGTGACTGCCATATATCCAATATATTGTTCGTCTCAATTGATAGGTTGTACGACTCAGTGGAGGGGTATGGAATTACGGCACCTGAGGTACTTCGTGGCGGTAGCCGAAGAACTGCACTTCGGTCGCGCGGCCGAGCGCCTGAACATCTCCCAGCCGCCGCTCAGCCAGCAGATTCAGGCCCTGGAAACCGAATTGGGTACTCGCCTGCTGGAGCGCACCAACCGACGCGTCGCCCTGACCGACGCCGGCCGGCTGTTTCTCGACGAGGCCCGGCAGATCCTCCTGGCCAGCGAGCGCGCCGCCGAACGGGTCCGCCGCGCCGGCCGTGGCGAGACCGGGCAACTGCAGGTGGGCTTCAGCGCCTCTTCACCCTTCGTCGCCACTATCCCCAAGACGCTGTTCGCCTATCGCCGCGCCTATCCCGAGGTGCGCCTGCAACTGCAGGAGATGAGCAGCCGTGAACAGATCGACGCCATGCTCGCCGGCAACCTGCAGATCGGCCTGATCCGCCCCATCGAGTTGCCCGATGCCCTGGTGGCGGTCGAACTCTTCCGCGAACCCCTGGTGGTCGCCCTGAGACACGACCATCCACTGGCCCAGCAGGGCACCGCGCCGCTGCCCCTGGCCGCGCTCGCCGAAGAACCCTTCGTCTACTTCCCACGCAGCTTCGGCACCGGCCTCTACCAACAGCTCCACACCCTCGCCGCCCGCGCCGGCTTCACCCCGCGCATCGTCCAGGAGGCCAGCGAAGTCCTCATCATCCTCGGCCTGGTCGCCGCCGGCCTCGGCGTCACCGTGCTGCCCGCCACCTACCAGCGCACCCAGATGGAAGGGCTGGTGTATCGGGAGTTGGATGATCCTGAGGCGACATCGGCGGTGTGGTTGCTGCGGCGCCGGGATGAGGTGTCGCCGCAGGCGGAGGCGTTTGTGGCGATCCTGCTAGGCAAAGCCTGATGTTGGCTAGTAATCGCAAAGGTTATTGAGGGGAGGATAATCAAACTTTGCTTTTTTGATTTTGTGCTCTTCTTTCGGCGTGTGTTCTTAATCTGGCTTCGGGGTCTGACCAGATGTGACTTATTATGGAGTTGTCTCGGTGTTCGAGGAAGTCCTCAAAAGAGCTGTCTTTGATGAAGTATCTGTCAGTGAGGCTGCGGATGGTGTTCAGGCGGTCTCTCGGATTTACTATTTCATGAACTATGGAGGTAAAGTGTTTTTGTAGTAGCTCTAGTTTTGAGTTTGCTGCATCACTTGGTTGCTGTTTGAGTAGTTTGTGCGATGCGACTAGAAAGTCTAGGGTAAGATTTCTATACCCTTGATAGGCGGGTGGTTTGTCCTTTCCATAGTGGTCGCCTTTGTCGATATTGGGGAATAGGAATCTACCTTGCTCTATCAGGGCTGAGAGTTGCGCCAGGTGAGTAAGGTGCTCCACTGAGTCTCTGGAGAGCTTCAGGTTTTTCATTGAAATAAGCAAAACAACAACCTTCTCATGCCAGTCTTGGATCGCCGTGGCGTGAGTACTTATCAGGTTGAATCGCGCCGCTTTTCTGTCCTTTAGATAGAAAAAAGCCAGGCATGTCGACAGCGCCAGGGAAAGGGCTGCAATAATTCCTTCTATTTCCATTTTCTCTCCTTGCTTTAGTGCTTTTAAAGGTATTTATCTTTTTCTAAGATGAGGCCGTTTATATAATTGTTCTGACGAGTTTTTCTGTGAATGAGGAAGCTCGCTGATACGTCATAACCAACCGATCAATCGCCCGCGTCATCGCTACATACAGCAACCGCGCCTCATCCGCCTCCGGCTCGCCCTGCTTGGGCATTTCGCCTAGTCCCGGAATTAGCACCAGCCCGAACTCCAGCCCCTTGCTGGAGTGCATGCTGACGATCTTCACGCTGTCTTCGGCGTCGTAGAGCTGGGCGCGGCCCTTGTTGCTGGCGCCGGAACGGTAGGGGATGGCGACCTTCTTGAGTTCGTATTCGGCCTGGTAGGCCTGGCTGGTGCTGCGGTAGAGGATGGCCATGTCGCTGAGCTGGCGGCCACCCGCCTGTTCGTCGCGGATGCGGGCGATGAGCAGATCCCATTCCTCACGGTCGCTGCCGCACTGGATGAGTTCGGGGAAGGGGCCACGGCGGCCGGCGCTTTCTGGGGCGATCAGGGGTACGCCGTCTTCGCTGGCGTCGCGACTGGTCAGCAGTTCGGTGGCGAAGGCGCGGGCGACGGAGAGGATCTCCACCGTGTTGCGGTAGTTGAGCTTGAGGATGGTGGTGCGGCCCTGGGCCTGGATGCCGACGCTGGCGAAGCTGAAGTCCAGCGCCTTCTTGCCGCCCTTGCCGCGGTAGATGGCCTGGGCGTCGTCATAGAGCACCAGCAGGGACTGGGTGCTGGGGTCGACCATCTGCACCACCAGCTGGAACCACTCGGGGGCGAAGTCGTGGCCTTCGTCGATCAGCACGGCGCTGTACTGGCCGCGGGGGATCTGGCCGCGCTCGACGCCGTCGATGGTGCGCAGCACGTACTGCTCCATCTTGGCCGCTACCGGCAACCGGTGGTCTGGCTTGTCGACCTGGTAGGCGGTGAGCATCTCGGCGCACCAGGCGTGGAAGTTCTGTACTACTACCCGTTCGCCGAGGCCCTTCTGTTCGATCACCTGGCGCAGCCGGCCGGCCAGGGACTTGTTGTAGCAGAGCACCAAGATGGGTTTGACCGAGACCTTGGCCAGGTGGGCGCAGCGATAGCCGAGGATCATGGTCTTGCCACTGCCGGCGGCGCCATGGATGACGCGGTGGCCGTCGCCCAGGGAGCGCGCCAGCTGTTCCTGCTGCAGGTCCATGACCTTGATCAGGCTGGGCAGCGGCGCCTCGGCGGCGTCGAACAAGCCGAATTGGCCGGGCTGGCTGTTGACCCGTACCTCGGGGTAGAGGTGATAACGCACCCGGTCGATCTGCGGCAGGCTGAGGGCGCAGGGAAAGACGTGGGGGAACATGTCCCAGAGGCGTTGCTGGAAGGCTTCCGGGTCGGCGGATTCGGTCATTTCGTCCTGGAAGAGCACGCGCTGGGGATCGAGGACGTCGGCGAGATCGGTCTGCTCGAATTGGCGGCGGGTGATGCCGGTCAGCACCACGCCCCAGCCCCAGGGCATGATCAGCTGGCCCGGATGGGGCGAGCCGGCGCTCTGGCGCAGCAGCGGATCTTTCTTGAGTAGCAGGTCGACTTCGAGGATGTAGGAGCGGGCTTGCAGCAGGGGATTGGCGACGGTCTTCAGGCCGTCCTGGGTATGCAGGCGCACCTTGCCGTGGGTGACGGATTCCAGGGTGGCGAGTTTCCAGTCCTTGACCTCCAGCACCAGGATGCCGCGCCGTGGATGAAGTACGACGAAATCCGGGTAGCGCGCCTTGGGGCCGACCGGGACGTTGCTCCAGCAGAGGTAGTCGTCTTCGAGCAGTTTTTCCAGGCGTTCGGCGAAGCGACGTTCACCGGGGGTATCGAACTGGCACTGGCTGCGAGCGGGGAAGAAGCGGGCCATCGGTCATCCATCCGTGGTGTGGGGCAGGGCGGATAAACCGTGATCTGTCGCACAAAAGTCCTTTCGTCATACGTTAGTCAGGCAGGTGCGGCGGGTAAAGCGTGAGACGGGTGTTGCCGGGCGATTGGCCGAGTTGGCCGACCGATGGTGGCTGGCAGGTGGCCGGTATTGGGCTGTCTTGGGGGTATAGCGGTACTTCGGGGTTTGGTTTGCCCTCACCCCGGCCCTCTCCCGGGGAAGAGGAGGCGTTTGGATGAGGTGCGGTGCCTTGGGGTGTTGGGCGTCGACGATGGAGCTGTCTCAGCCCAACCTACGGGGTGTGGTTTGCCCTCACCCTGGCCCTCTTCCTGAGGGAGAGGGGCGTTAGGTAGGGTGCGGTGCCTTGGGGTGTTGGGCTTCGACGATGGAGCTGTCTCAGCCCAACCTACGAGGTCTGGTTTGCCTCACCCCGGCCTTCTCCCTGGGGGAGAGGGGGCGTTTGGGTGAGGAGCGGTGCCTTGGGGTGTTGGGCTTCGACGGTGGAGCTGTCTTAGCCCAACCTACGGGTTTCGTAGGTTGGGCTGAGCGGGGCGAAGCCCAACAATCAGGGCCCCGCTTAGTAGTAGCTGCGCATCACCGCGATCCCTGCCTCCAGCACGTCCCTCCATTCCTGGCGCAGCGCTGGAGAGAATTCGGCATCGTGCTGGGCCAGGGTGGCGAGCAGGCAGTCGACCCAGCCTTCGTAGAGTTCGGGGCCTATGTCCAGCCGTGCCCGGCAATGGCTTTCGCCGAGCTGGCGCAGTTTGGTGGTGGGCATGCCGCGGGCCACCAGGACCAGGTTCATGATGCCGTGGCGCAGCAGCAGCTTCTGGGCAGCCATGTCGGTGTGGGCGAACTTTTCCCGGACCTGGGGCGAGCTGGCTAGGAAGCGCTGGTAGAAATCATCGAAGAAGGTGGGGCTGGCGCAGCAGCGTCCGTAGCTCAGCATCACGTTCTGGGCCGGCAGCATGCGGGTTCCTGGGCAGGCATGAAGCGGCGCAGCCTGCCTGGGCGCGGGGCCGGCCGTGTTGATCCGGGTCAGGTGACAGCCAGTTTGCCGCCCTGAAACATTTTGAACCAATTCACAGGGCCGCTTCTCTACCCTAGGCGCAGCGGTAGCCGAGAAACCCCTACTCCAGAGGGTCTGGTTCGTCGCGGCGCGACTAACGTCCCCTGGAGAACCCCATGAGTCAGACCCCTCTGCTAATCGGCTTCGTCATCATGTCGCTCGCCTCCCTGGCCATCTATGCCAAGGGTGCGCACCGCGGTCCGCTGCGCGGTCATACCCTGGTCCACGCCGCCGTGCCCTTCATCGCCGCCACGGCCTATCTGGCCATGTACCTGGGGGTCGGCAATCTGATCAAGCCGGATGGCAGCATCACCTACGTCGCCCGCTACCTGGACTGGACCTTCACCACGCCGTTGCTGCTGGCCGGGGTGGTGAGTTCGGCCTACCTGGGTGCCTGCGAGCAAGAAGGTCAGGCGGGTTTCGTGGCCTCCATCGTGACCCTGGACGTGGTGATGATCGTGACTGGCCTGGTGGCCTCCCTGGCGCCCTACGGCACCATCAAGTGGGTGTTCTTCGCCTGGTCCTGCGCGGCCTTTGTCGGGGTGCTCTATCTGCTGTGGAAGCCGCTGGCGGCTCTGGCTGGGCAGCACACTGCGATCGGCGCGGCCTATCGCAAGAATGTCGGCTTTCTCAGCGTGCTCTGGCTGATCTATCCGGTGGTTTTCGCCGTGGGGCCGGAGGGCGTCTGGGCGGTGAGCGATGCCGCCACGGTCTGGGTCTTCCTGATCCTCGACGTGCTGGCCAAGGTAGTCTATGCCTTCACCTCCGAGCGCAATCTGCGCGCGGCCCTAGCGCGGATCGGCGTCTAAAGATGCAAGAGACCGGGCGAGGCTGGCTGGCGCTGGTGTTGACCGCCGGGCTCGCCAGCCTGGCGGGCGGGGCCGGGCAACTGGCCTATGCCCTGGTGGTAGGCCTGGGTCTGGGCCTGCTGCATGGCGCCAGCGATCTGCGTCTGGTCGCTCCCGGGCGGCGCCTGGTCTTTCTCGGCTGCTATCTGGCGACAGCCCTGGCCTGTCTGGTCTGCTGGCAATGGGCAGGCACGGCGGCGCTGCTGCTGTTCCTGCTGCTCTCGGCCTGGCATTTTGCTCATGAAGACGAGCTGTTTCCCAATCGGCTCACCTCGCTGGCCTTGGGGTTGTTCATCCTTTGCGGTCCGGCGCTGGTGCACGAAGCCGCTGTCGCCCGGTTGCTGGCTCTGGCCATGGGGCCGACTGCTTCTTTGGCCCTCGCAGACTGGCTGGCCCGCGTGCTCGCCCTGAGCGGGCTGCTGGCGCTACCGGTGCTGCTGCTGGCGGCCTGGCAGCAACGTTGTCCCAGGCTGGCGGTGACGCTGCTCGCCGTGGTGCTGGCGCCGCCCCTGGTGGGTTTCGCCTTGAGCTTCTATCTGCTGCACGCCGCGCCCCAGACCGGGGTGCGCCAACGTTTGTTGGGAGCGCCCACCTTCAAGGCCTATCTGCGCCTGACGTGGCCGATCCTGCTGAGCGCTGCGCTCTTCACCCTGGCCGGTGGCCTGGTGTTCCTGATACAGGAACGCACCGGCATCCGTGCGCTGTTCGCCGTGCTGGCGGCCTTCGCCGTGCCACACATGCTGGTGCTATCGCGTTTTCTCGACTCCGGCGTCGAAGCCGCGCCGCGCTCAAGACCGCAGATGATTGAGCGGTAGCTCGGTACTGGCCAGGATCTGGTTGAGCACGAAGCTCGACCGCACGCTGGAGACGCCCTCGATGCGCGTCAGGGTGCCCAGCAGCAGCTGCTGGTAGTGCTCCATGTCGGGCACCACCACCTTGAGCTGGTAATCCGCATCCATGCCGGTGACCAGGCAGCACTCCAGCACCTCAGGACACTGGGCGATAATGGCCTGGAAGTTCTCGAAGCGCTCGGGGGTGTGTCTGTCCATGCCGATGAGCACGAAGGCGGTCAGCGACAGGCCGAGTTTCTTGCGATCCAGCAGGGCGACCTGGCGGGTGATGTAGCCGCTGTCTTCCAGTTGCTTGACCCGTCGCGAGCAGGGGGAAGGCGATAGCCCGATGCGTTCGGCCAGTTCCTGGTTGGAGAGACGCGCATCGCGCTGCAGTTCTGCCAAGATTTTCAGATCGAAGCGATCGAGTTTGTCCATTTTGCATGCCTTGCGCTATCGGGTTGCGTCCAATCCTAGGTTTCTAGTCATGGATTGCGCAAGAGGCAGGAAAGAGTGCGCACAACGCAAACCTCTGCCGGCGGCAGGGGCGTAAGCTGAACTCAACTTCGATAGCCCGGTAGAGCTGTCCAACGAAGGCGCCCCAGGAGGGCCTTTCGCATCGCCAACGACGGTATCCCGTCCGCCGCGCCCGGGCCCGCCCAGGTCACCATTCCTGGTCGATCGCAGCCACCGTCACGAGCGGTGCGAGAGGACAACGAATTCAAGGGGGAGGCCGCAAGGTCTCCCCCTTTTCTTTTGTGTGGGATTTGGAGGGGGGCGGGGAGGCGTCTGGGGAAGGTTGGGTAAGGGGGAAGAGCATCGCGGCCATGGGCCGCTCCTACAGCGGTATATGCTTGTAGGAGCGGCCGCGATCAATCCGTGAAACTCACGCCTGCCCAGGCGGCTGCTTGTCCACGGTCAGGGGGGCGTCGCTGGCGAGGAACTCCCTGGCCTCCTCTTCGCTGGCCACCGAGGGCGGCGAGCCGCGCAGGGGCTGGCCGGCGGTTTCGCGCACGGTCAGCATGGTCAGGATGCCGATCACGGCCGCGGCCATCAGGTAGTAGGCCGGCACCAGGGGGTCGCCGGTCTTTTCCACCAGCCAGGCGGTGACCAGCGGAGTGGTCCCGCCAAACAGCGACACCGAGATGTTGAAGGCGATGGACAGGGCACTGTAGCGGATCGGGGTGTAGAACAGCGCCGGCAGGGTGGACGGCATGGTGCTGGTAAAGCAGGCCAGGGCCATGCCCAGCAGCATCAGGCCGAGGAAGATCAGCCAGTCGTGGCCGCTGCCGATCAGCTTGAGGCAGGGAATCGCCAGGATCAGGATCGCCACGCACGCACCGATGATCATCGGCTTGCGCCCCAAGCGGTCGCTGAAGAAACCGCCCAGGATGTTGAGCGGCATCATCACCACCATGACGATGAGGATCAGCAGCAGACCCTTGGTCTCGGCGTAGCCCATGGTCACCGCCAGATAGCTGGGCATGTAGGTCAGCAGCATGTAGTCGGTGACGTTGAACACCAGCACCAGGCCGACGCACTTGAGCAGGGCGACCCGGTGCAGGGTGAACAGCTCGCGCAGACTGTGCGCCGGACCGTCCGCGGCCTTGCCTTCGTTGGCCTCGGTGTGGGCCTTGAACGCCGGAGTCTCTTCCAGCTTCAGGCGCATGTAGAGGCCGAGCAGGCCGAGGGGACCGGCGATGAAGAAGGGCACGCGCCAGCCCCAGTCGAGCAACTGTTCCTGGGTCAGGGCCGCGGTGAGCGCCGTGACCGTTCCCGCACCGGCGATATAGCCGGCCAGGGTGCCGAATTCCAGCCAGCTGCCCATGCGTCCGCGGGTCTTGTCGGTGGCGTACTCGGCGATGAAGGTCGCCGCTCCCCCGTATTCACCGCCGGTGGAGAAGCCTTGGACGACACGTGCCAGCAGCAGCAGGGCAGGCGCCCAGATGCCGATGCTCTCGTAGCTGGGGATGAGGCCGATGCTGAAGGTGCCCAGGGCCATCATGATCATGGTCAGGGCCAGCACCTTCTGGCGACCGTACTTGTCGCCCAGGGGGCCGAACACCATGCCGCCGAGGGGGCGGACCAGAAAGGCCACGGTAAAGGTGGCGAAGGTGGCGATCAGCTGGGCGGCGGCATCGCCGTCGGGAAAGAAGACCTTGCCAAGGGTCACGGCCAGGTAGCCATAGACGCCGAAATCGAACCACTCCATGGCATTGCCAAGGGCGGCGGCGCCGACGGCGCGCTTGACCAGGGAATTGTCGACGATGGTGAGGTCGTCCGGCTTTACCTCATGGCGGCGTTTGAACCAGCCAACGTGATGATGGTGTTTCGACATGTGTTTTCCTCCTTGCGTGGGGCCATAGACCCGAGCGGACCGCTAGAAGTGCGATGACAGAGGGGCAGAAACTTCCCCGCTACCCCCAGGGATCGACCCCGGGAATGCCCGAAGCCCGAGATGATTGCAGGCGCGGACGTTCGCTCCGTCCTTGCGGGCTCCGGGTTTCTCGGCGTGCTCTCGGCACCTGCAGTGGCCGTTCAATGGCAGATCGGCGCGGGGCTAACAGCCAGGCTGGGGCAGGGTCCAAGCCTTGGGGTACTCTGGGTCATCCCCTCGTGGAGCCGTGCGATGAAATCGCCTGCCGTGCTGTGTGCGCTTGTCCTTTCCGGCGTTTCCCTGTGGAGCGCCGGGCCCGCCTGGGCCGATAACAACTATCGCCTCGGTGGCGGCTATGTCACGCCCCCGGGGGGCGCCCAGCCACCACCGGTCATGCCCCCAGGCAATGCCGGACGCTGGCAGGGCGGCGGTCAGGGTGACTGGAATGGCGGCCCGCCCGGGCGGGGCGACGGTCCCGGGCGCGGCAATGGTCCGGCCATGGAGCGCTGGGAGCGCAACGACCCCCCACCACCGCGGCCGGGCTATCAGCCGGCCTGGCAGGATCGACCCGTCCCCGTGCCGCGTCCCGGCTACATGATGCCGGCGCCCGACCAGCCGGGTCGGAACTATCCGCCCCCGCCACCGCGTCCGCAGCGGGATCCGCACTGGGCCGGCCAGCGTCCGGGTTGGGGCGCCAATCCCCAGTGGCGACCGGGTTTCGAGGTGCCGGGCGTGCCGGCCGGCTTCACCCGCGTCTGGTACCGGGACAGCCAGTATTACTATGCCGACGGCTACTGGTATCGACCCCAGGGGCCGCGCTATGTGGTGACCCTGCCGCCGACTGGGGTGCGCGTCAGCGTTCTGCCGGCCTTTGCCGAGACCCTGTGGATGGGCGGCACCACCTACTACTTCGCCGCGGGCAGCTACTACCGCACCGATCCGGGCGGCGGCTTCGTCACCGTCGCCGATCCCAACGTGGCGGCCGTACCGACCACGACGGCAGCGCCGGCGGGAACGGGCTACGACGCCTATGACGTCACCGCCTATCCCTTGCAGGGGCAGTCGCCGCAGCGCTACGCCACGGATCGCTACGACTGTCGGCGCTACGCCGCCGGAGAGTCGGGCTTCGATCCCGAACGACCCGGCGCGGTCGCCGATCCCTACCTCACCCAGCGCTTCCGCCAGGCCTTGGCGGCCTGTCTGGCGGGGCGTGGCTATCGCGTGGAGTAGCTATCGCCTGGAGTAACGCTCAGTCGTTGGTCAGTTGCACCAGGGTGAACAGCCCGAAGGGCGGCACGCTGCTGCGACTGGCGCGGCGCAGGTCTTCGCGGGAGAGGATGGAGTCCATGGCGAAGTCCGGGTGCCAGCCAAGCTTGCGCGAGGCCGGTGCCAGGGCCTTTTCCGCCAGCAGCCGCAGACCGCTCTCGGCCTGGAAGTGATTGACCAGCAGGAGCTGACCGCCCGGCTTCACCACCCGGCGCATCTCCTGCATCAGCTTGCGCGGATTGGGCACCACGGAGGCCACGAACATGGCCACGGCGATATCGAAAGAGCCGGTGGGCAGCCCGGTGTCCTCGGCATTGGCTTCGAGCAGGGCGTCCACCGTGGTGATGGCGTCGCGGCTGACGCGCTCCCGGGCCTTGGCCAGCATGTCGGGCGAGAGATCGATGCCGGTGACGCGCTTGTCGGCGCTGTAGTGGGGCAGGGCCAGCCCCGTCCCTACCCCCACTTCCAGTACCCGGGTACCCGCCAGGGCGTTGACCGCCGCCACCGCGCGCTTGCGGCCGGGGGCGGAAACGCCGCCGAACACCCGGTCATAGACATTAGCCCAGCGCCGGTACGCGGAAATGATGGCCGCATTGTCCAGCGCGGAGTGTGGAGCTGAGGTGTCGGCAGTATTCAGCGAGTAATCGATTTTCTTCGAGTCGTGCATAGCGGCCTTGTCATTGTCGGTAGATGAAAGCAGCGGCGTTACGAAGCGAATTCGGCGCGGCGTCCGAGGGTGATAAGTGCGATCTATGAGTGGATAAAGGCGCTTCGCTATTTCGTCGTGCGGATTGAAAGATGGCCTGCCGCCTGACTGTCCACGGCCTGCAAGCCAGGCGTAGCGGCTGCTCCAGATAGGGTTGTTACCGTTTTAGAACAATCTAACGGTGTTTGGCTAGTTATGTCTGGTGTTATCTCGCCTGGATGAGAAGTTGGTGGTTTTAATTGTTTTTGATTGTTCGTTCTTTCAATTTAAATATCAGTTTATTATTTGTTCGTTCAATTAATGGACTTGACCAGTTACCCAGCGGCGCTCTTCCTGGCGCAGCTCCGGGTAGGAGAGAACGAGCACACCGCCGGGAGCGGCGGAAGGCGGGGAGGGTAGGGAAAGCCATGGTCAGCAGGCCGTGAGGCATCTCCATTAAAAGTCTTGCCTTTTCCAGAGCGTCAACCGATCAAGACCCGCGTTTCAGAGCATGCGAGCAAGCGACAGATGCTTAGATAGCATATTGATAGGTGGCTTTATTTACGTTATGCAAAGGAATCCGCCACGCTGCCATCACTCGTTTCGCTCATCTCCGCGCCGTCCAGTCATCCCGCCAAGATGGCCGAATATCCCGCTATTGCTGATTTACAGCCCGCTTGAGTGCAGCATCCTCGCCATTCCGTCACGCACAAGGCAGACCTGGCATGCAGAAGGCTGCGGGCTTCACTCTTACCGAATTGCTCATAGTCATGGCGCTGGTGGCGATTTTGGTCTCCATCGCAACCCCCGGCTTCGGCGCCATGACAAGAGCCAATCGCGTCCTCGTCGCCACGAATGAGCTGACTAATCTGCTCACCTATGCCCGGAGCGAAGCCCTGACCCGAGGTCTCAACGTCAGCGTCGAGGCTCCCGGTGTCAATAACTGGTCCGGGGCGCTCAAGGTCGCTACCGCCAGCACCACCGTGACCGGTGGCGTGGAAATCCTGAGGACCTTCGAGGGCACCGGCCTGGCGCCCAGCGGCCTCAACAGCACCGGGACCGCCACGCGCCTGACCTTCAGGCCCAACGGCACCCTGGCGAGTGCCTTCACCATCCGGCTCTGCGCCAGCAACGACAGGAGCACCCCGGGCAAGGTCCTTACCGTCACCCAGGGTGGCCATACCGAAGTGGCCGACTTCACACCGACATCGGTAAGCACCGGATGCAGTTGAGTCGCGAGTCTTCCCAGGCAGGCTTCAGCCTGATCGAGGTGCTGGTCAGCCTGGTGATTATCTGCATCGGCGTGCTGGGACTGGTGGCGCTGCAGTCGCGCAGCCTGGTGCTGTCCCAGGATGCCATCCAGCGCAACAACGCCATCATGCTGGCCGGCGACCTGCTGGAGCTGATGCGCAGCAATGCCGGGGCCGCGCTGGACGGCAAGGGTCGATTCAGCATCGACAGCCCCTATGCCAAGCCAGTCGCTGAGGACTTCGCCACCCGGGCCCTGGACGCGGCCGATGGCTCCTGCGCCACCCTCGCTCGCGGTCAGGGCGGGGAGGCCATCGCCGGCAAGGATCTCGCCTGCTGGCTGCAGCAGGTGCGGACGCTGCTGCCGGTCAGCGATGCCATCCTCAAGGCCAACTTCGCGGTATGCCCGACGCGCCAGCCGCCGCAGGTGGGCAGCGCCGCGCCCTATGCGGACCCCGATGCCTGCGTGTCACCCGATGCCTCCATGGTCATGATCGTCCTTGCCTGGCAGGACAATACCGGCAACAGCGCCGGCTGCAGTGGCGGCCTGTGCTTCTACACCCTGAGGGGCGCGTTATGAGGGCAGAGCGCGGCCTGTCCATCATCGAACTGATGGTAGCCCTGACCCTGAGCAGCTTTCTCATCCTGGCGGTGACCCAGCTGTACCTGAACAACAAGCGACACGCGCTGTTCCAGGAAGGCCAGGTCAGCAACGAGGAAAACGGCCGGACCGCCCTGCTGCTGCTCGACCAGCAACTGGCGCGCGCGGGCTTCCGGGCCAATCCGACCCTGCAGACGACGCTGGAGACCGCCTTTGCCGCGCGTCCCGCTGCCAACGGCTGTCCGGCGATGAGCAGCGGCCAGGTCATCGCCCTGACCGACGACAAGACCGGGCTGTGCCTGCGCTACCAGGGCGAGACCAAGGGCAGGGACAGCGACTGCCTGGGCAATCCCATCGCCGAAGATGCCAACGGTAACGGCACCGAGGTGCTGACCCGTATCAGCTACGTCGCCGATCCCAATGGCGCCCTTGGCCGCGGCACCCTGCAGTGCAGCGCCCAGGGCAGGCCGGCCCAGGTCATCGTCGCCGGCCTGGCGGATTTCGTCTGGTTCACACTGCCCACCCCCAGCCAGCCGAGTCAGGCCGTGCGCTATGCCGCGCTGTTTTCCAGTCGCGCCGTTCCCACCGAGGGTATGGCCAACGCCATGGCCGCCAACTGGAAGCCCCTCACCGGGCGCGAGTTGCCCGCGGGCGCCAGCACCCAGGTGCTGCAGATCGTCCAGGGCAGCGTCACCTTGCGGAATCTGATGCCATGACGTCCCGTTCACCCCGGAAGCAAGGGGGCGCGGTGCTGCTGATCGCCCTGGTCATGCTTCTGCTGCTCACCCTGCTGGCCGTTACCAGCATGCGCGAGACCACCTTGCAGAATCGGGTGGGTGGCAACGTCTCCGAACAGAAACGCGCCTACAACGCCGCCGAATCGGCGCTGCGCGAAGCCGAACGGCGGCTCAGCAGCCTGCGGGGGACCCTGGCCTTCGGCAATGCCAGCGGCGGCTTCGACTCCTGCACGACCAGTGCGAATGCTCTGGCGGCCACTGTCGAGAATCTGTGCATCCTCAGCGACAGCAAGGATCTGGACACCCAGGCCAAGGTCCAGGCCTGGGCCAAGGTCGCCCTGCAGACCCTGGACCCGGTACCAGGGGAAAACTCCGTGGGTTATCGCGGTTTCGATGGCCAATCCCGCTATCGCCTGGCGCCGCGCTGGGTGATCACTGCGATAGGCAGCTCCAGCAGCGAGCTCTACGACAGCACCTACTACTACCGCGTCACCGCCGTTGCACGCAGCGGTGGCGCACGCTTCCCGGTCATTCTGCAAAGCATCGTCAAGCTGGAGGTGCCATGAACCTTTCATCCCGTCTGGCGCTGCTAACCACGCTGCTTGCTTCCCTAAGCGCCAGCGCCAGCAACTTGAACATCAGCCAGCAACCGCTGTTCCTGAGTACCGGCGTCGACCCCAATATCATCGTCACGCTGGACAACTCCAACAGCATGAAGTGGGGCTTCATTCCGGACTCATTGGGCTACAGCGCCAATGGCCTGCGCACCACGCGGCGGGTCAAGTCGGCCGCCTTCAATGCGCTCTACTACAACCCGGCGGTGAGCTATGCCGTGCCGAAGAAGGTCACCTTCAGCAATGGGGTTCTGACGACCTCGGACTATCCGGTCAGTAGCGGCACCGGCTTCGATTTCACCCGGGTATACGTGAACGGCTTCCGACCTGGGGCCGGCACCGTGGATCTGAGCCGGGACTATCGCGTCGCCTGGGAGTACGACACCGCTCGTGGCCAGGATACCAACTACAACGCCGGGACCAATTACGGTGGAAACACTGGGGTCATCTATTACCTGGCGGAAAATCCTCAAGCGGACTTCTATGATCGGCGGAACGATAGAACCGAGACCGGGGTGCCTGCCTATTATTATCGGTTCAACAGCGACAATCCGAATTGCAGGACCTGGGACGATAGCTGTTACGCCTTGGTGAATCCCACTTCCGCGGCGGATCGGCAGAACTTCGCCATCTGGTATGCCTTCTATCGCAATCGCGCCCTGAGCATGCAGTCGTCGGCCAATCTGGCCTTCTCGCAATTTTCCAGCTCGGTGCGGCTGACCTGGCAGGACCTGAGCAACTGTACCATCCTGAACTCCGGCACCGACTGTGAAGGAATCAGCTACCGCGGCAGCAATCAGCTGCGCACCTTCGACGGCCAGGCGCGGGCCAATTTCTTCCGGTGGCTGGGCGATATCAACTTCAATACCGGCACGCCGCTGCGCAGTGCCCTGGATCGTGCCGGGCGTTTCCTGCAGAGCAGCGGCAAGGACGCGCCCTACGCCAAGGACCCCGGGGTGACCCAGAGTCCCGAATACGCCTGCCGCCCGAGTTATCAGATCATGATGACCGATGGTAAGTGGAACTCGGACACCATCGGGGCCGGTAACGTGGATGGCAGTGGGCAGACGCTCCCGGACGGCACCAGGTACTCGCCGCGGGCGCCTTTCACCGACAGCGCGAGCAACACCCTGGCCGACCTGGCGTTCAAGTACTGGGCGACCGATGCCCAGCCAGGCATCCCGAACCAGCTTTCGCCCTATGTCCGCGACGCCAGCAGCAACACCGATACCCAGTACTGGAATCCCAAGAACGATCCGGCGACCTGGCAGCATCTGGTCACCTATACCGTCGGCTTCGGCCTGAGTTCATCACTGACCAATCCGGCCTGGGGCGGCAGCACCTTCGCCGGCGGTTACAGCCCCACCATGAGCTGGCCCGCCGCCAGCAGCGACAGCGACAACAACGTCTATGACCTCTGGCACGCGGCGATCAACTCGCGCGGCGACTTCTTCAGCGCCGACGATGCCAATGGCCTGGTCGATTCCCTGAATCAGGTGGTCAATCGTATCGCCCAGACCAATACGGCCAGCGCCGGCCAGGCCTCGTCACCGCTGCTGGACAGCACCCAGAGCTCCAACTACAGCTATGTGCCCAGTTTCTCCAGCAGCGACTGGAGCGGCGATCTCGCCAAGCACCTGCGGACCTCGACGAGCACCAACAAGGTCTGGAGTGCCCAGAGTCGTCTGGATACGACCTATGGCGCGGGCGGCTTTGCCGCGCGCAAGGTGTACATGAACGTGGGCGGGGTGCGTCAGCCATTTATCTGGAGCAATCTGAGCGACGACCAGAAGGTGACACTGAACCGCAACGCCAACGGTACCCGCGACAGCTATGGCGAGGCCCGGGTCAATTACCTGCGTGGCGATCGCAGCAAGGAAAGCCAGACGGCCACGCCGGCCCTGCGCATCCGCAACCATCTGCTCGGCGACATCATCGATTCGACACCGGCGCTGGTCAGTACACCCAGCAGTCCCGCTGCCAGGATGAATGCGCTCGGCGCTGCCGGCAGCTACAGCGCCTTCCAGCAGAAATGGGCCAAGCGAGCCACGCGGATCTACGTCGGTGCCAACGACGGCATGCTGCATGCCTTCGACGACAATGGCGACGAGGCCTTTGCCTTCGTCCCCAGTGCGGTCATCCCCAATCTCTACAAGCTTACCGATCCGAGTTATACCAGCAGTACCCATCAGTTCTATGTCGATGGCGCGCCAGTGGTGCAGGATGTCTACTACGACAATGACTGGCATAGCGTGCTGATCGGCACCCTGAGAGGCGGTGATCGGGCGGTGTTCGCCCTGGACATCACCGATCCCGATAATCCCAGGGTTCTCTGGGAGCTCAGTGCCAGCGATCCGGATTTCAGCGAGCTCGGCCTGACCTACAGCCAGCCCGTGGTCGCTCGGCTGCACAGTGGCGATTGGGCGGTGCTGCTGGCCAACGGTTACAACGGTGCCAGTGACAAGGCGGTGCTCTATGCCCTGGACGTCAAGACCGGCAAGCGCCTCGCCGCGTTCACGCCCGAGCCCAAGGACGGTCTGACCACCCCCAATGGCCTGGCTGCGCCGACGGTGGCCGATGTCGATGGTGATCTGATCGCCGACTACGTTTACGCGGGCGACCTGCACGGCAATCTCTGGCGCTTCGACCTGATCGGCAGCGAGCTCAAGGCCAACGCCAGCGCGAGCGCCTTCAAGGTCGCCTTTGGCGGAGCGCCCCTGTATCGCGCCCGGGCGTCCCGCTACACCAGCGGCGACGCCAACCAGGTCCAGGCCATCACCGCGGCGCCGCGCCTGCTGCGGCATCCCTCGGGGATCGGCCATCTGCTGCTCTTTGGCACCGGCAAGTACCTGGAGACCGGCGATGCCACCGCCGTCACCGGCAAGGCCATGAGCCTGTATGGTATCTGGGATCGCCAGACGGCAGGCAAGGCTGCCGACAGCACCCCGACCCTGACCACGGCCAATCTGCAGGTGCAGACCCTGGGCAGTGACACTCAACTCACCTATACCAGTACGGCCCAGGTTTCGATCACCACGACGGCCAATACCCTGAGCACCAATGCGGTGGACTGGTACAGCGACAGCACCAGGACCGGCAAGTACGGCTGGTACCTCAATCTGCCGTCGACGGGGGAGATGATCGTCACCAAGCCGCTCTACCTGGCCGATACCCTGCTCGCTGCAGCCCTGGTGCCCAATGACAATCCTTGCGATTCGGGCGCGGTTACCTATCTTTATGCAGTGGATCCCTACACGGGTGGCGGGACCGATCACCTGCAACTGGGCAGTCAGCTCCGCTACGCCCGTCTGCAGATGGCCGGACTGCTGAGCGGACTGAACGCCTTTGTGTATGGCGATGGTCCTATCAGTGTGGGCGGTACCATCCTGCCAGGCAGTGTTGATAAGTCGAAGCCTGATAAGGTGCCGCCCGGTTCAGACGTTGGACTGGCCGGACTGCGCGAACGGCAGACCTGGCGTACCTTCTCCAATCAGAATCCCGATCCCTGAGGTAGCGATGCGAGCACGAGGCTTTACCCTGATCGAGCTGATGATCGTCGTGGCGATCGTCGGCATCCTGGCGGCCATCGCCTATCCCAGCTATCAGAACTACGTACTGCGCTCCAACCGCAGCGAGGGTCAGGCCCTGCTCAACGAGGCGGCAGCGCGGATGGAGCGTTTCTATGCGCAGAACAATGCCTATCCCACCAGCGTGGCCAATCTGAACATCGTCAACAACAGGACGCCGGCGGGCAGCCAGACGGTGACCTCGACCAGCGGCTACTACCAGTTGAGTGCCGCCATCTATGCCGCCAACAGCGCGGACTACGCTAGCAACGGTCCCTATCTGCTGACCGCTACCCGCAGTGGTACCCAGACCCGCGACACGGTGTGTGGCGATCTCACCCTCAATGCCCAGGGCGTGAAAGGGGTCAAGGGTTCCGGCAATGCTGCCGACTGCTGGCGCTAATCCTCCCGTCCCTGTACCAGGCCGGCATCCCGGGCCTGTTCCACGCGATAGCCGCCAAAGCCCAGGGTGACCCTCTGGGTGGCGTCGGGCTTGCCGGCGTCGCGGGCTTCGTGTTCGACCACCAGGCGGTTGAGGCGGTTGAGCAGGTGCATGGATTCGTCGTAGGCGGTGCGATAGAGACTCAGGGTCGAGTCCTGGGTCAGGTTGTGGCCGTAGACCACGTGAAAGGTGAAGTCTGGTGCGGCGCGGTCCTGTAAATAGAGGCGCTCGAAGCCGGCCAGCAGGTCGCCGGTGAAGTGGGCCAGCAGCCGCCCCGCGCCTTCCTGGCTCTCGGTGCCGCGCAGCAGCGAGCGGGGCGTGAGCACCACGCGATCTTCCTCGTCGAGACGGGCGTACCCCTTGCGCAGCCATTCATCCAGCACGGTGCGGGCGCGGACGTCGCTGCCGACGCTGGCGACCAGGGCGTCGAAACTCTGTTCGCCGCCGCGCCGCTGGGTGCGGGGGAGGGGGCGCAGATTGCCCTCGGCATCGAGCAGATCCAGTCGTGAGGTCCAGGCGCTGAGCACCTGCCATTCCAGGCTGGGCGTGCAGGGGGTGCGTTCCGGGCTGGCTTCGCGCAGAGCGCGGACCTCGCGGCGCGGCAGGCCGGTCAGCACCGAGATGCGACTGTCGGAATTGGGCTTGTCGCGCAGCGGTTCGAAATCCTGGGCGACCTCGAAATAGGTCTGGCGCAGCAGGCGATCAAAGGTCTGGTAGGTCACGCCGGAGGCGATGGCGATCCGTACCAGCCGGCCGATGAGGCTGCGCAGAAGCAAGGGAACCTTGGTGGAAAGCATGGGGGACTCGATGCGGCAGACGCCCGCCCATCTTCGCGGGGCCTTGGGTCCCCGTCAAACCAGCCAGTCATAAAGTGTCGCGGACGCCGCTCAGGCTGTCGTCCGCGGGGCAAGGCACTGCCTAGCCGGGTGTGCCCGATTCGGTCTCGCCGGCCACGTCCGGGTCGTCCGGAAACTCCTCCGGCTCCATGTCGGCATAAGGCAGCTCTTCGGGTGGCGGGGTATTGCTGGGGTTGTCGTAGGTCTTCTGGTCGGCGTCGCTCATGGTGGGCTCCTGGGTGGGTGGTGGAGATATCGAACCCCCCTGGGCGGGGCCGTTCCCGAGCACCCCGTCGAGCGCGACCTTGTGTCGGCTGAGTGGCAATGGCCGAACGCCGTTAGCGCGATAGCGGTCCATTGGCTGACCGTCTCATCCGAATGACGGCATCCGAGGAGTCTCGTGATGACCACGCCTACCGCTGTCCATCCGCTGCCGTTCCAGCCCGCCTTCGAACAGGTGCCGGATGATGAAGCCGACACCGTTCGCGAGATGGTCGCAGCCATGAGAGACATCACCGAGACCACCTATGCCAATGGTGGTCATGCCATCCGCAGCGTGCACGCCAAGAGTCATGGTCTGCTCACCGGCCAGGTGACGGTGCTGGATGGTCTGCCGCCGGCCTATGCCAGGGCGCCTTCGCCACCCCGGGCAGCTATGCCGCGGTGCTGAGATTCTCTACCAACCCCGGCGACATCCTGGCCGACAGCGTTTCCACCCCGCGTGGCCTGGCGCTCAAGCTGATCGGCGTGCCGGGCGAGCGCCGGCCTGGCAGCGAAGGACAGGTGACCCAGGATTTCGTCATGCAGAACGCCCAGGCCTTTACCGCGCCGGATCCCAAGACCTTTCTCAAGACGCTCAAGCTGCTGACCAAGACCACCGGCCGCGGCGAGGGCCTGAAGAAGGTGGCGTCGGCGGTGCTGCGCGGCGCTGAGAAGGTGGTGGAGGCCCTTGGCGGCGAGAGTCCGACGCTGAAGAGCCTGGGTGGCCACCCGGAGACCCATCCGCTCGGCGAGACCTTCTACACCATGGTGCCCTTTCTCTACGGCCCCTATTTCGCCAAGCTCAGCGTGGTGCCGGTGGCGCCGGAGCTGACCGCCCTGACCGATGCCGCGGTGGAGGTCAACGGCAAGCCCGACGGCCTGCGCGAAGCGGTCAACGCCCATTTCGCCCAGCACGGCGGGGTCTGGGAGATCCGCGTGCAACTGGGGGTAGACATCGATCTGACGCCGATCGAGGACGCCTCGGTGGTCTGGCCGGAAGACCTGACCCCCTATGTGACCGTGGCGCGCCTGGAGGTCCAGCCGCAACCGGCCTGGAACGAGGCACGCTCGCGCGAGGTGGACGACGCCATGGTGTTCAGCCCCTGGCACGGTCTGGCCGCGCATCGTCCCCTTGGCGGCATCATGAGATCGCGGCAGCCGGCCTACGAGATGTCTTCGCAGTTTCGCAGCGAGCGCAACGGCTGCCCGTTGCACCATCCGCGCGGACCGGTGGAGTTGTAGGCGAGGCTCAGTTGAGCGTGGCGAGTTCGGCGTCGTCGAGTTCGCGGGCGCGTATCGCGGCTGGGCGGCTTACCAGCCCGGCCACATAGCGCTCGAAGTGCGGACGCTTTTCGATAGTGCCAAAGGCCATGCCCCAGGCGAGATGGGCGCCGACGTAGACATCGGCCGCGGTGAAGCGGTCGTCCACCAGGTATTCACCCGGGGCCAGGGCGGCCTCCAGGGTGTCGAGTACCTCGGCGAGACTGCCGTAGCCCACCGCGCCGCGTTTCTGCGGATCCTCGGGCAGGACCACGCCCAGGGCCTGGTTGGTGGCGGCGGCCTCCAGCGGGCCGGCGGCAAAGAACAGCCAGCGGTAGTAGGCACCGCGCGCCGGATCGTTGAGGGGTGGTGCGAGACCGGCGGCGGGAAAGGCGTCGGCGAGATAGGCGCAGATGGCCGCCGTCTCGGTCACCACGGCGGCACCATGGCGCAGCGCCGGTACCTTGCCCATGGGATTGATGGCGCGATAGGCCGGGGATTTCATCGCCGGCCCGTAGTCGACCCGCTGCACTTCATAGGGCTGTCCGAGCTCCTCCAGCAGCCAGCGCACGATGCGTCCGCGCGACATGGGATGGGTATAGAGCACAGGCCGGTCGAACATGGTGTAACTTCCTTGAGTTGTCGTACCCCTTAGCATAGGTAGGCCCTGCTCCAGCGTCCATTCACGGGAGAGCCGGTACCCTTCTGCTAGACTGGTAAACCTTTACCAGCCGTTTCACAGGACTCCCGTGCCCTCATCCTTCGCTTCCCTGCCGCTGGCCGAGGCCATGCAGGCCAATCTGGCCGAACTCGGCTACCTGAGCATGACGCCCATCCAGGCGGCCAGCCTGCCCATCATCCTCAAGGGCCAGGATCTCATCGCCCAGGCCAAGACCGGCTCGGGCAAGACGGCGGCCTTTGGCATCGGCCTGTTGACGGGGCTCAACCCGCGCTATTTCGGCTGTCAGGCCCTGGTCCTCTGTCCGACCCGCGAGCTGGCGGATCAGGTGGCCCGCGAACTGCGGCGCCTGGCGCGCACCACGCCCAACCTGAAGATCCTGACCCTGTGCGGCGGCATGCCGCTGGGGCCGCAGATCGCCTCACTGGAGCACGGCGCCCAGGTGATCGTCGGCACCCCGGGGCGGGTGCAGGAACACCTGCGCAAGGGCACCCTGGTGCTGGACGGTCTCAACGTCGCGGTGCTCGACGAAGCCGATCGCATGCTCGACATGGGCTTCATCGACGCCATCGCCGACATCCTTCGGCAGACCCCGGCGCGGCGGCAGACGCTGCTGTTTTCCGCGACCTACCCGGAAGGCATCGAGCGCCTGGCCGAGGATTATCTGCGCGCGCCGCTGCGCATCAGCGTCGAAAGTCAGCACAGCGAGACCCAGATCCGTCAGCGCTTCTACGAGATCGCCGCCCAGGATCGCCTGGCTGCCGTGGTGCGCCTGCTCAGGCACCATCGCCCGGCCAGCGCCGTGGCCTTCTGCCAGACCCGCCAGCAGTGCCAGGAGGTGGTCGAGGCGCTGCACGCCCAGCGCATCTCCGCCGCTGCCCTGCATGGCGACCTGGAGCAGCGCGAGCGGGACCAGGTGCTGGCGATGTTCGCCAACCGCAGTCTCTGCGTGCTGGTGGCCACCGACGTGGCGGCCCGTGGCATCGACGTGGCCGGTCTGGAAGCCGTGATCAACGTGGAGCTGTCTCGCGATCCGGCGGTGCACGTGCATCGCATCGGCCGCAGCGGTCGCGCCGGTGAACAGGGCTTGGCGCTGTCGCTGGTGGCACCGGCCGAGGCCAGCCGCGCCCAGGCCATCGAGGTACAGCAGGGTTCGCCGCTGGATTGGCAGCCGCTGGGTGCCCTGCGCGACACCCCGGAGCCGCTGGTGCCGACCATGCACACCCTGGCCCTGGCGGCGGGCAAGAAGGACAAGCTGCGCCCCGGCGACATCCTTGGCGCCCTGACCGGCGACGCCGGCCTGCCCGGTGCCAAGATCGGCAAGATCACCCTGTTCGACAACCAGGCCTTCGTCGCCGTGGAACGCGATATCGCCCGCCAGGCGCTGCAGCGGCTGAGCGAAGGCAAGATCAAGGGGCGATCGATCAAGGTGCGGATGTTGTAGGTTGATCTATCGCGGCCATGGGCCGCTCCTACAGGTATCCAACCTATCCGTAGGAGCGGCCCATGGCCGCGATAGTGGCGTAGGTTGGGTTGAGCGTAGCGAAGCCCAACGGTGCCCCATCGCACCTAAGTGCAGGCTAACCCTCGATCCCCATCCGCCGCCTGGCGCGATGCGAGGAGCCATTGCGCACCGCCCAACGCAGCACCGGCGCGGTGACGCTAATTCCGGTACGAATCAGCCGTTTTTGCAGCGGGCCCTGGTGGAAACCGAGCTCTTCGCTGGCCCAGGTGGGCAGCAGGTCGATGCCGGCCTGCATCATCAGGGACCCGAAGGGTTTGGCCAGGGCGCTGGGTGCAGGCGCCTGCAGCAACACCCGGCAGACCTCGCGACTGCGTTCGTCGCAGACCAGCTGGGGACGGATCCCCTGGTAGTAGGCGGCGATCTCCGCCCGTGAACGGGGGACGTCGGTCGCCCCCAGGCGTTCGGCGACCAGGGCGATCTCGGCGTAGTAGCGGTCCTGTTCGGCGCCCGGCAACTGGGGATCGAAATAGCGTAGGTAGGCCGCGAGGAAATGACTGACCTCGGCCACGTGCACCCAGGTCAGCAGCGCCGGGTCTTCGGCGCTGTAGGGGCGGCCATCGGCGGCCTGGCCGCGGATATGACGGTGGATGGCCTGGACCCGGGCGATCAGCCGCTCGGCGTCGCCGCGACCGCCAAAGGTGGTGGCGGCGATGAACTGACCAGTGCGCCGCAAGCGGCCGAGCATGTCTTCGCGAAACTTCGAATGGTCCCAGACCCCGGCCAGGGCCAGAGGGTGCAGCGTCTGCATCAGCAGGGCGGCGATGCCGCCGATCAGCATGCAGGTGAAGTCGCTGTGCACCCGCCAGGGAACGCTGCCCGGTCCGAACAGCCCGGGATCGCCCGGTGGCTGCTCGTAATCGACCTCGCCCAGGGACAGTCCGGTCAGGCTCATCACCTGCCGCTCGATACGCTCGCGGATCAGCTCCATGGGCTAGTGTGGCAGCAGGTAGAGGGCGGCGTACTGCAGCAGCATGATGGTCTTGCCGTCTAGCAGTCGACCGTCGCGGGCCATGGCGAGGGCCTCGTCGAAAGGCAATTCCAGCAGCTCGATGTCCTCGCCTTCCTCGTGCAGTCCGCCACCGTCGGCGATGCGCTGATCGGCGCGGTATTCACCGGCGAAGAAGTGCAGCAACTCGGTCACCGAGCCGGGACTCATGAAGGCGTCGAACAGGTGCTGAACGTTGTCCAGGCGGTAACCGGTCTCTTCCTCGACCTCGGCCTTGATACGCGCTTCGGGCGCGGCCGCGTCGAGCAGGCCGGCGGGGGTCTCCACCAGCAGGCCGTCGTCCAGGCCGTTGCCCAGGGTGGGCAGGCGGAACTGACGGATCAGCAGCACGGTGCGTCTGTCGCGGTCGTAGAGCAGGATGGTGGCGCCGTTGCCGCGGTCGTAGGTCTCCCGGGTCTGGCGTTGCCAGCTGCCGTCGCGGCGCAGGTAGTCGAAGGTGGTCTTCTTCAGCAGGCCCCAGTCAGCGGAAAGGGTCTCGACCTGCTGGATGCGAAAGCGGGGGGTGTCGGGCATGGGGGCTCGTCTGGACAGGAGGCTTCGGGCCACGGTAGCAGAAGCGGTGCCTTTTTTGAGGCACGCACCGTGACCCCGGGTTCCGCCCAGCCGCGAGAACGGCTGGCCCCCGACGTTTAGAACCAGCGGTCGTTCTTCTTCCTGCCCCGCGTCATGGACGGCAGGATCAGCCCGGCCAGCAGGCCCGCGCCAGCGATGCTGCCGCCATAGACCATGTACTGCATCAGCGCCTGCTTGTTCTCGTTGCCAAGCTTGGCCTGGGTGCTGCGCAGTTCCGACTGGGCCTGGGTGAGCTGGGCGTCGAGGTCCTTGCGGCGGCTCTCCAGTTCGTCGATCTGCTGCTTGCGCGAATCCAGGGTCTCCTGCATCCCCTGGACGCGATTCTTCCAGCTGTCGTCGATGGTCTTGAGCTGGCCGCTCAGCTCGGCCACCTGCTGTTCCAGCTGCGGCAGGCGCTCGGCCTGGCCGGGCTTGTCCTGCAGGTCGCTGTTGGGAATCCAGACGGTGCTGCCGCCTTCGCCGCGCACCTGGCTGTAGTCGCCCTGGGTGCTGATCAGCTCGACCTTCTGCCCGGACTTGAGGGTGCCGACGATGCGATAGCCATCGGTGGGACCACTGCGGACATAGGTGGTCAGGCTGTCGCTGACCCAGCGGGCATTGCCTTCCTGGGCCACGGCGGTGCCGGCCAGGGAGGCGAGGGAGGCGGCCAGGCAGAGGCCGAGATGCGGTAGGCGGGACAACAGGCGAGAAGGGGACATGGGCATGATCGGGTCTGTATGCATGAGCTGAAAAGATGAAGGCCGTGGTGAACAGGCCGGATTATTGTGGGGCAGTACCCTAGCAAGCTGCCGCGATCTATCCGCCAACCCGTAGCGCCCTCTGTTCGAGACGGTGAAGCAGTTCAAGCTTTGGCGGCGGAAAGCGACGGCCAGTGTCATCTTGCCGCCATGTACTGGGCAGCGGAAGGCGCAAAGCCGTTCAGAATCTTGCGGTGCTTCAGAGGCGGTGGAGCAGATCCAGGCTCAAGGCCGCGAGTGCGCCCAGACCGGCGCAGCCAAAGGCCAGCGCCTTGCCCCACCAGCGTTTCCAGGCGATGGCACCGGCGACCATGCCTACTCCGCAGAGCAGGAGGCCGGACTTGAGATAGAAGTCGGACCAGGCGAGCAGCTGATCGATGAAGTCGAAGAGGTCTTGGAATTCCTGCGGCATGGGGGGCCTCCTGGCGCGTTGGCGCTATTGAGTCGCCGGGGCCGTGGTCGTTCCCTGGCAATCCCCGGCCAGCAGCCGTTCCGCTGAGCCGAAATCGCCCGGCTGGCTGCCCGCGCGTCCGGCCAGCAGCAGGAACTGGCGACCGGCGTCCTGGCTCGGCAGCGCCACCACCGCCAGTGACAGGCGCGGATCCGGCAGTGGATAGGGCGGCTGGCTGGCCAGGACCTGGAAGAAGTCCGTGGCCTGCAACTGGGTTTCGCTCAGGCGCTGCGCCTGATAGCGACTGTCCGCCAGCGCCACTGGCAGGGCGCGCCAGTGTTCATCGATGTCTGGCGCCAGCTGCCACAGCTGTTGGCGCAACTCGGGCCGCAGGCAGGCGAGGTGCACATGCAATTGATCCTGGCTGCGCCCGCTGGGGGCATTGAGGGCGAGGGCGATCCGCTCATCCGCCACGGGTGCCTGGCCCCAGGCGCTCAGATACCAGCGCTGGCGCCAGGCCAGGCCGAACCAATTGGGTTGGCCTGGCTGCCAGAGCGCCGGACTCTCCAGCCCGCGCAGGGGGCGTAGGGGCACCAGGATGAAATGCTGACGCTCGCCGGGCGCACGCAGCATGGCGAAGCCGGGATCCTCCACCACCTGGCGACAGGGCGCCGCCAGGCCAGTGAGCCGGGCATTGGGCACACAGAGTGCCGTCGTGACCTGGCGCAGCAGCTCGCGGTTGGAGCAGCCCGTCAGCGCCAATCCCAGCATCAGCAGCGACAGCAGATGCCAGCACGACGGACGGACGCTGGACGGCAGCGAACATCTGCGCGAGCTTCGCTTCCAATGGGTATCAAGGCAACGCAGCTGGGAGTCAGCCATGGCCAATGGGTGGGCCGGAGACGGCGCGGTTCAGGAACAGATCGACAGCACGGTGGACGATGCGGTGCAGCGCGCCCGCAGTCGTCTGCATCGAGGCGCGAGCCTCACCCACTGCGAGGAGTGCGGCGACGCCATCCCCGAGGCGCGCCGCCAGGCGGTCCCGGGTGTACACCTGTGCATCCGCTGCCAGTCCGAGCAGGACGCCGAAGACCAGCGCGCCGGCGGCTACAACCGGCGGGCGAGCAAGGACAGTCAGTTGCGCTAGGGGCGGATCGGCATTCAGCCGCGCCGACACCCGGCCATCCTCCGCTCGCCACTGGCGCAGCTGCATACCAGCGTTGGCGAGCATCAGGGTGCGGCCGGTATCCGCAGGCCGCGTTGCACCGCCGGGCGGGCGAGGAAGGCGTCGAGGGCGCGACGGGCCTCGGGAAAGTCTTGGAAGCCGACCAGGTCGGCCACCTGGTAGACCTCCAGCAGAGCGCGGATCCAGAGGAAGGTTGCGATGTCGACGAGGCTGTAGTCCGCGCCCAGGATCCAGGCGCGGCCCTTGAGCTGGCCATCCAGTACGCCGAGCAGGCGCCGGGCTTCGGCCACATAGCGCTCGCGGGGCCGCGGGTCTTCGATGTCCTTGCCGGCAAAGGTGGTGAAGAAGCCGAGCTGGCCGAACATCGGACCGATACCCCCCATCTGGAACATCAGCCACTGGATGGCCTGGTAGCGCCGGGCCGGATCCTCGGGCAGCAGGCGCCCGGTCTTTTCCGCGAGATAGAGCAGGATGGCGCCGGACTCGAACAGGCCCAGGGGTTCGCCACCGGGGCCGTCGGGGTCGAGGAGGGCGGGGATCTTGTTGTTGGGGCTCAGCGAAAGAAATTCCGCGGTGTGCTGATCGTCCTGGTCGAAGTCGATGCGATGCACCTCATAGGGCAGGCCGAGCTCCTCCAGCAGGATGGCGACCTTGACGCCGTTGGGCGTGGGCAGCGAGTAGAGCTGCAGGCGCTCGGGATGCCGGGCGGGCCAGCGGTGGGTGATGGAAAGCGGGACAGATCGGCCATGGTGGACTCCGGAAAGGGGCGGCTCTGAGTGAGACCGGCCGGCGCGGCCCGGGTTGCCAGGCCTCCAGCGAAGCGGAACTTAGCGCGCTGCCTACCTCTCCATCTGAGACGTATCCGCCTTCAGCCCGCACCGAGGATTTTCCATGCTTCCCCACAGCCAGCAGGGCAGCGGTTCGCCCACCTTCGTGCTCATGCACTTTCTCGGCGGCTCCCACCGCACCTGGTTTCCCACCGTGCCCTATCTAGATGGCAAACATCGCTGCGTGGCGCTCAATACGCCAGGCTTTGGCGATGCCGCCGAGGTCGAGGGCTACAGCGTGGCGGAGATGGCCGATCAGGTGGATGCCAGCATCCGCGCCTTGGGTCTGGACCGTTGCATCCTGGTCGGCCATTCGATGACCGGCAAGGTGGCTGTGGTGCTGGCGGCGCGGCGGCCGGAGTATTTGGTCGGCCTTATCCTGGTGGCGCCTTCGCCGCCCGGGCCGCAACCCATGAGCGAGGCGGACCGCGATGCCCAGCGCGCCTATGGCAAGAGCCGGGCGGAGGCCGAGGCCTTCGTCGACGAATCCAGTGCCCATCGCCTGCCGGATCCCATTCGCGAGGTGGTGATCGCTGACGCCCAGCGGCTGAATCTTCAGGCCTGGCGTGCCTGGGTCGATCACGGCAGTCGTGAAGACTGGAGCGATCGGATCGAGACCCTGGACTATCCGGTGCTGCTGGTCTGCGGCGCCGATGACCAGCAGGTGCCCGGTCCGGACGAACAGCGCCGGACCACCCTGGCGGCCTTTCCCAATAGCCGACTGGAGGTGATTCCCGGTGCCGGTCACCTGATGCCGCTGCAAACGCCCCAGGCCCTGGCGCGGTTGATGCTCGATTTCGCCCGGAAGCTCTGATCCATGGATTCGTTGACTCAGGCCGTACTCGGCGCCACCGTCCAGACCGCGCTGTTGGGTCGTTGGCAGGGCCGCCGCGCCCTTCTCTATGGCGCGGCTCTGGGCACCCTGCCGGATCTCGATGTGGTCATCGACTACGGCAACGCCGTCAACGAGATGACCTACCACCGCGGCTTCAGCCATTCGCTGTTCGTGCTGACCGGGGTGGCCCTGTTGCTGACCTGGCTGTGCGGGCGCTGGCGCGATCCGGGTTACAGCCAGCGACGACTGTTCCTGACCCTCTGGCTGGTGCTCATCACCCATCCGCTGCTGGATGCCTTCACCACCTACGGTACCCAGTTGTTCTGGCCACTGCCGACCACTCCGGTGGCCTGGTCCAGCGTCTTCATCATCGATCCGCTCTATACCCTGCCATTGTTGCTGGCAGTGCTGGCTGGCCTGGTGCTCGGCCCCCGGGACAGAACGCCACGGCTGGCCGTGGCGGCCTTGCTGCTCTCCACGACCTACCTGGGCTGGACCCTGGCGGCCAAGTATTCCGCGGAGCGCCAGGTGCGCCAGGTGCTGGCGGCCCAGGGGCAGGCGGACGCGCGCCTGTTCAGCGCACCCCTGCCGTTCACCAGTCTGCTCTGGCGGGTCATGGTGGACGATGGCCCCGAGCGCTACCGGGAAACCTGGGTCGGGCTGTTCGACGACCATCCGCCGCAGCTGGTGCCGCTGCCGCGGGGCGGCGAACTGGCGCCAATTCTTGCCGATTCCCCGGCCGAGGAGCGGCTGCGCTGGTTCACCGACGACTGGCTGAGGTACGACCGCCTGGGCGATGACCTGGTGGTGACCGATCTGCGCCTGGGCGCCACCGGCTACCACAGCTTTCGCTTCGTGCTGGCTCAGCGCGAGGCGAGTGGCTGGCGACTGGTGGCCGAACCTTCGTTGTGGCCGCGGGAGCGAGGCGGTCGCGAACAGCTGGCGGTGGTCTGGCGCAGACTCTGGCATCCGGAGCTGCCGGCACCGGTGGCGGACTGGGCGGCGCGGCTGTCGCGGCTGCCGGACTGACGCCAGGCGTCCAGCAGCACCCGCCACCAGGGGCGATGGGCTTCGTGCAATGCCGTCAGCCGATCCAGGCCAATATCGGCCAGTTCTTCGTCCGACAGCTCCAGCAGGCTGCGGCGAGTGCTCAGCTGGCGTTGGAACAGCAGCCAGCAACCGCTGGCGCGGGTTTGATCGTGCAGGCTTGGGTTTCTGGGCATGGCGGCTCTCCTGGGCTGTCTCCATGCTCCGCCGTCGGCACCTTCAGCGGCAGATCCAGGGCGGTCGGTTGTCCGCCATACAGCCGCCTTACAGCGGGCAGCTGTATGGTGATTGGCATGGCCATCTGTATGGCGCGCGATTCCTGTCTGCGCCGCTATAGTCCGGGCATGAATCGCTATCAGCTGTTGGCCGATGCCCTCGGCCGCCGTATCGAACAGGGCCTCTATCGACCGGGCGAACGCCTGCCGTCGGTACGGGCCCTGGCCCAGGAGCACGGGGTGAGCCTGGCCACGGTGCAGCAGGCCTATCGGCTGCTGGAGGATCGCGGCCTGGTCGAGCCACGGCCCAAGTCCGGCTACTTCGTCCGCCTGGAAAGACGCGTCATCGAGTTGCCGCGGGTGACCCGACCGGCGCGTTGGCCAGTGGAGGTCTCCGGCTGGGAACCGGTGCGCGAACTGATGACCTCCACCCCCGACTCGGTGCGGGTGCAACTCGGTCGTGGCCTGCCGGATACCGAGGCGCCGACCCTGGCGCCCTTGCTCGCCGGCATGGCGCGGCTGGCCCGGCGACCGGGCAATGCCGGGCTGTCCTACGACAGCATCCAGGGCGTGGCGGCCTTGCGCGAGCAGGTCGCACGCCTGCAATTGGATGCCGGCTGCGTGCTCACCGCCGATGACATCGTCATCACCAGCGGTGCCCACGAAGCCCTGGCTACGGCCTTGCGCGCCACCTGCCAGGAGGGCGACATCGTCGCGGTGGATTCGCCGACCTTTCACGGGGTGATGCAGACCCTCAAGGGGCAGGGCCTCAAGGCACTGGAGATCCCCACCGATCCGCGCACCGGCATCAGCCTGCCGGCGCTGGAACTGGCCCTGGAGCAATGGCCGGTGCGCGCCATCCAACTCACCCCCAGCTGCAACAACCCCCTGGGTTACTGCATGCCCGAGGCCAACAAGCGTCAGCTGGTGGCCCTGGCGCGCAAGCACGACCTGGCGGTGATCGAAGACGACGTCTACGGCGATCTGCTCTATGGCTATCCGCGGGCGCGGGCGCTCAAGGCCTTCGACGAAGACGACCGGGTGGTGCTCTGCAGTTCCTTCTCCAAGACCCTGGCACCCGGGCTCAGGGTCGGCTGGGTGGCGCCCGGGCGCTATGCCGAGCGCATCCTGCACCTCAAGTACATTGGCACCGGCTGCACCGCGCCCCAGCCGCAGCTGGCCATCGCCGAATTCATCGCCGCTGGCCACTACACGGCCCATGTCCGGCGGATGCGTGCCCAGTACCAGCGCAATCGCGACCTGATGAGCGCCTGGGTGCAGCGCTACTTTCCGGCCGGCACCCGGGTCAGCCAGCCCCAGGGCAGCTTCCTGCTCTGGGTGGAGTTGCCCGAGGCCTGCGACAGCCACAGACTCAATCGCGAATTGCTCGCCCAGAGCGTCCAGATCGCCTGTGGCAGCATCTTTTCCGCCTCGGGCAAGTACCGCAACTGCGTGCGGCTGAACTATGCCCAGGCCCAGCGCCCGGGGATCGAGGAGGGGGTACGGCGCGTCGGTGAAACGGCTTGTCGGCTACTCGACGAGGCGCTGGCGCGGTCGGCGGCGGTGCCGGTCTAGCCGACCCTGGCGTACAGCGCGAAGTCTTCGCCACCGAGACGAGGTTTCGCCCGCCCTCTACACTGGCAGTTTTGAGCGAGGACTCCCTATGCCACCCCGTCTTTATCTGGCCGGTCCCGAGGTCTTTCGCCCCGACGCCGTCGCCCATGGCGAGGCCCTCAAGGCGCTGTGCGCTCGTCACGGCTGCACGGGCCTGTTTCCACTGGACAACGCCATCCCGCCGGAGCTGAGCGAGCCGCGTAAACAGGCAGCCTGGATCTATCGGGCGAATCTGGCGCTGATCGAGCAGGCAGATGGGGTGCTGGCCAGTCTGGATTTCTTTCGCGGCGCCGAGCCCGACAGCGGTACCTGCTTCGAGGTGGGCTATGCGGTGGCGCTGGGCAAGCCGGTGGTGGGCTATGTCCCGGAGACGGGTAGCCTGGCCGAGCGGATTCGCGCGCGGCATCCCGAGTGGGTGGGAAAGGGGTTGCTGGATAAGGACGGCTGGACGCTGGAGGAATTCGGCTTGCCGCTCAACCTGATGTTGGCGGTGCCCGCCACGCTCGTCGTCGGCGGACCTGAGGTTGCCCTGGCGGTGTTGCGCGAGCGGTTGGGCTAGAGGGGTCAGGTGGGCAGGACCCTCACCCCGGCCCTCTCCCAGGGGGAGAGGGGGTGGGTAAAGCGCGGTCAGCCGCGCGCCAGGGGTGCCAGTTCGTCCAGGCCGCTGTGGCCGTCGGCATAGGCCGCGCGGAAGCTGTCGCGCTGCTGCCAGCGCGCCCAGAAGGCCGCCAGGTGCTCGAAGCGCTCGTCCAGCGGCGTCTGGTTGGTGGGGAACTTGGCGAAGGCGATGGCGGTGCACAGGGTGATGTCGGCAAAGGTCGGCGCCGCGCCGCCCAGCAGCCATTCGCGACCATCGGCCAGGTGCCGATCCACCAGGGCCGCGTGCATCAGGGCCTCCTTGCGGCAATGCTCGCCCCACTGCGGATTGTGGGTCAGCTCCAGCTTGTGGCCGAGGCCTTCGTGCTGCACATGGAACATGGTCACGATGCGATAGAGCACGTGCACGAAGATGCGGTCGTTCCACATGGCGTCCTGGCCCTGCTCCAGCGGCGTTTCGCCCATTACCTTGCGCCCGGGATAGCTGTTATCCAGATAGCGGGCGATGGCCGCGCTTTCGGCCAGGTAGCCGCCCTCGGCGAGCTCCAGAGTAGGCGTCTCGCCCCAGGGATTGCGCTTGAGGTGCTGCCACTGGCGCTGCTCGCCCTCGGGCGCCATCTTGAGGATGACCTCCTCGAACTGGTCGGCGATGCCCTTTTCATGGATGAACAGCCGTAGGCGCTGGGGATTGGGAAAGGCGGACGGCGAGGTGAAGAGGCGTAGCTTGGCCATGGCGGACTCCGGAAAAGGAACAGACGAAGCATGCGACTGCGGGCAGTCCTGCAGCGTTCGTAAAGGGCGACCAAGGATGCTGGGCCAGGGCACGAGATGAATAACCAAACCTCTGTATGCCGTCCATGCACAGAGTCGATTGGTCAGGCGGGCGTTTAGCTCACGAGGCCAAGCGCCGTAGGTTGGCGCTGAGCATTGCGAAGCCCAACAGCGTGGCTGGGGGCTTGGGCAATGTTGGGCTTCGCTACGCTCAACCCAACCTACGGGAACCGTGCCAACAGCGTGGCTGGAACTTGGGCGGTGTTGGGCTTCGCTGGCGCTCAACCCAACCTACGGGTGCAGGGCCAACCTGCGAAACGTCTCAGTTGGCTCTCTTGCTGTCCACCTGGTCCAGGCGGCCGCCGCGAAAGGTGAGGAAATACAGCATGCCGTTCCAAGGGCCGTAGGCCCATTCCTCGACGAATTCGACCTGGCGATAGCCGTAGCCGTCAGTGACCTGGCGCTCGCCCAGGGGCGTGACGCTCAGGGGGTCGCCGCACTTGCCGCGAACCTCGTGAGTGGTGGAGCCGGTGGAGACCAGGGCGCTGCCGCACCGCAACGACGCGGCCTGGCTGGTACCGGTGGCGAGCAGGAGCAGCAACAGCAGGGCGCGAGGAGTCATTGGCGCTGGAACTCGATGCGACTGAGGCGGTTGGCTTCAAAGGTGAGGATGTAGTTGGCGCCGTTCTTCGGGCCGTAGACCCATTCTTCGATCACCGCCTCGCGGCGTTCGTTGCGGCCCAGTTCGTAGCCCACCAGGTCGCGATGGGCGGGTTCGCCGCATTTTTGCAGCACTTCGAAAGCGCGATCGCCCCGGCTGACCAGGGCGTTGCCGCACCTCATGGAATCGGCGGCGGCGCCGGTGGCGACCAGCAGGGTGAGGGCGGCGAGCAGGCAACGCATGGGAGTCTCCTGACCGGTCAGAGCACCCCGAGCTGCAATTGCGCGGCCGTGGGCGATTCGCCGGATTGGGCTTGAGTACTGACGTCCAGCAGATAGACCCGCTGGGCATCCAGTTTCGCCGTCTCCACCAGATAGGTCTTGATGGCCCCCGCGCGTTGCTGGGCCAGGCTGCGCAGGAGGCCGTCGTTGCCGCTCCAGGCTTCGAGCACCGCTTGGCGCAGGCGCGCCGTGCGGGTGGCATCGTCAAGACTATCCCATTCCTGCGGCGGTTGCGCCTGCAGTCGCAGGCGATACAGGCCTTCCAGCAGGGGCGCGCGCATGTCGGCGGGCACCTGCAACTGGCTGGGATCGGCCGGCACCTTGTCGCCGCGGCGCTGCAGCAGGTTGAAGTACTGGGTCTGGAAATCCTTTTCCAGCTGGCTGGCGGCCAGGGCGCGGCCATCGCTGGCGGCGCCGGCATGGCCCTTGACCTCCACCGTCAGTTGCGGGCGCTGGCGCAGGGCCGCGGCCAGTTTGTCCAGCTCGCCGCGGGCCTGGGCCGAGAGGGTGGTGCTGCCGGCGGCGAAGTCGATGGCGCTGAGATCCGCCTCGTGCCCGCCGACCAGTCCCGCCAGCATGCGGAAGGGCGCCTGGACGGCGCGGCTGAGCACGTTGCGCAGGGTCTGCCAGACCACCGGCATGATGCTGAAGTTGGGGTCGGCGAGATTGCCCGCCACCGGCAGGCGCAGGTCGATGCGACCGTGGCTGTCCTTGAGCAGGGCCACGGCCAGGCGCACCGGCAGGTCCACGGCGTCCTTGCTGTCCACCCGCTCGCCCAGTTCCAGCTGGTCGAGCACCACATGGTTCTGCGCTTGCAGCCGGCCGTCGTCGATGCGGTATTGCAGATCCAGGTCGAGGCGCCCCTTGCGCACCGCATAGCCGGCGAACTTGCCGGTATAGGGCGACAGGGTGGTGAGTTCGACCTGGCGGAAATAGGCGGTCACGTCCAGCTGCTGCAAGGGATCGAGGGGGTCGAGACGGCCCTTGATCTCCACCGGCGCGAAACGGTCGACCTTGCCGGCGAGGTGGATGTCGGCCGGCTTGGAGGCGGCGGTATCGAGGGTGCCGATGCCGCCTTCCAGCGACTGGATGTTGGTGGCGAAACCGGGCTTCAGGCTGTTGTCGGCGAAGTCGGCGCTGCCGTCCTTGATGCTCACGCCGCCGATGCGGATCTGCAGCGGTGGCGAGCTGTCCTTCGACGCGGTTTTCGGCTGGGATACCAGCAGGGCGCTGAAGTTGTTGCTCAGGTCTTCGTTGATCACCAGGGTGCCATAGGGCTTTTCCAGGTCGATCCTGTCGATGACCAGCTGTTTACCAAGGGTAAAGGCGATGCCCTGCAGGTCCAGCCGCCGCCAACGCATGAAGTCCTGCTGGTGCAGGGTATCGAGCACATGCACCTGGGTGACCTGGGCCGTGCCGCTGACGGTGAGCCCCAGCGGCTCGCCGGGTTTCAGGGCCACCTTAAGCCGACTGGCCAGCTGGCCGCTGCGGATCTCCAGGCGCACATAGGGGCTGAGATAGGGCTGAGCCTGGCGCAGGTTGAGTTCGTCGATGTCGACGTCGAAGTTGCCCTGCAGGGGGCTGAGCGTCAGCTGGCCGCTGGCGGTGATGCGACCGCGGTCGCCCAGGGTGGTCTTGAGTGCCAAGTCGAAGGGTTTGTCGCCAGCGGTATCGAAGCCTTTGAGCGCCAGGTCCAGGCCGCTGAAATAGAGACTGGCCGGGTCCTGGGGCACGCGGTCCACCAGGTGCAGCTGGTTGTCGCTGAGCTCGGCGTCGTCGAGCCGCACGCGCCAGGCCGGGCCACTGCTGGGGGCATCGCTGGTGGGGAAGAGTTTCTGCCAGTCGAGCGTGCCGTCCTGCTCGCGATTGCCCCAGGCATCCAGGCCGTTGCCGCGCAGGCGGGCGATGCTGACTTCGCGCCGCTGCAGATCCAGACCAATGCCTTCGGCGGCCAGGCGCTTGAAGCTGGCCTTGGGTTCGGCATTCACCGCCTGCACGGCGACGTCGTCCAGCGCCAGGCGGCCCTGGCTAAGTTGCAGTTGCAGGCTCTTGCTCAGGTCCAGGCGGTAGTGGGTGCTGGCTTCCAGACGCCCCTTACCCAGCGCCAGGGGCAACTGGTTGCGCACATAGGGCCACCAGGGCGCCAGGCTGACGCCCTTGAGGGTCAGGTCGCCCTCGCTGCGTAGCGGCAGGAGATCCAGGCTGCCCTTCCAGGTGAGCTGGCCGCCCTGGGCAGTGGTGGCGGTCAGTGCCAGTTGGCCCGGGGTGTCGCCGCTACGGGTGCGGAAATCCTGCAGGGTGGCATCCAGGGGGGTGAAGGTGGCCTCCACCGGCTGGGCGCCCTGGGCGTCGAGGAAGTGCAGGCGCCCCTCGACCAGGGCGATGCGCTCGATGTGCACCGGGAAGGGCTGGCTTGGCTCCGCATCCGCTGGCGTCGGCGCGGCAGTGGTGGCGGGTTCGCTGCGCCAGAGCTGGGCCAGATTGACCTGGCCACCCTTGGCGATGCGCAGATCGACCTGGGGCTGGTCGAGGCGTACTTCGGTCAGGTGCAGGGTGCGGCGCCAGAGGCTGTCCCATTGCAGATCGGCCGAGAAGCCTTCGGCGGCAATCACGGGATGCTCCGCCGAGCCGATTAGCAGCTGGTCGGCGTGCAACTCCAGGGTGAAGGGGTTGAAGCTCAAGGCCTGCAGGCTGGCCGGCTGGGTGAGGCGCTCGGCCAGCGTCTGGTTGAGGTAGTGCAGGGCGAGGCGCGGCCCGACCAGGAAACCGAGCAGACTGTAGAGGGCCAAGAGCGCGAGCAGCACGAGGCTCGCTTTCACAATTCTGGACATGCAGGCATCTAGGACGGCGAAGGTGGCCGGATTATGGCACGGCGCCTCCGGCGATAAGGGCGGTGGCTGTCCCAAAAGCTATGGGTCTGACCTTCTGTAGCCGCCTAGCGACCGTACGGCGGGCCTTGGTAGAAATAGTCATCCTTTAAATTGTTTGAAACGTTATTGCAATAAATCTGTAGTGAAGTGACCGCCCGCACCATCCGCTTGGTCATCGCCATGAATCCCTCTCGTTCTCTGCGTGCTCAATTGCTGCTGCTCATTGGCGGCGGTCTCGTCCTGTTGCTGGCACTGGCCCTGGCCGGTTTCGGCTTGCTGTCCCGGCAATTGGATGGCTATCAACGCCTCCTCACGGGTCCGCTGGAGGAGGCGCGCCTGGTGGACGCCACCAATCTGGCCTTCAAATCCCAGGTGCAGGAGTGGAAGAACGTATTGCTGCGCGGCGGTGCCGCCGACCAGCGTGAGCGCTACTGGAAGCAGTTTCAGGAAGAAGAAGCCCGGGTCCAGGCGGCGCTGGAGCAGTTGCAACGCCGGGCCGACGAACCCGAGCTGCGTCAGCGCCTGCAGCAACTGGCCCGGAGTCACAGAGATATGGGCGAAGCCTATCGCCGCGGGCTGGCGGCCTATGTAGCGGCGGACTATGTCGCCGCCCAGGGCGATGTCGCGGTCAAGGGCATCGACCGGGCGACCAGCGAGCAGCTGTCCAGCCTGGTCACCGACCTACATGAGCGGGCCAACGACCAGGCCGGGACCCTGAGCGCCGAGGCGCGCCGGACTGTGCTGCTGGCAGTGGGCGCCATGCTCGCCTTCGCCGCCCTGATCGCCCTGCTCAATGCCTGGCTGGTCAACCGCCGCATCGTCGGTCCGCTGGCGCGGGTCACCGAGCAGCTGGTTCAGCTCAGCGAGGGGCGCCTGGGGCAGCCCCTGGCTGAGTCGCGGCGCGACGAGGTGGGCCGGCTGGCACGCGCCGCCAATCGTCTGCGCGACTTTTTCGTCGATCTAGCCGGCCAGTTGCGCCAGGGTACCGGGGCGCTCGATGCCACCACCCAGGAATTGGGCGCCATCGCCCAGCGCAGCGGCGAGGGCATCCGCGATCAGTTCTCGCGTACCGATCAGGTGGCCACCGCCATGCACGAGATGAGCGCCACCGCGGAGGAGGTGGCCCGCCATTCCGGCAGTGCCGCCACGGCGGCCAACGATGCGGATCGCGCGGCCCAGGAAGGCGAGACGAGCATGACCCAGACCATCGCCACCATCGAACGGATGCACGCTGAAATCACCCGCACCGCCGCCGTCATCGCCCGCCTGGAGCACGACAGCGAGCGTATCGGGAGTGTGCTGGAAGTGATCCGCGGCATCGCCGACCAGACCAATCTGCTGGCGCTCAATGCCGCCATCGAAGCCGCTAGGGCAGGGGACGCCGGACGCGGCTTCGCCGTGGTAGCCGATGAGGTGCGCAGCCTGGCGGTGCGCACGGCCAGTTCCATCAGCGAGATCCATCAGTTGATCGCGACGTTGCAGGGCGCGGCCCACGAAGCCGCCGAAGCGGTGCGTGCGGGCGCCGCCGAAAGCAGTGCCGGACGCGATCAGGTGGTCGCTTCGGGCGAGCGGCTGCGCAGCATCACCCTGGCTGTGGAGGCCATCCGCGACATGAACCGGCAGATCGCCACGGCGGCCGAGGAGCAGACCTCGGTGGCCGAGGACATCGCCCGCAACCTGGCGGAGATCGTCACCGTGGCTCGCCACAATGAAGATGACCTGGGGCGTACCCAAAGCGCCAGCGAACGTCTGCATGGCGTCTCCCAGGATCTGTCCCAGCTAGCCGGTCGGCTGCGGGACTGATCGGCGGTCACGCCGCCGTCGAGACGCTGGCTAGAGGTGTTCAAGCGGCAACGGAGTGCTCTGGCAAGGCACTTTGCCATGATCCGTCCGTCGATCCGGATTAAGTTTGACTTAAGCACCGCCGACTAGTCTCGCGAACAGGTTGCATTCTCAGGAGGAGGCGCGGCGACGGGTCGAGCGGCTCGTGGCGAGACGACAGGAAGGCATGGGCAACCGCGAATCGAGAAACCGCGCCGCCGCCGGGAGTGCCAGATGTCCAGTCCGATCCAACTCCGTTCCATCCAGAAGAAGATCCAGTTCCTGCGTACCACCTTCAGCTATGTCGGCTGGTCGCTGTTTGGTCTGCTGCTGTGGGATGTGGCGGTCACGGTGGACGCCATGCTGTTCGTCGACGACCGCTTCGACCTGCCGCTCACGCCCCTGACCCTGCTGTGCTCGGCGCTGGTGGTGCTGATCAGCTTTCGCAACAGCAGCGCCTACGCCCGCTGGTGGGAGGCGCGCACCCTGTGGGGCGCCATGGTCAACAGCTCGCGCAGCTTCGGCCGCCAGGTGCTGACCCTGATCGACGATAACGGCAAGGCGCAGAACCGGGTCAAGGCGGTGCTGCTGCGTCGGCACATGGGCTATCTGCACGCCCTGCGCGCCCAGCTCAAGCGCCAGGACCCGGCCCAGGCCGCCGCGCCTTATCTCGCCCGTCATGAACTGGCACTGGCCGAAGGCAGCCTCAACTTCGCCAACGACATCCTTGCCGGCACCGCCGAGCTGATCGCCAGCGAATACCGCCAGGGCCGGCTGGACAGCATCCGCCTGGCGCGGCTGGAAGAGACCCTGGTGGATATGTCCAACTGGCAAGGCGGCATGGAGCGCATCGCCAACACCCCCTTGCCCTATCCCTACGTCTGCTTTCCGCAGCTGTTCAGCTTTCTGTTCTGCATCGCCATGCCGCTGGGCCTGGTCTCGACCCTGGGCTGGTTCACCCCGCTGGTGTCCACCGTGGTCGGCTTCATGCTGCTGGCGCTGGAGCGCATCGGCAGCGATCTGCAGGCGCCCTTCGCTGATAGCCAGCACCAGATCACCATGGACAAGCTGTGCGCCACCATCGAGGCCAACCTGCTGTCGATGCTGCGACCGCGCAGCGAAGAAGGCAGTGCGGTGCTCCTGGCCCAACCCGAGACCGACGCCGCCCTGACCCGGCAGGTGGCCTGATACGCCGGCATCCTGCGATGGCGACCCTCTGCGAAGTGTGAAGACGTACGGAAAGCAGCGGGCCAGAGGGATTTCTTTGCTATCGGTACGGCACTAGCGCCGCTTCGCTCCGGTCACATTTTGCAATCTCCCCTGGCAGCGGTGGTTGGCTGGGATCCGTCGAGTCATACCGACGGCCTCTGGTGGGCTAGGGCGAGAGGTGCCGTGGGGCGTTTTGTCCTGCGACTCTTCATCTCGCTACGGATGCCCGCTCATGTCCGAAACCCGTGCCCCGGCCACCGCCGCCAGCGCCGAACCCTCGCGCCGCGCGCGCCATGCCCTGGATGCCCTGAACTTCACCCTGGCTGACGTCCGCGACGGCCTCGGGCCCTATCTCGCCATCTACCTGATCGCCGTGCGCGGCCCGGGTGAGGGCTGGAACGAGGCCACCGCCGGTTTCATCATGACCCTGGCCGGCATCGCCGGGCTGATCGCCCAGACCCCGGCCGGCGCCCTGATCGACCGGACCCGCCACAAGCGCCTCATGGTCGGCGTCGCCGCCCTGGTGGTGACCGTCTGCAGCGTGATGCTGCCCTTCGTTTCCAACTTCTATGTGGTGGCGGCCACCCAGTCCTTGGCCCATGCCGCCGCGGCCCTCTTCGCCCCGGCGCTGGCGGCCATCACCCTGGGGATCGTCGGACCCAAGGCCTTCACCCGGCACATCGGTCGCAACGAGGGTTTCAACCACGCTGGCAATGCCGTCTCGGCGGCCCTGGCAGGTGGCCTGGCCTATTTCTTCGGCCCCACCGTGGTGTTCTGGCTGATGGCGCTGCTGGCGGCGGCCTCCATCGTCGCCATCGTCCGGGTACCCCAGGACGAGATCGACGATGACCTGGCCCAGGGGCTGGGCGAGGAAAACGGCGTTCGCGACAGCAAGCCGGTGTCGGCCTGGCAGGCGCTGCTGGCCAATCGCAAGCTGCAACTGCTGGCGTTGCTGGCGGCCATCTTCCACCTGGCCAATGCCGCCATGCTGACCTCGGTCGGCCAGCAGCTGACCCATATCGTCGGCAAGGACAGCGCCACCTCGCTGGTGGCCGTCTGCATCGTCGCCGCCCAGTGCGTGATGGTGCCGGTGGCCATCCTGGTGGGGCGCAAGGCCGACGTCTTCGGGCGCAAGCCGATCTTTCTCTTCGCCTTTGCCGTGCTGGCCATCCGCGGGGTGCTCTACACCTTTTCCGACAGCCCCTATTACCTGGTGGCGGTGCAGCTGCTCGACGGCATCGGTGCCGGGATCTACGGTGCCCTGGTGCCGGTGATCGTCGCCGACCTCACCCGCGGCAGCGGGCGCTTCAACGTCAGCCAGGGCGCCATCGCCACCGCCCAGGGCCTGGGCGCGGCGATCAGCGCCACCATCGCCGGGATCATCATCGTCCGCTTCGGCTACGCGGCGGCCTTCACCACCCTGGCCGCCATTGCCGCGGTGGGCTTTGTGCTCTATCTGCTGCTGATGCCGGAGACCCGCGACCGCCAGGTGGTTGCCGATGCTCGATCAGGCGCCATGGAGCCTCCGCAATCGGCCGGATTAGGCTAATGTCTGCCGCTTTCCCGCTCGATAGAAGGCACTAGGCGTTCATGGGGTCACTCGCGCTCTCTCCTCACCTGCTGACCTGGATCATCGCCGGGGTAGCCACCCTGGGTGTGGTCTCGCGGCCGTTCGGTCTGCCGGAAGCGCTGTTCGCCGTCGCTGGCGCCGCGCTGCTGGCAGTCTTTGGTCTGTTACCGCTGGACGGCGTCTGGCACGGGATCGCCAAGGGCACCGACGTCTATCTGTTCCTCATCGGCATGATGCTGCTGGCCGAGATCGCCCGGAAGGAAGGGCTGTTCGACTGGGTCGCTGGCCATGCGGTGCGCGCGGCCAAGGGTTCGGCGCTGCGGCTGTTCGCCCTGGTCTATGGCGTCGGCATCCTGGTCACGGTGTTCCTTTCCAACGACGCTTGCGCCGTGGTGCTGACCCCGGCGGTCTACTACGCCACCCGCGCGGCGAAGGTGAAGAATCCGCTGCCCTATCTGTTCTCCTGCGCCTTCATCGCCAACGCGGCGAGCTTCGTGCTGCCGATCTCCAACCCGGCCAACCTGGTGGTGTTCGCCGAGCACATGCCCGAGCTGGGCCGCTGGCTGGCGCTCTTCACCCTGCCGTCGATCCTGGCCATCGCGGCGACCTTCCTGACCCTCTGGGCGACCCAGGCCAAGGTCCTGCGCGCCGAGCGCCTGTCCGCAGGGGGCGCGGTGGAGGCCCTGCCCACCACCGGACGCATCGCCGGCTGCGGCCTGATCCTGACCATCCTGGTCCTGCTCGGCGCCTCGGCACTGGATCTGGAGCTGGGTCTGCCAACCTTTCTCGCCGGCTTCGCTACCTTCCTGGTGGTGGTGGCCTGCAAGCGCGGCGGCGGCCTGGAGTTGCTCAAGCACATCTCCTGGAGCGTGCTGCCGTTGGTGGCCGGGCTGTTCGTGCTGGTGGAGGCCCTGGAGACCACCGGGGTATTGCAGGCGCTGGCCAATCAGCTACAGGCGGCCGCCCAGGCGACGCCGGAACGGGCTGCCTGGGGCGCCGGCCTGCTGGTGGCCTTTGGCAGCAACCTGGTCAACAACCTGCCGGCCGGCCTGCTGGCCGGGGCGGCGGTGCAGACCGCCCAGGTCTCGGAGAAGATCGCCGGCGCCGTGCTGATCGGCATCGATCTCGGCCCCAACCTGTCCATCACCGGTTCCCTGGCGACCCTGTTGTGGCTGGCCGCGCTGCGCCGCGAGGGGCTGTCGGTGAGCTTCTGGCAATTCCTCAGGCTGGGCGCCGTGGTGATGATCCCGGCGCTGGTGTTGGCGCTAGCCGCGCTGATCCATCTCTAAGGCGCTGACCGGCGGTCCCTCGGCGTAGCGGCATTGTCGCTGCGCTTAGGGCACTATCGGGATACCTCTGCTGGAGAGAGCTGCCCATGGCCGTCGCCCGCTATACCGGCTTCGCCCAGGCGCTGCACTGGCTGACCGTCGCGCTGCTGTGCCTGCTGCTGCCCTTCGTCTGGGTGGCGGAAAATTTTCCGCCCGGGCCGGTGCGCACCCTCTGGTATCTGCTGCACGAATCCACCGGGATCTCGGTGTTCCTGCTGATCCTGATCCGCCTGACCTGGCGCTGGCGGCATCCGGCGCCGCCGGCCTATCCCCGTGACGGTCGTCTGCTGCGGCTGCTCGCCGCGCTTAACCATGGCCTGCTCTATGCCGTGCTGCTGCTGATGCCGGTGACCGGCTACCTGATGGCTGGCCAGGGCCAGCCGGTGCCGGTGTTCGGATTGTTTTCCCTGCCGGGTTTTCCCCGGCATGAAGCCCTCGGCATCCTCGCCAATCGCATCCATGTGGCCGGCCAGTTCGCCGTCTATGGGCTGGTGATCCTGCACGTGGCGGCGGTGGTCTGGCATGTGGCGATCCGTCGGGACGGCACCCTGGAGCGGATGCTGCCCGAGCAGCGGCCTTAAAGCGTCAGGTCCCTTCCACCAGCAACCGATCGCGCTCTAGCAGGGCGGGCAGGGTCTCGCGCAGGTGGTCGACCAGGGTGCGGATCTTGGCGTCGAGAAAGCGCCGCGACGGATAGAGTGCATGGATGTCCAGGCCATAGAGCCGGTGCCCGGGTAGTACGCGTTGCAGGCGGCCACTGGCTAGGCCAGCGACCGCGGCGTACAGCGGCAGGGCGCCGATGCCCAGGCCGCTGGCCACGGCTTCGGCCAGGGCATCGGCGGT
This sequence comes from Pseudomonas sp. PLB05, assembly GCF_021106615.1. Lineage (NCBI taxonomy): Bacteria > Pseudomonadati > Pseudomonadota > Gammaproteobacteria > Pseudomonadales > Pseudomonadaceae > Pseudomonas > Pseudomonas sp. PLB05. The sequence continues at coordinate 868,094 of NZ_JAJOHO010000002.1, forward strand.
GTTGACCTGGAAGGGCGGCCGATCCACCGCCACCTCGGCTATCCCTTCAGGCCCCTCCAGCAGCCAGCGATCCGGCGCCATGGCCCGATTGACCAGGCGCAGGCAGCGATGTCCGGTAAGGTCGGCGGGCGTGGCCGGGCGCCCCTGGCGGTCCAGATAGGTGGGCGCCGCGCAGAGCACGCTATAGGTACTGCCCAGATGCGCCGAGTGGAAGGCCGAATCCGGCAGGCCAGCGGCCAGGATCAGCGACAGGTCGTAGCCTTCCTTGAGGATGTCGGTGAAGGTGTTGGTCAGCTGCAGGTCCAGGTCCACCTCGGGATAGCGCTCGGCATAGCCGGCCAGGCTCTGGATCAGGTAGTGCTGGCCGAGGCCGGTCATGGTGTGGATGCGCAGCCGCCCGCGCGGCACCGCCAGGGCGTGACGGGCCTCGGCATCGGCTTCGTCGAGGTCGGCGAGGATGCGCTGGCAGCGCGTGAGGTAGCGTTCGCCAGCGTCGGTCAGGCGCAACTGGCGGGTGGTGCGATGTAGCAGCCGGGTCTGCAGGTGCTGCTCCAGCTGACTGACCGCCCGGGAGACATAGGCGGTGGTCAATTCCAACTGGCGGGCGGCGGCGGTGAAGCTGCCGGTCTGGGCCACGCAGGCGAAGGCGCGCAGATTGAAGAGATGATCCATGGACGGGGCAGGGCGGTTGAAAGAGGCATTGTGGGCCATTACCCGCCCGTTGGTTAACGCTCTTTGCCGTCACACCCGACTTAATCGCCGTGGGGCGGGCTTCCTAGAATGGCCACCGAGGCGCTGCGCCTCCCTCCTTCCGGTCGCTCCCGTCGTTGCCCACCATGCCCTTCGCTTCGCCGCTCTTCGCGCGGCACCCCACTGCTTCCCCACGTAGACGCTGGCCCAGCCTGAACGCCTGGCGCCGCGCCGGTCGCGAATGGGCCCGCACCGATGGCCAGACCTGGGCCTTCATCGCCAAGGCGCTGTTGGCTGCCACCCTGGCCCTGTGGCTGGCCTATCGCCTGGAACTGCCGCAACCGAGCACCGTGCTGGTTACCGTGTTCATCGTCTTGCAGCCGCAGAGTGGCCAGGTGCTGGCCAAGAGTTTCTACCGGATCCTGGGCAGTCTCGCCGGGCTCACCTTCACCGTCGCCGCCATCGCCCTGTTCGCCCAGGAGCGGGTGCTCTTGCTCGGCGCCCTGGTGCTGTGGATCGGCTACTGCACCCGGGGGGCGGCGCGTTATCGCGACTTTCGCAGCTATGGCTTCCTGCTGGCCGGCTACACCGCCTGCCTGGTGGGGCTGCCGGCGGTGGCCCAGCCCCAGGGCGCCTTTCTGCAGGCGGTGTGGCGTCTGTTGGAAATTGCCCTGGGCATCTGCTGCGCCGGGGTGGTAAGTGTCGCGATCCTGCCGCAGACCACCCGTGGCGTCCTGCGCCGGACCCTGGCCCAGCGCCTGCGCGATTTCCTGGCCATGGCCCATGACGGTCTGCTGGGTAGCCTCGATGCCGAACGCTTCGCCGGGCTCAGTGCGCGTTTCGCTGCCGATTCCGTGGGCTTCGAAAGCCTGCGCAGCGCCAGTGTCTTCGAGGAGCCCTATCTGCGCCGACGCAGCGGACGCCTGGCCGCCCTGGGCAATCGCCTCATGCTGCTCAACACCCGCTTCCATGCGCTCTACCAACTGCTCGACCGCCTGAGCGATCGGCCCCGGGCCGTGCGCCAAGCGCTGGCGCCCGCCCTTGGGCTGATCGCCGCCGTCCTGGCGCCGGCCCTGGGTCGCCTGCCGGAAGAGCGTGACCTACGCCGCCTCAGTGAGCGCCTGGCTGCGGAGCGCGAGACGCTGATGGCCGCGATCCGCAATGGCCGCCAGCAATTGGTCCAGGCGACGCCTGCCGAAGCCGACCGGCTCGACTACGACACCGCCGCCGAACTGCTCTATCGCTTCGCCGAGGATCTGCACCTGCTGCTTGGTGCCCAGCTGGCACTTGAGGCGCCGGCGAGTACGACACCCGCTCCCCGGGAGACCTTCACGCCCCTGGCCAGTCGCGCGGTGGCCTGGATGGCCGGGCTGCGCAGCGCCCTGGTGGTGCTGGGCGTGGGACTGTTCTGGATCGAGACCGCCTGGCCGAGTGGCGCGGCCTGCACCCTGGCCGCGGCGCTGATCTCGGCGCTGGCTTCCACCTCGGCCGATCCGCGCCGCTATTGCCTGCAACTGGCCGGCGGTACCCTGGTCGGGGCCCTGGCCGGTGGGCTGCTGCAATTCCAGGTCCTGCCCTGGATCGACGGCTTCGCCCTGCTGCTGCTGACCCTGACACCAGTGTTCGCCGCTGGCGCCTGGCTGATCACTCGACCGCGGCTGGCGGGCTATGGCACCGGGCTGATGGTCTGGTTCTGTTCGGCGGCCCTGCCGGGCAATCTGCCGCGCTACGACGCCGATGTCTTCTGCAACACCTACCTGGCCTACGGGGTGGCCTGCGCGGTGGCGGTGGTAGCCGTCAGCATGCTCCTGCCGCCCAGCCAGCCCTGGGTCTGGCGCCGGCTGGAAGATGCCCTGCGCGAGCGACTGGTCCATGCCATCGGGGCGCCCCTGGCCGGTCTGAGTGGCCGCTTCGATTCCGGCCTGCGCGATCTGCTCAACCAGGTGCAGGTGCTTACCGTCGGCCAGCCGGAGGTGCAGCGGCGGCTGCTGCGCTGGACCTTCCTGAGTCTGGAGCTGGGCCACGCCATCATCGAGCTGCGCCTGGAGCAGGCCGCGCTGCCACCCCTGCCCTGGTATCGCGAAGAGCGTGCCTGGCGCCTGGCCATTCGCGCCCTGGGGCGGGCCCTGGTGCGATTGTTCCGCCAGCCCAACGCCGCCAACCTGGCCCGCGCCCTGGGCGCCGTGGACCAGGCCATCCTGCTGGCGCACCAGGCCCAGCGCCACCTGGAGCCCAATCCGGGCGACTTCGATCGCTCACCGCTGCGCCGTATCGCCAGCTACCTGCATTTCATCCGCACCTCGCTGCTGGCGCCGGATTCGCCCCTGGCCGGGTACCTGCCGCCGGCCCGGCCACCGGCGCGGGACGAAGGCTGAGCAGCGCTTCTGGAAATATTGGCTAGGCTTACGAACGGGGAGGGCCGTCAGACCCTCTGCCATGCGACTTTCGGCACAACCAGAACAAGGCCCGCCTGCCCATGCCCGTCCGCTTCGTCCGTCCGCTGCTCTGTTCCGTCAGTTTTCTGCTGACTCCCCTGGCGTTTGCCTTGGAGGCTCCTGGCGCCCCCGGTGCCACGCCCTTCTGGTCCTATTCCGGCAAGACCGGCATCGGCACCAGCTACGAGGCCTATCGCGATGGCGCCTACAGCGACCAGGCCAGCACCGGCCGCGTCTCGCGGGTGTGGTTTTCCCTGGCCCAGGGGGTGGTCACCGAGACCATGCAGGGTCTCATCCACGAGGCGCAGCTGCGCGAGATGCAGCTGGTGATCCGCGGTCCCGACTTCACCCACCTGGAGCGCGACGACACCGACAGCCGCATCGAATACCTGGCCACCGATGCCGCCGGCCGGCCCACCTCGCTGGCCTACAAGATCGTCAACCGCGACCGCCAGGGCCGCTACGAGATCGAGAAACACGTCTTCACCGACCCGGACCAGGACACCCTGGTCATGCGTGTCATCTTTCGCAGCCAGGACCCACGCATCCAGCCCTATCTCTATGTCGATCCGGCGCTGGCCAACAGCGGTAGCCACGACCGCGCCGCGGTGAAGGGTGGGGTGCTCTACGCCAGCGAAGGCGAGCACGCCCTGGTGGTGAAGGCCAGCCAGCCGCTGCAGACGCCCACCGTGGGCTTCGTCGGCAGCTCCGACGGCCTCGACGACCTGCGCCGCAACGGCAAGCTGACCCAGCTCTACAGCAGCACCGGCGACCAGGCCGGCAACGTCGCCATGCTGGCCAAGCTGCCGCTCAAGGGCGCCGAGACCACCCTGGACGTGGTGGTGGGCTTCGGCGCCAATCCGCGCCAGGCCGAGGCGGCGGCGGATGCCACCCTGACCCGTGGCTACCAAAAGGTGCTGGCCCACTACAACGGCGAGGGCGACGCCATCGGCTGGCAGGACTACCTGGCCGGTCTCGACCAACTGCCGCGCCTGCAGGCGCAGGCCGGCGACGGCGGCAAGCTGGTCAATGCCAGCGCCCTGGTGCTCAAGGCTCAGGAGGACAAGACCCACGCCGGCGCCCTGATCGCCTCGCTGTCCAATCCCTGGGGTGAAACGGTGCCGGCGGGCAAAGGCACGACCGGTTACAAGGCGGTCTGGCCACGGGACTTCTACCAGTGCGCCATGGCTCTGCTGGCGCTGGGTGACCGGCAGACGCCCAAGGTCGCCTTCAGTTACCTCAAGCAGGTGCAGGTGGATGCCAATACCGCGCACAAGCCGGCCGACAGCTCCGCCTTCATCCATCAGCAGAAACGGGGCGACGAGGTACGGGCACCGGGCGCTACCGGCTGGTTCCTGCAGAAGACCCATGTCGACGGCACCATCGAGTGGGTCGGCGTGCAACTCGACCAGACCGCCATGCCCATCATGCTCGGCTATCGCCTCTGGCAGGGCGGCCTGCTCGGCGATGCCGAAATCGACCGCTGGTACCGCGACATGCTCAGGCCCGCGGCGGATTTCCTCGCCCGTGACAGCCAGGTCAACCTGGGCTGGAACACCTGGCAGGTCAAGCCGCCGCAGACCCAGCAGGAGCGCTGGGAAGAGCAGTGGGGCTATTCGCCATCCACCACCGCGGCGGTGATCGCCGGTCTCGCCACCGCCAGCGAGCTGGCGCGCCATGCCGGCGACGAGGCCAATGTCAGCCGTTACCGCGAGACCGCCCGGCGCTATTCCGGCCAGGTCGAAAAGACCATGGCCACCACCCAGGGCAGCCTGGGCGCCGGCAACTACTACCTGCGCATCACCCAGAACGACGATCCCAACGACAAAGGCAAGCTGGTGGACAACAACAGTCGTCCGGGCCTGTCAGAGGACCAGGTGCTGGACGCCGGCTTCCTCGAATTGGTGCGCTACGGCGTACGGCCGGCGGGCGATCCCCTGGTACAGAAGAGCCTGGCGGTGCTGGATGACGAAGGCCTGCCGGAGAATCTGCGGGTCAAGTACAGCTTCCAGTATCCCGGCGTCACCGGCACCTTCCCCGGCTGGCGGCGCTACGGCAACGACGGCTATGGCGAAAGCGAAAGCTCCGGCATCAATTTCCCGGCCACCGAGCAGCCGGTGCCCAACTCGGGGCTGCGTGGCCGGGTCTGGCCGATCTTCACCGGCGAGCGCGGCCATTACGAGCTGGCGCGCCTGGTCCTGCAGGGCAAGCCGGACCCGGCGGCGCTGGGCAAGCTGCGTGACACCTACGTCCGCGGCCTGGAGCTGTTCGCCAACGCCGGCCTGATGCTGCCCGAGCAGGTCTGGGATGGCGTGGGTGACAACCAGCGCCACGGCTATACCAAGGGGCAGGGCACCGATTCGGCGACGCCGCTGGCCTGGTCCCACGCCGAATACGTGAAGCTGCTGCGCTCCCTGGCGGACGGCCAGGTGTGGGATCACTACCCGGTAGTGGCGCGGGCTCTGGCGCCCTGAAGCAAGCCAGTTGTCGGATCGCGAGCGCTGTTAGCGCTCGCGATCCGATAGCAGCTCTGGTCGATTTTGCTTCAGCCAATGCGTGACGTGCTGGAGCAGGACCTCGGCCTGCTGCAAGGCCTCCTGAGCCATCGAATCGCTGACTAGATCGCCCGAGTAGTCGATGACGTTGCGTTGCTTGCGCAAGGTATCCAGTACCAACATCGTCGATGTATCAAGCTCGACGGTCCGGGGCAGTGACTGGATCATGGTCTGATGGTGACCGGGGCGGCTAGTCAGGGTCCGATAGCCATTGGCCTGAAGCGCTGCGTTCGCGCCCTGCATGATTGCCTTGTAGGCCAGATCGAAGCGGCTTTCGCTGCTCAGTATTGGCAGACACGCATCGGTCAAGCTACGTTGCGCTGCCTCCAGCAAGCGCTGGATGCTCGCAGGGTCCGGTGTGATCGCCTCAAGACTCTTGCCGAGCAGATTATCCAGGGTCATCTGTCCTTCCTTGTGACAGGTACGAAGCGTCGCCGATGACGAACACCTTGGGCTTTTCCAGCAGGTCCGTGATGAAGGCTCCTCCTTCCGCCAACAGCCTCTGCCATTCCTCTCGCTGGTATACCTTGGGGTTGATCTCGCGCCCAAGCGTCTCCTGACAGGGATAGAGCGATGCCACTACCTCGCGGAAGGTCACGGTACCCAGGATCATGAGGTCAATATCGCTTCCAGCGCTTGCTTTGCCGCTAGCCATCGAGCCGAAGACGAAAGCTGCCGATATTCGGTCTGCAATGGGGCTCAGCGCCTCGGCCAGAATATCGGTCAGGCCACTGGTCTTGCGCAAGATGCTCGCCAGCTCTTCGAAGATGGGGCACTCCCGATTGGCGCGATAGTGCTGTTGATTACCCACGCGCGTCTTCACGGCCAGACCTGCCGCGACCAGCTTGACGAGCTCACGGCTCAGGGTGCCAGACTGGGTCTTGGTCAAGCGCGCGATTTCGCGCTGATGGTAGCTGCTCTCCGGATGGAGCAGAAGAAGTGCCAGGACCTTGCGGCGATAGTCGGGAAATAGAACGGAAGCAAGGGACATAAGAAATTTTTTTGCTGCCTTTTGGGCTGCAATTGAAGCCTAAAAGGCAGCAAACAACCAGTGTGATTGCCCTTGGTGTATTCCAGCGCCTGAACAGCCGACCAACGGTAGCGCGTTACTAATGCCCGTGCCAGGGCTGCTGACCCAGGGCAGCGAAACGTTGAACCCAAGGGAACGCCTGTAACAAGACTTGTCTGATGGGCGTTCTCGGGCTTAGCTGAGACAGCGGATCCCTCCGCTCGCCGCGGTTCTCCTCTCTTTCCGGTCCCTCTGCCCTCGGTCGCGTACCGCGCGGTAGCGTGCCCGGCTGTCGCGCTTTTCTCTCGCTCGCTCCGGCGACCGCTCCGGCGGTCTGGGGGCGGGTCTTTGCCGGTTCCTGTCAAGAAGGTCACGGATATGACTGACGTCGCTCTCCCCATCGCCCTTTACCTGGGCACCCTGGTGCTGCTGGCCTTCGCCCTGCGCCGCAGCCCGCTGCTCACCCAGGAGACCCTGGCGCGCTCCTCGCCGCTGGATGCCCTGCGCGGCATTCTCGCCACGGCCGTGGTCTGCCTGCATTTCGTGCTGACCTATCACCTCAAGGCCGAGGGTCAGTGGCGCGAACCCGACAGCGATCTGCTCTACAACATGGGCGTGGTGCCGGTGTCGCTGTTCTTCATGATCACCGGCTACCTGTTCTTCGGAAAGGTCTACCGGCGCACGCCGGACTGGGGCGAGCTGCTCCGTTCGCGGGTACTGCGGGTGATGCCGCTGTACCTCTGCGTGGTGGCCGTGGTGGTGCTCTTCACCCTGATCCGCACCCACTTCGTCATCGCCGACGGCCAGCACTTCATGCTCGAACTGCTCAGCTGGGAGCTGTTTTCCGGCTTCAGTCTCAACGGCCTGGAGGAAAGCGGCTGGATGACCGCCGGCGCCCACTGGACGCTGCGCTACGAGGCGCTGTTCTATCTGGCGCTGCCGATCATCGCCGCGCTGTTCAACCGCCGCGGTTTCGGGCTGCCGCTGCTGGTCTCGGTGCTGCTGGTGGGCGGGCTGGTCGCCGCCGGCTATCACTATCAGGTACTGGGCGCGCGCTTCGGGCTGCTGTTCCTGCTGGGATTCCTGCCGGTGTTCGTCAAGGTTCATCTGCCGGGCCTGCTGGCGCGGCTGCGTACGCCCCTGGTGGCGGCGCTTTCGCTGGCGCTGGTGGGCTACGCCATGACCCAGCCGGACTACAGCCTCAGGCAGATGCTCGCGCTGGCCTTGCCCTTCGCCGCCATGGCCGCCGGCAACGATCTCTTCGGCCTCCTGCGCAGTCGCGGTCTCAAGGTGCTGGGCGAGATCAGCTACAGCCTCTATCTCACCCACGGCCTGCTGCTCTATGGCCTCTTCACCCTGCTCAACCTCGGCTCGGTCGAGACCCTGGGCACGCTCGGCTTCATGGCGCTGCTGCCACCGGTGCTGGTGCTCGCCTGTCTGCTGTCGATGCTCAGCTACCGCTGGATCGAGCGTCCGCTGATGCATCTGGGAAGGGCGCCGCGGCGTCAGCAAGTCCCCGCGTAGGGGGAGGCGCCGCGGCTGCAGGATACTCCAGCAGAAAGGCCAGGGCCTGGGCGCAGGAGGCCTCCACCTTGAGGTTCAGCAACTCGTCCGCCCGGGTCCGGCCATAGCCCAGGGCGGCAATGGGCAGCCCGGCGCGGGCCGCGGCCTGGGCGAAGCGAAAGCCCGAATAGACCATCAGCGAGGAGCCCACCACCAGCAGTGCATCGGCGCGGCCCAGGTGGGCGAAGGCGCGCTCCACCCGCGCGCCGGGCACGTGTTCGCCAAAGAACACCACGTCCGGCTTGAGCAGGGCGCCGCAGCGCGGACAATCCGGCACGCGGAAACTCATGAAGTCCACGCCTTCCAGATCGGCATCGCCATCCGGCGCGGTAGCCGCGTCCAGCTGCAGCCAGTCGCCATTGAGTTCGCCCAGCCATTGCTGGAATTCCTGGCGCGGCAGGCGCATCTCGCAACCCAGGCAGCGGATCTGGTCGAGACGGCCGTGCAGGTCGATCACCGCCTCGCTGCCGGCGGCCTGGTGCAGGCGATCGACGTTCTGAGTCAGCAGCATCTCCACCTGGCCGCGCCGCTCCAGGGCCGCCAGGGCCTGGTGGGTGGCGTTGGGCCGCGCCTGGCAGAAGCGCGGCCAGCCGATCAGGCTGCGCGCCCAGTAGCGGCGGCGCAAGAGCTCGTCGCCGACGAAGGCCTGCAGGGTAACCGGTTGCGGGCGCTTCCAGGCGCCGTCGCGGTCGCGGTAGTCGGGAATGCCGGAATCGGTGCTGCAACCGGCACCGGTGAGCAGGAAGATCCGCTCGTGCCGGGCGATAAAGGACTGAAGCTCGGGCAGGGACATCGGGCACCTGGAGTTGCGGACGATACCCCCAGCTTGGAAAGGGTTATGCCGGGAGGCAAGCCGCAGCTGACGAACGTCCTGTCCGTCGTGCGGCGCTCGCCGATCTAGTAGACCGGGACGTAGATGTAGATCTGCGAATCCTGGGCGTCCACGCCGGTGAAGGCCTCGGTGTAGTGCTCGAAGCAGGCACCTGGACGCGGTTGCAGGCCACGGGCGGGGAGCAGCTCGGCGAACAGTCGACCGAGGCTCTTGGCCACGCTGGGTGCGGTGCCCAGGTGCACGTAGCGGGCATAGCGACCCTCCGGCAGTTCCTGGCGCACCATGCCGGCGGGCAGGGGCGCGCCCGGCGCGGTCGCCACGGCAGCCAGGTAGTGCATGGCGCCGGCCTGGCGCCAGCTCAGGCCGTACCATTCGGCGTCGCCTTCGCGGCCGGCGATTTCCCCGGCGCGGTCGGCGAAGCGCCGCCAGAGGGCGGCGATGTCTTCGCCCTGGCCAGGCTCGAACAGCAGACCGGTCACTTCCAGGGCGGGATGGTCGACGATTTCCAGCGACATGGGACAGACTCTCTCGAAGATGCGATGAAGGCCGCCACCTTACTCCAGCGGCGCCCTGCGGTCAGCCGTGAAGGCCGTCGGACGAAAGGTCGCAGCCGCCGCAAGGGCTTAATCCAGACCTTGCGAAGGCCCTTCGCCGCTTCGCTAAAATGCTAGTTTGAATGGTTTTCGACGAAGAAAGTCAACGCTTCGCTCGAACTGCCAGGCCTCGGTTAGGACGAAGTCCTACCGTGATGTGCCTGGAGTTACCTAAAAAATGTCGATCAAGGTATCGCGCCGCAACTTTCTCAAACTCAGTACGGCAGGGGTCGCCACCTCGAGCATGGCCATGCTCGGCTTCGCCCCTGAACCCGCGCTGGCGTCCATTCGCTACTACAAGCTCGCCGCCGCCAAGGTGACGCGCAATACCTGCACCTACTGCTCGGTGGGTTGCGGCATGCTGCTCTACAGCCGTGGCGATGGTGGCATCAATACCGTCAGCGACATCTATCACGTCGAAGGCGATCCAGATCATCCGGTCAGTCGCGGCTCCCTCTGTCCCAAGGGCGCGGGAGTGCTGGACTTCATCAAGAGCGAATCGCGCCTTTCCCATCCCGAGGTCCGCGAGCCGGGCAGCAACGAGTGGAAGCGCATCAGCTGGAACGAGGCGCTGGACCGCATCGCCCGCTACATGAAGGAGGACCGGGACAAGAACTTCGTCACCCATGACGCCGATGGTCATCTGGTCAACCACTGGACCACCACTGGCTTCCTGGCGGCGTCGGCCTCTTCTAACGAGACCGCGTACCTCACCCAGAAGGTGATCCGCAGCCTCGGCATGCTGGCAATCGACAACCAGGCGCGCGTTTGACACGGACCGACGGTGGCAGGTCTTGCCCCTTCGTTCGGCCGCGGTGCCATGACCAATCATTGGGTCGACATCCGCAACGCCAATCTCATCCTGTCCATGGGCGGCAACTCGGCCGAGGCGCACCCGGTGGGCTTTCGCTGGATGGTGGAAGCCAAGGAAAAAAACAACGCCAAGCTGATCACCATCGATCCGCGCTTCACCCGTACCTCGGCGGTGGCGGATTACCACGCCTATATTCGCACCGGGACCGATATCGTCTACCTGGGCGGGCTGATCAACTTCCTGCTCACCACGGACCAGATCCAGCATGAGTACGTAAGGGCCTACACCGACGTCGCCATCATCGTGAAGGAAGACTACGGCTTCCACGACGGTCTCTTCTCCGGCTTTGGCGAAGACAAGCGCCGTGCCTACGAGAAGTCCAGCTGGAGCTACGAGTTCGACGAGCGCGGCATGGTGAAGGAAGACCCCACCCTGCAACACCCGCGCTGCGTCTACCAGCTGATGAAGGCGCACTACAGCCGCTACACCATCGAGTTGGTGGAGCGCGTCTGCGGCATGCCCCGCGAGCAGATCCAGACCACCTGGGACATGATCGCCGAGACGGCGCGCCCCGAGCGCACCATGAGCATCCTCTATGCGCTAGGCTGGACCCAGCACTCCATCGGCGCCCAAATCATCCGTACCGCCTCCATGGTGCAGTTGCTGCTGGGCAACATCGGCATGCTCGGCGGTGGGGTCAACGCCTTGCGCGGCCACTCCAACATCCAGGGCCTGACTGACCTGGGCCTGCTCTCCAACCAGCTGCCGGGCTATCTCTATCTGGCTTCCCACGAGGAGCAGGAGTACCGCGAGTACATCAAGCGGCGGGCCAAGCAGCCCCTGCGTGAGGGCGAGGTCTCCTACTGGAAGTACTATGAGCGCTTCCATGTCAGCCTGATGAAAGCCTGGTTCTCCGAGGCGGCGACCAAGGACAACGACTGGTGCTACGACTGGCTGCCCAAGCTCAGCGAGCCGCTCTACGACGTCCTCCACACCTTCGAGCGCATGCACCACGGCGAGATCACCGGCTATTTCTGCCAGGGTTTCAACCCGCTGGCCTCCTTCCCAGACAAGAACAAGGTCAGCCAGGCGCTTGCCAAGCTCAAGTACTTGGTGGTGATGGATCCGCTGGCCATCGAGACCGCCGAATTCTGGCAGAACCACGGCGAACTCAATGACGTGGATCCCAGCCAGATCCAGACCGAGGTGTTCCGCCTGCCCACCACCTGCTTCGCCGAGGAGAACGGTGCCATCGTCAACAGCTCGCGCTGGCTGCAGTGGCACTGGCGCGCGGCGCCCCCACCCGGCGAGGCGCGCCCGGACGTGGCCATCATGGCCGGGCTGTTCCATCGCCTGCAGGGCATGTATCGCGACGAGGGTGGTGCCTTTCCCGATCCGATCCTCAACCTGACCTGGCCCTACAGCAATCCGGAGGAACCCAATCCCGAGGACATCGCCCAGGAGTACAACGGCAGGGCCCTGGCCGACCTGCCCGGGCCGAATGGCACCATCTCCCACAAGCGCGGCGAGTTGCTCGACGACTTCGGTTTCCTGGCCGACGACGGCAGCACCACCTGTGGCTGCTGGATCTACTCTGGCTCCTACACCCGTCACGGCAACAACATGGACCGGCGCGACAACGCCGATCCCTACAACATCGGCATGACCCTGGGCTGGGCATGGTCCTGGCCACTCAATCGCCGCATCCTCTACAACCGCGCCGGCGCCCGGCCGGACGGTACCTCCTGGGCCCCGGAGAAGCGGCTGATCTGGTGGAACGGCGAGCGCTGGGCAGGGGCCGACGTCCCCGATTTCCCCTGGACCTCGCCACCTTCGGCCAAGGCCGGGCCCTTCATCCTCAACCAGGAGGGCGTCGCGCACTTCTTTGGTGGCAGCCTCCTGGCCGAAGGCCCCTTCCCTGAGCACTACGAGCCCTTCGAATCGCCGCTGGACAACAACCCCCTGCACCCGGACAACCCTCGGGCCAAGAACAACCCGGCGGCACGGATCTTCCCCGGCGACCGGGCACGCCTAGGTACCCGCGAGGAGTTTCCCTATGCGGCCACCACCTACCGGCTGACCGAGCACTTCCACTTCTGGACCACCCATGCGCGGCTCAATGCCATCGCCCAGCCGGAGAAATTCGTCGAGATCGGCGAGGACCTGGCGAACGAACTCGGCATCAAGGCCGGCGATTGGGTCAAGGTCAGCTCCAAGCGGGGCTATATCAAGGCGGTGGCAGTGGTGACCAAGCGCATGCGCGGGCTGCAGGTGGAAGGCCGTACCGTGCACCACGTCGGCATCCCCATCCACTGGGGCTTCAAGGGCGTGACCCGACCCGGGTTCCTCACCAACACCCTGACCCCCTTCGTGGGCGATGCCAACACCCAGACACCGGAATTCAAGTCGTTCCTGGTGAACGTGGAAAAGGTCTGAGGAAGGTCTTATGAGAGGCGATCAAGTCAACTTCCAGAACATCGTCGCACGCTCGGCTACCTCCGAGGAGTCGCCCCATACCCGCATCGGCGGGGTGGAAAAGGTAGCCAAGCTGATCGACGTGTCGCGCTGCATCGGTTGCAAGGCCTGCCAGGTGGCGTGCTCGGAATGGAACGATCTGCGCGATGAGGTCGGCCACTGCAACGGCACCTACAATAATCCGCCGGACCTCACCCCGGAGACCTTCCAAGTGATGAGGTTCGACGAATACGTCAACGAGAAGGGCAACCTGGAGTGGCTGATCCGCAAGGACAACTGCATGCACTGCGCCGACCCGGGCTGCCTCAAGGCCTGCCCGGCGCCCGGGGCCATCGTGCAGTACGCCAACGGTATCGTCGACTTCAACTCCGAGCACTGCATCGGCTGCGGCTATTGCGTCTCGGGGTGCCCGTTCGACGTACCGCGCATTTCCAAGAAGGACCAGAAAGCCTACAAGTGCACCCTCTGTTCCGATCGCGTCTATCACGGCATGGAGCCCGCCTGCGTCAAATCCTGCCCGACCGGGGCGATCATGTTCGGCACCAAGGAGGACATGACGGAACAGGCCGAGATGCGGGTCGGCCAACTCAATGATCGCGGCTTTCCCGGCGCCGGCATCTACGATCCGGCCGGCGTGGGCGGCACCCATGTGATGTACGTGCTGCAGCACGCCGACAAGCCCGAGCTGTATACCCACCTGCCGGCCAATCCGCAGATCAGCCCCATGGTCAGTCTGTGGAAGGGCGTGACCAAGCCGATCATGTCGGCGCTGCTGGGGGTTACCGCCATCGCGGGCATCGCCCACTACCTGACCAAGGGTCCCAAGGAAGAACCCGAGGAATCGCCGGACGAGGAAGAGCGCCACGCCGCGCGCGAGGAGGATCGGCCATGACTACGCCGTCGGACAACAGGCGCGGCATCCTGCGCTATACCACCTTCAGCCGGCTGAACCACTGGTTCATCGCCTTCACCTTCGTCTGCCTGACCCTGAGCGGCCTGGCCTTCTTTCATCCGTTCTTTTTCGACCTCACGGCGCTGTTTGGCGGACCGACCATGACGCGCATCCTGCACCCCTTCATCGGGGTGGCCATGAGCCTGGGTTTCGTGGTCATGGCGGTGCGCTTCTTCAGGGTCAACCTGTTCAAGCGCCACGACGTGGCCTGGGTCCGGCGCATTAGCGATGTCCTCGCCAACCGTGACGAACTGGCGCCGCCCATCGGCGCCAACAACCCTGGGCAGAAGCTGGTGTACTGGGTGATGCTGCTGTCCGTACCGGCGTTGCTGCTCAGCGGCTTCTTCATCTGGCGGCCGTACTTCGCCGACATCCTGCCACGCGGCTGGCTGCGCTTTTCCAGTCTGGTACACGCCTATGTCGCCTTCATCGCCATCGTCACCCTGATCATCCACATCTACTCGGCGATCTGGGTGAAGGGCTCCTTCCGGGCGATGACCCAGGGCCGTGTCAGCCGTGCCTGGGCCAAGCACCATCACCGGCTGTGGTACGACGAGATCGTCGAGCAGGAGCGCCGCGAAAGGGGCGAGCGGGGCGACCGCCCCCTGGATGAACACCGCATGCCCGACAAGGGGACTCCCTGATGCATCAGTACGGTACTTCGCCCACCGGCATCCTCAATCCGCCGCCGGTGGTCCTGCCCGATCGGCAGCTGTTCGCCCGGCGTGCGCGGCGCCTGCGCGAGCTGGCCGAACGCAGCACCGAGCTGAGTGATTTTCTCGGCTTCATGGCCCTGCTGATCCAGGCCCAGGATGGTGTCCTGCAGGAACGCCAGCCCAGTTGGCAACCGGCACCGGACGCCTTCAGCCTGGCCCTGGAGCATGGCATGCCGCCCCTGCAGGGCCAGGCTCTGCTGCGGGATCTGGACTGGCAGGGCGATCTGGACGCTCTGTTGGTCACCCTGGAGCTGCGCGTGGCCGAGCGCCAGCGCCCGGTGCTCGAACAGCTGGTCGCCTTGTCTGCTGCCGAGCGCCAGCAACTGGCCGAGCAAGTTCTGGCGCAGGAGCCTGGCGCCACCGAGCGCCGGGCGTTACTGCCTCTGGTGGGCGCCGCCCTGCAAGTGGCCTGGGTACGCCTAGCCCTGACCCTGCCACAGCCGCCCCAACGCCATGGCGACGTCAGCCGGGTGCTTTGCCCCTGCTGTGCCGCACCGCCGCTGGCCAGTATCGTCCACGCCGACCGCGATCGCGACAACGTACGCTATCTGCACTGCAGCCTCTGCGCCACCGAGTGGCACCTGGAACGCAGCAAGTGCAGCTGCTGCAACACCAGTGCCCAGGTGCGCTATCTGGCACTGGAGGACGAAGCCGGCAAGACGCCCCTGGCCGCCCAGGCCGAGACCTGCGACAGCTGCGACAGCTACCTCAAGCTGGTCAGCAAGAGCTTCAACCTGGGCGCCGATCCCCTCGCGGACGACCTTGCCAGCCTGCCGCTGGACTTCGCCCTGGCCGAAGCGGGGCGCTACGCCCGCAGCGGCTTCAATCCCCTGTTCATCGCGGGGGAGTAGGGCGCTAGATCCGCTTTACGGGTTTGCGAGAAGCGCCTGGTTCAGGGCCAGACCGGCCAGACGCGCGCTGGCCAGCAGGCGTTCCAGGCTCTGGCCATGCCGCGCGCTGGCGGACAGGCCGGCCATGGTGGTGACGACGAAATCGGTCAGCTCTCGCGCCTGCTGTGGCCGGCGTGTGGCGATGTGGGCATGGATGAGTGCCTGGGCTGCCTGGTGGTAGCCGTCCGCTGCCGCACGGGCCTGTAGATCGTCGCTATGGGTACCTTCCAGCACCAGGCAGCCGGCGGCCTGCGGATCGGCCGCGTAGTTGCGCGCCGCCGCTTCCAGCACTTGCGTCAGGGCCACGGCCAGCGGCTGGTCGGTCTCCAGGATCTGCCGCAGCAGCAGCGCACCGTTCGTGACATAGCGCTCCAGCACCTTGCCATACAACTCGACCTTGCTGCCGAAGGCTGCATAGAAGCTGGGTGGCTTGATCCCGAATGCCTGGGTCAGATCGGCGACGCTCACGCCGTCATAGCCTCTTTCATGGAACAGGCGTTGCGCCTGGGCCACAGCCGCATCCGGATCGAAGCGGCGCGGGCGACCACGGGTACCGGATTTATTTGTAGCGCTCATTACAAAAATACTTTGACAGGGGGCGAGTGAGGTTTATTGTAGCATTCACTACATTAATCGGGAGGTACGGTCATGACGAATTTTGCAGGCAAGTCGGTGCTGGTCCTGGGGGGCAGTCGCGGCATAGGTGCGGCCATCGTGCGGCGCTTCGCCGCCGAGGGTGCCCGGGTGATCTTCACCTATTCCAGCTCGAAGGACGCCGCCCAGGCGCTGGCCGCGGAAACGGGCAGCACCGCCGAGGCGACCGACAGTGCCAATCGTGATGCCGTGATCGCCCGGGTCCGCGACAGCGGCCCCCTGGATGTGCTGGTGGTGAATTCCGGCGTGGCGCTCTTCGGCGATGCCTTGGAGCAGGACCCGGACGCCGTCGATCGCCTGTTCAGCATCAATGTGCAGGCGCCTTATCACGCGGCCGTGGAAGCCGCGCGGCAGATGCCCGTGGGCGGGCGGATCATCGTGATCGGCTCGGTGAACGGCGATCGCATGCCGGTCCCCGGCCTGGCCGCCTATGCCGTGAGCAAGTCCGCCCTGCAGGGGCTGGCCCGCGGCCTGGCGCGGGATTTCGGCCCGCGCGGCATCACCGTCAACGTGGTGCAGCCGGGCCCCATCGATACCGAGATGAACCCGGCCGATGGCCCCATGAAGGAGCTGATGCACAGCTTCATGGCGATCAAGCGCCATGGCAGCGCCGACGAGGTGGCCGGCATGGTGGCCTGGCTGGCCGGCCCCGAGGCCGGCTTCGTCACCGGCGCCATGCACACCATCGACGGGGCCTTCGGCGCCTGATCGTCCGCGACAGGCGCCACTCGCGGCGGCAGCCCTAGCCGTAGCGCTTGAACGCCTCGATGGCCAGACCGTTGCCGATGTTGCCGAAGCGGTCACCGTCCACCAGGCGGGCGCCGGGGAAGCGCTTGGCGAGGGCCTGGCGCAGTGCCGGGATACCACTGGAGCCGCCGGTGAAGAACAGGCTGTCGACCCGCGCCGGATCGAGATCGGCGCGGGCCAGCAGGTCGTCCACGCCGCGGCTCAGGCGCTCCAGTTGCAGGGCGATGGCGGCGTCGAACAGGGGGCGTTCCAGATCCGCGGCCAGGCCGGTCTCGATGCGATCCAGGCGCAGGGTGCGGCGCCAGTCGTCGGTGAGGGCGATCTTGGCGTCTTCCACCTGGATCGCCAGCCAGTGGCCGGCGCGCTGTTCGATGAGCTTGAACAGGCGATCCATGCAGCGGGTGTCCTGGGCGTCGTATCTCATGTCGCGCAGGCCCAGCACGCTCTTCTTGGCGTAGACGGCGTTGATGGTGTGCCAGGTCGCCAGGTTGATGTAGTGGCTGGTGGGCATGGTGGCGCCACTCTTCATGGCGCTGCCGTAGCCCAGCAGCGGCATCACGCCTTCCAGACTCAGTTGGCGGTCGAAGTCGGTGCCGCCGACGTGCACGCCGCCGGTGGCGAGGATGTCGCCGGCGCGGTCGGCCAGGTTGCGGCGCTCCGGCGCCAGGCGCACCAGGGAGAAGTCCGAGGTGCCGCCGCCGATGTCGACGATCAGCACCAGTTCTTCGTGCTCGATGCTGCGTTCGTAGTCGAAGGCGGCAGCGAGGGGTTCGAACTGGAAGGAGATATCGCTGAAGCCTACCTGGCGCGCCACGGCGGCCAGGGTGTCCTCGGCCTCCTGGTCGGCGACCGGATCGTCATCGACGAAGTGCACCGGACGGCCCAGCACCACGGCGTCGAAGGAGCGAGCGGCCTGCTGTTCGGCGCGCTGCTTGAGGGTGCCGAGAAACAGGCCGAGCACCTCGGTGAAGGGCAGGGCGCTGCCGAGGATGCTGGTCTCGCCCTTGAGCAGGTTGGAGCCGAGCAGGCTCTTGAGCGAGCGCAGCAGGCGGCCCTCGTAGCCTTCCAGGTATTCGTGCAGCGCCTGGCGACCATAGGCCGGGCGGCGTTCTTCGGCGTTGAAGAAGATCACCGAGGGCAGGGTGGCCTTGCCTTCTTCGAGGGGCAGCAGGACGTCGCCGGTAGGTCTGAGCCAGCCGGCGGTGGAGTTGGAGGTACCGAAGTCGAGGCCCAGGGCGCGGGCGGGTTGAGCAGCAGACATGTCAGGATCCGTAACGCGAGCAGCCGCGCAGTTTAGCCGAGACCGGCGGCCAGGCGAACCCTGGCCGGATGCCAGCAGGATTGACCCGCGCTGCTGCAGGACTGAAGCGATGGCAGGCGAACGGTGGTGTCAGCCCTTGCGCGAGCGGTCGCGCGGCTCTTCCAGTGTGCAGACATCATCCTGGCAACGCCGACTGCCCTCAGGATGCGGCAGCCAGGTCAGGCTTGGGCGCAGCTTGAGAAACAGGCGATAGCCCACTTCCAGCAGGGGCCGCAACGGCCGCCAGGCCAGCGGTCGGGCCCAGTGGCCGAGGCCGGCGGTGCGCCAGCTCCAGTAGGTGGCGTCCAGGCCCTTGAACCAGTAGCCATCGGCATCCCGGGCGTGGAGCAGATCGAGCATGGCCTGGCGCGGCGGCGCATCGGCGGGCGCCTGCGCCTCATAGTCCGGCGCGGCCAGATCCACCAGGTGCAGCTGGCTGGGGTCGGCATGGCGGCGCAGCCAGGCGATCTCGCGAGCGCACAGCGGGCAGGCACCGTCGTGAAAGAGGGTCAGGGGCAGGCGAGGGGCGTGCATCGTGATCTTCCCAGGGGACTTGTCTATCTGGACCGGCACGCGGGTCTGCCGTTGCGCTTTCCGCCGAACGGTAAGCGCAACGGCGCCCCGTGGCGAGTCGGAATCAGAGACGCCGAATGACGGCATTGCACGCAAACAACCAACGAGGTCGCTATGGATCTGGGAATCAAGGGGCGTGTCGCCCTCATCACGGGGGCCAGTGGTGGCATGGGGCTGGCCACGGCCAAGCTGTTGGCCGAGGAGGGCGTCAAGCTGGTGCTTTCCGACCTGGAGCAGGACAAGCTGGAAGCGGCGGCCAAGGGCCTGCCGGGCGAGCCGCTGCTGATCGCCGCCGACATGACCGACCAGGCCGCGGTGGACCAGTTGGTGGAGCAGGGCGAGGCCCGCTTCGGCCAGATCGACATCGTGGTGCACACCGCTGGCGTCACCGGCGCCAAAGGCGATCCCCTGGAGCTGGCCGATGCCGACTACGAGGAAGCCTGGGCCACCGACTTCTTTTCCGCCGTGCGCGTCGGCCGCGCCGCCATCCCGCGCATGCGTAAGCGCGGCTGGGGTCGCTTCGTCTGCATCACTTCGGAAAACGCCGTCCAGCCCTATTGGGAAGAGGCCGTCTACAACGTGGCCAAGGCCGCCCTGGCCGCCTTCATCAAGAACCTCTCCTACAAGGAAGCGGCCCACGGCGTGCTGTGCAACACCGTGTCACCGGCCTTCATCGAGACCGGCATGACTGACGGCATGATGGAAAAACGCGCCAAGGAACTAGGGGTCTCCTTCGAAGAGGCCATCGAAAGCTTCCTCGACGAAGAACGACCCGGCATCGTGCAGAAGCGTCGCGGCCAGGTGGAGGAGGTGGCCGCGGCCATCGCCCTGCTGGTGTCCGAACGCGGCTCCTTCATCAATGGCAGCAACCTGCGCGTGGATGGGGGCTCGGTCCAGGCCGTGCAGAACTAGGACGAGCGGGGCGGCTCCTCGGTCGTCCCGTTTTCCTGCTGGCGGCGCACGGCCTCTTCCAGGGGAATAAATTCCACCTGGCGGTCCTTGACCACCGGCGGCAGGGTAATGCCCATGGAGACATAGATGCTGGTGAACATGTCGATGCCCATGTCCGCCGGCTTCACCCAGTCCACCGGTACATAGAGCAGCCCGCCGCCCACGGGGACCGGCGCCGAAGGCACCAGCACGGCGTGATAGTGGCGACCCTCGATGTCGATCACCGCCGGATTGGGCAGCAGTGCCAGCACCGCCACACCCTGACCGCCAAAGAAGCACCACACCGGACTCATGGCACGGATATCCGCGCCGCCTTCCTTGCGATCGAGCAACTCGACGAAGCGCTCCGCCAGGCCATAGAGCTTGCCCACCACCGGAATGCGGCGGAAGGTCACGTCGGCGAACCAGCCCAGCGGCCGGCGCAGGCCCAGCTTGACCGCCAGTCCCAGCGGATAGAGCAGTACCAAGAGCAGCAGGGTGCCGAGGCCATAGGCCGCCAGGGAGTTGCCGACGAAGGGGTGGCCGACTGCCACGAACAGCCGGCCCAGGGTGGTGTTGGGGCCGATCAGCCCATTGAGGAAGCTGACGATCCAGCCGATCAGCGCCAGGGTCAGGACCAGCGGCAGGAGCAAGAGCAGGCCGGCCAGCCAGGTGGAGACGACGCTTTCGATACTGCGGCGAACGAAGGGCATGCAAGAACTCGACGGCTAAAGCGCCATTCTATACGGCCCGGGTGCGCTCAGCGTCGGCCCGGACCGACTTTCTGAGCGCGCCTCGATCACAGCCAGCGGCGATAGAAGGCGGCCTCCTGTTCCAGGGCATCGGCCTGGTTGGGCGCTCGGCGAAAGCCGTGGCCTTCATCGGGATAGCGCCTGACCACCACCGGTATGCCGCGCGCTTCCAGGGCCGCGGCCATGGCGTCGGTCTGGGCCGGGACCACCACGGCGTCCTTGA
The DNA here is from genome assembly GCF_021106615.1 of Pseudomonas sp. PLB05. Lineage (NCBI taxonomy): Bacteria > Pseudomonadati > Pseudomonadota > Gammaproteobacteria > Pseudomonadales > Pseudomonadaceae > Pseudomonas > Pseudomonas sp. PLB05. The sequence goes on from NZ_JAJOHO010000002.1 coordinate 888,797, forward strand.
GGCCCTGCAGGAAGATCACCGGCGCCTGGATGCCATCCGCGTGCAGCAACGGGGTGCGTGCCTCGTAGCGCGCGCGGTCGGCCTCGGGATCGCCGATCAGCCAGTCCAGGTAGTCGGCCTCGAACTTGTGGGTGGCCTTGGCCAGTGCCAGGGGATCGCTGACGCCATAGAGACTGGCGCCGGCGCGAAAGACATCCCGGAAGGCCAGAGCGCAGAGCACGGTATAGCCGCCCGCGCTGCCGCCGCGGATAAAGGCGCGTGCTGGATCCACCAGTCCCTGGGCGCCGAGATGCTCGACCGCCGCGCAGGCATCCTCGACATCCACCTCGCCCCAGCGCAGGTGCAGCGCCTGGCGATAGGCCCGGCCATGGCCGCTGCTGCCGCGATAGTTGAGATCGGCCACGGCGAAGCCCTGGCGCACCCAGAACTGGATACGCGCATCGAACACCGGATAGGTGCAGGAGGTGGGGCCGCCATGGATGCTGACCAGCAGCGGTGGCGGACCTTCGCCGTGCGGCTCCGGCAGATAGAGAAAACCCTGGGCCTGGCCGTCGCCGCTGGGATAGCTCAACGGCTGGGGTGCGACGATGGCGGCCTCCGCCAGGGGCGCCACACCACCGGTGACGATCTCCGCCGCACCGCTCTGGCGGTCGATGGCCAGCACCGCCGAGGGCCGGGTCGGCGCTGCGGCGATGCAGTAGCAGTGCGTCTCGTCCAAGGCCAGGCCGCGGAAACGGCTGAAGTCCGGGGCCAGGCGACGGACCTCGCCAGCTGCCCGCCGCTCACCGAGCAGGCCGAAGCCCTGTTCCTGCCAGGTCGCCAGCCAGCCTTGCGCCGTCGGCAACCAACTGGCGCCACCCAGTTGCCAGGGCGCGGCGGCATGATCCGCCGCCGGTGCCTCTTGTGGCCTGAAGCCCTCCGCGGTCTCGCACCAGGGCTGCCACCAGCCCTGGCGATCGCTCAGCGCCCAGAGTTGGTCATGCTCATCGAAGAGCGGCTGCTGCAGCGACTCCTCGGGATCGGCTGAAACGATGCTAGGCGCTACGGGCTGACCTTCTTTGTCCAGTGTCGCCGCCAGCAGCCGGGTGCGGGTCCAGGGCTGGTGCGGCCTGTCCCACTCGATCCAGGCCAGTCGGCGGCCGTCGGCGCAGGTACGCGGCGCCGCATAGAAATCCGCGCCCTCGGCCAGCACCTGACGCTCGCCACCCGAACGCAGGGCGACCAGGCGATGCCGCGGCGGCTGCTCGCTGTGATCCTCCTCGACCGCCAGCACCTGCTGTCGGGCCCCGTCCCAATGCAGATCGCCATAGCGCCAGTGCTCGCCACCGGCCAGGCGTTCGGGTGTACTACCGTCCCGCGGTTGGCGATAGATCGCCTGGTCGCCTTCGTTGACGAACAGCGGTCCCTGGTCACCCAGGCAGAGGGCGCCACCGCCGTACTCATAGACCTTGCTGCGCAGGCTGAAGCCCGCCGGCGTGAGGCAACGCGGCGCGGCGCCGGGCTCGCGTAGCCACAGCCGGGTGGCGCCGTCGGCGGGATCGTACTGACTCCAGTAGAGGCCACTGGCATCGACCTTGAGTTCGGCGAAGTCGATACCGGCGGCAACGGCCTGGGCCGGCGTGAGCGGGGTAGAGGCGGTCATGGTGACTCCTGATAAGGGCACAGTCGTTTAGCCTAGCAGCTGTCTGGGCAGGGCTGGGGAAGCGTGCCAGTCCGTTGGGCTTCGCTGGGCTCAACCCAACCTACGAGGCGTGCGCTGTTTTTCCCCTCTCCCGCTGGGAGAGGGTTGGGGTTAGGGTGCCAGGCTGTTGGGCTTCGCTGCGCTCAACCCAACCTACGAGGCGTGCGCCGCTTTTCCCCTCTCCCCTTGGGAGAGGGTTGGGGTGAGGGAGCAGTTCGTGCGGCGCCTGTCCTAGAACAATCCCAATTGCTCCCCCGGCGGGGCGAACTGGCTGCAATCCAGGCCCTCGCCCTCGCGGCGCTCCAGGCCGAAACGCCGGCGTGCCAGGCGAAAGCGCTGGGCCAGGAGCTCGGCGAACTGGCCTTCGCCCTTCATGCGGATGCCGAAGCGACTGTCGTAGTTCTTGCCGCCACGCGACTGCCGGATCAGGCTCATCACATGGGCGGCGCGTTCGGGGAAGTGGGTCTGCAACCACTCCTCGAACAGGTCGGCGATCTCCAGTGGCAGCCGCAACAACGCATAGCCGGCCGAGCGGGCACCGTGGTCGCGGGCCGCTTCCAGCAGGGCCTCCAGTTCATGGTCGTTGATCATGGGAATCATCGGCGCCAGCAGGGCACTCACCGGCACCCCGTGCTCGTGCAGGGTACGCATGGCGCGCAAGCGGGCCTGGGGCGCCGCGGTGCGGGGTTCGAGGACGCGCTTGATGTCATCGTCCAGCGTGGTGAGGCTGAAGGCGACGCGGACCAGATTGCGCTCGGCGAGCTGCACGAAGAGATCCAGGTCGCGCAGGATCAGCGCGCTCTTGGTGATGATCGTCACCGGATGGCGATAGCGCAGCAGGATCTCCAGCGCCTGGCGGGTCAGCTGGTACTGCCGCTCGATAGGCTGGTAGCCGTCGGTATTGATGCCCAGGGCAATGGGCTGCGGCTGATAGCCCGGCTTGCACAGTTCCGCCTCCAGGCGCTCCGCCAGATTGGTCTTGGCGATCAGCTTCGTCTCGAAGTCGATCCCTGGCGACAGATCCCAATAGGCATGGGAGGGCCGGGCGAAGCAATAGATGCAGCCATGCTCGCAGCCGCGATAGGGATTCACCGAGCGATCGAAGCCCACGTCCGGCGACTGATTGCGACTGATGACGGTCTTCGCCGTTTCCTGACGGACGCTGGTGGTGAAGGTCAGCGGCGTCGCCTCTTCGTACCAGCCGTCGTACTCGGCCTCGCTACGGGTAGCGGCAAAGCGATTGTGCGGATTGCTGGCGGTGCCACGACCCCGTGGTGGGCGCTGGGGCTGGGTCATATGGAGGCCTCGAAAGCTGTATCTTTGTACAGTATAAGGCCTGAGGGATTGGGGCAAGGGTGCAGCGGTCGGGTGGACTGTAGGAACGGCTATCAACGAGTCCAGTCGGCGCGAGCGGCGGCCACCCGGGCCGCCGCCGAAACTGCGCCCTACAACACCGAGATCGGATAGTTGAGGATGATGCGGTTCTCGTCGAAGGAGCCGCTGGCACTGTAGTCGCGTCTCATGCTGGAGTTGCGCCAGCGGATCAGCAGTTTCTTCAGCGGACCGCTCTGCACCTCGTATTGCACCTCGGACTCGCGACCCCATTCCTTGCCGTCGGTGATGCTGCCGGTGTGCACGTTGTCGCCGCTGATGTAGCGGTTCATCAGGGTCAGGCCCGGCACGCCGAAGGCGGCGAAGTTGTGGTCGTAGCGCACCTGCCAGGAGCGTTCCCGGGCGTTGTCGTAGCTGGAGTTGTAGCTGTCGTTACCTAGGGTGCCGCCACTGGTGCCGTTGACTCTCATCCAGGCGCTGTCGCCGCTGACGCGCTGCAGGCCGACATAGAAGGTGCCGCCGCCCTGCTTGGCCGAGAGCAGCGCATAGGCGGTGCGGTTGTCCAGGGCACCGGCGCGGGCCGAGCCGTCGTCGTCGCCGATGAAGTAGCCGAGGTTGGCGCCCAGGGTCCAGCTGCCCACTGGCTGGTAGTGGATCAGGTTGATGAACTTCTGGTTGTAGATGTCTTCGAGCTGGGCGTACCAGAGGCCGATCTGGGTACGCTTCTCGTTGAACTTGTATTCGCCGCCGACGTAGTTGAAGCGGTCGGAGGTGGCATTGGCGCGGCCCTGCATGAACATGTCTTCCATGCTGGCGTCGTTGCGCGGACTGTTCTGGCGCATCTGGCCGCCCCAGAGTTCCAGGTTCTGGATCTCGGTGGAGTGGATCTGCGCGCCCTGGAAGGTCTGCGGCAGCGAGCGGCCGTCGTCGGATCTGAGGATCGGCAGCACGGCGAACCACTCGCCGACCTTGATATCGGTCTTGGAGACCTTGGCCTTGGCCGCCACCGCCAGGCGACCGAAGTCCTTGGCGGGCTCGTTGCCGGCATGGGTCGGTAGCAGCTGGGTGCCGTAGGTGCCGGCGCCGCCGTCGAGCTTGACCGAATAGAGGCCCAGGGCATCGATGCCGAAGCCCACCGGGCCCTGGGTGTAGCCCGAGGTCAGGCCGAAGATGAAGCTCTGGGTCCATTCCTCGGCCTTGTTCTGCGCGGTGTAGGCCGGATCGACGAAGTTGCGATTGAAGTAGAAGTTGCGCAGGTTGAGATTGGCCTTGGTGCCTTCGATGAAGCCGTCCGCGGCCCACAGCGGCGTGGTGCTGGCCAGGGCGGCGAAGGCGGCGCAGGCACGGGCGAGCCGGCCGGAAGCGAGTCGAGTGCTCATGGTGTTCCTTGTTCTTGTCGGTAAGGGGTGCCCTGCCGGCGCGGGGGCGGCATCTGACGAGGGCGGGTAGGACGGTGGCGCGAGGTACGGCTAGGAGGGTGCAGGCGACATGAGGGATTCCTTTCTTATTTGAATTATCGGAAAGCTAGGGCCGACGCATTCGGCTGAATAGTTATATGACAACGTATGTCTTGCGGCAAGGCTACCAAGGTAGCAGGGCGGAGCCCTCGCCAGGCGAGGGCTCGCGAGGGGTCAGACGCTGGCCTTGAGGCTGTCCTGACGGGCCGTGTCATAGGCGTGCTTGTCCATCTGCACGGCGCCCGGCTTGCCCAGGTCGCTCATGGGCACCCGGTAGGTTTCCGGCGACAGATAGGCCGCCAGGGCCGACAGGCAGGTCACGCCGAAGGCCAGGCCACCGACCACCAGCCAGATGTTGTCGGTGCCGGGCGGGGCGACCAGGGTGAACAGCGCCGGCAGCATGGCGGTGAACATGGTGCCGATGTTCTGGGCGATGGCCATGGCCGAGACGCGATAGCGGGTCTGGAACTGCTCCGGGTAGAAGCTGGGGAACACCGCGTTGTAGCCCTGGTAGACCACGCCCCACATCAGCAGCGACATGAGGAAGGCCAGCGGCAGGTTGTGGATGCTGATGGCATAGAGGTAACCGAAGGCCAACAGACCCGACCCCAGGGCACCGCCGATCATGGTCGGCCGCCGCCCGATGCGGTCGGAGAGGTTGCCGACGAAGGGGATCACCAGCACCGCGACGATGTTGCCCACCACCGGTATCCACAGATAGACGCTCTTGTCGAAGCCGATGCCGTAGGCCGGCTGCACCGCATAGGCGGCGCCGAAGATGGTGGCCACCACCGGGATGACGTTCATCAGCGCCATCAGGGCCACCAGGATCATGGCCTTCCAGCTGGTGGTCAGGGCTTCGCCGATGGGCGAGCGTCTGGCCACGGCGGCGGTCTCGGCCTTGGCTTCTTCCTTGACGAAGGCGGGCGTCTCATGGACTTCCCGGCGGATGATGAAACCGGCCAGCAGGACGAAGGCGCTGAGCAGGAAGGGGATGCGCCAGCCCCAGCTGTTGAAGGCATCGGCGGGCATGAAGTAGGCCAGCGGCAGGAAGATCGCCGCAGCCAGTACCTGACCGGCCTGGACGCCCTGCAGGGTAAAGCTCGCATAGTAGCCGCGCCGCCCGAAGGGCGCGTGTTCGAGCACCATGGAGCTGGCCCCGGAGATCTCGCCGGCCACGGCGAAGCCCTGGATCAGGCGCAGCACCACCAGCAGGATGGGGGCGAGGATACCGATCTGGTGGTAGGTGGGCAGCAGGCCCACGGCCATGGTGGCGATGCCCATGAGGAACATGCACAGCAGCAGGACGTTCTTGCGGCCGCGGGTATCGCCCCAATGACCGAGTACGAAGGCGCCGACCGGCCGCGCCAGATAGCCCACGCCATAGGTGGCGAGGGAGGCGACGATGGCCATCTTGGGATCGCTGGAGGGGAAGAAGATCTGCGGAAAGATCAGCGCCGCCGCCTGGGCGTAGATGAAGAAATCGTAGTATTCCAGTGCCGAGCCGATCCAGCCGCTGGCAGTGGCTTTCTTGGCTTGGGAGCCGGGGGTGGGGGAGGCGGTAGTGGCCATGGTTGTCTCCGGAATTTTATTGTCAGGCCAGGAGGGTTTCAGCGCCGCGCACGAACTCGCTCGGGCAGCGGGAGCCGAAGATGGAAAGGACGGGAAGACCTAGCCTGGCCGTCGCCGACCGAGCACGGTGGGGCTGCAGACGAGACGGGGGGCGCAGGATAACGTGGATAGCGGGGGCATGGACGCACACTCTTGTTTGTCTTGTTATGGTCGACGCGGCGGAAGCGACGAGCGCTGGGCTCTGCGATCCATAGTGCGAGGCGCCGCTGGGGCGGGTCAATTCGCCAGATGACCAAATGTTCGATCAGCGAACAGAAACTAACCAGTTCGTACATAATCCATTGTTGGGCCGTGCGGTGCCACGAATAATCGGTGCCAGACCCTAACGAATACCGGTCACTCCGCCAGTAGCATGCGCGGTGGCCGTCAACCTAGGAGCACCGGCATGCAGCGTTCCATCGCGACCGTATCCATCAGTGGCACCCTGACCGAGAAGCTCGAGGCCATCGCCGCGGCGGGCTTCGACGGTGTGGAGATCTTCGAGAACGACCTGCTGTATTCCGGCGCCAGTCCGCGGGAGATCCGCCAGCGCGCCCAGGACCTGGGACTGGCCATCACCCTGTTCCAACCGTTCCGCGACTTCGAAGGCAATCGCCGCGAGCGCCTGCAGCGCAATCTCGACCGCGCCGAGCGCAAGTTCGACCTCATGCAGGAACTGGGTACCGACCTCATCCTGGTGTGCAGCAACACCGCCGCTGACAGCCTCGGCGACGAACGCCTGATCGCCGACGACCTGCAGCTGCTGGCCGAACGCGCCGCCCCGCGCGGCCTGCGCATCGGCTACGAAGCCCTCGCCTGGGGACGCCACGTCAACACCTGGCAGCAGGTCTGGCGCCTGGTGAAGGCGGTCGACCATCCCAATCTCGGCGTGCTGCTCGACAGCTTCCACACCCTGTCCATCGGCGGTGATCCGGCGGGCATCGCCCAGATCCCCGGGGACAAGATCTTTTTCGTGCAGATGGCCGATGCGCCGCTGCTGCAGATGGACGTGCTGGAGTGGAGTCGGCATTTCCGCTGCTTCCCGGGGCAGGGTGAATTCGATTTGGCCGGTTTTCTCGCGCCCATCCTGCAGACCGGCTACCAGGGGCCGCTGTCGCTGGAGATCTTCAACGACGGTTTCCGCGCCGCCCAGACCCGCGCCACCGCCGCCGATGGCCTGAGGTCTTTGCTCTATCTGGAAGAGCAGACCGCCGCGCGGCTGCAGCGCGACGAGACCCCGGTGGTGGCGCCGCTGTTCGCTCCACCCGAGGCACCGCGCCTGGAAGGCACCGAATTCCTCGAATTCGCCGTGGACGACGGCCATGGCGCCGAACTGGCGCGCTGGCTGGGCAAGCTGGGCTTCGCCCAGGCCGGGCGGCACCGTTCGAAGAACGTCACCCTGTTGCGCCAGGGCGAGATCAACCTGGTGCTCAACGCCGAACCCTATTCCTTCGGCCACAACTTCTTCGAGGCCCATGGCCCTTCGCTGTGCGCCATGGCGCTACGGGTGCCCGACAGCCAGGCCGCCCTGGAGCGTGCCCAGCAGTACCGGGCGCAGCCCTATCGCGGCCTGGTCGGCCCCAACGAGCGGGAGATCCCGGCGGTGCGGGCGCCGGACGGCAGCCTGATCTATCTTGCCGATCGCGCGGATGGCCGCAGCCTCTATGACACCGACTTCGATGTCAGCGCCGGCGCCAGCGGTGGCCTCGGGCTGACCCATGTCGATCACGTGGCCATCGCTCTGCCCGCCGATGCCCTGGACAGCTGGGTGCTGTTCTACAAGAGCCTGTTCGACTTCAGCGCCGACGACGAGGTGGTGGTGCCGGATCCCTATGGCCTGGTCAAGAGCCGCGCGTTGAAGAATCGCCAGAGCAGCGTGCGCCTGGCGCTGAACATCTCGGAGAATCGCAACACCGCCATCGCCCGGGCGCTGTCCAGCTATCGCGGCTCGGGGGTGCACCACATTGCCTTCGCCTGCCAGGACATCTTCCAGGCGGTGGAGCAGGCCAAGGCCGCCGGGGTGCCCCTGCTGGAGATCCCAATGAACTACTACGACGACCTGGGGGCGCGCTTCGATTTCGACGACGACTTCCTCAGTCGCCTGGCCTACTACAACGTGCTCTACGACCGTGACGCCCAGGGTGGCGAGCTGTTCCACGTCTATACCGAGTCCTTCGCCGACCGATTCTTCTTCGAAATCCTCCAGCGCAAGGATTACAGTGGCTACGGCGCCGCCAACAGCCCGGTCCGCCTGGCGGCCATGCTGCAGGCCCGCCAGGGTCGCCCGGCGCCCCTGGAATTCTGAGCCAGGCGGGTACCTGTGGGTACCCGCGTCTCTCCCCAGCCAAGAGTCAGACCCGATGCAGGACACCCCGGCGCTCGCGCCCGCGCTCCGTACGCCGCGCAAGAACAATCCCGAAAAGACCCGCCAGGCCATCCTGGCCGCCGCCGTGGCCGAGTTCGCCGATCTGGGCCTGAGCGGTGCGCGGGTGGACGCCATCGCCGAGCGCACCCATACCTCCAAGCGGATGATCTACTACTACTTCGGCAGCAAGGAGCAGCTCTACCTGACGGTGCTGGAAAAGCTCTACAGCGACGTGCGTGGCAACGAGGCCGAATTGCCACTGGACCGCCTGCCGCCGCTGGAGGCGATCCGCACCCTGGCGGAGTTTCTCTTCGAGCACCACCGCAGCCACGACGACTTCATCCGCGTGGTGAGCATCGAGAACATCCACCGCGGTCGTCACCTGGCGCAGTCGGAGACCATCTCCAGCCTCAACTCCTCGGCCCTAGAAGCCCTGCGCCGCATCCTGGTGCGCGGCGAAGCCAGCGGTGACATCCGCAGCGGTCTTGATGCCGTGGATGTGCACCTGCTGATGTGTTCGTTCTGCTTCTACCGCGTCTCCAACCGCCACACCTTCGGCCGCATCCACGACATCGACATGGAAGCACCGGCGGTGTTGCGGCGGCACAAGACCATGATCGGCGATGCGATGGTGCGCTACCTGCAGCCGTAGGACATCTGCGCGACCCTCACCCCAACCCTCTCCCAGAGGGAGAGGGGGCGCCCGAGCAATCTTCTATCGGAGAGAGTAAGCCTCGTAGGTTGGGTTGAGACGGCTCCATCGTCGAAGCCCAACGCTCCTGGATGTCTGGTGTTGGGCTTCGCTGCGCTCAACCCAACCTACGGGCACGGAATCCAGCCGCCCCCTCTCCCCTAGGGAGAGGGCTGGGGTGAGGGCAAACCCAGGCACCCCAGCCTCGTATGTTGGGTTGAGACGGCTTCATCGTCGAAGCCCAACGCTGCTGGATATCTGGCGTTGGGCTTCGCTGCGCTCAACCCAACCTACGGGGCACGGAATCCAGCCGCCCCCTCTCCCCTCGGGAGAGGGCTGGGGTGAGGGCAAACCCAGGCACCCTACCCTCGTAGGTTGGGTTGAGACGGCTTCATCGTCGAAGCCCAACATTGCTGGATGTCCCGCGTTGGGCTTCGCTGCGTTCAATCCAACCTACAAAGCATAGAGTCCAACCAACCCCCTCTCCCTCTGGGAGAGGGCTGGGGTGAGGGCAAACCCAGGCACCCCAGCAAACCCTTAGAGCACCGGCATCCCGCCCGTCACCGGCAGCATGGCGCCAGAGATGTAGCTGCCTTCGTCCGAAGCCAGCAACACATAGGCCGGCGCCAGTTCCACCGGTTGGCCAGGCCGACCCAGGGGCGTGCTGCTACCGAATTGCTCCGGCTCGTCCGGCTTCATGGTGCTGACGATCAGCGGCGTCCAGATCGGGCCGGGGGCGACGCTGTTGGCACGGATGCCTTTCTCGCCGAGCAACTGCGCCAGACCGGCGGTGAAGTTGGCGATGGCGCCCTTGGTGGCCGAATAGGCCAGCAGGGTCGGCGGGGCGATGTCGGCGTTGATCGAGGCGGTGTTGATGATGGAGCCGCCGCGCGGCATGTGCTTCACCGCCGCCTGGGTGATGCGGAACATCCCATGGATGTTCACGTTGAAGGTATGCACCCATTCCTCATCGGGAATCTCGTCGAGGCTGTCGCGCACCTGTTGGAAGGCGGCGTTGTTGACCAGCACGTCGATGTGGCCAAAGGCCTCCACGGTTTTTTGCACCACGTCCAGGCAGGTCTGGCGCTCGGCCAGATCGCCGGGCAAGAGCACGGCCTGGCGACCCGCCTCGGTGACCAGGCGGGCGGTCTCCTGGGCATCCTCGTGCTCGTCCAGGTAGGCGATGGCGACATCGGCGCCTTCCCGGGCGAAGGCGATGGCCACGGCGCGGCCGATACCACTGTCGGCACCGGTGATCAGGGTCTTCTTGCCTGCCAGGCGACCCGAGCCGCGGTAGGTCTCGGCGCCGCTGTCGGGCTGCGGATCCATGCGCGCTTCGGAGCCGGGAAAGGTCTGGGGTTGGGGTTTGAGGGGTGGCTTGGGATGTTCGCTCACGAGAGGACTCCGAATGCAGACGAGAAGGGCGACCCCGGCGCGTGCCGGGGTGCGCGGGGCGCTTAGAGGATCGGCTTGCCGCCGGTGACGGCGATGCGCGCGCCCGAGGTGTAGCTGGATTCGTCCGAGGCCAGCATCACATAGACCGGCGCCAGCTCCACCGGCTGGCCGGGGCGGCCCAGCGGGGTGTTGCCACCGAATTCCTTGACCTGCTCCGGTGGCATGGTGGCAGGGATCAGCGGGGTCCAGATGGGGCCGGGAGCCACGCTGTTGGCGCGGATACCCTTCTCGCCGAGCAGCTGCGCCAGGCCTGCGGTGAAGTTGGCGATGGCGCCCTTGGTGGTGGCATAGGCCAGCAGCGTCGGCCGCGGCATGTCCGAGTTCACCGAGGTGGTGTTGATGATGGAGCCACCCTGGCCCATGTGCTTTAGCGCGGCCTGGGTGATGCGAAACATGGCGGTGATGTTCACATCGAAGGTGTAGACCCACTCGTCGTCGGGAATCTCTTCGAGGGTCTCGTGGGTCATCTGGAAGGCGGCGTTGTTGACCAGCACATCGATGCGGCCAAAGGCGGCCACGGTCTGGTCCACCACCGCCAGGCACTGCTCGCGCTTGGACAGGCAGCCCGGCAGCAACAGGGCTTCGCGGCCGGCTTCGCGCACCAGGCGGGCGGTGTCCTCGGCGTCTTCGTGTTCGTTCAGGTAGCTGATGGCGACATCGGCGCCCTCGCGAGCAAAGGCGATGGCTACGGCGCGGCCGATGCCACTGTCGCCACCGGTGATCAGCGCCTTCTTGCCGGTCAGGCGGCCGGAGCCCTTGTAGCTCTGTTCACCACAATCCGGGACCGGATTCATGCGCGATTGCAGGCCGGGAACCTCTTGCTGCTGTTCCGGCATGGGGGATTTGGGGAAATCGGTCATGGGAGAATCCTCGTCGCTCTTGAAACGTTTGCGGGCCTGTCAGTACCGACAGGCCACAAGCGGCGAGGGTTCTAGATCCGGGACGGGCGGTGTAGTCGAACTAGCGCGGTGCGGGTTCCGCCCAGCGTGGCGGTGCGGTGGGCTGCCAGGCGGCGAGGGCGTCCAGCAGGGCGGTCGGCGAGTCTTCCACCTGTAGCATGGCGCGATGCGGCGCGGCGACGAAGCCCTGGGCCACCAGGTGATCGAGGAAGCCCTCCAGCTGGGCATAGAAGCCGTCGACCTCCAGCAGCCCCATGGGTTTGGCATGGTAGCCGAGCTGGCCCCAGGTCCAGACCTCGAAGAGTTCTTCCAGAGTACCCAGGCCACCGGGAAGGGCGATGAAGGCATCGGCCAGCTCCGCCATGCGCGCCTTGCGCGCATGCATGCCGTCGACCACTTCCAGACGCGTGCAGCCGGTATGGCCCAGCTCGGCGGTCTTGAGACTCTGGGGAATGATGCCGATCACCTCGCCACCGGCGGCCAGGGCAGCATCCGCGACCACACCCATCAGGCCGACCTTGCCACCGCCGTAGACCAGGGTGAGGCCACGCTCGGCGAGGGTACGACCCAGGTGGGCGGCCGCTTCGGTGAAGACGGGCGAGGCGCCGGGCTTGGCGCCACAGAAGACACAGACGGTTTTCAGCGACATGGAGACTCCTAGGCAGGCAAAACGCCTAGCCTAGCTGCCCGCCACGCGCGATCAAAGCACCGTCATCGCGCGAGAGAAGCCTCTTCCGGCGCATTGCCGCTGGCGGCCTGGGCATAGCTGGCGAACAACTCGTGCAGCAGGGCGGTAAGGGTCATGGCGGGCGTCCTTGGCTGGCGGATAATGAGGGAGATAGTACCCAGAGGTAAGGCCCGACGACCCGGCAAAGGTTTCGATGGAGGCGATAGAGCGGAGCGGCTCCCTTGCCATGATCGCTGGAACCCGCCACCCTCGCATCGGTCTGACTGGCGACTTTTACGCATCCGGAGGGTTCATGAAATCCACGCTTTTTGCCGCCGCTTTGTTCGCCCTGGGAAGTACCGGCGCCTGGGCCGCCGACAGCTGTACCACCCAGATCGAAGCCGGCGACCAGATGACCTACAGCCGCGCCTCGATCCAGGTCCCGGCCTCGTGCAAGACCTTTACCGTCGAGCTGATCCACAACGGCAGCCTGCCCAAGAACGTCATGGGCCACAACTGGGTCCTGACCCGCGCCACCGACGCCTCGGCCGTCGACGCCGCGGGCATGAGCGCTGGGGAGGCCAAGGGCTATCTGCCCGAGGGCGACGAACGCGTCATTGCCCACACCCGCATGCTGGGCGGTGGCGAGAAGGACGCGGTGACCTTCGATACCGGCGTTCTGGAAGCGGGCAAGGAGTACACCTTCTTCTGTTCCTTCCCGGGGCATTTCGGGTCCATGCGTGGGGTATTGCAGCGGGGGTAGGGGGAAGGTTGGGATGTAGCGGGTTGACCGTTGCAGCCCGACTTCTTCGGCAGGAGACGCCTGTAGGTTGGGTTGAGCTTTAGCGAAGCCCAACGTCTTTGAAGTTGGTTGCCCTAGCTGTTTATTGGCCTTGCTGATGCCCCTGTTTCGCCTGGCCGGCGACTTACTTTTCTTTGCTTGTGCAAAGAAAAGTAAGCAAAAGAAAGCACACCCCACGTTTCGGCCCTGCGCTGCGCTTCGGGTCCCCTCGCCCCGGCGCCGTGGCGGGGGCACGGCACGAAGGGGCATCCTGCCCCTCGCGCCTTGCTCGGCTTCCTGCCTCGCAACCCCCGCCACGACACCGGAGCTCGGCCTCACTGACGGGGGCGGGGTGCCAGCCTGAAACTGTGGTGTTTAGATAGTCGCAGCGTTTTCTACTGGCGCGTAACGCCGAACCCTGTGGCTAAGGCTTTGCCGTTGTCCACGCTACGGCTCTTCAACCAACACTTGCAGGCTTGCGAAATCGCCCCGTTCAGGAGGGCGAACGCCAGCGTTGTGGAGTGGGTCGAGCCGCATGGATGCGGCGAGAGGTCTAACGGGCCATGGACGGCCCGTGTAGGCCGACCCCGGAACGGCGCTGGCGTGAGCGTATCCGAAGCGCAGCGTAGGGCCGGATGTCCGGGGCAAGCGTTTTGGCTTACTTTTGTCCGGGGCGCGCAGCCGCGACTGGCAAAAGTGACTCGCTCGGGAGAGCGAAACAAGAAGTGCCAGCAAAACTCGATAATCAGCTAGGACACCAAGATTGAAGGTTGACCCTAACACCGTTGGGCTTCGCTAACGCTCAACCCAACCTACGAATCAGGTCACGCCTCGCCATTTACCGGCAGGGCAGCTTCAGCCCTTGGCCAATTCCTTCTCGATGGCCTCCACCAACCGCGGATCATCCGCCGTCACGTCGGGCGCGAAACGACCCACTACCTCGCCATTGCGCCCGATCAGGAATTTCTCGAAATTCCACAGCACCTCGGGCTTGGGATTGGGAGTACCACCCCGACTCAGCATGCGCTCGCGGAAGGGGCCGTCGCCGGTGGCCTCGGGCTGCGCCTGGGTCAGTTCGGCATAGAGCGGATGCTGGTCTTCACCCACTACGCTGAGCTTGGCGAACAGCGGAAATTGCACGCCGTAGGTGAGGGTGCAGAATTCCTTGATCTCGGCGTCGCTGCCGGGCTCCTGCTGCTTGAAGTTGTTGGCGGGAAAACCGAGCACTTCCAGGCCGCGCTCGCGTTGGGCCTCGTAGAGGCGTTCCAGACCTTCGTACTGGCTGGTGAGGCCGCACTTGGAGGCGACGTTCACCACCAGCAGCACCTTGCCCAGGTAGCGTTCCAGGGTCAGGGTTTCGCCGTCGATGGATTGCAGCGGGAGTTTCATCAGGGTCGCGGTCATGGTCGGCTTCCTCGGAAAGAAGCGACCAGCCTAGCGCAAAAACGCCGCCTCGATGGGCGGCGCCTGTCGGTCGAGTGGGGCTCAGCGCTTGAGCTTGACCACGTCGCCGGAAACGGTGGTGGTGTAGCCATTCAGGACCCAGGCCCAGAACCAGTTTTCCTGCACCTGGGTGTTGATCAGGGCATCGCCGCCGCGGGATTTGATGGCGGCCTGCTGGGCGCGCACGAAGCGATCGTTCTGCTGGATCGGGATGATCTGGAACAGCATGATACCGGTAGCCTTGCCTTCGCCATGACCGACGACGGTGTACTGCGACGGATCCAGGTTCTGCGTCTTCATCGCGGTGCCGGTGCAGCCGGCGACGGCGGCGGCGAGGGCGAAGGAAGCGGCGAGCTTGGCGAAACGTTGCATGGGGTGACTCCTTTTCTGGTTGGCAGCGTCGGGCATCGTTTCCCGACGGGACGCACTCTAGCAGCGCCGGGCACGACGGAAATACCGTTCGCCCCGGCGATAGAACCGCTCCTCCCAAGGTCCCAGGGTTATCAGGTGATAGCGCCTCGATCTAAGCCCAGGCGGCCCGAGCTGCTACCATCGCCCGCCTCTCGTCCGGCGGCCGCGCCGGGCGCCGTTCTGGAGACCTCGTGTGAATCTGCCTCTCGTCCTCAACCTCGTCGCCTTCGCCGTGCTGCTCGGCCTGCTGGCGCGTACCCGCAACACCGGCTGGAGCCTGGCCGTGCGCGTCTTCATCGGCCTCGCCCTGGGCGTGGCCTTCGGCCTGGTGCTGCAACTCGTCTACGGGCATGACGCCCCGGTGCTCAAGACCTCCATCGGCTGGTTCAACCTGGTCGGCAACGGCTATGTGCAGCTGCTGCAGATGAGCATCATGCCGCTGGTGTTCGCCTCCATCCTGGCCGCCGTGGCGCGGTTGCGCGAGGCTTCTTCCATGGGTCGCATCAGCCTGCTGACTCTGGGCACCCTGCTGTTCACCACCGCCATCGCCGCCCTGGTCGGGGTGCTGGTCACCTGGCTGTTCGGCCTGAGCGCCGAGGGCCTGGTGCAGGGCGTCCAGGAGACCGCACGTCTGACCACCCTGCAGAACAGCTATGTCGGCAAGGTGGCGGACCTGTCGGTGCCCCAGTTGCTGCTGTCCTTCATTCCGAAGAATCCCTTCGCCGATCTCACGGGCGCCAGTCCCACCTCCATCATCAGCGTGGTGATCTTCGCCGCCTTCCTCGGCGTCGCCGCCTTGCGCCTGCAGCGCGACGATCCGGTCCGTGGCGAGAAGGTGCTGGCCGGCATCGACGTGCTCCAGGCCTGGGTGATGAAGCTGGTACGCCTGCTGCTGCAACTGACCCCCTATGGCGTGCTGGCGCTGATGACCAAGATGGTCGCCACCGCCAGCCCCCAGGACGTGCTCAAGCTGGGCACCTTCCTGATCGCCTCCTACCTGGGCCTGGCCATCCTCTTCGGCGTGCATGCGCTGCTGCTGACCCTGAGCGGCCTGTCGCCAGCGCGCTTCTTTCCCAAGGTCTGGCCGGTGCTGAGCTTCGCCTTCACCAGCCGCTCCAGCGCGGCGACCATCCCGCTGAACATCGAGGCCCAGACCGAGCGCCTCGGCGTGCCGCCGGCCATCGCCAGCTTCGCCGCCTCCTTTGGCGCCACCATCGGCCAGAACGGCTGCGCCGGTCTCTATCCGGCCATGCTGGCGGTGATGATCGCGCCCACCATGGGCATCGATCCCTTCGATCCGCTGTGGATCGCCACGCTCGTGGGCATCGTCACCCTGAGTTCGGCGGGTGTGGCGGGCGTAGGTGGCGGTGCCACCTTCGCCGCCCTGATCGTGCTGCCGGCCCTGGGCCTGCCGGTCACCCTGGTGGCGCTGCTAGTGTCCATCGAGCCCCTGATCGACATGGGCCGCACCGCGCTCAACGTCAACGGCTCCATGACCGCCGGCACCCTGACCGCGCGCTGGATGGGCCAGCTGGACAAGGCCGCCTATGATCGGGACGACCGAGCGGAAGTGATGGTGGGACGTGGTTAGATTAAATTTTTGGATCTAACTTCAGTTATGAAGTGATCCTCAGTCTGCTGATTTCTTAGAAATTATTGTTCAGGGCTGTGAATATACCGAAGCCTCGATAAAGTAAGTCGGGCTTCGGTTAATTTTGGGGTTAAGTTGTTTCGAGCTTGAACTCTTGGCCGTCTCTTACTTTTTCTAAAAGTGATTTCAAAGCTGCTGAGTATCTATGGTCTTGTACTCGGCTGCCACTCATGATGGCGCAGTGATAAATATTGTCAAATGATTTAAGATCAGTGCCGGTCATGTTTCTCACATGTTCTATAAGTTTGTTTGCATCGTGCCAGCCTTTGTAGCCCAACGCTTTCCCTAAGGCACTCAGTGTGAATGGGTAGTTAATGTTGAATGCTGTTCCGTCACCGGCATTTGCTATGCCATAAAGCTTTGCAAGTTCACCGTCGTTTTCGGTAACTTTTCCAAGTATAGAGTAGTCAACCTGTACGGGATTTTTGGGGATGTCTGATCTTACTAGTTTGTATGTTCTGGCTAGTAGAGATCTAAGAAGTTTTGGATTGACATGCTCTAAAGCACTATTCGAGGAAAAGGCATCGAATACCCAAGAGAAGTCTGTTGCTGTAATGCTCTTGATTCTAACACTTTTATTGTTAATGGTCGGGATTATACGCTCTCTAATCGGGTAGGAACTGGTTGGAGTCTCTTTTTTCCATTCCAAAATATAGATATTTGGTATTAGTTCGTTTTTTTCTGAGAGGATTTCATCTATGTCGGCGAGTATTGACCTGATATTTGGATCTTCAGCGCTATAGCCCACAAAAAGAAGAGGATGCTCGGCAAAATAAGTTAATAGCTTTGCGCTCAAATATTTCTTTTTATTTACAAAGTCATCGTAGTCGTCTTTTGTAATGTTGATGCTCATTGGTATCGAAGAGCACCCATGGATTTTGAATATCTCCCCTATGCTTGCATGGCTGGTTCTTAATATTTTTTGGCCAATAATTGGCTCGAAGAGTGGAAATATTAGTTCTAGTAAACGGTCGTAGTTTGTTGTTATGACGGAGTGGGGTCTAATGGATTTTAATTTTTCTATCTCTCTTGTTTTTTCTTGAGATAAACTTTTAATGTCTTCCGGTAGTATTTCCTCGAAAAAACGACTGACCTTGTACTTGAAATAAGACTCTGGTGGTACTGAGGGCTCAAAAAGTTCGGCGGGGAACTCGGTTTCCCCTACTTCCCAAGCCCAGTCGTTAAATTTTTCTGAAAAAATACTGCCTATCTCAATGTTGTCGTTGAATTTTTGTTTGTAGTATGCGAATTTTTTATCAATCAATGGGCATTGCTTCGAGAGTTCTATCAAAAGCTCTTCCCAGTTTGGGCAGTCGATATAACGCTTTGATAGACCTGATCCAATAAAAAGTATTGGCTGGCACCCCATGTTTTCCAGGCAGCTTTTTATGTCTTCTGTTACGTCCTTTTTGTACTTTTCATAATTGTCTTCCATGTTTCTCTCCGGTTTTGGATGTCTAAGGGCTTAACTATAGCTCGCAGTAGCCACTCATGCAGCCATCATGACGCCCAGAATGTAGGCCACTAGGTTCTGCCAGGAAAACACCTGGCCGAATACTAGATGACCGAGGATGGTGTGGCGTAGCTCCACAAGCCAAGGCGCCTGCCAAGCTTGAGGACTTCAATACCCCAAACCGAGGCCAGGGCGAGCATCAGGCGCTGCCGCAGGGGCCTGAGCGGCAGCAGCAGTCCCCCGCCGAAGAACACCATGGTCGCCCAGAGCATGTCGCTAGGGTATTTGCCGGACAGCGTGACCGCCTAGGGTCGGCGTGAATTTAGGCCCAGGATGATGCAGCTCAACACGCCCACCAAGGCGAGCAGACGCCGACGCACGGCTGATGAGCCGGTCAGCGCAAGATGGTCGTGCATGCGGGTCCCTCCGCGAGGTGCCGTCCCTAGAACAGGAAATACCGCTGCGCCATCGGCAGCACCTCGGCCGGTTCGCACCAGAGCAGCTGGCCGTCGGCCTTGACCTGGTAGTTCTGCGGATCGACCTCGATGGTGGGCAGATAGTCGTTGTGGATGAGGTCGCTCTTCTGCGCGGTGCGGCAGCCCTTCACCACGCCGATGCGCTTCTTCAGCCCCAGTTGCTCGGGCACCCCGGCCTCGAAGGCGGCCTGGCTGATGAAGGTCAGGCTGGTGTCGTGGAGCATACCGGCGTAGCTGCCGAACATGGGGCGGTAGTGCACCGGTTGCGGGGTGGGGATGGAGGCGTTGGCGTCGCCCATCAGACTGGCCGCAATGGCGCCGCCCTTGAGGATCAGGGTCGGCTTGACGCCAAAGAAGGCCGGGCGCCAGAGCACCAGGTCGGCGAACTTGCCCACCTCGATGGAACCCACCTCGTGGCTGATGCCATGGGTGATCGCCGGGTTGATGGTGTACTTGGCGATGTAGCGCTTGACCCGGAAGTTATCGTTGCCAGCGCCATCCTCGGGCAGCGGGCCGCGCTGCTTCTTCATCTTGTCGGCGGTCTGCCAGGTGCGGGTGATGACCTCGCCGACACGGCCCATGGCCTGGCTGTCGGAGCTGATCATGGCGAAGGCGCCGAGGTCGTGGAGGATGTCCTCGGCGGCAATGGTTTCGCGGCGGATGCGGCTCTCGGCAAAGGCCACGTCCTCGGCGATGCTCGGGTCCAGGTGATGGCAGACCATGAGCATGTCCAGATGCTCGTCGATGGTGTTGCGAGTGAAGGGCCGCGTCGGATTGGTTGAGCTGGGCAGCACGTTGGAGAAGCCGCAGGCCTTGATGATGTCCGGCGCGTGGCCGCCGCCGGCGCCCTCGGTGTGATAGGTGTGGATGGTGCGACCCTTGAACGCGCCCAGGGTGGTCTCGACGAAGCCGGATTCGTTGAGGGTATCGGTGTGGATGGCCACCTGGATGTCGAAGCGATCGGCCACTGCCAGGCAGTTGTCGATGGCGGCGGGGGTGGTGCCCCAGTCTTCGTGCAGCTTGAGACCTATGGCGCCAGCGCGCACCTGCTCTTCCAGCGGCCCGGGCAGACTGGCGTTGCCCTTGCCGGTGAAGCCGATGTTCATGGGGAAGGCATCGGCGGCCTTGAGCATCTGCGCCATGTGCCAGGGACCGGGGGTCACGGTGGTGGCATAGGTGCCGGTGGCCGGGCCAGTGCCGCCGCCGATCATGGTGGTGGTGCCACTCATGAGCGCCTCTTCGATCTGCTGTGGGCAGATGAAGTGGATGTGGGAGTCGATGCCACCGGCGGTGAGGATCATGCCCTCGCCGGCGATGACCTCGGTGGCGGCGCCGATGGGCACGCTGACGCCGGGCTGGATGTCCGGGTTGCCGGCCTTGCCGATGGCGTGGATGCGGCCCTGCTTGAGGCCGACATCGGCCTTGACGATGCCCCAGTGATCGACGATCAGGGCGTTGGTGATGACGGTGTCGACCACCTCGGCCGCCAGCAGCTGGCTCTGGCCCATGCCGTCGCGGATGACCTTGCCGCCACCGAATTTCACTTCTTCGCCGTAGACGGTGTGGTCTTCTTCGACCTCGATCCAGAGCTCGGTATCGGCCAGGCGCACCCGGTCGCCGGTGGTGGGACCGAACATGTCGGCATAGGCTTGGCGGGAGATTTTCATAGGCGTTGATCCCGAATAAAGGTGGTCCGGTTGGCCCTCACCCCGACTCTCTCCCGGAGGGAGAGGGAGACGAGCGGGAGCTCGGTGTCTGTTCTTGAGCCCCCTCTCCCCTTGGGAGAGGGTTGGGGTGAGGGAGCGCGTAAAAGGCGAAGAGCCGGAGTACCCCTACAGCTTCCCCATCACCCGCCCGGCGAAGCCGTAGACGGTGCGCAGGCCGGCCAACTCGACCAGCTCCACCTCGCGACTCTGTCCCGGCTCGAAGCGCACGGCGGTGCCGGCGGCGATGTTCAGGCGCATGCCACGGGACAGGGCGCGGTCGAACACCAGGGCGTCGTTGGTTTCGTGGAAGTGGTAGTGGGAGCCCACCTGGATCGGCCGGTCGCCGCTGTTGGCGACGGTCAGGCTGAGAGTACGGCGGCCGGCGTTGAGCTCGATGTCGCCGTCCTGGATCTGGTATTCGCCGGGGATCATGGGCGCTGCTCCAGCATCAGTTGCATGAAGGTGAGGTCCAGCCAGCGTCCGAACTTGATGCCGACCTGGGGCATCTGCCCGGTGGTGAGGAAACCCAGGCGTTCGTGCAGGCGAATGGACGCCTGGTTGCCGCTCTCGATGGCGGCCACCATTACGTGCTTGTCACAGGCGCGGGCGCGTTCGATGAGCGCTGTCATCAAGCGCGGCCCGATGCCCTGGCCGCGCTGGTCGGGGTGGATGTAGACCGAGTGCTCGACGGTGTGGCGAAAGCCCTCGAAGGGCCGCCAGTCGCCAAAGGAGGCATAGCCCACCACCGCGCCGTCGGCATTCTCGGCGACCAGGATGGGGTAGCCCTGGGTGGCGCGCAGGTCGAACCAGGCCTGGCGGTTGGTCAGGTCCACCGGGGTCTCGTTCCAGATCGCCGTGGTGTTGCTGACGGCGTCGTTGTAGATGTGCAGCACGGCCGGCAGGTCGGCAGGCGTGGCGTCGCGGACGATCAGACTCATGGCGGTCTCCCTAGGCGATCGGCTGATGGACGGTGACCAGCTTGGTCCCGTCGGGGAAGGTGGCTTCCACCTGGATCTCCGGAATCATCTCCGGAACGCCTTCCATCACCTGGTCGCGGGTCAGCAGGGTGGTGCCGTAGTGCATCAGCTCAGCCACGGTGCGACCGTCACGGGCGCCTTCGAGCAGGGCGGCTGAGATCAGCGCCATGGCTTCCGGGTAGTTGAGCTTCACCCCACGCGCCAGGCGGCGTTCGGCCACCAGGCCGGCGGTGAAGATGAGCAGCTTGTCTTTTTCGCGGGGCGTCAGGTCCATGGGTGTTCCGGTTGGCAGATGCGGTCTAGGAAAGTCGGTCGATCATCGCGGCCATGGGCCGCGCCTACAAGAGTGTCGCGGCCTCAGGTGCTCCAGATCCGTGGCGGCATGGCCACGCGGCCGAGCAGGGCCGGGCGCAGCAGGCGCCAGACCTCGATCAGCCAGGCGCGGGCCTGCAGGGATTCGGCGGCCAGGCAGCGGGCGACCACCAGGCCGGGCAGCTGGGTCAGGTCGCCGCGTACCGGCAGGGCGAGGTCGCGGCAGCGCGCCAGGGTGTCGGCGTCCAGGGTGCCGGTGATCAACAAGGTAGCGAACACCGGCTGACCGGCCAGGCCGATGGGCGAGTCGAGCAGCCGATCCGCGCCGACCAGGCGTTGGCGCTCATGCCACAGCGGAGTGCCGTCGCGGCGGATGTCCAGGTGCGCCTGGAACAGCCCCTCGGTGAAGCGCTCGGCACTGGCTGGGCGGCCCAGGGCGACGATGTCCCAGTAGCAGAGGCGGGCGTCGCCTGCCAGCTCGATACGGGTGGCGAGATGGGCCTGGGCGCCGGAGAAGACGATGGTCTCCTGGGGTAGCCATTCCAGGGTAGCGCCGGCGGCGACGCGCAGCTCGATCTGCTGATGCGCTGCGCTGTCGGCGCGATACCACTTGGCCGCCCCGGGGCTGGTGAGCTGGGCCCAGGCGTTCTCGCCGACGCTGACGTCGATGTCCAGCCGATCGCCCCCAGCGATGCCGCCCGGTGGATGGACGATGATGTGCTGGCAGACCTCGGGACCTTCGGCGTGCAGATGTTTCTGCACCCGCAAGGGGCCGACGTGGCGGCGGGTGGTCGGCCGGGTCCAGTCGCCCTGGCGGGCATAGGCCAGCTCCAGGCGCGCCAGCCAGGCGGGGGTGAAGAGGGCAGGAGGCAGAGCAGAGGTCATCGGGGGTTGGTCGTTGTTTTGGTTGGGCCGTTTGGGGAGGGCCTTGCAAGAATCTGACCGGGTGAGCAGGAGTTGCCGTTGGGCTTCGCTACGCTCAGCACCAACCTACCGATGCCGGTGCTTGGATGGTCGCTCGACGCAGGGCTTCGCTGGCGCTCAAGGATCCAACCTCTACGAAATCCCCCGCCACTGCCGCGGACTCACCTGAAACCACCGCCGAAATGCCCGTGAAAAGGCGCTCGTCTCCGAATAGCCCAGCAGCGGCGCCAGGTCGGTGACCGGCAGCCGCTGCCGCAGGTAGTGCTGGGCCAGGTCGCGGCGGACGCCTTCGACCAGCGCCGAGAAGCTCGCGCCCTGGTCGCGCAGGCGGCGCTGCAGCTGGCTGGTGGACAGGTCCAGGCGCTGGGCGATGGACTCCAGGCTGGGCTCGCCCAGGGGCAGTGCCAGGCGTACCGAGGCGCGGACCTCTTCGAGCAGTTCCAGCTGCGGCAGGCGCTGGCCGAGTTGGCGGATGGCGTCCTGTACCACCAGCAGGAGCAGCGGATCGTGGTCGGGCATGGCGCGGTCGCGCAGGTCGGCCTTGGGCACCAGCATGGCGTTGCAGGCCTGGCCGAAGCTGACCGGGGCGTCGAACAGCCGGCGATGCTCGTGCCAGCCCTCGGGCCGGGGGTGTTCGAACTGCACCGCCCGCGGCGCCCAGGTCGGGCCAAGCACATGGCGCAAGAGGTTGAGCAGCATGCCCAGGGTCAGCTCGGCGTCCTGGCGGCGGGCGACGATGGCGCCGTGGCGTACCTGGTAGTCGAAGCGCCAGCAATCGCCGGCGTCCACCAGCTGGATCAGGGTGCTGTGCTGGTGGAAGGGAAAGGCGGCGGCGAAGTTCTGCAGCGCCGCCTCGGCGGTGGGCGAGCAGAGCCCCACGTAACCCAGTAGACCGAGCATCTGCGGCTTGAACTGCTGCCCGTAGTGCAGCCCGAAGTTGTCGCAGCCGGACTGGGCGGCGGCTTCTTCCAGGACCCGGCAGTAGTTGCCCAGCCCCAGGCTCAGGGTGGGATGCTGCAACTGTTCCGGATCGATGCCGGCGGTGCCGAAGATGCGATCGACATCGCCGCCGTGGCTGGTGATGACGGTGTCCAGCCCGCTGGCGGCAGCGGAGAGCACGCCGAGGTTGCGCGATATTGAGGTCAGGGCGGCGAAACCAGAGGCGGCCAGGGGCATGGGGTGGGTCCAGGGAGGGGATCGGCATGAATGAAGCAAAGGCTGTGCCCCAGGGTGGCAGTCGATCCAGAGCAGGGACCATAACGTCGAGGGCTTCACGCTATTCGGCCCCTTGATGTGCCCCATCGCAGGGCGAGGAGTCGGACATCGCACCAGGGTGGTGCGGCCTTGGGTAGCAGCCTGGGAAGAGGAGTAACGCCGACTTGACCCAAGGTCACAGCGGCCGTGCCGAGCGGTCAAGTCGGCACGGCCCCGGCCTGTTTAAGCTCGAAAAAGCCGGGCATCGCGGGATCGCGGTCGCCCATTCGGATCACGTCGCTACAAGGGGAGTGGCCTGTCATGACCAACGAGAAACTCAAGCCGACCCTCGGCACCCTGCACCTCTGGGGTATCGCCGTGGGTCTGGTGATCTCCGGGGAGTACTTCGGCTGGAGCTATGGCTGGGGCGTCGCCGGGACCCTGGGCTTTCTGGTTACCGCGCTGGTGGTGGCGGTGATGTACACCTGCTTCATCTTCAGCTTCACCGAGCTGACCACCGCCATTCCCCATGCCGGCGGCCCCTTCGCCTACAGCCGCCGCGCCTTCGGCCCCCGGGGCGGTACCATCGCCGGGATCGCCACCCTGATCGAATTCGTCTTCGCCCCGCCGGCCATCGCCATGGCCATCGGCGCCTACCTCAATGTGCAGTTTCCCGCCCTCAATCCCAAGCTGTGCGCGGTGGCGGCCTATTTCATCTTCATGACGCTGAACATCCTCGGGGTGAGCATCGCCGCCACCTTCGAATTGGTGGTAACGGTGCTGGCGGTGATCGAGTTGCTGATCTTCATGGGGGTGGTGGCGCCGGATTTCAGTCTGGCCAACTTCACCCGCGGTGGCTGGGCCGGGCAAGACCAGTTCTCGCTGGCGGCAGTGGGTGGCATGTTCGCCGCCATCCCCTTCGCCATCTGGTTCTTTCTCGCCATCGAGGGCGCGGCCATGGCCGCCGAGGAAGCCAAGGACCCCAAGCGCACCATTCCCAAGGCCTACATCGCCGGCATCCTCACCCTGGTGACCCTGGCCATCGGCGTGATGATCTTCGCTGGCGGGGTAGGCGACTGGCGGGCGCTGTCCAATATCAACGATCCGCTGCCCCAGGCCATGAAGGGGGTGGTGGGCGAGGGCTCCGTGTGGCTGCACCTGCTGGTGGGCATCGGCCTGTTCGGGCTGGTGGCCAGCTTCCACGGCATCATCCTCGGCTATTCCCGGCAATTCTTCGCCCTGGCCCGCGCCGGCTTTTTGCCCCACGGCCTGGCCAAGCTGTCGCGCTTCCAGACGCCGCACCGGGCGGTGCTGGCCGGCGGTGTGGTGGGTATCGCCGCCATTTTCAGCGACGGGGTGATCAGCCTGCAGGGCATGACCCTGACCGCCGCCATGATCACCATGAGCGTGTTCGGCGCCATCGTCATGTACATCATGAGCATGCTCAGCCTGTTCAAGCTGCGCCGTAGCGAACCCCATCTGGAGCGCACCTTCCGCGCCCCTGGCTATCCGGTGGTGCCGGCCATCGCTCTGGTGCTGGCGGTGGTCTGCCTCATCGCCATGGTCTGGTACAACCCGGTGATCGCCAGCGTCTTCGTGGTGCTGATGGTGATAGGCGCGCTGGTCTGCGGTCTCAGCCGTAGACAGGGCGACATTGCACCCGATGCTGCCTTTGGCGAAGCCTGAGAGCCTATTCAAAGTCTGCTGCGCGTCGGCCAAACGGCGTTGAAAATGGTTTCGGAATGCTCATTTATCACTCGTAAACTCGAGCGCGAGTCCGATCCGCTTCCTCAGCCATTTTCGCCTTGTTTGTCTCTAGCTCGCGAGCCTTTGAACAGGCTCTGCGCAGCGCAACCCGGGAGGTAGCATGAGCGGTTTCCAGCACAGCGTGGGCGGCCAGACCTGGCGTTTCGCCGATCTCAAGGAGCTGCTGGCCAAGGCCACCCCGGCGCGTTCCGGGGACGTCCTGGCCGGGGTCGCCGCCGGCAGCGACGTGGAGCGGGTGGCGGCGCAGATGGCGCTGGCCGAGCTGCCGCTCAAGCACTTTCTCAGCGAGGCGGTGATCCCCTACGAGGCCGACGAGGTCACCCGGCTGATCATCGACAGCCACGATGCCCAGGCCTTCGCGCCGGTCGCCCATCTCACCGTGGGCGGCTTCCGCGACTGGCTGCTGGGTGCGGCGGCCGACGAGACCAGTCTCGCCGCGCTGGCCCCGGGGCTGACTCCAGAGATGGTTGCCGCGGTGTCCAAGATCATGCGCATCCAGGACCTGATCCTGGTAGCCCAGAAGGTCCGCGTGGTGACCCGCTTTCGCAACACCATCGGCATGCGTGGACGGCTGTCGACCCGGCTGCAGCCCAATCACCCGACCGACGATCCGGCCGGCATCGCCGCCAGCGTCCTCGACGGCCTGCTCTACGGCAACGGCGATGCGGTGATCGGCATCAACCCGGCCACCGACAGCACGGGCGGCATCTGCGAGCTGCTGAAGATGCTCGATGCGGTGATCCAGCGCTACGAGATCCCAACCCAGGCCTGCGTGCTGACCCACGTCACCACCAGCATCGCCGCCATCGAGCGCGGTGCGCCGGTGGACCTGGTGTTCCAGTCCATCGCCGGCACCCAGGGCGCCAACGAAAGCTTCGGCATCAGCCTGGCGCTGCTGCAGGAGGGCTATGAAGCCGGACTGTCGCAGCGCCGCGGCACCCTGGGCGACAACCTCATGTATTTCGAAACGGGGCAGGGTAGTGCGTTGTCGGCCGGTGCCCACCATGGCGTCGATCAGCAGACCTGCGAGGTGCGTGCCTACGCCGTGGCCCGTCAATTCAAGCCGCTGCTGGTGAACACCGTGGTCGGCTTCATCGGCCCCGAGTACCTGTACAACGGCAAGCAGATCATCCGCGCGGGTCTCGAAGACCACTTCTGCGGCAAGCTGCTCGGCGTGCCCATGGGCTGCGACATCTGCTACACCAACCATGCCGAGGCCGACCAGGACGACATGGACATGCTGCTGACCCTGCTGGGCGCGGCGGGTATCAACTTCATCATGGGCATCCCGGGCTCGGACGACGTGATGCTCAACTACCAGACCACCTCCTTCCACGACGCCCTCTACGCCCGCCAGGTGCTAGGCCTGCAACCGGCGCCGGAATTCGCCGCCTGGCTCGACCGCCTGGGCATCCTGCGCCTGGAAGACGGCCGCTTCCGCCTCGGCGACGGCCTGCCCGCGCCGTTCCAGCGCGCATTGGCGCAGATGTGAAGGGTTTTTTCGTAGGTTGGGCTGAGCGCAGCGAAGCCCAACGTTGCCAGGCCCGATTCGTACCTGTTGGGCTTCGACGGTGGGGCTGTCTCAACCCAACCTACGAAAGGCCCGAGTGCCCTGCCCATCCCGTACCTGTTGGGCTTCGACGATGGAGCTGTCTCAACCCAACCTACCAAGGAGGTTGCCATGAAGGACGCCGACACCGCCCGTCCCGATCCCTGGGCCGAATTGCGTCGCCTGACCCCGGCGCGGATCGCCCTCGGTCGCGCTGGCACCAGCCTGCCCACCGCTGCCCAGCTGGACTTCCAGGCCGCCCATGCCCAGGCCCGCGATGCGGTACACCTGGCCTTCGACCACCAGGCGCTGCATGAAGGCCTGACCGCCCAGGGCCGCGAGACCCTGGTGCTCAGGAGCGCCGCGCCGGATCGACACACCTATCTGCAGCGGCCGGACCTGGGGCGCAGGCTGTCGGAGGAGTCCGCCCGCGAACTCGCGGCCTATGCCGCCGAGCATCCCGAGGGCTTCGATGTCGCCGTGGTCATCGCCGATGGCCTCTCGGCCCTGGCGGTGCATCGACATGCGCTGCCGTTCCTCGAACGCCTGGCCGACCAGGCCGGGGCCGAGGGCTGGCGCTGGGCGCCGGTGACCCTGGTGGAGCAGGGCCGGGTGGCCGTGGGTGATGAAATCGGCGGGCTGCTCAAGGCGCGCCTGCTGGTGATGCTCATCGGCGAGCGCCCGGGCCTGAGTTCGGCCGACAGCCTCGGCCTCTACTTCACCTACGGGCCGCGCCCGGGCCTCAACGATGCCTATCGCAACTGCATCTCCAATGTGCGCCTGGAAGGCCTCGCCTACGGCCTGGCGGCGCACAAGCTGCTCTACCTGATGCACGAAGCGGATCGCCGCAAGCTCTCCGGGGTGCAGCTCAAGGACGAAGCCGAGGTGCCCCTGCTGGAGGGTGGGGAAGAGAACGCCCGGGTCGGTAATTTTCTCACTGCTCAATGAGCGGGACTGGCCGTTATCCTGCCGTGAGCGTCTTGCGCAGGAAGTACCGCGCGAAGCCCGGCGGATAGTCCGCCAGCTCGCCGAAGACTTCATAGCCCAGGCGCTCGTAGAAGCCGCGGGCCTGGAACTCATGGGTGTCGAGCCAGGCGCCGTGGCAACCGCGGCTGCTCGCCTCGGCCTCGGCGCGCAGCAGCAACTCGCGGCCGGCGCCCTGGCCGCGGACGGCCTCCTCCACCGCCAGCAACTGCACGGTCAGCCAGCCATAGCCGGTATAGCCCCAGAGTCCGCCGAGGGATTCGCCGCCACGGGTCAGGCTGATGACCAGGGCCCGGTAGCCGCTCGGGCCGGCCTGGCTGTCGTTGTAGCGTCTCAGCGGCGCGGCGATGACCTGGCGCAGATCCTCGTGTGCCTCGTCGGTCAGGTGGTAGTCCAGCGGCGCTACGGGCATGGCGAAGGTCTCCAGAAGAGGGTTGCCTGAGCATAGCGCAGCACCGCTGCGTGACCGCCGGGTTCTGCCGCTTTCGCCGCGCCGGCCTTGGGGTAGCATGACCCTTTACCCATTTCGCGGGGGAGCCATGGACATACGTGAAGGTCGCGCCCGGGTTGGTGCCCTCGAACTGGCCTATGAGGACTGGGGCGATCCCGCTG
Organism: Pseudomonas sp. PLB05; assembly: GCF_021106615.1. Lineage (NCBI taxonomy): Bacteria > Pseudomonadati > Pseudomonadota > Gammaproteobacteria > Pseudomonadales > Pseudomonadaceae > Pseudomonas > Pseudomonas sp. PLB05. Next base: position 917,195 of record NZ_JAJOHO010000002.1, read on the forward strand.
ATCCGGCGCTGCTGCTGATCATGGGCTTTGGCGCCCAGTTGCTGCTCTGGCCGGAAGGCTTCTGCGAGGCCCTGGTCCGCCGGGGCCTGCGGGTGATCCGTTTCGATAACCGCGACGTCGGCCAGTCCTCGCGGCTGAGCTGGCCAGGTGGACGACCGCCTTCACTGTGGCCGGTGCTGGGACGGGCGCAACTGGGCAAGCCCAGCGCGGTGCCCTATCGCCTGGAAGCCATGGCCGCCGATGTGGTCGGGCTGCTCGATCACCTGGGGCTGGAGCGCGCCTTCGTACTGGGCGGCTCCATGGGCGGCATGATCGCGCAGATCCTCGCCGCCCACTGGCCGCAGCGGGTGGCGCGGCTGGGCATCCTGTTCTCGTCGACCAATCAGCCGCTGTTGCCGCCGCCCTCGTTCAAGCTGCTTGGCAGCCTGCTGCTGCGTCCGCCAGCCGATCTGCCGGCGGAAGCGGCGCTCGCCCGGCAGAAGGCCCTGCTGCGCGGCATCGAAAGCCCGCGCTATCGGCAGAGCGAGGCCGATCTCGAACGGCTGGTGCAACGGATCCTGGCGCGCGGTGTGGATGTGGACGGGGTGCAGCGGCAGCTGTTCGCCCTGCTCGGTAGCGGCGACCTGCGGCCCTTTGCCCGGCGCATCCAGGCGCCGACCCTGGTGGTCCATGGGGCGCGGGATCCGCTGTTGCGTCCGGCCTGTGGCCGCGCCGTGGCCCGAGCCATTCCTGGTGCCCGCTTCGAGCTGATACCCGACATGGCGCACGACCTGCCGGCGCCGCTCTGGCCGAGACTGAGCGAGCTGTTCGCCGACTTCTTCCTGGCCCCCTGAGCTGGGCTTCAGCCTCTGAGGCGCGGTCGCAGCCCGTCGATGAGCAGGGTTTCCAGGCCGCGCAGAACCTCGTCGAAGAAGGCGGGATCTTGCAGGGTACGACCACAGAGTGCCTGCACCTGGACCCTGAAGTCCGCATAGTGTTGGGTGGTGGCCCAGAGGCTGAACAGCAGCTGGTAGGGATCCACCGGTGCCAGCCGGCCGGCCTCGATCCAGGTACGGATCACCCGGGCCTTCTCGTCTATCAGGTCGTGCAGGCTGCCCTGCAATTCCGGCAGCAGCAGGGGCGCGCCCTGGACCATCTCCAGGCAGAACAGCCGGGACTCGGCAGGATAGTCGCGGGACATCTCCAGCTTCTGGCGCAGATAGTCGCGCAGGGCGTCGAGGGGTTCCTGGTCTTCGCTGAAGGTGCGCAGGGGATTCAGCCAGGTCGCCAGCAGCTGACGCAGCACGGCGACATAGAGCTCTTCCTTGTTGCTGAAATAGTAGAGCAGGTTGGTCTTGGAGACGTCCGCCTGCAGTGCCACCTGGTCCAGACTGGCGCCGTGCAGGCCGAAGCGGGAAAAGATATCAAGCGCTGCGCTGAGGATCTGGGCGCGTTTGGCTTCTATCTGGCGCTGCCGGCGTTGCTGGGCGGCAGGGCTGGGTTGACGCGGCTTGCGTGGCGGAAGATCACTGGCCTGACTCACGAACTGCTCCTTGGGCCTTCTTGGACATCTGACGCGGGCCGGCTGCAGGCGCGGTCGTTGAGCTTCGCACCGTCCTGGTGACGAATCACCGGCGGACCCCGAAGGGTAGCGCGCCGGTCTCCAAACTCTAGCATGGCCCGACACCCTTCATGCCCCGGATTCGGGCGCCTTGCACAAACTGGGTGCTCTGATCTGGACCAAGTGGTCTGGAGATATTTCGACATTTCCCCCAAGTGTTTGATTGGGTTGAACTTTCAAGACTTGGCAAGCTTTCTGCTCCGATCCTGCAGCCACGGCGCATCTGGATGCGCTTCGATTCCTGACTGCGGGAGAGTGCGAGCGATGAACATCGGTGTCTTCATTCCCATCGGCAACAACGGCTGGCTGCTATCGGAAAACGCGCCCCAGTACCGGCCCACCTTCGAGCTGAATCGCGAGATCGTGCAGCGCGCCGAGCACTACGGCTTCGACTTCGCCCTGTCGATGATCAAGTTGCGCGGCTTCGGCGGTAAGACCGAATTCTGGGACCATAACCTGGAATCCTTCACCCTCATGGCCGGACTGGCGGCGGTGACCTCGCGCATCAAGCTGTTCGCCACCGCCGCGACCCTGACCCTGCCGCCAGCCATCGTCGCGCGCATGGGCGCCACCATCGACTGCATTTCCGGCGGCCGCTTCGGCGTCAACCTGGTCACCGGCTGGCAGAAACCCGAATACAGCCAGATGGGGCTCTGGCCGGGGGATGAGTTCTTTGCCAGTCGCTATCAATACCTCGGTGAATACGCCCAGGTGCTGCGTGATCTCTGGGGCACCGGTCAGTCGGACTTCCAGGGCGCGCACTTCCGGATGGAGGACTGCCGGGTCAGTCCGCAACCCCAGGCGCCCATGGAGATCGTCTGCGCCGGGGCGAGCGATGCCGGCCTGGCGTTCGCCGCCGAGCATGCCGACTACAGCTTCGTCTTCGGCAAGGGCGTCAACACGCCCAAGGCCTTCGCCCCGGCGGTCGAGCGGCTGCAGGCGGCCACCGCCAAGACCGGGCGCGAGGTCTCCTCCATCGCCCTGTTCATGATCATCGCCGCCGAGTCCGACGAAGCCGCCCGCGCCAAGTGGGAGCACTACAAGGCCGGTGCCGACGAGGAGGCCATCGCCTGGCTGGGCGCCCAGGCCGCCGCCGACACCAAGTCCGGCAGCGACACCAACGTGCGGCAGATGGCCGATCCGACCTCGGCGGTCAACATCAACATGGGCACCCTGGTGGGCTCCTTCGCCAGCGTGGCGCGAATGCTCGACGAGATCGCCGAGGTGCCCGGGGCCAGCGGGGTGCTGCTGACCTTCGATGACTTCGTCCAGGGCGTGACCGACTTCGGCGAGCGCATCCAGCCGCTGATGCAGAGCCGCCGTCACGTCGAGCTGCTCAAGGAGAGTGCCTGATGAACGCTGTGGAAACCCTGGCGGGCTATGCCCTGCCTGCGAGCGATACCGAAGCCCTGACCCTGCCGGCGCGTCCCGAACCGCTGCGGCTCAAGGCCAGCGAGACGGCCCTGATCGTGGTTGACATGCAGAACGCCTATGCCAGCCAGGGTGGCTACCTGGATCTGGCCGGTTTCGATGTCTCGGCCACCGGCCTGGTGATCGAGAACGTCGCCGCGGTGGTGGAGACCGCCCGCGGCGCCGGTATCCAGGTGGTCTGGTTCCAGAACGGCTGGGACCCGGAGTACCGCGAGGCGGGTGGCCCCGGTTCGCCCAACTGGCACAAGTCCAATGCCCTCAAGACCATGCGCAGGAGACCCGAGCTGCAGGGGCAATTGCTGGCCAAGGGCGGCTGGGACTACGCCCTGGTGGATCGGCTGCAACCGGCGGCCGCGGACCTGGTGGTGCCCAAGACCCGCTACAGCGGTTTCTACAACACCCACCTGGACAGCCTGCTGCGCGCCCGTGGCATCCGCAATCTGGTGTTCGTCGGGGTCGCCACCAACGTCTGCGTGGAGTCGACCCTGAGGGACGGCTTCTTCCTCGAATACTTCGGCGTCTGCCTGCACGACGCCTGCCACCAGGCCGGCCCGCGCTCGGCCCACGACGCCGCGCTGTTCAACATCGAGACCTTCTTCGGCTGGGTCGCCAGCTGCGCCGACTTCCACACCACCTTCGCCAAGGACTAGCCAGCATGCCCAAGCAAGCCGTGATTCCCGCCGGTACCGGTACCCCCATCGCCCCCTTCGTGCCCGGCAGCCTGGCCGACGGGGTGCTCTATGTCTCCGGCACCCTGCCGTTCGATGCCCAGAACAACGTGGTCCATGTCGGCGACGCCGCCGCCCAGGCGCGCCATGTGCTCACCACCATCCAGGGCGTGGTGGAGGCGGCCGGTGGCAGCATGGCCGACGTCACCTTCAACATGATCATGCTCACCGACTGGGCCAATTACGCCGCCATCAACGCGGTGTACGCCGAATTCTTTCCTGGCGAGAAGCCGGCGCGCTACTGCATCCAGTGCGGCCTGGTAAAGCCCGACGCCCTGATCGAGATCGCCAGCATCGCCCATGTCGGCTAGCCCGCGCTCCGTCTAGCCCCCTCTCCCCCTGGGAGAGGGCTGGGGTGAGGGAAGCCTCAACCACCCAACCTTAAAGGACCGCCCATGCACTTCGAACTCCATGGCCGCCAGGATCCGGCGGCCGAGACCCTGCTGCTCAGCTCCGGACTGGGCGGCGCCGGGGCCTTCTGGGCGCCGCAGCTGGCGGCTCTGGGCGAACGTTTCCGGGTGGTGGTCTATGACCAGCCCGGCACCGGCAGGAGCCCGGCCGAGTTGCCCGCCGACTATCGCATCCAGCATATGGCCGAGGACCTGCTGTCCCTGGCCGATCGCCTGGAACTCGACCACTGTCTGTTCATGGGCCATGCCCTGGGCGGTCTGGTGGGCCTGCAGGCCGAGCTGCTACGGCCGGGCCTGATCCGTCGCCAGGTGCTGGTCAACGCCTGGAGCCGACCCAATCCGCACACCGCGCGCTGCTTCGCCCTGCGTCAACGGCTGCTGCGCGACAGCGGCGCCGCGGCCTATGTCCAGGCCCAGGCGATCTTTCTCTATCCGGCCACCTGGATCGCCGAACAGGGCGAGCGCCTGACCGCCGACGAAGCCCATGCCCTGGCGCACTTCCCCGGTGAGGCCAATGTCCTGCGGCGCATCGGCGCGCTGCTGGCCTTCGATGTGGACGCCGAGCTGGGACGTATCCAGGTACCGACCCTGGTATTGGCCAACCGCGACGACGTGCTGGTGCCCTGGACCTCGTCCCAGCGCCTGGCCGCAGGCTTGCCCCAGGCCACCCTCCAGTTGCTGGAGTGGGGCGGCCACGCCTCCAGCGTCACCGACCCCGCCACCTTCGACCGGGTGGTACTCGACTATCTCAGCCAAGCCCTGGAGGCGTAACGCCATGTCCGTTGCCCATGCCGTGCCCCTATCCGCCACTACGCCCGCTACTCCGGTCGACCGCGATCTCTTCCGGGGGGCCATGGCGCGCCTGGGCGCCGCGGTCAACCTCGTCACCACCGACGGTCCGGCCGGCCTGGCCGGCTTTACCGCCACCGCCGTGTGCAGCGTCAGCGACAGCCCGGCGACCTTGCTGGTCTGTCTCAACCGCGGCGCCTCGGTGCATCCGGCCTTCAGCGCCAACGGCGTGCTCTGCGTCAACGTCCTGGCCGCCGGCCAGCAGGCGCTGGCCAACCTCTTCGGCGGCAAGACCGCCATGGCCGAACGCTTCGCCGCGGCGAGCTGGACCCGCCTCGCCACCGGCGCGCCGGTGCTGGACGGCGCGCTGGTGGCCTGCGATTGCCGCATCGCCGGAGTGCAGGCGGTGGGCAGCCACGACCTGCTGCTCTGCGAGGTGCTGGGAGTGGCCGAGCCGGGTGGTCAGGGTGGCCTACTGTATTTCGATCGCCGTTATCACGAGCTGGGTTAGTGGGGGCTGTTGGGCTTCGAAGAGGGAGCCGTCTCAGCCCAACCTACGACCGCCGTAGGTTGGGCTGAGCGCAGCGAAGCCCAATACCGCCAAGCCGATCCAGCACCCCCGAGTCTTGCCTGCCAGCGCCAAGCGCGGCCCAGGCGCCACCCCGGTGCACACTGACCGTTCGAGGTGCAGCGCACCGCCAGCGGATCCTGAGTATCTCCCTCAACCTGCTGTTTTGACTGGCTTTTATATTTTTTACCAAGTGGTCCAAAGCTGGCACAGCGGTTGCAATTTTCCTGCTGCCGTCCTGCCCGGTGAACGTGCGTCGCGCTGTCTCCTTTCGTCCCACTCGTGAGGTCCGTCATGCCGCTGTCCAGTGTTCCCATCATCGATCTGGCCCCCTATTTCGCAGGCTCGACCGCCGGCAAGCAGGCGGTGGCCAAGGCCGTCGACCAGGCCTGCCGCGATATCGGCTTTCTGGTCATCACCCACCATCAGGTGCCCGAAGAACTGGTCGAGCGCGTCTCGCGCCTGTCACGGGCCTTCTTCGACCTGCCGCTGGTGGAGAAACGCAAGGCCGATCGACCGCGCCCGGATCAGGTGCGCGGCTACAGCGCGGTGGCCGAGGAAAGCCTGTCCTACAGCCTGGAAGAGGCGGCGCCGGGGGATCTCAAGGAGTCCTTTTCCATCGGACCGCTGGATGTTCCGGCCACGGCCTATTACCGCGGCCCTGAAGCCGGGCCGCACTTCGCCCCCAATGTCTGGCCCACGACCATCCCCGGCTTTCGCGAGGCCTATGCCGAGTACTTCGCCGCCATGAGCGACCTGGCGCGCACCCTGATGCGCCTCTTCGCCCTGGGGCTGGACTTGCCGGAGACCTACTTCGACAACCGCATCGATCGCCACATCAGCATGTTCCGCACCCTCTGCTATCCCCACCAGCAGGCGGCGGCGCTGCCTGGCCAGTTGCGCGCGGGGGCCCATACCGACTACGGCAGCCTGACCATCGTCCGTCCCGACGACGCCCCTGGCGGCCTGCAGGTGCGCAATGCCGACGGCGAGTGGGTGGACGTACCCAAGGTGCCGGGCAGCTTCGTGGTCAACATCGGCGACCTGATGATGCAATGGACCAACGACCGCTGGGTCTCGACCCTGCACCGGGTGGTGAATCCACCGGCGGATGCCGGTTGCGACACCCGCCGCCAGTCCCTGGTGTTCTTCCACCAGCCCAACTACGACACCCTCATCGAATGCCTGCCCGGTTGCGCCACGCCCGGCACGCCGCCGCGCCATGCGCCCATCACCTCGGGCGACCACCTGAGATCCAAGTTCGTCAAGCAGACCACCTTCGGCGGGACCCAGACCGGCGTGCGGGTGGCCTGATGCCGAGTCTTTCCTACGTCAACGTCTTCGCCCAGGACGTGATGGCCCTGAGCGGCTTCTACCAGCGGGTGTTCGCTTTTCCCGAGATCGAGGCGATCCGCTCGCCGATCTTTCGCGGCCTGGACACCGGCAAGACCGCCATCGGCTTCAACGCGCCGGAGGCCTATGAGCTGCTGGGGCTGGGCGAATTCGCCGGCAGTGAGGGCTGCCGCTTCCTGCTCAACCTGGAAGTGGACAGCCGCGCCGAGGTGGACCGGCTGGTGCCGGTGGCCGAGGCCGCTGGCGCCCGCCTGCTAAAGGCGCCCTACGAAACCTATTACCACTGGTACCAGGCCGTGCTGCTGGACCCGGAAGGCAACGTGTTCCGTATCAACCACATGCTGTAGACCAGACTAAGGACGAGACGATGCTGAGCAGATGGCTGGGAAGAGTGGCGTGTGTGCTAGCGCTGGTGGGACTGGCCAGCGTGGCGCGGGCGGACGACGAGGGCTTTACCCTCAAGGGCGAGCCGAAGATCGCCATGCTGTATTTCACCGCCAAGAACGACGGCGGCTGGACCCAGGCCATGGACGAGGCGCGGGTCAAGATCGAGAAGGAACTGGGCCTGAAGATCCAGTTCGTGGAAAACGTGCCGGAGACCGCCTCGGCCATCCGCCCGGCGGCCGAGCGCTTCATCAAGCGCGGCGCCAACATCGTCATCGGCACCGCCTTCGGCTATTCCGACACCTTCAAGCAACTGGCCGAGCAGTATCCCGAGGTGGCCTTCCTCAACGCCTCCGGCACCACTAACGGCCGCAACCTGGAGTCCTTCTACGGCCGTACCTACGAGAGCCAGTACCTCTGCGGCATGGCTGCGGGCGCTGCCTCCAAGACCGGCAAGCTGGGCTTCGTCGCCGCCAATCCCTTCGGCGTGGTGAACTGGACCATCAACGCCTACGAGCTGGGCGCCCGGCAGATGAATCCCAACGCCACCCTCACGGTGATCTACACCGGCAGCTGGAACGATCCGGTCAAGGAACGCGCCGCGGCCGCTGCGCTGATCGACCAGGGCGCCGACGTCATCGGCCAGCACGTGGACACCCCCACGCCGCAGATCGTCGCCCAGGAGCGTGGCGTCTATGGCACCGGCCACCACCGTGACATGCGCCAATTCGCGCCCAAGGCCACCCTCTGCTCCTCGGTGTGGGTCTGGGATCGCTTCCTGGTGCCGGAGCTCAAGCGCGTCATCGCCGGCCACTGGAAACCCGCACCCAACGGTGTCCTGGTGTCCATGGCCGACGGCGGCACCGACATCGCCGGCTTCGGCGATGCCGTGCCCAAGGCGGCCCAGGAGAAGATCCTCGCCGAGCGCGAAGCCCTGCTCAAGGGCAAGCAGATCTACGCCGGTCCCCTGAATGATCGCGACGGCAAGGAGCGCGTCCCCGCCGGCCAGGTGCTGTCCGACCCGGCGCTGTGGCAGATGGACTGGTTCGTCCAGGGCGTGACGACGCAGAAGTAGCGGTTCACCCCTGGGTAGGGTGGAAAACCGCGCAGCGTTTTCCACGGAGGCGATCCTTGGACAAAGGCCGACCAGCATGAAAAGACACAACGCCCTGCAACTGCGCGGCGTCGGCAAGACCTTCGATGGCTTCCAGGCGCTGCAGCAAGCGGATTTCCTGGTGCGCTGGGGCGAGGTGCATGCGCTGCTCGGCGAGAATGGCGCGGGCAAGTCGACGCTGATGAACATCGCCGCCGGCCTCTATGCGCCGGAGACCGGCGAACTGCTGGTGGACGACAACCCGGTGCGGCTGCGCGGTCCGGCGGACGCCGCTCGGCTGCGCATCGGCATGGTCCACCAGCACTTCAAGCTGGTACGCCCCTTCAGCGTCGCCGAGAACGTCCTGCTCGGCCTGCCGGCGGGGCAGGGTAGTCATCGCCGGCGCCTGGCCGAGATCAGCGAGCGTATCCGCCAGCAGGCGGCCGCGCTGGGCTTCGCCATCCGCCCGGAGCAGCGGGTGGCGGAACTGTCCATCGCCGAGCAGCAGCGGGTGGAAATCCTCAAGGTGCTGCTGGCCGGGGCGCGCATCCTCATCCTCGACGAACCCACCGCGGTACTTACCGATGGCGAAGGCGAGCGGCTGTTGCAGACCCTGCGCGCCCTGGCAGCGGAGGGCGCAGCGGTGGTGCTGGTGACCCATCGCATGCAGGACGCCCTGACCTACGCCGACCGCCTCACGGTGATGCGCGGCGGTCGCACTCTGCGCAGCCTGGACCCCGCCGAGGTGTCGGTGGACGAACTGGTGCGTCTCACCGTGGGTGACGCCCAGCCGCTCGCCGACACCCCGCGACGTGCTGCCGGGGCACCGCTGCTGACTGTACGCGGCCTGCGCACCCCGGAACGTGGCGGGCGCCGCGCCCTGGATGGCATCGACCTGGAGCTGCGCGCTGGGGAGATCTATGGCATCGCCGGGGTTGGCGGCAACGGCCAGGGCGAGCTGGCCGACGTGCTGATGGGCCTGCCGCAGCCCTGCGAAGGCGAGGTGCGCCTGGAGGGCTTCGGCGATCTGGCCGCGGCCGCCAGCGCCCGACGCCGCGATCTGCGCATCGCCGCCATTCCCGCCGACCGCTATGGCAGCGCCCTGGCCGGGTCCCTGTCGGTGGCCGACAACTTCGCCATCGGCGCGGTGCATGCCGGTCGCTTCGGTGGCTTCGCCCGCCTGGATCGCCGCGCCCAGGAAGAGGCGACCCAGGCGGCGGTCACGCAATTCGATGTCCAGGGCGTGCGCTCGGTGCGGCAGAAGGCGGCGCTGCTCTCCGGCGGCAATGCCCAGAAGCTGGTGATCGCCCGGGAATTCGGCCGCGAACCGCGGCTGGTGCTGGCCCACAGCCCCAGTCGTGGCCTCGACGTGCGCGCCGGCGCCGAGGTACAGGCGCGCCTGCTGGCCGCCCGCGAGGCCGGCGCCGCGGTGTTGTTGATCAGCGAAGACCTGGACGAGGTGCTGGCCCTCGCCGATCGCATCGGAGTGATGAGCGCTGGACGCCTCGTCGCCGAATTCCAGCGACCCGCCGATCGCCAGGCGATCGGCCATGCCATGGTGAATCATGCTTGAACCCCTGAGTGCTCCGCTTTCCCAGGTCGATGGCCCGCGACCACGGCAACCGCTGTTGAGCCGGCGCTATACCCTGGAGATCCGCCAGCAGTTGGCCTGGCCCTGGCAGGCGCTGATCCTCGGCCTGGCGTTGCTGGTCGGCCTGGGGCTGTCGGCCGCCATCCTGGTGCTGGCCGGGGTGCCGGCCGGCGAGTTGCTCAACGAATTCGTGGTCGCCACCCTGTTCGATGCCCAGAGTCTGCAGGCCACCCTGTTTCAGGCCGCGCCGGTGATCCTGGTCGGTCTGGCCGGCTGCCTGGCCTTTCGCGCGCGCTTCTGGAACCTGGGGCTGGAAGGCCAGATGATCTGGGGCGCCCTCGGCGCCACGGCAGTGTCGCTGTTCGAGATCGGCCCGGAAGCCCTGCGCCTGCCGCTGATGCTGGTGGCGGCGCTGCTCGGCGGCCTGCTCTGGGCGCTGGCGCCCCTGCTGCTCAAGCTGCGCCTGGCGGTCAACGAGATCATCGCCTCGCTGATGCTCAACTACATCGCCGCCAACTTCCTGCTGCACCTGGTGTTCGGTCCCTGGAAGGACCCGCGCGACGCCTTTCCCTATTCGCCGCTGTTCCGCCCCTTCGAACGGCTGCCGGAGTTGTTGCCCGGGCTGAGTCTGGCGGTGCCCCTGGCGCTGCTGGTGGCGGTGCTGGCCTGGTGGCTCGTCGCCCTTAGCCGGGCCGGGCTCTACCTGAGATTCGTCGACGCCAATCCGCGGGTGGCCGGCGCCGTCGGCGTGCCGGTGCGCGCCACCATTCTTGCCACGGTGCTGGCCTCCGGCGCCCTGGCCGGGTTGGCCGGTTTCGTGGTGGCGGCCGGGCAGGAGGGGCGGTTGACCCAATCCTTCTACCAGGGCTATGGCTTCTCCGGGATCCTCATCGCCTTCCTGGCGCGCAACAACCCCCTGGCCGCCGCCGTGGTGGCCTTCCTCGTGGCGACCCTGTTCGTCGCCGGGCGCAATCTGCAGGTGTTCTACCAGATCCCCTTCGCCATGGTGCAGCTGATCCAGGCGCTGATCGTCATCTGCGTGGCCTCTTCGGATTTCTTCATCCGCCATCGGCTCAGACGCAGCCAGGGAGGTGCCGCTTGAACCTGCTCGCCAGCTGGCTGGGTAACGTCCCCGACTTCGCCATACCCTACGCCCTGGCAGCGCTGGGGCTGATCCTCACAGAAAGATCCGGGGTGCTGGCCCTGCATGCCGAGGGCTTGATGCTGGTCGGCGCGCTGTTCGGCATCGGCGCGCAACTGGCCCTAGGCAATGCCGGCCTGGCGCTGCTGGCGGCCATGGGCGCGGCGGCGCTGGTCTCGTTGCTGTTCGCGGTGATGGTGATCTGGCTGCGCATCAACCAGGTGATCGCCGGCCTGACCCTGGTGTTCTTTTGCCAGGGCCTCACCGGCCTGCTCGGTACTCTCTGGGGCTGGACCAACCAGCCGGTGGCCGGCCTGCCGGCGCTGGCACTCTGGCCGCTGTCCGATCTGCCGCTGGTGGGGCGGCTGTTCCAGCAGAACCTGCTGGTCTACCTGACCCCGCTGATCTTCTTCGCGGTGATCGCCTGGCTCGAACGCACCACCCCCGGCCTGCGCCTGCGGGCGGTGGGCGAGAATCCCCAGGCGGCCGATGCGGCGGGTCTCTCGGTGGCCGGCTACCGGTTGCTGGCGATCCTCGCCGGCGCGGCGCTGGTGGGTCTCGCCGGCGGCTACATCGCCGTGCTCAGCACCAAGCTGTGGATCGCCGAGATGACCGGCGGCCGCGGCTGGATCGCCGTGGCGCTGGTGATCTTCGCCCGCTGGTCGCCCTGGCGCGCCCTGGCCGGGGCACTGCTGTTCGGCTGCATCGAGGCGTTGATTCCGCAGCTGGCCGCCGCCGGGGTGCGGCTGTCGCAATACTTCATCCTGATGGCGCCCTATGCCGTCACCCTGGGCGTGATGATCTGGGTCGCCCTGGCCGGGCGTGACCGCCTGAGCCAGCCCGGCGCCCTGGGCGAAGCCTATGTTCGTGAGGAACGCCGATGAACCTGCGTGCTTTCGTCTATGAAGAGCCGCGCCTGCTGGCGCGGGCGGACTTCGCCGATTACCTGGACCCAAGCACCACGGCGGTGCTGTCCATCGACCTGCACCGCGGCCACCTGGACGCCTCGCCGGAGTGCCCCTGCCCGGCGCCCCGCGCCCATGACCTGGTGGCGCCGGTGGACGCCTTCCACCGCCAGGCCCGCGCCCTGGGCGTGCGCATCGTCCATGTGAAATCGGTGCTGCGCACCAATGGCGCCGATGACCTGGGCGGTATTCCTGCGGCCTGGCGGCGGACCTTTCCGCTGCACGTTGGGCCGATTCCCAATGCCGACGCCCATGCCCTGGAAGGCTCGCCCTGGACCGAGCTGCTCACCGAGGTCCTGCCCGAAGACCTGCGGGTGGAAAACAAACGGCGGCTGTCGGCCTTCTATCCCACCGACCTGGACTTCCTGCTGCGCAACCAGCGCATCACCACCGTGGTGCTGGATGGCGGCTTCACCGACTGCTGCGTGCTCAACACCGCCTTCGACGCCAGCAACCGCACCTACAGGGTGATCGTCCTGCGCGACCTGGTGCGGGGAACCGATGAAAGCCTGGAGCGGGCGGCGCTGAGCATGGTCTCCCTGCACCTGGGGCTGGTGATGGAATCCCGGGATCTGCTCGCGGCCTGGGGTGCTGGCGGCGGCTCCTGACCGCGGTCCGTTGGGCTTCGGCGATGGAGCCGTCTCAACCCAACCTACAAGGGCATTGGTTTCTTGTAGGTTGGCGCTGAGCGCAGCGAAGCCCAACGGTGCCCAAGGCCAGATCCCGCGTGTTGGGCTTCGACGATGGAGCCGTCTCAACCCAACCTACGTGGGAGCTGCAGCTACCGTAGGTTGGGTTGAGCGTCAGCGAAGCCCAACGTCTCAGGGCACCTGGGGCGACACCATGAAGGCACGGAAGCGCTCCTTGAGATTGCCGGGCCGTGCGCCCTGCCAGAGCAGCTGCCAGCCTGGCGGTACCGCTACGGCTTCGTGCCACTCGTCCTGCACCACCAGCACCCGGCACGGCACCTGGTGCAGACCGCTCAGCTCCTGCGGGGGATAGCCACTGTAGACGTGCAGCATGGAACGCTCCGACTCGCCCAGACCGTAGCTGGCCACGCAATCCGTAGCGGGGAGCACCCGCTGCAGTGCGGTGAAGGGCCGTGCATAGCTGTTGCCCAGGTCGACCCAGGGTAGCCAGAGGCTGTTGGCCAGACTCCAGCTCACGGTGAGGCCGACGAACCAGAGACTGCTGGATGCCAGGCGTCTGTGCAGCCCTAGCGCCAGTCCCCAGCCGAGCAGCGCCAACGCGGCGAGGATCCAGGCCAGCAGGCCTACCGGCAGCCGTTCAGTGAGCGGCAGATGGTCCCGGACCAGCGCTGGCCAGGGCAGCGGCCAGCCCAGCGCCAGGCCGAAACCGCCCAGAGCCAGCAAGGCGATGATCGGCGTCCAGAAGGCCAGCCCGAGGGTGCGCCCAAGGGCAGCGAGTACGGGCGGAGGCTGCAGGCGCGCGGCAAGCAGCGCCAGGGCCGGAAACAGCGGCAGCAGATAGAGGCTGCGGAACACCGCCGACTTGAGCAGCACCGCCAGGCAGACGATGGCATAGAGCACCACCGTAGCCAGTCCTGGATGCCGACCCAGGCGCTTCAGCGGGCTGCCGCCACGGCGATACAGCTGCCAGAGCGTGGCGCCGAGCAGGATCAACCCGGTAGGAAAGGACAGCGCCAGCAGATCCGCCAGGCTGGAAGCCAGGCCATCGGTATCGCTGTTGCGCACCTCCAGGCCGAAGAACCGGCCGATGTTGTTGATCCACAGCCAGGTATGGAACAGCTCCGGCGCCCGGTGCCAGAGCAGCGCCGGCCAGACCAGCAGCCAGGGCAGGGCGGCCAGGCTGGCGGCGAGCAGCCAGTGACGCCCTTCCGGCTCGACCAGCCGCCGCGGCCAGCAGAGCGCGCAGAGCAGTCCGGTGAGGCCCAGCACCCCGGGCACCAGCAGGCCCTTGCTCATGAAGGCGATACCCAGGCCGCTGCCGAACAGCAGGCCCTGGCGCCAGGAGTGGCGGTTGTCGTGCAGGTGCGCGGCCAGCCCGGCGAGGCCCAGGGTGGCGCCGGCCAGCTGAGGCACGTCGGCGATCAGCAGATGACTGTGCTGCACCACCCCGAGCATGCCCAGCAGCGCGAGCACGGCCTCGCGCTGGCGGCCGGGCAGCAGCCGCCCGGTCAGCCAGACGAGCGCGGCCAGGGTCACCAGCATCCAGCCCAGCACCGCCAGCCGCGCACCGTCGGGCGCGCTCAACCAGGGCGCGGACAACCGCGCGGCCAGGGCACCGGTCCAGTACATCAGCGGCGGCTTTTCCATGAAGGGCGCGGTACCGATGCGAGGAGTCAGCCAGTCCGGGGTGGTGAGGAAATTCCACACCATGCCGAAGGAATAGGGCTCGTCGGCCTTCCACAGCCCACGGCCGAACAGTCCGGCGAGCAGGTAGGCGGCCAGGCAGCCGAGCAGCAAGGCCCGCTCCAGCTGTGCGGCTTTTGGGGAGGCAGGGGAAGAAGAGGGGAGCACGGCAGGGACTCTTGGCGGAATCCTGCCGGTATACGGGAGTTGGCTTAGAGGGGGCTTAAGAGGTTGCCCGAGGCAACGTGCATGGGTACGGCGGGGCTGACTGATTGTCCGCCGATATTGCTGTTCCTACGGAAAATGGAGCACTGCCAATCGCGGCCATGGGCCGCTCCTACAGGTCTAGTCCGAACCTGTAGGAGCGGCCCATGGCCGCGATTGCTGAGGGTTAGCTATAGGGCCCTGGCGGGTTACAGAGGGCTGCTGGTGGTTCTTGTCTCGAACAGCCTCTCCCCCAAACCTCGACAAGCAGCCAGAGCGCCGATAAGCCAGGCTGGACGAACTGTAATGTTGGGCTTCGCTGCGCTCAGCGCCAACCTACGAAAGTGGGCGTCCTAGGCCAGGTGCTTGAGCCTTTCCACCAACTGCGCATGCAGCGCCGGATCACCGCAGGCGAGGATGGCGCCGCCCTGCTGGGCATCGCCGCCATCCCAGGCGGTCATGCGGCCGCCGGCGCCTTCGATGATGGGGATCAGCGCCTGGACGTCGTAGGGCTGCAGGCCCGCCTCGATGATGACGTCGACGAAGCCCGAGGCCAGCATGCAGTAGGCGTAGCAGTCGCCGCCGAAGCGGGCCAGCTGCACCTCGGCGGCCACGGCGTCGAAGGCCGCCAGGCGTTCGGGGGTGTCGAAGATGTCGCGGCTGGTGCACATCAACCGGGCCTGGGCCAGACTGGCGCAAGCGCGGGTGCGCAGGGCCGCGCCGTTGCGCCAGGCGCCGGCCGGGGTGCCCAGGTAGCGCTCGCCGGTGAAGGGCTGGTTCATCACCCCGATCACCGGACGGTTGCCGTCGTTGAGCGCCACCAGGGTGCCCCACAGCGGCAGGCCGGTGATGAAGGCACGGGTGCCGTCGATGGGGTCGAGCACCCAGCTCAGGGGACTGCTGCCGGCGACGTTTTCCTCTTCCTCGCCGAGGATGCCGTGATCCGGGTGCTCGGCCTGGATGAGTTCGCGCATGGCCCGTTCGGCGGCCTTGTCGGCGATGGTCACCGGGTCGTAGCGGCGGCCGGCGATGGCGGCATCGCCCTTGTCGTCCACTGCCAGCTGGGCGCGGAAGTAGGGCTGGATGGCCACGGCGGCGGCGTCGGCCAGGCGCTCGGCGAAGCGTTCGTAGTAGGAGATCTCGGCAGCGGTCAGGCTCATGCTCATTTCACCAGGCGGGCGTCGAGGCTGTTCTGTGCCAGGCGCTGGGCCTGTGCCTGGGTCATGCCCAGGCCTTCGTGCAGGGCCATGAAGTTCTCGGTGACGTAGCCACCGAAGTAGGCTGGATCGTCCGAGTTGACGGTGACCTTGAGGCCGCGGTCGAGCATCTTGAGGATGGTGTGCTGGCTCATGTCGTCGAACACGCAGAGTTTGGTGTTGGACAGCGGACACACGGTGAGCGGGATCTGCTGGTCGACCAGGCGATCCATCAGGCGCTCGTCCTCGAAGGCGCGCACGCCATGGTCGATCCGCACCACGCCGAGCTGGTCCAGGGCTTCCCAGATGTACTCCGGCGGGCCTTCCTCGCCAGCATGGGCCACGGCCGGGAAACCCTCGGCGCGGGCACGGGCGAAGACGCGCTTGAACTTGCTCGGCGGATGACCCTTTTCCGAGCTGTCCAGGCCGACGGCGACGAAGTGGTCGCGAAACGGCAGCGCCTGGTTCAGGGTGGCCTGGGCGGCGTCTTCGGAGAGGTGACGCAGGAAGCTCAGGATCAGCCCGCTGGTCACGCCCAGCTGCCGCTCGCCGTCGCTCAGCGCCTGGGTGATGCCACGTACCACCACTTCGAAGGGAATGCCGCGATCGGTGTGGGTCTGGGGATCGAAGAAGGGCTCGGTGTGGATGACATTCTGTTCCTTGCACTTCTGCAGATAGGCCCAGGTCAGGTCGTAGAAGTCCTGCTCGGTGCGCAGCACGTCGGCGCCGGCGTAGTAGAGGTCGAGGAATTCCTGCAGGTTGCCGAAGTTGTAGGCGGCGCGCAGGGCTTCGACATCACCCCAGGGCAGGGCGACGCCATGGCGCTCGGCTAGCTTGAACAGCAACTCGGGCTCCAGGGTGCCTTCCAGGTGCAGGTGCAGTTCGGCCTTGGGCAGGGCATTGAGCCAGTCGTACATGGGAGCCTCGGGATAGCTTGAATCAGAAAAAGATGGACGATTGTCGCACGCTTTGCCGGGTTTTCCGCAGGCATCCGGGTTCCCGCTGACCGATGTACGGTGGTTTGGGCGGTCAGAAATTCCCAGCGTTCCACGCTTTGGGCCAGCAAAGGGCCATAACGCCTGCATTGGGTCTGGATCTGACTACAATCGGGACGCATGGCTCCAAACACCAGGCGTGAGGTATCCGTGCAGACCGTTCAGGATTACGTTGGCGGCAAGAACAACAATCTCAATCTGATTCGCATGATCGCGGCGCTCGCCGTGGTCTTCAGTCACAGCTTCGCTATCTCCAGTGGCACGGCCACGGCGGAACCGGGACGCGAGAGCCTGGGCATGACCCTGGGCGACATCGCGGTCGACATCTTCTTCATCACCAGCGGCTTTCTGGTCACCAAGAGTCTGCTCAGCCGCGCCGACATCATCGACTTCGTCTGGGGCCGCGCCTTGCGCGTGGTACCGGGACTGCTGGTGATGCTGGTGCTGACGGTGCTGGGCCTGGGTGCCTGGCTGACCCGGGCACCCTTGCAGGATTACCTGAGCGATCCCCAGACCTGGTTCTATCTGTTCAAGAACACCGGCCTGATCGCTGGCGCCGAATTCGACCTGCCCGGGCTGTTCGAGGGCAATCCCTTGCAGACCATCGTCAATGGCTCGCTGTGGACGCTGCCTTTCGAGGTGGGCATGTACGGCGCTTTGGCGCTGCTCTGGTTGTTCGTGCTCTGGCTGCGGCTGGACAGTCGTCACTTCCAGCGCGCCATCCTGCTGTTCGCCGTGGGTGCGGCGCTGTTCAAGCTGTTCGCCTACTATTTCTTCGCCAGCGAATCGCACCTGCTGCGGCTGTTCCAGATGTTCTTCCTGGGCGGTGCCTTCTATGTGCTGCGTGGCTATATCCCCCTGTCGCGGGCGGCCTTCGTCGCCGCCGTGGCGCTGCTGGCGGTGGCGATGCCCGACCGCGACAGCTTCTACCTGGTCTACAACCTGACGCTGGGCTATGTGCTGCTCTATCTCGCCTTCGTGCCGGCCGGCCGCATCCGTGCCTTCAACGAGGTGGGTGACTATTCCTACGGCCTCTACATCTACTCCTTTCCCGTGCAGCAGACCCTGGCGGCGGTGATCCCCGGCATCGAGGCCTGGACCATGGTGCTGCTCTCCATCGGCATCACCCTGCCGCTGGCGGTGGTGTCCTGGTTCCTGGTGGAACGCCATGCCCTGGGCTATCGCCAGGCCTGCGCGACCGGCACCAAGGCCGTGTGGAAGCGCCTGGCACCGCGTGCTCGGGTTGGCTGAGCGGCCTGTCAGGCGGCGGTAGCCTGGGTGGCCAGCGCCGGGGTGTAACAGGATGCGAGCCTTTTGCCCTCCAGGGCGGTCGTAACAAGGCATTGCTCAACCAAGGACGCCCCTTTCCATGCTCGCCGCCCTCAAAGACGAAACCCTGCTGCTGGTCGCCATCGGTGCCACGGTGCTGGCCTATGTGTTCGAACACGCCCTGCTCGGCGGTGGCCAGACCCTGGCGCTGATCGCGGCCGGCGGGTTGATCGCCGCCATCATCTGCGCGGCCATGCGCGTGGCCCATCACGCCGAACTGCTGGCGGAAAAGGTCGGCGATCCCTATGGCACCATGATCCTGACCCTTTCCGCCGTGCTGGTGGAGGTGATCATCCTGGCGATCATGATGAGCCACGACCACTCGCCGACCCTGGCCCGCGACACCATCTATGCCGCAGTGATGCTGGACATGAACGGCATCATCGGCCTGACTGCGCTGCTCGGGGGCCTCAAGCACGGCGAGCAGGCCTACAACGATGACTCCAGCCGCAGCTACGGGGTGATGATCATCACCGCGGTGAGCATCTCCATGCTGGTACCGGAATTCATTCCCTCGGCCCAGTGGCACGTTTATTCCTTCTTCACCATCGGCGCCATGGCGCTGCTCTATACCCTGTTCCTGCGCATGCAGACCGGTCCGCACAGTTATTTCTTCAGCTACAACTACCCGGACAAGAAGCGCAAGCGCCCGGCGGTCGAGGGCGAAGCCGCCACCGCCGGCCATGGTGAAAGCAGCGCCACCCTGTCCATCGCCATGCTGATCGTCGGCATCGTCGCCACCGGGGCCCTGGCCGAGGTGATGTCCAAGTCGCTGGACACCGGCCTGGAAGGCCTGGCCGTACCGGCCCTGGTCCCGGCGCTGGTGGTGGCGGTGATCTCCGCCAGCCCCGAGATCCTCACCGCCCTGCGCGCGGCCATGGCCAATCGCATGCAGTCGGTGATCAACATCGCCCTGGGCGCCAGCCTGTCCACGGTGATCCTCACCGTACCGGTGGTGGAGGCCATCGCCCTGTACAACGGCCAGCCGATCCAGATGGCCATGACGCCGGTGCAGACGGTGATGATGGCCGTGACCCTGATCGTCGCCGCCATCAACCTCAACGATGGCGAAACCAACGCCATCGAGGGCATGACCCACTTCGTGCTGTTCGGTACCTTCATCATGCTGACCATCCTCGGTCTCTAGGGCGGTGCCATGATCGACAGCGAGGTCATCAGCAACTACGGCTACGGCGCGGCGGTTTTGGGTGCTCTGGTGGAAGGCGACGGCGTCGCCATCCTGGATGGCATCGCCGCGCGCCACGGCTACCTGCTGTTTCCGCTCACGGCGCTGTGCGTGGCCCTGGGCGGCTTCATCGGCGATCAGACGCTGTTCTATCTCGGCCGTCGCTATGGCGACCGCATCCTCGGCCGCTTCAAACGCCAGCAGGCGCGCATCGACTGGCTGCGCAGCCGCATCCATCGCCACGAAGCGTTGTGGATCATCGGTATCCGCTTCGCCTATGGCTTCCGCCTGATCGGCCCGCTGCTGATCGGTGCCAGCGGCGTGCGGCCGCGGCGGTTCCTGTTCTTCAACATCATCGGCGCCCTGCTGTGGGGCTTCGTCATGACCGGCATCGGTTATGCGGTGGGGGAGATCCTGCGGGACTTCTTCGCCGAGCATCATGTGTCGACGCACTGGTTGATCGCGGCGGCGATCTGCGTGGTGGTGCTGTTCATCGGCGCCCGCGCCGTGTTGCGGCGGCGGGAGGGGGTGTAGGAGGGCTTTGTAGGTTGGGTTGAGCGGAGCGAAGCCCAACGGTGCGTAGGCCTGAGCCTCGCTGGAATCGCGGCCATGGGCCGCTCCTACGGCAGCTGGTCATCCTGTAGGAGCGGCCCATGGCCGCGATAGGTGAGTCGCCAGCGAGGCGAAACGAGTTTCGGCAGATCGCTCGATAAACAGCCAGGGCAGCAGCAATGGCATCAATCCGGTTTACCCAAACGAAAAAGGCGCCCTGAGGCGCCTTCTTCACACTAAACCAACCCAAGTCAGACCTTGACGATCCAACCCTCCGGCGCCGGCTTGTCGCCGGTCTGGATGCCGGTCAATTCCTCGTACAGCTTGCGCGTCACCGGGCCGACGTCGGTCAGGCTGTGGAAGACGTGCAGCTTCTCGCCGTACTGGATGCCGCCAATGGGGGTAATGACCGCCGCGGTGCCGCAGGCGCCGGCTTCGACGAACTGGTCGAGCTGGTCGATATGGACGTCGCCCTCCACCACTTCCAAGTTCAGCCGCTCGCGGGCCAGTTCCATCAGCGACATGCGGGTCACGCCCGGCAGCACGGATTCGGAGCGCGGGGTGACGAACTTGCCGTCGCCCGTGATGGCGAAGAAGTTGGCCGAGCCGACTTCCTCGATCTTGCGATGGGTCAGGGGATCCAGATAGATGCAGTCGGCGAAGCCTTCGGCCTTGGCCTGGGCGCCGGGCATCAGGCTGGCGGCGTAGTTGCCGCCGACCTTGGCGGCACCGGTGCCCTGGGGCGCGGCGCGGTCGTAGCCGGAGATGACGAAGTTGTGCGGGGTCATGCCGCCCTTGAAGTAGGCGCCGACCGGGATGCCGAATACCACGAAGTGGAATTCGGGGGCGGTGCGCACGCCGATGTTGTCACCCACGCCGATGACGAAGGGTCTTAGGTAGAAGGCGCCGCCGGTGCCGTGGGGCGGGATCCAGGCCTCGTTGGCCTTGACCACCTGCTGGCAGGCATCGATGAACATCTCGGTGGGGACCGGCGGCATCAGCAGGCGGGCGCAGCTCTTGTGCATGCGCGCGGCATTGCGGTCGGGGCGGAACAGGTTGATGGAGCCGTCCTGACAGCGATAGGCCTTGAGGCCTTCGAAGCACTGCTGGCCGTAGTGGATGGCCGTGGAGCCTTCGCTGATGTGCAACTGGTTGTCGCGAGTCAGCTCGCCGGGTTGCCAGCTGCCGTTGCGATAGGTGGCGATATAGCGGAAGTCGGTCTTGATGTAGTCGAAACCGAGGGTCTTCCAATCGATGTCCGCAGCGCTCATAGATCCTCGCAGTGCTCTCCGGCGGTTTGGCCGGTCGTTTCGTGGTCGGGCCGTACGCCTCACCGGCGACGGTTAAAAGGAGTGGACGAGGCGGGCTCGTCGCTAGGTTCTGTATGAAAAGTCGCCGAGCGAAGGTCAGGCAAGGCAAAAATCAGCGAGGAAGCGGAGTTTACGAGTGGTAAATGAGCATTCCGAGCTGATTTTTAACGCAGCATCACCGAGCGCAGGCACTTTTCGTACAGAGCCTAGACTGTGAAAGATACCGCTTATCCGGACCTCTGGGGGCACCTTTCAGCCAATCGGATCTCCAAAGACTGAAGCTGGCCCTTTGCCGCCTCTGCCTGTTGCTTCAGGCTGGGTGTGCGGGTCGCCACCAGGAGTCTGTTTTGAAAACAATGATGGCGTTGCTGGGTGCCCTGACCCTGCCAACGCTCACGGCGCAGGCCGCCGGCATCTTCACCGACAAGTTCGACACGGCGCTCAATCGCCGGGTCATCGAATGGCGCGGGGCGCCCTCGACCGATGGGATCGTCTTCAGCGTGATCGCCAGCCAGTTCAAGACCAGCGCCGGCAATGCCACTACCGATTTCCGCACCCAGCTGTCCACCTTTGGCGATAAGGTGCGCTTCCACGGCTGCAGTGCCAGTCGCTGGGAAATGAACGGCCAGCTCTACCTGCCACTCAAGGGCCAGTACCGCATGGCCGGGCTGGACGAGCGCTACGGCGAGTATTTCATCGGCCAGCCCAGCCGCCAGGACCTGGAATGGGTGGCCATGAATACCCGGGTCAATTATCGCCTCTGCCGCCTGCGCGCAACCCTGTCCGCCGAGGACCTGCAGGGGCTGCGCTGGGTGTTGCAGGCGGCGGAGTCCGGCTAGCGGGCTAGTCGAAGCGGGTGATGACGGTCACCCCGGTACCTTCGAACCTGTCCATGTGCATCAGGGCCTCGCTGGACTCGGCCAGGCTGATCTCGCGGCCGATCAACCGCTCCGGTGCCAGGGTGCCCTGGCGCAGCATGGCCATCAGCACGTCATAGCGATGGGCCTGCATGCCGTGGCTGCCAAGGATTTCCAGCTCCTTGGCGATCACCAGATTCATCGGCAGCGCCGGCGTCGCCTGGTCGCCCAGCAGCAACCCGACCTGAACGTGCTTGCCGCGCTTGCGCAGGCTGGCGATGGAATTGAAGCAGGTAGTGGGATGGCCCAGGGCGTCGAGAGAGACGTGGGCACCGCCGCCGGTGATCTCTTGCACCGCCTCGGGCACGCTGGCCACCTGGGTAGCATCGAGGGTGGCCACGGCCCCGAGGCTGCGGGCCAGGGCCAGCTTGCTGGCGGTGATGTCGATGGCCACCACCTGGGCGCCCAGGGCGCTGGCGATCATGATCGCCGAGAGCCCTACGCCCCCACAGCCGTGCACCGCTACCCACTGGCCGGCGCTGACCTTGCCCTGGTCGACCACGGCGCGAAAGGATGTCACGAAGCGACAGCCCAGGCTCGCCGCCGTGGCGAAGTCCAGCTGCTCGGGCAGGCCGATCAGGTTGAGATCGGCCTGGTGGATGCCGACGTACTGGGCGAAGGAGCCCCAGTGGGTGAAGCCGGGCTGGAACTGATGGTCGCAGACCTGCTGGTGGCCGGCGTGGCACTGTGGACAGGCGCCGCAGCCACCGACGAACGGCACCGTCACCCGGTCGCCGACCCGCCACCTCCTGACGTCCTTGCCTACCGCCTCGACCACCCCGGCCAGTTCGTGGCCCGGCACATGGGGCAGTTCGATGTCGGTGTCATGGCCGACCCAGCCGTGCCAGTCGCTACGGCAGACGCCGGTGGCCATGACCTTGAGCACCACGCCGTGCGGCTCGGGGGTAGGGTCCGGCACCGTGCACAGGCAGGGTGGCGCGGAAAAGGCTTCGTAGACGACGGCTTTCATGGCGGGGCCTCGGGTGGGATGAGACCTCCAGTATGGCAAGCCGCGCGAATCTAGCCTGTCTGCTTGCCGGTGCGGCCGGCGGACTGCCGCTCGGCTAGCCTGCCAGGGCCTGCAGCCCGCTCCAGGTAGCCGGCGCGTCCTCGCCCAGCGCCTGCACCAGGGCGGCCTTGAGGCGGCAGTCGGGCAGGGCGCGGTGGGTTTCCTGCACGGCGACGCCCTGCTGGCGAGCGGCCATGGCCAGGGATTTGCGGCGCCAGCCGTCCTGGCTGCGGCTGTCCAGACTCGGCTCCTGCCAGAACTGGGCATAGAGCTGCATCAGGCAGTGCAGGCGGGTGCCATCCACCAGTTGCACCGGCGGCGTCTCCCGCTCCAGTTCCGGCGGCAGTGCCAGTCCATGGAGCTGGGCATCGTGCCCGAGCAGGCGATAGTCGAAGGCCATGCCATAGGCCAGCACGGTGCGGCCCTGCAGCAGCGGCCAGAGCTGGGCGAACACCTCGGGAAAGGAGGGCGCCTGGCTCAGGTGGGCATCGGTCAGGCCGTGGATCAGGGTCGCCTCGCGCGGCACGGCGATGCTGGGGCGCACCAGGGTATCGAGCAGCACCCGGCCACCGAGGGTCATCACCGCCACCTCGATCAGCTGGGCCTCTTCCCCCAGACCGGTCGCCTCGGTATCCAGCACCAGCACGTCCTGCTCCAGCCAGCGACGCGCCTGCTCGCGCACCCGCATTTGCTGGGCGTTGTAGCCGGTGAGGGCAGCGGTGGAAAAAGACGACGACAAGGAATTCATGACACGGCCTGACAGCTGAAACCAAGGGTGCGCCCAAGAGCTGGGGAATCGGCTCTACGACGGGTGTGGGCATTCGATGCAAGATCATCGCCACAGGACACAGGCCGTTCGGCGGGAGCGACGAGCGGACCACCCGGCGCGCCGGGGTCGCCCGCGCGGTCTGGCCTTGCGAGAATGGGCCTTCATCCATGTCGAGGAGCGCTGCTGCTTTGGCCGCCGTCCAGGGTTTCTTGCTGACACGCCTCTGGCGCGAGACTTCCACCGGGATGGAACTGGTGTTCTGGTTCGCCACCGACAGCGGTCCGCGCCAGCTGCGGGTGCCGGCGCAACAGGCCGTGGCCTTCGCCCCGGCCGCGCGACGGGCGGACATCGAGCGCCTGCTGCCGGCCGGGGTGGAGATCCGCGAATTGGCGCTGCAGGACTTCCAGCGGCGCCCCGTCCTGGGGCTCTATGCGCCGCGCTATCGCACCCTGCGCGAACTGGAGCAGCGCCTCCCCGCCGCCGGCATCGAGGTCTACGAGACGGACATCGCCCCGGCGGATCGCTTTCTCATGGAGCGCTTCATCACCGCGCCGGTGACGCTGCCCACGGCAGACGGCGGGCCACTGCGGCCCGATCCCGACTATCGCCCCTCGCTGCGCACCCTGTCGCTGGACATCGAGACCAGCGAGCGCGGCGAGCTCTACAGCATCGGCCTGCATGGCTGCGGCCAGCGCCAGGTGTACATGCTCGGCCCGCCCACCGGGGAGGATGCGGCGGTGGACTTCGACCTGGAATACGTCGCCGACCGCGCTACCCTGCTCGAACGCCTCAATGCCTGGCTGGCGCGCCACGATCCCGACGTCATCATCGGCTGGAGCGTGCTGCAGTTCGATATCCGCGTGCTCCACGAACACGCGCGCAAGCTGTGCGCGCCCCTGCACCTGGGCCGTGGCGCCCCCGAGGACGATCACTACGAACCCGGCGGCCAGGGCCGGCCCTTCCAGGCGCTGCTGGCCGGGCGGCCGATCATCGACGGGGTGGAGGCACTCAAGTCGGCGACCTGGGTATTTCCCTCCTACAGCCTGGAGAACGTCAGCCGTACCCTGCTGGGCGAAGGCAAGGCCATCGACAATCCCCACGACCGCATGGCCTCGATCAATCGCATGTTCGCGGGCGAGAAGAGCGCCCTGGCGCGCTACAACCTGGTGGACTGCGAGCTGGTCACCCGCATCTTCGCCAAGACCGAGCTGCTGCGCTTCCTGCTGGAACGGGCCAGCGTCACCGGCCTGCCGCTGGAGCGCCATGGCGCCTCCATCGCCGCCTTCTACCACCTCTATCTGCCGTTGATGCACCGCCAGGGCTTCGTCGCGCCCAATCTCGGTGCCCAGCCGCCCGAGGCCAGCCCCGGTGGCTTCGTCATGGATTCCCGACCCGGGCTCTACGACTCGGTGCTGGTGCTGGACTACAAGAGTCTCTATCCCTCGCTGATCCGCACCTTTCTCATTGATCCGGTAGGGCTGGTGGAGGGTCTGGCGCTGCCCGAGGACGAGACGGTGCCGGGCTTTCGCGGCGCGCGCTTCCACCGCACCCGGCACTGCCTGCCGGAGATGGTGGCGCGGGTCTGGGAGGGGCGCGATGCCGCCAAGCGCGCGGGCAACGCGCCCCTGGCCCAGGCGCTGAAGATCATCATGAACAGCTTCTATGGCGTGCTGGGCACGCCGCACTGCCGTTTCTTCGATCACCGCCTGGCCTCGTCCATCACCCTGCGTGGCCACGCCGTGATGCACCAGACCCGCGAGCTGATCGAGGCGCGTGGTCATCGGGTGATCTATGGCGACACCGACTCCACCTTCGTCTGGCTCGGGGCTGCCCATGAGGAGGCCGAGGCTGAGCGTATCGGTCGCGAGCTGGTGGCGGCGGTCAACGCCCACTGGCGCGAGCGGCTACAGGCGGAGCTGGGGCTGGAAAGCCATCTGGAGCTGCAGTACGAGACCCATTTTTCCCGCTTTCTCATGCCCACCATTCGTGGCGCGGAAGAGGGCAGCAAGAAGCGATACGCCGGCCTCAGACCCGGTGCCGACGGCCAGCCGGAACTGGTGTTCAAGGGCCTTGAAACGGTACGCAGCGACTGGTCGCCGCTGGCCCAGCGCTTTCAGCGCGAGCTGTACCTGCTGATCTTCACCGGTGAGCCCCATGAGGACTACGTGCGCGACTTCGTCGCCCGCACCCGCGCCGGCGACCTCGACGACCTGCTGGTCTATCGCAAGCGCCTGCGGCGACCGCTGGAGGAGTACCAGAGCAATCTCTCGCCCCAGGTGCGCGCGGCGCGCCTGCTGGAGGCGGAAAACGCCCGGCTGGGACGTCGCAGTCGCTTTCGCCGCGGCGGCTGGATCAGCTACCTGATCACCACCGCCGGCGCCGAGCCGGTCGAGCTGCCCCATGCACCACCCGACTACGATCACTATGTAGAGCGCCAGTTGGCCCCGGTGGCCGACGCCATCCTGCCCTTCGTCGGCGACCGCTTCGACCGGTTGCTGGATCGGCAGATGGGGTTGTTCTGAACAGGTCGGTCGTTTCGAAGCGCTGATCGCCGAGCTGCACGCCCTGCGCGGCGCCCGCGGTAGGCCATGGCATAGTCAGACGATTCGCGGCACACTCTGGGGCCACCGGGGCGCCTACCCAGCTGGGCTGGCGGTCCCCTTTCCCGCCAGAGGAGCGCCGCGATGACCCGCCTCACCGCCCAGGATTTCTCGCCCGAACTGCTCGAACTCTATGACTTCTATGTCCATGGTCGCATCAGCCGCCGCGACTTCCTCGACCGCGCCGGGGCCTGTGCCGCGGTGCTGGGGCTGTCGGCCACCGGCGTGCTGGCGGCGCTGAGCCCCAACTATGCCCTGGCCAGCCAGGTGGAGTTCACCGACCCGGACATCGTCGCCGAGTACGTCTATTACCCCTCGCCCAAGGGCCATGGGCGGGTGCGTGGCTATCTGGTGCGGCCGGCCAAGGCCAGCGGCAAGGTGCCGGCGGTGGTGGTGGCCCACGAGAATCGTGGCCTCAATCCCTATATCGAAGACGTGGCCCGGCGCCTGGCCAAGGCGGGCTATCTGGCCCTGGCACCGGACGGCCTGACGTCCATGGGCGGCTATCCCGGCAACGACGACAAGGGCCGTGAGTTGCAGCAGCAGGTCGATCCGGCCAAGCTGATGAACGACTTCTTCGCCGCCGTGGAAACCTTGATGAGCCACGAATTCAGCACCGGCAAGGTCGGTATCACCGGCTTCTGCTATGGCGGTGGCGTCGCCAACGCGGCCGCCGTGGCCTATCCCGAGCTGGCCGCGGCGGTGCCCTTCTATGGACGTCAACCGCGCGCCGAGGAGGTGGCGGCGATCAAGGCGCCGCTGCTGATCCACTACGCCGAAAACGATCCGCGCATCAACGAGGGAGCCGCCGCCTATGAAGCGGCGCTCAAGGCGGACGGCAAGACCTACGAGGTGCAGCGCTATGCCGGCACCAACCACGGCTTCCACAACGACTCCACCCCGCGCTATGACGAGGCGGCTGCCCAGCTGGCCTGGCAGCGCACCCTGGACTGGTTCGGGCGTTACCTGGCCTGAGCGCTCTGGGCTATCCCGGGTGCCGGGATCCCATGCCGTAGCGTTTTCCACCGTCGCGACTGGTTGGGCGGGAGGCGGTGTTGGCTTCGCTGCGCTCAGCGCCAACCTACG
The DNA here is from genome assembly GCF_021106615.1 of Pseudomonas sp. PLB05. Classification (NCBI taxonomy): domain Bacteria; kingdom Pseudomonadati; phylum Pseudomonadota; class Gammaproteobacteria; order Pseudomonadales; family Pseudomonadaceae; genus Pseudomonas; species Pseudomonas sp. PLB05. The sequence goes on from NZ_JAJOHO010000002.1 coordinate 944,734, forward strand.
CGAGAGGCCGGACCGTGGTGGCTACCGACGTAGGTTGGGCTGAGACGGCTTCATCGTCGAGCCCAACAGGCCCCCGGCTGCACCTCGGCACCGTTGGGCTTCGCTGCGCTCAGCGCCAACCTACGGAGTCAGGTCCCCTCGATCAGATCACGGATGCGCACCGCCAGGGCGTCCATGGCGAAGGGCTTGGTCATCACGTGCATGCCGGGCTCCAGATGGCCGTTGCCGACCACCGCGTTCTCCGCGTAGCCGGTGATGAACAGTACCTTGAGACCGGGGCGGCGCTGGCGGGCGGCGTCGACCATCTGCCGGCCGTTCATGCCGCCGGGCAGGCCGACGTCGCTGATCAGCAGGTCGATGCGCACATCGGATTCCAGCAGTCGCAACCCGGAGCTGGCATCCGCCGCTTCCAGGGCGGCGTAGCCCAGTTCTTCCAGCACCTCCACCACCAGCATCCGTACCGTGGGTTCGTCATCCACCACCAGCACCGTCTCGCCGTGACCCTGGCGTGGCAGCGCCGGTTGGCTGGCGATGAGGTCCACACCCGCTGCCGTTTCGCGGTGGCGCGGCAGGAAGAGGGTGACGCTGGTGCCCTCATCGACCTGGGAATGGATGCGCGCCTGGCCGCCGGATTGGCGCACGAAGCCGTAGATCATCGACAGGCCGAGCCCGGTACCCACGCCGATCGGCTTGGTGGTGAAGAAGGGGTCGAAGGCCTTGGCGATCACCTCGGGCGGCATGCCGCAGCCGTTGTCGGTCACCGAGAGGGCGATGTATTCGCCCGGCTCCAGGTCGCGGACCCGGGCCATGCGCGCATCCAGCGCCCGATTGGCGGTCTCGATGAAGATGCGGCCACCCTCGGGCATGGCATCGCGGGCATTGATGCAGAGGTTGAGCAGGGCATTTTCCAGCTGCGGCGGATCGACCAGAGTCGACCAGAGTTCGCTGCTGGCCACCACCTCGATCTGGATCGCCGGACCCACCGTGCGGCGGATCAGGTCTTCCATGCCGGCCACCAGGCGATTGACGTCGGTGGGCTTGGGATCCAGCGTCTGCCGGCGGGAAAAGGCCAGCAGCCGGTGGGTCAGGGCGGCGGCGCGGATGGCGGCGCCCTGGGCAGCGGTGGTGTAGCGTTCAAGGTTGTTCAGCCTACCCTGGCCGATGCGCACCGTGAGCAGATCCAGACTGCCGACGATGCCGGCGAGCAGGTTGTTGAAGTCGTGGGCCAGGCCGCCGGTGAGTTGGCCGACCGCTTCCATCTTCTGTGATTGGCGCAGCTGTTCTTCCAGCAGCGCCTGGGTCTCCGCGGCGTCCTTCTCGCGGGTGATATCGCGCCCGGCACCGGTGACGTGCTCCTGATCGGTATCTAGCGACAGCGTCCAGGACAGCCAGCGCCAGCTGCCATTCGCCGCCTGGACACGATTCTCAACCCGGGTCGGCAGGCCGCTGCGGCGCAGGTCGTCCAGCGCTACCAGCACCTCCGGTAGATCGTCGGGGTGAATGAGTTCGGTGTAGGGGCGGCTGAGCAACTCGGCCTCGGAATAGCCCAGGCCGCGCGACCAGGACGGACTCACCCGCAGCAGCTGCCCGGCGAAGTCGGCGGTGAGCAGCAGGTCCTCGCTGAGCGCCCAGAGCCGGTCGCGTTCGGCGGTGCGCGCCTGGACTTCCTGGCTGAGGCTGAGATTCTGCGCCTGGATCAGCGCCTGGGCGTCGCGCTGGACGGTGACGTCCTGGGCGAAAACGTAGAAGCCGTCCACCGCGCCGCGCCCATCCCGCCGCGGCCGATAGTGGATGTCGGCGATGCGTCGCCGGCCGTCCGGCCAGGCCCAGGGCAGATCCAGCCGCGCCGGGGTGCCGTCCAGGGCGGCCTGGATGGCCGGGCGGCGGGCAGCGAACAGCTCCGGCGCGAAGACCTCGGCCATGCTGCGACCGAGGATGCTCTGCGGCGCATCCTTGAACCACTTGGGCGCCTCGACGTTGGCGAAGCGATAGATCAGGTCGCGATCGACGAAGGCGATCAGGCAGGGCAGGGTGTCGGCCACCAGGCGCAGATTGAGTTCGCTGTCGCGCAGTGCACGTTCCGCGGTCAGTCGCGCCGTCGCCGAGCGGGTGCGATTGGCGACCTCGCGGATGAATTGCAACTCGGCCGGCGTCCAGCGCCGCGGCTGACTGGAACCGACATAGAGCAGGGCCACCAGGTTGCCGTGCTCGAACAGCGGCAGGTTGACCAGGGCGCGGATCTCCAGGCGTTGCAGCGCCGCGAGGTTGTCACGGGCGCGCGGGTCCGCGTGCACATCCTCGATCACCACGGTTTCGCCGCGCTTGAAAGCTTCGCTGTAGCTGCCGTAGTCGTGGAAGTTCAGGGTGCCCATCAGGCTGCGGGCGCCCGGGATCGTCCAGTCGCGCCCCACGGTGACGGTCTCGGCCTCGGCGTCCACCAGGCCATAGCCCACCAGGTGGGCATCCAGGCTGGTACCCAGGGTGGCGCAGGCGAGGTCGGTGACGGCTTCGATGTCGCCCAGCTGGCTGAAGCCTTCACCGAGTTCGGCCAGCGCCCTGCGATAGCGCTCTTCGTCGCGGGTCGCCTGGGCGGCCTGCTCGCGCTCGGTGACATCCAGGAACAGCACCAGAAAGCTGTCGGGACCGGCCTTGTGCGCATGGCCTTCGTACCAGCGCCCGTTGTGCTGGAATTGCCGCACGTAGCTGAACGACTGGCCGGTATCCACCACCCGGGTGAAGTCTTCCACCCAGAGGTCTTCGAGATCGGGAAACAGGCTGCGCGCGGTCTGGCCGACCGCCTGTTGCGCACTCAAGCCGAAGTGCGCGCACCAGGCCCGGTTGACCTGGTCATAGCGCCAGTCCCGGCCGCGGCCCTGGTCATCGCGCAGGATGGTGCCGAGGATGAAGCCCTCGTCCAGTTGCTCGAACAGGCCACGCCAGTAGCGCTCGCTCTCCGCCAGCTGCTGCTGTACCTCGCCCACGTAGCGCTGGCTGTCACGCAGGGCCTCGCCGGCCAGGTGCTGGGACGTGCGGTCGCGGAGGATCTTGACGAAGCCGGTATGGGTGCCGGCGTCGTCGTGCAGCGGATGCATCTCGCCACTGGCCCAGAAGCGAGTGCCGTCGCGGCGCAGGTGCCAGCGCTCGTCCTCGGCACGGCCGTCTTGCAGGGCCAGCCGCATTTCCAGCGCGGCTCGGCCGCTCTGGTTGTCTTCCGGGGTGAAGAAGCGCTCCGCCGGTGCACCGCGAATCTCCGCGGCGGTCCAGCCCAGCAGGCGCTCGGCGCCGCTGTTCCAGTCGGCGATCACTCCGGCCGGATCGAGCACGATCATGGCGAAATCGATGGCGCCATCGAAGATTGCCAGGCGTCGTTGGGCGTCCTGGGGCGGCAGCGCGGTGCACTGGTCAAGCGCGGCGCGCAGGCGGCGTACTTCGGCCTGGAGTTCAGCGTGAGAGAGAGCGGATTCAGCCATGGGATCTTTCGAACAGGTGGGCAGCGAAAGCAGACGGCGGTGACGTCCAGCGAGAGCCTTAGAGTAAGAGAGTCGGGCGACGGCCAGCGATCTGCCGGCACCTTTTTCCGACAGACAGGGAATTAAGTAGCCGCTACGGCATCAGACAAGTGCCAGTACCAACCGGCCAGCCGTCCATCCGAGGGTTGTGATCCAATTCGAGTAATTTCGGTCTATTTAGTCGTACTAATGAAGTAGCGTTGCCATGACCGATGTAGTTTCTTCCGCAGCCGTTACCACTGTGCTGGTCGTCGAGGACGATCCCGTACTGCGCTCGCTGGCGACGGAGGTGTTCGAAATGGAAGGCTACGCCGTCCAGTCGTTCGACACCGCCGATGCCGCCTGGTGCTGGTTCGAAGCCGATCCATTGCCGCCCGATCTGCTGTTCACCGATGTGCGCATGCCCGGTCGGTTGGATGGCCTCGCCCTGGCCAAACAGGTCCGCCAACGGTTTCCGCAGCTGCCGATCCTGGTGTCCTCTGGATACACCGGCCAGCAGTATGCCGAACGCGAAGACCGGGCGCTGTTCCTGCCCAAGCCCTGGACCATCGACCAGTTGCTGAAGGCCTGCGGTCAGCTGGGCGTCTAGTCGCCTGCCTGACGCGCTCGCGCCAGGCGTACCGCCGAATCCACCTCATCTAGCGTCCAGGGCTTCTGCAGGAAGATCACCTGAGGAGGCAACGTGGTGGTGATTTCGTAGCCGTAGCCGGAAGTGATCACCATGGGCAACTCGGGCCAGCGCTGCAGCAGCATCTGCGCCAGCTCGCCGCCGCGCAACTGGCCGGGCATCAGGTGATCGGTAACGACCAGGGCCGGCGCCTCCTGGCATTGCAGCAGATGCACTAGGGCATCGTCGGCATTGTCGAAGCGGGTACAGGCCCACTGCAATTGTTCTTCGAGATGATTGCCCAGCAGCTCGGCGAGCAGACTGTTGTCTTCGATGACGACGGCATAGGGCAGAGCGGTAGACGAAGTCATCGGGACATCCGGAACGCGATGAGGCAATTCCGGAAGTCTAGCAGAGCCCTGTCGGTCTCAGTCTGGCTTTCTTCTGACCATTGTCAGATCTCCAAGACGATCTTGCCGAAATGGCTGCCGTCCTTCTGGAAGGCGAAGGCCTCGGCGATCTCGGCCAGGGGATAGCTGCGATCGATGACCGGCTTGATCCCGTTGCTCTCCAGCGTCTGGATCATCTCCTGCTGATGGCGGCGACTGCCGACGATCAACCCCTGCAGTCGTTGGTGCCGACGCATCAGATTGGCGGTGGGGACCTGGCCCTCGACGCCGGTGAGCACGCCGATCAGCGCCAGATGACCATGGATACGCGCGGCCTGGATGGATTGCGCCAGCGTCGCCGGGCCGCCCACTTCCACCACGATGTCGACGCCGCGCCCCCCGGTGATGGCCTGCACCTTGGCGCCCCATTCCGGCTCGTCGCGGTAATTGATCAGGTGGTCGGCGCCTAGGGCATAGGCACGCTGCAGCTTCTCGTCCGACGAAGAGGTGGCGATCACCGTGGCGCCCATGGCCTTGGCCAGCTGCAGGGCGAAGATGGACACCCCGCCGGTGCCCATGACCAGCACGCTGTCACCGGCCTTGAGATTGCCGTCCACCACCAGGGCACGCCAGGCGGTGAGCCCGGCGGTGGTCAGGGTCGCCGCCTCGGCATGGCTGTAGCCCTTGGGCGCGCGGGTAAAGGCCGTGGCCGGGCGCACCACTACCTCGCAGGCGAAGCCGTCGATGCCATCGCCGGGCGTGGTGGAGAAATCGTCGATTGTCGGCTCGCCGTCCAGCCACTGGGGAAAGAAGGTCGAGACCACCTGATCGCCCACGGCGAATTCGCTGACGCCTGCGCCCACGGCCTCGACTACCCCGGCGCCATCGGACATGGGAATGCGCCCATCGGCGGTCGGCATCTTGCCGAGCACCACGCCCAGATCATGGAAATTCAGCGAGCTGGCCTTGATCCGCACACGGATCTCGCCGGCTCCGGGCTGACCGGGATCGGGCAGTTCACAGTGTTCCAGCTGATCCAGACCACCGGGTTTGCGTAGGCGTATGGCGTGCATGAAAGATCCTCCGGACTATGGCGAGCAGGACGCTCGCGGGTCTGTAGAGGACCACGGTGCCGGGCGCAGGATTCCCGAAGGAGTCCTGCGCCCATGGCCTTACTTGATCGCCTTCTGCAGTTGCTGCAGCTGCTCGGTGCGGGTGTTCAGGCGGGTTTCGCCGCGCTGGGCATCGACCTTCTTCAGCTCGGCCTCGGCCATGCGCAGCTTGATGGTCTGCATGGCGGTCTGGATGCGTTGCTGGGTCAGGTAGGCCAGCTGGTCGACGGTGCGCTCGTTCTCACCGTCCTTGTAGGCCTTGTCGGTCTTGGCCAGCCAGGTGCCGGCATCCTTGGTTTCCAGCGCCGCCAGCTGGGTGGCCTGGGGCTGGGATTCGAGGGCGGCGTAGTCGTTGCGCGCCTTTTCCAGATTGGGGTTGGGCGGGGTGGCGCAGGCGGCCAGGGTGAGGGTCAGGGCCGACAGTACCGGAAGCAGAAAACGTTTACGCATGGGTTTCGTCCTTCAAGAGAGCGGGCAGCCTTACTGCTGCACCTTTTTCTGTAGATTCTGTTGCAGCTGCAGGTTGATCTGACCTTCCTCACGGATCTGCTGGATGCTGTTTTGGGCATCCTGCAGCGCCGCCGCGGCCTTGGCGGCCTGGGTCTTGCGGGTTGCCAGACGGGCATCCCACTCGGCCTGCTCGGCCAGTTGCTTGGCTTCGTCGTATTTTTCGTTGGACAGGGCCGTCTGGGCCTGGGTCCACTTGTCCTGGGCCGACTTGGTCTCGATCGGGGCGAACTGGTTGCCGCCGCCACTCACGGCTTCGTTGACGGCCGATTGGGTCACGGCCATCTGCGCGGTCGGCGGATTGCCGGCGCAGCCCGCGAGCAGCAGACCGCCACCCAGGACCAGGCTGGCGAGCAGCGCACGAGGCGCGGAGAACGGGGAGGCGCGAGAGGGACCGGTTTTCATCCGAACATTCCTGGCAGGTCGCCCGGAATGGGCGACAGTGCCTGTGAGACGGCGAAAACGCGGCGAGGTTCGCTGCAACCGCTGCGCTAAAGGACAGGGTGTCCTGGTCGATATACGTTGTCAGACAACAAAAGGGCCAGCGGCCACGGAGATTCCATGCTGTTACGCAATTGCAACATCGCGCCCCGCGCGGCGCTAGGCTTCGGCCTGATCGCCCTGATGGTGGCTTTTCTCGGCCTGTTTTCCCTGGCGCAGATGGCGGGTATCCGCGAACGCCAGGTGGTGACGGAGCGTGACTGGGTGCCGAGCATTCGCGCGGTGGACGCCATCCGCGAGAACATGCTGCGCATCCGCACCATCTCCTTGCGGCTGGCGCTGGACCCGGAACCACGCAACATCGACACCTATGTCAGCCAGTACGAGGCGCGCAACAAGGTGCTCATGGAGGGCATCAAGGCCTATGAGGTCTTTGTCGACACCCCCGAGGAGCACCAGCGCTGGGACCTGTTCAAGCGCGATTTCGCCACCTATCAGCAGGGCATGACCGAGTCCTTCGCCCTGGCGCGGCGGGGCGATACCGTCGCGCTCAACAAACTGACCCTGGTGGACATGAAACCGGTGGTGGACGGCACCGGCAAGCAGCTGGGCGAGTTGGGCGACCTCTATGCCGAGGGTATCGAACGCGATGGCAAGGTCTCGGCGGACCGCTATGAGGCCTCACGGCTGATCGTCATCGCGGTGATCGTCCTGGCCGCCCTGGCCACGGTGCTCATGGCCTGGCTGCTGACCCGCAGCATCGTCGGACCGCTGCGCGAGGCGCTGCTGGCCGCCCGCCGTGTCGCCCAGGGCGACCTGACCCAAACCCTGGCGGTGCAGGGGCGCGACGAGGTGAGCGAATTGCAGCGCGCCTTGCAGCAGATGCAGGGGCAGTTGCGCGAGACCCTCTCGCGCATCGCCGGCTCCTCCACCCAGTTGGCCACCGCCGCCGAAGAGCTCAATGCGGTCACCGAGGCCGCGGGCCAGGGCCTGCAGCAGCAGAACCAGGAGATCGAACAGGCCGCTACCGCCGTCACCGAGATGAGCACCGCGGTGGACGAGGTGGCGCGCAACGCCGTCTCCACCTCCGAGGCCTCGCGGGCCTCCAGCCAAGCCGCGCAGCAGGGCCAGACCCGCGTCGCGGAAACCCTGGGCGCCATTGAGGCGCTGTCCGACGAGGTCGCGGCTACCGGGACGGTGGTCCAGCGCCTGGCCGAGCAGTCCCAGGACATCGGCAAGGTGCTCGACGTCATTCGCGCCATCGCCGAGCAGACCAACCTGCTGGCGCTCAATGCCGCCATCGAGGCGGCGCGGGCCGGTGAGGCCGGACGTGGTTTCGCCGTGGTGGCCGACGAGGTGCGCGCTCTGGCCAGCCGTACCCAGCAGTCCACCCTGGAGATCGAGCAGATGGTCTCGGGCATGCGCAGCGGCGCCAGCCAGGCCCTGGGCTCCATGCACAGCAGCAGTCAGCGCGCCCAGGCCACGCGGGCCCTGGCGGAAACCGCCGGGGTGGCGCTGGACGAGATCAACAGCCGCATCGGCGAGATGTACGAGCGCAACCTGGTGATCGCCAGCGCGGCCGAAGAGCAGGCCCAGGTGGCCCGCGAAGTGGATCGCAATCTGGTCAACATCCGCGATCTCTCCACCCAGTCCGCCGACGGTGCGCGCCAGACCAGTGCCGCCAGCCAGGAATTGTCCCGGCTGGCGGTGGATCTGCAGGGGCTGGTGAACCGCTTCCAGGTCTGAACCGCTAGACGCGCACCGCCTGGTACAGCGCCCGGATCAGATCCGACTGGGTGATGATGCCCACCAGGCGGCGCGAGCCGTCGATGATGGGGATGTGGCGGTGGCCGTTCTCGGAAAACACCGGTACCAGATCGATCAGCAAGCGGTCGGCGCTGGCCACCCGCACGGTACGGGTCATGATGCGGCCGACGCTGTGTTCGTCCTGGCGCGCCTTCGGCCGGACCAGGGAGCGCAGGCGCCAGCCGAGGCCCTCGTGCACGTCCAGGTCGATCTGCCGCATGAAATCGGCGACGGTGACGATGCCCAGCAGATAGCCCTGGCGATCCACCACCGGCAGCGCCTTGATGCGCCGGGCGCGCATCAGCGCCCAGGCTTCCTGCAGCGGCATCTCGGCACGGGCCGTCACCGGTTGCTGGCTCATGACGTCGGCGCAGCGCAATTCGCCCATCTTGCGCTGGTAGGCGCGCGCCTCCACCTGTTCGAGCAATTCGGCGAGGTCGTCGCGGCTGATGTCCAGCACCTGGTTGTAGCGCGCCAGCACGGCGTCCAGGTCGGCGCGCTGCAGGCGCGTTTCGCTGCTCGGCTCGGCCGGGCGTGGCACATGGGGCCAGGGGCGCCGGGTCAGGTTGTTGTAGAGCAGACCGGCGCTCACCAGCAGCAGCGAGTCCAGCGCCACCGGACTCCAGGCGTAGCTGAAATCCTGGGCGCCGATGAGCACCATCAGCAGCGCCGAGGCGCCGCCCGGAGGGTGCAGGCAGCGCAGGGTGAACATGGCGGCGATGGCCAGGGCGACCGCCACGGCAGCGGCCAGATTGGCTTCGGGAATCCACCGCGCGCAGGCGATGCCGATCAGCGCCGCCAGGGTATTGCCACCCACCACCGACCAGGGCTGCGCCAGGGGACTGGAGGGCAGGGCGAACACCAGCACGGCGCTGGCGCCCAGCGGCGCCACCAGGGCCAGTGCCAGGGCGCCGTGCTGATGCACCGGCTGGCCTTCCAGCCACCAGGCCGCCAGCAGCGCCGCGAGCAGGATGCCGAGGCCGGCGCCCAGGCTGGCGCGCAGTCGCTCGCGCCCGTCGATGGGTAGCGGCGCGGGCCAGAAGGCGCGCAGACCCTGGGCCAGGCGCGCGGAAAGGGAAGGCGAGGGGGACGGCGTAAGGGGTTCCTGGGACATGGGAAAGCAGCTGCTAGGCAGAACGAGGGCGCTGATGGTCCTCCCTGTACGCCGCCCTGGCAAGACCGAACCGGTCCCTGTGCCGCCTCTTCCAGGGGTCAGGCAGCGCTCCAGAGCGTCTGCCGCCCCAGGTGGATTTTCTACTGCGAGGGGCCGTCCGCCGTAGTAGGATTATCGGCTGGGTGTCGCCGCAGTCGCGCGGTAGGACAGGTTGAATCGAGCGCAGGTCGGGCCGCCGCGCAGGAGTCCTGCTGCCCATGTCATCCCTGCTATCCCCCACCAAGGCCCTGGCCTTCGTTCAGCGCTTCTGCGCCGCCGAGGCCGCCGGCGGCATCGTATTGATGGTCGCCGCGGCCATCGCCCTCATCGTCGCCAACTCGCCGTTGGCCGAGGGCTACTTCGCCAGCCTGCATTGGTACGTCGGCGGGCTCTCCGTCGGTCACTGGATCAACGACGGCCTGATGGCCCTCTTCTTTCTGCTGGTGGGCCTGGAGATCAAGCGCGAGATGGCGGTCGGCCAACTCGCCAGCTGGGGCGATCGCGCCCTGCCGGGCCTCGCGGCCCTGGGCGGCATGCTGGTGCCGGCGCTGCTCTATGCCCTGGTCAATCGCCACGATCCCCAGACCCTCTCGGGTTGGGCGATTCCCGCCGCCACCGACATCGCCTTCGCCCTCGGCGTTCTGTCGCTACTGGGGTCGCGGGTGCCGGTGTCGCTCAAGGTCTTCCTTTCGGCGCTGGCCATCCTCGACGACCTCGGCGCGGTGCTGATCATCGCCCTGTTCTATACCAGCGATCTCTCCGCCAGCATGCTGCTGGCCGCGGCAGGGCTGGTGGCGGTGCTGTTCGTGCTCAACCGCCTCAAGGTCACCGCCTTGCTGCCCTATCTGCTGGTCGGGGCGCTGCTGTGGTTCTGCATGCTGCGCTCGGGCATCCACGCGACCCTGGCCGGGGTGATCCTGGCGTTGTTCATTCCCCTGGGCGATAGCGCGGCCGACGACGCCTCGCCGCTGCTCCGGCTGGAATCCGTGCTGCACCCCTGGGTGGCCTTCCTCATCGTGCCCGTCTTCGGTTTCGCCAATGCCGGGGTCTCCCTGGCCGGCATTTCCCTTGGCGATCTGCTGGACCCGGTGCCGCTGGGCGTCGCCTTGGGGCTGTTTCTCGGCAAGCAGGTGGGAATCTCGCTGATGGCGCTGCTGGCCATCCGCAGTGGCCTGGCGCGGCTGCCGGAGGGCGCCAGCTGGCTGCAGCTCTACGGCGTGGCCCTGCTTTGCGGGATTGGCTTTACCATGAGCCTGTTCATTGGTGCCCTGGCCTTTCCGGGTGCGCCCTTCCTGGTCGACGAGGTCAAGATCGGGGTGCTGCTGGGCTCGCTGCTGTCAGCCCTGGCCGGCATCGCCGTGCTGCTGGTCGCCGCCCGTCGTCGTTGAGAGGAGTTCGAGATGCCCTATGCGCTGTTCGCGGTGATGTTCGGCGGTGCCCTGGGAAGCGCCTGCCGCTGGTGGGTCGGTCTGCGTTTGAATGCACTGTTCCCGCTGTTGCCCATGGGCACCCTGCTGGTGAACCTGGTCGGCGGCTTCGTTATCGGTCTGGCGCTGGGGCTGTTCGCTCGCTATCCGGGGCTGGACGTGCAATGGAAACTGCTTCTGGTGACCGGCTTCTGCGGCGGCTTCACCACCTTCTCGACCTTTTCCGCCGAGGTGGTGACGCTGCTGCAGAGCGGTCGCCTGGGCTGGGCGGCGCTCACCATCACCGCCCATGTGCTGGGATCGTTGCTGCTGACCCTGGCCGGGTTCGCCCTGGCCGGTCGCCTCGGCTGAGTCGACCGGCCGTTGCCCGTCAGGCGGGAGCCACCGGGGCGGTGGGGGCCTGGCGCCGCGGCTTGAGTCTCAGTGCCGGCGCCTCGATTAGGTGCCAGGACAGCACCGCAAGGCCCAGGGTCAGGACGTAGCTCACCACCAGGAAACCGGGCAGCGAGAAGCTGTCGGGAAACCAGTGCATGAGCAGCTGCTGGACCGGGAAGTTGAACAGGTAGAGGCCGTAGGAGTAGTCGCCGAAACGGCCGAAGCCGTGCAGCACCGGTACCTGTACCTGGGCCAGGTAGATGATCACATAGGCCAGCGACACCAGGTGGATCACCGGCAGCACGTGCCAGACGATGGCTGCCAGCGATAGCAGACAGAGCGCCAGGGCCAGGTCCAGTCGCCAGGGGATGCGCGGCCCGGCCAGTTGCAGCAGGGCACCGGCGAAAAAGAACATGCCCAGACTGAACACCTTGTGCAGCACGAAGCTGGCGATGCCCATCTGCGGCAGCAGCAGGAAGTTGCCCACCACCAGCACCACCAGGGTGGCCATGACCACCGAGCGGGTCAGCAGCCCCAGCACCCCGATGATCAGCAGCGACAGGTACATGAAGACCTCGTAGGGCAGGGTCCAGTAGCTGCCGTTCACCGTGTCGGGAAAGGGATTGCCGGTGAAGACGCCGGGCAGTTCGAAGCGCGTCATCAAGAGGATGTTCTTGAAGAAGCCCAGGGTCTGGCGATCGCTGAAGTAGGCGCTCGTTTCGCGACTGGTGGCGAGCCAGCCCACCACCAGCACCGAGAAGAGCACCGAAACGATCAAGGCTGGAAAGATCCGCAGGGCGCGCTTGGCGAGAAAATCCAGCGGATTGCGGCTGCGCTGGAAGGACGCCGTGATCAGGAAGCCGCTGATCACGAAGAACACATAGACGGCGATGTTGGCCGCGTCGGTGAAACCGGTGAAGTTGAGGATCGGCTCGGCGCCGATGTGACCCGAGAGCCAGAAGCCGTGGCCGATCACCACGGTGGAGGCCGCGGCGAATCTCAGGAAATCGAAGTTGTTGCGTCCCTGGGGGACGTGGGCGGTGGTCATGTCTGCTCCTCGCAGCCGTGGCCCATGCCGCGGCCGCCGCCCGGGAGCGGACTCCAGGCGGACGGCGACGCACACGGCATCGGCGGGAACGCCCGTCAGCGCGACGGACGCAGGCAAAGGCCGCTGCCGGCTATACCGGCAACGAAAGGGCGACAGCCGACGCGATCAGCGAGATCGGCCAGCCGGCGAGGGCAGGGGCTATGGGGGGCTGAGCGGCGCGAAAGCGGGCGTCATGCGCCAGGACTCCGGGAGAGCGGTACCGCGAGAGGCGACGGGGACGACGAGACGCGCGCAGGCGAACGGGGTCTGGGGCCTCCCGGCCGCCCCTTGCGCTGCGCGCGCCTCGTGCATCAGGCGCTGGCCTGCAGCGGCTGGTCGTGCGCTTCTTGCGGTTGTTCCAGGGCGAAGGGCTCCTGAGCGAAGTAGAGGGCGGCGCTCTGGCGGGCGTGGTCGCCGAATTCCTGTGGGTGGCGCATGACGATCCGTTCGAAGGCGCCCGGCTCCAGGCCGTCTTCATAGAAGCCGTTGTGGCACTGCAGGATGCCCGAGGCGCAAACGCTGCGCTCGACGGCGGCGATCAGGCCGCCGGCTCTGAGACTCTTGACGATGTTGTGCGGCAGCCGCTGGCGGCGTCTCAGACTGGCGGCGGTGTCGCTGAGGGTATCGAGGATCTCGGTCTCGGCCGGCGACAGCTTGCGTACGTCCAGCTTGGACTTCTGCACCAGGTAGCGACGGGAGAGCAGGCGGGCCTGGTCGTTGAGCGCCTTGAGCACCGTGCCGCTGAGTTCACCACGGGTGAACAAACCGGTTTCCAGGGCGATCAGGTAGGACCAATCGTTGATGAGCGGAATCTTGCTGATGTCACGTTCCATGTGAATGCCTGCGTCCATATAAGTTGGCTAATTGAGGATATGAAGCCTCAATGGTTCCAGATCGCCAGTATAAGGTGACGAGTGGCATAGAATTTGACGGTCCTGACAAGAATCGTCGGTTTTTTGTCGAAGTGGGTCACGCCTTGAGGATGCAACCTCAACGCTGCGCTTAGGGTCACTAGCTGGAGTCCTGGCGCGAGTCGGGTAACCCTCCGTAACCTCAGGTGATGAGATGAGTGACCCTGTAGCCGCTTCGACCCCCGCCGATCTGCAGTGCGACGTCGCCGTGATCGGCGCTGGAACCGCGGGCCTCGCCGCCGAGCGCGCCGCCCGGCGCCAGGGCGCCAGCACCCTGTTGATCGATGACCACTGGGCCGGTACCACCTGTGCCTCGGTGGGCTGCATGCCTTCCAAGCTGCTGATCGTCGCCGGCGAGGCCCATCACGCCGTCCAGCGCGCCGGCCTCTTTGGCATCGAGGTGGGCAACGTGGGCGTCGATGGCGCAGCCGTCATGGCGCGGGTACGACGTGAGCGCGATCATTTCGTCGCCGCAACCAAACAGGGTTTTGAGAAATTACCCGAGGGTGTCGCCCAGCACGCCACCGCCCGCTTCGTGGCGCCGGATCGACTGCAGCTCAGTAATGGTAAGACTGTTAAGGCCCGTAGCGTGATCATCGCCACCGGCTCCTATCCCCTGGTCCCCGAACCTTTCGACGCGCTCGGCGACCGGGCCCTGACCAACGAGACGCTCTTCGAGCTGCCCGATCTGCCACGTTCCCTGGCGGTGATCGGCACCGGTCCGGTGGGCCTGGAGCTGGCCCAGGCCATGGGCCGGCTCGGGGTGGCCGTCACCCTGTTCGGCCAGGACGACGGCCTGGGCGCGCTCAAGGACGCCGAGGTCAAGGCCGAGCTGCACCGGATCCTGGCGCAGGACCTGACCCTGTACCTGAATGTCGAGGTGGATGCCCGCCGTGAAGGCGCGGGCGTGCGGCTGTCCTGGTCCGGTGCCGCGACCGGCGAGGGCGACTTCGATTATGTGCTGGTGGCCGCCGGCCGTCCGCCGCGGCTGAAGGGCCTGGGCCTGGAAATCACCGGCATCGAGCTGGACGACCACGGCACGCCGGTCTACGACCCCAAGACGCTGCAGTGCGGGTCCTCGTCGATCTTCATCGCTGGCGATGCCGACCATGACCGGCCGATCCTCCATGAAGCCTCCGACGAGGGCGCCATCGCCGGGCTCAATGCCGCCTGCTATCCCGAGGTACGGCCCACACCGAGATCGCCGCTGTTTTCGCTGATCTTCACCGATCCGCCGGTGGCCGTATTGGGCAGTCCGCCCGATGAGGACAGCCTGATCGGCACCTCCTCCTACCACGACCAGGGCCGCGCCCGGGTCGAGGCGCGCAATCAGGGCATCGCCCGCTTCTATGCCGAGCCAGGCACCGGCAAGCTCACCGGCGCCGCCATGGTCGGGCCGGGCATGGACCATATCGGTCACCTGCTGGTGCTGGCGCTGATCCATGGCGAGACCGCCAGTTCGCTGCTCGACATGCCCTTCTATCACCCCACCCTCGAAGAGGGCCTCAAGAGCGGCCTGCGCGAGATCTGCCAGGCGGCCCACAGCAGCCTGCGCGGCGATCGTGACCAGGGTTCGCCGTCCGGGGCTTGAGGTGAGGGGGGGTGGGCTTCGACGATAGGGCCGTCTCAACCCAACCTACGGGTGCAGCACCGTAGGTTGGCGCTGAGCGCAGCGAAGCCCAACGGTACGTTCTGCCCCATTCGGCCACATAAAAAAGCCCCGCCGGGATCACCCGCGGGGCTTTCGCTCTCTCAACCAGCCATCAGGCCTTGAAGCGCCTCACCAGTCCATCCAGCTCGCCCGACAGCTGCGACAGGCGCGAGGAGTCGCGGGTGGTGGATTGGGCCAGGCCTTCCACCTGCTGGGCGTCGTCCTGGATCTGGGCGATGTGGCGGTTGATGTCTTCGGCCACCTGGTGCTGCTCCTCGGCTGCCGCGGCGATCTGCAGCGCCTGATCGCGGATCTCGTCCACCGACTGGCGGATGCCTTCGAAACTGCCACGCGCCTCGCTGATGGAGGCCACGCTGGTCTGCGACAGCTCCAGGCTGGTCTCGATCTGGCGGGTGACCTCCTGGGTCTTGCGCGCCAGGTTGCCGAGCAGGCCGTCGATCTCGCCGGTGGAATCGGCGGTGCGCTTGGCCAGGGCGCGAACCTCGTCGGCCACCACCGCGAAGCCACGACCTTGTTCACCGGCACGGGCCGCTTCGATGGCGGCGTTGAGCGCCAGCAGGTTGGTCTGTTCGGCGATGCCGCGGATGGTGTCGAGGATGGTGTTGATGTTGTGACTGTCCTGCTCCAGCACCGCCATGGCCTGGGCCGACTCGGCCAGGCTGCCGCTGAGGCGATTGACGTTGCCGGTGGCCTTCTCGATCTGGCCGTAGCCTTCCTGCACCCGGTGGTGACCGGCGTCGGCGGAGGCCGCGGCGTGGCTGCAGGAACGCGCCACTTCATTGGAGGTGGCGACCATCTCGTTGAAGGCGGTGGAGACCATTTCCACGGCTTCGCGCTGGCGCCCGGCCACCTCGTTCATGCTGGCGGCGGCCTGGGTGGTGGTCTGCGACGCCTGCTGCAGGTCGGTGGAGGCCTGGCCGATACGCTGCACCAACTGGCGGATGCTGGCGAGGAACTGGTTGAACCAGCCGGCCAGGGCGGCGGTTTCATCCTTGCCCTGGATATTGAGGCTCTTGGTCAGATCGCCTTCGCCCTGTGCGATGGATTCGAGACCCGCGGAGACGCCGCGAATCGGCCGCACGATCATGCCGGCAAAGGCCGCACCGAGCACGGCGAATAGCAGCGCCAGCACGGCGGTGATGCCGGCGATCTGCCAGGTCAGGGCGGTGGCCTTGCCCATCACCTCGTTACGCTCGATCAGGCCGATGAATTTCCAGCCGAGGTCCTTGGCGGGGTACACGTTGACCATGTAGTCGGTGCCATTGAGATTGACCTCGCCCAGGCCGCTCTGGATGCCGCTGAGCCTCTGGTAGGCGTCGCCCAGCTCCTTGAGCTGCTTGAAGTTGTGCTTGGGATCATGGGGGTCGACCAGCACGTTGCCATTGTCTTCCACCAGCATCAGGTAGCCGCTCTGGCCGACGGTGATGCTCTTGACCAGGTCGGTGAGCTGCTTCAGCGAGATGTCCAGGCCGACCACGCCGCGGACCTTGCCGGAGGCGTCTTCCATGGTCCGGACGATGCCCATCAGGGCCACATCGTCCTGGGCCCAGTAGTAGGCCGGGGTGCGGACCACCTTTCCCGGATTGGCCATGGCGGTCTGGTACCAGGGGCGCACGCGCGGATCGTAGTTGGCCAGCTTGGCGTCGTCCGGCCAGCTGATGTAGCCGCCATCGGCCAGACCGACCGACAGGTAGGCGGTGGTGGGATGGGTCTTGGCGAAGCGGGTGAAATAGCTCAGCGCCTGCTGGCCGGTTTCGGTCTGGGGAATCTGCGCGGCATCCGCGCTGCTGTAGTTCTTCAGGCCTTCCAGAGCGATGACGTTCGGCTCCTTGGTCAGGAAGTCGACGTTCTGCTGAATGCCGGAAAAGAACTGCTGGATATTTCGATCGATCTGGCGAATTTCACGCCCGCTGCCGTCGAGGAAGTCGCCGGTAGCCTGGCTGCGAACGTTCATGATGACCACGCCTGCCACCAGGACGACCGGAAGGCAGGCGGTTACCGCGAAAAGCGACGTGAGTTTTTGTTTGATGTTCATCCAATGCCCCGGTCGCGCGCTGCGCGAAGAGTGACGGCAACATGCCTTCCCTCTGCATCGGCTCGGATAAGTCCGACTTGATACGGAATGAAAAATTATTCCATTTGGTCCGCAGCAGGCCGGAAAATCGCCGATCGGTCAGCTAACGACCCGCTATAACTCTTTCTTCAGATGGCGTTCGATTTCTTCCAGCGACTTGCCGCGAGTCTCCGGCAGGCAGAAATAGACGAACAAAAGCGACCCCAGGTTGATCGCGGCGAAGCCATAGAAGGTGTAGTTGCCGATCCACTCCAGCGCGACCGGAAAGCTGAAGGCCACGGTGGCGTTGCACAGCCACTGCACGGCCACCGCCACCCCGGTCAGCAGACCGCGGACCTGGTTGGGAAACAGCTCGGACATCAGCAGCCAGTACACCGGGGCGATGCACATCTGCATGAACAGCAGGAACACCAGGATGCAGGCCAGCGCCAGGTAGCTCTGGGTGAGGTTCTGCGGTAGCCACAGCAACACGCTGCCCAGCGCCAGTTGCGCCAGCACCACGATCACCAGGCCGACCAGCAGCAGGGTGCGGCGGCCGGCGCGGCCGATGGCCCAGATGCCCAGCAGGGTGGCGATCACCGAGACCACACCATTGCCGATGGTGGCGGTGAGGGCCGCGCTGGTGCCCATGCCGGTGCTCTTGAGGATGATCGGGGTGTAGTACATGAAGGCGTTGACCCCGGTGAACTGGGCGACGAAGCCCAGGCCGATGCCCAGCAAGAGCAACTTGACCACCCAGCCCTGGCTGAGCAGTTCGCGCAAGGGCGGCCGATGTTTGGCCTGCTCCTCGCTCTCGCGCATCTCCTTGACCTCGCGCGCCACCTCCTCGGGGGTGTCGCGCAGGCGTTCCAGCACGGCTTCGGCTTCTTCGATGCGGCCCTTGGCCGCCAGCCAGCGCGGCGAAGTGGGCAGCAGGAAGGTGCCGGCGAACAGCAGGATGCCCGGCACCATGGCGATGGCCAGCATGTAGCGCCAGATGCCGTTGTCGTGCACCAGCCAGGCGAGCAGCGCGCTGAGCACATAGGCCAGCAGCTGACCGCTGACGATCATCAGCTCGTTGCGGCTCACCAGCCGGCCACGCCGTTTGGGTCCGGCGATCTCGGCGATGAACACCGGCACCGTGGCCGAACCGCCGCCCACCGCCAGGCCGAGCACGAAGCGCGCGACCACCATCAGCTCCACCGAGGGCGCCACCGCGGTACCCAGGGCACCGACGACGAAGAGGATCGACAGCAGGCGCAGGGTGGTGCGCCGGCCATGGCGGTCGGCGAGATAGCCCGCCGCCAGGGAGCCGAAGGCCGCGCCGACGATCAGGGCGGCGGTGACCAGGCCCTCGGTGTAGGCGTTGAGCCCCAGGCCACCCTGGTCGGCGGGCAGGGTCATGAAGGGCAGGGCGCCGGCGATGATGCCGGTGTCGTAACCAAAGGCCAGGGCGCCCATGGTGGCGACCAGCACGGTGATGAAGATCAGTCGCCGGGCCGAGGCCTTCTGGTCAGGGTCGGCGGCGGGAGCGGTAGAGCGGAAGGAAGACATAGGGAACGCGGGTATCCTGAAAACCTGAGGGGTAAGCGAGGTCGCACCGCCCCCGCGCCGCTGGCGACGGAAGGCGGTCGGTCCGACCTGGCTGGATAGGACAGGCGTCAGCCCCAGGATTTCCCGCCCAGGGCGCAAACCCTGGTCAGGGGTGCTCGCGACGGTCCTGCAACAGGCCCTGGATGCGCTCGCTGAGCACCTCGATGGCGAAGGGCTTCTGCAGCAGCTGCATGCCCTGGCCGAGGAAGCGCTGCACGTCCATGGCCTCTTCGGCGTAGCCGGTCACCAGCAGCACGGCGATGCCGGGGCGCTGGCGACGGATCTCTTCCACCAGCTCGCGGCCGTTCAGCCCCGGCAGGCCCACGTCGGAGACCACCAGGTCCAGTTGCGGCTCGCGCTCCAGCAGCGCCAGGGCGGTGGGCGCATCCTCGGCTTGGAGGGCGGTATAGCCCAGGTCCTTGAGCACCTCGACGATCAGCAGGCGCACCCCGGGTTCGTCTTCCACCACCAGCACCCGCTCGCCGCGACCTGGTTGCAGCGCCACTTCCTCCGGCACGTCTTCGCTGGCGACGCCCTGATGGCGCGGGAACAGCAGGCTGACCCGGGTGCCGCGGCCTTCCTCGCTGTGGAGGTCGATGTAGCCACCGCTCTGCTTGATGAAGCCATAGACCATCGACAGGCCCAGCCCCGTGCCCTTGCCCTGCGGCTTGGTGGTGAAGAAGGGCTCGAAGACCCGTTCCAGCACGGCGGCCGGGATGCCGCTGCCGGTATCCTCTACCGCCAGCTCGACATAGTCGCCGCTCAGGCGCTCGGGCAGCATCAGCAATCGGGGATCGCGCAGGTTGCGCGTGGTGATCATCAGTTGACCGCCCTGGGTCATGGCGTCCCGGGCATTGATGCAGAGATTGAGCAGGGCGTTTTCCAGCTGGTTGGCATCGCTGCAGGTGGGCCAGGTGGCGGCATCGAGTTGCAGCTGCAGGCGGATGTTCTCGTTGAGGGTGCGCTGGATCAGGGTCTCCATGCCGGTGACCAGCCGATTCACGTCCACCGGCTGCAGATCCAGCGCCTGGCGCCGACCGAAGCTGAGCAGGCGCTGGGTGAGAGCGGCGGCCCGCTGTGCCGAGGCGATTGCGATACCAATGTAGCGCTCGGCGCGGGGCTGCTCGCCGTTCAAATGGCGCTGCAGCAATTCCAGCGAGCCGGTGATCGCCGTGAGCAGGTTGTTGAAGTCGTGGGCGATGCCGCCGGTGAGCTGGCCGATGGCTTCCATCTTCTGGCTCTGGCGCAGGGCGTCCCGCGCCTGTTCCAGCTCCAGCGCCCGTTCGCGCTCGACGGTGACGTCACGGGCCACGCAATAGAGCAGGCCGCCCTCGGGCACGGCGGTCCAGGACAGGGTGCGGTAGCTGTCGCTGCGAGTGCGAAAGCGATTCTCGAAATTGAAGCTGGCGGCGCCGGCCGCCAGCTGGGCGATCTCCTGGCGGGTGCGCTGGCGATCCTCGGGATGCTCCAGCCATTCCGAGGTCTTGCCGATGATCTCGTCCACCGTCCAGCCCAGGGTACGGGTCCAGGCCGGGTTGATGCTGACCCAGATGCCACGGCTGTCGGCGATGCCGATGAGGTCGTGGCTGTAGGCCCAGAGCTGGTCACGCTCGCGGGTACGTTCGCGGACGCGGATTTCCAGCACCTCGTTGGCCTGGCGCAGGGCGTCGGCGGTCTCGCGCCTGAGTCGTGCCAGGCGCATGGCGCCTTCCACCCGGGCGATCAGCTCGCGGGCGCTGAAGGGTTTGACCAGATAGTCGTCGGCGCCCGCGGCGATGCCTTCGATGGAGGCCTCTTCGCCGGCCCGTGCCGACAGCAGGATGATGGGCACCTGGCCGGTGCCCTCGTCGCTGCGCAGGGCGCGCAACACGCCGAAGCCGTCCAGCACCGGCATCATGACGTCGGACAGCACCAGCGCCGGCAGTTGCCGCTGCACCGCCTCGACCGCGGCGCGGCCGTCGGCCACGGCTTCCACCTGGTAGCCGGACTCCTTGAGCAACCGTTCGACATAGCCACGCATGTCGGCGTTGTCGTCGGCCAGGACGATGCGCTCGCCGCGCCCCTGGCCGCCCCCGACCTGTTCGTCGCGCGTCACGGGGGCGCTGGGGAGCGGCTCGTCCGGCAGCCAGCGCAGGGCCTCGGCGACAAAGGTGTCGGCGCGGGTGGCCGTGGACACCTGGGTCGCGCTGACCCGATTGGCCTCGGGCAGATGGGCGTGGCCGAACGGCAGCCACACCTCGAAGGTGGTGCCCACGCCGATCTGGCTGGAGACCCGCACCTCGCCGCCATGCAGCTCGGTGAGGTCCTTGACCAGCGCCAGGCCGATGCCGGTGCCCTCGTGGGTCCGGCCGATCTGGCCTTCGATGCGGTGGAAGCGGTCGAACACCTTGCCCAGTTCGCTCTGCGGGATGCCGACGCCGCTGTCGGCGACCGCCAGTACGGCACAGCCATCCTGGCGCCGCAGGCTGACCCGCACCTCGCCCGCCAGGGTGTACTTGAAGGCGTTGGAGACCAGATTCAGGACGATCTTTTCCCAGAGGTCGCGATCCACCCAGACCGGTTCGTCGAGGGGGCCGCAGTCGATGCCGAAGGCCAGGCCGGCGCGGGCCATGGCCGAGCGAAAGCTGCTGGCGAGTTCCGCGGTATAGAGCGCCAGGTCCAGGGGCGCGAAGCTCGCGCGCATCCGGCCGGCTTCCATGCGCGAAAAGTCCAGCAGCGAATTCACCAGGCGCAGCAGGCGCTGGCCGTTGCGCTGGATGAGTTCCAGCTCCTGGCGACCGACCCGGGGTTCGCCCGCGGTGCGATCCGGGCGTGCCAGCATGTCTTCCAGGGGGCCGAGCATCAGTGTCAGCGGCGTACGGAATTCATGGCTGGCGTTGGAAAAGAACGCTGTCTTGGCGCGGTCCAGTTCGGCCAGCTGCTCGGCGCGGCGGCGTTCTTCCTCGTAGCGCTGGGCATTGGCGATGGCGGTACCCAGGTGCCCGGCGGCGCGGACGAAGAGATTCCGGTAGTCGGCATCCACCCGCCGTCGTGGACTGATGCCCGCGACCAGATAGCCATGGGGCTCCTCGCCCGGCGGGCCGGGGATGGGCACCACCAGGGCCTCTTCCAGCGGCTCCGGCCAGGGCGTGCCGATCAGGCGGCCCCCCAGGCGTTCGGCCAGCCCGCCGATCAGCGCCGGCGCCTGGCGGGCCGCGGCAAAGGACCAGGGCAGGGCGTCGCTGTCCGCCGTGACCTCCAGCGGCGCGAGGGGATCGTCCTCGGCCAGCCCGGCCAGGGCCACGCGCCTCAGGGCGCCGGTGGCGGCGTCACGCAGATAGGCCAGGCAGAAGGGCGCTTCCTCCGGCACCTCATGCAGGCAGCGCACCCCTTCGCGACAGGCGTCCACCGCCGCGCGGGTCGCCGAGGTGGCCTCGGAGACGTTGCGCAGCAATCGCTCGCGCCGTTCCGTCAGCACCCGGTAGGTGGTCTCGGTCACCGCGGTGAAGATGCCCTCCACCGCGCCGGTCTCGCCGCGCACCGGGCTGTAGCTGTAGTAGAAGTAGCACTCCTCCACGTAGCCGAATCTGTTCAGCGGCAGCAACTGGTCTTCCGACCAGGTCGCCTCGCCGGTGGCCATCACGTGATCGAACATCGGTCCGATGATGTCCCAGATCTCCGCCCAGACCTCCCAGCCGGCGCGCCCGAGCGCCCAGGGATGCTTGCGCCCCGGCACCGGACTCCAGGCGTCGTTGTAGATCAGGGCGCGGGTCTCGCCCCAGTAGAGCACGATGGGGAAGCGCGAGCCGAGGCAGATGCTGACCGCCGAACGCAGGGCGGTCGACCAGGTCTCCAGGGGGCCGAAGGGCGTCTGGGACCAGTCCTTCTGGCGCATCAGCGCGGCCATTTCACCGGGGACGTCGAGAAAGGCCAGCGGCGAGGGAAGGTTGGACAAGAGAGCTCCTGCGGGGCGAGTAAAGAGGGCCTGGGACGTACCGCCGTCGGCAGCGACAGCGACCGGCAGGAGGGGCCGCCGCAACGGGCAGCGAGCGACCTTGCCGTGGGCGATGACGCCGCGACGCGGACCCGATTTAAGCGTGTTGATTGCTCAGACTATTACAAGCGGACCGGCTTGGCGAATGACGCGGGCGGCAAAGCGCCGGCCCATACCGGGACGCCGCCGGGCGAAGGGCGCGTCAACTGCCCAGCCGCTCCACCAGGAAATCCACGAATACCCGCACCCGCGCCGGCATGGTGGCGCCGCCGACGAACACCGCATGGATCGGCTCCAGATCGCCCGGATTCCAGGCCTCCAGCAGCGGCACCAGGGCGCCGCTGCGCAGGTCGTCGGCCACGCTGAATTCACCGATGCGGGCGATGCCGGCGCCTTCCCGGGCCAGCAGGGCCAGGGCCTCGCCGCTGTTGCACTCGATGTTGCCGCTGATCTTCAGGGCGAAGGCCTGGCCGTCGCGGACGAAGGGCCAGTCGGGTAGGGCGCGGCGAAAGTTGAATCTCAGGCAGTTGTGGTCGAGCAGGTCCTCCGGCACCTGAGGCGTGCCGTGGCGGGCGAGGTAGGCGGGCGAGGCCACCACCACCTGCCCGGTGACGCCGATGGGGCGGGCACTCAGGGGGCTGTCGGCCAGATGACCGAAGCGGATCGCCACATCGGCCTGGCCGGCAAGGATGTCCACCACCTCGTCACCCAGCGCCAGGTCCACGACGATATCCGGATAGCGCGCGCTGAAGGCCGCCACCAGCGGCACCAGGGTCATGCGGCCATGACCGAGGGCGGCGCTGACCCTCAGTCGCCCTCTGGGCACGCCCTGGTCGGCGATGGCGTCTTCCACCTCGGCCAGGTCCGCCAGGATGCGCCGTGCCGCGCGCAGATAGGCCGCGCCCTCGGCCGTGAGGGTGATGGCCCGGGTGGTGCGCAACAGCAGCCGCGTGCCGAGGCGCTGTTCGGTGCGGGCGATGGAGCGACTCACCGCCGAAGGCGTCAGGCGCAGGGCTCTGGCCGCTGCCGAGAGGCTGCCAGCCTCGACCACCTGGGCGAACACCGCCATCTCGCCCGAGCGACCAGTCAGATCCACTTGTGACCCCAGAGCAAAGGTGCATGCCAAAACCGCCGTCTACCGGCACTTGAAGCGGGAGCTTAGCATTCACCGCATAGATAAGGAGCCTTTCCCATGCGTATCAATCCACCCCTGCTGGCCCTGGCCACCGGCGCCTTCGGCATCGGCGTCACCGAATTCGCGCCCATGGGCATGTTGCCCGGCATCGCCGCCGATCTTGGCGTCTCCATCCCGGCGGCGGGCCTGCTGATCAGCGCCTATGCCCTGGGCGTGCTGATCGGCGCGCCGCTGATGACCCTGACCACCGGCCGCATTCCGCGCCGTCATCTGCTGATCGGCCTGATGGCCATCTTTACCCTGGGCAACCTGATGTCGGCCCTGGCCACCGACTACACCAGCCTGCTGATCGCCCGGGTGGTGACCTCCCTCAACCATGGTGCCTTCTTTGGCGTCGGCGCCCTGGTGGCGGCCAGCGTGGTCGCCCCGGACCGGCGCGCCGGGGCGGTCGCCGCCATGTTCATGGGCCTGACCCTGGCCACCATCGGCGGCGTGCCCCTGGCCACCTGGTTCGGTGAATTGCTTGGCTGGCGCCAGGCCTTCTGGGGCATCGCCGGTCTCGGCCTGCTGACCATGGCCGCGCTCTGGTTCGCCCTGCCCAACGTGGCCCTGCCACCGAGCGACGGGGTGCTGGCCGAGATCCGCGTGCTGGGTCGTCCGCCGGTGCTGGCCGCCCTCGGGCTGACCGTGGTCGGCTCGGGCGCCATGTTCACCGTCTTCACCTATATCGCGCCCATCCTCGCCCGTGAGACCCATGGCTCCACGGCCTTCATCACCGCCATGCTGGTCTTGTTCGGCATCGGCCTGACCCTGGGCAATCTCTGGGGTGGCAAGGCGGCGGATCGCTCCATCGATCGCACCCTGATCGCCTCCCTGGGCGTGCTCATCCTGGTGCTGCTGGCCTTCAGCGTGCTGATGCGCTGGCCGCTGGCGGCTGCCGTAGCCATCCTCGTCTGGGGCATCGCCAGCTTCGCCCTGGTGCCGCCGCTGCAGATGCGCGTGATGGAAGCCGCCAAGGACGCCCCCAACCTGGCCTCGGCGGTCAACATCGGCGCCTTCAACCTGGGCAATGCCCTCGGCGCGGCCCTGGGCGGCGCGGTGATCGACGCCGGTCTCGGCTATCCAGCCATCTCCCTGGCCGGCGCCGGCATGGCCGCCCTGGGTCTGGTGATGGCCCTGGTTCTGGCCTGGCGCGGTCGGGCGACCGGTGCGGCCGTGGCCGGGTAGCCACGAGCAGCCGGCGCTATTCGGCGAAGGGCAGGGGCGCGTCGCCGCCCCGATCCACCGCGAAGGCGTTGAGGGTCATGGCCACCAGGCTGTAGTAGCCATAGACGCCAATCAGCTCGACCATCCCCGCTTCACCGAACAGCGCCACGCCCTGCTGGTAGAGGTCATCGGGGATGCGCCGGGTGTCGTAGAGCGCGACGCCAATGGCATGCACGCAAGCCTCCTCGGGCGTCGCGAAGGCCGGCACGCGGCCTTGCCGGAGTGCCTCTATCACCTGGTCAGGGAGACCCGCCTGACGGGCGATGGGGGCATGGATCTGCCATTCGGCCTGGGAGCGCCACCAGGCCGCGGTGGTGAGGATCGCCAGTTCGGTGAGGCGCAATTCCAGTCGAGTGCCGTAGCGGCAGAAGGCCCCCAGCCGCTGGGCATGATCGGCCAGCGCCGGGCTGTGGACCCAGGCCAGGAAGGGCCCATCGAGATTGCCCCGTGGACCGCTCTGGATCTCGGCCAGCACGCGCTGCTGTTCTGCCGTCGTGTTCTGTTCGGACAGGGGCGTCAGCCGCGATGAGAGGGGCATGATGGTCATCCTCGACAGGTAGGGCACTCATCCAATACCACCTCAGGTCTCCAGGGCAAGGTCTCGCTATCGCGCTCAGGCCGCGTGCCAGAGGTCGCAATCAGGCTGGCGGCATCCCTCTGGCTCTGGTCACAATCGGGCTTGACGTTACAGAGGAGCCAGCCGATGACGCAGAGCTACACCACCTTCTACCTGGAGATGACCGCGGCGACCGAGTTGCGCGAGAAGCCGCCACGGCCTGACCTGCAGATCGTCGAGTGCGAGGTGCCGCAACCCGAGCTCAATCGCTTCCTCTATGCCCTGGTCGGCCAGGCGTGGGATTGGAGCGATCTCGACAGCTGGAGCGACGCCCAATGGCGCGAACTGGTGGAGCAGGAAGGCCACCGTACCTGGGTCGCCTACCACCGCGGCGCCATCGCCGGTTACTACGAGCTGTACCGCCCCGATGGTCGCAACGCCGAGATCCGCTACTTCGGTCTGGCCGGTGCCTTCATGGGCCTGGGTTTCGGCGGCCCGCTGCTCAGCCATGCCCTGCGTTCCGCCTGGGATTGGCCTGGCACCGAGCGCGTCTGGGTGCATACCTGCACCCTGGATCACCCGGCCGCCCTGGCCAACTACCAGGCGCGTGGGCTGCGGCTCTACCGGCAGGAAGACACCCCGCTCTGAGACATCGGCGTGGCCGCTCGCCCGCCGAATGCCAGACCGCGGTCTTTGCCTACTCAACGGCTAGGGCGCTTCCGCCGTCGCTGGCGTCACCGCCGAACCGGCCAGCAGGCCGCCGTCCAGATTCAGCTCGCTGCCGGTCATGTAGCCGGCGTCGTCGGAGGCCAGCAGCAACGCCACGGCGGCCACTTCCTCGGGGCGGCCAAAGCGCCGCAGTGGCGTATCCCGCACCAACGCCGCCATGCGGGCCGCGCGGTCCGGTCCGGCGCCGAGCATGGGCTCCCACATTGGCGTGAGGATGGCCGCGGGGTGGATGGAGTTGCAGCGGATCGCGAGGCCCTGCTCCGCGCAATAGAGGGCTACCGTCTTGCTGTGGTTGCGCACGGCGGCCTTGGACGAGGCATAGGCCGCCGCGCTGGGGATACCCACCAGCCCGGAGCGCGACGAGATATTGATGATGGACCCGGCCCTAACCGAGCGCATGGCACGGATGCCGTATTTGCAGCCGAGAAAGACGCCATCGAGATTGGTGCGATGCACCGCGTGCCAGTCTTCGAGACTGGCGTTTTCCGGATCGTGAGCCACCAGGCCCTGCTCGAAGCCGGTAATCCCGGCGTTGTTCACCAGCACGTCCAGCCGGCCACGCTCTGCGAGGATCTGCCGCGTCACCCGCTGCCAGTCGTCTTCCAGGCGCACATCCAGATGCAGGTAGCGGGCACCGTCTCCCAACTCGGCGGCGACGGCGCGGCCGAGGTCAGCGTTCAGGTCGGTGACATAGACGAAGGCACCCTCCGCCACGAAGGTCTGGGCGATGGCTGCGCCTATGCCCTGGGCCGCGCCGGTGATCAGGGCGGTCTTGCCGCTGAGTTTGGCTGCCATACGGATACCCTCCGGATCGTGGATAGGCCCCGAGGGTACCAAGCCCGCCTTGCCAGGGGCAGGCATCACGCCCGGGCGCTGACCCCGCCGGTGCTGTCGCCGGCCTTCTTCAGGGCTTCGGTATAGGCGGCATAGGCGTTCATCAGCGCCGCGCTGGCGGCGGCCACATTGGCCTGGGCGGCTTCGCGCGCGGCCTGGCTGGTCTCGTCGGCCTTGCCCTCGCCCTTGCTCTGGGCCTCCACCGCGCGCAACTGCTTTTGCGCCAGCTCCAGTTGCCGCTTGGCCATGTCGATGGCCTTTTGCAGGGTATCCAGGGTCTTGTTGCCGGTGCTGCTCTTCTCGCCGCCAGAGGTGGCGTCGGCTTCGGCCTGGTCCTTGATCTGGTTCAGCGAATTGGGCTTGCCGATCCCCTTGGTCTCGCTGGCTTGCGTGGCCTTGGCCGCTTCATCTTCGGCAGTGGATTTGGCCGGTGCGCCACTCAGCGTGAGCGTGGCCGGGCGCAAGATGCCATGGCCGATGCCATTCACCGACAGCGTGCTGGACATCGCGGACTCCTTGAAAGGTACATCCCAGGGATAGCGGCCGCGTGAGGCAAAGATTGAGAGCGGGCGGGGCAGAGGGAACCCGCATACGCTGCCAGCGCGCACGGTGCCCGGCCCCGCTGATCTCAGGTTACTGGGTAATGACGGCGTGGTTGGAGAACCCGTTCTGGGTGATGTTGATGGCATTGCCCGCCGTGTTCTGGGTCAGATTGGCGGTGTGCTGGTAGCCACTCTGGTTGGCGGTGATGCTGGAGGCGTTGCCCTGCACGAAGGCCGTCACCCCGAGGTCGTTGCCTTGCTGATCGACCTTCAGCTGGCCGTCGTTACCGAGGTAATAGGCGGTGATGCCATTGCCGTCGCCATTGGACACCAGATCCAGCTGGTTGCCCTCGCCCGAGACGGTGGCGGAGGCGCCATTGCCGTTACCGCTCTGCGCCAGGGTCAGCTGGCTGCCGACGCCATAGACATTCACGTCCGCACGGTTGAGGTCACCGCGCTGGGCGATGTCGACGGTGCTGGGCCGCGAATAGCCGCTGGAATGCCGGACCCGGGCATCGTTGCCGTTTCCCTGTTGTACCACCTTGGTATCCAGTCGCTCACCGCCTTGCTTGAGGCCGATGTAGTTGTCGTTGCCGCGCTGTTCGACGATCGTCGTGGAGTCCTCGCCGTTCTGGCTGACCCAGGCCGTGTTGCGCAGGCCGAAGCTGGTCACCTGCAGGTCTTGGCGGTCACCGTGCTGAGCCAGGTCCAGCTTGCCGTCGAGTCCATCTTGGCGCACCACCAGGGTGTTCTGGCCCGCGGCATAGCTGTCCTGCTCGATATCGATCCGGTGATAGCCACCGTCCTGGTGGACATAGGTGTCCTGCCGCAAGCCGCTCTGCCGCACCACCGTCTCGTTACCGCTGCCCGGCCCCTGATCGACCTGCACCCGGTCATAGCCACCATCGCGCTGCTCGATATCCACCAGACGCCGCGAGCCCCAGGCCTGGTTGACCTCGACAGCGCTCTTGCCATTGGTCTGCAGCACCCGCACACGGTCATCGGCATCGTTCTGCTGGGTGACCTGGGCATTGAGAAAACTGCCGCTTTGCTGGATATCCGCCTGGTTGCGCGCCGACAGCTCGCCGCCCTGGTTCAGGTTCACCACATTGAAGCCGCCGTTCTGCTGGACGTTGGCCGTATGGGATTCGGCTAAGGCGACACCGGTGTTGGAAGAGCAACGCGACCATGAGGGAGCGGGAGGTTTGCATGGGGACGGTCCTTGTGGGGGGGCGTATTAATGGGAGGAGCATAGGAGTTCCTTAGGGATCAATTTAACGGGTGGGGCTAAACGCACAATCGGTAAGAGTAGTGATTTTAAAATCGAGAGTTTTTGGCGGTGGGTTGCAAGGTTTTAAAGGTTTACTTTCGCTCTGTCTGGTTATGGATCAATTGGTTGTTTTTATTTTAGCTGGCTGGTTATTGTTTTTTTTGCAGTCTATAAAAGGCTCTAGTTTTCTAATCTTTTTTCGATATGGGCAATTGGCGATATAGGGTGCAGAGACTGACTCTCCAATCAATTCATTGCTCTAAACCCCTCTGCTGCAGGGCGATGCGTTTCTCTCAATAGTCCCCGCTCCTTAACGCTTTTATAATTTTATATATTCATATTTGAACCACTGCTTCGCCCCTTTCCTACACTCCTGATACTCAACCGAACCCTTGCGGTGGTTCCTAGCAAGACTGCCGTAGTGAATTCGGTTGCCATGCACATCCCAAACAGCCAAACAGGAACCACTGCCGTCCGACTTAGGAACCCAATGGCTTTCGCTGAAGGAGAATGAAGAAGAGGTACGCACGGGAGTTAGCTCTCGCCCTGCCTTGTACTGGGTGAGATAGGCGGTCGACACCATGCCCCGCGGAGCCGAAGCCAGCTCTTGTGCCCGAGGCACGGCGCCATAGTGGCAGCGCATCCGGCGTTAGCGCGAAGGCTGGCGCTCGTCACGGAGGATCTGGGTGACGCTGCATGAGAGCGTCAACGCGCGTGGTCAGGGCGCTTCTTTCCCGTGTGCGCTGATGCCCTTCAGGGACGCACGGCAATCGCTGGTCAGGGTATTACCTGGCGGTGGCGCTGGATCTGCCTATCCATGGGCTGGGCGCTGCCGGGCAAGCCGTATGCGGCGCTGGCCATCGAGGCTTAGGCAAGGCTTTCGAAACGCCTGGTGGGCCTGCAGGGCTACAGAGTCACTCGGACGCGATCTGCACCCCGGTAGCGCCTGTTTCTTTCCGATAGGAGCCAGGTGCTACGCCGACATGACGCCGGAAGGTTTTGCTGAAGCTGCTCAGCTCGGCATAGCCCACCCGCAGGGCGATTTCTTCGAGCCGCAGGGACGAGCCGCGAAGTAGTTCGATGGCCAATCGCATTCGACGCCGCGTCACGAACTGCATGGGCGAGCAACCGACCAGCGTCTTGACGGCCACGAAGCTATGGCTCTCGCTCAGACAGAACGCCGCTGCCAGATCGATGACACCTATAGGTTCGGCTAGATGGGCATCCACCCAGGCATGCAGCGCCTCCAGGCTGATCCTGGAACGTTGCAGGGTTTCCCTCATCGGAAGGCTATCGCCCACGACGATTTCGGTCAGCAGACTCGCGATCAACTGGTTGCGCACCGCCGGTACCTGCAGCCGGTCGAAGCGGCCCTGAGCGGCATTCCAGTCCAGCAAGCCGATCAAGGCGGCGGATGGCCTGGACAAATTCGCCTCGGCACGCAGGCCCAGGCATTCAGCCGAAGCGCCGGACGCCTGACACAGCGCACTGATGAAAGGATCATCCAGGTGGTAATCCAGCACCAGCACGCGGCAGTCGGCATCACGTCCTGCATAGCGATGTCGCGCTCCCTGGGGCAGGAAACCCACGGAGCCACGCATCAGAGGGGCTGACGCGGTGGACAGCTCGCAATCCATCCGTCCGCTCAAACCGATCATCAGCTGCTGGTAGTCGTGGACGTGCTCGCCCGAGGTCTGGGCAATGGCGTTGATGTGAAGCGAGGTCTGCACGATGCACCTCATGGAGAGCGAAAGGCCTGGACCGCACTATAGCCAACCTGGGTCAGCCAGGTCATCCGCGCCATGCCTCAGGTCAATAGCCGTGGCGCGCTCCGCTGAATCGTGCCACCCGGAACGGTCGGCAATCGACGGCTGACGGCGTTGCCAATAGCCTGCTGACGATCAA
The DNA here is from genome assembly GCF_021106615.1 of Pseudomonas sp. PLB05. Taxonomy (NCBI): domain Bacteria; kingdom Pseudomonadati; phylum Pseudomonadota; class Gammaproteobacteria; order Pseudomonadales; family Pseudomonadaceae; genus Pseudomonas; species Pseudomonas sp. PLB05. Next base: position 975,586 of record NZ_JAJOHO010000002.1, read on the forward strand.
CTCGGCCGTGATCGCTGCCTGAGTGAGGCCCAGGTGCTGGTTCCCGAAGGCGAGGCCCAGTCGGTCCGCCACCACATCGATGACCGGCAGCGAGTCCGGCAGGGTAGGGCGCATGCCCATCCAGGGTGTGGCATCACGCAGTTCCTCCTCGAGTTGTGGCAGCAAGGCCTGGCCATGGTGTCTCAGCGTATTCAGCCGCGCCGGCTGCGGGGGCAATCGCGTCCCCCCCAGCTCGCTGATTCCCACGACGCGGAGTCCACTGTCCAGGGGGCTCAGAAAGATCCTTCGCTCCACGGGACAGATGGGGCGATTGATGACGCCCTTGCGCGTGCACTGCAGGTGATAACCCCGTTCGGCCATCAGCGGGATGTGGATGCCCAACGGTGCCAGTAACGAAGCGCTCTGGGCACCTGCGCAGAGCACCACCTTGGCGTAGGGCTCCCAGCGCCCATTCAGGTACAGCCGTGGCGCCGCCGTTCCGAGCTCCAGCCGCTCCACCCGCTGCTGCAGCCAGGTCCCGCCATGCCGAATGAAGGCCTCGAACAACGCCGTGCAGAGCCAACTGGGATCACGCATCCGCCAGGCCTGGCGAAAGTGCAACCCGTGGTGAAAGCGCCCCGCCATGGCGGGCTCCAGCATGTCGATGGCCGAAGCCTCGACGAGCTCCACCTCCAGCCCCCAGCGCTCCAGATGAGCGCATTCGCTGCGGGCAGCGCTCATGCCTTGGGCCTTCTCCCACGCCAGCAGATAGCCCGACTGCACGAGCAGATCCTGACGCCCAATGAAGGTCAAGCAGTCAATCCAGCTCTGGACCGCCCTGCTGTTCAAGGCGGCCAGAGCGTCTCGGTGCGCAGCCACCCGCTCTCCCTGCGCCGCCTGGAGAAAGCGTGCCAGCCAGGGCAAGGCCGCCAGCCGGTTGCCGGGCGGCACTTTCAAGGGGCCGTGCGGATGTAGCAGGAGCCTTGGTGCTGCCTTGAGCGTCGTCCAGGTCGACAAGGGATCGATGGATTCCGTGGCCAGAAAACCCGCATTGCCGGACGACGCCCCGGAGCCCGGCGCATTGACATCGATCAGGACGACGTCCTGGCCGTGTCGACGCAGTTGCAAGGCCGTACAGAGCCCCAGGAGTCCGGCACCGATCACCGCCACCGCGTCCGTCGAGGTCGGGTTCATGGCGTAGGCTCGCCGGTACTGCGCTGGTAGGCAAGGATGGCGGCAGCCAGGTCTTCCAGGCTGGCGCCTACGGACTTGAATAGGGTCAGCGCCGTGTCTGGGTTCGTCAAGGCGGGGCGCCCGAGATGCCGTCCACCGCATAGCTCGCTCAATTCCGCCCGAATGTGCTCAGGTCCTATTATCCCCGCCGCGAGTGGAATGATGAGGTCGCCCGTCTCAGCGAGGGCGCCTTCGCGGGTATCGACGAAGAGGACGCATCGCTGGATGGCGGTATCGTCCACCTCGCGCATCCGGGGCGTGAAGCTGCCGACGAGATCCAGATGCACACCCGGTTGCAGCCACTCACCCTGGATGATGGGATCGGTCGCCAAGGTCGCACAGCTGATGATGTCAGCGGTCCCGACGGCGGTGGGCAGATCGTCCTGCTCGACGGCCTGTGCCTCGATACCCTCACGCTGCAGCTCCTGCACATAGGCCTGTGCCGCTACCGCTGAACGATCGTACACGGCAACCTTGTCGAGGGTGCGAACGGTCCGGTGAGCGCGCACCAGGTAGCGACTCATCCGCCCTGCACCCACCATGAGCAACCGACTCGAGTCCGGTCGGGAAAGATAGCGTGAGGCCAGGGCTGAGGCCGCCGCGGTACGGCGCGCTGTAAGCTCGTTGCCCTCGAATTGCGCCAGCGGACGGCCGTCGACCGCACTGCTCAGCAGGTAGTGGCTACTGAGACCTGGCTGGCCGCGCGCGTTGTTGCCGGGGAATACCGTGACCTGCTTGACACCCAGGTAGGCACCTTCTATCCAGGCTGGCATGAGCAACAGCATCGCATCAGGTTCGCCAGGAACCTCGATGCGGTGGTGATGACGGACGGGGGATTCGACAGTTCTGGTAAAGGCGTTCGCCAGGGCGTCGATCAATTCCGGCCAGGGCAGCGCCTGGGCAAGTTCTTTCGCATTGAGGTACATGGGGTTCGTTTTCCAAAGCCGAGGAGTTACGCCTACCCTCCCATTCAAACCCCAGTCATGCGTTGTCCAAACCTATGCTGTTTGCGTACAGAACTATGACAAGTAGCGTTTTAATCCTGCGACCGCATGCCGCTTACTGCTAATTGAGCAAGGCGTAGTGGTCCAGCGAATCCGGGCACCCGGGCCGAGCAAAACCCAACGGCGTTTCCAGCTCGGTTGGCCACTGCACTGGGCAATGACGGACGGATCGTGAAACGCGCGGTGGCTTTGGCTTGCCAATGGGTAGAGAGCGGAGAGGGTTGAGAGCTCTCTGGAAGAGAAACGGCTCGCATCCCGCTCGGCTTCCGCGTCGCCGCCTGAGGAGCCAGGTCACCAAATGGCGACCCACATCCCCTAGTCGACCGCCTTGACCATCTCCTCGATGACCTTCTTGGCATCGCCAAAGACCATCAGGGTCTTGTCCAGGTAGAAGAGTTCGTTGTCGAGACCGGCGTAGCCGCTGGCCATGGATCTCTTGTTGACGATGATCGTCTTGGCCTTGAAGGCTTCGAGGATGGGCATGCCGGCGATGGGCGAGGTGGGGTCGTTCTTGGCCGCCGGGTTGACCACGTCGTTGGCGCCGAGCACCAGCACCACGTCGGCCTGGCCGAATTCGGAGTTGATGTCGTCCATCTCGAATACCTGGTCGTAGGGCACCTCGGCTTCGGCCAGCAGCACGTTCATATGGCCGGGCATGCGACCCGCCACCGGGTGGATGGCGTATTTCACCGTCACCCCGTTATGCACCAGCTTCTCGGTCAGCTCCTTGAGCGCATGCTGGGCGCGGGCCACGGCCAGGCCGTAGCCGGGGACGATGATGACGCTGTCGGCGTTGCCCAGCAGGAAGGCGGCGTCGTCCGCCGAGCCGGATTTGACCGGGCGCTGCTCCTGGCTACCGCCACTGGCCGCGGCTTCCGTCGCCCCACCGAAGCCGCCGAGGATGACGTTGAAGAAGGAGCGGTTCATCGCCTTGCACATGATGTAGGAGAGGATGGCGCCGCTCGATCCCACCAGTGAGCCGGCGATGATCAGCATGGAGTTGTTGAGCGAGAAGCCGATGCCGGCGGCGGCCCAGCCGGAGTAGCTGTTGAGCATGGAGACCACCACCGGCATGTCGGCGCCGCCGATGGGGATGATGATCAGCACGCCGATGACGAAGGCCAGGGCCACCAGCACGGCGAAGGCGCCGAGGTTGCCGCTGAAGGTGAACATCAGGCCCAGGGCGAGGATGGCCACGCCGATGACCAGATTGAGGATGTGCTGGCCGGCGAACTGCACCGGGGCGCCCTGGAACAGGCGGAACTTGTATTTGCCCGAGAGCTTGCCGAAGGCGATCACCGAACCGGAGAAGGTGATGGCGCCGATGGCCGCGCCGAGGAACAGCTCCAAGCGGTTACCGCTGGGGATCGGCTGGCCAAAGGTGGCGACGATGCCCAGGGACTGGGGCTCGACCACCGCGGCGATGGCGATGAACACCGCGGCCAGGCCGATCATGCTGTGCATGAAGGCGACCAGCTCGGGCATCTTGGTCATTTCCACGCGCTTGGCCATGATCGCGCCGGCACTGCCGCCCACCAGCAGGCCGACGATGACGTAGCCGATGCCCTGCACCGCCAGCTCGCTGCCGAGCTTGTGGATCAGCGCCAGGGTGGTGAGCACGGCGAGGGTCATGCCGGCCATGCCGAAGGCGTTGCCGCGGCGTGAGGTGGTGGGGTGGGAAAGGCCCTTGAGCGCCTGGATGAAGCACACCGAGGCGACGAGGTAGAGCAGGGTGATGAGGTTCATGCTCATGTCAGGGCTTCTCCGCCGGGGCCTTGGGGGCCTTCTTCTTGAACATTTCCAGCATGCGGCGGGTGACCAGGAAGCCGCCGAAGACGTTGACCGCCGCCAGGGCCACGGCCAGGGTGCCCATGGTCTTGCCCAGCGGGGTGACGGTGAGGGCGGCGGCGAGCATGGCGCCGACGATGACGATGGCGGAGATGGCGTTGGTCACGGCCATCAGCGGGGTGTGCAGCGCGGGGGTGACGTTCCAGACCACGTGGTAGCCGACATAGATGGCCAGCACGAAGATGATCAGGTTGTAGAGGCCGTCGGAAATCAGATCCATGGGGGCAGTCCTTTAAAGGCAGAGGGGCCGGGCTGGGGCTCAGGCGTTCTTGCGGCGCAATTCGCCGCCGTGGCACATCAGGCAGGCGGCGACGATGTCGTCGGCCAAGTCGAGGTGGAAGGCCCCGTCCTTGAACACCAGCTTGAGGAAGTCCAGCAGGTTGCGGGCATAGAGCGCCGAGGCGTCCGCCGGCACCCGGGCGGCCAGGTTGCCGTAGCCCACCAGGGTGACGCCGTGCTTGACCACCACCCGGTCCAGCTCGGTCAGCGGGCAGTTGCCGCCCTGGCTGGCGGCCAGGTCGATGACCACGGAGCCGGGCTTCATCTCGGCCACGGTGGCTTCGGGCAGCAGGGTGGGGGCGCGGCGGCCGGGGATCAGCGCGGTGGTGATGACGATGTCGGCCTGCTTGGCGCGTTCGTGCACCGCCTTGGCCTGACGCTCCATCCAGCTGGCCGGCATGGGCCGGGCATAGCCACCGACGCCTTCGGCGCACTGGCGTTCTTCCTCGGTCTCGAAGGGCACGTCGACGAACTTGGCGCCGAGGGATTCGATCTGCTCCTTGACCGCCGGGCGCACGTCCGAGGCCTCGATCACCGCGCCGAGGCGCTTGGCGGTGGCGATGGCCTGCAGCCCGGCCACCCCAGCGCCGAGGATCAGCACCCGCGCGGCCTTCACCGTGCCGGCGGCGGTCATCAGCATGGGCATGAAGCGCGGATAGTGGTCGGCGGCCAGCATCACCGCCTTGTAGCCGGCGATGTTGGCCTGGGAGGAGAGCACGTCCAGGCTCTGGGCGCGGGAGGTGCGCGGCGCCGCTTCCAAGGCGAAGGCGGTGAGGCCGCGGCCGTTGAGCTGGTCCAGGGTCTCCTGGGCGAAGGGATTGAGCATGCCGATCAGCACGGCGCCAGGCTTCATCAGCGCCAGCTCGGCGGCATCGGGCGCCGCCACCTTGAGCACCAGGTCGGCGCCCAAGGCCGCGGCGGCATCGCCGAGTTGGGCGCCAATGGCGGCGTAGGCCGCGTCGGGCACGCTGGCGCGCTCGCCAGCACCCTGTTGCACCACCACCTGGTGGCCCTGGCCGATCAGTTTCTTGAGGGTTTCGGGGGTCGCGGCCACGCGCGTTTCCCCCGCACCGGATTCCAACGGGACGCCGATCAGCACGGGTGTCACTCCTTGTTATTCGTGCCGCCACAATGGGACCTGGGGCAGCGGGATGACTGTCCGGAAACGACGGGGAGCTTTTGGAAAAGCGACAGGCGCGCCGTGTTGGCGGCCTGTTTGGGACTCAGCTCAGACCCGGTGAGCGGGGCAGGGCGGCGAACCAGTCCAGGGCGCGGTCCCACAGGGGCTGGGCACTGGCGCGGAAGTAACCCATGTGACCGATGGCGCCGCCGTGCTGGCGGGGGTCGAGGTCTTCGCGCTGCAGCTCGACGTTGCGATAGGCCTGCATGAAGGCATCGCGCGAGCGCGGCGTGGCCCACAGATCGTCCAGGGCGTTGACCGCGACGATGGGCGTACGCACCTCGGCATAGCCGGACTCGATGCCCCGCATGGCCGGGTCGTCGAAGAAGTAGTGGGGATAGCTGCACCAGTGGCGCCACTGGCGATAGACGTCGCGCGGCAGGTCTTCGCCCAGGCCCAGGGCGCTCCAGGGGCAGTAGCCCTTCCACCAGGTCAGCACCGGCAGCACCAGCTTCCACATGCCCAGCACCTTGAGGCGTTCGAGCGGCGGCATGTAGCCGTGCCAGCCGGCGCTGGTGCCGAAGACGTAGAAGCCGGCGACCTTGGCGTGATTGGGCAGCAGGCCGAAGGCATGGCCGCCATAGGAGTGGCCGACCAGGTAGAGCGGGGCGTCGCCCTGGGCCATGGCGTCCACGGCGGCGGCGAGGTCCTGGCGCGCCCAGTCCAGCAGATCCATGCGAAAGCCCTTGAGCGAGGCCGGCGCCGAGCGGCCGACGCCGCGATAGTCCAGGGTCAGGGTCTCGAAGCCACGCGCCGCGGCGTGCTGGGCGAAACGCCGATAGAAGCCCTGGGGCACGGCGGTGGCGCCGGCGACGATCAGCCGTCCCTGCAGCGGCCCCTGGGCGGGATAGCGACTGGTGCTGAGGCGATAACCGTCCGCGGTGATCAAGTCCTCGACGAGGGCGTCGCTGGGCATGGGGTGGTCCCTATGACAGTTGTTATAATGCCTGGACGGTAGATTATGACGACTGTCATAGCAAGGAGAATGAATGACCGAGCAGTCGACGGTGCGGGAACGGGTGGTGGTGGCCGCGTCGGCCATGCTGGCGCAGCACGGTCTCAATGCCACCAGCATCCGCGAGACCATCAAGCGCGCCGAGGCGCCGCTGGGGTCCACCTATCATCACTTTCCCGGCGGCAAGCATCAGCTGGTGGTGGAGGCGGTGGAGCTGGCCGGTGCCCAGGTCAGTCGCGATCTGGAGCGGCAGCTGCAGGCCGGGGCCCTGGCGGGGATCCAGGGTTTCCTACGGCTCTGGCGTGACATCCTGCTGGACTCGGATTTTCGCGTCGGCTGCCCGGTGATGGCGGTGGCGGTGGAAGAGCCGGTGGACGAGATCGCCCAGCGCGAGCTGGACGCGGCGGCGGGCATCTATCGCCGTTGGGAGGCGCGCTTGCAGGTGGCGCTGGTCGAGCATGGGCATTCGGCCGAGGCGGCGACGGGGCTGGCCACCTTGCTGGTGGCGGCGGTGCAGGGGGTGATTCCGCTGTGTCGTGCGCAGCGCAGCATCGAACCCTTCGACCGGGTCGCCGAACGTCTGGTGGCGCTGATCTAGCGGGAACGTAGCCGGGGCCGGCGGACTCCACCGAGGGCACTTCTTTTATCGGAGTACCTCATGAATCCCGAACCCGCGGACGACAAGCAGACCCCTCACGACTACGACGAATACGGCGATGTGCCGGATTCGGCGAACACCACCACCACCGAAGAGCGCGAGGACCTGGACGACAGCCCCTTGAGTCCCAAGCGGTAGCGGACTGGTGTTTGGCGCGTGGACAAGGCTGCGCCGTTGTCCACGCTACGAGGCGCCACGATGCCGGCCCCTCGTTGGGCTTCGCTGCGCTCAGCACCAACCTACTTTTAGTCTTGCGTAGGGTGGAAAACCGCATGGCGTTTTCCACGCGTTGCTGCTCTCGGCTAGCGCCAAACCTGACCGCTATCCACTGAGCCGCCCCCTCTCCCTCTGGGAGAGGGTTGGGGTGAGGGCAGCCGCCCTCTGTTGGGCTTCGCTACGCTCAGCGCCAACCTACCTCCACGTCTTCACGTCAGCGCCCGGTCCAGATGCAGGTAGCCGCCGTCGACGCTCAGCCACTGGCCGGTGGTGTGACTGGACCGTGACGAGAGTAGGAAGGCCACGGTATCGGCGATTTCTTCCGGGGTGGTCATGCGCCGGCCAAGGGGGATGCGCGCGGTGATGGCGGCGAGCTTGGCCGTCGGATCGGGGAAGCCCTGCAGCCAGCGCTCATAGAGTGGCGTCATCACCTCGGCGGGGAGCACCGCGTTGACGCGGATGCCGTCGTCCAGCAGCGAGGCGGCCCATTCGCGGGTCAGGGCCAGTACCCCGCCCTTGGCCGCGGTGTAGCCGCTGGTGTCGCCCTGCCCGGAGAGGGCGGTCTTGGACGCGATGTTGACGATGGCGCCGGTACTGGCGCGCAGCGCCGACAGGCAGAGGTGCGCCAAGTGGTAGTAGTGCACCAGGTTGCGTTCCAAGGAAGCAACGAAGGCGGCGCGACCGGCAGCCAGGCTCACGCCATCGTTCACCCCGGCATTGTTGACCAGTCCATCGATACGGCCGTAGGCCTCCTGCACGGCGGCCACGGTCCGCTCGCAGGCGGCTTCGTCGCACAGCTCCACGGTGAAGGCCCGGGCCTTTGGCTGCTCTTTGGCCAGGCGTGCGGCAAAGTCGCCCTCCAGCGGCTCGCGGGCGAGGATCACCGGGATGGCGCCCTCGGCGGCCAGGGCCAGGGAGATGGCAGCGCCGATGCCGGAGCCACCGCCGGTGACCAGGATCACCTTGTCGGTCAGCTGCAGGTTCATGCCACCTTCTCCCGTGGCTGGGTGCCCAGGCCATAGAGGCGGGCCGCGTTGCTGCCAAAGACCGCCGCGCGCTCATTGGTCGTGAGGTCCATCAGGGCCTGTTCGGCCAGGTCGACCACTTCGGCGTAACTGGCGGCCAGGGTGCAGACCGGCCAATCGGAGCCGAACAGCAGCCGATCCGGCCCGAAGGCTTCCAGGGCGATGCGCGCATAGGGCAGCAACTGCTCTGCCTGCCAGCCGTGCCAGTCGGCCTCGGTGACCAACCCGGAGAGCTTGCAATGGACGTGGGGCAGCCGGGCCAGGGGTGCCAGCAGCCGGGCGCAGTCGGCGGGGGCGACCCGTCCCGGCGGCTTGCCCAGGTGGTCCAACACCAGCACGCCGTGGTCGTGACGCGCAGCGAAGGCGGTGGCGGCGGGCAGCGTCTCGGCATGGATCAGCAGTTCGTAGAGATAGCCATGGCGTTGCAGGGCGGCGACGCCCTGGTTGGCGGCGACATCGGCCAGCCAGGCGCCGGGATCGGCCTCGTCCTGCACCGGATGGCGAAAGCCGCGCAGGTGGCGACTGCCCTGGCGGCGCTCCAGGCGCGCCACCAGGTCGGCGGCGCGCAGATCGGTCCAGCCGACCACCGCCTGCACCCAGGGCGTCTGGGCAGCCAGGTCGAGCAGAAAATCCGTCTCCTCTTCCTGAGTGCGCGCCTGAACGGCGACGCAGCCGTCGAAGCCGGCGCGCTGCAGGTGCGGCTGCAGATCGGCCGGCAGGTGGTCGCGTTGCAGCCCTGGCATGCGCCCGTCGATCCAGCCGAATTCGGCCGGGCGGTAGCGCCAGAAATGCTGGTGGGCATCCAGGCGCAGGCTCATGACGGCTGCTCCCCGGCGTGGCGATAACGCGCGCGGGAGGCCGCCTTGATGGCGATGGAGAAACCCGGCGCCTGGGGTGCCAGGTAGGCCGCGCCGCGCACCCGGCAAGGGTTCTCGAAGTGTTCGTGGAGGTGGTCGACGTATTCCACCACCCGGCCCTTGTGGGTGCCGGCGATGCACAGGTAGTCGATCATCGCCAGGTGCTGCACGTATTCGCACAGGCCCACGCCGCCGGCATGGGGGCAGACCGGCAGGTCATACTTGGCGGCCATCAGCTGCACCGCCAGCACCTCGTTGAGGCCGCCCAGGCGGCAGGCGTCGAGCTGCACCACGTCCAGGCCGCCGCGCATGATGAATTGCTTGAAGAGGATGCGGTTCTGGCACATCTCGCCGGTGGCCACCTTGACCGGCGCTACCGCCTCGCGGATGGCGCGATGGCCTTCCACGTCATCGGGGCTGGTGGGCTCCTCGATGAACCAGGGCTTGGCGAAGGCCAGTTCGCGCACCCACTCGATGGCCTCGCCGACTTCCCATACCTGGTTGGCGTCGATCATCAGCTGGCGCTCGGGGCCGATCACCTCGCGGGCGATGCGCACCCGGCGGATGTCGTCGGCGAGGTCGCGACCGACCTTGAGCTTGATGTGGGAAAAGCCGGCGTCTATGGCCTCCTGGCAGAGGCGGCGCAGCTTGTCGTCGGGATAGCCGAGCCAGCCGGCCGAGGTGGTGTAGCAGGGATAGCCCTCGGCTTCGAGGCGCTGTAGGCGCTCGGCCTTGCCCTCGGCGCGCTGGCGCAGCAGCTCAAGGGCCTTCTCGGGGGTGATGCAGTCGGTGAGATAGCGGAAGTCGATGCAGCGCACCAGCTCCTCGGGACTCATGTCCGCCACCAGGCGCCAGACCGGCTTGCCCACGGCGCGCGCCCAGAGGTCCCAGGCGGCGTTGACCACCGCGCCGGTGGCCAGGTGGATGGCGCCCTTGTCCGGGCCGATCCAGCGCAGTTGGCTGTCGCCGGTGATATGGCGCCAGAAGCGGCCCGGATCTTCCTGGATCCATTCCAGGGTCAGGCCGCGCACCCGTGGTTCCAGGGCGCGCAGGGCGGCGCAGCAGATCTCGTTGCCGCGGCCGATGGTGAAGGTGAGGCCGTGGCCTTCCAAACCCGGCTGGTCGGTCTGCAGGATGACGTAGGCGGCGGAGTAGTCCGGATCGGGGTTCATGGCATCGGAGCCATCCAGCGCCTGGCTGGTGGGGAAACGGATGTCTTCGATCTGCAGGCCGGTAATTGTTGTTGGCATGGCGCTGTCCTCGAGGGTTTTCGCGGGATGAGCGAACCCGGCCCCGTGCCCGCTGGATGAAAGCGGGCACGGGGGTTTGCTGGAAAAAGGGTGGAGGGGAGGGGCTTAGTCTGCGGCGACGGTGCGCTGGTGCTGCTCGCCCAGGCCCTGGATGCCCAGGCGCATTTCCTGGCCGGGCTTGAGGTACACCGACTGCGGCTTGACGCCCATGCCTACGCCCGGCGGGGTGCCGGTGGAGATGACGTCACCCGGTTGCAGGCTCATGCAGCGGCTGAGGTAGGCAATGATCTGGGCCACCGTGAAGATCATGGTGCGGGTGTTGCCGTTCTGGTAGCGGTGGCCGTCCACCTCCAGCCAGAGGTCGAGGTTCTGCGGGTCGGCCACTTCGTCGGCGGTAACCAGCCAGGGGCCGAGCGGGCCAAAGGTGTCGAAGCCCTTGCCCTTGTCCCAGGTACCGCCGCGCTCGATCTGCCACTCGCGCTCGGAGACGTCGTTGACCACGCAATAGCCGGCCACGTGATCCAGGGCATTGGCCTCGTCGATGTAGCGTCCGGCCTTGCCGATCACCACGCCCAGCTCCACTTCCCAGTCGGTCTTGGTCGAGTCGCGGGGGATCTGCACCGCGTCGTTGGGACCGCAGATGGCGCTGGTCCACTTGTTGAACACCACCGGCTCCTTGGGCACGTCCAGGCCGGATTCGGCGGCGTGGTCGGCGTAGTTGAGGCCGATGCAGATGAACTTGCCGACCCGACCGACGCAGGGGCCCAGGCGCGGTGAGCCGTCCACCAGCGGCAGACTGTTCGGGTCCAGCTGGCGCAAGCGGGCCAGGGAATCGGCGCCGAGCACCTCGCCGGCAAGATCGGCCACCTGGCCGGAGAGGTCGCGAAGCCGGCCCTGGGCATCCAGCAGACCGGGTTTTTCCTGGCCCTGGGGGCCGTAGCGCAAGAGTTTCATCGGAGCTCCTATGAGGGGCGAAAGGGTACAGACGAAAAGCGGCGTCAGACGCTCCAGCCACCATCGATCACCTGGGCGGTCCCGGTGACGAAGGCGGCGGCGTCGGAGGCAAGATACAGGGCGAGGGCGGCGATCTCTTCCGGGCGGCCCACGCGACCCATCGGCTGGCGGGCGGCGAAGGCGGCCTGCACCTCGGCTTCGCTGCGGCCTTCACGGGCGGCCTGGTCGGCGATGCGCTGGTGCAGCGAGGGGGAATCCACGGTGCCGGGGCAGATGGCGTTGCAGCGGATGCCCTGGCCGACATAGTCGGCGGCCACCGACTTGGTCAGGCCGATCACCGCCGCCTTGCTGGCGCCATAGGCGCAACGATTGGCCACGCCCTTGAGGCTGGAGGCGATCGAAGCCATGTTGATGATGCAGCCGCCGCCCTGGGCCAGCATGCCGGGCAGCACGGCGCGGATCATCCGGTACATGGCGGTGGCGTTGAGTTCGAAGGAGAAGCGCCAGGCTTCTTCGTCGCAATCGAGGATGCTGCCGGCATGGACGTAGCCGGCGCAGTTGAACAAGACGTCGAAGCTGCCCAGCTCGGCGACCAGGGCCGAGACGGCAGCGGCATCGGTGACGTCGAGCACCCGGGTCTGTAGCCCCTCCAGGCTGTCCAGGGCGGCGGCATTGATGTCAGTGGCGATGACTTCGGCACCGGCGCGATGGAAGGCGAGGGCGGTGGCCCGACCGATCCCCTGGCCGGCGGCGGTGACCAGAACGCGTTTGCCTGCATGACTCATGCGAGAGACCTCTTGGCTGTTTATTGTTGTGAGTCGCCTGACCGCCAGCGGTCAATGGTCAGGCCATTGGTCCTATTGTTTAGACCCTGCTAGGCTCTCAGGCAAGGTTTTTTCGCGGCAAACTGCGCGACCTGCATGAGACGAGACCGCCATGCCCCTTCAGGTAATTGAAAAACCGCGGCTTTACCGGCAGATCGCCGACCAGTTGCGCGCCCTTATCGACGGCGGCGAATACCCGCCGGGCAGTTGCCTGCCTGCTGAGCGCGAATTGGCCAAGCAGCTAGGGGTGAGTCGCGCCTCGGTGCGCGAGGCGCTGATCGCTCTGGAGGTGATCGGCCTGGTGGACGTACGCGTCGGCGACGGCGTGCGGGTCTGCGCCCCCAGTGCTCCGCCGCCACCGGACACCCCGGTGCTGGAGCTGGCCGGGCGCGGCCAATGGGCGGAGATGGATCCGGAGCTGAGCCTGGCGCTGGATCTGGACGCCGAGATCCCGCCCTTCGCCCTGTTGCAGGCACGCAGCCTGGTGGAACCGGAAGCTGCCGCCCTGGCCGCCCGGCACGCCAGCGACAGTGATCTGGCCGGTATCCGCGCCGCCTATGTTCGCAACGTCGAGGACAATCGCCTGGGCTCCACTACCCATCCGGGTGACCGGCTGTTCCATATCCGCATCGCCCAGGCCAGCGGCAACCCGGCCTATGCCCTGCTGCTTCGCCATCTGCTCGGCCATCGCTACGGCAGCATGTTCCAGCTCCTGCAGCGCCGCTACACCCCGGAAGACATGCCTGACCGCTCCCAGCAGGAGCACCTCGCCATCCTCGAAGCCCTGGAAGCCCACGACCCCGGCGCCGCCCGCCAGGCCATGGCCGCGCACCTTGACGCGGTGACCCGAATTTTCGGGCGACCAGCGGTGGAATGAGGGACTGCCCTTTCCTTCGGGGTGAGGGCGGACGCCCCTGTTGGGCTTCGCTGCGCTCAGCGCCAACCTACGGGTGACCGGTGATTCGTTCGCGGCACCACCCTCCGCGCGAAACCGCCCCCTCTCCCTCGGGGAGAGGGCTGGGGTGAGGGCAAGCCCCGCGTCGATGCCGTAGGGTGGAAAACCGCGCAGCGTTTTCCACGCGAATCCCGCGCGCAACGCCCCTCTGTACGGCCCCTTAGCCACCTGGCTGTGGCTGTTCCTAGCGCCTGCCGACCGCGGACAATCGGCTCTTTGCCCCCGGAGCCCACCGCCATGTCCCTCGTCTTTCATCAGGTTGATGTCTTCGCCCAGCGCCCCCTGGAGGGCAATGCCCTGGCGGTGGTCTGCGGTGCCAATGCACTCTCAACCGAACAGATGGCCGCCCTGGCGCGCTGGACCAATCTGTCGGAGACCACCTTTCTCCTCGAACCTACAGATCCAGCCGCGGACTACCGGGTGCGTATCTTCACCCCGGTCCGCGAGCTGCCCTTCGCGGGCCATCCGACCCTGGGCAGCTGTCATGTCTGGTTGCGCGAGGGCGGCCAGCCGCGCGGCATCGAGGTGATCCAGGAGTGCGGCTCCGGCCTGGTGCCCATCCGCGCCGCCGGGGACGAGCTGGCCTTCGCCGCGCCGCCACTGCTGCGTGGCGGGTCGGTGGCGCCCGAGGTGCTGGCGTGCATCGCCCGTGGCACCGGCCTTTCGCCCGAGCGCTTCCAGGCCAGCCAATGGGCCGACAATGGCCCCGGCTGGGTCGCCGTGCTCTTGGAAAGTCGCGAGGAGCTGCTGGCGATCCGCCCGGACTACGCGGCGCTGGAAGGCCTCAATGTCGGCCTGATCGCACCCTGGACGGGCAGCGCTGCCGAGGCGCAGTTCGAGGTACGTGCCCTGATGGGCGAGGAGTTCGCCGAAGACCCGGTCACCGGCAGCCTCAACGCCAGTCTGGCGCAGTGGCTGATCCCGGCGGGCCTGGCCCCGGAGCGCTACCTGGCCAGCCAGGGCACGGCCATGGGTCGCCGTGGTCGGGTGCGGGTTGCCCGCATCGCCGACCGCATCTGGGTGGGCGGCGCGGTGCAGGATTGCATCCGCGGCACCCTTACCCTCTAACCGCGGATCAGAGCCCGACCAAGCGCCCCTTGAAGCCGGCGGCGCCGAAGTAACGGGTGTCGCCGAGTTCTGGGTCTTGAGTTCGGTGACCAGGCCGCCCGCCGCCGGTGCGGAACGCTGCACCTGGTGGCGGGCCTTGCCCCGCTTGTCGCCCTCCAGACTCTCGCCGAGCACCCGACCGACCAGTTGCCCCTTGGCCGGGATCTCCAGGGGCAGCAGGTGGCCAGGGCTCTCTACGGAAGCGAAGACAGCAGATATATAACAAGAGACTGCTGAATCTTCATGATGATAGCCCCATGGCAGGGAGCGGCATCCTTTGTGCAGCGTTCCGGCCTCTTCCCAAGGAGCAACCCATGGCCCACGCCTTCGAGAGTACCGACGCCACTGCCCATCAGCTTGATCTGAATACCCCAGCCATCCGCCAGGCGCGCATCGATCTTGCCGCCTGCTTTCGCATGGCCGCCCGCCTGGGGCTGGGCGAGGGCATCTGCAATCACTTTTCCTTCGTGGTGCCGGGCCACGACGAGCTCTTCCTGGTCAATCCCTATGGGCTGGCCTTCGCCGAGGTGACCGCCTCCTCGCTGCTGATCTGCGACTTCGACGGCGGCGTGGTCATGGGCGAAGGCGCGCCCGAAGCCACCGCCTTCCATATCCACGCCCAGCTGCATCGGCTCAATCCGGGCGCGCGGGCGGCTTTCCATACCCATATGCCCCACGCCACGGCGCTCTGCCTGCTGGAAGGCGACCCCTTCGTCTGGGCCGGGCAGACCGCGCTGAAGTTCTATGACCGCCTGAGCGTGGACGAGGACTACAACGGCCTGGCGCTGGACGCGGCCGAAGGCGAGCGCATCGCCCGGGCGGCGGGTGACGCGGCGGTGGTCATGCTGAAGAATCACGGACCCCTGGTGCTGGGACCGAGCATCGCCGAGGCCTGGGACGATCTCTACTACCTGGAGCGCGCCGCCGAGGTGCAACTCAAGGCCATGGCCAGCGGCCGACCACTCAAACCGGTGGCGCCAGCCATCGCCCACGCCGCCTGCCAGCAGATGCTGCAGGGCAATGCCGACAGCGCGCGCCTGCACCTGGACAGCGTGAAGCGTCAGCTCATGCGGTTGGAGCCGGATTATCGGGACTGAGCGGGGCGGTCAGCCGCCGCGGAGGCGGCGCTGGGGCAAGGCCTGAGGCTGAGGGGTGGATAGCTCCAGCGCGGCGGCTGCGACAACGGGCAGCTGGGCATCCAGCTGCTCAACCAGGCGCTCGCGCAACTGGCGCTTGATCGTGCGGCTCAGGTCGAGCTGTCCATGATGATCCAGGGTCAGAAAGCCCTGCCGGAGCATCTCGATGGACAGGGACGGGGCCTCCGCGCCGAGGGGGCAGACATCGAAGGCGAGCGACGAGGCGGTGGCTGACGGCATCCTGGTGATCATGGCTGTCCCTCCTGGACGAGAGCCTCATGATGCCAGGGCCGGCGAATGTCGCTGCAGTGGCAAAGCGCGGACCCGTGGACTGTTGCGCATTTTGTCGGCGCGAAAAAAAGCCCGGGATCCTCCCGGGCTGAAAGCGCAGATGTCAGCTTCTACGATGCCTTTCGGCACGAGGTAGAGCTTGCCACCGCCCGGCTTATGGCTGGCTTAACGTGATTAGCGAATCAACGAGGCCAGCAGGGCCATGCAGGCGATCAGGGTAAAGATCAGCAGCAGGTGAACCAGAGAGCGCTTGTCCATAGGCTTCTCGACAACAGAGGGCACTGAAAGAAGTGATGGCGAATGGTAGCAAAAAGCCATTATTCGTAATCGCTCAGGCTGGGTTCAGCGTTCGTCGAGCAGTAACTGGATGCGTCGCTTCAGCGTATCCAGGGTGAAGGGCTTGGTCAGCACCCGCATGCCCGCCTCGAGATCCCCGGCACCTATGACATTGGCCTCGGCATAGCCGGTGATGAACAGCACCGGCAGCTGCGGCTGCAGGCCGCGCAAGGCATCGGCCAGTTGGCGACCGTTGAGCGCGCCAGGCAGGCCGACGTCGGTGACCAGCAGATCCAGATGGTGGTCGGGCGGGAGCAGCGCCAGGGCGGTGACGGCATCGGCCGCTTCCAGCACCCAGTAGCCCTGGGCGGTCATGGCGTCCACCAGCAGGGTACGGATGGTCGGTTCGTCGTCGACCACCAGGATGGTCTCGCCCTGGCCGGGCAGGTTGGGTTCGGGCTCGGGATGGACCGGGGGGCTGATCACCGGCGCCAAGCCATGGCGCGGCAGATAGAGGTGTACCCAGGTGCCCGCGCCGGGGGCGGAGTCGATGCGGATCTCGCCCCCCGATTGCAGCACGAAACCATGCACCATGGAGAGCCCCAGCCCGGTGCCCTGGCCGAGGGGCTTGGTGGTAAAGAAGGGATCGAACACCCGGGCGAGGACCTCGTCGCTCATGCCGCTGCCGGTATCGCCCACGCTCAGGCGCACGAAGTCGCCCGGCGGCAGCGCCTGGTGCTCGGCCTGGGCTTCGTCGAGACACTCATTGCCCAGGACGATGCGGATGCGACCGCCGTCCGGCATGGCGTCGCGGGCATTGAGGCAGAGGTTGAGCAGGGCGTTTTCCAACTGGGAGGCGTCGATGTGGGTCAGCCACAGCTGGGGATCGGCTTCGCGCTCCAGGGCGATTTGCGGGCCGATGCTGCGCTGGATGAGGTCTTCCAGACCGATCACCAGTCGTTCCAGCGCCACCGGTTGCGGATCCAGGGTCTGGCGCCGGGAAAAGGCCAGCAGCCGGTGGGTCAGGGCGGCGGCGCGCTGGGCGGCGCTGCGGGCGGTGCCGGTGTAGCGATCAAGTTCCTGCAACCGGCCCTGGCGCAGACGCAGGTCGAGCATCTCCAACGAGCCGAGGACGCCGGTCAGCAGGTTGTTGAAGTCATGGGCGATGCCCCCGGTGAGCTGGCCGACGGCCTCCATCTTCTGCGACTGGCGCAGGGCCTCTTCCATGACCTGGATGCGCTGTTGTTCTTCAAGGCGCTCGGTCACGTCGTAGGCGAATTGATAGGCACCGATGGAGCGTCCTTCGGCATCGTGCAGCGGGCTGAATTGCAGTTCGTAATGGCGCCGGCCCGGCCCTTCGCCCAGCGAGATGATCTCGCTGAAGGTCTCGCCGGCAAAGGCGCGGCGCCAGTGGGCGAGGATGCCGTCGCGCAATTCGGGCCGCTGCCTGAGGCTTTCGCTGAAGGAATCGCCGATGCGCGGCCGGACCCCGATCTCCTGCTCGAAGACATCGGCGCCGGAGCCGTTGATCGCCAGCCAGCGGAAATCGAAATCCAGCACCTGGATCAGGGCGGCGGCGCCATCCACCACGTTGGCCAGGATGCGATTGGCCGCCAGGGCGGCCTGTACCCGTTCTTCGAGGGTCTCGTTGAGTTGCCGCAGAGCCGCTTCGGCCCGCTTGCGCGGGGTGATGTCCTGGAACAGCACCGCGACCTGCCGGCGACTGGCCGGCTCGATGCGAAAGGCGGTGACGTCCAGATAGCGGCCGGTGGCCACCAACTCCTGCTCGAAGCGGATGGCTTCGCCGGTCCGCAGCACATGGCCGTAGCGATCGAGCCAGGCCTGGGCCTCGTCGCCGACCATGTCGCGCAGCCTCTGGCCGACCACGTCGGGGATGCCGGCATGGGCGGTATAGGCCGGGTTGGCCTCGACATGGACATAGTCGCTCAGCGGTCCATGGGGGCCATCGATGAATTCGATGACGCAGAAGCCCTCGTCCATGGCATTGAACAGGAACTGGTAGCGCTCGCTGGCCAAGGTGGCGGCGCCTTCCCGGGGCGCCGCGCACGCGTCCAGCTGCTGACGCAGGTGACGATTGCTCTGCTCCAGCTCGGCGAGGCGCGCCAGCAGGGAGGGGGTATCGGCGAAGGACACGGCAGGCTCGGCAGAAAAGATGAGGCGACGGCTTCGCTTCAAGGATGGGGCATTAGACGTCCGCGGGCGCGAAAGTGCCAGGCGCGTCACAGATCCTTCGCCCCTGTATTTCTCGCCTGCCCGCGCCCATTCGAGGCGCAAAGAGGGCGGGCTCGGGCAGGGCGCCTACCCTCAGACGAGCTGGCTGACCACTCTGCTTTGGGTGGATTGACACCTTTGAAAGTCACTCATACGATGTCATATGAATATCTGGTAACAGCTTTCCAACGACCCCGGTTCACCCCGGTCAATAACAACAAGTCAGGAAGCCCATTCAATGACTATCCAGGTCACTCCCGAGACGGAGTCCGCCCTGCGGCCGCAGGACACGCCCGTCGCCGCTACCTCGCAAACCTCCCGTTTCACCCGCTATCGCTGGCTGATCTGCGCCCTGCTGTTCGTCGCCATCGGCATCAACTATATCGACCGCCAGATGATCGGCATCCTCAAGCCCACGCTGCAGGCGGACCTGGGCTGGACGGAGACCGACTACGCCAAGATCGTGTTCTGGTTCCAGTGTGCCTATGCCATCGGCTTCCTGACCTTTGGCCGCATCATCGACAAGGTCGGGGTGCGCATCGGCTACGCCCTGGCCTTCACCATCTGGACCATCGCCAGCATCGGCCACGGCATTGCCCACACCGTCACCCACTTCGTGCTGGTGCGCTTCACCCTCGGCTTCGGCGAGTCCGGCAGCTTTCCGGCCAGCCTCAAGGCGGTCTCGGAATGGTTTCCGCAAAAGGAACGCGCCCAGGCCACCGGATTGTTCAATGCCGGCACCGCCATGGGGCCTATCATCACACCTTTGCTGGTGCCGGCCATCACCCTGGCCTGGGGCTGGCGTGCGGCCTTTATCTCCATCGGCCTGGTCACCGCCCTGTGGCTGATCGCCTGGCTGCTGATCTATCGCCGTCCCCATGAGCACCCCAAGGTGAGTCGCGAAGAGCTGGCCTACATCCAGGCCGACGACGGCTCCCCGGTATCGGCCAAGCCCGCCGTCGAGACCAAGATATCCTGGTTCAAGCTGCTGACCTTCCGTGAGACCTGGGCCTATGCCGCCGGCAAGTTCCTCACCGATCCGATCTGGTGGCTGTACCTGTTCTGGCTGCCGGACTTCCTCGGCAAGACCTATGGCCTGAATCTGAAATCCTTTGGTCCGCCGCTGATCGCCATCTACATCCTCGCCGATATCGGCTCGGTGATGGGCGGCTGGGGCTCCTCCAAGCAGATGAAGCTCGGTCGCAGCGCCAACCTGGCGCGCAAGACCACCATGCTGCTCTGCGCCCTGGCGGTCATCCCCATCGTCACTGCCCAATTCGTCTCCAGCCTGTGGCTGGTGGTGGGCATCATCGGCCTCGCCGCCGCGGCCCACCAGGCCTGGTCGGCCAACCTGATGACCCTGCCGTCGGATCTCTTCCCCAAGGAAGCCGTGGCCTCGGTGATCGGCATCGGCGGTACCGCCGGTGCCATCGGCGGCATGCTGATGACCACCTACAACGGCTACATCCTGGAGATCTTCAAGTCCTACCAGCCGATCTTCATCGTGGCCGGCAGCGCCTACCTGGTGGCCATCGTGGTCATCCATGTGCTCACGCCGCGCCTCAAGCCGGTGCCGCTGGAGCGCATCTCGGTAGACTGATCGTTAGCGTCCGAGGCACACACAGCCGCCGGGTCATCCCCGGCGGCTTTTTTCATGCCGGTGGCTGTCCGGATCGCGCAGGGCGCTGTCCTGCTCGCGAGCGCAGCGGCCAGGGTGGCCGGTCAGACTCTGGGGCCTAGCCCTGGAGTCTCCCATGCTCAAGCAACCCCAGACCAAGTACCAAGCCTTCGCCGCGCCCCACCTGCCCGATCGCCAATGGCCGGGCCGTCAGCTGACCGGAGCGCCGCGCTGGTGCTCCACCGATCTGCGCGACGGTAACCAGGCGCTGATCGAGCCCATGGGACTGGAACGCAAGCGGCGCTTCTTCGCCTTGCTGCTGGCAGTGGGTTACCGGGAAATCGAGGTGGCCTTTCCGGCGGCGTCCCAGACCGATTTCGCCTTCGTGCGCGAACTGGTCACGGCGGACGGGCTGCCGGACGATCTCTGGCTGCAGGTGATGACGCCGGCGCGCCACGAGCTGATCGACCGCACCTTCGCGGCCCTGGTGGGCGTACCCCGGGCCATCGTGCATCTCTACAACGCCACCGCGCCGCTGTTCCGTCGGGTGGTGTTCGACCAGGATCGCGCCGCCACCCTGGCCATGGCGGTCGCCGGGACCCAACGCGTACGCGCCCGGTGCGACGCCCAGCCGGAAACGGCCTGGACCTACCAGTATTCACCGGAGACCTTCTGTTTCACCGAGGCGGACTTCGCTCTGGAGATCTGCCAGGCGGTCCGCGAGGCCTGGCAACCGTCGGCGGAGCGCCCGCTGATCCTCAATCTGCCGGCGACGGTGGAGGTGGCCACCCCCAACGTCTATGCCGATCAGATCGAGGGTTTCATCCGCGGCCTGGGGCCGGCGCCCCATGTGACCATCAGCGTCCATCCGCACAATGACCGGGGCACCGGGGTCGCCTGCGCCGAACTGGCCCAGCTGGCCGGGGCGACGCGGGTGGAAGGCTGCCTGTTCGGCAATGGCGAGCGCACCGGCAACGTGGACCTGGTGACCCTGGCGCTGAATCTCTACAGCCAGGGCATCGCGCCGGGGATCGACTTCTCCCGCCTGGAAGAGGTGGCCAGCGTGGTGGAAGCCTGCAACCAGCTGACGATCCACCCGCGCCATCCCTATGGCGGTCGTCTGGCCCTGGCTGCCCGCTCGGCGCAGAGCGCGGCCCTGGGGCTCATCGATCCAGCCGAGCTGGGCCGGGTGGCGGGCTAGGGACGACAGGCAGTTCCGTCCGGCCCCGATAGGCCGAGGGCGACACGCCCAGCACCTGGCGGAAGCGGGTGGCGAAGGCGCTGGGACTGGCATAGCCGTGATCCAGGGCCACGTCGACGACGGCATGGCCGGCGGCCAGCGAGGTGAGACTGGAATCCAGTCGCGCCCGCTGCAGCCACTGGCCAAAGCTCAGGCCGGTCTCCTTGAGAAACAGCCGGCTCAGGGTGCGTTCGCTGACCGCCAGCCGCTTGGCGGCCCGGGTCAGCGTCCAGCGTTCGCCTGGGTGCTGGCGCAGGTGGCGGCAGAGCTCGGCGAGCACGGCATCGCTCGGCCAGGGCAGGTGCAGCCCGGCAGTGGGCGAGCCCTGCAGTTCGTCGAGCATCAGCTGCAGGATGTGCCGGGCGCGGCCCTCGGCTGGCCTGTCGACCGGCAAGGGTAGGGCGGCGAGGATGAGTTCCCGCAGTAGCGGCGAGACGGCGATCAACTGGCAGCGCGTTGGCAGATCGGCGCGCACCTGGGGGTCGACGAACAGGGTGCGTACCTCGACGCGCCCCAGCAGGTGCAGGTCGTGCTCTTCGCCCGCCGGTACCCAGACGCCACGCTCCGGCGGCACCACCCAGCGCCCCTGGGCGGTGTTGACGATCACCACGCCGCACTGCGCATGGATCAGTTGCGCCTGGCGATGGCTGTGGGGTGGCACCCGATCGCCATGCGCGAAGTCCTGGGCCACGGCGTGCAACCCATTGCATGAGCTGAAGTCGATGAGCATGGCCGTCAGGAGGGCGTGCGGCCGGCCAGCCACTTGCCCAGCAGGGCGTCCAGCTGCTGCTGCTCGGCCTCGTTGAGGGTGGCCAGGGCGCGGCGCTCATTGTCCACGTGGGCGGCCATCAGGCCGTCGATCAGGGCGAAGCCCGCAGGGGTGAGCGCCACCAGGGTGCTGCGGCGGTCCTCGGGATTCTTGCGGCGCTCGATCAGGCCGGCACGCTCCAGCCGATCGAGGCGATTGGTCATGCCGCCCGAGGAGATCATGGCCGATTCATAGAGCACCGTCGGACTCAGGGCATAGGGCTCGCCGGCGCGCCTCAGGGTCGCCAGGACGTCGAATTCGCCATAGTGCAGCTGGTGTTCGTCGAAGAAGGGCTGCAGGACATCGCGACTGAGCACCTGGGCCACCTCGCCCAGACGACCCACCAGGCGCATGGGCAGGGGATCCAGGTCGGGGCGTTCGCGGTGCCACTGGTCCACGGCGAATTCGGCGCGATCGGCCATCGGCTTACCTCGGGAATATATCTTGATGTTAAGATACTTCTCGTCAAGAGAAATACCGCGTCACTTTGGAGATTGTCCATGCTTTCCGCGTCATCATCATCCCCGACCACGCCCGCACCGCGCCAGGATGCTTTCCTCGCCGTGCTCTTGGTGCTGCTGGTCGGCCTCAATCTACGGCCCATTCTGGCCGCCATCGGTCCGCTGCTGGATGGTATCCAGGCCGCGACCGGCCTGGAAGGCAGTGGTGCCGGGGCGCTGACCACCCTGCCCATCGCCGCCATGGGGCTCTGCGCCCTGGGTGGCGCGCGCTTACAGGTCTGGCTCGGTGAGCGCCGCGGCATTGGCCAGGGCCTGCTGCTGCTGGCCCTGGCCAATGCCTTGCGCTGGGAAGAACCGAGCGGCCTGGGGCTGATCCTCACCGCTGCCCTGGGCGGCGTCGGCATCGCTCTGGTACAGGCGCTGATCCCAGCCTATATCCGCCGCTGCCATCCGCAGCGCACCAGCACCCTGATGGGGCTCTACACCACCGGTATCATGGGCGGCGCGGCCGTGGCGGCGGCCACCGCGGCACCCCTGGCCGAGCAGTGGGGCTGGGCCCAGGGTCTGGCGCTCTGGACCCTGCCGGTGCTGCTGGCGCTCGGCATCTGGCTGGCCCTGGCCCGTCCGGATGCGCCAGCGCAGGGCGCAGCACCTCGCGCGCAACCCTGGCGTCAGCGCCAGGCCTGGCTGTTGCTGGCCTTCTTCGGCATCGGCACCGCGGCCTACACCCTGGTGCTGGCCTGGTTGCCGCCGTACTACACCGGCCTCGGCTGGCAAGCCGCCGACAGCGGTCTGCTGCTGGGCGGCGTGAGTCTCGCCGAGGTCAGCGCCGGTCTGTTGCTGTCGGCCACCATCGCCCGGCTGCGCAATCGCCGGCCGCTGGTGCTGGGCGTGCTCGGCGTGGTGCTGCTGGGACTGCTGTGTCTGGCGCTGGCGCCGCTGCAACTGGCGGTGCCCACCGCCATCCTGCTCGGTCTGGGCATCGGCGCGCTGTTTCCGCTGTCCTTGATCCTGGCGATGGACCAGGTGCGCGATCCCGCCGAAGCCGGGGCCCTGCTCGGCTTCGTCCAGGGCGGTGGCTATCTGATCGCTAGCCTGGCGCCGCTGGCCGCCGGCATCCTGCGCGACTACCTGGACAGCCTGGCCAACGCCTGGCTGCTGATGGCGGTGGGCGTGGTGCTGCTGATGGGCCTCGGTCTGCGTCTGACCCGACCCGCGCGGCCGGTCTTGGCGCGCGGCTTCCAGCAGGTCTAGCCGTGTAAACCTAGCCCGCGCGCGGCAGGCGCAACTCCACCCGAAGGCCGCCCCGGGCGCGATTGCTGAAGCTCAGGGCACCACCCAGGCGGCGGGTGATGGTCTCGACGATGGCCAGCCCCAGCCCGGCGCCCTGGGGATTGCCGGCACTGTAGAAGCGATCGCACAGCCGCGTGAGCTCGGCCTCGTCCACCCCGGGGCCGCGATCCTCCACCCGCAGCAGCACGCCGTCGTCCTGGCTGGCCTCGATGCCGACCTCCACCGCACTGCCGGCAGGGGCGAAGGCCAGGGCGTTGGTGACCAGATTCTGCAGGGCGATGGCGATGGCATCCGGATCGCCCAGCACCGGTGATCCGGCCTGGGCCGCCAGCACCAGTTCCACCTGATGCTTGAGCGCCAGGGGCGTCAATTCCGCCAGCTCTTCGCGCACCAGGGGTTCCAGGTCCAGCGCCTGGACCTGGGCGGCGCCGGGTTCCAGCCGCGCCAGGGTCAGCAACTGGCTGGCCAGACGGGTGGCTCGACCGACGCCCTGGCGCAGATAGCCCAGGGCTTCCTCGCGCTCTGCCGCCGTCTCGGCGTGCTGGGCGTTCTGCGCATGCAGATCGAGGATCGCCAGGGGGGTACACAATTCATGGGCGGCGTCGGCGATGAAGCGGCGCTCGCGCTCGAGCAGGGCGCGCAACTGGGCGAGCTGGTGATCCAGGGCGCCACGCATGGGCTGCAGCTCCGGCGGCAACGGTCCGGCCGGCAGCGGCGCCAGGCTGTGGGGGTCGCGCTCGCGCAGCTTGCGGGCGAAGTCCTGCAGCGGTCGCAGGCCCCAGCCCAGCAGCAACCAGAGCACCCCGACCAGCAGCGGCAGGCCCACCAGGGTCGGCCAGAGGGTATGGCTGACGATGCGCTGGATCAGATCCTGGCGCAGGTCCTCGCGCTCACCGACCCAGATGCGCAGGCCGCCATTGGCCGTACGCACCAGCATTCCGCACCATTCGCGACCGTTGTCGAACACCTCGTGCAGCCCCTCGGGCGGCACCTCGGCCAACCGCGGCGCCTGGCCGGACCGGGCCAACAACTGGCCGTCCGCGCTCTAGATCTGGAAGGTCAGCTGATTCTCGTAGGGGTGCGCCGGTACGCTGCCGGGAACGGGTTGCATGGCCCGGTCGAACACCCGGATCAGCTCCGGCCAGCGATCCGCCGCCGGCGTACCGGCCTGCAGCAGGCCTTCCAGCAGGCGTGCGCCCTGGACCAGTTGGGCGTCGTAGATGCCCTCGATCTCGCGATGGCTGTCGCGCAGGGCCAGCAGGGCGAGGGCCAGACTGCCGGCCAGCACCAGGGCCAGGGTGGGGGCGAGGATGCGGGTACGGATGGCGATCATGGCTGACGCTCCAGCAGATAGCCCACCCCGCGCACGGTGCGGATCAGGCCGCTGTCGAGCTTCTTGCGCAGGTTGTGGATGAGCACTTCCAGGGTGTTGCCCGAGGCCGCTTCCTGCCAGCCATAGAGCGCATTGCTCAGCCGCTCGCGGGTGATGACGGCGCCCGGTCGCAACAGCAGCTGGTGCAGCAGTTGATACTCCATGGGGGTCACCATCACCTCGGCGCCGCGATAGTGCACTGCCTGGCTGGCCGGATCGAGGCTGATGCCAGCGTGCTCCAGCAGCGGTTGCGCCCGGCCACAGCTGCGGCGGATCAGGGCCCTTAGGCGCGCCTTGAGTTCGTCCAGGTCGCAGGGCTTGACCAGATAGTCGTCGGCGCCGGCATCCAGGCCCTGGATACGATCGGCCTTGGCATCGCGGGAGGTGAGTACCAGCACCGGCACCTGGCCGTCGGGTCGACTGCGCAGGTGGCGCAGCAGATCGAGGCCGTCCAGCCGTGGCAGACCCAGGTCCAGCAGCACCAGGTCGAAGCGTTCGGACGCCAGGGCGTGCTCGGCGGCCAGGCCGTCGGCCACCCAGTCCAGGGTATAGCCCTCGCCGCGCAGGGCCATGCGGATGCCCTGGGCCAGGGCCGCATCGTCTTCCACCAGCAGTACCCGCACGCCTGTCTTCCTCGCTCTGCCATGCCGCCAGCCCGTCATCATCGCCGCGAAGACCGGGCGCCGGCGAGGGCGACTGTTACCGGGCGTTGCATGCCGAGGCTGGTCTGAACAGTCGCCGAGCGAAGATCAGGCGAGGCGCAACGATCAACGGGAGTAACAGCTAATGGCTACCCGAAGGGTGAGTGCCAGCGAAGCGAATCCAGGAGGAAGCGGATCGGCCTCGCGCGCGAAGTTACGAGTGGTAAATGAGCATTCCGACCCAGCGGATTTTTAACGCAGCCTGGGCTGGCGCAGGCACTGTTCAGACAAGTCTAGGCGCAGTGCCCGTCGAGGGTGCCGGGCGGATCTACCTGCACCGTCACGTGCTGCAACCCATGGCGACTGCGCAGCAGCTCGCCCACCAGGGTCGGCAGACGCAGGGGGTCGCTGCCCGGCGCCGGGGTGATGTGCAGGGTGGCGATGCGGGTTTCGTCGGTCAGCGTCCAGACGTGCAGATGACCCACCTCGGCCACCTCCGGCAGGGCACGGACCGCCGCCGTGGCACCGGCCGTATCGAATTCTCGCGGCGCGGCCTGCAACAGCACCGCGCCGGCATCGCGCACCAGGGTCCAGGCCGATTTGACGATGAGCAGGGCGACCAGGATCGACAGCGCCGGATCCAGCCAGGTCCAGCCGGTCCAGAGGATGCCCAGGGCGGCGACGATGGCGCCCACCGAACCCAGCAGGTCGCCGGCCACGTGGAGCAGCGCGCCGCGCAGATTGCTGTCGTCCTTGTGCCCGCCGTTCAGCACCAGGAAGCCAACGATATTGACCACCAGACCGATCACCGCCACCACCAGCATGGGGCCGGACAGCACCTCGGTGGGCTCGCGCAGCCGCATGATGGCTTCCCAGCCGATCCACAGGACCAGCAGCAACAGCGCGACGCCATTGGTCAGGGCGGCGAGGATGCGCACCCGGTGGAAGCCATAGGTGAAGCGGGCATTGGCCGCCTTGGCCGCCACGCGGTAGGCCACCAGGGCCAGCAGCAGGGCGGCGGCATCCGAGACCATGTGCCCGGAATCGGCGATCAGCGCCAGGGAGCCGGACCACCAGCCGCCCACGGCTTGGACGATGGCGTAGCCAAAGGTCAGGACGAAGACCAGCTTGAGCTTGCGCTCGTTGTCGGCGGTGACCCGCGGGGCATGGGCGTGACCATGGCCGTGATCGTGGCCATGCTGGTGATCGTGATCGTGATCGTGATCGTGGTGCGGGGTGGAGCCACTCATCTACAGGTCTCCGAAGGGTTGAGGAGGCAGCGGGCAATAGCTTTTCTGTGACCATCCTGAAGCCTGAAGTGACTTCAGGGTCAAGCCGGCCTCCTACCGGCTGACCGCCTGGTCATCTGTTACCGCGCATGAGCCACTAAGACTTCATTAAGGTTCGCCCCTCAGGGTAGCGGCTTCCTGTCATTGGAGCCCGCTCATGGCCGCTCGCCTTCGCTTCCCCTTGCGCTTGCGCAGGGCCCCCTGATGCTGCTCGCGACGTTTTCCCGCCCCCGCGCCACGGGTTGGCGGCACTGGCGCAATCTGCTGGCCTTGAGCAGCTTGAGTTGCCTGCTGTTGCTGGCCGACGACTTCCTGCAGCAAGGCTTCACCCCCAACAACCGCGCCGAGCTGGAGGCGGGCTATGTAGCCGCGCTCTGGGTGTTCAGCCTGGCGCTCTGGTTGAGCCAGCTGCCACGCCTGGCAGTGGCCATCCTGCTGGGGTTCGCGCTGATGCAGCTGTTGCAGCTGGGCAACCTCAGCTTTTTCGGTGAGCCGCTCAGCGCCATCGATATCCAGGCTCTGCTGGGTGACACCACCGAGGTGCGCCAGACGCTCTGGCTCAGCCTCCCCGAGCACTGGCCGGTGCTCCTCTGCGTGGGCCTGCCCTATGGGCTGCTGATCGCCTTGCATCTCTACCTGCCGGGCCGGGTGCCGCTGCCGGCCAGTCGCTGGGCGCTGCTGTTGATCGCCGCGGTGCTGCTGTCCAAACCCTATCGCGCCACCTATCGCAACCTCGATGCCTTCGTGCCCAGCCCCAGTCGCAGCGGCCTGCACAACAGCCTCAATGCCTTTTCCGCCTGGGCGGTGCGCCTGGCCGGGCGTGATGACGTCGTCCTGCCGCCCACCGCCTATGCGCCCTATGGGCTGGCCCAGGTGCCCAGTACCGCGCGACACGTCTGGCTGGTGGTGGCCGATTCCCTGCGCAGCGATCAGCTGGGCGCCTTTGGTTACGAACGCGATACCACCCCTAAGCTTTCGGCCTACCTGGCGGACAATCCCCAGGCGCTGATCCGCCCCGGGGTAGCGGCAGGGGTGGCCACCGACGTCAGTCTGCCCTATCTATTGAATCCCATCCGCGAGCCGGGCCAGGACCAGCGGTTGCGCAGCGGCGAGATCAATCTGTTTCGCTTCGCTCAGGCCGCCGGCTTTCGCACCCATTGGCTGTCGTCCCAGGAATCCAAGTTGCTGGCGCACCTGGGCAGTCGCCACCTGGACGTTTCCATCACCCGCGAGGACCATCCGCTGCGCTTTCTGCAGCGCCAGGATCGCGCCCTGCTGGAGATCCTCGACGAACAGCAGTGGGCGCCACGCAATTTCGTGGTGCTCAACCTGCGCACCGCGCACCTGCCCTATGCGCAGAACTATCGGCACGAGACCACGCCCGCGCCCTGGCCGGACAGCGGCGCCGAGGGCCAGGCCAATGCCTACAACAATTCCCTGCACTACCTGGATGGCCTGCTCGCCGAGATTCTCGCCGACTTCGATCGTCTGGACGGCGAGCGCTATCTGATCATCACCGGCGACCACGGTCAGCGGCTGGGGGAGGGGGGGCACTGGGGCCACAACGACCTGGTGCCCGAGGTTAGCGATGTCCCAATGATCGTGGTGGCGCGCGATGCCCCGACCGAGGCCCTGGCCGAACTGCAGGACGAGCGCTGGATCAGTCACTACGAAGCCGGCAGCTGGCTGGCGGAGCGTCTGGGTACCCGCATCGACAATCCCAATCGCCGCCCGGAGGAGTACTTCGTCCATGGCAAGCTCTTGTTCAGCGACAACTTCGTGCAGCGCGTCTGCGAATCGCCCACCGGCCTGGTGCACCAGCCGCCGCAGCAACTGAGTAAGTTGCTGCTGGACACCTCGGCGGCGCCCTGCGGTTAGTGCCGTTGCCGTCTTACCCTCGGCAACGGGGCACCGCTACACTGCCGGCGCCTTTTCACCTCAGTAGCAGGACCTCGTCATGTCTTCCGCCTCTCCTATTCCCCGCTATGCGCGCAGCGCCCGCTTGCTGCACTGGCTCATGGCCCTGCTGGTGTTGCTGGCCTATGTACTGATCACCAACCGCGGCCAGTTCGAGCGGGGTTCCCTGGAGCGCCAGTGGGTGGTGCTCAGTCATTTCTGGGTCGGTCTGCTGGTCCTGGCTCTGGTCCTGCCGCGACTGCTGGTGCGCCATCGCCATCCGGTGCCGCCCATCACGCCGCCGCTGGCTGCGGGGCTCGCGCAGGTGAGCCGACTGACCCACTATGCCCTCTATGCCTTTCTGCTGGCCCAGCCGCTGCTCGGGCTGTTCACCGTCTGGCTGACCATCGGCGCGGTGAAGATTCCTTCCAGCACCTGGGCCTTGCCTTCGCCCTTTCCCGTGGATCCGGAACTGGCCAAGTCGCTCAAGGGCGTGCACCTCTGGCTCGGCCAAGCCTTCTACTGGGTGATCGGCCTGCACGTGCTGGCCGCGCTCTGGCATCACCTGGTGCGCAAGGACGACACCCTGAGACGCATGCTCTAGCGCGGATCGAGGGCGATGATGCGGTCGCGCCCGCCTTCGGCCAGCAGGTAGCCGTCGCCTCGCGGCAGCAGCGCCTGGGGTGCGCGCAGGAAGGTCAGGATGGCGCGCGGGTCTGACTGGCGATCCCAGAGCAGCAGGCGGGCGCGGTGGGTGGAGTCTTCGCTGATCCACAGGCCGCGATGGTCGCAGAGCAGAAAGCTCGGTTCGCGCAAATCGCTTAGCGCCGGCGGATCACGGCCATCGTCGCTCAGCTGGCGCACCAGGCCACGGGATTTCTCGGTATAGAAGGCACTGCCATCCGGGCAGCGGGTAAAGGACTCCGCCTCGTCCAGGTGGTCGCGCAGCACGGTCAGGCTGCCATCGGCGGCGTCGTAGCGCAGCAGGCGTCCCTCGCCCTTGCGGTCTTCCACGGCATAGAGGCGCTTGCCTTCGGCCCAGAGGCCCTGGGCGTTGATGCCGATGAACAGATCACGACTGCCAGTGGCGTCGAACCAGCGGATCGGATGGGTGCCGCCTTCCTGGCTGTAGGCGAAACCCTCTTGGTAGGGCACCAGGCCATCGGGCTTGTACAGGCCCGCGCTGAGCACGCTGCGCCGGCCCTGGGCATCGATGCGCAGCAGGCGACCCTTGCCGTCCTTGAGTTCTTCCGCGGTGAGCAGGGCGTCGCCCTGCCAGGCCAGGGCGCTGGCCTTGGCGATATCGGCATGGGCCACTTCGTAGCGCCAGCCAGGCGCGGCCTGGGCCGGCCAGAAGCGCTGCCAGGCGAGAAAGCCCAAGGCTGCCAGCAGCAGAGCGACCAGGACGAGGAGGGCGCTACGCCACAGCCGGGCCATCAGGCGACGACAGCGGCCAGGTGTTCATGGAGGATGGCCGCGCCGATCACGATCAGCACCACGCCGCCGAGCATCTCCGCGCGCTTGCCCACAAGATTGCCCATCACCCGGCCCAGCATCACCCCGGTGGTGACCATGACCATGGTGGCGAGCCCGATGGCCAGGGCGGCGGTAATGATGTTGACGTCGATGAAGGCCAGGCCCACGCCCACGGCGAGGGCGTCGATGCTGGTGGCCACGGCGGTCAGGGCGAGCAGCAGGAAGGAGTGCTGGCGGGGCTTCTCGGCTTCGGCTTCGGGCGCGCCGAAGCCGGCCCAGATCATGCGCAGGCCAAGCACGGTGAGCAGGGTGAAGGCGATCCAGTGATCCCAGGGCTGGACGTACTGCGCGGCGGTCAGGCCGATGGCCCAGCCGATCACCGGAGTGATGGCTTCAATGACGCCAAAGATGGCGCCGGTGCGCAGGGCTTCACGCAGGCAGGGCTTGTGCAGGCTGGCACCCTTGCCGACGGCGGCGGCAAAGGCATCGGTGGACATGGCGAAGGCCAGGAACATCAGGGAAGCGGGGTTCATCGTCACAGCGCCGACCGGGCTCGATCCACAAGACACCCCCGCACGCCCGGCATGGCGCGGTGATGCCTCTGGTCTCGCCAACCCTGACCGGCTGTCCTGACCACGGCGGTTGCCGAGTATGTTGATCAGAACGCTTTCCACCGCAGTGGAAGCAGGCTACTCCCCAAAGAGGCCGCCACCTTACCCATCCGGATAGAGAAAGTCTATCTTGTAGATAGTTCTAATATATATAGCCTTGGCTAAATTCCTCCTGCCAATTCGCTCGCGCAGATGCGCCAGGAGGCCTGCGAGGCCCGCCATAACTGGGTCGCGGCCACAGCACAGGCTGCCGGGGCGACCGCGGGCGGCGGACAGGCGTGTCGTCTGGTGACCGCTGGAGGTCGCCGGTGGAAGCCGGCCGGAAGGTAGGCGGCCTCTTTGCCATCCACAGCCTAGGGCAGATGGGTCCGAGCGGTCTGCTGCAAGGCCTGGGTGCGGACACCTTCGCTTGCCAACGCAGGAGCTGTCGCCGCCGCTCTCAATGATGGCGCTCTGCCGTCCCCGTTTCGTCATGCCGCTGACACTTAATTGTCACATTTCGGCAATAGCCTAGCGCCAGCCCTCACTAGGTAATGGAGCCACCATGAAACGCACGTTCAGCCTCTCTCTGTTGTTGTCGGCCTTTTGCCTGAGCACCGCCGCTCACGCCGTGGATGTCACGGGCGCCGGCTCGAGCTTCGTCTTCCCCGTTCTGTCGAAGTGGTCGCAAGGCTTCAGCGAGAAGACTGGCAACCGTATCAACTACCAGTCCATTGGCTCCGGCGGCGGCATTGCCCAGATCAAGGCCGGCACCGTGGACTTCGGCGCCACCGACGCCCCCATGAGCACCGACGACCTGCAGAAGGGTGGCCTGGGCCAGTTCCCGACCATCATTGGCGGCATCGTCCCGGTCGTCAACGTGGAAGGCATCGAGCCCGGCAAGCTGAAGCTCGACGGCCCGACCATGGCCAAGATCTTCATGGGTGAGATCAAGACCTGGAACGACCCGGCCATCGCCGCGCTGAACCCCGGCCTGAAGCTGCCTGAGGGCGCCATCACCGTGGTGCGTCGTTCCGACGGCTCGGGTACCTCCTACAACTTCACCAACTACCTGGCCAAGGTCAGCCCGGAGTGGAAGGAGAAGTTCAACTTCGGCACCACCGTCAACTGGCCGGTCGGTGTAGGCGGCAAGGGTAACGAGGGTATCGCCGCCTACGTGAAGCAGATCAAGGGCTCCATCGGCTACGTCGAGTACGCCTATGCGCTGACCAACAAGATGTCCCATGTGCAGCTGAAGAACGCCGCCGGCAACTTCGTGCAGCCCGACGCCAAGAGCTTCCAGGCCGCCGCCGCCACCGCCGACTGGAAGAGCGCCAAGGACTTCAACCTGCTGATGACCAACGCCCCGGGCGCCGATGCCTGGCCGATCACCGCCACCACCTGGATCGTGATGTACAAGGAACCCAAGAACGAAGAGCGCAGCAAGGTCGCCTTCGACTTCTTCAAGTGGTCCCTGGAGCATGGCCAGAAGGATGCCGCGGCCCTGGATTACGTCCCGGTCCCGGATGCCCTGGTCCAGCAGATCGAAGGCTACTGGGCGTCCGACTTCAAGAAGTAAACACGCCTGTCCCGCCGCCTGGATCCCCTGGGGTCCAGGCGGTTTCGCGCGTCCTTCCAGGTAGACGGAAAGCTCCATGACCGACCAGACCCTGCCCCTCTCCGCCGCTCAGGAACAGCGCATCCGCCGGGATACCCGCGCCGATGTCTGGTTCCGCCGGCTCCTGTTTTCCGCCGCGCTGCTGGTACTGCTGGTACTGGTCGGCGCCGCCGCGTCCACCCTCTGGGGCGGTCGCCACGCCTTCATGACCTTTGGCCTGGACTTCATCACCTCGGCCGAATGGGATGTCGGGGCCGAGAAGTTCGGTGCCCTGGTGCCCATCTACGGCACCCTGATGACCTCCTTCATCGCCCTGCTGCTGGCCGTGCCTACCGCCTTCGGCATCGCCCTGTTCCTCTCCGAGATCGCCCCTACCTGGCTGCGCGGTCCGGTGGCCACGGCGGTGGAACTGCTGGCCGGTATCCCCTCGATCATCTACGGCATGTGGGGCCTGTTCGTCTTCGGCCCCTTCATGGCCGCGCACATCTCGCCCTTCATCAACGACTACCTCGGCGCCATCCCGGTGATCGGCGTGCTGTTCCAGGGACCGCCGCTGGGCATCGGCATGCTGACTGCCGGCATCATCCTGGCGATCATGATCCTGCCCTTCATCACCTCGGTGATGTACGAGGTTTTCCGCAGCGTGCCGGCCCAGCTCAAGGAATCGGCCTATGCGCTGGGGTCCACCACCTGGGAAGTCTGCTGGGACATCGTGCTGCCCTACACCCGCTCGGCGGTAGTCGGCGGCGCCTTCCTCGGCCTGGGTCGCGCCCTGGGCGAGACCATGGCGGTGACCTTCGTGCTGGGCAACGCCCACCAGTTCTCCCTCTCGCTGATGATGCCGAGCAGTTCCATCGCCTCGGTGATCGCCAACGAATTCAACGAGGCCTACACCGATCTGCACCGCTCTTCGCTGATCGCCCTGGGCTTTTTGCTGTTCGTGGTGACCTTCTTCGTGCTGCTGGCGGCACGGCTGATGCTGACGCAACTGTCGCGCAAGGCAGGTAACTGATGCACATCGACGCCTATCTCTATCGCAAGCGGCGGATCAAGAACGGCATCGCGCTGATCTTTGGCAGCGCCGCCGCCGTGCTCGGCCTGGGTTTCCTGGCCTGGATCCTTGGCACCACCCTGATCAAGGGCGTCAGCGCCCTGAGCCCGGCCATCTTCGTCGAGATGACGCCGCCACCCGGCGCCACTGACGGCGGTCTGGCCAACGCCCTGTTCGGCAGCGTGCTGATCACCCTGCTGGCCACCGCCATCGGTGCACCCATCGGCATCCTCGCCGGCCTCTGGCTCGCCGAATACGCCCGCCACTCCAAGCTCGGCCTGGTGGTGCGTTTCGTCAACGACATCCTCTTGTCGGCGCCGTCCATCGTCATCGGCCTGTTCATCTACACCGCCGTGGTGGTGACGCTGAACCAGTACTCCGGTGGCAGCCTGGGCTTTTCCGGCTTTGCCGGCTCCCTGGCGCTGGCGATGCTGGTGGTGCCGGTGGTGACCCGTACCACCGACGAGATGATGCAGCTGCAGCCGCCGGCCATGCGCGAAGCGGCCCTGGCCCTGGGCATCCCCCAGTGGAAGGTGACTCTGCAGATCCTGCTGCGTGCCTCCCGCGCCGGCGTGGTGACCGGGGTGCTGCTGTCGATCGCCCGCATCACCGGCGAGACCGCACCGCTGCTGTTCACCGCCTTCGGCAACCAGTACTGGAACGCCGACGTGCTCAAGCCCATGGCCACCGTGCCGGTGACCATCTTCCAGTTCGCCATGAGTCCGTTCGAGAACTGGCAGCACCTGGCCTGGGCCGGCGCCCTGCTGCTGACGCTGTTCGTGCTGTTCCTGAACCTTTCCTCTCGCTTCTTCTTTCGTAACCGGGATTCCAAGTGACTACCATGCAGACGCAGATACCGGAACTGCAGGCGCGCGACGTCGGCTTCCGTTACAAGGGCCACCAGGCGCTCAAGTCGATCAACCTGGACATCGCGGCCAAGCAGATCACCGCCATCATCGGCCCGTCCGGATGCGGCAAGTCCACGCTGCTGCGCATCTTCAACCGCATCTACTCGGAATACCCGGGGCTGGAAGCGACCGGCGAGATCCTCATGGACGGGGAGAACATCCTCGATCCCAAGTACTCGCTGAGTCGCCTGCGCAGCACCATCGGCATGGTGTTTCAGAAGCCGGTACCGTTCCCTATGTCCATCGCCGACAACGTCGCCTATGGCATTCGCCACCACGAGCGGCTGTCCCGGGTGGAGCTGCAGGATCGGGTCGAGCAGGCCCTGCGCGGCGCGGCGCTGTGGGATGAGGTCAAGGACAAGCTCAATCAGAGCGCCCTGGGGCTCTCCGGCGGTCAGCAGCAGCGCCTGTGCATCGCCCGTACCATTGCCCTGCGTCCGCGGGTGCTGCTGCTGGACGAGCCGACCTCGGCCCTGGACCCCATCTCCACCGCGCGCATCGAGCAACTCCTGGCCGAACTCAAGCAGGAGTTCACCGTGGTCATCGTCACCCACAACATGCAGCAGGCGGCGCGTTGCTCCGACGTCACCGCCTTCATGTACCTGGGCGAGCTGATCGAAGTGGACAAGACCGACAAGATCTTCACCAAGCCGGACAAGAAGCAGACCGAGGACTACATCACCGGTCGCTTCGGCTGAAAATCTCGCCGGGGCTCGCAAGGCCACTCCTCGAAGTGGCCTTTTTCATGGGTGGCTGAAAAGCGGCGAGCTAGGGCCTCTGGTCGTCCTCATCCTTCCCGGTCCGCAGCGGAGCCGTTCGGAACGGATGAATCTTTGGTTAAATTTTGCTTTAGATTCAGTGACTTGAATTAAAACCTTTATGTTCCTGCAAGCAAAACGACATCTCTTCTGCCGAGACTGACCCAGCTTTGTGACGGGCTGCACCGCCAGCCACTACCACCTGGATTGTCTTGAAAGGAGATCTGCCGATGTCTGTTAACCCTTATCGATTCACGGCGCTGTTCTCGGGCGTGCTCCTGGCCACCTGCTCAGCCACCGCGAGTGCCGCTGTCGATGAGAAACTGCTCGACATGCTCAAGGCCAATGGCTCCATCACCCCGGCCCAATACAGCGAATTGCGCGGCGACCTGCAGCAGGAACAGCAGGCGCGTGCCGCCCAGGTCGCCCAGCAGCAGAAGACCTCCGACTTCGAGAAGAAGCTGGCCTGGGCCGCCAAGACCCAGATCAAGGGCGACGTGCGGGTGCGCCACGAGAGCATCGACATCAGCGGCGAGCCGGACAACGGCCGCGACCGTGAGCGCCAGCGTATCCGCGCGCGGCTGGGTGCCTACAGCGAGATCAATCCGCAGGTGAACACTGGCATCCGCATCGCCACCGGCGGTGGCGACGACGCCCGCTCCACCAACCAGGATCTGAACAACTACTTCAACAAGAAGCAGCTCTGGCTGGATCAGGCCTACATCGACTACCACCCCACGGCAGTGCCGAATCTGCACCTGGTGGGCGGCAAGATGGGCCAGCAGTGGGTCAGCACCGGCGACGTCATCTGGGACGCCGACATCAATCCCGAAGGCCTGGCCGGCACCTACAAGTACGACCTGGGCGGCGGCGCCGAGCTGTTCGGCAGCACGGGCTACTATGTGCTCAAGGACAACGTCGACGGCGAAGGCTATGAATTCAAGCATGACCTGCGCCTCTACGCCGGTCAGCTGGGCAGCCGCTTCAACCTGGGCGATGCCGCCAAGCTGATGGTGGGCGGCAGCGTCTATGCCTACGACAAGGAGCAGGACAGCGCCTGCCCGACCACCGGTTCGGTCACCGCGCCCTGCGCCCTGGCGGTCAATGGCAACACCACCGACCGCTTCCAGCTCTACGAGGGCTTCGCCCAGCTGGACCTGACCAAGCTGTGGGTGCCGCTGTCCTTCTATGGCCAGTACGTGGTCAACGACAAGGCCGACGACGGCGAAGACACCGCCTGGCTGCTGGGCGCCAAGACCAAGCTGATGCAGCGGGTCGGGCTGGAATACAACTACCGCGATGTCCAGCGCAACGCCGTGGTGGGTGCCTTCACCGACTCGGACTTCGGCAACGGCTCGACCGGGGCCCGCGGCCACAAGCTCAAGCTCGGCTACGACATCGACAAGAACTTCGGCGTGGGCCTGACCTACTTCCTCGCCGAGTCCGATACCGCCAGCCGCTTCCGCCGCGACGCGGACGTCAAGACCCTGCAGCTGGACCTGGAAGCCAAGTTCTAACCACGGCCCTAGGTCGTGCTCCTCTTGAACCGCCCTCGGGCGGTTCTTTTTTGCCTGCTCGGTGGAGAGGCTCGCCTAAAAAATGTTGGGCTTCGCTGCGCTCACCCAACCTACGCTGGAGCCGCTCCTCCCCCTATTCCTCCGGGAGAGGGCCGGGGTGAGGGAAGCTCCCGCCTACCAACTGATGGAGAGGCTCGCCTGAAAATGTTGGGCTTCGCTGCGCTCAACCCACGCCGGAGACGCTCTGCCCCCTCTCCCTCTGGGAGAGAGCCGGGTAAGGGAAGCTCCCGCCCACTACCGCTCGACCCTGATCTCCACCAGCTTGCCATCGATGAACTTGAGGTGGCGGGAGGCGCCGTTCTCCGGGCCATAGGTCCAGAACTGGGTCTCGGCCGCATTGAACTTGGGCACGTTGTTGTTACGCAGGGCAGGGTGATTGACCTTGCGCTCGGCCGGGGCGCCGCAGGCGGCCAGGACCTGCTCGACGCTGTCACCTTCTTCGACGAGATTCTGTCCGCAGCGCAGGCTGGCCTGGGCCAGCAGGGGCAAGAGCAGGGCAGTCAGCAGCAGGTGACGAGCGCGCATGGGAACTCCGAGAGGTTCTGGCAGAGGACGTTGCCTTCAGCCTAGCCGTTATCGCTGGCGTGGGGCGCTTTGGCAAAGCCACGACTCAGATAACGCGAGCCGGCCAGGCCGAAACGCCAGGGCACCTCGCGGGCGCGGCTGATACCGATGCGCGGGCCTGCGATCACCGCCACCGCGGCGGTCGCCGGCTCCAGCAGAAAGGGCGGTTCCGCCAGCGACAGGCCGTCGTGACTGCCATCGATGCCCAATGCCTGGCACAGCCGGCCGGGACCGGCGCAGAGCAGGCGATCGGCCAACCCGCCTCGGCGTTCGCGCATCACCTCCAGCCCCCACAGCGGCTCCAGGGCGCGGATCAGCACCCCCGCGCCATGGCCAGCCTCGCGGCAGACCAGATTGAAGCACCAATGGATACCATAGGAGCGATAGACATAGGCATGCCCGGGCGGACCGAACATGGCCTTGTTGCGCGGCGTGGGGCCGGAAAAGCTGTGAGAGGCCGGATCTTCGCCGTCGTAGGCTTCGGTCTCGACGATCAGGCCGCCTACACCTTCGAGCCTGAAAGTCGCACCGATCAGTTGCCGGGCGACCTCGTCCACCGGGCGGGTGAAATCCAGGTCGCTCACGCCTCGGGCTCCGGCTCTTCCAGGATCAGCGCCGCATGCACCATGGCCAGGTGGCTCAGGCCCTGAGGGAAGTTGCCCAGGGCCGCGCCGTCACGGGGATCGCGCATCTCGGTCATCAGGCCGACGCCATTGAGACTGGCGGCCAGGACCTCGCGCATCAGCTCGCGCGCCTGGTCCACCTCGCCCAGCACGGCATGGGCCTCGACCATCCAGTAGGAGCAGGCCAGGAACGCACCTTCTTCCTGCTCGGCACCGCTATAGCGATAGACCAGAGGTCCATGGGCCAACTCGCGGCGGATGGCCGCCAGGGTGCTGACCGAGCGCTCACCGCCGTCGAAGCCGAAACGGATGCCGAGCAACAGCCC
Source organism: Pseudomonas sp. PLB05 (assembly GCF_021106615.1). Taxonomy (NCBI): domain Bacteria; kingdom Pseudomonadati; phylum Pseudomonadota; class Gammaproteobacteria; order Pseudomonadales; family Pseudomonadaceae; genus Pseudomonas; species Pseudomonas sp. PLB05. The sequence continues at coordinate 1,013,954 of NZ_JAJOHO010000002.1, forward strand.
GGCGTCCAGGCGCTCGGTACCGGCATAGAAGGTGTAGGCCTGCTTGCGCTCGCTCCAGCAGTGTTCGTTGACCCAGTCGCGGATGCGGTCGCGCTCGCGCTCCCAGCGACCGCACATGGCGTCGGGGATGTGGCCGTCGCGGGCCAGGGTCACGGCGCGATCCAGGGCGAACCAGCAGCCCAGCTTGGACAGGGTGTAGTGGCGCTCTTCAGGCAATTCCCACATCCCGGCATCCGTCTGCCGCCAGCCATCGGCGCAAAGGTTGGCCAGATCGGTGAGCAGGCTGGCGGTGGCGAAATCCAGCACATGGCCCTTGCTGGCATAGAGGCGGAAGGTCTCCAGCAGATCGCCATAGAGACTCAGCTGACACTGGGCGCTGGCGCGATTGCCGACACGTACCGGCTGGGAGTCGCGATAGCCGGGTACGGGGATGGTGCGCTCTTCCGGTGCCAGTTCGCCTTCCAGAGTGAAGCAGGTATGCAGGCGATTGCCGTGGCGGCGGATGACGTTCTGAATCCAGGCCAGGGCCGCCTGGGCCTCGCCAAGGGCGCCCAGACGCAGGAAGGCCTTGATGGTAAAGACCGCATCGCGCACCCAGGCATAGCGGTATTCGTAGTTCTTGTCGCCGCCGATGCGTTCCGGCAGCGAGGTGGTGGCGGCGGCGACGATGGCACCGGTGGGCGAGTAGAGCAGCAGCTTGAGCGCCAATGCCGAGCGCTTCACCTCGCAGAGGAATTCGCCCTGATAGGCGAAGCCCTGGGCCCATTCACGCCAGGCCTGATCGCTGCGGTCGATGCGCTGGTCCACTTCGTCCAAGGACGGCACCACGAGGGGTTCGTTCTCGGTCGCGGTCAAGGCCAGGACACTGCGTTGCCCTGCCTCCAGTACCAGTCGCGCCACCAGCCGGCGATCGTCGCACTCGAGGATCTCCAGCCGTTCGCAATAGCGCAGGGTGGCCATCACGCCATCGACGTGCATGACCTCGCCATTGGGCGTGCTGCGCATCCAGGGCGAGACGGTCTGGCCCTGGGTCCCGGGTACCAGCTCGATACGCAATTCGACCCGTCCGGAGAGGCCTTCGACGCGACGACCCAGTTCGCACCAGGGCAGGCGTCCGGCCGAGCCGCTGTTGAGCGATTCGGTGAGGCGCACGCTGCCCTCGGCGGTGTGAAAGCAGGTTTCCAGGACGTTGCTGTCTTCGCGGTAGGCCCGCTCCACGCGATAGTGGGCGACCGGGGCGATCGAAAAGAAACCGCCCGCTGGGGCGTCCAGCAGGCGGTCGAACAGCGGTGCGGAATCCATGTTGGGGACGCACCACCAATCCAGCGAGCCATCCGGCGCCACCAGGGCGACCGAACGGCCATCGGAGAGGGCGGCGTAGCCCGCCAGGGGCGCGTAGCCGTCCTGGCGAGCGGGGTCGAAGGCCGCCACGGCCGTCAGCCCATGCCTCCGGTAGCACCATAGACCTCACCGGTCACATAGCTCGACTCCTGGGACGCCAGCAGCACATAGATGGGCGCCAGCTCCGCCGGCTGGCCGGGGCGCTTGAACACCGTCTCGCCGCCGAAGGTGGGGATCTTTTCCTGGGGCTGGCCGCCGCTGGGCTGCAGCGGGGTCCAGAAGGGACCGGGGGCCACGGCATTGACGCGGATGCCCTTGCTGGCGACCTGCTTGGCCAGCGCCTTGGTGAAGTTGGTGATGGCCGCCTTGGTCGAGGCGTAGTCCAGCAGGAATTCCGAGGGCTGGGTGGCCTGGATCGAGGTGGTGTTGATGATGGCGGCGCCAGCCGGCAGATGCGGCAGCGCGGCCTTGCACAGCCAGAACAGGGCGTAGACGTTGGTCTTGTAGGTAGCGTCGAACTGCTCGGTGGTCAGCTCGGCGATGTCCTGCACGGCGGTCTGCTTGCCAGCCACATTGACCAGGATGTCGAGGCCACCCAGGGCCTCCTTGGCCTTGCTCACCAGTTGGGTGCAGAAGGCTTCGTCCTTCAGGTCACCAGGAACGCAGACGGCCTTACGACCCTCGGCTTCCACCAGCTTGACCACTTCCTGGGCGTCGGCCTCTTCCTCGGGCAAGTAGTTGAGCACCAGGTCGGCACCTTCCCGGGCATAGGCGATGGCGGTGGCTCGACCGATCCCCGAGTCCGCCCCGGTGATCAGCGCCTTGCGCCCGGCCAGACGACCGAACCCCTGGTAGCTGGTCTCGCCATGGTCGGGGCGCGGCTGCATGACCTGCGCCAGGCCCGGGGCTTCCTGGGGCTGCTTGGGAAATTCCGGCTGGGGATACTGGGTAAGGGGGTTTTGCATGCGGTACTGGTTGTCGCTGGACATGACATCTCCTGAAGGGGGCCAAAAGGCGCCCGTTTGGCATCTTTTCGATGACGTTCAAGGAAATGGAGCAACAACTCGCGGGAGAGGTTCCCACTGATAGGTGATGGGTGTCTCGGCCCGAACGGCTTTATCAACCTGCTTTTAAAGGTTACGCCGATTTCGGAGCCGCCTCGATTCAGGCGTCGAGTGGCTCCAGACGCAAGGCGACACCAGTCCGCTGCAGGGTGAGGATATCCGCCTCGCGGCAACCGATCAGGTGGCCTTCGGCGGTACGCAGCTGATCGTCTTCGAGCTGGGCATAGGACTGCGGTTGCTTCCCATCGCCGGCGACCATGATGTACAGCTGCCCACGCAGCAACTGACCCGCCAGACGTCCGTCGTCCAGGCCGATCAGGCGATAGCTGCGGCGGGCATCGTAGGTAAAGCGCATGGGAGCATCCATTCAGGGGGTTCAGATCAGAGCCGCGCTGGCGGGCAATGTTCAATTCCCCGTCCCAGGGTATTGAACCAGGAGGGCTACCGCTGCGCTTGCGGCCTGCCGCTCACCGGGGTGAGGGCAGGTCGTCCGCTGGTCGGAAGTTTCCTGGATGACCGATCAATAACGGAATTGCGCGACCAGGCCCTGGAAGGAATTGGCCAGTCGCGACAGTTCCTGACTGGACGCGGCGGTCTGCTGGGCACCGGTGGCGGTCTGGGTGGACAGGTCCTGGATATTGACCAGATTGCGGTCCACTTCGCGGGCCACCTGAGCCTGCTCCTCGGCGGCGCTGGCGATCACCAGGTTGCGCTCCTCGATCTGGGCGACCCCGGTGGTGATGCGGTTCAGGGCTTCGCCGGCACGGTTGGCGCGCTCCTGGGTATCCCCTGCCAGGGACTGGCTCTTGTGCATGGCGCTCACGGCTTCTTCGGCACTGCTGCGCACGGCGCTCATCATGCGTTCGATTTCGCCGGTGGACCCCTGGGTGCGATGGGCCAGGGCACGGACCTCGTCCGCCACCACGGCGAAGCCACGACCCTGCTCGCCGGCGCGGGCCGCTTCGATGGCGGCGTTGAGCGCCAGCAGATTGGTCTGCTCGGCGATGCCACGAATCACTTCCAGCACCTTGCCGATCTCGCGTACCTGGCCTTCCAGGGTTTGCACCTTCTCGGTGGAGTCGGTGATCTCGCGGGTCATCACCGCCATGGCCTGGGCGGCCTGCTGCACCTGTTCGCGACCCTGTTGGGCTTCGCGACTGGTGTCCTGGGAGGCGGTGGAGGTGGAGGCGGCATTGCGCGCCACCTCTTCCACGGCAGCGGTCATCTGGTTGACCGCAGTGGCGGCCTGCTGCACCTCGTCGTGCTGGCGAACCTGGCCACGGGAGGTCTCCTCGGTCACGGCGTGCAGCTCTTCGGCGGCCGCGGCGAGTTGGCTGGAAGCACCAGCCATCTGTTGCACCGTATCCTTCAGGCTGCGCTGCATGCCGCCCAGGGCCTGCAGCAGCAGGCCCGCTTCGTCACGCCGGCTGCTCTGGATCGGCAAGGTCAGATCGCCTTGGGCGACACGCTCGGCGCTGGAGACGGCCTCGCGAATCGGGGTCACGATCAGGCGGGTAATGACGATGCCCAGGGCCAGGGCGCAGAACACTGCCAGCAGGAGGCCACCACTCAGGGTCCAGAAAGCTTTGTCGTAAGTAGCACTGGCAGCCACGCCGGCTTCGTTACCCTGGCGCTTGTTGGATTCCACCATGATCTTGAAGGAGCCCATGGTCTTGCGATAGCTGGGTTGAGCCTGCTCGTTGAGCAATTGGTTGGCACCGGCCACGTCCTTGGCAGCCAGCCGCGCCAAGACGGCGTCGACGGCAGTCAGGTAGGTTTTCCAATCACCCTGGTAGGCATCGCCCGCAGCCTTTTCATCAGGTTCCAGAGGCGTGGCTCGGTAGTCGGCAAAGGGTTTTTCAGCGTCGGCCTGGTTGGAGCGCAGGGAGGCGACAATGCTGTCCTGCTCGGCCTGCGGCGCGTTGGCGTAGGCCAAAGATATCAGGCGGAAGATGTCGCGGTTGTGCGCGATCACGTTGTTCTTGGCGTCGTTTAGCAGGGTGATGGAGCGCAGATTGTTGCTCAGCACCGAACCCAGCAAGGCGTTGAGGCTGTTGAGCCCACTCATGCCGACCGCGCCTATGCCCAGAGTAATGAGCGTACAGAGACCGAAGGCTACGGCGAGTTTCTTCGCCAGTGCCAGATTGTTGAACCAGACCATTGGGAATTCCTTTCAGCGACGTGGATGCCAGCCAGATTGCACCGGATGCCCTCGCTATCGGCACCAACAGTCTGACCTTTAACCCCTCCGGTCTCTCGGCAATGGTTACTCATGCTGCCCCGGCCTAACGTCCTAGTCGCGTCCATAGAGGCGATCCAGTAGGCCGTTAGCCGCAAGGGCATCCTCCAGGTTGGCCAATTCTGGACGGGGTTGACCGAGCAGCTGATCGAATACCGCCTGGGCACCCTGGGGAACACCGGGGGCGATCGCCTTGGCCAGCACCTGACTCTCACCACTGGCCTCGTGCAGGAGCAGGCGCCCAGCAGCGAGCTCCAGGGTTCCCGTGCTGCCATCCAGCCGGATGGCCAGCCGCGGACCGCGCAGGGTGGCGCTGGCGCGCAGCTGGATCGGCAGGTCACCGGCCCGGAGCAGCGCCTCGCCGCTGTGATCCAGCGGCCAGCGGGCATCGCGCTCGAGGCGGCAGTACTCGACCGTCAGGGCTTCATCGGTCAGCCAGGCGCTGAAATCCAGCAGATGCACCGCCAGGTCACCAAAGGCGCCATAGCCCATGCGCGTCTCGTCCAGATGCGCGGGCCAATCGCTCAGCCAGCCCTCCAGCAACCCGGGGTGCCCGGCGGTGAGCGACAGGTGGCTGAGGCTGCCGATGGCCCCGTCCCGCGCCAGCTGGCGCAGCTGCCGCAGGGCCGGGTCGGTACGCAGGTAGAAACCGCTGAAGCAGGAACGACCGACCAGTTGCGCCGCCAGCGCCGTCGCGCGTTCAGCCGAGACGGCCAGGGGCTTTTCCACGAAGAGATGGCGAGCGCGCGGGAGCAAAGCGCTCACCGCCGCTTCGTGATCCTCGATGGCGGTGGTGACGAAGGCCAGATCCACCTCGGGCAACTGGGCGAAATCGTCCAGTACCGGCAGGCCATGGGGGGCGGCAAGGCGCCGGGCGCGGGCGGGATCGCGTTCGCTGGCCACGGCCACCACCCGCACGCGCGGATCGGCCAGGCTGGTGTCCAGGTAGTCCTGGGCGTGGATCTGTTCGCAACCGACGATGGCGACGCTGAGCATGAAAAAGGGTCCTCTAACGGTGGTCGTACCGTTATGGACCCCAGGTGCGCCGTTAGGCTTCGTCGATCAGACCGGCTGGTAGGCCTTGCCGAAGCGGTTGGCCAGGAAGGCGTCCATGTCCACCTGCTCCTGGGCGATAAAGCCGCGCTGCGGCAGCTTGCCTTCGCGGAACAGATCCAGGGCAGTGCAGATGCCAGCGGCGGTGGTGATCTGGATGGCGCTGGTCAGGCGGCCATCGCGCTCGGCGGCAAAGATCTTGCGGCTGAACACTTCCTGCACCAGCTTGCCGCCGCGCATCCCGCTGACGGTGACGAACACCAGCACCACGTCCTGCATGGTGGTGGGCACGGCGCCGCGCAGGATGTTCTTGAGTTGCTCCTGGTCACCGGCCAGACGCAGGTCTTCCAGCAGGAACTTCATCAGGTCGCGGTGACCCGGATAGCGCACGGTCTTGTAGTCCAGGGTTTCCACCTGGCCCTGCAAGGTCTCGCAGAGGGTGCCCAGGCCGCCCGAGGTGTTGAAGGCCTCGTATTCCACGCCATCCAGGGAAAAGTGCTCCAGGCCTTCCAGCGGCTGCACCAGTTGCAGTTCGCCGTTGCGCACCGCTTCGCAGGGGTGGCAGTACTCGTTGACCAGGCCGTCGACACTCCAGGTGAGGTTGTACTTCAGGGCATTGGTGGGAAATTCCGGCAGGGCGCCGACGCGCATCTTCACCTCGCGCACACTGTCGAAGCGCTTGGCCAGGGAGTGGGCGGCGATACCGATGAAGCCAGGCGCCAGACCGCACTGGGGCATGAAGGCATTGCTCGCGCCCTCGGCCAGCTGGCGGATGGTCTTGGTCGCCTTGACGTCTTCGGTCAGGTCGAAGTAGTGAGTGTTGGTTGCCTTGGCCGCCTGGGCGACGGGAATCGCCAGGTGGTAGGGCAGGGCGTTGAGCACCACGTCCTGGTCGTCCAGGGCCGCGGTCAGGGCGCTGGCGTCGGACGTGTCCAGGGTGCGGGTCTGCACGCCCAGGGCCGCGATGGCCGCCAGGGCGCGTTCGTCACGATCCGCCACCGTCACCCGGTAGTCGCCACTGGCGTGCAGCAATTGCGAAATGGTGTAGCCGATGTGGCCGGCGCCGAGCAGGGTGACGTTCATGGCGGATCCTCCGTGGTTGAGGCTCCAGCTTAAAAAGCGGTGCTGCCAGATGTGAGCGTCAGAGCGTCGAATCGTTGTGCTTTATTTGACGAAACGGCGGAGTATTCGTCGTTTCGACGAGGCGTCTCGCTCGTGGGTCGGATCGCTTTTGCCGAATCAGGTTTTCGCGCTGAACCTTGATCGCGGCCATGGGCCGCTCCTACGGTTACATCGAGCCTGTAGGAGCGGCCGCATCGGCGGACCGCCATGGCCGCGATAGGCCGAACGCTCTATGCCCGCTCAGGCGCCGCTGCCCTTACCCGGCACTACCCGCAACAGCTGGCCGTCCTCGCCATCGGTCAGCAGCCAGAGATTACCGTCCGGTCCGCTGCGCACGTCTCTCAAACGCTGGTCCAGCTCCTGGAACAAGAGCTCCTGCTCGCCAGGCACGCCGTTCACCAGCGGTATCCGCCGTACCGACTTCTCGCGCAGCGCCGCCACGAACAGACTGCCGCGCCAGGCGGGAAAGCCCTGGCCGTCGTACCAGGTCATGCCCGCAGGCGCGATCGACGGCGTCCACTCCAGCAGCGGTGGGGTGATGCCCGGCAACTCGCGAAAGGGCGAGATGCGCGCGCCGGTGTAGTCCACGCCGCCGGTGGTCAGCGGCCAGCCGTAGTTGGCGCCCGCGCGGATCAGATTGAGTTCGTCACCGCCCTTGGAGCCGTGCTCATGCTCGTACAGCGCCTGGCGCTCGGCCACCCAGACCAGACCCTGGGGATTGCGATGGCCGAGGCTGTAGATCTCCGGCAGGGCGCCGGGTCGCTTGACGAAGGGATTGTCCGCCGGCACCTGGCCGTCCCGAGTGATGCGCACGATCTTGCCCAGATGGGTATCCAGCCGCTGGGCGTCGGTGCGCTCGACATTGCCGTCGCCCAGGGCGATGGCCAGGGTGCCGTCCCCTAGCAGGGCCATCCGCGCTCCGAAGTGCTGACCGAACGCCTTGGCCGGCTGGCTGGTGAACAGCGGCTGGACGTCCTGCAGGCGTCCGCCGTTCAGCCGCGCGCGCACCACCCTGAGGTGATTGGCCTGGCGCGTGCCTGACGCATAGGAGAGATAGATCAGCTGATTGCAGGCGAAATCTGGATCCGGCATGACCTCGAACAGACCGGCCTGGCCTTCGGTATAGAGCTCGGGCAGTCCGCTCACGGCCTCCGCCTGCAGGCTGAGCCGGCCCTGGCCATCCGGCACCAGCAGCCGCAAACGCCCGGCACCCTCGGTCAACAGCGCCCGGCCATCGGGCAGAAAGGCGAGCGACCAAGGCCGCTCGAGTCCGGTCGCTACCGTCTCGATCCGGTAGGCGGGCGCCGCCGTGGCCAACGGGCTTCCCAGCACAACGGTTAGCAACACAAACCAGACCCCACGCCGGGAAGCTTTACGTGACGGCCGAGGTCTACCGCAGGCATCCGCTGTCGTTACCATCACTACCTCTCTTCGAGACTGATCGATCATGTCCAAACCGCTCTGGCGCGCCTCGTTCAGACCCCGCCCGCTGCTGGCGTTCGCCGCCGCCCTGTTGCTGGCCACCGCCTGGGGCAGCCTGGTGCAGACCCAGTACAACCTGGCCGCGCTGCAGGGCTTGGGGCAGTCGATAGACGCCGCCACCCGTTGTCAGACGTCGTTACAGGATCTGCTGGGCTTCGGACCCGTCTACGCCGCCATCGTGCTCGCCGCTTGGTTACCAGCCTTTGCCGCCGCCTTTTGGCTCGGCCGTCGCAAGGGCGCCTATCTAGTCTGCGTGGTGCCGCTAGCCACCAGTGTCAGCTTGATCGCCGCCATTCGCCTGATCGACGCCTTCGCCCCCATGCCGGTGCTCATCTACGCCACCCGTACCCTGGATGGCCTGCTGGCAATGGCCGTGGGCGGCCTGGTGGGAGGCTTGCTGTTCATCTGGCTGGTCCGACCAAAAGCCGACCGAGCAGGGGACCTGCGCTAGGGGCAAGCGCTCAGGACGATGTCAGCTTCATCAGCACCAGGCCGCTGACGATCAGCGCCGCGGCCAGGATGCGCAGCGGACTCGCCGCCTCGCCCAGCAGCAGGATGCCGACCATGAAGGCGCCCACCGCGCCGATACCGGTCCAGATGGTATAGGCGGTACCCAACGGCAGACTGCGCATGGAGATCGACAGCAGCGCCACGCTGGCCACCATGGCGACCCCGGTGATGATCGTCGGCGTGAGGCGAGTGAAGCCCGCGGACTGCTTCATGTAGAACGCCCAGACCACCTCGAGCAGTCCTGCACAGACCAGATAGAACCAAGCCAAAGACGGCCTCCTGTGAAACCGGGCCGTCCCGGAACGCTGCCCACCGATCGCCGGGGTCGTCCCCTGGGCTGGAAGAGAAGGGCGGCAGGGTCCTCACCGCCTGATCGGCCCCGCTATCCTAGCCGTTCGAGCGGCGGTCTTTCGACCCGTCCTGGCTAGGCAGAGATCACTGTGCCGGACGTGGCTGGCAGATCTGCGCGGCGATCCCGTCGAATTCCCGATCGAAACTGGCCCGCTCGGCCGCGCTGAGAAAGCCTTGCTGCTGTACGAAGGCATCGGTCTGGCTGCGCACTGCGGCGATGCGCTCGCTGAAGGCTGTCGCCTGCTCCTGACTGATCCGCCGCGCCTTGCGCGCCGTGCTCACATCCGCCAGCAGCACATTGGCCCGCATCGAGACATGCGCCTGCCGCGGATCCGTGATCGATCCGCCCAGCTCTCCCGGCACGGCGCGCTGCTCTTCGAGATTCCAGCTCGGCAGGCCGAGGTCGTCCTGCCGAACCGGCTCTCGGGTACAGGCGCCCAGGGCGAGGGGCAGCAGCAAAAGGGGAATCAGGGATTTCATCAAGGTCTCCTCGGGGCGGCCGTAGTGGAGACCTTGAGAGCTCGGGGTGGGCGCTTCGTTCAAGAAGGCCTCTGCGCCGGGCCTTGGCAAAGCCCTGAGGCTAGTCGTCCAACCGCGCTTGTCGCTCCAGCGCCGCCAGCTGTAGCCGCGCCCCGTCGGCCACCGGGCCTCTGCCCACCGCGCTGCTCTGGAGGAGCGACAGATTGAGGGAGTGCGCCGCTGCCTCCAGCCCCGGGCGAAGGGCATGGCCGGCCTGAGCCAGGGCGGTGTCTTCGGTCAAGAGCGGAGCGGCGAGAAAGAGGGTGACCGAGCTGGTCAGGAGGTATTTCATGAGGCGTCCTTGCGGGTGATCACCAGGGTATCGGCATCCGGCCGGCTGGTTGGAGCGGTTCTAAGGGGCAGAGCTTAGACCAGGATCGCGCGAGGGATGGTGATAATGGTCAGATAATTTTCGCCGGTAATCTGGCTACGTCCCTTTCATGAACGCTCTTCGCGTCTTGGGACAGCCTGAGAGACTGTCAGAAACAACAAAGCCCGCTCGATGGCGGGCTTTGCTGAGGTTCACGCGACGGTGAACGGAGATGGCGCACTCGGCGGGATTCGAACCCACGACCCCTGCCTTCGGAGTCCTAAAAGTCGACGTTTAGAAACAACACGTTAGCGGAATTTAGCTTGCTGATCAACGAGTTAAGTTAGCTTGCGTTAGCTCGATTTCGCCGTGATTAGCGGGTTGAGTGTGGCAAATTTGTGGCATAGCTTGCCAGCGGTTGTCTTCGAGACGTTTGACTCATCACAAGGAGTATTTAGCGCCTCGCCAACTGAGGTTGATAGGGGTTGCCACAGGGATCCAAAATTTTCTAGCTCGCGGACTATCTGAGCGTAGCTACCCTATCCTGAGAGGAGACACGCTTTTCTATCGCCCGGCCAGTGGTAGCGCTAGGTAGCTAGAAGGCACGGGTAAGGTCTAATCGTTTGATTCATCCAAGCTAAACTAGTGTTTTTGCTAGCGATTCTTGGAGCTCCAACGTGAATACGGAAAACCATTCTCAAACGGCCGCTTTTCTCTGGTCGATTGCCGACCTGCTACGCGGTGACTTCAAGCAGTCCCAGTACGGTCGCATCATCCTGCCGTTCACGCTGCTACGGCGGATGGAATGCGTGCTTGCGCCTACTAAGGATGAAGTCATCAAACAGACCTTCGCGCAGGAGGGTCGTCCCGACGCGGTGCGCGAGATGATCCTGCTGCGCACGGCTGGCCAACAGTTTTTCAATGCTTCGTCGCTCACCCTCGCCACGCTGTCTGATACTCAGACCGCCGCCGACCTGATGAGCTATGTGCAGGCGTTCAGCAAGGACGCTCGCGAGATATTTGAGCACTTTCACTTTGAAGATTTCGTCCAGCAGCTGACTAGCGCCAACCTGCTATATCAGGTCGTACAGCGCTTCGCTGCTACCGATCTGAGCCCCGAGCGCATAAGCAACTTCGGCATGGGCATCATCTTCGAGGAGCTGATCCGCAAATTCGCGGAAAGCTCCAACGAAACCGCTGGGGAGCACTTCACCCCCCGCGATATCGTGCACCTCACCACCTCGCTGGTGATCACTGGGCAGGACGGCAAGCTCGGGCCCAACAGCATCGTCACCATCTATGACCCAACCGCCGGCACCGGTGGATTTCTGTCTGAGGGCGACGAGTACATCCAGTCCATTAGCGACAAGGTTACCGTGTCTCTGCACGGCCAAGAGCTCAACCCCGAGTCCTACGCCATCTGCAAAGCGGACATGCTGATCAAGGGCCAAGACGTCACCAGCATCAAGCTCGGCAACACGCTGTCCAATGATCAGCTTGCTGACAAGCGCTTCGACTTCATGCTGAGCAACCCGCCATTCGGCGTGGAGTGGAAGAAGGTTCAGAAGCAGATCACTGACGAATATACGGAGAAGGGCTTCGATGGCCGCTTTGGCCCAGGCCTGCCCCGCGTGTCCGACGGCTCGCTGCTGTTCCTCTTGCACCTAGTCAGCAAGATGCGTGATCCGCGCGATGGTGGTTCGCGCATCGGCATTATCCTGAACGGCTCGCCGCTGTTTACCGGTGGCGCGGGCTCGGGTGAATCGGAGATTCGCCGCTACCTCCTGCAAAACGATCTGGTCGAAGCCATCGTCGCGCTACCGACGGACATGTTCTACAACACCGGCATCGCCACCTATGTGTGGATACTCAGTAACCACAAGGCCGCTGCGCGCCAGGGCACGGTGCAGTTGATCGACGGCAGCCAGCACTTTGCCAAGATGCGAAAGTCGCTGGGCAGCAAGCGCCAGTACCTCACCGAGGAGCAGATCGACGCGCTGGTGCGCCTGTATGGTCGCTTCGAGGAAACCCCGCAGAGCAAGATCTTCCCCGTCGAAGCCTTCGGCTACCGGCGCATCACCGTCGAGCGCCCGCTGCGCCTGAATTTCCAAACCAGTGCCGAGCGCATTGAGAAAGTGCTGGAAGAAAAAGCCATTGAAAAGCTGGAAGCCCCTGCACGCCAGCGCCTGATCGAAGCCCTGCAGGCCATGGACGCCAGCGTGCTGCACCGCAACCGCGAGCAATTCAGCAAGCTGCTGAAGAAGGCGCTCAACGCCCACAACGTATTCCCCAGCACGCCGGAGCTGAAGGCCATCCTCAATGCCTTGAGCGAGCGCGACCCCGAGGCGGATATCTGCATGGTCAAAGGCCAGCCGGAAGCGGATGCCGGCCTGCGCGACAACGAGAACGTGCCGCTGGGCGAGTCCGTGTACGACTACTTCGAACGCGAAGTGAAACCCCATGTGTCGGATGCCTGGATAGACGAGAGCAAGCGTGATGAGCAGGACGGCGAAGTTGGCGTTGTCGGTTTCGAGATTCCCTTTAACCGCCACTTCTATGTATTCCAGCCGCCGCGCCCGCTGGAAGAGATCGACCGCGACCTGAAAGCCTGCACCGACCGCATCAAGCAGATGATCGAGGGGCTGTCGGCATGACAAATTTGTCGGGAACAAATTTGAACAACGGCGCAGCCGTTGGCCCGCAGTGCGAGGGCAGGGAAAGCCCGAGTAGGTTTCCGAAGTATCCGGAGTACAAAGACTCTGGCGTGGAGTGGCTCGGAGTTGTACCGGAGCATTGGGGGGGCAGTCCTTTAAAGTGGATAGCCGAGCAGGTCACTGATAAGGCGACAACATCAGAGTTTCAGGTAGGGCTAGAAAACATTGAAGGATGGACCGGGCGCTTTATTGAAACTGATATGGAGTTTGCCGGTGACGGAATAGCATTCCGACAAGAAGACATTCTGTTTGGAAAGCTGAGACCCTACTTGGCAAAGGTTTGGCTGGCAGACAGGCCGGGGCAGGCTGTTGGTGATTTCTTTGTACTCCGTCCGCGCGCGGTTAATAGTGAATTTCTTCATAAGTACATTTTGACGCCCTCCGTGATTGAGGATCTCAATGCATCAACCATTGGTGCCAAAATGCCGCGTGTCGGCTGGGAGGACATGGCTGCCCTCGCAGTGACACTCCCGCCACACAAAGAACAAATCCAAATCGCCTGTTTCCTCGACCACGAAACCGCCCGCATCGACGCGCTGATCGAAGAGCAGCAGCGCCTGATCGAACTACTCAAGGAAAAGCGCCAGGCCGTGATCTCCCACGCCGTCACCAAAGGCCTCGACACCACGGTGCCGATGAAAGACTCCGGCGTGGAGTGGCTAGGCGAGGTGCCGGCGCATTGGGTGGTAAGCAAGTTTGGTTATATATCTTCTGTTGTCAGAGGTGGCTCACCGCGACCAGCCGGTGACCCAGAACTTTTCAATGGTGATTATTCGCCTTGGGTAACAGTTGCAGAAATAACGAAAGACGATGAGATTTATCTGAATGAAACAGAGGCGTTTCTGACAAAGAAAGGCAGCGATCAATGCCGAATTTTTTCTAAGGGCACTTTGCTACTTTCAAATAGCGGGGCGACCTTAGGGGTCCCGAAAATACTGATGATTAACGCAAACGCTAATGACGGAGTTGTTGGCTTCGAAAACCTCTCCTTGGATAAAGAGTATTCATATCTCTATCTGGCAACCCTGACTGAGGGGCTTAGAGATAGGGCTGCTGGCTCGGGGCAGCCGAACTTGAACACTGACATCGTCAAATCAATTGATGTGCCTATACCCCCAAGCAACGAGGTGGCTGAAATTGTCGCCGCGGTAAAAAAGCTAAGAGCACAGTTCAATTTCTTGAGCAAAGAAGCCGTAGAGGGCATTAGGTTGCTCCAAGAACGCCGCTCCGCCTTAATCTCCGCCGCCGTTACCGGCAAAATCGACGTGCGCGGTTGGCAGCCACCGGCCAGCGCACCAACTCCCGAATTAGTACAAGAGGCCGTGTGATGGCGGACAGCAAGGAAGCTCAGTTTCAACATGACATTACCGACGCCCTGGCCGCTCAAGGCTGGCTGGTCGGCACTTCCAGTGGCTACGACCGCCGTACCGCGCTGTATACCGAGGATGTGCTGGGCTACTTCAAGGAAGCCTGGCCAGAGCGTTGGGACAAGTTCGCTAAAGCCAATCCAAACAACCCGGATGACGTGCTGGTGCAGAAACTGGTGCGCGAGCTAGAACAGAGCGGCACCCTGGATGTGCTGCGCCACGGCTTCAAGTTGCCGGCAGTGAAGGTAGAATTGTGCAGCTTCCAGCCCGACCACGGCATGAACCCGGACACCCTCAAGCGCTACCGCTGCAACCGCCTGCGCGTGGTGCCGGAGGTGTCCTACTCGCCCCATGCGCGTGATGCGGCGAGCGGCGGGCAGAGCTACAACCCACGGTTGGATCTGGTGCTATTCGTCAACGGCATCCCCACCGCCACGCTGGAGCTAAAAAGCGAATTTAAGCAGTCGGTAGAAAATGCCAAGCGCCAGTACCGCTACGACCGCCCGGTAAAAGATCCGCTGACCCGCAAGCCCGAGCCGCTGCTGACCTTTAAGCGCGGCGCGCTGGTGCATTTCGCCGTCGGCCAGAATGAGGTGGCAATGACCACCAAGCTGGACGGCAAGGACACCTTCTTCCTACCGTTCAACCTCGGCAGCGCGGAAGGCGGCGCTGGCAACCCACCACCGTCCGACGACAGCCAGTACGCCACCGGCTACCTTTGGCAGCAGCTGTTCCAGCCGGATGCGTGGCTCAAGGTGCTCGGGCGCTTCCTGCATCTGGACAAGAAGACCAGCGAAGGCTTCGACGGTACGCTGACCACCAAAGAGACGATGATCTTCCCGCGCTACCATCAGTGGAATGTGGTCAACCAGCTGATCGAGACCACCCACGCCGAAGGGCCGGGCAAGCGTTACCTGATCCAGCACAGCGCCGGTTCCGGCAAGTCCAACTCCATCGCCTGGACCGCCCACCAGCTTGCCTCGATGTACAGCGATGACGGACAGCGGCTGTTCAGCTCGGTGATCGTAGTCACCGACCGAACGGTGCTGGATAGCCAGCTGCAGAACACCATCTACCAGTTCGAGCATGCTCAAGGTGTGGTGAGACCAATTACACGCGACGTTGGCAACCAGAGCAAGTCCGAGCAACTCGCGGAGGCACTGGCTGATCAGACGCGCATCATCATCGTCACTATCCAGACGTTCCCGGCGCTGTTCGACGCGCTAGAGAAGTATCCAAAACTCGCCTTAGGGCGCTATGCCGTGATCGCTGACGAAGCGCATTCCTCGCAGACCGGCTCCTCGGCTAGCAAACTGAAGCAGATCCTCGGCAGCGATGCGCTCGAAGCTGAAGAGGTCAGCGCTGAAGACCTGCTCGACGCTGCCGTACAGGCGCGCAAGCCGAGCGAGCGCATCAGCTATTACGCCTTTACCGCCACGCCGAAGGCTAAGACCTTAGAGCTGTTTGGTCGTGTGCCTGAGCCGACGTTGCCACCAAGCGCCAGCAATAAACCCGAGGCGTTCCATCTGTATTCCATGTGTCAAGCCATTGAGGAAGGTTTTATTCTCGATGTGCTACAGAACTACACCACTTACAGCACTGCCTGGAAGATCGCCCACCCCGATGGTGAAGACGACGAGGTGGACTCGAAGAAAGCGCGCATGAAGCTGGCACGCTGGGTGCGGCTGCATCCTTACAATATCGACAAGAAAGTCGAGATCATCGTCGAACATTTTCGCGCCAACATCCTTCATCTGCTCAATGGCCAGGCCAAAGCAATGGTAGTCACCAGTAGTCGCCAGGAGGCGGTGCGCTACCAACTCGCAGTTAAAGAGTATGTACAGCGGATGGGCTATGCCGATGTGCATCCACTGGTGGCCTTTTCAGGTAGTGTGCCGCCTGACGACGTGATTCCAGAGGAGGTAACCGAGACTAGCAACCTACTCAACGTTGGCCTAAATGGCCGCGACCTAGCCAAGGCTTTCGACACTCAAGATTTCAACGTCATGATCGCTGCCAACAAGTATCAGACTGGCTTCGATCAGCCCAAGCTGTGCGCGATGTACGTTGATAAGAAGCTACAGGGCGTGGATTGCGTACAGACGCTATCGCGCCTTAATCGAACCTTCCCTGCGAAGCAGACCTTCATTCTCGACTTTTTCAACGAGCCGCAGGACATTCTCGATGCTTTCTTGCCTTACTACACTAGGGCCGAGCTGAGCGATGTCACTGACCCGCAGATCATCTATGACCTGCAGAAAAGGCTGGATGCTGAAGGGATCTATCACTGGCAAGAGGTTGAGGCGTTTGCCCTGGCGTTCTTCGACCCGAAAGCGGCCGCCAGCAAGCTCAGCTATTACTGCCAACCGGCGAAGGAACGCTTTGCCAAGCGTTACGCCTTCAGCGTCGAGTCACGCCAGCAGGCACTTGATTTCAAGCGTACCGCTGAGGCCAATGGCGATAGCGCCGGTTTAAAGAAAGCTGAGCATGCTCTCAGGGAGGCGGGCGAGCAGGTGGACCAGCTCGACCTCTTCCGTAAGAACCTGCAAAGCTTTGTACGCCTGTACGAGTTCCTCTCGCAAATTGTCCCATACGAGGACCGTGAGTTAGAGGAGCTATGCGTCTTTGCTAAGCACCTGTATCCGTTGCTTCGAGTAGATCGGCTTGAGCGGGATGATGTAGATCTTGGCGAGCTGGAGTTGACTCACTATCGGCTAAGCAAACGCGCAGAACAGATGCTTCAGCTAAGTGCTGATAACAGTGAACACCAGTTGCAACCAGCGAGCGAGGTAGGCAGCGGCAAGCCTCACGACCCGGAGAAAAAGCGCCTATCAGAGATTGTGAAGGCACTAAACGATATTTTTGGAGCAGAGGTGAGCGATGATGATCAGCTGCATTTTCTAACCGGCATTGCAAAACGCATTAGTCGACAAGAAGATGTGATGGCTCAGGTCAACAATCACTCGACCGACCAGGTTATGCATGGCCTTTTCCCCAAGCGGGTATTGGACACGGTGCTGGACTCCATCACTGATCACGAAAAGCTGTCTTTGGAAGTTTTAGAGAGTGAAACAAAGACGAGAGCGTTCGCACTGACGATTCTGAAGATGCTCAAGTCTTTTGGTGAGAATTCGCCAAATCATAATATTCAGGGGTAGCTAGACAGGGCAGAGAGAGGTGCCGCAGAGTGCCATCCTGGACATGTGATTTTTTCGGTTACATTCTCAAGCTTCGTGAGAAGCTTGAGATAAATTTTGACATCCCTCAAGGAGAGCATCTGTCTATGATGCATGGTAGACGGTAATTGCCAGCTACAAAGACTGCTATACACCCCCGGCATTGCTGACCGGACAGCGGCTCCATGGCTCACTCGTTCGAGTTGCTATGGTCGAGGGCGCGTTCAAAGCACCTGATGAAGCTGAGAAGGTCGGTGTTCAAGACCTTGCACAGATCGCGAAGCTGAATCGTATCTAGCCGCCTAATCCCTCTTTCTACATCACTCATAAACGATTGTGGCCTGCCTAATGCCGCTGAGCATTGGGCTTGTGTCAGCCCAGCTTTGACCCGCATCCGCTTCAGTTCTTCCAGAAAAATCGCATGCTCAGGTCGGTAGATCGCTTTACTCATGGCTGCGCCCAGTGGCAATTCAGCCTCTGAAGCTATATCTGCTTTTCGGATAACTGATTTTCAGATAAAGTCGTAGCGTAAACGAATTTTGGAGTAGCTATGAGACTGGTTTGGGAGCTAATCCGGGTAGCTTGGGCTGTTGGTTGCCTACCTATTGGCGCATTGCTACTGGTTGTACTAGTGCTTACTGGCTTTAATCTGCCTTTTTTCCTGGGGTTTTCTAATAGCTAGAATCCAGCCATTCGCTGGTTATTCTGGGTCTTGTTTATGTACTTCGCAGGAGGCGGATGGTTTTTTTGGAAGGTGAATGAGATTTACGGAAAAAGCTTAGGCGCATAGCCGATAGATATCGTTCTACGCAATTTGAGCCTCAGGTAGAGGTGTTTGCCAAGATCAATGATGCATATCTTGGTATCGATTCTCTAAATAATAAGTTGCTTGCTTATCCAGTGAGTGAGGGTGGGCATTTTTTTAAGCTAAATGAGATCAGGTCCTGGCGTATCCTTCCAGTAGGGAAACGAAATTATCGTTTAGAGATCTTAACTACCAATTTATCTATCCCATCATTTGGCTTGGCATTGAAGCCATGGGAGGTAGTAGATACGGAAGCTCGCTTGCGAATGCTGCTTGGCGATTGATTTCATGATTGCTCATTTAATGAGGAGTGCTAAGGGTATGGCTGAAGATATCGGGGTCGGCTGTTTTGATGAGACTATTGCTCGGCTTCAGGCTGCGAATAAGTTAATGCGTTCCGCGAATGCTGCCCTGGCATTAGACGATTTAGAGGCTTTGAGTTTTCTCGGTTTTGCCGCTGCACATATCTGCGAGCTGCGGGAAAGAGGTGGTTTTCGATCATCTTCAATTGGTCAAAACACCCGCTTGATCAATCGCCTATTTAAGGAGAGCACAGATGCTAACTGAGCGAAACATTTCAGGTGTTGCAACACGCGTGCTGAGCAAAGCGACTATCGATTCAATCCGCCTCTCAAGCTCCTACCATTTCCGCGGTTGGCGGATTCTTGATCGCTGGGCGCTCAGCGCACCAGAGCGTCTCCAGGAGATGGAGACACAAGATGAATTTTTCCTTCTGAGTCGGCTTCTTGAGCAGCAGAGGATTGAGCACGATGTGCTGACGTCTTCAGCGGGTTCAGAGATGCGTAGCCGAGGCTTGGCGGAGCATGAAATTCTTTCAATTTTTGGTATCTCAATTGATTTTTAGGTGGCCAGCTTACCTGATGCCTTATCGGTAACCGCTTTGCGCTCTGGGTCTCGGGGCTTGCCCTGAGCAGGGATGGTAGACGTGGCAAGGGAGTGAAACGACTGCCGCACCGTCGCTTGTACGTACGCCATGCTTGGCGGGAGTACAAACCCTACCCTGTCCCAGCTTCTGCGCGCGTTAGCGTGACAACTGCGGGAACAGGTGATGAGGATGCAAAGACAAAGCGCTGGTAAGCATGAAGCATATCCTGGAAATGATGGCTGGGGGACGCAGACAAAGAGCTGAAGGAGGCCCGTCCGACATTACGTTTGGTATCTCTAGAGTGTGCGGTGTCTGTAAGCAGTAAGTGTTTCGATAAATTTTCTAAAGAAGCATTCCAAGATGATTGGGGTAACAGTCAAATAGCAGGAATGGGGGATCTCTAGCCTATCGCTAACGCAAAAATGGCTAGGTACGAGGTGTAGTGAAATATCGACTGGATGGATGAGGAACATTTGGCGGTCGGTATTAAGAAGGGCACAGAAAGCCGAACCGGGCAGGGGTAAAGTATTTGCCAGATGCGGCACACTACGGGTTTACTCCAGGGAGCTTGAGGTCGTGCCCAGCTTGCTCCAGGGCTCTGCTTGCAGCTGCGGGCAGGTGATGACGGCTCTAGAAATGAGCGAAGGGTCCCATACTGCCTGGATCATGCATTTTTGAAAGCAAATATGCTTTTGACAGAGCGACGGAGTAGTCGAACAATAGCTGCATGAAGCTAAGCCCCCAGGATATCGAGCCGTCTGAAGCCCTGCAGGCTGTCTTTCGTGAGATCAAGCATCACCAAGGCACTGGCAGGAAAAACTTCGTGATCCGCGTGCCTGTTGATTTGATCGAGTATCTGTTCGCCGGGGTTGGCGTGAAGTCAGGCATGTCCAAGGTGAAGCTTGAGCGTCAGCTTGCTGAGCTGAAAGTGTCCGGCTTCGGTGATGCTGATGGTCGAGTGCTGAGGCGCTACCTCAGCGGGCAATCGCGCATGGCTTGGGATACGTTCCAGCGTTTGGTGTTTTGGGCATTCACGAAAGGTTGGATTTCGGACTGGGTTTTTCGAGATCTCCTCATGCGTGCGTATGTGCGAGAGGCAGCTCAGCTCAGCGCTCGAAAGATAATCAATCGGCTGAAGCGACAGGTCACGGCGAAAATCTTGAATGAGTATGACATCGTGCAATGCTTTGACGATGCCTATCTACTCAAGCAGCGGGAGCGAGAGCAGGGACTGGTTAGCCGCCTGCGTGTCGATTCATCCAATCGCGAATTGGCACGGATCCTAGGTTTCGAATCAGTCCCTGACGAATGAAAGCAACCGTCGTCCCGCAGCTCTTGCTTGACCGAGTTTACGGCCTTGAGCTGTTGGCTGAGGGGGCGTTGTTCAGGTGCTCTGCTAGGTACAGCGTCAGGGCCATTGCGTTTTGTGGCTTGCTTGAGACCGAGCGGTAATTTTCAGCCATCGCGTTAACGATCACCTGGGGCGCAAAGCGGAGCTTACCGCTGGTCATGGCTTTTACCAGTCCCCTGTGTACATTCGTCTGGTGTTCGGAAGGGATGCCCGACATATCCAGCTTACGAGAGCTCACGCTCGACGTTTCGGTTAGTGTTTTTGATTGAGGTTTGTTGTTAGGGCGGGCGTTGGCAAATAGGGTATCGATACCGCATTGCTGTGGTATCGATACCTCTTCAGGTACGCGTGGGCGGTCTGAGTGGAGCAAATCCTCAACCAGGCGCTGCTGATCGCCGGTTAGTCGCTCTTTGAAGTCATTTAGAAATTCACCAAGCCACTCGCCAGGTATACGACGGATTTCACTGACCGTGCGGTCTCTTAGTTTCGGACCTGTTACTTGGCTTGCAGAATGGTGGTCCCACCAAAGGCGCACCCAGACAACGAAGCGGTTGTGGTCATATTTGACAAGGTCTTCATCCTGCAGCCGATGGATAACCTGTAGCCATTGATCTGCGGTCCACCCGAGCTCTGCGCCCGCAATGCGCGGCACGAGCGGGTAGACACCAGTGATGTTGCTGTCAGGCGCGGTTAATAGGTGCAGCAATGCAACCTTATCCTCAGTCGTGCAATTCATGAGGCGTGGCGATCGCCAGAAATTCTGGTCTCTGATGGTTCTCTGTCTGCCCATGATCACTGCTCCCCCGCCTGCAAACTTAGAAGTCGGATCGAGGCGTCCATCATTGACGCGCCTCTACTTGTGCCTTTTTCGTGGGTCTGCCCGTGCGCTTCGGCTGTGAAGGTACAATCTCTCTTGGTGGTTGGGGGCGAGTATTCGTATCTCCGGTACGCATCCAGGCCCTGAGGTCGCCAAGCCTCCACCTAAGCCTCGATAACCCATGTACCGGCTGAAGGCCAGGCAGCTTCCGCTGGCGTACGGTAAGTACGCTGAACCCGGTTAATGCGGCTACCTCTGCAACACCAACGAGAACGTCATCACCGAGTTTCTGTATTTTCTGAATGGTTTCGTAATCTACTGGCATCTGGTTATCTCTCAATTGATCTGAGAGGTCAGTTTTTGCTGCTTGCCGAGTTCGTGGCTAGGACAGTTTTTTAACGGTTTTTGGGCTTTGCAAAAGCTTCACCTGGCTTTGTGTGAGTAATTCCACTCCACATGATTGGGCGTTTGAATTGCCATTCCCGGTTGCCTGCATACGACTGGGCCAGACGTTTGCATCGAATTGAGCAGCGCACCGGTTGTCTATGATCGGCGGGAAGCATCCCAAAGCTGCCCTTCGTGCAGGGCAGCTGACGACCCAAAGCTGACGTTGCCCTTAGGGCAGCTAGCGGCCAGAAGCGGACAAATTACCAAGAGCTCGAAAGCCCGCTTGGAGACGACCCGAAATACTCCAACCGCGTCACCCTTCATCCACTCTACCCAACCGACGACGGGGTTTTCCTAACAAACGTCGCTATGCATGGCCTGAATGCGATATGAAGAGATGGCTACAAGTACAGCAAGGCCGCGGTGCTGCTGATGGATTTGCGGAAGCGCGGGGAGTTCACGATGGATCTGTTCACGCCTTCGCAGCCGGCAAGATCGGATGGGCTCATGGCTGTGCTAGATCAAGTGAACAGGAAGTACGGCAAGCATGCGTTGCACTCAGGGCGCATCTCGTTTAAGCCGGAATGGGAAATGCGCCGCCGGATGATGAGTCGGAGTATCAAAACTAGGCTTGCTGACCTTCCTCGATATCGGTAGAGAAAAAACGCAGCACACCAATGAAGTCAGTAAAATTGTGCCTATTCAAGTGGTGCCCTTTAATTACGGACAAGTGCTCATGCACTGAACGCATAAGCGTTGAGCAGTATTCGTCTCTTTTCAATTTGTCCATCATTAGCTTCATAAACGGAGTCAGTTCTCCACTCATAACCTCATACCTATTTCCCCAGTAGATTCCGGAAATAAGTGACGACTTGACTGAAAGGTACACAACGGCCATTGATATCTTCTCAACCGGAACATCCCCCTTCATGTTAACTAGACAATAAATCACATGCTCAGTTAGAAACGATGATGTTAATTCATTTCGCACAACTGGATGGGGGTGCTTTTTGTTCACAAAATCGAGATTAGGCTCATACCCCATATAGAATCTATTGAACATGCAATATTGAGCACAATACAAAAGATAAATAGATGAAAAATGAAACATATTTTTCCGAAGTAAGTACCGTATTGTCAGTTCGCTACCCTCAACGTCAGCGAGCACCTCTCTTGCTTGGAACCTCACACACTCATCACCCGCACACTCAGTCTCAGATATCTCGTAAGACTCTTCTTCTAACTTCTCCACAGTAACCTTGCCATTCCTGAATAGGTAGTGACGCTGTGCAAGATGGCTAAGTTCGTGAAAAAACACCCACACCAGCATCACCTCAAACATCAAAAATCGGCAAGCGATTGACTTGTCCGTCATGCGCGCATCTTGGTCTTTTCCTTCTAATGCAGATTTATAAATCTTATAAAGTGGAGTAAGCAGTGTATCAGGAATATCAGGAGCACCACCTTCAAAATATGAGGGTGCGCCACCAAACACCTCTTTAAAACTTTCATCATGACCAGGAATGGCAGAAATCCTATCTGCCAGAATTGGAAAGACCAAAGAGTCACGATAGATTTCGCGCACCATCCCCATATAAATTATTATACGCGGGTTGTATGGATCAGCGGGATCAACTGATGCCCTTGCATTTACAGCTTCAGAAAGAGCCAGCTCACACTCAAGCTTTCCACCAAGGCGTGAATAGACCTCATCATTCGACCACTTAACTAAGTCATCAATAATGGACTGAGCCATATCTTTTAAGAAAAAGACATCCATAAACTGGTTCTCAAAATTATCCCGAGCCAGCTTTTCCTTTACATATCTATCTTCCATACTCACCTTCTAATCTAATCTAATCTAATCTAATCTAATTCGCCCCTAGTTCAGTAGACGCCCGACGGCCGCTTATGGCCGATTGCTGTCCTTCGTAAAGCGCAGCTTCGCGTCGACAGTCGTCGGTTGCCTCAGGCGACTGGTCAAGTTCGCATACCTGCGAACTGATAGCGCACTCTTTCAGTTGACGCTAGATCAGGCCAGCTTGGCCGCCAGCTCCTCTGCCGTGATGTTGTAGTACCGCTTCAGCATGTTCACCTCACGGTGCCCAGTCACGCTAGCCAACTCGATGAGGTTCGGCAGTTTGGTGGCAAGCCGACAAGTAGCCTCGTGCCGTAGGTCGTGAAAACGCAGATCCAGCAGGAAATTTTCTTGGGGCAACACACCAACTTGATGGCAGTCAGTCAGGTATTTTGACCGCGCGCGCTCCAGCGCTCTCACAAAGGCTTTTTTAAGAGCGTCAGCAGTGGTGGGGAAGACTCGACCGCACAGGGAGCGTGGTAGTCCTCTCAACAGCTGGATGGCATTGGGTGAGAGCGGGATTGTTCTTGGCAGTCCATTTTTGGTCGCAGGAAGGTGTGCGGTTCTACGATCCAGGTTCACGTGCTTCCAGCGCAGCTCGAAGATCTCACCACGGCGCATGGCCGTTTCAATCGCCAGTTGGACGATGGGGCGCATCCAAGGATTATGAGAGGCATCAGCATAGGTGCCGTCCGAACGGCGTTCGCACAGCTCCAGCGCGCTGAGGATGTACTGCTCTTCAACTGGATCAAGCCGCCGTGAGCGTTCGTCGTTGTAGCTTGGGCGGCTAACCATCCGCACCGGGTTCTCCGCGAGATGAATACCCCACTCGCGCCGGGCGACCTCGATCACGCATTGGAACAAAGCCAACTCACGCTTCACCGTGTTGCCCTTGCGAATTTTCAAGCGCTCGTCACGGTAGCGGGCAAAATCCGAGGAGGTGAGGGTGGCAACGATGCGGGTTGCGAGCGGATGACGCTTAAGCGCTTCGAGTCGTTTGATTTCCGAGTACGCACCTTTGTGCTTCGGGGCGATCTCGGAGATGTAGCGATCGATGAGCTGATGAAAGGCGGTGCGTTCAGCCTCGACCCGAGAGACAAAGATGCCTCGGTCGATTTCGCTTTCGATCATACGTGCCCAGGCTTGGGCGTCGGCTTTGGTTTCGAAGGTTTTGCGCTGGGCTGGATAGCCCTTACGGCGAATTTGCGCTTCCCACTGATACTCGCCGCGATTCCTGATTGTTGCCATTTCAGCCATTCCCGCCACACTTGAGTGTGGCAAATTTGTGGCAAAAACGACTTTCAGGACTAGGACAGGTTTCTGTCAGGAGCGCTAACCCCTTGTGAAACAAGGGAAAGAAGATGGCGCACTCGGCGGGATTCGAACCCACGACCCCTGCCTTCGGAGGGCAGTACTCTATCCAGCTGAGCTACGAGTGCAATGATTCGATGACGCTGAATCGGTCGCCATCATACTCACCTTGCCTCTGACCGTCCATGCCCGGATGCACGATGTTGTTGATTTTGAACGACTGTTTCGCGGGGCGTGGCAAGGGCTGCATAAACAAGGAGGAGGGCCGCGCGAAAACCGCTCCGGCGCTCTTGCGCGGGAGTTCAATATTCTCCTAGGATGCGTTCAATATTTCGAACGCCCAGTCGCTTCGGATGTTGCTCGAGCGGGCGCTGAACGGTGGCCATGCCAGCGTTCTCAAGCCTGACCCTATCGCAGGCGCAGGGGTGTCATGCCCTTGCTTCCGGCCCTTTCAGCCAAGGAGACCGTAATGCAGCTCAAAGACGCTTCCCTGTTTCGCCAGCAAGCCTATGTCGACGGCGCCTGGATCGACGCCGACAGCGGTGCCACCGTCACCGTGGACAACCCGGCCACCGGCGAGACCCTGGGCACCATTCCCAAGCTTGGTCGCGCCGAGACCAAGCGCGCCATCGACGCCGCCAACCGCGCCCTGCCGGCCTGGCGTGCGCTGACCGCCAAGGAGCGTTCGGCCAAGCTGCGGCGCTGGTACGAGCTGATGATCGAGAACCAGGACGACCTGGGCCGGCTGATGACCCTGGAGCAGGGCAAGCCGCTGGCCGAGGCCAAGGGCGAGATCGTCTACGCCGCCTCCTTCATCGAGTGGTTCGCCGAAGAAGCCAAGCGCATCTATGGCGACACCATTCCCGGCCACCAGGCCGACAAGCGCATCCTGGTGATCAAGCAGCCCATCGGCGTCACCGCCGCCATCACGCCGTGGAATTTCCCCACCGCGATGATCACCCGCAAGGCCGGTCCGGCCCTGGCCGCCGGTTGCACCATGGTCATCAAGCCCGCCAGCCAGACCCCGTACTCGGCCCTGGCCCTGGTCGAACTGGCCGAGCGCGCCGGCATTCCCAAGGGCGTGCTAAGCGTGGTCACCGGCTCCGCCGCCGAGATCGGCGCCGAGCTGACCGAAAGCCCCATCGTGCGCAAGATCTCCTTTACCGGCTCCACCGAGATCGGTGCCAAGCTGATGGAGCAGAGCGCGCCCACCATCAAGAAGTTGTCGCTGGAGCTGGGCGGCAACGCGCCCTTCATCGTCTTCGACGACGCCGACCTGGACAAGGCCGTGGAAGGCGCCATCGCCTCCAAGTACCGCAACGCCGGCCAGACCTGCGTCTGCGTCAATCGCCTCTATATTCAGGACGGCGTGTACGACGCCTTTGCCGAGAAATTCAAGGCCGCGGTGGCCAAGCTCAAGGTCGGCAACGGCCTGGAAGAGGGCGTCACCATCGGCCCGCTGATCGACGCCAAGGCCGCGGCCAAGGTCAAGGAACACATCGACGACGCCGTGAGCCAAGGCGCCAAGGTTATCGCCGGCGGCAAGGCCCACGCCAATGGGGGCAGCTACTTTGAGCCGACCATCCTCGCCGACGTGCCCAAGAGCGCCAAGGTGTCCAAGGAAGAGACCTTCGGCCCGTTGGCGCCGCTGTTCCGCTTCAAGGACGAGGCCGAGGTCATCGAGCTGGCCAACGACACCGAGTTCGGCCTGGCCTCCTACTTCTATGCCCGCGACCTGTCCCGCGTATTCCGCGTGGCCGAGGCGCTGGAGTACGGCATGGTCGGCATCAACACCGGCCTGATCTCCAACGAGGTCGCGCCCTTTGGCGGCGTCAAGGCCTCGGGCCTGGGCCGCGAGGGCTCCAAGTACGGCATCGAAGAGTACCTGGAGATCAAGTACCTCTGCCTGGGCGTCTGATACCGCTGCTAGCTGGATCTGTTGGGCTTCGCGGAGCTCAACCCAACCTACGGTCGAGGTAGGTTGGGTTGAGACGGCTTCACCGTCGAAGCCCAACAGCCCCTCAGCCTGATCCAAAGTTTTTCCCGGCGCGGACGCCGGGCCGTTGGCAGTCGATCATCGTATGCTGCCCGGAATCCGGTCCGCGCCTTTCCCGTAGCCGGCCGCCACGATGAGCGGCCATCGAGGACTGCAATGAGCCACACCAACGATTCCCTGATGCACCGCCGCAGCGCCGCCGTCGCCCGTGGCGTCGGCCAGACCCACCCGATCTTCGTCGCCCGTGCGGAGAACGCCAAGGTCTGGGACGTCGAGGGCAACGAGTTCCTGGACTTCGCCGGCGGCATCGCCGTGCTCAACACCGGCCACCTGCATCCGCGCGTGGTGGCGGCCGTGCAGGAGCAGCTGACCAAGGTCTCCCATACCTGCTTCCAGGTGCTGGCCTACGAGCCCTACGTCGAGGTCTGCGAAAAGCTCAACGAACTGGTGCCGGGCAACTTCCCGAAGAAGACCGCCTTGTTCAACTCCGGCTCCGAAGCCGTGGAGAACGCCGTCAAGATCGCCCGCGCCGCCACCCAGCGCGCCGGGGTCATCGCCTTCTCCAGCGCCTACCACGGCCGCACCATGATGACCCTGTCGCTGACTGGCAAGGTCGCGCCCTATTCGGCCGGCATGGGCCTGATGCCCGGCGGCGTCTATCGCGCGCTCTATCCCTGCGAACTGCACGGCATCAGCGTCGATGACGCCATCGCCAGTGTCGAGCGCATCTTCAAGAACGATGCCGCCCCTGGCGACATCGCCGCCATCATCCTCGAGCCGGTGCAGGGCGAGGGCGGTTTCTATGCCGCGCCCAAGGAATTCATGCAGCGCCTGCGCAAGCTATGCGACACCCACGGCATCCTGCTGATCGCCGATGAAGTCCAGTCCGGCGCCGGTCGTACCGGGACCTTCTTCGCCATGGAGCAGATGGGCGTCGACGCCGACTTGGTGACCTTCGCCAAGTCCATCGCCGGTGGCTTCCCGCTGTCGGGCGTGACCGGTCGGGCCACGGTGATGGATGCGGTCACCCCCGGTGGCCTGGGTGGCACCTACGCCGGCAGCCCCATCGCCTGCGCCGCGGCCCTGGCGGTGATCGAGACCTTCGAGGAAGAGAAGCTGCTGGAACGCTCCAAGGCCGTGGGCGAGCGTCTCACCGCCGGCCTGCGCGAACTGGCCACCAAGCACGCGCAGATCTGCGACGTCCGGGGTCTGGGCGCCATGATCGCCATGGAGCTGGGCAAGAGTGGCGATATCGAGCAGCCCGACGCCGAGCTGACCAGCCAGATCGTGGTCCGCGCACGCCAGAAGGGCCTGATCCTGCTCAGCTGCGGCAGCTACGGCAATGTGCTGCGCATCCTCGTCCCCCTGACCGCCAGCGACGAAGAGCTGGATCGCGGCTTGGCCATTATCGGCGAGTGTTTTGCCGAATTGGCCTGAGTCCTGATCAAACCGCCCTCCACGAGGGCGGTTTTTCTGTGACACGCTTGGCACAAAGTCCGCTTTGACGCATCATTCGCCGCTTCGCTTTCCTCAAGCAGGAGTGGGTTGGGATGCCGCCCCTGATACTCATCGTCGATGCCAATCCCTGGACCCGTGACCTGCTCAAGTCCCTGGTGCTGGCCGTGCGGGCCGATGCCCTGGTCCACGAGTATGGCCATGGCTATCAGGCCCTCGCCGAGCTGGATCGACACAAGAGATGCACGCTGATCATCGTCGAGCGGCCAGCCGACTGCGACGGGCTCGACCTGCTGCGCCGCATCCGCCAGCGCGGCGCCCAGCCGCTGCAGCCAGTGATCCTCCTGTCCGATCAGGCCGATACCGCCTATGTGCGCGCCGCCCTGCGGCTGGCACCCACGGCCTATCTGGTCAAACCCTATGCGGCTGAAGAGGTATTGCGCCGCTTGCGCAGTCTGATGCCACCGGCGGATGACGAGGCCCAGGCGGCGAGGGCTGCGGTCCTGGGCTCGCTGGATGACCATCTGCAGCGCATGGCCGCCGAGATCGACGCGGTACCCCTGTTCACCGACCTGCCCGCCATCATCCAGCGCTGCCGTGACAGCGCCAGCTGCAGTCTGGGCGAGCTGGAAACCGAGTTCGGCCAGGATCCGCTGGTCACGGCGACCCTGATTGCCGCAGCCAACAGCGCCTCCCAGCGCGTCGGGCAGTCCTGCCAGACCCTCAGCCAGGCCCTACCGCGCCTGGGCGTCGGCTTTACCCTCAATCTGGTATTGGGCCTGAGTCTGCGACGGGCGACGCGTCTGTCCGATCCGCTGCTGGCCACGCGCGCCGAAGGCTATCTGCACCTGGCCCAACGTGCCGCCGACTGCGCGCGTCTGCTGGCGCTGCGCTATGCGCGCGAAGACGCCGAGCGCTGCTATACCGCCGGTCTGCTCCATCGGCTGGGTGAGCTGGCCGTATTGCAAGGTGTGCAACGCTGGTGCGACGGGGGCGGCGTTCTCGAGGAGGCAGCGCTGGAGCGCGCCCTGCTGAGCTACAGCCTGGAGTTCTCCGCGGAATTGCAGCGGCACTGGCGGCTGCCGCTGGAATTGCGCGAACTGGTGACAGCGGTACATAGCCTGCACGGCGTACTGCCCAAGCCGTCGCTGATCCTGCACCTGGCGGCGCAGGCGGCGAATCCTGCTCCGGGCGAATCCCTCGAGGCCCTGCTCGAGCACAAGGCCGGGCGCATGCTCGGGCTGGAAGCCGCGGTCTGGCAGCTGGCGGTCACCCAGCTCAAGTTGGGCTAGCGCGCGGTGTCGGGGCGATAGCCCAGGCGCAGTCCACCCCAGTGCCGACCGTTCACCAGGATCGGCACCGAGAGGTCATGCATCACCTCGCCGGTGTCCCTCATATAGGTCTGCAACAGCAGGCGGCGCTGATGACTGCCGCAGCGCTTGCCGGTGCGATCGCTGAAGAGGCGCTTGCTGCGACTGCGCGCCGTATCCACCGCCACATCGCCGGTGGGCGCCTGGGCGAAAGCGCGGTTGTGGGTGGGCACATAGCCCTCAGGCGTACAGGCGATGGCGAAGACCAGGCCGGGATGCTGGTCCAGCAGCGGCTCCTGGATCGCCGGTAGCACGCCATCGGTGTAGCTGTCGAAGCGGGTGCGGTACTTGGCCGGCTGGCTGCCGAGCACGGGCTGGTACTGGCGGTCGAAGAGGGCGTCCTGGGTGATGCGTCCGGCAGCCAGGTCTTCCTCGAAGCGGCGACCGATGGCATCCGCGCCCTGGCGTGCCAGTTCGAAGATGCGCTGGTGATAGCTGTCCAGACCGACCTCGGCCAGGCGTTCGCTGCTGGCTTCGGCCATGTCCACCAATTCATCGGCGCCGCCGCTGAGGCGGCTGGTCTGACGCTCGCTGTCGGCAAGATCGCTGTGCACCTGCTCCACCGCCTGGGCCAGGCTTTCCAGTTGGGCGAGATTGGCCGAGGTGCCCTGGGCGATGTCTGCCGCCTGGCGCTCGGCGGTCTGCGCCAGCTGGGCGATCTCCTGGAGGCCTTCGCCCGTGCGTTCGACCTGGCGCACGCCATCTTCCAGCGCCTGGGCCAGTTCCTGGATCTGCGCCACTACGGCCTCGGTCTGCTGGCCGATATCGGCCACGATCACGCCCACCTCGCCGGTCGCGCTGGAGGTCCGCGCCGCCAGGCCGCGGACCTCGTCGGCGACCACCGCGAAGCCGCGGCCGTGCTCGCCGGCCCGGGCGGCTTCGATGGCGGCATTGAGCGCCAGCAGATTGGTCTGGCTGGCGATGGCCTGGATGACTTCGGTGACCTGCTGGATCTTGTCGGTGCGGGCGCTCAGGCCCGCGATCAATTCCCGACTCTGGCGGGCGTGCTCGCTGAGCGCGCGGATGGCGGCGATCGCCGAGTTCAGGGCTTCCCGGCCGGCCTCGCTGCGCTGGTGCACCTGCTGCGCCACCGCCAGGGCCTGGCGGGCGCTGCCGGCGCTGTCGTGCTCGGTCTGGGTAAGGGACGTGGCGCTGCTGGAAATCTGTGCGGCCGTGCTGGCTTGAGATTGCACCCGGGCTGCCAGTTGCTGGGCGGCGAAGGCCACGCCGGCGATGGCCACGGCGTTGCGCACCGTGCTGCGCGAAAGATCGCTGGTCAGCTCGTCGAAGGACTGGGCCGGAGCCGGCGGCGCGACAGGCTTGCGCAGCAGCAGTAGCCAAGGCCAGAGGGCTGCCACGAGAACCAGTCCCAGGCCGGCGGTGGAGGGCAGCGCCAGCCCCTGCCAGAGCAGCAGCGCAGCCACGAGGATGGCCAGGTGAAGCGACAGCACGACGGGCCAGCGCCTGGGCATGCGACCTCCTTGTGATTCGGCTCGATCGATTACGAAATGTGACGTGGGTCAGCTTCGTCGATCATGGAGCCAGCTTTCCGGAGGTTGCAACCGCTGTCTGATCCAGGCGGCTACGACTTTGGTCTTAGCCGCCTGCTGCAGCTCAGGGCGTACGCGGCAGGAAATGCAGCGGCGCACCGCGTTGCAGACCGGCCAGCGCCGGGTGGTCCTTGACCAGTTCCACCTCGATCACCTCGGTCTGCTCCGGCACCTTCAGGGTCACCCGGGTGATGGCGCCCAGCGGGCGAATGTCGCGCACCTCGGCGGCGTGATAACCCGCTCGCGGCTCACGCTCCAGCTCCACCTCGTGCGGACGGAACAGCACCTCCTGCTCACCCAGCGCCAGGCGGTTGGAGTCCCCCAGGAAGTGATAGACGAAGTCGCTCGCCGGCTGTTCGTAGACTTCGGCGGGCGAGCCGACCTGCTCGATCTGCCCCTTGTTCATCACCACGATGCGGTCGGCCACTTCCATGGCCTCTTCCTGGTCATGGGTGACGAACACCGAGGTCAGGTGGATCTCCTCGTGCAGCCGTGCCAGCCAGCGGCGCAACTCCTTGCGCACCTTGGCATCCAGGGCGCCGAAGGGTTCGTCGAGCAGCAGGATCTTGGGCTCCACCGCCAGGGCACGGGCCAGGGCGATACGCTGGCGCTGGCCACCGGAGAGCTGTTCGGGATAGCGATCGGCCAGCCAGTCGAGCTGCACCATGTTCAGCAGTTCGTGCACCTTGCTGGCGATCTGCGTCTCGCTCGGCCGCTCGCGGCGCGGCTTCATGCGCAGGCCGAAGGCCACGTTGTCGAACACCGTCATGTGGCGGAACAGCGCGTAATGCTGGAAGACGAAGCCGACGTTGCGATCGCGCACGTCACGTCCGGAGACGTCTTCACCGTGGAAGCCGATGTTACCGGTGTCCGGTGCTTCCAGACCGGCGATGATGCGCAGCAGGGTGGTCTTGCCGCAGCCGGAGGGGCCGAGCAGGGCGACCAGTTCGCCGCTCTCGATGTGCAGGTTGATGTCCTTGAGCGCCTGGAAGGCGCCAAACCTCTTGTTGATACCCTGGATCTCGATACTCATGGCGCCTTATTCCTCGTCACGGTGCTGCAGTTGGCGGCTCAGGCGACTCTCGCTCCACTGCCGCAGCAGCAGGATCACCAGGGCCATCATCAGCAGCAGGATCGCCACGCTGAAGGCGGCGACGATGTTGTATTCGTTGTAGAGAATCTCGATGTGCAGCGGCAGGGTATTGGTCAGGCCGCGGATGTGGCCGGAGACCACCGACACCGCGCCGAACTCGCCCATGGCCCGCGCGGTGCAGAGCACCACGCCATAGATCAGCGCCCATTTCACGTTGGGCAGGGTCACGTGCCAGAACAGTTGCCAGCCACTGGCGCCCAGCAGGCGTGCGGCTTCTTCTTCCTGGGTGCCCTGTTCCTGCATCAGCGGGATCAGTTCGCGGGCCACATAGGGAAAGGTGACGAAGATCGTCGCCAGTACGATGCCGGGCACGGCGAAGACGATCTGCACGTTCACGCTCTGCAGATAGGGGCCCATCAGCCCCTGGGCGCCGAACAGCAGCACATAGATGAGACCGGCGATCACCGGCGAGACCGAGAAGGGCAGATCGATCAGGGTGATCAGCAGGCTCTTGCCGGTGAACTCGAACTTGGTGACGCACCAGGCCGCGGCCAGGCCGAAGGCCAGGTTCAGGGGGACCGAGATGGCGGTGGCGAACAGCGTCAGCTTGAGCGCCGAGATCGCGTCCGGTTCGCTGATGGCGTCCCAGAAGGCGCCGATGCCATTGGCCAGGCCTTGGCTCAGCACCATGTACAGCGGCAGCACCAGGATCAGCAGGAAGATCAGCCAGGCGCTGGCGATCAGCGCGATGGCCACCGGCGTGCGCTGCTTGTTGGCGCGCGCATCCGCCTTGGTCGACGTCATGAGGCTCATGCGGACTCCTTAAATATTGGGCTGGATGCGGCGCTGCAGGATGTTGATCAGCAGCAGCATGACAAAGGACACCAGCAGCATGAATACGCCGATGCCGGTGGCGCCGGTGTAGTCGTACTGGTCCAGCTTGGAGACGATGAGCAGCGGCAGGATCTCGGTCTTGAACGGGATGTTGCCGGCGATGAACACCACCGAGCCGTACTCGCCCACGCCGCGGGCGAAGGCCAGGGCGAAGCCGGTCAGCCAGGCTGGCAACAGCGTCGGCACCAGCACATAGCGAAACACCTGCCAGGGGCGGGCACCCAGGCAGGTGGCGGCTTCCTCGATCTCCTTGGGGATGTCCGCCAGCACCGGCTGCAGGGTGCGCACCACGAAGGGCAGGGTGACGAAGATCAGCGCCAGGGTGATGCCGATCGGGGTATAGGCGATCTTGAAGGGAAACAGCGAGCCGATCAGGCCGTTGGGGGCATAGAGGGCGGTCAGGGCGATGCCGGCCACCGCGGTGGGCAGGGCGAAGGGCAGGTCGACCATGGCATCGATCAGCTTGCGCCCAGGGAACTCGTAGCGCACCAGCACCCAGGCCAGCAGGGTGCCGAGGATGCCGTTGACGAAGGCGGCGAGCAGGGCGGTGCCAAAGGACAGCTGCAGCGCCGCCAACACCTGGCGACCGGTGATCAGCGACCAGAATTGCCCTAGGCTCAGCTGGCTGGCATGGAGAAACATGGCGCCCAGCGGGATCAGCACGATCAGCGCGAGGTAGGTCAGGGAGAAGCCCAGGGTCAACCCGAAGCCGGGTATGACCGGGGAGAGACGGCGAGACATGAGGCGTCCTTCTGCAAGGCGCCCCGGCGATGCATTCGCCAGGGCGCAGAGGGGTGGAACGATACCTGTTCCGGGCCGGTCAGCGTGAGCCGTCCCGGCTGCGGTGCTATTTGTTGATGTCGGCGAAGATCTTGTCGAACACGCCGCCGTCGGCGAAGTACTTGGGTTGCGCCGCTTTCCAGCCGCCGAATTCCTGGTCGATGGTCACCAGCTTGACCGGCTTGAACTGATCCTTGAATTCCGCCGCCACCTTGGCATCGCGAGGACGATAGAAGTTCTGCGCGGCGATGCGCTGACCCTCGGGGCTGTAGAGATACTGCAGATAAGCCTCGGCCTGCTTGCGGGTACCCTTCTTGTCGACCACCTTGTCCACCACGGCTACGGGCGGCTCGGCCAGGATCGACAACGACGGGGTGACGATCTCCAACTGGTCGCCGCCTTCTTCCTTCAGGGATAGATAGGCTTCGTTTTCCCAGGCGATCAGCACATCGCCCAATTGGCGCTGCACGAAGCTGATGGTGGCGCCGCGGGCGCCGGTGTCCAGCACCGGGGCGTGGCGATAGAGCTCGGTGACGAATTTCAGCGCCTCGGCATCGCTGCCGTACTTGGCCTTGGCATAGGCCCAGGCGGCAAGGAAGTTCCAGCGGGCACCGCCGGAGGTCTTGGGATTGGGGGTGATGACCTGGACATCCTTCTTCACCAGGTCGTCCCAGTCCTTGATGCCCTTGGGATTGCCCTTGCGGACCAGGAAGACGATGGTCGAGGTGTAGGGGGTGCTGTTGTCCGCCAGACGCTTCTGCCAATTCGGGTCGACCAGCTGCTGGTGCAGATTGAGGGCATCGATGTCGCCGGACAGCGCCAGGGTCACCACGTCGGCCTGCAGGCCATCGATCACCGAGCGCGCCTGCTTGCCGGAGCCACCATGGGAATTCTTGATGGTCACGTCTTCGCCGGTTTCGGTCTTCCAGTGCTTGGCGAAGGCGGCGTTGTACTGCTGGTAGAGCTCACGGGTCGGATCGTAGGACACGTTGAGCAATTCGACGGCGTGGACCTGGGTGGCGAACAGGGCTCCGGCCAGCGCGGCCAGGGCGAAACGGCGAATCGACATGAAAAGGCTCCTTGACGTGAGAAAGCCGGACACCGTCTGGCGGGCACCTTGCCCACTCGTCCGCTGACCGCGAAAACTCAGGGCTTGTTGGCTTGGCCGGTCTGAGGCCGGAATTTTTCCTTGCGCTCGATCTGCACCACCTGTCCGTTGTGCACGGTGATCTCGATGGCGCCGAATCTCAGTCCACGCAAAGCCTGCTGGATATCGCGGAGCAGTGCGGTTTCGTCCTGGTTTTCCAGGCTGCGGAACGGAACGGAGCTCATGGTTGGCGTCCTCGTGTACAGCGGTGGGCGGGGAGGTGGCGCCATCTTAGGGGGCTGATCTTTATTTCTTAAAATTGCTAATAATGCTTTGTTTATTCACTTTTAGAATTAGCAGTCTGTGAAGGACACGTTGTGTAGCAAAAGGGAGGGCTGGATTTATCGCCCACCCCGGCAATAATGCGCGAACGCCTGTTCACTGAACTTTCAGTGACAGTTGCACCACACAACCCGCGCGAGGTCCTCTGCGTCCATGAGCTACAACGGCCTGCTTGACCTGTCGGTCTGGCAACTGGTGGTGGTCACCCTGCTGCTGACCCACCTGACCATTGTCAGTGTCACCGTCTACCTGCATCGCTACTCCGCCCACCGTTCGCTGGAGCTGCATCCTGCGCTCAGGCACGCCTTCCGCTTCTGGTTGTGGCTGACCACGGCGATGAACACCCGTGAGTGGACCGCCATTCACCGCAAGCACCACGCCAAGTGCGAAACCGAAGAGGACCCGCACAGCCCGGTGCACAAGGGCCTTGCCACCGTGGTGCGGCGCGGCGCCGAGCTGTACAAGGCCGAGGCGAACAACGCCGATACCCTGCGCATCTATGGCAAGAACTGCCCGGACGACTGGATCGAGCGCAAGCTCTACTCCAATCCGCGCACCCGCAATATGGGGGTGGTGCTGTTGCTGCTGATCGACATCGCCCTGTTCGGTGCCCTGGGTCTCACCGTCTGGGCCGTGCAGATGGTCTGGATTCCCTTCTGGGCCGCAGGTGTGGTCAATGGCCTGGGCCATGCCGTGGGCTATCGCAACTTCGAATGCCGCGATGCCGCCACCAACCTCATCCCCTGGGGCATCGTCATCGGTGGCGAAGAGCTGCACAACAACCACCACACCTATCCAAACTCGGCCAAGCTGTCGGTCAAGCGCTGGGAATTCGACATGGGCTGGGCCTGGATCAAGCTGTTCACCTGGCTGCGTCTGGCGAAGGTCAACCGTGTCGCCCCCATCGCCCATCGCATCGAAGGCAAGGGGCAGCTGGACATGGACACCGCCATGGCCATCCTCAACAACCGCTTCCAGATCATGGCCCAATACCGCCAGCAGGTGATCGGCCCGCTGCTGCGGCAGGAGCGGGGCAGTGCGGCGCCCTCCCAGCGTCCGCTGTTCCGTCGCGCCCGGGGGCTGCTGGCCCGCGAGACCAGTCTGCTCAAGGCTCGCCATCAGGTGCGCATCGACGAACTGCTCGAGCACAGTCAGGCGCTGAAGCTGATCTACGAAAAGCGCCTGGCGCTGCAGCAGATCTGGGCGCGGACCAGTGCCAACGGTCACGACATGCTGGCCGCGACCCGGCAGTGGATCGGCGAGGCCGAAGCCAGCGGCATCCAGTCGCTGCGCGAATTCGCCGAGCAGCTGAAAACCTATTCCCTGCGGCCGGCCGGAACCGCCTGAGAAAGGCTTCACAAAAGCCCACCGAAGCGGTGGGGCGCACTATGCGGGGATTGAACCAGGCTGGTTTCAGCTGTCTCTAACTCCCTCAGGACCCCGCGTAGGCGCATGTGTATATGGATGAACAACCCCCCCTGTCTGCTCTTCCCACCCCGGAAGAGAATCTTTTGGCTCTCCTGCACTCGCGGGCCGAAGCAGATCGCCTGCGCGATCGTGAGCAACTGTTCAGTGCGCTGCTGGAAAGCGTCAACGCGGTCCTCTGGGCGCTGGACTGGCGCAATCGCCAGATCATCTATGTCAGCCCCGCCTACGAACAGATCTTCGGGCGCTCCCAGTCGCTGGTGATGAGCGACTACAGCACCTGGCTGAACAACATCTATCCCGACGACCTGGAATACGCCCAGCGAACCTTGGAACAGGTGATCGAGCAGGGAGCCGTGGAGTCGCGCGAGTACCGCATCATCCGCGCCGATGGGGAGATCCGCTGGCTCAGCGACAAGTGCTTTGTCAGTCAACGCAGCGAGGCGGGCATGCCGCTCCTGGTGGTGGGCATCGCCGAAGACATCACCGACAAGAAGCGTATGGAGGAGGAGCTGCAGCGGCTCGCCACCACCGACGTCCTGACCCGCAGCAGCAATCGTCGGCACTTCTTCGAAAGTGCCCAGCGCGCCTTCGAATTCGCCCAGAACGAAGGCGAGCCGTTGGCCTTCCTGCTGCTCGACATTGATGACTTCAAGAAGATCAACGATCGCTTCGGCCACCAGATGGGCGACCAGGTGTTACAGCGTGTTGCCGAGTGCGGCGCTCAGACCACTCGTCGAGGCGATCTGTTCGGCCGTATCGGCGGCGAAGAATTCGCCCTCTTGTTGCCAGGTTGCGACAGCGACCTCGCACTGCAGATCGGGGGCCGACTACAGCGCGCCGTGCGCCAATTGGCCGTACCCACCGCCGAGGGGCCGCTGAAGGTCACCATCAGTCAGGGTGTCACCGTCCTGCGTGAGGGCGATGAGTCCCTTGACACTCTTTATGTACGGGCCGACGAGGCCATGTACAAGGCCAAGCGCCAGGGCAAGGATCAAGTCGTCCAAGGCTGAAGCCCTTGGCAGATGTTCCAGAGCCGTACCTCCAGGTCTGGCTCTCGGATACCAGCGTGCCAGTTCCGATCATGCCTAGCCTAGCCTGGTCCTCGGTGCCCGGTAGCTTCATCCTCTCCCCAGTCAGCTGGCATGGACTCCTTTCTTCCCCCTTGCCCCGGCAGCCTGACGCTATCCACAGCTGTTTGTGGAAGCCGGCGAGTTGGCACCCGTTGAATGGAAAGTCTGTTTCCAAGCCGCTAACGCGTCGTAACCACGGTGATGCGGGATGTCAGGTTTCACGCGGCGGACGAGGCGTGTCATGTGCTGGGCGAGTCGGCCCTGGAAGCCGTAGCAAAAAATTACAAGTCCTTGAAGAGCGTAGAGAATTTCTCTGGATCCAGCATTCGATGACGGGCTGCAAGGGTTTTCCAGTGCCTTGAAAATACCGTCCTAGAGCGGAAAGTCGTAGACTATGAGCTGGCCTTTTTTCAGGAAAAGGCCAGCCTTTCCGGTGCGGCATGCGGGGAAGGTTCCCTACAGCCATGACCGACCAGTCTAAGGGGAAGACCACAGAGCGGGTTTTCAACGAGGTATCGCTAGACGAAATGCTTTTTTGCAATTAGCTTTCGCAACGTGGAAGACGGTGGCAGGGGACCTGTGCTTGAAGTCGCAAATTAAAAGTCGACCAAGCCCGGGATAATTCTCCAAATTGAAACAAAAGCCCTCTAGCTTTCCCTTCCGCACGGCCCGTCGGGCATACCACCAGCAGACGCTGACACCTCTGGTGGCTGCATAACAACGATTCACCCCTGGAGCACACATGGTCAAGAAGCCACTGGTGGTCGCGGTCTCCGCGGCCTGTCTGAACCTGTCCCTCATTGCCGCCGCCAACGCTGCCGGCTTTATCGAGGACAGCAAAGCAACCCTGAGCCTGCGCAACTTCTACGAGAATCTCGATAACCGCAATGGCGCCGCCAACCCGTCGACCAACCGGGAATGGGGTCAGGGCTTCCTGCTCAATTATCAGTCCGGCTTCACTCAGGGCACCGTTGGCTTCGGTGTCGACGCGATCGGCATGCTGGGTCTGCGTCTGGACGGCGGCGGCCGTGCTGGCAAGACCGACGGCTCCAATCAGCCGGGCACCATGTTCCCGCGTGAAACCGACGGCAGCTCCGTCGACGAATTCAGCACCGTTGGCGCTACTGCCAAGATGAAGATCTCCCAGACCGAATTGCGCTACGGCACCCTGATGCCCAAGCTGCCGGTCATCACCTTCAACGATGGTCGTATCCTGCCGCAGACCTTCCTGGGCGGTCAGGTGACCTCCAAGGAAATCAAGGACGTGACTCTGACTGCTGGTCAGATCGAACACGTCAAGGGCCGTGCTTCCAGCAACTACGAAGAAATGTCCATCGCGGGCTCCAACAGTGGTTCCACCGCGCGTGACAGCAACCAGTTCCGTTTCGCCGGTGCCGACTACAAGGTCACCAAGGACCTGACGCTGCAGTACTACTTCGGTCAGCTGGAAGATTTCTACAGCCAGCATTTCCTGGGTCTGACCCACAGCGTCAAGCTGGGTGAAGGTACCTTCAAGACCGATCTGCGCTACTTCGACAGCAACGGCGATGGCGCTAACAAGAATGCCGACACCCAAGGCGCGCTCTATGCGTCCAGTGGTTACTACGGCCGCACCGCCACTGGCGCCGTTACCCGTGGCGAAGTGGACAACCGTCTGTACAGCGCCCTGTTCACCTACTCGATCAAGGGCCACACGTTCGGCGCCGGCTACCAGGGTAGCAATGGCAACAGCGACTTCCCCTTCCTGAACCAGGGTGATGGCGCTTCCGCCTACATCATCACCGACCTGCAGATCAACAAGTTCGCCCGCTCCGGTGAAGACACCTGGCAAGCTCGCTACTCCTATGACTTCGGTCAGCTGGGTATGAAGGGTCTGACCGCCGGTATCATTTACCAGTACGGCGATAACATCCGCACCCGCAATGGCGACTACATGGAGTGGGAACGCGATCTGACGCTGAGCTACGTGGTCCCGGAAGGCCAGCTGAAAGGTCTGGGCTTCACCTGGCGTAACGCTTCGCTGCGCTCCGACCTGCCGGCAGCCAGCACCCAGGGCGTTCCGGGTCAGCGCGATCAGGACGAAAACCGCTTCATCGTCAGCTACACCCTGCCGCTGCTCTAAGCCGCGCTCAGGTCAGAAAAAAGCCCGTCGAAAGACGGGCTTTTTTCGTTTCCGCCGGAAATCAGCGGCCGGTCGGCTGCTGCTGGGTGATGCAGTGGATGTTGCCACCGCCCAGCAGGATCTCGCGACCGGGGACCTGCACCACCTCGTGCTCCGGGAAGCAGGCCTGCAGCGTGCGCAGCGCCTCGGCATCCTCGGGAACGCCAAAGGTCGGGGCGATGATGCCGCCGTTGACGATCAGGAAATTGACGTAGGAGGCGGCCAGACGCTCGCCAGCCCGGCGCGGCTGGGTACCCAGGCAGGCGTCCACGTCGCGGCATTCTTCCTCGCTGGCGAACAGCGGACCTGGGGTAACAATGCGGTGCACCTTGAGGGTGCGGCCGCGGGCATCGGTTTCGCGCTCCAGCACGGCCAGGGCCTCGCGGCAGCGGCCGTAGTTGGGATCGGCCTGGTCGTCGCACCAGCTCAGCAGTACCTCGCCCGGACGCACGTAGCAGCAGAAGTTGTCCACGTGGCCGTTGGTCTCGTCGTTGTAGAGACCGTGGGGCAGCCAGATGACCTTGTCCACCGCCAGGTAGTCGCTCAGGTAGCGCTCGATCGTTTCGCGATCCAGGTGCGGATTGCGGTTGGCGTTGAGCAGGCATTCCTCGGTGGTGATCAGGGTGCCTTCGCCATCGACGTGGATGGAGCCGCCTTCGAGGACGAAATCCGGGGTGCGATAGCCCGGCAGGTTCTCGATCGCCAGGATCTTGCTGGCCACCTGGTCATCGCGCTGCCAGGGGAAATAGAGGCCGCCGTCCAGGCCACCCCAGGCGTTGAAGCTCCAGTCCACGCCGCGCACGCCACCCTGGCCGTCGCTGACGAAGGTCGGGCCGGTATCGCGGCACCAGGCGTCGTCATTGCTGATTTCCACCACGCGGATGTTCGGGTGCTGCAGGCGGGCGCGGGCATTCTCGTACTGCTGCGCCGAGGCACCGATAGTGACCGGCTCGAAGCGGGCGATGGCCTGGGCCACAGCGGTGAAGGCCGCCTGGGCAGGCTTGCCGCCCAGGCGCCAGTTGTCCGGCCGCTCGGGCCAGACCATCCAGATCTGGCGCTGGTCGGCCCATTCGGCCGGCATGTGGAAGCCGTCGGCACGTGGCGTGGTGAGGGTGGTCATGGCGAAGCTCTCCGTCCAGAGTCGTCGTAGGTGATAAAGGGGAAAGATCGGCAGGGTGCCGCGAGCGTGATTACGCGCAGGGCTCCGGCGGTACTGCAGCGCACCTGCCGACCGGTGCAGGACCGATCGGCAGGCGGTGCTTACACGGTGTGCAGGTACCAGTTGTACTCAAGGTCGGAGATGGAGTGTTCGAACTCCTCCAGCTCGTGCTCCTTGCAGGCGACGAAGATGTCGATGTACTTCGGATCGATGTACTCCGCCATCACCGAGCTATCGTCCAGGTAGCGCAAGGCATCGCGCAGGTTGTTCGGCAGGCTCTGCTCGTGCTGCTCGTAGGAGTTGCCCTCGGTGACCGGGCCGGGCTCGATCTGCCGGGTCAGGCCGTGGTGTACCCCGGCCAGGACACCCGCCAGCAGCAGGTAGGGGTTGGCATCGGCGCCAGCCACCCGATGCTCGATGCGGTGTGCCTCCGGTGTACCGGTGGGGACGCGCAGGGCGGTGGTACGGTTGTCCAGGCCCCAGCTCGGGGCATTGGGCACGAAGAACTGCGAGCCGAAGCGCCGATAGCTGTTCACGTTGGGACAGAGAAAGGCCATGCAGGCGCGTAGGGTCTCGAGCACACCGCCGATGGCGTGACGCAATGCGGCGTTCTGCTCGGGATCCTCGCCGGCAAAGATGTTGCGGCCTTCCTTGTCCAGCAGGGAAATATGCACGTGCAAGCCGTTGCCCGCTTGGCCCGGGTAGGGCTTGGCCATGAAGGTGGTATCCATTTCATGGTCGTAGGCGACGTTCTTGATCAGGCGCTTGAGCAGCACGGCGTAGTCGCAGGCCTTGATCGGATCGGCGACGTGATTGAGGTTGACCTCGAATTGCGCCGGCGCCGATTCGGCGACGATAGCGTCGGCCGGAATGCCCTGGGCGCGGGCACCGTCGATTATGTCCTGCAGGCAGTCGGCGTATTCGTCCAGATCGTCCATGGAGTAGACCTGGACCGACTGGGGACGCTTGCCGGAGATGGGTGAGCGCGGTGGCTGCGGACGGCCGTTGATGTTCTCCTGATCGATCAGGTAGAACTCCAGCTCGAAGGCGGCGCAGACGGTGAGTCCGAGTTCGTCGAAGCGCTGTACGACCTGGCGCAGGACCTCGCGGGGATCGGCGAAAAAGGGCTCGCCTTCCATCTCGTGCATGGTCATCAGCAGTTGCGCGGTGGGACGCTTCTGCCAGGGCTCCATGGAGAGGGTGTCGGTGATGGGGAAACAGACGCGGTCGGCATCGCCGATGTCGAGACCGAGACCGGTGCTTTCGACGGTGGAGCCGGTGATGTCGAGGGCGAACAGCGAAGCGGGGAGGTTGATTCCTTTCTCGAAGACTTTGGGCAGATTGTTGCGCTCGATGCGTTTGCCACGCACCACGCCATTCATATCTGCAATCAGAAGATCGACGAACTGAACCTCAGGATGTTCCCTGAGGAAGTCGGTCGCTTCATCCAAACGAACGGCACGCGGGGGTACCGACATGATGAAACACCTTTGCTTTTGGCTGCGCTCGACAAAACGGTTAGCGCCTGACGCGCCTGTTTGCCCAGTGGGCCAACCGCAGTGAGGGCACGAGTGCCCGCTGTCGATCCGACAGCGACCTGAGAGTACGGTCTCGCCTGCGCTCCGACGCTTTGCCAGCGCCCCTGTTAAAAATATCAATCAGCGGAGTTACCACCCTGGAGTCAATCCGAAAGGCGGAGCAAAGTCAACTGGCGGAAAGCCTGCTCAGGGGTGGTGCGCAGGTGCCTGTTTTTGGCGCATTCATGAGCGCTAGAACGCCTCTGTTGCGCCGCTTCTGTGCAGAATCTCGAAACTTTTTACCGGTGGTTGTGAAAAATAACGAACAAGACTAGGCTCGGATGATTCCTGTTCAACCCGGTGCCCCATGTCCGCGCTGCCCCTCATAGGTGTCACAGCCTGTACCAGGCAACTAGGCCTGCATCCCTTTCACATCGCTGGCGACAAGTATCTGCGCGCGGTGGTGGAGGGGGCCGAGGGCATGCCGCTGGTGATTCTGGCCCTCGCCGACCTCATCGCCACCGAGGCCCTGGTGGAGCGTCTGGACGGTCTGCTGTTCACCGGTTCGCCGTCCAATGTCGAACCTCGCCATTACCAGGGCCCGCCCAGCGAGCCCGGCACCCTGCACGATGCGGCGCGCGACGCCGTGACCCTGCCGCTGCTGCGCGCCGCGGTGGCTGCGGGCGTGCCGGTGCTGGGCATCTGCCGGGGCTTCCAGGAAATGAACGTGGCCTTTGGCGGCAGCCTGCACCAGAAGGTGCATGAGGTCGCTTCCCTCATGGATCACCGCGAGCGCGGCGAGACCCTGGAAGAGCACTATGGCTTGCACCATCCGGTCGAGGTCCAGCCAGGTGGCCTGTTCGAGACCCTGGATCTGCCGGCGCGCT
The DNA here is from genome assembly GCF_021106615.1 of Pseudomonas sp. PLB05. Lineage (NCBI taxonomy): Bacteria > Pseudomonadati > Pseudomonadota > Gammaproteobacteria > Pseudomonadales > Pseudomonadaceae > Pseudomonas > Pseudomonas sp. PLB05. The sequence goes on from NZ_JAJOHO010000002.1 coordinate 1,057,406, forward strand.
TCGAGGTGAACTCCATCCATGGCCAGGGTATCGAGCGCCTGGCGCCGGGGTTGCGCGCCGAGGCGCTGGCCCCCGATGGCCTGATCGAAGCCGTCTCGCTTCCCGAGGCCCGCGCCTTCACTTGCGGTGTGCAGTGGCACCCGGAGTGGAAGGTGCGCAGTCACCCGATCTATCTCGCTTTATTCAAGGCGTTCGGCACGGCCTGCAAGGAGCGCGCTGCCGGCCGCTGATGCTGTTCACCCCGCTCGAACCTTCGAGGTCTTTATGAGCACCCCGCTTGACCGGCTCACCGCCTGGTTGAAAGAACGCAAGATCACTGAAGTGGAATGCCTGGTAGCCGACCTGACCGGCATTGCCCGCGGCAAGATTTCTCCCACCGCCAAGTTCCTCAATGAAAAGGGCATGCGCCTGCCGGAGAGCGTGCTCCTGCAGAGCGTGACCGGGGACTATGTCGACGACGACATCTACTACGAACTGCTCGACCCGGCCGACATCGACATGCACTGTCGCCCGGACGATCGCGCGGTGTTCCTGGTGCCCTGGGCGCTGGAACCCACCGCCCTGGTGATCCACGACACCTACGACAAGCGCGGCATCCCCATCGAGCTGTCGCCGCGCAACCTGCTCAAGAAGGTGCTCAAGCTCTATGCCGAGCACGGCTGGCAGCCCATCGTCGCGCCGGAAATGGAGTTCTACCTGACCAAGCGCAGCGACGACCCCGACTATCCGCTGCAGCCGCCGGTAGGGCGCTCCGGTCGCCAGGAAACCGGGCGCCAGTCCTTTTCCATCGACGCGGCCAACGAATTCGATCCGCTGTTCGAGGACATGTACGACTGGTGCGAGGCCCAGGAGCTGGATCTGGATACCCTGATCCACGAAGAGGGCACCGCCCAGATGGAGATCAACTTCCGCCACGGCGATCCGTTGCACCTGGCCGACCAGATCTTCGTCTTCAAGCGCACCCTGCGCGAGGCGGCGCTCAAGCACAACGTCACCGCCACCTTCATGGCCAAACCCATGACCGGCGAGCCTGGCAGCGCCATGCACCTGCACCAGAGCGTGGTGGATCTCAAGACCGGCAAGACGGTGTTTTCCAACCCCGATGGCAGCATGAGCGAGCTCTTCCTGCACCACATCGGCGGTCTGCAGAAATACATTCCCGAGGCGCTGCCGCTGTTCGCGCCCAATGTGAATTCCTTCCGCCGCTTCCTGCCCGACACCTCGGCGCCGGTCAACGTGGAGTGGGGTGAGGAGAACCGCACCGTGGGCCTGCGGGTACCGGATTCCGATCCGCAGAATCGCCGGGTTGAGAATCGTCTGGCCGGCGCCGATGCCAACCCCTATCTGGCCCTGGCCGCCAGCCTGCTGTGTGGCTATCTGGGCATGGTCGAGAACGTCTCGCCTAGTGCTCCGGTACAAGGCCGCGGCTATGAGCGCCGCAACCTGCGCCTGCCGCTGACCCTGGAAGCCGCCCTGGAGCGCATGGAGCAGTCGGCCACCCTGGAACGTTATCTGGGGAGTCGTTTCACCCGTGGCTATGTCGCGGTGAAGCGCGCCGAACATGAGAATTACAAGCGCGTGATCAGTTCGTGGGAGCGGGAATTCCTGCTGCTCAGCGTCTGACCGCGATTCAAGGAGAGGCTTCGTGACTACCTTTACCACCGCCCATTGGCAGGACCTGAGTCGCCGGCACCTGCTGGCGCCCTTCACCGATTATCGCCAGCTCAACGAGAAGGGCGCGCGCATCATTACCCGCGCCGAGGGCGTGCACCTCTGGGACAGTGAGGGTCAGCGCATCCTCGACGGTATGGCCGGGCTCTGGTGCGTCAACGTCGGCTACGGCCGTGAAGAGCTGGTCGAGGCGGCCAGTCGCCAGATGCGTGAGCTGCCCTACTACAACCTGTTCTTCCAGACCGCCCACCCGCCGGTGCTGGAACTGGCCAAGGCCATCGCCGAGCTGGCACCGGAGGGCATGAATCACGTGTTCTTCACCGGTTCGGGCTCGGAGGCCAACGACACGGTGCTGCGTCTGGTGCGCCATTACTGGGCAACCAAGGGCCAACCGGAGAAGCGGGTGGTCATCGGCCGCTGGAATGGCTACCACGGCTCGACCATGGCCGGCGCCAGCCTGGGCGGCATGGCGGCGATGCACGAGCAGGGCGGTCTGCTACCCGACATCGTGCATATCCCGCAGCCCTACTGGTTCGGTGAAGGCGGCGAGATGAGTCCGGAGGAATTCGGCGTCTGGGCGGCCGATCAGCTGGAGCGGAAGATCCTCGAGGTCGGCGAAGAACGTGTCGCCGCCTTTATCGCCGAGCCCATCCAGGGTGCCGGCGGGGTGATAGTGCCGCCGGAAAGCTATTGGCCGCGAGTGCGCCAGATCCTGGATAAGTACGACATCCTCTTCATCGCCGACGAGGTCATCTGCGGCTTCGGCCGTACCGGCGAATGGTTCGGCAGCCAGTATTACGGCAACGCCCCGGACCTGATGCCCATCGCCAAGGGTCTCACCTCGGGCTATGTGCCCATGGGTGGCGTGGTGGTGCGCGACGAAGTGGTCAAGGTGCTGGACGAGGGCGGCGAGTTCTACCACGGCTTCACCTATTCCGGGCATCCGGTGGCGGCTGCCGTGGCTCTGGAAAACATCCGCATCCTGCGTGACGAGGGCATCGTCGATCGGGTTCGCAGCGCCACGGCACCCTATTTGCAGAAACGCTGGGCGGAGCTGGCGGACCACCCGCTGGTGGGCGAGACCCGCGGCGTCGGGATGGTGGCGGCGCTGGAGCTGGTGCGCGACAAGAAGACGCGGACGCGGTACGAGGGTGGGGCGGGCATGCTCTGCCGTGAGCACTGCTTCCGCAATGGGCTGGTGATGCGTGCGGTGGGCGATACCATGATCATCGCCCCGCCTTTGGTCATCACTCCGGAGTCCATCGACGAGCTCGTCACCCTGGCGCGCCTGAGTCTCGATCAGACCCATGCGGTGCTACGTCAACGTGGCTAATGGCCGGCAAGGCTTGAGCGCGGCGGCGGACCTTGCCAGACTGCGCGCGGGCGCTGGCCGCGCACCGAATCAAAAGACCAACGATGACTTGAGGAGCACCACCGCATGAATGTTTTTGGCAAGACTCTTCTAGCGCTGAGCCTGGCCGGCCTCTTTGCCGGCAACGCCTCGGCGGACCCCAAGGTCCTGCACGTCTACAACTGGAACGACTACATTGCCGAAGACACCATCGCCAACTTCGAGAAGGAGTCGGGGATCAAGGTGGTCTATGACGTCTATGACAGCAACGAGACCCTCGAGGCCAAGCTGCTGGCCGGCCGTTCCGGCTACGACGTGGTGGTGCCGTCCAACTCCTTCCTGGCCAAGCAGATCAAGGCCGGCGTCTACCAGCCGCTGGACAAGTCCAAGTTGCCCAACTACAGCAACCTGGATCCGCAGCTGATGAAGACCCTGGAAGTCAGCGATCCGGGCAACCAGTACGCCATCCCCTACCTGTGGGGCACCATCGGCATCGGCTACAACCCGGCCAAGGTCAAGGCTGCCCTGGGCAACAATGCCCCGGTGGATTCCTGGGACCTGATCTTCAAGCCCGAGAATCTCTCCAAGCTCAAGGGCTGCGGCGTGGCGGTGCTGGATTCGCCCACCGAGATCATTCCCGCCGGCCTGCACTACCTCGGCTACAAGCCGGATAGCCAGGATCCCAAGGAGATCAAGGCGGCCGAGGAGCTGTTCCTCAAGGTGCGGCCGTACATCACCTATTTCCACAGCTCCAAGTACATCTCGGACCTGGCCAATGGCAACGTCTGCGTGGCGGTCGGTTACTCCGGTGACATCGCCCAGGCCAAGGCCCGTGCCGCCGATGCCAAGAACGGCGTGACCGTGGCCTACAACATTCCCAAGGAAGGCGCCGGTACCTTCTTCGACACCATGGCCATTCCCAAGGATGCCGAGAACTCCGAAGGCGCGCTCAAGTTCATCAACTACCTGATGGAGCCCAAGGTGATCGCGGCGGTCAGCGACTATGTGCAGTATCCCAACGGCAACAAGGCGGCCACCCCGCTGGTGGCCGAAGAGATCCGCACCAACCCGGGGATCTATCCGACCCAGGAAACCATGACCAAGCTGTATGCCTTCCCGGATCTTCCGGCCAAGACCCAGCGTCTGATGACCCGTACCTGGACCACCATCAAGTCCGGCAAGTGATTGCTGCCGCCGCGTGCGGCTGAAAGGACGGCACGCCGGAGTCGCTCCGGCGTGCCGTACGTCTGTATGGACCGCTGAAAGTGTGTCGCCGTCGATGCCCATCATGAAAGGAGCCGCCCGTGCTTTCGTTGCGTAAAACCCTGCTGGCCATGACGACCCTGACCGTCATGGGAACCGCTGTCGCCGACCCGACGGTACGTGTCTACAACTGGAGCGATTACGTCGGCGAGACCACGCTGGAAGACTTCCAGAAGGCCACTGGCATCACCCCGGTCTATGACGTCTTCGATTCCAACGAAACCCTCGAAGGCAAGCTGTTGGCCGGCCACACCGGCTACGACGTGGTGGTGCCTTCGAGCAACTTCCTGGCCAAGCAGATCAAGGCGGGCGCCTTCCAGAAACTGGACAAGAGTCAGCTGCCGAACTGGCAGAATCTCGACCCGGCCTTGCTCAAGCAACTGGAAAAGAGCGATCCGGGCAATCAATACGGCGTGCCCTACCTGTGGGGCACCAACGGCATCGGGTACAATGTCGACAAGGTCAAGGCCGCGCTGGGTACCGACAAGCTCGATTCCTGGGCCATCCTGTTCGAACCCGAGAACCTCAAGAAGCTGAGCAAGTGCGGCGTCTCCTTCATGGATTCGCCCGATGAGGTCTATCCGGCGGTACTGCAATACCTGGGACTCGATCCCAACAGCACCAACCCTGACGACTACAAGAAGGCCGAGGCACAGCTGCTCAAGGTGCGGCCTTACATCACCTATTTCCATTCCTCCAAGTACATCTCGGACCTGGCCAACGGCAACATCTGCGTGGCCTTCGGCTATTCCGGCGATGTCTTTCAGGCGCGTTCGCGTGCCGAGGAAGCGAAGAAGGGCGTCAACATCGGCTACGCGATTCCCAAGGAGGGCGCGAACCTCTGGTTCGACCTCTTGGCCATCCCCAAGGATGCCAAGAACGTAAAGGAGGCCCATGCCTTCATCAACTATCTGCTGCAGCCCGAGGTCATCGCCAAGGTCAGTGACTATGTCGGCTACGCCAACCCCAATCCCAAGGCGGGCGAGCTGATGAATGCCGAGCTGCGGCAGGACGAGACCGTCTATCCGCCTCAGGCGGTGATGGACAAGCTGTACGTCATGAAGGAGCTGCCCCCGCAACTCCTGCGCCTGGAAACCCGTAGCTGGACGCGGGTCAAGTCCGGCAAATAACCAACGCTAAGCGGACCGGACCGGCCGGTCCCCGATTTTCCTGGGGAGATGTACATGGCGACCGCCACCAGTGCCTTCAAGAAAGCCGCCACCGGCGACAAGAAAGCCAAGGAAGTCCTGGTCAAGATCGACCGGGTCACCAAGAAATTTGACGAAACCGTCGCTGTCGACGACGTCTCCCTGACCATCAACAAGGGTGAGATTTTCGCCCTGCTCGGCGGCTCGGGTTCGGGCAAGTCGACCCTGCTGCGCATGCTGGCCGGTTTCGAGCGGCCCAGCGAAGGACGCATCTTCCTCGATGGCGAGGACATTACCGACATGCCGCCCTACGAGCGGCCGATCAACATGATGTTCCAGTCCTATGCGCTGTTCCCGCACATGAGCGTGGAGCAGAACATCGCCTTCGGCCTCAAGCAGGACAAGCTGCCCAAGGCCGAGATCGACGCGCGCGTGGCCGAGATGCTCAAGCTGGTGCACATGACCCAGTACGCCAAGCGCAAGCCGCACCAGCTCTCCGGTGGCCAGCGCCAGCGGGTGGCCCTGGCGCGTTCCCTGGCCAAGCGACCCAAGCTCCTGTTGCTCGACGAGCCCATGGGCGCCCTGGACAAGAAGCTGCGCTCGCAGATGCAGCTGGAACTGGTGGAAATCATCGAACGCGTGGGCGTGACCTGCGTGATGGTGACCCACGACCAGGAAGAGGCCATGACCATGGCCGAGCGCATCGCCATCATGCACCTGGGCTGGATCGCCCAGGTGGGCAGCCCCATGGACATCTACGAGACCCCGGCGAGCCGGCTGGTCTGCGAGTTCATCGGCAGCGTCAACGTCTTCGACGGCGAGCTGACCGACGATGGCGCCGACCATGCCATCATCCATAGCCCGCAACTGGAGCGGCCGATCTACATCGGTCACGGCATCAGCACCCGAGCTCAAGAAAAGCAGGTCACCTTCGCCCTGCGGCCCGAGAAACTGCTGATGGGCACCAGCCTGCCGGCGGATCACGAGCATCCCGACTACAACTGGTGCAGCGGCACCGTGCATGACATCGCCTACCTGGGTGGGCACTCGGTCTATCACGTCAAGCTGGGGACCGGGCCCATCGTCCAGTGCTTCATCGCCAACGCCGAGCGTCTCGGCAAACGACCCACCTGGGACGACGCCGTGGTGGTGTACTGGGAAGACGAAAGCGGCGTGGTACTGCAAGCATGACCAGACCTCCCTTGCTCAAGCGCCTGCTCGATGGCCGCCGCCTGACCATTGGCGTGCCCTTCGTCTGGCTGTTCCTGTTCTTCCTGCTGCCGTTCCTGATCGTGCTCAAGATCAGCTTCTCGGTAGCGGACGTGGCCATCCCGCCCTATACCGAGCTGTTCAGCTACGCCGATCAGCAACTGGATATCGCGCTCAACTTCGGCAACTACCTGATGTTCGCCGGCGATCCGCTGTATCTGGATGCCTATCTTGGCTCGCTGAAGATGGCCGGCATCAGTACCCTGATCTGCCTGCTGATCGGCTATCCCATGGCCTATGCCATCGCCCGGGCCAGTCGCGAGAAACAGACGGTGCTGCTGCTGCTGATCATGATGCCGACCTGGACCGCCATCCTCATCCGCGTCTATGCCTGGATGGGGCTGCTCTCCACCAATGGCCTGATCAACAGCTTCCTGATGAACCTGGGGATCATCAGCAGTCCGCTGCAGATGCTCAACACCAACTTCGCGGTGTACCTGGGGATCGTCTACTCCTACCTGCCGTTCATGATCCTGCCGCTGTTCGCCAACCTGGTGAAGCACGACCTGACCCTGCTGGAAGCCGCCGGCGACCTGGGTGCCAGTCGCTTCACCAGCTTCTGGAAGATCACCGTGCCACTGTCCAAGAACGGCATCATCGCCGGCTGCATGCTGGTGTTCATTCCGGCGGTGGGCGAATTCGTCATTCCCGAGCTACTGGGCGGCCCGGAGACCCTGATGATCGGCCGCGTGCTCTGGCAGGAGTTCTTCAACAACCGTGACTGGCCGGTGGCCTCCGCCCTGGCGGTGGTGATGCTGCTGATCCTGATCGTGCCCATCGTGCTGTTCAATCGCAACCAAGCCAAGGAACTGGAGGGCAAGCTGTGAGCCAGACAGCCATTCTGTGCCCATCGTGCTGTTCAACCGGCTCTCCAATCTGGAGCCGAGCCAAGGAACTGGAGGGCAAGCTATGAGAGGCCTCAAGTTCACCAACCTGATGCTGGTGCTCGGACTGCTGTTCATCTATCTGCCGATGGTCATCCTGGTCATCTACTCCTTCAACGAGTCGCGCCTGGTGACCGTCTGGGGTGGCTGGTCGGTGAAGTGGTACGTCGGCCTGCTGGACAACAGCCAACTGATGAGCGCGGTGTTCCGCTCCCTGGAAATCGCCTTCTACACGGCCATCTCCTCGGTGATCCTCGGCACCCTGGCGGCTTTCGTGCTGACCCGGATCCCGCGCTTCCGCGGCCGCACCGTGTTCGGCGGCATGGTCACGGCGCCGCTGGTGATGCCCGAGGTGATCACCGGTCTGTCGCTGCTGCTGCTGTTCGTCTCCATGGCGCAGCTGATCGGCTGGCCGCAGGACCGCGGCGTGACCACCATCTGGATCGCCCACACCAGCTTCTGTGCCTCCTATGTAGCGGTGGTGGTCTCTTCGCGCCTGCGCGAGCTGGACCTGTCCATCGAAGAGGCGGCCATGGACCTGGGCGCCCGGCCCTGGAAGGTGTTCCTGCTGATCACCATTCCCATGATCGCGCCGTCGCTGGCGGCGGGTGGCATGATGTCCTTCGCCCTGTCGCTGGACGACCTGGTGCTGGCGAGCTTCGTGTCCGGTCCCGGCTCCACCACCCTGCCCATGGAGGTGTTCTCCGCGGTGCGCCTGGGCGTGAAGCCGGAGATCAACGCCATCGCCAGCCTGATCCTGCTGGTGGTCTCGCTGTTCACCTTCTTCGCCTGGTACTTCACCCGGCGTGCCGAGAAGAAGCGCCTGCAGGGGCTGCAGGAGGCCATGGACGCCACGGCCTCGGAGATCAGCCAGCGCGAGCGCGAGACGGCGACCCTCACGGCGCCGCCGGCCAACAGCTAACAGCTAAGCGACGAGAAGCGGCCTCCGGGCCGCTTTTTTTGTGCCCCGCTGCTGGCTGCGACAAGCGCGACCGCTCCCGCAGGGCGCGATTTGATACCATTTGGCTTTTGCCAGGTAGCGCCCCCGCCATGAAACAGTACCTCGACCTGATGCGCCACGTGCGCGAACACGGCACCTTCAAGAGCGACCGCACCGGCACCGGGACCTACAGCGTCTTCGGCTACCAGATGAGATTCGATCTGGCCGAGGGCTTTCCCCTGGTCACCACCAAGAAATGCCATCTGCGATCCATCATCCACGAGCTGCTGTGGTTCCTGCAGGGCGAGACCAACATCCGCTATCTCAAGGACAACGGCGTTTCCATCTGGGACGAGTGGGCCGACGAGAATGGCGAACTGGGCCCAGTCTACGGCTACCAGTGGCGCAGCTGGCCGGCACCGGATGGTCGCCATATCGACCAGATCGCCGGGGTGGTGGACATGATCCGCGCCAAGCCCGATTCACGCCGCCTGATCGTCTCGGCCTGGAATCCGGCGCTAGTGGACGAGATGGCCTTGCCGCCGTGCCATGCGCTGTTCCAGTTCTATGTCGCCGATGGCCGCCTGAGTTGCCAGCTCTATCAGAGATCCGCCGACATCTTCCTCGGCGTACCTTTCAACATCGCCAGCTATGCGCTGCTGACCCTGATGGTGGCCCAGGTCACCGGGCTGCAACCGGGCGAATTCATCTGGACCGGCGGTGATTGCCACCTCTATGCCAATCACCTGGAGCAGACCGATCTGCAGCTGACGCGTGAACCGCTGCCGCTGCCGACCATGAAGCTCAATCCGGCGGTACAGGACCTGTTCGCCTTCCGCTTCGAGGATTTCGAGCTGGAAGGCTATCAGGCCCACCCGCACATCAAGGCACCGGTCGCGGTCTGACGCCGTGATCGCAGCGCTCAGGCGCTGCGGTCGTGCTCCAGCACCTCGTCCACCAGTTGCTCCGGCGACTGCCGCACGTCCAGCACCTGGGCCTCCAGGTGATCGGGCGCTTCCAGGGTGTCGAGCTGGCTCTGCAACAGCTTGGGATCGAAGAAGTGCCCACGGCGGCTGCCGATACGCTCGGCGAGCAGCTCCGGGGAGCCCTTGAGAAACAGCAGACGCACACCTTCGAGGCCGTTCAGCAGGCGATCTCGATAGACTTTCTTCAGCGCCGAGCAGGCGAACACCCGGGTAGTGCCCTCGGCCCGCGCCTGCTGCATGGCATCGTGGATGGCATCCAGCCAAGGCCAGCGATCCTCGTCGGTGAGGGCGATGCCCTTGGCCATCTTGTCCTTGTTGGCCTGGCTGTGAAAGGTGTCGGCATCGTCGAAACGACAGCCTAGTCGGCTGGCCAGGAGTTCGCCCAGGGTGGTCTTGCCACTGCCCGAGACGCCCATTATCAGATAGATCATCGTCGGTACTCCGCGTGAGGATTCGCCTCGTTATAGAGTCCCTAGAGCGGCGTTTGCTCCGGGGTCAGACGGCTGCTCCAGGTGGCGCCGATCGAGGCGGCGATGATGCAGGCGAGAGCGAACCATTGGGCGATACCCAGGATCTCGCCGAGGAACACCCAGCCGGAAAGGGCGCCCAGCGCGGGTTCCAGACTCATCAGGGTGCCAAAGGTCGAGGCCGGCAGGCGGGTGAGTACGACCATTTCCAGGGCATAGGGAATGGCCGTGGACATCAGAGCCAAGGCCAGTGCCAGTGGCCAGATTTCCGGTTGCAAGAGATTGCTGCCGCTGTGAACGAGGCCGATGGGGAGAATCACCAGGGCGGCGATGGAAGCGCCAAAGGCCACCGTGCCGGTGCCATGCACCGCGCCCGCGCGCTTGCCCAGCACGATGTACAACGCCCAGCAGGCACCGGCGCCCAGTGCCAGGCTGGTACCTAGGGGATCCAGCGCCGAGGCGTTGTGACCGAAGGGCAGGAGCACGGCCAGGCCAGCGACTACCAGGACGATCCACAGCAGGTCCAGCCAGCGGCGCAGGGCGCACAGCGCTACCACCAGGGGGCCGACGAATTCCAGGCCGACGGCGATGCCGATCGGCAGGCGCTGCATGGCCATGTAGATGGTCAGGTTCATCACGCCCATGGCGACGCCATAGCCCAGTAGACTGCCCAGCGCCTCGCGGCGGAAGTTGCGCCAGGGACGCAGCACGATCAGCAGGACCAGGGCGGCGAAGATCAGGCGCAGGGTGGTGACACCCACCGGGTCGAGGCGCAGGAACAGCGTCTTGGCCAGACTCGCGCTGGTCTGGATCGAGGTCATGGCGACCAGCAGCAGGGCGACGGCGAACAGCGGCGAACGGGCGGACATTGGCTGAGCTCAACAAGCGGGCCCGCCAGCATAGGTCATCCTATCTGTGCTGCAAGGATGGCTGCGACCTCAACGTGTTTTGGAGCGCAGATGCAGTTGCTCCGCGCCTTCGCGGTTTTCCCGGACCTGCTCGATGAAGCGCTGCTGCTCTTCGCGCTGGGCCACCTGCACGCATTGCGCGTAGCCCGCGTCCCAGCCCTGCTGATAGGGTTTCTCCGCGACGAAGCGGCGCGCATCCTTGTGTTCGTACCCTATGCCATTGACTGCCTGCTTGCCGGTCTGGCAGCCGTCGCTGAAGCCGTCGGCATAGGCCGGCGGATAGCCTTTGGCAATCAGTTGGTCGTGATAACTGGTGCAGGCCGCGAGCGCGGACAGCAGGAAGAACAGCGGAATGAAACGACGAGAGCCAGCCATGGGGCCTCCTCACGGGATCCTACGACTGATCCCCCTATAGAAAGCTTAGTAGGCGTCTGGTGAGAATTTCGTCAAAAAACGCTGGGGTCGGAAAATACCGACAGACGTCATGTCAGCCCCTTCGAACCGCTGCGTTTAAATACGCAGGGGAGCGCGGCTTGCCTTGCCTCCGCTGTCATCCCGGTCGCAGAATGCGGACACTGCTTGCATGCCTGACAAGGACTTACGATGCACGATCCCGTTGCGGCCGGTCTCCGGCTCGCTCCCGATGAGCTGACCCGCCCCTTCGCTCCCGAACAATTCTCCTTTGCCGATACCGATCAGCTCGAACCCTTCCGCGGCATCCTGGGCCAGGAGCGTGCGGTAGAGGCGCTGCAGTTCGGGGTGGCGATGCCACGGCCCGGCTACAACGTCTTTGTCATGGGCGAGCCGGGCACCGGCCGCTTCTCCTTCGTTCAGCGCTACCTCAAGGCCGAAGCCAAACGCCAGCCCACGCCGAACGACTGGGTGTACCTGAATCATTTCGAAGAGCCGCGCGCTCCCGGCGCCCTGGAACTGCCACCTGGTGAAGGCGAGGCCTTCGTGGCCGACATGGCGCAGTTCATCGACAACCTGCTGGCCACCTTTCCGGCGGTGTTCGAGCATCCGGCATTCCAACAGAAGAAGAACGCCATCGAACGTGCGTTCAATCAGCGCTACGACCAGGCCCTGGACGTGGTGGAAAAGCTCGCGCTGGAAAAGGAGATCGCCCTCTATCGCGATGCCAACAATGTCGCCTTCACGCCGATGAAGGAGGGCAAGGCGCTGGATGAAGCCGAATTCGCCCAGCTGCCCGAGGCCGAGCGCGAACGCTTTCACGCCGATATCTCCAGCCTCGAAGAACGTCTCAACGAAGAGCTGTCCAGCCTGCCGCAATGGCGGCGCGAGTCGAGCAACCAGCTGCGGGCGCTGAACGAGGACACCATCATCCAGGCCCTGCAGCCGCTCCTGGCGCCGCTGTCGGAGAAGTACAACGACAACCCCGGCGTCTGTGCCTATCTGCAGGCCATGCAGGTGGATCTGCTCAAGACGGTGGTCGAGCAGTTGGCCGACGACGCCAAGCCCGACATGCAGCGGCGCAAGGAACTGCGCGAGCAGTACGAGCCCAATCTGATCATCGGCCACCACGTCACCGGCGGTGCGCCCGTGGTGTTCGAGTCCCACCCGACCTACGACAATCTCTTCGGCCGCATCGAGTACCAGTCCGATCAGGGCGCGCTCTACACCAACTATCGCCAGCTGCGCCCGGGCGCCTTGCATCGTGCCAATGGCGGCTTCCTCATCGTCGAAGCCGACAAGCTGCTGACCGAGCCCTTCGTCTGGGACGCGCTCAAGCGTGCCCTGCATTCGCGCCAGCTGAAGATGGAATCGCCATTGGCCGAGCTGGGGCGCCTCACCGCCATGAGTCTGGCGCCCCAGCAGATCCCGCTGCAGCTCAAGGTCATCATCATCGGCTCGCGCAACATCTACTACACCCTGCAGGAGCTGGATTCGGACTTCCAGGAGATGTTCCGGGTGTTGGTGGACTTCGACGAGGAACTGCCGCTGCGTGACGAGAGCCTGGAGCAGTTCGCCCAGTTGCTAAAGACGCGCACCTCGGAAGAGGGCATGGCGCCCCTGACCTCGGCGGCCGTGGCCCGTCTGGCCACCTACAGTGCCCGGTTGGCCGAGCACCAGGGGCGGCTGTCAGCGCGTATCGGCGATCTCTTCCAGCTGGTCAGCGAAGCCGATTTCATCCGCCATCTGGCCGGGGACGAGCGCACTGACAAGGGCCATGTCGAGCGCGCGCTCAAGGCTAAGGAAACCCGCACCGGTCGCGTCTGTGCCCGGGTGCTGGACGACATGCTCACCGGGCTCATCCTCATCGACACCCAGGGCGCCGCAGTGGGCAAGTGCAATGGCCTGACGGTGCTGGAAGTGGCCGATTCCGCCTTTGGCATGCCGGCGCGCATCTCGGCCACCGTCTACCCGGGTGCCAGCGGCATCCTCGACATCGAGCGCGAGGTCAGCCTGGGTCAGCCGATCCACTCCAAGGGGGTGATGATCCTGACCGGCTACCTGGGCAGTCGCTATGCCCAGGAATTCCCGCTGTCGATCTCGGCCAGCATCGCCCTGGAGCAGTCCTATGGCTATGTCGATGGCGACAGCGCTTCCCTGGGCGAGGCCTGTACCCTGATCTCCGCGCTGTCGCGCACCCCGCTCAAGCAGTGCTTCGCCATCACCGGCTCCATCAACCAGTTCGGCGAGGTGCAGCCGGTCGGGGGCGTGAACGAGAAGATCGAAGGTTTCTTCCGCCTCTGCCAGGCCCGCGGCCTGACCGGCGAGCAGGGCGTGATCATCCCGCGCGCCAATGTCACCAACCTGATGCTCGACGAAACCGTGTTGGAAGCGGTCCGTGAAGGGCTGTTCCATGTCTATGCCGTACGTCAGGCGGACGAGGCTCTGTCGCTACTGGTGGGCGAGCCCGCCGGGGCGCCGGATGCCAAAGGTCGCTTTCCCGACGGCAGCGTCAATGCGCGCGTGGTACAGCGTCTCAAGGAAATCGCCGAGCTCGAGCTGGAAGATGAACTGGCCGACAAACTCAATGATAACTCCCAGGCAAAAGGGAAAAACAACGAAGCGGAGGAGAACTGAGGTCCAGGGGGCAGGTCGGATTTTGTACAAGGCGTCGCAGCCCAAGTAGCACGGCGCCCAGACCCGCTTGCCCCCTGTTGACCAACAGGGTTGTCCACAACCTCTGTGGATACCTCTGGCCCTAGGACCGGCGAGCATCGAGCGCTTCGAGAGGATGACGCCATGTCCCGCACCATTACCCTGATCCGCCCCTGCCTGGGCCTCGTCACCCGTATCGAATGCGAAATCAAGCCGCTCGGTCAGGAGCAGGGCCTTTGGACCCTGTTGTGCGCCGCTGGCCTCAACGGTCAGCAGCCTACCGCCATCAAGGCGCAGGGCCCCTTCCATGGTCCTAAGGCCGCTGAAGGTGTCATGACCGCCATTGCCGAGAACCTGGTCGAGCAGGGCTACATCCAGGTCGAAGAGACCCAGATCTGGCGCCTGCACATGCAAAGCGAGCTGCGCAAGATGAATGGCGAGCGTGCTCATCAGCAGGTGCGTTTCCAGGTCGGCCCCGACGCCTGAGTCAGGTACAACCTGCCGCATTGGTCCGCCTGCAACGCCCCGGTATACTCGCCCGGCCCTGGTAATCCGAGCGAGTATGCATGGAACGTCTGATCGAAAAAGCCCTTTACGCCTCCCGCTGGCTGCTGGCCCCAATCTATCTGGGGCTATCCTTGGCGCTGGTCCTATTGGCGCTGAAGTTCTTTCAGGAAGTCTTCCACGTCCTGCCGCATATCTTCGAGTCCACCGAGGCCGAGCTGATCCTGCTGGTGCTGTCGCTCATCGACATGGCGCTGGTGGGTGGTCTGCTGGTCATGGTGATGATCTCCGGCTATGAGAACTTCGTGTCCCAGCTGGATATCGACGAAGGGTCGGAAAAGCTCAGCTGGCTGGGCAAGATGGATTCGGGTTCGCTCAAGAACAAGGTGGCCGCCTCCATCGTCGCCATCTCCTCGATCCATCTCCTGCGCATCTTCATGGACGCTCAGAACACCAATCCCGAATACCTCAAGTGGTACGTGATCATCCACCTGGTGTTCGTGGTGTCTGCCTTTGCCATGGGCTACCTGGATCGTCTGACCAAGCACTAGGGTAGGGCAGCCGCTCGTCCGTTCCGGGCATCTCCGCTTACGCTTTGTGGATTGCGCCGCTGCGCTTGCCTGTCCTAGGTTGTCGAATGCTCACAGCTGCCAATCGACGTCATCCCGGATGTCGATCTCGACCCGGAGGTTCCCATGCAATTGCCGGAATTGACCCAGCGCGCCCAGGCCGGCGAGGTCCGTGAACTCAACCTGCTGTCCATCGAGGGCGGCTTCTATGTGCTCGAGGTGCTCACCCAGGACGGTCGCACGCGGCTGACCGGACGGGACGGGCACTTCTACCGCTTGGGCTCGGCCGCCCAGGCCCGCCGCCTGCTGGCCGATCTGCCGGCACTGCCGTGCTTTCTCATCCAGCACAGCGCCTACGACGAGATGGTCGGCATGGCGCCACGCTCGGCCGAGCCGCTGAAGATCCCGCTGAACTACCGGAACGCCTCTTGAGCGAGGGCGCCGTCCGGCGCCTGCTACCGGTCTTCGGCGATCAGCTGTCGCCCCAGCTGGCGTCCCTGCGCGACGCTGATCCCGCGCAGGACGTCTTGCTGCTCGCCGAGGTCATGAGCGAGGCCAGCTATGTGCCTCACCATCCGCGCAAGATCGCCCTGATCTTCAGTGCCATGCGCCATTTCGCCATCGAGATGCGCGCGCGTGGCTTCCAGGTCCACTACCGTACCCTGGACGACCCGGACAACCAGGGCTCGCTGCCGGCCGAGATCGCCTGCTGGGTCAGGGCGTCGGGCGCGCACGAGGTCCATCTGACCGAGACCGGCGAATGGCGACTGGAGCAGGCGCTGCACGGGCTCGATCTGGCGGTGCCTGTGCACTGGCACGGCGACGACCGATTTCTCTGCAGTCGCGCCGCCTTCGCCCGCTGGGCCGGAACCCGCACCGAATTGCGCATGGAGGCCTTCTACCGCGGCATGCGCAGGCGCCACGGCTGGCTGATGGAGGGACCAGACGAGCCTTGCGGTGGCGTCTGGAATCTGGACAAGGACAATCGCAAGGCGCTGCCCAGGGGCCATCCTGTTCCCGAGCCCTTCAGCTGTCCGCCCGATGCCTGTACCCAAGAAGTGCTCGAGCTGGTCGGGCAGCGCTTCGCTCACCACTATGGCCGGCTCGACGGCTTCGACTATCCGGTGACCCGCGCGGATGCCGAGCGCCTCTGGCGGCACTTCCTAGATGCAGGGCTGCGCGACTTCGGTACCTACCAGGACGCCATGGCCCGCGGCGAGCCCTATCTGCATCACGCCCGGATCAGTGCGGCGCTCAATATCGGGCTGCTGGACCTGCGCCAGCTCTGCGCGGAGGTGGATGCCGCTTATCGTGAGGGGAGGGTGCCGCTCAACAGCGCCGAGGGCTTCCTGCGCCAGCTGATCGGCTGGCGGGAGTATGTCCATGGCGTCTACTGGCTGCGCATGCCCGAGTATCGGAAGCTCAATGTGCTGGGCAATACCCGAGCGCTACCGGACTTCTACTGGACCGGAGCCACTGACATGGCTTGCATGCGCGAGGCCATCGGCCAGACTCTGGCGCTGGGCTACGCCCACCATATCCAGCGGTTGATGGTCACCGGCAATTTCGCCCTGCTGGCCGGTATCGCGCCCCAGGCCATCGGCGAGTGGTATCTGGCGGTCTACCTGGATGCCTTCGAGTGGGTCGAGCTGCCCAATACCCAGGCTATGGTGATGCATGCGGACGGCGGCTATCTGGCGAGCAAGCCCTATTGCGCCAGCGGCCAATACATCCGTCGCCAGTCCGACTACTGCAAGGGCTGCCACTACCAGGTCACGGAGGCACTGGGCGACAGGGCCTGTCCCTTCAACGCCCTCTACTGGCACTTCCTGATCCGCCATCGCGAGCGGTTCGCCCAGTATCCGCGCATGCTCAATCTCTATCGCAATCTCGACCGCCAGGCCCCGGAGCGGAAGCAGGCCCTCTGGCAGCGTGGCGAGGCTCTGCTGACGCGTCTCGACGCGGGAGAATCGCTATGAAGAAGGGTGACCTGCCCACCAAGCTCTGTCCGGTCTGCCAGCGGCCCTTCACCTGGCGCAAGAAGTGGGAGCGCAGCTGGGACGAGGTGCGCTACTGCTCCGAGCGCTGTCGCCGGCAGCGCGGCAACCTGGGCGGCGGCGAGCCAGGTTCCTGATGTGCTAGGCTCGGCTCCTTTTTTCACGATGGAAAGGCTGCTATGAACGACATCCTGCTCGATACCGACGAAGCTCGCGTCAGCTACGGCATCGGCCGCCAGCTGGGCGATCAGCTGCGCCAGAATCCGGTCCCCGGCATGCAACTGGCTGCCGTGCTCGCCGGCCTCACCGAAGCCTTCGATGGCCAGGATTCCCGGGTGGACGTCGAGTCGCTGAATGCCAGCTTCCGCGTCATCCGCGAGCATGCAGGCAGAAGCCCAGGCCAAGGCCGCCGCAGCGGCCCAGGAAGGCGTCGACTACCTGAAGGCCAACGCCGAGCGCCCTGGCGTCGTGGTGTTGCCGTCCGGTCTGCAATATGAAGTGCTCACCCAAGGGGAGGGCGCTACGCCAACTCGCGAAGACCAGGTACGCACCCACTACCATGGCACCCTCATCGACGGCAGCGTGTTCGACAGCTCCTACCAGCGCGGCCAGCCGGCCGAGTTTCCGGTCGGCGGCGTGATCGCCGGCTGGACCGAAGCCCTGCAACTGATGCCCGCCGGTAGCAAGTGGCGCCTGCATGTGCCCAGCGAACTGGCCTATGGCGCCCAGGGCGTCGGCGGCATCCCGCCGCACAGCGTGCTGGTGTTCGACGTCGAGCTGCTTGACGTTCTCTAACGCTAGCAGTCCAGGCATAGTGCCTCGTTTTCCGGGCGCAGCGCCAGGGCGTAGCTGAACAGGAAGACCTGGCGGATCTGCTCCTTCACCACCCGCGGTTCGCTGGAAGTGAGGCTGTGCAGATCCAGCTCGCCCAGGTCCTTGAGTTCTTCCAGGGCCGTCTCGTCCAACTCCGCGCAAACCTTGCCGGTTTCCCGATTGAGGATGCGCAGATAGGGATGAGGCCGGTCCAGCCAGGCGTCGATCAGATAAGTCATGGCAAGGCTCCTGCTGTGCTATTTATGAGAATAATTATTATTCAATAAATAGCAAGGGATTACCTGACTTTTTTGGTCGGACATGAAAAAGCCCGCGGTCTGGCGACGGCGGGCTCGATCGGTCGGCGCAAGCGTCAGTGAGTGCGGGCCACCGAGAAACGACCCAGGTCGGCGAGGGCGTCGCGATATTCGCTGGCGGGCAGGGCATCCAGGCAGGCGATGGCCCGCTCGGCGAATTCCTGCGCCTTGCGCGCCGTGTAGTCGAGGGCGCCGGCGGCTTCGACGGCGGCACGCACGCTTTCCAGGTCCTGGCTGCCGCCCTGGCGGATCGCCTGGCGCACCAGCGCCGCCTGTTCGGCAGTGCCTTCGCGCATGGTCACGATCAGCGGCAGGGTCGGCTTGCCCTCGGCGAGGTCGTCACCGACGTTCTTGCCCAGGGCCACGGCGTCGCCCTGGTAGTCCAGCAGGTCATCGACCAGTTGGAAGGCCACGCCCAGGTGATCGCCATAGCGGCGCAGGGCTTCGGCCTGCTCGGCGTTGGCGCCGGCCAGGATCGCCGCGCTGTGGGTGGAGGCTTCGAAGAGCATGGCGGTCTTGCCGCGGATGACCTCCATGTAGATCTCTTCGGTGGTGCTGGCGTCACGGATCTTCGATAGCTGCAGCACCTCGCCTTCGGCGATGACGCGGGTCGCCTGGGAGATGATGCGCATCACCTCCATGGAGCCCAGCGCCACCATCATCTCGAAGGAGCGGGCATAGAGGAAATCGCCGACCAGGACGCTGGGCGCATTGCCCCAGAGGGCATTGGCGGTGGAACGGCCGCGGCGCATCCCCGAGGCATCGACGACGTCGTCGTGCAGCAGGGTGGAGGTGTGCAGGAATTCGATGGTGGCCGCCAGCAGCTGCAGATCGTGGTCGGCGCGCCCGAGGGCCTTGCCGGCCAGCAGGACCAGCAGCGGACGCAGGCGTTTGCCGCCGGCGGAGACGATGTAGTCGCCAATCTTCTCGACCAGCGGCACGCGCGAGGTCAGCTGCTGGCGGATGATGCCGTCTACGGCGGCGAAATCGTCCGTCACCACGCGATAGAAGGACTGGGATTGCTGCGTCATTGAGAGGTGTCCACTGGAGGTCCGGGCAATATTCAGGCGGCCGGATGGCGCATGACCGCCAGACTATGCCCTAGGGACCGGCACCAGTGCCATGCCCAGGGATTGCCATCGCGCTCCCGCGGCTCGCCGCTCCTGCCGATTCGGCTGGGCACCGGCCCGGCATGGCCGCTGAACGAGGTTGCGCGGCATGCTAGGGGTGGGGTGGGGGACTGTCAAGGCGCGGGCGGGCGGCTCTTGCCTCCGGGCCTTGGCTTGCGTAGAATCGCGGGCCCTGAACATTCCTAGGGTTAACCCCCTGTCTTACGCAATTGCGCGGCGCTCCTTCCGGTCCCGTGCAGCCATGCCGGTCGACGATGCCTCTTATAAAGCACCGGGTGAGCAGGTTTAACGGAGATTTACCATGTCCTACGCAGTTATCGTTACCGGTGGCAAGCAATACAAGGTCGCCGAAGGCGAGTACCTGAAGGTCGAGAAGCTCGACATCGCCACCGGTGAAACCGTCACCTTCGACCAGGTTCTGCTGGTTGGCAACGGTGACGACGTCAAGATCGGTCTGCCGGTCGTTGATGGTGCCAAAGTGACCGCCGAAGTGACCGCCCAGGGCCGTCACGACAAGGTCACCATCATCAAATTCCGTCGTCGTAAGCATCACATGAAGCGTCAGGGCCACCGTCAGTGGTTCACTGAAATCAAGATCACTGGCATCCAGGCCTGATCTCGCCTCTAACGGAGAATTGACTCATGGCACACAAAAAAGCGGGTGGTTCTACTCGTAACGGTCGCGATTCCGAAAGCAAACGCCTTGGCGTGAAGCTGTACGGCGGCCAGGTCGTCAAGGCCGGTAACATCATCGTGCGTCAGCGCGGCACCCAGTACCATGCCGGTTACGGCGTGGGCCTCGGCAAGGATCACACCCTGTTCGCGAAAGTGGACGGCGTGATCAAGTTCGACGTGAAGGGCGCCTTTGGCCGTCGTTACGTGAGCATCGTCGCCGCCGCCTAAGGCCCGTGACGAAAGAAAAGCCCTGTCTACCCGACGGGGCTTTTTCGTTTGTAGTTAAGCTATTTCCTTGTTTGCAGCGGCCCGCGAGCGCGGGAGGTCCAGATGAAATTCGTCGATGAAGTATCCATACACGTAAAAGCGGGTGACGGCGGCAACGGCATGATGAGTTTCCGCCGGGAGAAATTCATCGAGAAGGGTGGCCCCAATGGCGGTGACGGTGGCGACGGTGGGTCGATCTGGCTCGAAGCCGACATCAACCTGAACACCCTGGTCGATTACCGTTACACCCGGCGTTTCACCGCGCAGAACGGTGAGAAGGGCGGGAGCACCGAGTGCACCGGCGCCAAGGGTGAAGACCTGGTGCTGCCGGTTCCCGTGGGCACCACGGTGATCGATGCGGCGACCCAGGAGATCATTGGTGACCTGACCCAGCCCGGTCAGCGCATCCGTGTCGTCCAGGGCGGCTGGCACGGCCTGGGCAACACTCGGTTCAAGTCCAGTACCAATCGCGCGCCGCGGCAGACCACCCCCGGCAAGCCCGGTGAAGAGCGTGATCTCAAGCTGGAGCTCAAGGTGCTGGCGGACATCGGTCTGCTCGGCCTGCCCAATGCCGGCAAGAGCACCTTCATCCGTGCGGTGTCGGCCGCCAAGCCTAAAGTGGCGGACTATCCCTTCACCACCCTGGTGCCGAACCTGGGCGTGGTCAGCGTCGGGCGTTTCAAGAGCTTCGTGGTCGCCGACATTCCGGGCCTGATCGAAGGCGCTTCCGAAGGCGCCGGTCTGGGGATTCGTTTCCTCAAGCACCTGGCGCGCACCCGGCTGCTGCTGCACCTCGTCGACATGGCGCCCCTGGACGAGAGCGATCCGGCCGAGGCTGCCGAGACCATCATCAACGAGCTGACCAAGTTCAGCCCGGCGCTGGGCGAGCGTGATCGCTGGCTGGTGCTGAACAAGGCCGACCAGCTGCTCGATGACGAGCGCGAAGAGCGCCTCAAGGCGGTGGTCGAGCGGTTGGACTGGCAGGGTCCGGTCTTCGTCATCTCCGCCCTGGAGCGGGAAGGCACCGAGCAGCTCTGCCAGGCGATCATGCAGTACCTCGACGAGCGTACCCTGCGCCTTGCCGAGGATCCGGCCTATGCCGAGGCGCTGGAAGAACTCGATCAGCGGATCGAGGACGAGGCGCGGGCGCGGCTGCAGGCGCTGGACGACCAGCGTGCGCTACGTCGTTCCGGGGTCAAGGCGGTGGACGATGCCGATGACGACTTCGATGACGAAGACGACGGCGACGGTCCGGAAATCTTCTACGTACGGTAAGAAAGGAGCTTGCCCATGCGTGATCAGGTGTCTGGCGCCCAGCGCTGGGTGGTGAAGATCGGCAGTGCTCTGCTGACCGACGACGGTCGTTGCCTGGATGGCGGGGCCATGGCCGGCTGGGTCGAGCAGATGGTGGCCTTACACCGGGCCGGCATAGAGCTGGTGCTGGTCTCTTCGGGGGCGGTGGCGGCCGGCATGAGTCGGCTCGGCTGGGCGCAGCGTCCGACCGCCATCAACGAGTTGCAGGCGGCCGCGGCGGTGGGGCAGATGGGGCTGGTGCAGGCCTGGGAATCCAGTTTCGCCGAGCATCAGGTGCAGACCGCACAGATCCTGCTGACCCATGACGACCTGTCCGATCGCAAGCGCTACCTCAATGCCCGCAGCACCCTGCGCACCCTGGTGAGCCTGGGTGTGGTGCCGGTGATCAACGAGAACGATACCGTCGTCACCGACGAGATCCGCTTCGGCGACAACGACACTCTGGCCGCCCTGGTGGCCAACCTGGTCGAGGCCGATCTGCTGGTCATCCTCACCGATCGCGACGGCATGTTCGACGCCGATCCGCGTAACAATCCCGACGCCAGCCTCATCAGCGAGGCGCGCGCCGACGATCCGGCGCTGGATCTGGTCGCTGGCGGTACCGGCGGCGCCCTGGGGCGTGGCGGCATGCAGACCAAGCTGCGCGCGGCTCGTCTCGCGGCGCGCTCCGGTGCCTATACCGTCATCGTCGGTGGCCGTATCCAGCAGGTGCTCAGTCGCCTGCAGCAGGGCGAGCAGCTGGGCACCCTGCTGTCACCCGAGCGCGGCCTGGTGGCGGCGCGCAAGCAGTGGCTGGCCGGGCATCTGCAGGTGCGTGGCACTCTGCGCCTGGATGCCGGTGCGGTGCAGGCCCTGGTGGGCGGGCATCGTAGTCTGCTGCCGGTGGGTGTGCGGGAGTTGGAGGGCAGCTTCCGGCGTGGCGAGATGGTCGCCTGCGTCGGTCCGGATGGGCGCGAAGTGGCGCGCGGTCTGGTCAACTACAGTGCGACTGAGGCGCGACGCATCCTGGGAAGACCTTCGGATGCCATCGTCGTCGAGTTGGGTTACGTCTACGAGCCCGAACTGATCCATCGGGACAATCTGGTCTTGGTCTGACGATCGTCGATCCTGGCGCCTCTTCGGGGGCGTTGGGTTCTCAAATCGCAGGCAATAAAAAACCGGCCTCGGCCGGTTTTTTATTCGAACGCTGATCAGGCGGCGGCGGGGGTAGCCAGGGCCTTGATGTGAGCGTTCAGGCGGCTCTTGTGGCGAGCGGCCTTGTTCTTGTCGATGATGCCCTTGTCGGCCATGCGGTCGATGACCGGAACGGCAGCGATATAGGCGGACTTGGCTTTTTCCAGGTCCTTGGCGTCGATCGCCTTGACGACGTTCTTGATGTAGGTGCGCACCATGGAGCGCAGGCTCGCATTGTGGCTGCGACGCTTCTCAGCCTGTTTGGCGCGTTTTTTGGCGGAGGGGGAGTTAGCCACCGTGGAGCTCCTTCGAAAAAGACTGTATTGGGTACAGAGCGAACTCTGTAGCGAGTACAGAGCTAAATTAAGGTCGCGAATCTTGACGCCCCTGGCGGCGGCTGTCAAGGCTGTCTGGATGGATATCCGGCTGGTCGCCGATGAAGTGCGTCGTTACACTCGATCGCTTGTGCCCATCGCGCGACTGCGCTCACGCGCATCTTTCGTCACCTCCCGCTGCGTTCACCGAGTGCTCTCTCAGTCATGAATCTGCTCAAGTCCCTGGCCGCCGTCAGCTCCATGACCATGCTGTCCCGCGTGCTGGGTTTCGTGCGCGACACCATCGTCGCCCGCACCTTTGGCGCCGGCATGGCCACCGATGCCTTTTTCGTCGCCTTCAAGCTGCCCAATCTCTTGCGGCGTATCTTCGCCGAGGGCGCCTTCTCCCAGGCCTTCGTACCCATCCTGGCCGAATACAAGGCCCAGCAGGGCGAGGAGGCCACCCGCACCTTCCTGGCCTACGTAAGCGGCCTGCTGACCCTGGTGCTGGCCGTGGTCACGGTGCTGGGCATGCTGGCCGCGCCCCTGGTGATCTGGATCACCGCACCGGGTTTCGCCGATACCCCGGAAAAGTTCGCCCTGACGTCCGATCTGCTGCGGGTGACCTTTCCCTACATCCTGCTGATCTCCCTGGCGTCCCTGGCCGGCGCCGTGCTCAACACCTGGAACAGGTTCAGCGTACCGGCCTTCGTGCCGACCCTGCTCAACATCAGCATGATCATCTTCGCGCTGTTCCTGACGCCCTATTTCGATCCGCCGATCATGGCGCTGGCCTGGGCGACCCTGGTGGGTGGCCTGGCGCAGTTTCTCTATCAGCTGCCGCACCTCAGGCGCATCGGCATGCTGGTGCTGCCGCGGCTGAATCTGCGCGACGCCGGTGTCTGGCGGGTCATGAAACAGATGGGGCCGGCGATCCTCGGGGTCTCGGTCAGCCAGATCTCGCTGATCATCAACACCATCTTCGCCTCCTTCCTGGCCGCCGGCTCGGTGTCTTGGATGTACTACGCCGATCGCCTCATGGAATTGCCCTCGGGGGTGCTCGGCGTGGCCCTGGGGACCATCCTGCTGCCGGCGCTGTCACGGACCTATGCCAAGGCCGATCGCCAGGAATACTCGCGGCTGCTCGACTGGGGCCTGCGGCTGTGCTTCCTGCTGGTGCTGCCCTGTTCCGCGGCCCTGGCGCTGCTGTCCGAGCCGCTGACCGTCTCGCTGTTCCAGTACGGTCGCTTCGATGCCCATGACGCCCTGATGACCCAGCGGGCGCTGGTTGCCTATGCCGTGGGACTGCTCGGCATCATCCTGGTCAAGGTGCTGGCGCCAGGCTTCTATGCCCAGCAGAACATCAAGACGCCGGTAAAGATCGCCATCTTCACCCTGGCGGTGACCCAGGTGCTCAACCTGATCCTGATCGGGCCGCTGCAGCACGTCGGCCTGGCCTTGGCCATAGGTCTGGCGGCCTGTCTCAACGCCGGCCTTTTATTCTGGCAGTTGCGCCGCCATAACCTGTTCATTCCCCAGGCCGGCTGGACGGGCTTCCTGATGCGACTGCTGATCGCGGTGGCGGTGATGAGCGCCGTCCTGTTCGGCCTGATGCAGCTGCTGCCCAGTTGGAGCGAAGGGCTGATGTGGCAGCGCCTGCTGCGTCTGGGCGGCCTGGTCGCGGCGGGCGTACTGGCCTATTTCGCCAGCCTGTTCCTGCTCGGTTTCCGCCTGCGCGACTTCAATCGGCGGGCGGTGCTGTGATTGCACATGGCCGGGTGTGCGCCTGTCCTCGCGGCGGGCATCCAGATATAATCGATTAATTTCTGAGCAATCCCTACCCATGCAGCTGTTTCGCGGTCTCCATCATCTCGACGCCTTTCCTAAGGGCTGCGTTGCCACCATCGGCAACTTCGACGGGGTTCACCTGGGGCACCAGGCCATCCTCGCGCGGCTGCGTGAGCGGGCGGCGGAGCTCGGGGTGCCCAGTTGCGTGGTGATCTTCGAGCCGCAGCCCCGCGAATTCTTCCTGCCTGACATCGCGCCGGTACGCCTGACCCGCCTGCGCGAGAAGCTGGAATGCTTCGCGCGCCTGGGCGTCGACAACGTGCTCTGCCTGAATTTCAATCGGCGGCTGCGCGAGTTGTCCGCCGAAGCCTTCGTCCAGCAGGTGCTGGTGGAGGGGCTAGGGGTGAAGCACCTGGAGATCGGTGACGACTTCCGTTTCGGCTGCGACCGCGCCGGCGACTTCACCTACCTGAATCTGGCCGCTCGCGACCACGGTTTCACCCTGGAAGCCGCCACCACCGTCGAGTTGGATGGCCTGCGGGTGAGCAGTACCCTGATCCGCCAGGCCCTGGCCGATGGCGATCTGGCCCTGGCCGCGCGCATGCTGGGACGACCCTACAGCCTTTCGGGGCGGGTGTTGCATGGCCAGAAGCTGGCGCGTCAGCTGGGTTGGCCCACCGCCAACGTCCAGCTCAAGCGGCGCCGGCCGCCGCTGCGCGGCGTCTATCTGGTCAGCAGCCTGATCGATGGGCGGGTGGTGCCAGGCGTGGCCAACATCGGCCAGCGGCCGACGGTGCAGGGCGATGGTCGTCCGCACCTGGAGATCCATCTGCTGGACTTTGCCGGCGACCTCTATGGCCGCCACCTCAGCGTGACCTTCGTGCAGAAGGTCCGCGACGAACAGAAATTCGCCTCTCTGGAGGCCCTCAAGGCGGCGATCGAAGCGGACGTCGCCACGGCCCGCGCCTACTGGCAGGGGCAACCGTCAACGAGCCTGGACTGACATGACCGATTACAAAGCGACGCTCAACCTGCCGGAAACGGCATTCCCGATGAAAGCCGGCCTGCCGCAGCGCGAGCCGGAAGCGCTCAAGCGCTGGCAGGACATCGACCTGTACGGGAAGCTGCGCGCCATCGGCAAGGGCCGGCCGACCTTCATCCTGCATGACGGTCCGCCCTATGCCAACGGCAGCATTCACATCGGTCATGCGCTGAACAAGATCCTCAAGGACATCATCACCCGTTCCAAGACCCTGGCCGGCTATGACGCCCCCTATGTGCCGGGCTGGGACTGCCATGGCCTGCCTATCGAGCACAAGGTGGAGACCACCTTTGGCAAGAATCAGCCGGCGGACCTGACCCGCGAGCGTTGCCGCGCCTATGCCAGCGAGCAGATCGAAGAGCAGAAGGCCGGCTTCGTCCGCCTGGGCGTGCTGGGTGACTGGAGCAATCCCTACCTGACCATGAACTTCGCCAACGAGGCTGGCGAGATCCGCGCCCTGAGCGAACTGGTCAAGAAGGGCTTCGTCTTCAAGGGCCTCAAGCCGGTCAACTTCTGCTTCGACTGCGGCTCGGCCCTGGCCGAGGCCGAGGTGGAGTACCAGGACAAGCGTTCCGACGCCATCGACGTGGCCTTCCCGGTCGCCGATGCCGACAAGCTGGCGGCCGCCTTCGGCCTCGACGCGCTGGCCAAGCCCACCGCCATCGTCATCTGGACCACCACCCCCTGGACCATCCCGGCCAACCAGGCGCTCAACGTGCATCCCGAGTTCACCTATGCGCTGGTGGACGTCGGCGATCGCCTGCTGCTGCTGGCCGAGGAGCTGGTGGAAAGCTGCCTGGCGCGCTACGGCCTGCAGGGCGAGGTGATCGCCACTGCCCCGGGTACCGACCTGGAACTTATCAACTTCCGCCACCCGCTGTACGAGCGGCTGTCGCCCATCTACCTGGCCGAATACGTCGAGCTGGGCGCCGGGACCGGTGTGGTGCACTGTTCGCCCGCCTATGGCGAGGACGACTTCCGCATCTGCAAGCAATACGGCCTGAGCAACGACGACATCCTCAATCCGGTGCAGAGCAATGGCGTCTACGCCGAGTCGCTGCCGCTGTTCGGTGGCCAGTTCATCTGGAAGGCCAATCCGGCCATCGTCGCCGCGCTGGAAGAGGCAGGTGCCCTGCTCAAGCACGAGGCGATCAATCACAGCTACATGCACTGCTGGCGCCACAAGACCCCGCTGATCTATCGCGCTACCGCCCAGTGGTTCGTCGGCATGGACAAGCAGCCCAACGAAGGCGCTACCCTGCGCGAGCGTTCTCTGGCAGCCATCGAGCAGACCCAGTTCGTCCCCGCCTGGGGCCAGGCGCGCCTGCACGGCATGATCGCCGGTCGTCCCGACTGGTGCATCTCGCGTCAGCGCAACTGGGGTGTGCCGATTCCCTTCTTCACCCACAAGGAAAGCGGCGAGCTGCACCCGCGCACCGTCGAGCTGATGGAGGAGGTCGCCCAGCGCGTCGAGCGCGAGGGCATCGAAGCCTGGTTCAAGCTCGATCCTGCTGAACTGCTCGGCGAAGAAGCCGGCCAGTACGACAAGAGTCGCGATACCCTCGACGTCTGGTTCGATTCCGGCACCACCCACTGGCACGTGCTGCGCGGATCCCATGCCGAACTGGCGCACCCGCAGGGGCCGGCGGCCGATCTCTACCTGGAGGGCTCCGACCAGCACCGTGGCTGGTTCCACTCCTCGCTGCTGACCGGTTGCGCCATCGACGGCCATGCCCCCTACAAGGAACTGCTGACCCACGGCTTCACCGTGGACGAGCAGGGCCGCAAGCAGTCCAAGTCGCTGGGTAACGTGGTCGCTCCGCAAAAGGTCATCGACAGCCTGGGCGCCGACATCCTGCGCCTCTGGGTCGCTTCGACCGACTATACCGGCGAGATGGCGGTCTCCGACCAGATCCTGCAGCGCAGCGCCGACTCCTATCGCCGCATCCGTAATACCGCGCGCTTCCTGCTCTCCAACCTGTCCGGCTTCGATCCGGCGGTCAACCGGGTCGCCCCCGAGGACATGATCGACCTGGACCGCTGGGCGGTGGATCGCGCCCTGCTGCTGCAGCAGGAGATCGAACAGGCCTACGCCGAGTACCGCTTCCTCAACGTCTACCAGAAGGTGCACAACTTCTGCGTACAGGAACTGGGCGGTTTCTACCTGGACATCATCAAGGATCGCCAGTACACCACCGGGGCTAACAGCCTGCCGCGGCGCTCTTGCCAGACCGCGCTGTACCTCATCGCCGAGGCCCTGGTACGTTGGATCGCGCCCATCCTGTCCTTTACCGCCGACGAGATCTGGCAGTACCTCCCAGGCGAGCGTGAAGAGTCGGTGATGCTGACCACCTGGTATGACGGCCTCTTCGCCCTGCCCGAGGGTGCGACCCTTGATCGCGCCTATTGGGATCAGGTCATGGCGGTCAAGGCCGCGGTCAACAAGGAGCTGGAGAACCAGCGCGCGGCCAAGACCCTGGGCGGCAGCCTGCAGGCGGAGATCACCCTCTACGCCGACAGCGCCCTGCAGACCGTGCTGGAGGCCCTGGGCAACGAGCTCAGGTTCGTGCTGATCTCTTCCCAGGCGGCTGTCCAGCCGCTGGAACAGGCCCCGGAAGGCGCCGTGGTCAGCGAGCTGAGTGGGCTCAAGCTGGTGGTACGCAAGTCCGCGGCGCCCAAGTGCGCCCGCTGCTGGCACCACAGCCACAGCGTCGGCCAGGATGCCGCGCATCCGGAGATCTGCGAGCGCTGCGTGACCAATGTCTACGGCGCAGGCGAGGTACGCGAGCATGCGTGACGCCCAGCGTTTCGGTGCCTTGCCCTGGTTGGCCTTGAGCGCGGTGGTGATCCTGCTGGATCAACTGACCAAGCTCTACTTCCAGAATAATCTGTCGCTCTACCAGCAGGTGCCGGTCATTCCGGATATCCTCAGTTGGACCCTGGCCTACAACCCTGGCGCGGCCTTCAGTTTCCTGGCCGATCACTCCGGTTGGCAGCGCTGGTTCTTCGCCGGCATCGCCGCCGTAGTGAGCGTGGTCCTGGTGGTCTGGCTCAAGCGCCTGCGTAACGACACCTGGACCGCCATCGCCCTGGCGCTGATCCTCGGCGGTGCCCTGGGTAATCTCTATGACCGCTTGGTGCTGGGCCATGTCGTCGACTTCATCCTGGTGCACTGGCGTCAGGAGTGGCGCTATCCGGCCTTCAACCTGGCCGACAGCGCCATCACCGTCGGTGCCATCATGCTGGCACTGGACATGTTCCGTAAGAAGAAGCCCGAGGAAGCCCATGGCTGAAATCACCATCGGTCCGGATACCCGGGTCACCCTGCATTTCGCCATCAAGCTGCAGAACGGCGATGTGGTGGACAGCACCTTCGACAAGGCGCCGGCCACCTTCACCGTCGGCGACGGCAACCTGCTGCCCGGCTTCGAACAAGCCCTGTTCGGGCTCGAGGCCGGCACCAAGACCAGCCTGACCATTCCGCCGGAGCGTGGCTTCGGCCAGCCCAACGACGGCAATCTGCAGACCATGGCGCGGGACGACTTCAGTGACATGGAGCTGTCGCCCGGCCTGCTGATCATCTTCAGCGATGCCGCCGGTGGCGAGATGCCTGGCGTGGTCAAGAGCTACGACGACGAGCAGGTGATCATCGACTTCAACCACCCGCTGGCCGGCCGTGTACTGACCTTCGACGTGGAAATCCTGGCCATCGAGCCTGCCGTCTCCCATTGATCCAACGCCGCCCGTGAAGCGGGCAGAGGAGCCTATGCAGATCAAGCTCGCCAATCCCCGCGGCTTCTGCGCCGGAGTGGACCGCGCCATCGACATCGTCGACCGGGCGCTGGACGTTTTCGGTCCGCCCATCTATGTGCGTCACGAAGTGGTGCACAACAAGTTCGTGGTCGACAACCTGCGCGCCCGCGGCGCCGTCTTCGTCGAAGACGTGGCCGACGTACCGGACGACGTCATCCTTATCTTCAGCGCCCATGGCGTCTCCCAGGCCGTGCGCCGCGAGGCCGCCGCGCGTGGCCTCAAGGTGTTCGACGCCACCTGTCCGCTGGTGACCAAGGTGCACATGGAAGTCGCGCGCTATAGCCGCGACGGCCAGGAGTGCATCCTCATCGGCCACGCTGGGCACCCGGAAGTGGAGGGCACCATGGGTCAGTACGACGATCGCGCCGGTGGCGCCATCTACCTGGTGGAAGACGAGGACGACGTGGCAAAGCTCGAGGTGCGCAACCCCGAAGCCCTGTTCTACGTCTCCCAGACCACCCTGTCGATGGACGACACCCGCAAGGTGATCGACGCCCTGCGCGCCAAGTTTCCCCAGATCAACGGCCCGCGCAAGAACGACATCTGCTACGCCACCACCAACCGCCAGGACGCGGTGAAGACCCTGGCGCTGGAAAGCGACGTGGTACTGGTGGTGGGCAGCCCCACCAGCTCCAACTCCAACCGCCTGCGCGAACTCGCCGAACGCCTGGGCACCCCGGCCTATCTCATCGATGGCGCCGAGGATATGCAGCAGAGCTGGTTCGAAGGCGTGCAACGCATCGGCGTCACCGCCGGCGCCTCGGCCCCCGAAGTCCTGGTACGCGGCGTCATCGACCAGCTGCAGAGCTGGGGCGCCACTGGCGAGGTCGAGCTGGAAGGCGAGCCGGAGAACATCACCTTCACCCTGCCGCGGGAGCTCAGGGTGAAGGCGGTATAACGCCTCGGCACAGGAGGTAAACAAAAGGCCGTTGCTCCCAGGAGCAGCGGCCTTTTTGTTATTGAGCGGGAAGCAGCATCCGCCAGGACTGACGTCCATTGGCTGCAGGACCTGTCGTGGCCGAAATGCAGTTGCCGCTGGAATCACAGATCAGCGTGGTGAGGTTGGTGTTGCCCGTTCGGGTTCCGGTAAGAGAGTTGTCTCCAATGGTGCCATCCGTACCCGATATGGAGCCGGAACTCAGGCTGTCTGCCCCATCTATTCGACCGTCATTGTTAAGGTCGAAAACGTTGTGCAAGGTTCGTCCGCCCGCTTTGGCATCGGTGGCATAGAGGATGCTATCCAAGCCCGCGGAACAGGGATCAGCGTTGGGTGTAATGCTCGTGAATACCAGGGCGTCACCCAGGGTACGCAGCGGAAACACTATCCTTTCGCCGGTATTCGTTGTGCTGCCAACCAGTTTGAGGTCGACATACCAGCCGGATCTGTCGACATCGGCATCTGTTTCGCCGCTCGCCTTGTACCAGTTGATCGGATTGGCGGAAAGGAGCCGAACGTTTCTTGTCACGCCGTTGTTCGAGTAGGTGGCGGCGGTGAGGGTTTGCTGTTGCAGAGAAGAGCGGTTTCGAGTCTTCACCATGTTGTCAGTGGTGGTTTGACCTAGTGTCCAGCGATCCCAGACGCCATAAACGGTCTGTACATCGAAGGGCGAGACCTTGTCGTTGACGCCTAGGTAGCGACCCGTCCCGAAGGCGACCAGATAGCCGATCAGGGTCGGGTGCTGAATCAGCACGGGCGCCACCGTGATCGCCTGCGGCTTGCCGGCGCCAGATCCTGTGGTCTGGTCATTGGTAGTGGCACGATAGAGGGGGGCACCACCAAAAGCCACCTGGAAACTTCTCGCACTGTCTGCACCATCGTTGTCTCGGGCAAAGGGGGTATCCGCTGACGTCGGCTTGAATAGATCGAATCGCCACAGGTTACCCAGCAAGTCCCCTGCGTAGGCTGCATCAGTCACGATATCCGCGTTGTAATCCGCGGCTTGAATCGTAGAAAGGCCATTGCTGCCTCCGGTGGGACTCTTTGCTTCCAACGCTTTTATCAAGGTTCCGTCTTCGATCTTTAAGGCATAGAGGATAGCCTTGCCGCTATTGGCGTTGGCACTGTAGTAGCCGTTACCAAAAATGGCCGCCCAGTTACCGTCGTGTAGGCGCTCGATAGATGGCTTACCGAAGCTATAACCTAGGTTGCTCAGCTTGGTGGCTGCATCAAGTGTGGCTGCGCTATCGGACGTAAACTCCCAGAGCAGTTTGATTTTGGCAGGATCTGGATCCGTGATATCCAAAGCGAACAAGCCCCGTCCACCACCGCCAAGCGTCCCAACCAGGACCGTGCGCCACGTGCTGTCACTCTTGAAGTAGACGTCTCTGACTGTGATAGGCCCATCTACATAGTAATGGTGGGCAAGGTTGGCCGTGCCGTAGTCCTTCGCCATCAACCGGTTGAGATTGGGTATGACCGGTGTGGGGACGAAAGCAAAGGTCTCCTTCAGAGTGGCCGCATCGAAGGCATGCAGCATGCCATCGTTGGCGCCGACATAGATCTGGGCGCGTCGCGAGGCCTGAGTCTTTTGAAAGGCGGCATAGCTGGCCTCAGTGCCGTCTACCTTGCCGATCCGGTACGCCAGATACTGGGCGGGTCCTACCATGACCGGTGAGGAATTGACGATGTCACCCAGCAGTGAGGTTCGAGTGCGGAAATTCGGGCATCCCGAAGAAGTACATTGGCCCAGCAGGAACCTGACCCGATCGGCGCCTTGTCCATCCCTATTGCCAGAAGGCGCGCTGTCGAGCGAGTCCCGAAGATTTGTACCGTCGAAGCTTCTGTCTTTGAGATTCTCATAAGAGAAATCTTGCAGGCTCTTGCCGTCGGCACCGGCCATCTTGACGACGCGACCATCGGGAAAATTGGCTCTGATGGTTGAGTTGATGGTCTTGCCATCGCTCTTGTAAGTGTCCTTGATCAGGTCTCCGGTCCAGCCGTCTGCGTTAAAGGACGTCCGATAGACGACCCGATTTCCCAGCCCGGTATCGTCGGTCTGGCCGCCTTGAACGGTAATGCGGGTAACGGAAGAGTTCTTCTGGACGATGCTGTTGAAGGCCTTGGCCAGTTGGTCCTTTAGCGTAAGGGCATTGGTTACCAGAAGATAATTATCAGGTACCTGGTCACCATCTGTATCCCAGTTGCCAGTAGTACCGTATTTCGCGGCGTACCACAGCGGGTCCTTGAGTACCCCAGCACCTACGCCGGT
Organism: Pseudomonas sp. PLB05; assembly: GCF_021106615.1. NCBI lineage: Bacteria > Pseudomonadati > Pseudomonadota > Gammaproteobacteria > Pseudomonadales > Pseudomonadaceae > Pseudomonas > Pseudomonas sp. PLB05. Next base: position 1,090,284 of record NZ_JAJOHO010000002.1, read on the forward strand.
CGCACTGAATTGGCGTACCGCAGTCGGCGGCAGGCCCTTGCACTCGGGATTATCCAGGTTGGCGATACACCAGCCCGCAGGCCGGTTGGGAGGGGTGTTGAGACGGTAGGCCGTCTGACTATCGCATACAGTCCTTTGGCCGTTATTGACGGTGCCGTCTCTTAGGTCACAGACCTCGAGATAGAGTCCGTCCTTATCGGTGCCGGAAATCGTGTAACCCATGTGCTGCTGGGCGCCGCCCGCCGCGTATTCGGAGGTCAGGGTTATATTGAGCTTGAGCTTTCCCCCCTCATTCGGATCGGGAGCCACCGCGAGGGTATAGAGTACGATAGCGTCCATGTCGAAGTCAGCGCCCTCTTCACTGTCCTCCCAGTTGATTCGAAACTCTGCATAGGGACGGCCACCGTTGACGGTACTGTCGGTATTTGCCGTCGTAGTGTTGGCCAGCTTCTGCACGTAGAAATCAGCGATCTGATTAGTGGCCTGATACTGATTCTGCCCCGGATTCTGTACGGATTTGGCGAAGGGAACGAGCGTGATCTTATTGTCACCAACGGGAAATTCGATCTTGGGGAAAGGCGAAGCGAGGGCAACCGCATAGGTCAGCAAGGGCTTGCTGCCACCTATATTGTGCATGGCGCCAAAGCGGGCTATTCCAGCCGAATAGTAGGTGCCCTGCTTGCCCGGCTCTTCGGGCGCCAGGCCACGAACGCTAGACAGCGCCGTCAGCGTTTTTTGCGTGGGTGCACTGTCGGCAGCCGATTCGGTTTCGCCGATAAAGACCTTGGTATCGTTCAGGCCCTCTGCGGCGCCGATTGCATCCGTTTCGGTGCTTACGTTGATATCGCTGATGGATTTGGGATTACCGCTGCCGTCCGTCGTGTTGTCCCAGCGACTGCCCGGCAGTTTCCAATCGTAATTGGGATTGATATCACTCAGAACCGTCATGGCCGGGACGGAGCAGCGCGGATAGCCAGAACCGCCATTGCCTTTGGAATAAGGCGGTAGCCAATCCGGTTGTGAAAGTCCAAGCCTGGAATCAGGAGTGGTGGTCGTTTTGGAATAAGCGAAGCTTGGCGTCGGACCTGAGGCGCCAGCAAAGTAGCGCAGCGCCTCATACATCATTTCCGCGGTAGGTGTGCCCCACATATAGCAGGGGTCGGTTGCCAGGTTGCTGGTAGGGTTGCGGTTGTAACCACAGCCGTCCTGGTCGTACTGGAAGTTATTCGTACCGTTGGAATTGTAGTAGGTAAAACCAACAGTCCGGAATTTGTTGATCGTGTCGACGATGCCACTGACGTCATTGCCAGCACCACAATTGCCATTGAGACAAAACTGCCCAGTGCTTAGGGTGAGCTCCCGGGCAAAGCTCTGGATGTTGGATCTCAGCACACCGCCATAAAAGTGGTTTTTGTACGACCCGGTCAGCAAGCCGAAGTACATCTTGTCGGTTTCGCCGTAGTCATGAAGGATGCCGGTCGGTTTGTAGTTTCCTCTAAGATAAAGGCGGCAGTTGCTCTCGCGCAGGGTGGAATTACTGGTATTGCCCACGTCATTAGGGCATACCTCTACCTGGACGTTGTAGTCAACCCTTTTGGCGTTCTCGGGTATGCCTGCCGGTGTTTGCCAATACAATCCCCAGGAGTCACCGCCATCCACTTCTTCATGGCGGAAGACGATATCGTAGCTGAGGCCTGCTTGAAGATTGACACTTCCAGAGTGGGCGTCACTGCCACTATCGAGAGGGCCATGGCCGCCGTACCAACCTACAGTAGTGCCATTTAGCTTCACCTCAACAGCATCATCACCGTCGACCGAAAGTTTGTAGAGTCCTGTTGTATCGACTTTTATTTTTCCGGCAATTTCAGTTATGTAATAGTCATTACTGCAGGTCTGCTTTCCTGGGGTTACGGCGCCGTTGAAAGGGTTATTGTTTGAGCCGGGTGCGTAGATGCCACTGCTCATTGCTTTAGATCCACACAGTCTGCTGCCTAGCGCATCGGTATTGAACAGGGTCGTCATGCCGGCGGCATTGGTGGGGTGAGTATTGTTGGACTTTGCCCAGGTCGAAATCTTTAGGTTCGTAAACGTCTCAGGCGGTATCAGCGTCCAGCCGTTCTTGGGGCCTGCATTCGTACAGATGATCCGAGCGCCGCTGGCATTGACACATTCGTCGCCGCCCACGGGGCGTTCAATGGATACCCAGTTCCAAATCCGTAGATTGACATTGGTCAATACCCGAATTTGTGGAACGCCGGTTTCACTCAGAGATGCCACGGCTATCAAGTGGCGATAGCCTACCGTTGGCGCCTTGAGCGGGGTGAACTTGCTGATGTCGTAGCCATCAACGGCAACGCTGGTGTATTCCTTGCCCCAGGTATGAGCGTCCTGAGGAATGTGCGCGCCTTGCAGAACTGTAGTGGTAGCGTCATCGGTACTGCGATAGCCGCCAAAAAGCACCTTGCGCAGCGCATCCATACGGGAAGTGGCGATATAGTTCAGGAAATCGCCACTCCATTGGCCAGTGCATTCCTTGCCTGTGGTACCTGAGCCTACACCGGTGGGAACAAAGCGATTGCTGGTATAGGTATAGCAGAGCTTGGAGTTGAAATAGCCGTAGTAATCTATGCCCTTGTCGGCCTTGGTTTTGTAACCTTTGTAGCCGATGTCTAGAATGCCGTCGCCGTTCAGGTCGGAGGCATCATTGTAGGCTTCATAGAAAAGTTTATGATCACGCCCCATTACCAGGAGATTTAGTGGCGGAACGGAGTCGGTCACGAATAAAGGACTTTGCGCCACGTTGACATCATCCGCGGCATTCGACAGCAAAGGCGATACTAGGGCGCCAACGGTTATCAGCGATCTCGCCAAGAAGGTTTTCATTATCAATTCCCTGCTGTCTAGAATTGCCTGGAGATCACCGCTCGCAAGCAAACCACGTCAACCGAACAAGGCTTGGCATCGGCTGAACTGGCGTCTGATTTGTAAGCCTGAGCGTTGACCTCGTAATAGGACACGCAGCCCTCACCCCTGGCATTTTTATCTGGATCGCTGCAGCTGCTATTGGCGCCCTGAGGAATATCACGCAAGTACCAATGAACGTTTCTGTCCAATGTCGTCGGATTGCTGGTATCTCCATAGGCCAGCGACTTAGCGACAAAGTCGGTTTTGTAACCATCGGCAGTGCTGGGAACGAAGCCCTGAATACAGGGCTTCTGCGTTAGAGGATTCGGACAGCCATCGGGCGCGCCGTTTTTACTGAGTCGGCGTTCAGCATCACGGAGACCGGCTTCAGCGGCGGCAAGCAGATTCTTCTCTTCAAGCAGATTGCCGGTGATCCGGGTTTGCAGCGTACTTTCCTGGATGCTCGACACTGCCAGTAGCGTGATGAGGATCAGCATGATCAGCGCGATCAGCAGCGAGGCGCCTTGTTGGGAGCGACGTTTCATGGCATCAGATTTCTCAGGCTGATGGTGCTGCCGGCAATTTGGTAGATACGGCTATCGCCATCTTTGAAGTCTGTTTTGTAGCGGTCATTCCAGCTGGCGATGATAGGGTTGACGCCTGTATTCAGATTCTTGCTGCTTGCGAGTAGGAGTCGATAACGAACTGCACCGATCTGTTGGCCGGCGGCTGGTTTGTCACTGTAGCTGGAAACCTTCCTTGCACTGGTGCTTGCTCCGAAGTCGAATCGCACATCGGCTACGCCATCGATCAGAGTACCGATACCTTTTGGGGTCTGGCAGGTGAGCCCGGGAAGGTCTTCATCCGCATTCTTCGTCAAGGTGTAGCGCTCAACCAATTCAGCAGTAGTACTGGTATAGGGTATTTTCAGGTTTGCGCTATCGGATGCACCATAGCCAAGACAGTCCAGTTCGGCTGTATCCCTGGGCTTGTATCTGATACACAGGGTCTGGCTGTCAGGGGTGTTGATGGTTTCTCCGGCTGCAAACTTGCAAAATTTGTAATCTTTCGCAGGAAATTCTGCGGTGACGTCGACGAAGGGACGTCTTCTGAATCCGGCTTTGGACAGCTGCTGTTCCAGCATCAGGAGCGAATAGCGCCCATTCTCTTGGTTGATGGCCTGGCCTTGCTGGAATAGGTAGTTTTGCTTGTTGGAAATATAGAGTTGGGTTACGCCCAATATAAGAAAGCTGCTGATGACCAAGGCAATCATCAGTTCGATAAGAGAAAGACCCCGTTGACGATGGGTCATGGCTTAGAGCTCCGACCGCAAGCGATAACGGCAGATGCCTTTGTCCGACTCAGGGTTAGCGGCATCTTGGCTATCCATACACTCTCCGTTTCTGACTCTCCAAGCCAGCTGAATCTCGATGGTGGTGCCACCCGCATCGCAGGTATTGGCAGCTTTCGCTTTACACACATGAAATTCGTTCTTCAGCAAATCGGCATCCACGCCTGGGAGTAAGCGAGCAGCTTCCTTGGACCAGCAGCTCAGCTGCTTGTCTGCTTCGCTGGGCGTGCTGGTACAGTCGTCGATTGCCGGAAAGGCTTCTCCAGCCATCTTTTCAGAGACCTTGCCCTGGGCACGCATCAGTTCGAGCGCGTCCTGAGCCAGCATCGCTGCCGTGTTACGCTGCGTGGTGTCCTGGGTAAAGGCAATGGACTTGCCTTGGAGTGCGACCATGCCGAGCATGCCAATGGTGATGAGTACCAGGGTCACCAGCACTTCGATCAGGCTGAAACCGCCTGACTTGATGATTGATCTGCTCATGGTTTGCACACGGCCAGGGCGTTGCCCGTTTCGTCTGCCTTGCCCTTGGCGTAACGCCTGGTCATACCGTTGCGTTGGATGTCGATCTTGTAGCCGTAAGCCACCTCTAGGTCATGGCAGACGAAATAACTGACGCGGGATGCGACGTCGCCGTTGGTGGTTCCGTCGGCGAAGTAGCTCAGATTTGCCTGGCTTGCCCGGACAGCCACCTGGGTCGGACTGATAGCCATCGTACGCACCTGTGCGGTGGGAGCGTCACAAGAGCCGAGAACCGATATCAACTGCGTTTCAGATAGACAAAGGGAAACGGTTGCACGTCTGAGTACGGCCTCTGATCGCGCATGCATGATCAAGCCAAAAACATTGTCCGCTACGCTGCTGGTCCGCGTCTGATTGATGAGACTGGTAAAGCTCGGTACAGCGATAGCTGCGAAAATGCCCAGCAGGGTCACTACCGTCAGCATCTCGAGTAATGTGAATCCCTTCAGCGCAGCGGCGCGGTGCATGGTGACGTCCTATACTCAGCCAGAGGTTAGTTTCTTGCCGAGCTCTGCAGCTGTCGCCTGGGAAAGGACAGTCGGGAGGAGATCTTGGATGGCCGGTTACCCGGCTCCGGAATGATCAATCTGCCGCTTGCTCAAGGCACATGGGGCGATCCTTTGCTCTGGCAAGGCGCGCACGGCCATGATTGTTGATGGCAATTCGAGAGATTTCCTTGCCACGCGTATTACACAGGGAAAGAGTGCCGTTGAGTCCAGCACTGGTACCGTTGTGGCGATAGGTAATGGCACTCGTCCGGTTCCATCTGATCTTCAAGCCAGGGGGCATGTCCGATTGCCGTAGCAGCACCTCATCGGTATCGGTATCCCGCACCTGCCATCCGCGTGCCCAGCTGTCTCCACATCCTGATTCATCAATCGGACAGAGCACCACGGTATGGCCACGCTCAATGCTCAAGGTACGGGCTGCCTGCAAATGCCTGAGGAGAGTATTGGCCGTCGCCTGACTACGGACCCGTTCGAGCCAATCCGAGGCGATGGGCGCAGCCACAGCTGCCAGAATGGCAAGTATGCTTAGCGTTAAAAGCATCTCGAACAGGCTCAGTCCGAGTTCAGAGGTTCTTTTCATTCTCATCCTTGAGAAAAAGGTAGACGCCGTCCTGGAAGGCCTTTTTGCTCGTATCGGTAGAGAGTGTCAAGGCTAGATGATGAGGGTGTGACGTGATCTATGACGTAGCAGTGGTCGGGGCGGGTGCGATAGGGCTGATGTCGGCCTATCACCTGTCCTTGAGCGGTCGGCGGGTGGTGTTGGTTGAGCGGGGCGAGCCGGGGCGGGAGGCGTCCTGGGCCGGTGGCGGAATTGTTTCGCCGCTGTATCCGTGGCGCTACCAGCCCGCGGTGACGGCGCTGGCGCACTGGTCGCAGGATTTTTATCCGGTGCTGGGGGAGCGGTTGCGGCAGGAGACGGGCGTGGACCCCGAGGTCGAGGTGACCGGGCTGTACTGGCTCGATCTGGAGGACGAGGCCGAGGCGCTGGAATGGGCGCGGCGCAATGTGCGGCCGCTGGCTGCGGTATCGGTCGCGGAGGTGCGGCAGCGGGTGCCGGTACTGGGGCCGGGCTATGAACGGGCGGTCTTCATGGCGGGAGTGGCCAATGTGCGCAATCCCCGGCTGGTGCGCTCCCTGCACGAAGCCCTGCGGCGCATGCCGAATGTGACACTGGTGAGCGAGTCGCCGGTGACCGGGTTCCTGCGCCAGGGTGAGCGCATAATGGGGGTACAGACGGCGCGCGAGGTTATCCATGCCGAGTCGGTCGTCGTCTGTGCGGGCGCCTGGAGTGGTGAGCTGCTGCAGACCCTGGGACTGGCGGTGCCGGTGCGGCCGGTGAAGGGGCAGATGCTGCTGTATCGCCAGCCTGTCGGCTATCTGACCAGCATGGTGCTGGCCAAGGGGCGCTACGCGATACCGCGGCGCGATGGCCATATCCTCATCGGCAGTACCCTGGAACATGCAGAGTTCGACAAGACGCCAACCGCCGAGGCGCTGGCCAGCTTGCAGGCGTCGGCGGCCGAATTGTTGCCGGCGCTCGCCGGCCAGGCACCGGTGGGGCACTGGGCAGGACTCCGGCCAGGGTCGCCGGATGGCGTGCCCTTCATCGGGCCGGTGCCGGAAATGCCCGGGCTGTGGCTCAACTGCGGGCACTATCGCAATGGTTTGGTACTGGCACCGGCCTCCTGCCAGTTGCTGACCGATCTGCTCACCGAGCGCACGCCGATCATCGATCCGGCGCCCTATGCGCCAGGCGCGCGGCTGGCAGTGGGCTGATCAGTCGATGCCGAGCTTTTTCAGGCGGTAGCGCATCGAACGGAAGGATAGGCCCAGGCGTTCCGCGGCGGCGGTGCGGTTCCAGCGGGTCTCTTCGAGCGCCTGCATGATCAGCTGGCGCTCGATGGACTCCAGGTGGTCTTCGAGGTTGGCGATGTTGGCCAGGCTGGCTTCGCCGGTGGCGGTGGCCGCCGGGGCGTCGGCCAGGCGCAGGTCGGCCGGGCGGATGACATCGCCTTCGCAGAGGGTGTAGGCCCGCTCCAGCATGTTTTCCAGTTCGCGCACGTTGCCGGGAAAGCGGTAGCTCTTGAGCCTGGCCAGGGCATCTTCGCCCAGCGTGGCCGGGGCGAGGCCTGAGTCCCGCGCCAGGCGTTCGAGCATGTGATTGGCCAGGACGCCGATGTCTTCACGGCGCTCGCGCAGGGCCGGTACCTGCAATTCGATGACGTTGAGGCGATAGTAGAGATCCTGGCGGAAGGTGCCGGCGGCAACCTCGGCGGCGAGATCCCGGTGGGTGGCGCTGAGGATGCGCACGTCCAGGCTGATCTCCTGCTGGCTGCCTACCGGGCGCACGGCCATTTCCTGGATGGCGCGCAAGAGCTTGACCTGCATCGGCAGTGGCAGGTCGGCCACCTCGTCGAGAAACAGGGTGCCGCCCTGGGCGGCCTGGAACAGGCCCTGCTTGTCTTCGATGGCGCCGGTGAAGCTGCCCTTGCGGTGGCCGAAGAATTCGCTTTCCACCAGTTCCGAAGGGATGGCGCCGCAGTTGACCGGGACGAAGGGGCGGCCCGCGCGCGGACCCTGCTCATGGATCAGCCGCGCCACACGCTCCTTGCCGCTGCCCGATTCCCCGCTGATGTAGACCGGCGCCTGGCTGCGCGCCAGCTTGGCGATCTGGCCGCGCAGGGCGCGCATGGGGGGCGATTCGCCGAGCAGCTGGGTTTCACTGGCACCGGCTGCCGCCGGGGTGGACCCGGACAGGCGCAGGGCGGTGCCCACCAGCTCGCGCAGGCGCGGCAGATCCACCGGCTTGGTCAGGTAGTCGAAGGCGCCGGCCTTGAGTGCCTGGACGGCGGTTTCCAGGCTGCCGAAGGCGGTGATCATAGCCACCGGCAGTTGCGGGAGCCGCTGTTGGATGAACTGGATGAGGTCGAGGCCCGAGCCGTCGGGCAGGCGCATGTCGGTCAGGCAGAGATCGAAACTTTCCCGTTCGAGGATGGCCCGGGCGTCGGCGATGTTCTTGGCGCTGGCAGTGTCGAGTTTCATCCGCCCCAGGGTGATTTCCAGGAGTTCGCGGATATCGGGTTCATCGTCGACGATCAGGACTTTCTGTCGGGCCATGCTCAGCTCATTGTGCGGGGATGGGCGAAGGTGATGCGAAAACAGCTGCCGTTCGCCAAAGGATGATAGCCAAGTCTGGCTTGGTTGCTCTCGCAAAGCTCACGGGATATGTACAGGCCTAGCCCGGTCCCCTTGTTCTCAGTGGTGAAGAAGGGTTCGAACAGGTGGTCGAGTTGTTCGGCGGCGACGCCTGGGCCGTCATCGACCACCTCGAGGATGGGCAGGTCGCTTTCCGGGTCGCGGTAGGTGCTGAGCCAGACCTGGCCTATGCCGTGCTTCTGGCAGCTGTAGCGCAGGCCGTTCTGCACCAGGTTGGTCAGGATCTGGCCCAGCTGGTGGGGATCCATGTGCGTCTGCAGGGTGCCCGGCTCGGTCTTGACGTGCAGCGTCTGGCCGGCGGGCAGGGTAGGGCGCAGCTCCCCGGCGAAGCGGTGCGCCCAGTAGCGCAGGTCGATCAGCTGAGGGGCGGCCTGCTGGCGGCGAGACAGTTGCAGGACGTTTTCCACCACCCGATTCATTCGCCGTGACTGGTCCTGGATGATCTGCGCCAGGCGCCGATCCGGTGTAGTCAGTTCTTCGGATTCCTGCAGCAGTTGCGCGGCGTGACTGATGGCCCCCAGCGGGTTGCGGATCTCGTGGGCGATGCCGGCGGTGAGACGACCAAGGGAGGCGAGCTTGAGTTGCTGGGCCTGCTGGGCGATGCGCGAGACGTCTTCGAGAAAGGTGAGTACCCGTTCGCCTTCGCCTTGCTGCAGCCGGGCGAAGCTGGGTTGCAGCAGCGGGCCGTTGGCATGGGCGCGCCAGGGCGTGGGACGGATGCTGGGATTGCGCTCCCATTCCTCCAGCCGCTGGGCGAGGCCCAGGGTCAGGGGCGTGATGGTGGCCTCGTCGTCCACCCCGAGCAGGCGCCGGGCTGCTGGATTGGCCAGCAGCACCTGGTACTCGGCATCGAACACCAGGATGCCGGTACGCATGCGTTCGAGGATCAGGGCATTGAGGGCTTCCAATTCGGCCACCGCAGTGGCGCGGGTTTCGGCCAGGGCCTGGCTGTCCAGCAGCCGCCGGACCAGGCCCTGTACCAGCAGTGCCGTGGCGAAACAAAGGGTACCCAGACCTGCCGCCTGCACATAGCCGCTGCCGCTGTCGCCACGACGCAGGTCCAGGTAGCCGGTCGCCAGCAGCAGGGCGATGGCGGCCAGGGCAGCGATCAGCAAGCCGCGGCGTCCGCGGATCAGGACGTTGGAGACCCCGACGGTCACCACCAGCAGACTGCCCATGCCGCTGGCGATGCCGCCGGCCAGGAAGAACAGGCCGCCCAGGGCGAGGATATCGATCAGTGCCAGGGCGAAGGCGCGACCGCGCAGCAGCCGATGGCCGACCGCGAGCACTACGTTGGTGGCCAGATAGGCCCAGCTGGCCTGACGGAACAGCAGGCCGTCGACGGTGCGCAGCCAGTGCTGATCCAGATCGCTGGAAATCAGCACCACCAGCGCCAGACCGATGACGATGCGATAGAGATGATAGAGCCGCAGGACCGCGTCGGCTCTCAGGATGCCTGGATCAGTCGCGGTGCTCATGCTGCAACCGGCGATGTTCGGCGCTGCAATACCAGCGCTGGCCTTCGCCATCGGCCAGGGCTCTTTCCTGGGGCACATGCACGCCGCAGTGGGCGCAGCGCACCATGACATTGGGCGGCAGCGGAGGCGCCTTGGCAGCGGGCTTCTGCATCTTGCCGCGCCACCAGCGTCTGATCATCCAGAACAGCGCGCCCAGGAGGACGAGCCACAACAGCAGGCGAAGCAGACCCATGGCGATCTCGCAGCGTGAAGGAAGGTAGAGTTTAGCAGGGCCGCCGCAGTGGGTGAGCCCCCCGCAGGGCATCGATTGTCCCGCTTCGCTGCATGCAGGAAAATGCAGCGATGAATCGGGCAAGGAAGAGTGCATGAGTCAGCTGCTGAAGGTCGTGATGGCGCAAGTGAACCTCAAGGTCGGCGACATCCACGGCAATGTGGAACGGATCATCACCGCGGCCCATGAGGCCCGGGACCGGTTGCAGGGGGATCTCATCGTCTTCCCGGAGTTGTCGCTGTGCGGTTATCCGCCGGAGGACCTGCTGCTGCGTTCGAGCATGCAGCGCCGCATCGAGCAGGGTTTGCAGCGGATCCGCCAGGAGATCGCCGGCATCCATGTGCTGGTGGGCTTTCCCTGGCTGGAAGAGGGGCGGCGTTACAACGCCTGTGCGGTCTATCGCGATGGCGCCGAGCTGGCCTGCTATCGCAAGCAGCAACTGCCCAACTATCAGGTGTTCGACGAAAAACGCTACTTCGAGCCGGGCGACAGTGCCGCCGTGTTCGACTATCAGGGCGTGCCCATCGGCGTCACCATCTGCGAAGACATCTGGTTCGCCGAGCCCATGGCCAAGGCCCGTGCCGCCGGGGCGCGGCTGATGCTCAATCTGAACGCTTCCCCCTTCCATGGCGGCAAGCAGCCGGAACGTGAGGCCGTGGTAGGCGAACGTGCCCGGGAGGGCGGCATGCCGGTGGTCTACGTCAACCAGGTGGGTGGCCAGGACGAACTGGTGTTCGATGGCCACTCCTTCGTGGTGGATGCCCAGGGGCAGGTCAGCCAGCGCGCGCCGGCCTTCGTCGAGGGGCTCTATCCGGTCAGCTTCGACCAGTACCTGACCCCGCAGCCGGCCGAACTCGCCCCCGTGGCTTCGTTGGAAGCCAGCGTCTATGAGGCTCTGGTGCTCGGGGTGCGCGACTATGTGCGCAAGAACGGCTTCAAGGGTGTGGTGCTGGGCCTGTCCGGTGGCATCGACTCGGCGTTGGTCCTGGCAGTCGCGGCGGATGCCCTGGGCGCGGAACAGGTGGAGGCGGTGATGATGCCCTACCACTACACCGCCCAGATCAGCCTCGAAGACGCCGAGGCCGAGGCGCGGACGCTAGGCGTGCGCTACCGGGTGCTGCCCATCGCGGCCATGGTCGAAGCCTTTCAGCAAACCCTGGCCGGCGAATTCGCCGGACTTGGGCGCGACACCACCGAGGAGAATTTGCAGGCGCGCTGCCGTGGCACCCTGCTGATGGCCATTTCCAACAAGAAGGGCTATCTGGTGCTGACCACCGGCAACAAGAGCGAGATGGCGGTGGGTTACGCCACCCTCTATGGCGACATGGCCGGTGGCTTCGATGTACTCAAGGACGTGCCCAAGACCCTGGTGTTCCGCCTCTGCGCGTACCGCAATCGCCACGGTGAGGTAATTCCCCAGCGGGTGATCGACCGGCCGCCGTCGGCGGAGCTGTCGCCGGACCAGAAGGACGAGGACTCGCTGCCGCCCTATCCGGTGCTCGACGAGATCCTGCGGCTGTACGTCGAGCAGGATCTCTCGGCCGCGGACATCGTCGCCGCCGGCTTCGACGAGGAAACGGTGCGCAAGGTATTGCGTCTGGTGGATCTCAACGAGTACAAGCGACGCCAGGCGGCGGTCGGTGCACGAGTGACCCAGCGCGGTTTCGGTCGCGACCGGCGCTACCCGATCACCTCGGGCTGGCGGATCGGCGACTAATCCGCCGGTTCTGACGCAATAAAAAAGGGGAAGCCAGTGGCTTCCCCTTTGCACATCTGCTGCCGGATCAGTCGAACAGACCAAAGGTCAGGCGGCTGAACCAGGAGCGCTTGGCCGGAGCCGGGGTCGCGCCGCCGGCCTTCTCGGCTTCGGCCGGGTCGACGATGCGCAGCTCGGGCGCCAGGTTGTCACGCTCTTCCTGGTACTTGCGCTGGATGTCCTGGCTGGCGCGGGTCTCGCCGGGCGGCAGCGGATCGCTCGGGCGATCGATCAGGCCCAGGGTCGCGCGGGTCAGCCAGGAACGCTGCTGATCCTTGTCGTCCGGCTCGCGCAGCTGGAATTCGCCATCCTTGAGGCTGACGTTGTCCGGGTAGTTGAGCTTGAGGGTTTCCAGGCTGGTGGCCGCCAGGTCGTTGAGACCCAGGTGCTTGTAGGCCTCGGTCATGATTGCCAGGCCGTCACCTACGGACGGGGTGCCCTGGAAGTTCTCGACCACGTAGCGACCGCGGTTGGCGGCGGCCACATAGGCCTTGCGGGTCAGGTAGTAGTGGCCGACGTGGACGTCGTAGGCCGCCAGCAGGTTGCGCAGGTAGACCATGCGCGCCTTGGCGTCCGGGGCGTAGCGGCTGTTGGGGAAGCGGCTGGTGAACTGGGCGAAGTCGTTGAAGGAGTCGCGCGCCGCGCCCGGATCACGCTTGGTCATGTCCAGCGGCAGGAAGCGCGCCAGCAGGCCGCGATCCTGTTCGAAGGAGGACACGCCCTTCATGTAGTAGGCGTAATCGACGTTCGGGTGCTGCGGATGCAGGCGGATGAAGCGATCCGCCGCCGTACGCGCCGCCTCGGGCTCGCCATTCTTGTAGTTGGCGTAGATCAGCTCCAGCTGGGCCTGTTCGGCATAGCGACCGAAGGGATACCGCGACTCCAGGGCCTTCAGCTTGCTGATGGCGTCAGTGTAGCTGCTGTTGGAGATATCGCGCTGAGCCTGGGTATAGAGCTCGCCTTCCGGCAGATTTTCCGGAACGTCGGGCGCTTTCGAGGAGCAGGCGGCGGTGAGGACTAGGCTGGTGACCAGCAGCAGGTGCTTCAATTGCATGGCGGCTTGGATTCCCCGAAACGGTCGGCGGTGCAGGGATGAGCGCGGAGAGCGTTCACCTAGCCTGTGACGGGGCCGGAACCGTCCTGTTATGATGATCGACCCGGAATGCCGGGGCAAAAAAGTCGCCGTATTTAACCACAGGGTCGGGCCGATTCCAAAAGCCCCGCCATTGCCCGCGCAGATCCATGTCCGAATCCATCGTTCTCAATGCCGAAGTCCCCTACGAACTCGGTGGCCAGCGCCTCGATCAGGTCGCTGCCCAGCTGTTCGCCGAACATTCCCGCTCGCGTCTCGCCGCCTGGATCAAGGACGGTAGCCTGACCGTCGACGGCGCCGTGCTGCGTCCGCGTGACTCCGTCCATGGCGGCGCCCAGCTGGCGCTGCGTGCCGAGCGCGAGGCCCAGGGCGAGTGGGTGGCCCAGGACATCGAGCTGGACATCGTCTACGAAGACGATCACCTGCTGGTGCTCGACAAGCCGGCCGGGCTGGTGGTGCATCCGGCCGCCGGCCATGCCGACGGCACCCTGCTCAATGCCTTGCTGCACCATGTACCGGGACTGGAAAGCGTGCCGCGCGCCGGCATCGTCCATCGCCTGGACAAGGACACCACCGGGCTCATGGTGGTGGCCAAGACGCTGGAGGCCCATACCCATCTGGTCGCCCAGTTGCAGGCACGCTCGGTGAGCCGCATCTACGAAGCCGTCGTTGCCGGGGTGATCGTTGCCGGCGGCACGGTCAATGCGCCCATCGGCCGCCATTCCCAGCGTCGTCAGCAGATGGCGGTGATCGCCGGGGGCAAGCCAGCCGTCAGTCACTATCGGGTGCTGGAGCGCTTCCGCGCCTATACCCATACCCGGGTCAAGCTGGAGACCGGCCGTACCCACCAGATCCGCGTGCACATGACCCACGTCGGTTTCCCGCTGGTCGGCGATCCGGTCTATGGCGGTCGCTTCAAGATTCCGCCAGCGACCAATCCGACCCTGATCAAGACCCTGCGCGAATTTCCGCGCCAGGCGCTGCACGCGCGTTTCCTCGAACTGGATCACCCAGTGACCGGTGAACGGCTGCGCTGGGAGTCGCCGCTGCCGGAAGACCTGGTCTGGCTGCTGGATCTGTTGCGCCAGGACCGGGAGTCCTTCGAGTGACAGGCGCCGACTGGCTGCGGCCGGACTGGCCGGCGCCGGTCGGCGTCCAGGCCTGCGTCACCACCCGCATGGGCGGTGTCAGCCAGACGCCCTTTGACAGCTTCAATCTGGGCACCCATGTCGGGGATGACCCGGCGGCGGTCGCCGAGAACCGTCGACGGCTGGGCGAGGCCCTGGGGTGCCAGCCGGCCTGGCTCGAACAGGTTCATGGCACCGCGGTGGTCGAAGCCGACCCGACCCAGGTGCTGCGTGCCGATGCGGCCTGGAGTGCTACGCCTGGTATCGCCGTGACCATGATGACCGCCGACTGCCTGCCGGCGCTGTTCTGCCGGCGGGACGGTTCCCGCGTCGCGGCGGCCCACGCCGGCTGGCGCGGTCTGGCCGGTGGGGTGCTGGAAGCGGCTGCCGCCAGTCTGGCCGTGCCGCCCGCCGAGGTGCTGGTCTGGCTGGGGCCGGCCATTGGCCCAGCCAGCTTCGAGGTGGGTGTCGAGGTGCGTGAGGCTTTCCTCGCCCAGCACGGTGACGCCGGGCAGTGCTTCGTGGCCAAGGGCGGGGACAAGTACCTGGGCGATCTCTACGCCCTGGCCCGTCTGCGTCTCGCCGCCCAGGGCATCACGGCGGTCTATGGGGGTGGCTTCGATACCTTTGTCGATCACCAGCGCTTTTTCTCCTACCGGCGCGCCTCTCGCACCGGTCGCTTTGCCAGCCTGATCTGGATCAAGCCCTAGGCATTTTTTTGGGATGTCAAGCCTTCCTGGCTTGAATCGTTACGCATCGCCCCTATCTAAAGGTCATTCCCGCGGGTAATTGAGAGCGCCTTCTGCTGCGCCATCCCGCGTTTCAGATAAGGACCTTGCCCATGCGTATAGACCGTTTCACCAGCAAACTGCAGCTCGCCCTGGCGGATGCCCAATCCCTGGCCGTCGGCCACGACCATCCGGCCATCGAGCCGCTGCACCTGTTTTCCGCCTTGCTCGACCAGCAGGGTGGCTCCATTTCCCCGCTGCTGCGCCAGGTCGGCTTCGACCTCGCCAGCCTGCGCAAGACTCTCGGCGAAGAGCTGGACAAGCTACCCAAGATCCAGAATCCCACCGGCGACGTGAACCTGTCCCAGGACCTGGCGCGCCTGCTCAACCAGGCCGATCGCCTGGCCCAGCAGAAGGGTGACCAGTTCATCTCCAGCGAACTGGTCCTGCTCGCCGCCATGGACGAGAACACCCGTCTCGGCAAGTTGCTGCTGGGGCAGGGCGTTTCGCGCAAGGCGCTGGAGAACGCCATCAACAACCTGCGCGGCGGCGAAGCGGTCAATGACCCCAATGCCGAAGACAGCCGCAAGGCGCTGGACAAGTTCACCGTCGATCTCACCAAGCGCGCCGAGGACGGCAAGCTCGACCCGGTGATCGGCCGGGACGACGAGATCCGCCGCACCATCCAGGTCCTGCAGCGCCGCACCAAGAACAACCCGGTGCTGATCGGCGAACCCGGCGTCGGCAAGACCGCCATCGCCGAAGGCCTGGCCCAGCGCATCATCAACGGCGAGGTGCCCGACGGCCTCAAGGACAAGCGCCTGCTCGCCCTCGACATGGGCGCCCTGATCGCCGGCGCCAAGTTCCGCGGTGAATTCGAGGAGCGCCTGAAAGGCGTGCTCAACGAACTGAGCAAACAGGAAGGGCGCATCATCCTGTTCATCGATGAGCTGCACACCATGGTCGGTGCCGGCAAGGCCGAAGGCGCCATGGATGCCGGCAATATGCTCAAGCCGGCCCTGGCCCGCGGCGAGCTGCATTGCGTGGGCGCCACCACCCTCGACGAGTACCGCCAGTTCATCGAAAAGGACGCGGCCCTGGAGCGGCGCTTCCAGAAGGTGCTGGTGGACGAGCCGAGCGAAGAGGACACCATCGCCATCCTGCGTGGCCTCAAGGAGCGCTACGAGGTGCACCACAAGGTAGCCATCACCGACGGCGCCATCATCGCCGCGGCCAAGCTGTCCCATCGCTACATCACCGACCGCCAGTTGCCTGACAAGGCCATCGACCTGATCGACGAGGCGGCCAGCCGTATCCGCATGGAGATCGACTCCAAGCCCGAGGCTCTGGATCGCCTGGATCGCCGGCTGATCCAGCTCAAGGTGGAACGCCAGGCGCTGAAGAAGGAAGAAGACGAGGCGGCGCGCAAGCGGCTGGAAAAGCTCGACGAGGACATCGCCCGCCTCGAACAGGAGTACGCCGATCTGGAGGAAATCTGGAAGGCCGAGAAGGCCGAGGTCCAGGATTCCGCCCAGTTGCAGCAGCGCATCGAGCAGGCCCGCACCGAGCTGGAGGCCGCTCGCCGCAAGGGTGATCTCAATCGCATGGCCGAGCTGCAGTACGGCACCATTCCCGATCTGGAGCGCAGTCTGCAGATGGTCGACCAGCACGAGAAGCCGGCCAACCAGCTCCTGCGCAACAAGGTCACCGAAGACGAGATCGCCGAGGTGGTCTCCAAGTGGACCGGTATCCCGGTCAGCAAGATGCTCGAAGGCGAGCGCGACAAGCTCTTGCGCATGGAAGAGGCCCTGCACAACCGGGTGATCGGCCAGGACGAGGCGGTCACGGCCGTGGCCAATGCCGTGCGCCGCTCGCGGGCCGGGTTGTCGGACCCCAACAAGCCCAGCGGGTCCTTCCTCTTCCTCGGCCCGACCGGGGTGGGTAAGACCGAGCTGTGCAAGTCGCTGGCGGAATTCCTCTTCGACACCGAGGACGCCATGGTGCGTATCGACATGTCCGAATTCATGGAGAAGCACTCCGTGGCTCGTCTGATCGGTGCACCGCCCGGCTACGTCGGTTACGAGGAGGGCGGCTATCTGACCGAGGCCGTGCGGCGCAAGCCTTACTCGGTGGTCCTACTGGACGAGGTGGAAAAGGCCCATCCGGATGTCTTCAACATCCTCCTGCAGGTGCTCGACGATGGGCGCCTGACCGATAGCCAGGGCCGTACCGTGGATTTCCGCAATGCGGTGATCGTCATGACCTCGAACCTGGGCTCGGCGCAGATCCAGGAGCTGGTGGGCGATCCCGATGCCCAGCGCGCCGCGGTGATGGATGCGGTGGCCGGTCATTTCCGCCCCGAGTTCATCAACCGTATCGATGAGGTGGTGGTGTTCGAGCCCCTGGGTCGCGAACAGATCGCGGGGATCGCCGAGATCCAGCTGCAGCACCTGCGGCAGCGCCTGGCCGAGCGCGATCTGCAACTGGAACTGACGCCGGAGGCCTTGGACAAGCTGGTCGCCGTGGGCTACGACCCGGTCTATGGTGCGCGTCCGCTCAAGCGGGCTATCCAACGCTGGATCGAGAACCCCCTGGCGCAGCGCATCCTGTCGGGTGCCTTCGCGCCAAACGCGCGGATCCATGGCAGCGTAGAGGGCGACGAGATCGTCTTCGCCTAGGAAAAGACCGGGTGACCTCGGGGTTGCCCGGCTTTCCGCATAAATTTGTGAAAAAACAGCAGGCTAGGTGTTGACGTCTGTTTCTACTTCCGTAAAATGGCGCACCTCACTTACGGCAAAGCTCGAAAGGCACTGACGTAAGAGGGGTTGGAAGATCGAAATTCCGCGATAGCTCAGTCGGTAGAGCAAATGACTGTTAATCATTGGGTCCCTGGTTCGAGTCCAGGTCGCGGAGCCACTTCCATTCTCGGGGTATAGCGCAGCCCGGTAGCGCGCCTGCTTTGGGAGCAGGATGTCGGGAGTTCGAATCCCCCTACCCCGACCATATTTGGGTCGTTAGCTCAGTTGGTAGAGCAGTTGGCTTTTAACCAATTGGTCGCAGGTTCGAATCCTGCACGACCCACCATTTTTACCAGGAACCCTCCGCAAGGAGGGTTTTTGCGTTTCCAGGCCGTTATTTTCTCTTGGGACTCGGCGCCCAGCCGGGTGTCATCCCGGAATCTTTCTGCTTCCGACTGCAAACAAGCAGTATTTCGGCTTGTCATCCTCGGCTCATCACGCCGCGCTCTACTTCGCTCATCTCTAGCGAACACCTTGATCCAGGTAGCTTCCGCGACGAATCGAAGCGATAGCCGGTCATAGCGGCTGCCTGAGCCCTTACTACTATCAGGTTAAGTAATGGGTTTTCAGGCGGTGGGAATGCAGTTGAAACGCCTCTCGGGTTTCACGCTCATTGAGGTTCTGGTCGTCATAGCGCTGCTGGGCATCGTCACGGCGCTGGCGGCACCCGGCTTCGCGAGCCTGGTGCAAAGCAACCGCGTCCAGGCGGCAGCGGGGGAGTTGCAGCGCGCGCTCTATTACGCGCGCAGTGAAGCCATGAGTCGGGGGGTGAATGTCGTCGTCACCACCGATCCAGAAGATGCCAACGGCTGGATGGGCGCGCTGAAAATCACTACAGCCAAGACGGTGGTGCTGCCGAATGCCGAAGTCCTGCGGCAATACAGCGGAGGGCTGGGCAACGGCGTCAACGGAACCGGATCCGTGGGAGGTGCTCCTCTGACCAGTCTGACCTTCCAGCCCAATGGCAGTCTGAAACTCAGCGGCGAAGCCACCATTCGCGTCTGCGCCACCAGTGCGCTTACCCAGGGCAAGCAATTCACCCTCAGTCAGGGTGGCGTGCTGAGCGTGGGCGACTATGTGCCCAGTCGCCCAAGTGCCGTGGGGTGCAGCTAGATGAAGCACCGCGAAGGTGGGTTCAGCATGATCGAGGTACTGGTCAGTCTGGTGATCATCTGCATCGGCGTGCTGGGCATGGTAGCCTTGCAGACGCGCAGCGTGGCCCTGTCCCAGGATTCGGTACAGCGCAGCAATGCGATGGTTCTGGCCAACGACCTGCTCGAACTGATGCGCAGCAATCGCGACCAGGTGGTAACCAGTGACAAGGTCAAGATCGACGGGGCCTACATCAAGCAACCCGGGACCACCTTTCGCACCAAGGCCCTCGATGCCGGCAAGACCTGCCTGAACCGGGATCGCTCCGCGGGCGGGGAGACGGTGGCGGGGCAGGACCTGGGGTGCTGGTTGAATCAGGTGAAGGCCTTGCTGCCGGTGACGGATGCCTTGATCGCCAGCAGTTTCGCGGTCTGTCCGGCGTCTGGCGTACCGAAACTGCCGTCCAGCGATCCCGCGGGCAACACTACGCCGCTGGGTGCTTGCGAGGCCAATGCGGTGGCACCGGTGATGGTGGTGGTGGCCTGGCAGGATGTCAGCAACGATTCGCTGAATTGCCCCAAGGGCGTCTGTTACTACGCCCTGCGCTCGGAGCTGTAGGCCATGGAGCTCAAGCCGCATAGCAAGCCGCGTAGACAGAGGGGCTTTTCCCTCATCGAGATGATGATCGCCCTGACCGTGGGTACCTTCCTGGTGCTTGGCGTCTCGCAGATCTATATCAACAACAAGCGCAGCTTTCTCTTCCAGCAGGGCCAGACCGGTAATCGCAACAACGCCCAGCTGACCTTGCAGGTGCTCGACCGGCAACTCGCACGGACCGGCTTCCGCGCCGAAATCCGTTACCAGGGTAGCCTCCAGGCAGCCTTTCCGGCGGTGGGGGAGGTCAAGGATGCCGATGACATCAGCTGTCCAGCCTTTGCCGCCGGCGCCACCTTCGCGGCGACCACGGACAGTGCCAACGCGCCCACCGGCGTCTGCATTCGCTATCAGGGGGCACTGGACAGCAAGGATCAGGACTGCCTGGGCAACCCCATCCCGCGGGTGAATCTCAATACGGGCGGCAACGTCCTGCTCAAGCTGCGTTACACGGCAGGAAATACCCCTGGCAGCGGCACCCTTAGCTGCACCGTCTGGGGCGAGCGTGGGGGCGCGCTGACACGCAAGGGCAGTGCGGTGCTGGTGCAGGGGCTGCAGGACTTCCGCTGGTCCATTCCACCCAAGGCGGATGCACCGGCCGTGCGCTACGCGGCGTTGCTCAGCACCACTGAGGCATTAACCAGTGATGTGGCCAGTAACACCGCTGCCAATTGGCAGACCCTGACCGGACTACAGGTCGCGGACGCCAGTCGACCCATGCAGATACTGCAGAGTACTGTTACCCTGAGGAATCTCGCGTTATGAGGCCGGTCATTGGCAGGCAGCGCGGCGCGACCTTGCTGATCGCCCTGGTGATGTTGTTGCTGCTGTCGCTACTGGCGGCCTCCAGCATGCGTCAGACGCTGCTGCAGGCCCGCAGTGGCGGCGCCGCCCTGGAGAACACCCAAGCCTTCAATGCCGCGGAAGCGGCGTTACGCGAAGGTGAGCGGCGATTGGTGGCTCTCAGTCAGCAACCGTCCTTCACCGCCTTCAGTGCCGGCTTCGCCAGTTGTTCGGAAAGTGTGCCAGCGGTACGCAGTGCTTTCGTCAAGCCGCCTACGGGCGACCTGTGCATCCTGACCAAGGCGAGCGATCTCAATACCGGTGCCTTGACCCAGACCTGGGCAGCCGCGGCGCTTCAGGCGAGCGGGACCGATCCTACTGCGCGTACCGTCGCCTATCGCGGTTCCGACGGCAGCGCTTCTTTCGCCCAGACACCCCGTTGGGTAGTGACGGCCATTGGTAGCAGCTCGGTCGATGTCGCGGCGCCAGCTACCAACCTGTTTCGGATCACCGCCATTGCCCAAGACAGAGGCCGGCGCTTTCCAGTGATCCTGCAAAGTGTCGTCGCCCTGGAGGTGCCATGAGTCGAGCTGCATCGGGTATCGGGTCTCTGGCCCTGCTGCTGACCCTGGCCTCACCTGCGGCCCAGGCGGCGGCCCTGAACCTGAGTCAGCAGCCACTGTTCCTGACCAACAGTGTCGGTCCCAATCTGTTCGTGACCCTGGATAACTCCACCAGCATGCAGATGGCGGTGGTACCGGATGCGTCGAATACCAAGGAAATCAGACCTACTCGGCGAGCGAAGTCCGCTGCCTTCAACAGCCTTTATTACAATCCGGCGATTACCTACCCAGCGCCTTACAGCGTGAGCTATAGCAGCACCGGCGGGCTAAGTCGGACGCGATTGACTACCAGTTTTACCAGCGCTTACGTCAATGGCTTTCGACCCGGTCAAGGCACCGTCAATCTGGCTAGCGACTACCGAGTGAGTTGGAGCTACAACCCGAATCTGGTCACGACCGACCCTAATGTAGCGCGTGGAACGACCTATGACATGCCAGGACTGCGGAATGACAGCGACAGCGTGTTGGCAGAAAACCCGTCGCAGGATTTCACTGACAGTACATATCGAGGAACTAGCTCTGTCCGTACTACGCTGACGTTGGGAAATATTAGGTTCGCCGGTAGTTTCACCGAAACGATCAATGGTGTCACTGTCACTATTTCGGATCAATCACTGGTAGAAGATCTTCTTTCTCCTGGTTCAGGATGTACGGCCAACATAGCTGACCCTAGCTACAGTGCCGTGACGTGCACCCGCAACGTCGTCTACAGCGGGCTTATCACCGGCGTTATTATTTCATCGCTGTCGTACACTATCACTGCGTCTTTCGGTAACAAGGTCACCGGTGTTTCTGCATACTACTACGTCTACGATACTGCACTCGCAGGCTGTACGCCTGCGTCTACTCAGATCGACGAGTGCTATCGCCGTGTCTTCGTTAGCGCCAATTCCGGTCCCAACGGGACGGACGAGCGGCAGAATTTCGCCAATTGGTATTCCTTCTATCGCAGTCGGGCTCTGGCTGCTCAGACATCGACCAACTTGGCATTGGCGGATGCCTCGGAAAATCTCCGGCTTGGATGGCAGGCTCTGGGTACCAGCGACAGCTGCATCCTGGTTACGGCTAATGCAAATTGCCGCGGTATCAGTAACTCTAGCTCGACCACCTATGACAATCGGCTGAGGCCTTTCACTGGCGCACATCGGGCAGCCTTCTTTGCCTGGCTCGGCGATGTCTACTACAACCAGAGTACGCCTTTACTTCAAGCGGTTGCTCGTGTCGGAGAGTTACTCAAGACCACAGGCATTGAGAGTCCCTATGCCTTTCAGCCGGGTACGACCGATACCCCCGTCTATGGCTGTCGCGCCAGCTATAGTCTGGTTGTCACCGATGGCATTTGGAATTCCGCACTGAACGCCGGCAACCTTGACGGTACCGCCGTGACCCTTCCGGACGGCCAGCAGTACTCACCCCAGGCGCCATTCCAGGACGTTACGGCAAGTACTCTGGCGGATGTGGCCTTTCTCTATTGGCGTACCGATGCCCAGCCTGGCCTGGACAATAAGGTGCCTCCCTACAACTCGGTCAACAGCAACGAGATCCAGGGCACTCGAACGCTTGCCCCCTATTGGAATCCGCGAAACGATCCGGCTACTTGGCAGCATCTGACCGGCTTCTACGTCGGCATTGGGCTGAGCAGCGCCTTGGTCAATCCGGCCTGGGGTGGCGATACCTTCTCTGGAGGCTATTCCGGGCTGGCGGCCGGTAGCACACCCTGGCCAGTAGCGGGTGCGGATAACTCGGTCAACCAGAACAATGTCTATGACCTCTGGCATGCGGCGATCAATTCGCGGGGCGAGTTCTTCAGCGCGGAAAACGCCAGCGATCTGATCACCTCCCTTGGCAAGGTCGTCACGCGGATCACCCAGTCCACCAGTGTCGGCGCGAGCCAGACCGTATCGCCTACCCAGGTAGGGGATACCACCGCGCTCTTCACCTATGCGCCTTCTTTTTCCAGTACCGACTGGAGCGGGGATGTCATCAAGTACCAGCGCACGGGTACCACCCAGATGAGGATCTGGAGTGCCGCTCAACAACTCGATGGCAGATTCGCTACGGGTAATACCGGCTTCGGCACCCGCAAGATCTACATGGCCAAGGGAGGCGCCTTGACCGATTTCGCCTGGGCGAATCTGAATACCGATCAACAACTCAGCCTCAACAAGACCTCCGGTGGTGCCACCGACACCTATGGCAGTCGCCGGGTGGATTATCTGCGCGGGGATCGCGGCCAGGAGGCGCCCGGAGCCACGCCGGCATTCCGGCCGCGCAGCCATATCCTCGGGGACATCGTGAATTCTTCTCCGGTGGTGGTGGACGGCCCCAATAGTCCCATCGCCCTGATGAATGCGACCGTCGGCGACAACTCCTACGCGACGTTCCGCACCACCAATGCGTCCCGTGAGCGACGTATCTACGTCGGCGCCAACGACGGCATGCTGCATGCCTTCAATGACCAGGGGCAGGAGGTCTATGCCTTCGTTCCCAGCGTGGTCATCGGCACTCTCAATCGACTGACCGAGCGCAGCTATAACGGTGGGGGCCATCAGTCCTATGTCGACAACACGCCGGTGGTGGGCGACGTCTATTTCAATGGGGCCTGGCGCACTGTACTGATCGGCACGCTGCGCGGGGGAGGGCGGGGCATCTTTGCGCTGGACATCACCAATCCCAATACCCCGGTGCTGCTCTGGGAAAAGTCGGACGTCGATGCCAGCTACAAGGACCTGGGCTTCACCTACGCGCAGCCGATCATCACCCGGCTGCATACCGGCGGTTGGGGCGTGGTGGTCAGCAACGGGTACAACAGTGCGCAGGACAATGCCGTGCTCTATGTGATGAACGTGGCCGATGGCAGCCTGATCAAGGCCTTGCCGGCCAGCGATAACATCGCCACACCCAACGGCCTGAGTTCGGCCTTCGTGGCCGATGTCGATGGCGATCTCATCGCCGACTATGCCTATGCCGGTGACCTGCACGGCAATCTCTGGCGCTTCGATCTGATCAGCACCTCCCTGACCGCGACGGCCACTGCGGACAACTTCCGTGTCGCCTTCGGTGGTCGACCCCTCTATACCGCCCAGGCCAGTAGCGTGGCGCCCGGTACCACCAATCTGGTCCAGCCGATCACCGCCAGTCCTGCGGTCGTGGCTCATCCCAGTGGAACGGGACATCTGGTGCTCTTTGGTACCGGCAAATACCTCGAGGCCAACGACGCCCTGGCCAATACCAGCAAGGCCATGACCCTCTATGGGATCTGGGATCGCCAGACCGATGGATCGGCGGCCCGCAGTACTCCGGCACTGACGATCGCCAGTCTGCAGCAGCAGACCCTGGGTACCAATCAGCGCATCAGCTACACCAGCTCTGCCGGTTCCAGCGTCAGCAGTACGGCGAACACCATCTCCACGGCGTCGGTCAGCTATGACGCCAATACGACGGCCAATGGCAAACAAGGCTGGTATCTGAACCTGCCCTTGAATGGCGAGCTGGTGATCAACAGGCCCCAACTGTTTAGCGGCACCCTGTTGATGAGCTCCCTGATCCCCAGCACCGACGCCTGTACCGCCGGAGTCACCACCTACCTTTATGCCCTGGATCCCTACACCGGCGGCAACAACAGCGGCCTGTTCAATCTGGGGACCGATACGGTCTATGGACGTATCCAGCTTGATGGTCTGCTCGGTGGGATCGTGCCCTTCGTCTACGGTGACGGCACTTTCAGTATGGAGGGTACCCTAGCGAATGCGGCGATCTATGGCAGCGACGGCAAGTCGCCGAATGGCTTGCAGGGTGATCTGCCCGCCAGTCGCCGCCAGACCTGGCGCGTCATTACCAACCAGGACTAGCTGAGGTGATTTTCACGCAGGCATGAAAAAGCCCGGCACTAGGCCGGGCTTTTTCATGGAACGGTGCGTCTCAACGCGCGTAGGTCAGCAGCACGTCGCCCGGGATCTGGAAGTCCACCGACATCATCACGCTCAGGGCGGTGATGGCGATGATGGAGAACCCGAACAGCTTGCGTGCCCATTGCACGTCGTTCTCGGCCTGATAGCCCATGAAGGCCAGGCGCAGCCACCAGGCACCGATCACGGCGGCCACCGCCAGGTAGACATAGCCGGCATAGCCAAGCACGGTCAACAATAGGGTGGCGGCCAGGAAGGCTACGGTGTACCAGACGATGTGACGCTTGGTCACCGAGATGCCCTTGGCCACTGGCAGCACCGGAATCGAAGCCGCGGTGTAGTCCTTGAGACGGAAGATGGCGATAGCGTAGGAGTGCGGCATCTGCCAGAGGCAGAATATCAGCAGCAGCACCGCAGCACCGCTGTCGAACTGGCCGCTGGCGGCGCAATAACCGATCACCGGCGGAGCGGCACCGGACAGGCTGCCGACCAGGGTGCCGTGGACCGAGGCGCGCTTGAGCCAGAGGCTGTAGAGCCCCACGTATACCACGAAACCCATCACCGCGAAGGCGGTGGCGACCAGATTGGTCGCCAGGTACAGCAGCCCCACCCCGGCCAGGCCGAGGAGGGTGGCATAGGCCAGCGCCACCTTCGAGGAGATCGTGCCCTGAACCAGGGCACGATTGCGGGTTCTTTCCATCTTCTGATCGATGTCCATATCGATCACGTTGTTGAACACACAGCCGGAAGCAATGACCAACGACACCCCGATAGCCGTCGCCAGCAGCAACAGCGGGTCGATGCTCCCTTTGGACGCCAGGAAGAACCCGCCGGCAACCGAGATCAGGTTGCCGAAGATGATGCCCGGCTTGGTCACGAGAAGGTACTTCTTGATCATCACGTCGGCCCGGTTCAGTGGATCATCATGTTGTGGTGCATGTGGTACATGATCCACAGGGATCCCACGACCAAGATACCGACGATGACCACGGTGAAACCAAAGGAGATCACGTTCCAACGCTGTTCTTCGGACGTGTTCAGGTGCAGGAAGAAGTACAGGTGCACCAGCAGCTGTACCACCGCCATGATCACCACGATCGCCAGGGTCGCGCCTTTGGAGAAGGTGGGGAACATCACGAGGCCGAAGGGAATGACCGTCAGGATGACCGACAGGATGAAGCCGACCATGTAGCTCTTGAAAGTGCCATGGCTCTCGGCGGTATGCCCGTGGGCATTATGATCGTGCGCCATTACAGAACCCCCATCAGGTAGACGATGGTGAAGACGAAGATCCAGATGATGTCCAGGAAGTGCCAGAACAGGCTTAGGCACGACAGGCGGGTCACGTTGGTGGTGGTCAGACCCTTGGAAGAGATCTGCAGCATCAACACGATCATCCAGATCAGACCCGAGCTCACGTGCAGACCATGGGTGCCGACCAGCGCGAAGAACGACGACAGGAAGGCACTGCGATCCGGGCCCCAGCCCTCGTGGATCAGGTGGTTGAACTCATAGAGCTCCATGCCGATGAAGCCGGCGCCGAACAGCCAGGTGACCGCCAGCCAACCCAGGACGCCGCCCTTGCTGCCCTTGTGCTGGGCGATCATGGCGAAGCCGTAGGTGATACTGGAGAACAGCAGCAGGAAGGTTTCGACCAGCACGAACGGCAGTTGCACGATGTCGTGATGGGTCGGGCCGCCCGCATAGGCGTTGCTCAGCACTGCATAGGTCGCGAACAGGGTTCCGAACAGGATGCAGTCGGTCATCAGGTAGGACCAGAAACCGAAAGTGGTCAAGGATCCCGCGTCGTGGTGCCCATGCTCCTCGGCATGGGCGACTTCGTTATGCATAACTTGATTCGCCATTGGTTAGGCCTGCTTCAATTTCGCCAGGGACTGAATGCGTGCGTTTTCAATGCGCGCCACTTCTTCCGCCGGTACGTAGTAGTCGGTGTCTTCGTCGTAGCTACGGATAACGAAGGCGACGATCGAACCCACGAAGCTGGCGATGGCCAGCCACCAGATATGCCAGATCAGAGCGAAGCCAAGCGCCAGGGCGAACAGGCTGATCACGATGCCAGCAGCGGTATTGCGCGGCATGTGGATCTGCTTGTAGTCCGCATCCTTCTTCTCGGTGATGCCTTTTTCCTTCATGCCCCAGTAGGCGTCGATGTCGTGCACTTCCGGCACTTCGGCGAAGTTATAGAAGGGCGGCGGCGAGGAGGTCGACCACTCCAGGGTACGGCCATCCCACGGATCGCCCGTCACGTCCACGTTCTCCGGCAGATGGCGATCGCGGATACTGACGTAGAACATCCACAGCTGACTCAGGATGCCGAGGGCGATGATGCCGGCGCCGATGGCGGCGGTCACCAGGAAGGGGTGCCAGTCGGGGTTGTCGTAGTGGTTCAGACGACGGGTCATACCCATGAAGCCCAGCATGTACAGCGGCATGAAGGCGACATAGAAACCGATCAGCCAGCACCAGAAGGCCTGCTTGTTCAGCTTCTCGTTCAGCTTGAAGCCGAAGACCTTCGGGAACCAGTAGATCATGCCGGCGAAGTAGCCGAACACGGCGCCGCCGATGATCACGTTGTGGAAGTGAGCGATCAGGAACAGGCTGTTGTGCAGGACGAAGTCGGCACCCGGTACCGCCAGCAGGACGCCGGTCATGCCGCCGATGCTGAAGGTCACGATGAAGCCCAGGGTCCAGAGCATCGGCGAGGTGAACTGGATGCGACCCTGGTACATGGTGAACAGCCAGGTGAAGATCTTCACCCCTGTCGGGATCGCAATGATCATGGTCGCGATGCCGAAGAAGGCGTTGACGTTAGCGCCCGAGCCCATGGTAAAGAAGTGGTGCAGCCAGACGATGAAGGACAGCACGGTAATGGCTACCGTGGCCCAGACCATCGAGACGTAGCCGAACAGACGCTTCTTGCTGAAGGTGGAGGTCACTTCCGAGAACACGCCGAAGGCCGGCAGGATCAGGATGTATACCTCGGGGTGGCCCCAGGCCCAGATCAGGTTGGTGTACATCATCTGGTTGCCGCCAGCTTCCGCGGTGAAGAAGTGGAAGCCCAGGTAACGGTCCAGGGTCAGCAGTGCCAGAGTCACGGTCAGGATCGGGAAGGCCGCCATGATCAGGATGGCCGTACACCAGGAGGTCCAGGTGAAGATCGGCATGCGCATCAGGGTCATGCCCTTGGTGCGCATCTTCAGCACGGTCACGAAGAAGTTGACGCCGGTCAGGGTCGTACCGATACCGGAGAGCTGAAGCGCCCAGATGTAGTAGTCCATCCCTACGCCTGGACTGTACTGGATGCCTGACAGCGGCGGATAGGCCACCCAGCCGGTCGCGGCGAACTCGCCCACGAACAGCGACATCATGATCAGCACGGCGCCGGCCACGAACAGCCAGAAGCTCAGCGAGTTCAGGAAGGGGAAGGCCACGTCGCGGGCACCGATCTGCAGCGGTGTCACCACGTTCATCAGGCCGGCCACGAAGGGCATCGCCACGAAGAAGATCATGATCACGCCGTGGGCGGTGAAGATCTGGTCGTAGTGATGGGGTGGCAGGTAGCCCTCGGCGCCGCCGGAGGCGATGGCCTGCTGGCTACGCATCAGGATGGCATCGGAGAAGCCACGGAGCAGCATGATCAGGGCGACGATGAAGTACATCACGCCGATCTTCTTGTGGTCGACGGTGGTCAGCCACTCTTTCCAGAGGTAGCCCCACTTGCCGAAGTAGCTGAGTGCCCCGATGAGCGCCAGGCCACCCAGGGCGACCACGACGAACGTCACGAGAATGATCGGCTCGTGATACGGAATATCCGCGAGAGTTAATTTACCGAACATGACTTATTCCTCGGTACCGTGTTGACCGCCGTGCTGGCTCATGTCCATCACGTGATCGGTCTGCTTGCTGAAGTCGGACTTCATGAACTTCTTGATGACCGTTCTGAACAGATCCGGCTCGACCGTCGAGTAGTAGGCGACCGGCTGCTTCTCGCTGGGCTTGGCCAGCTCGGTGTAGCTCGCCTGGTCCAGGGTCTTGCCACCCGACTGCTTGACCTTGTTGACCCAGGCGTCGAAATCACCGGCGGTGGGTACCGCGTGTACGGCGAAGATCATGTCGGAGAAGCCGGCGCCGCTGTAGTTGGCCGAGCGACCTTCGAATTCGCCGGGATGATCGGCGATCAGGTGCAACTGGCTCTGCATGCCGGACATGGCGTAGATCATGCCGCCCAGGGCCGGGATGGACAGGGTGTTCATGACCGACTCGGAGGTGATCTTGAACTGCACCGGACGATTGACCGGGATGGCGATCTCGTTCACCGAGGCGATGCCCTGCTCGGGATAGATGAACAGCCATTTCCAGTCCATCGAGACCGCTTCGATCACCAGCGGCTGCTCAGGATGATCCAGCGGTTTGAAGGGATCCAGCTCGTGGGAGGTCTTCCAGTTCAGGATGCTCAGGAACACCACGATGGCCAGGGGGACCAGCCAGACCACGGCTTCGATCTTGTAGGAGTGAGCCCAGTTCGGGGTGTACTTGGCGTCCTTGTTGGTCGCGCGGTACTTCCAGGCGAACAGGAAGGTCATCACGATGACCGGGATCACCACGATCAGCATGAGGCCGAACGCTGTGTAGATGAGGTTGCGTTCTTGCACGCCGATGGAGCCTTTCGGATCCAGCAGCACGGCGTCGCACCCGCTGAGCAGCAGCGCGGCGGCACCGGCCAGAAGCCAACCGGTTGGTTTTAGATACTTCGTTAGTTTCATCTCACGACCTCAGTAGAGCGGCTCATCGTGGTTATTCTCTCAACGTGCCTGTCGCCAGCCTCATGCTCCGCAACGGACAGGCATCCGTGCGGCAGGCTGATGGATTGCAGAAATTGCGGGATTTCGCAGCGCGGTATGGTGCCACAGAGGGGCTGGATATTCGACCCTTTGGTCAGCCGCCGTTCAGGTCTTGCCGGTCGTCAAGAAAGCCGAAAACAGGCGGGGTAAGGCACTGTCATGCGCTGGGTAAGAGTAGTCGAGGGTTGCGGAGTCGTCAGTTCTCGGAGCAGGTAACGGGCTGCTCGAAGGCAGGAGGAGAGACCAGCAGGCGACCCAGGAAGGCGCGGCCCAAGGCGGCTAAGGCCTTGAAGGCTTTGGAAAGATGAGGAGAGGACGACGCGGAAGGATGGTGCCGGAGATAGGAGTCGAACCTACGACCTTCGCATTACGAATGCGCTGCTCTACCAACTGAGCTACACCGGCACGAAGCTTTCAATGATAAGTCTTCGGTTATCTGCTGTGCAACCCTGGTCGCTGCCCCTGTGCGATGGCCTGTGGCGATGTGTCGCACTGCTGCCTGCTGCGAATTTCGGGATTCGCCAACGCCTCTCGGCCTGACGATATTGGTTGAGAGGGAGGTCAATGGTCAGGGTATGACTCATTCAGGAAACCTTTATTGAAGTCGTCCTACCTAATCCTTCGCGGATCCAGCCTTGCCGCAGCTTCGCCCCACCAATACTGCAAGCTGATAGCTGCCCATGCGGAGAGCCCCGATGACTGATTACTCCCTCACCCGTCGTAACGTCCTCGTCGGCTCCGCCGTGGGGCTAGCCGCTGCGGCTTCAGGCGCTGCCGTTGCCCAGGAAGGTATTAGCACTACACGTCCAGCCAAGCCGCTACAGGACCCGCGGACCAAGTACACCCGCGAGCCCTTCAAGGAGCAGCGCCAGGAATGGCCGGCTTTGACCAGCAAGATGGAACCGCGTCCCGACCATGGTGAGACCAGCTATCACGGCTCGGGTCGCCTGGCCGGGCGCAAGGCGCTCATCACCGGCGGCGATAGCGGTATCGGTCGCGCCGTGGCCATCGCCTTCGCCCGCGAGGGGGCGGATGTGGCCATCAACTATCACCCCTCCGAAGAGTCCGACGCCCAGGAAGTGGTCAAGCTGATCCAGGAGGCCGGTCGCAAGGCCATTACCCTGCCGGCCGACATCCGTACCCAGGAGGCTTGCGAAGACGTCGTGAACAAGGCCATCCAGCAGCTCGGTGGCCTGGATCTGCTGGTGAACAATGCGGCCTACCAGCAGAGCAAGGCCGACATCCTCGAAATCACCGACGAGCAATTCGACCGAACCTTCAAGACCAACGTCTATCACGTCTTCCGCTTCAGCAAGGCCGCCATCCCGCACCTGCCGCCGGGCGCCAGCATCATCAATACCGTCTCGGTGAATTCCTACGATCCCGGCGAAGAATTGATCGACTACGCCTCGACCAAGGCCGCCATCCTCAATCTCACCAAAGGCATGGCCAAGCAATTGGCCAAGAAGGGCATCCGCGTCAACGCCGTGGCACCGGGGCCGGTGTGGACACCGCTGCAGGTGGCGGGTGGGCAATTGGAAGGGCAGATGAAGAAGTTCGGCCAGGACACGCCGCTAGGAAGGGCAGGGCAGCCGGCGGAGTTGGCGGGATTGTATGTGGCCCTAGCGGAAGAGGATGCGAGTTTTAGTACGGGGACGGTGGTGGGGGCGTTTGGGGGAAAGGGGATGCCGTGAAGTAATAACTGGCAGCAGCGGAGTTGCCGCAAAAGTTTATTCTTTAATGTCTTTTGTATGCTGATTCGAAATGTGTGAGGTCCGGCTGTCAAGGCGGTGTTCACTAGATAATAAAGGCGCTATTTCTAGCGCCTTTATGTGGAAAGCTGTAGGGGCTTAAGGAGTAGTAGTTGCGGCAGCCGCTGCCTGGGGACAAGAGGTAGGAGCAAGGCTTGCATTGCTTGCGCTAGCAGTTGCGCAAGTCCAGCCGCCATCTGCAGTACGAGTCCAGGTCATAGTTGCTGCGTTGACTTGGGATGGAGCATTTCGTACAGCGCAACGAATGGTACCTGTGCCGGCCGTAGTAATAGCCGCTGTAATAGTACAGTTAGTAGTTGTAAGGCTCGCTAGGTTCAAGTCTGCCGCAGTTGACGAAGCTTGGCCGTTATTCGCTCTATCATCCGCTACGGTTTTTGCTGCAGTAATTTCGGCAAGGCCGGCAGTCAACTTGGCCCTTGCTTGATAGTTACTATAAGCGGGAATAGCAATCGCTGCCAAAATACCGATGATCGCCACCACGATCATCAGTTCGATCAAGGTAAAGCCTTTTTGAGCTTTCATTCCAAATCTCCGAAGTTGGGTCAGGCCAACGTGCCTGTCAGGACTAAAGCATAGGCCGTGCCAAAGAAAAATGCCTACTACAGCACGCTTCGTGCGCGATGGGCGTCAACAAAGGGGCAGGTGATGACAAAAAATGTCAGCTGTCTGGCGCCATTTTGCGGGCACCTTGGGGGGGTGCTATAACGCCTGCTGTAGCCATGGGTGGGAATAACGATGAACGAGACGGTGATGCTGTCGGGACTGGCGCGGCAACTGGTGGATGCGCAGTTGCTAGCGGAGGTGGCGGCGCAACAGGCGGTGGTCAAGGCCAAGCAGGCCAAGGTGCCGCTGGTGACCTATCTCGTTCAGCAGCGGTTGGTGCAGAGCCGGCCTCTGGCTGAACTAGCGGCTCAGGAATTCGGCGTGCCCTTTCTCGATCTGTCGGCCATCGACAAGGAGCAGTTGCCCAAGGACATCGTCAACGAAAAGTTGATGCAGCAGCATCACTTTCTGCCATTGAGCAAGAGAGGCAACAAGCTCTTCATCGCGCTGTCTGACCCGACCAATCAGCAGGCCATCAACGATGTGTCCTTTGGCAGCAAGCTGGCCGTCGAGGTTGTGCTGGTCGAAGACGATAAGCTGCACCAGGCCATCGAGCGGTATCTGGATACTGGCACCGGTGGTTTGGATCTGGGCGATATCGATCTCGACTTGGAAACCGAGGGCGGTGAGCGACCTCAGGAAGCCGTAGCCGGTACCGATGCCGACGATGCGCCGGTGGTGAAGTTCGTCAACAAGATGCTGCTGGATGCCATCAAGAAGGGCTCCTCCGACCTGCACTTCGAGCCCTATGAAAAGATGTACCGGGTGCGCTTTCGTACAGACGGTGTCCTGCACGAGGCGGCGCGGCCGCCAGTGCAGCTGGTGTCGCGGATCTCGGCGCGGCTCAAGGTAATGTCCAATATGGACATTTCCGAACGCCGTAAGCCCCAGGATGGCCGGGTCAAGCTCAAGGTGTCCAAGACCAAGTCCATCGACTTCCGGGTCAACACCCTGCCCACCCTCTGGGGCGAGAAGATCGTGATGCGGATTCTGGATTCCTCCAGCGCCCAGATGGGGATCGATGCTCTGGGCTATGAGGATGTGCAGAAGGAGCTCTATCTGCAGGCGCTCAAGCAGCCGCAGGGGATGATCCTGGTGACCGGGCCTACCGGTTCGGGCAAGACGGTATCTCTCTATACCGGCCTCAATATCCTCAATACCGAAGACATCAATATTTCCACCGCCGAGGATCCGGTGGAGATCAACCTGGAAGGCATCAACCAGGTCAACGTCAATCCGCGTCAAGGGCTCGACTTCTCCCAGGCGCTGAGGGCCTTCCTGCGTCAGGATCCTGACGTGATCATGGTCGGTGAAATCCGAGACTTGGAAACGGCGGAGATTGCCATCAAGGCAGCCCAGACCGGTCACATGGTTATGTCGACCCTGCACACCAACAGTGCGGCGGAAACTCTGACGCGCCTGCGGAACATGGGGGTGCCCGCCTTCAACCTGGCGACCTCGGTCAATCTCATCATCGCTCAGCGCCTGGCACGTAAGCTGTGCAACAAGTGCAAGAGAGTCCATGAGGTGCCCCGCGAGTCCCTACTGGCCGAAGGCTATCGCGAGGAAGAGATCGGCAGTTTTACCCTTTACCAGCCTATCGGTTGCGAGGACTGCAATGCGGGCTATCGCGGGCGGGTGGGAATCTACGAGGTGGTGAAGGTCACTCCGGCGCTGCAGCAGATGATCATGGAGGAGGGCAACTCCATCGAGATCGCGGCGCGGATGCGGAAAGAGGGCTTCAATGATCTGCGGCGGTCGGGGCTGGTGAAGGCCATGCAGGGGATTACCAGTCTGGAAGAGATCAATCGGGTGACCAAAGACTGATGGTTTTCCCTCACCCTAGCCCTCTCCCAGAGGGAGAGGGGACTTGATCGGAGCGTCGGTTGTTGATCGCGCATAAGGCCTCAGCATCACAGGGCGTCTATAACTCCGGCATATGGCGCGATGCTTGCCTCTAAAGCCACAACCCGCTCTGCACAGAGCATTCTTTTGACAGGTCCGCCAAGGCGGGCCAAGTCTTTGACGAGTCAAGGCCATGGCCGATAAAGCTATCAAGATGGGCAGCTTCACCTGGGAGGGGACTGATCGCAAAGGGACCAAGGTGAAGGGCGAGATGACAGGCCTGAATCCTGCGCTGATCAAGGCGCAATTGCGCAAGCAGGGCATCAATCCGACCCGGGTCCGCAAGAAGTCGGTATCGCTGTTCGGCAAGGGCAAGAAGATCAAGCCCATGGATATCGCCCTGTTCACCCGGCAGCTGGCGACCATGATGAGTGCCGGTGTGCCCCTGCTGCAGGCCTTCGACATCATTGGCGAGGGCTTCGACAATCCCAACATGCGCAAGATGGTCGACGACATCAAGCAGGACGTCGCCGCGGGTAATAGCCTGGCCAACTCCTTGCGCAAGCAGCCGCAATATTTCGACGACCTCTATTGCAACCTAGTGGATGCCGGTGAGCAATCCGGTGCCTTGGAGACCCTGCTGGATCGGGTAGCGACCTACAAGGAAAAGACCGAGGCGCTGAAAAAGAAGATCAAGAAGGCCATGACCTACCCAGCGGCAGTAGTTGTCGTGGCGGTAATCGTCTCGGCCATTCTGCTGATCAAGGTGGTCCCCCAGTTCCAATCTGTATTCGAAGGCTTCGGTGCTCAGTTACCTGCGTTTACGCTCTTTGTTATTGCCATTTCTGAGGCACTGCAGGAGTGGTGGTTGTTGGTGCTCGGCGGAATCTTCTTGCTCGCTTTCGTCCTCCGGCACTTCTACAAGAAGTCCGAGAAATTCCGTGACGCCACGGACCGTGGGTTGCTGAAGATCCCGTTGATCGGCTCCATTCTCTATAAGTCGGCCATTGCCCGTTATGCCCGCACGTTGGCTACCACCTTCGCGGCCGGTGTGCCGCTGGTGGATGCTCTTGATTCGGTGGCTGGTGCGACCGGCAACGTGGTATTCCGCAATGCCGTGGAGAAGATCAAGGGCGATGTTTCCACCGGTATGCAGCTCAACTTTTCCATGCGTACTACCGGGGTGTTCTCGTCCATGGCCATCCAGATGACGGCCATCGGCGAGGAGTCGGGCTCTCTGGACGAGATGCTGTCCAAGGTCGCGACCTTCTATGAAGACGAAGTCGACAATATGGTCGACAACCTCACCACCCTGATGGAGCCGATGATCATGGCGGTCCTCGGGGTCCTGGTCGGTGGTTTGATCATTGCCATGTACCTGCCCATCTTCCAGCTCGGCTCGGTGGTCTGATGGCGCTGCTGGAATTCTTGGCCGGCGCGCTGGTCCTGGGGTTGCTGGTAGGCAGCTTTCTCAATGTGGTGGTCTATCGCCTGCCGGTGATACTGAGGCGCGACTGGCAGGCGGAGGCGCGCGAGGTGCTGGAATTGCCGCCCGAACCGGCGGGAACGCCTTTCAACTTGGCGCGACCCGCTTCCCGTTGCCCCCATTGCCAACGTGCCGTGCGGCCTTGGGAAAACGTGCCGGTGCTGAGTTATCTGCTCCTGCGCGGTCGTTGCAAGGGCTGCCAGGCGACGATCAGCCTGCGCTATCCGCTGGTGGAGTTGGCCTGTGGACTGCTGTCGGCCTGGGTCATCTGGCATCTGGGCGTGACTTGGCAGGGTGGAGCCTTCCTGCTGCTGACCTGGGGGCTGCTGGCGGCCAGTCTGATCGATGCCGATCACCAGCTGTTGCCGGACGTGATCGTCCTGCCGCTGTTGTGGCTGGGGTTGATCGCCAATCAGTTCGGGCTGTTCACCACCCTCGGCGATGCCGTCTGGGGGGCGGTAGCCGGCTATCTGAGTCTCTGGCTGGTGTTCCAGTTGTTTCGCCTGCTTACTGGCAAGGAAGGCATGGGCTATGGCGACTTCAAGCTGCTGGCCCTGCTCGGCGCCTGGGGCGGTTGGCAGATCCTGCCATTGACCATCCTCTTGTCTTCGCTGGTGGGTGCCATCCTGGGTGTCATCA
Source organism: Pseudomonas sp. PLB05 (assembly GCF_021106615.1). Classification (NCBI taxonomy): domain Bacteria; kingdom Pseudomonadati; phylum Pseudomonadota; class Gammaproteobacteria; order Pseudomonadales; family Pseudomonadaceae; genus Pseudomonas; species Pseudomonas sp. PLB05. Next base: position 1,126,301 of record NZ_JAJOHO010000002.1, read on the forward strand.
CCTTGCGCCTACGGCGGGCGGAAACCAGCACGCCCTTGCCCTTTGGTCCCTATCTGGCCGTGGCGGGGTGGATTGCCTTGCTCTGGGGTGATCAAATAACCGGCTTGTACCTGAACTTCGCCGGATTCCGATGACTTCTGCCTGGACCCTCGGCCTGACCGGGGGCATCGGCAGTGGCAAGAGTGCCGCTGCCGAGCATTTCGCCCAGTTGGGCATCACCTGTGTCGACGCCGACCAGGCCGCCCGTTGGGTGGTCGAGCCGGGACGACCGGCACTGGTCGAGATCGCCGGGCATTTTTCATCGGCTGTCTTGCAGCCGGATGGCAGCCTGGACCGGGCGGCGCTACGGGCCGCGATCTTTGCCGATCCGGCCGAGCGGCGCTGGCTCGAAGCCCTGCTGCACCCCCTGATTCGCCAGGAGATCCTGGCGGCCCTGGCCCGGGCCGAGTCGCCCTATGCCATCCTGGTGTCGCCGCTACTGTTCGAATCCGGGCAACGGGCACTGGTTCGCCGCGGGCTGGTGATAGACGCGCCGGAAGCGCTCCAGCTTGAGCGAGCCATGCACCGTGACGGAGTGGAAGAGGCTCAGGTACGAGCCATCCTGGCGGCCCAGCTGCCGCGTGCCGAGCGGCTGGCCAAGGCGGATGACGTCATCTGCAACGACGGCGATCTCGCCACGCTCCACACCGAGGTGGAGCGCCTGCATTCCTTTTATCTGACTCTTGACGGAGGCCAAGCATGAGCACTCTCACCGTGGACTGCCCCACCTGCGGCGCACCCGTGGAATGGAGCGAGAAGAGCGCCAATCGGCCCTTCTGTTCCGACCGCTGCAAACTGATCGACCTGGGTGCCTGGGCGGCGGAAGAACATGCCATCCCGGGCAATGAGCTGGAAGACGATCTCTATTCGGAAGACCTCAATCGGCGCGGCCACTAGGTCGTGCGCTACAGCCGTTGCGACCAAGCCTTGGCAGTCGCCAGGGCGGCCTGACGCAACTTGGCCGCCAGTTCGGGCTTTTCGTATTCCAGCGGACTCGACGCCGTCACCGTATGGATGCGGTCGCGCTTGATAAAGAACACCTGGGTGCCCAGCAAGGGCTTGCTGCAGGCACTGGCGCCTTCGCCGAGGCCGTCGATGGCCTTGCACTCCAGTTGCTCGCTGAGCGACTGCACCTGTCGCCGCAGCTTGGGCAGCGCCCTGCCACCGTTCTCGTAGCCCGCCGACAGGCCCAGCAGATAGTTGGCCGGCTGGCCGGTGTCGCGATCGGTGAAGGCGCAGCCGCCGGCGATCTGCCGGGCATAGGCCAGGGGCAGGCCGGAGGTCTGCTGGAGCAGCGGCAGTGGCAACTGGGCCTGCAGGCTGGCGCAGTCGACGGGTTCGCCATTATCGGCATGGGCGAGGGCAGCGCCCAGGAGCAGGGGGAGGGCAACGAGGAAACGCATGAAAACATCCTGTCGATGGCCAGCGGCCGATAGAGGCCGAGTCTACCGGCTGGAGCCCCGTCTCAGGCGGGGAGACGGGAGCGGCTGTGCGCTGCGTCATGCGTCGGTCAGCACATTGCGGACTGGTATCCGGCGCGGGTGATCCTTACCCTGGCCGCAGACAGCGAACAGCGAGGCGTAGGATGTCCGAGGCGCTCACTCCCGGATTCATGGTGGTACACGGCAACCGGCTCGAAGAGCTGCGCGGCCTGGCGGTCGGCTGGATGCGGCGCTATCCCCTGGCGCCACTGGAAAACGAACAGGTGCTGGTGCAGAGCAATGGCATCGCCCAATGGCTCAAGCTGGCTCTGGCCGAGGATCCGCGCGGGGACGACGAGGGTGGCTGCGGGGTGGCCGCAGCCCTTGAGGTGCAGTTGCCGGCGGCCTTTCTCTGGCGGACCTATCGCCAGGTACTGGGTCGTGACCAGGTACCGCCATCCTCGCCGCTGGACCGCGCACCCCTGACCTGGCGCCTGATGCGACTCCTGCCGACCCTGCTCCTGCAGCCCGACTTCGCCGCACTGCGGCGTTTTCTCGACGATGACGGCGATCTGCGCAAGCGCTACCAACTGGCCGAGCGTCTGGCCGATCTCTATGACGGCTACCAGGTCTACCGCGCCGACTGGCTCAACGACTGGGCAGCGGGCCGCGATCTGCTGGCCAGCCTGCGCGACGGCCGGCGTCCCCTGCCCGAGAGCTGTCGCTGGCAGGCGCAACTGTGGCGGGCGCTGCTGGCCGACGTGGGCGACGGTGGCCTGGCCCGCAGCCGGGCCGGGGTGCACCGGCGCTTTCTGGAGGTAATGCAGGCGGCCACCGAAGCGCCGGCTGGTCTGCCGCGGCGGGTGGTGATCTTTGGCCTGTCGGCGATTCCGGCGCAGACCCTCGAAGCCTTGGCCGCGCTGGCGCGCTTCAGCCAGGTGCTGCTCTGCGTGCACAATCCCTGTCGCCATCACTGGTCCGACATCGTCGCTGACCAGGATCTCTTGCGACAGAACTATCGCCGCCAACAGCGCAAGCCGGGCATGCCCCAGACGCTGGATGCCGAGGCGCTGCATCAGCACGGTCAGCCGCTGCTGGCGAGCTGGGGCAAGCAGGGCCGCGACTACATCCACCTGCTGGACGAATTCGACGAGCCCGACGGTTATCGTCGGCTGTTCGAGGACCTCAACGGCGGCCGTATCGATCTCTTCGCCGACACCGAACCCCAGCATCTGCTCGGCCAGTTGCAGGACGACATCCTCGAATTGCGTCCGCTGACCGAGACCCGTGAACGCTGGCCGGCAGTAGATCCGGCGCGGGACAGGTCCATGCGTTTCCATGTGGCCCATAGTCCGCAGCGTGAGGTGGAGATCCTCCACGATCAGCTCCTGGCGCGCTTCAACAGCGATGGCAGCCTGAGGCCGCGCGACGTCATCGTCATGGTGCCGGACATCGATGCCTATGCGCCGCACATCCGTGCGGTGTTCGGTCAGCTTGACCGCCAGGATCCGCGCTTCATCCCCTTCAGCCTGGCCGACCAGCACCAGCGCGGCTTCCAGCCGTTGCTGATCGCCCTGGAGCATCTGCTGCAGCTGCCCGACAGCCGCTTCGCCCTGAGCGAGATCCTCGACCTGCTGGACGTGCCGGCGGTGCGTGCTCGCTTCGGCCTGCGTGAGGGCGATCTGCCGACCCTGCACCTCTGGCTGGAGGGCGCCGGCGTGCGCTGGGGGCTGGATGCCGAGCAACGCAGTCGCCTCGACCTGCCTGAAGGCCTGACGCAGAACACCTGGCGCTTTGGCCTGAGGCGCATGCTGCTGGGCTATGCCGTAGGCAGTGGCGCGGCCCTGGGCGATATCGAACCCTTCGACGAGGTGGGTGGCCTGGACGCGGCGCTGGTCGGGCCGCTGGTGGATCTGCTCGATGCGCTGGATGCGGCCCAGGCGGCGCTGGCCCAGCCGGCCCGGCCGGCGGAGTGGGGCGCCCGCCTGCAGGCGCTGCTGGCGCTGTTCTTCAGCGTCCAGGACGAGCATGACGAATACCTGCTGGAGCAGCTGGAAAATCTACGCGAGCGCTGGCTCGAACTGTGCGAGGACGTCGCCCTGGACGAAGAGCTGCCGCTCACCGTGGTCCGCGAGGCCTGGCTGGCCGGACTGGACAGCGGGGGCCTGGCCCAGCGCTTTCTCGCCGGGGCGGTCAACTTCTGCACCCTGATGCCCATGCGCGCCATCCCCTTCCGCGTGGTCTGTCTGCTGGGCATGCACGACGGTGCCTATCCGCGCATCCAGTCGCCGCTGGATTTCGATCTCATGGCCCAGGACTATCGCCCCGGTGACCGCTCGCGGCGCGAGGATGATCGCTATCTGCTGCTGGAGGCGCTGCTCTCGGCACGCGATCAGTTCTATGTCAGCTGGGTGGGGCGCAGCATCCGCGACAATAGCGAGCGCCCGCCGTCGGTACTGGTCGCCCAGTTGCGTGACCATCTCCAGACCGGTTGGCGGCTGGCGGGGCATGAAGAGGAGCCGGAGCGCCTCCTGGCGGCCCTGACCCAGGAACATCCGCTGCAACCCTTCAGCGCCCGCTATTTTCGCGGCGAGCGCGGCTATTTCAGCTTTGCCGCCGAGTGGCTGGGCGTGCATGACCGCACCACGCGCGATGAGGACGCCCTGCTGCCGCCGCTGGTACCCGAAGAGCCCCTGGGCCTCGATGATCTCGCCCGCTTTCTGCGCGGACCGGTGGATCTGTTCTTCGCCAATCGACTCAAGGTGCATTTCGCGGCGCCCGATGCGCCGGCGGAAGACGAAGAGCCCTTCGGTCTGGATGCCCTGACCCGCTACCAGTTGGGCGAAGACCTGCTGGCGGCGGCACTGGCTGAGCCTGCCGAGGCCGACCAGGCGCTCATGGCCGCCGCGGAGCGCCTGCGCGGCAGTGGTCGCTTGCCGCTGGCGGGTTTTGGCGAGCGGGCCGGGCGGGCCTTGCGCGAGCCTCTGCCTGCCGTGGTCGCCCAGGTCGAGGCCCTGACGCTGCGCTGGCCCGAACCCCTGGAAGAGGCCGTGACCCTGGATCTCGAACACAAAGAGCTGCAATTGGTGGCTAATCTCGAACGCCTGCGCCGCGGTCCTGAGGGGCTGCTGGCCCTGACCGCTCAGGCCAATGGCCTGGGCAGCACCCGTACCCGCAAATGGCACCGATTGCTACGGCCCTGGGTGCAGCATCTGGTCGCTGCGGCGGGTGGCCTGAAATTGACCACCGCGGTGGTGGCGACCGATCTGACCCTGCTGCTGGCGCCGCTGGACGCCGAGTTGGCCCGGCGGCAGCTGGATGAATTGCTGGACGCCTGGGCACTGGGCCAGCGGCGTCCGCTGCCGGTGGCGCCGCGCACCGCCTTCGCCTGGCTGGCCAATGAGCCGGACAAGGCCCTGGCCGCGGCCGAGCAGGCCTATCAGGGCGAGGCGGCGACCCATCCGGCGCTGCGTCGGCAGTATCCGGATTTCGCCGCGCTGCTAGCCGACGAGGAATTCGACGGCTGGTGCCAGACCCTCTATGCGCCGGTGCATACCGCTGGCTGGCAGGTGGTTGGCGGGGAGGGACAGGCATGAGCCAGCGCCCGCTCGCCCTGCGCTTTCCGCTGCGGGGCAATCAGCTCATCGAGGCCAGTGCCGGCACCGGCAAGACCTTCACCATCTCCGCGCTCTATGTGCGTCTGGTGCTGGGGCACGGTACACCCGAGACGGCTTTCGGCCGCGACCTGTTGCCGCCGCAGATCCTGGTGGTGACCTTTACCGAGGCCGCCACCCAGGAATTGCGCGACCGCATTCGCCATCGCCTGGCCGAGGCGGCGCGCTTCTTCCGTGACGAGATCGTGGCGCCCGATCCCTTGCTCGCCGAGTTGCGCGAGGATTTTTCAGTCGAGGCCTGGGCCGATTGCGCCCGGCGCCTGGACATCGCCGCCCAGTGGATGGACGAGGCGGCCGTCTCCACCATCCACAGCTGGTGCCAACGCATGCTGCGCGAGCACGCCTTCGACAGCGGCAGTCTCTTCGTGCAGAACCTGGAGCAGGACCAGAGCGAATTGCTGGCCCAGGTGGTGCGCGACTACTGGCGGCGCTTCTGCTATCCCCTCGAAGGGGAAGCGCTGGACTGGGTGATCGAGCACTGGGGCGAACCCCGCGCCCTGGCCGTGCGCCTGCGACCCCTGTTGAGCGAGGCCTTGGGTGCGCCCCAGGGCGAACCCGCCGCCTTGCTGGCCACCGCCCTGGCCGAACGCCAGGCGCGGTTGGCACGGCTCAAGGCGCCCTGGGCCCAGTGGGCGGAAGAGTTGCGCGAACTCTGCCAGGCCGGCTGCGACGCCAAGGTGGTCGACGGCCGCAAGTTGCAGAAGCGATTCTTCGGGCCCTGGTGCGACAAGCTGGTCGCCTGGGCGGACAACCCCGCCAGTGAAGACCTCGATATCGGCACCGGCTTCATCCGGCTGACCGAGGAGGGCTTCGCCGAGGTCTGGACCAAGGCCAGCCCGCCGGATCATCCGGCCCTGGCAGCCATGGCGCGCCTGCCCGGGCAATTGGCCGAGCTGCCCAGCCCCGAGGTGCCCCTGCTGGAACATGCCGCGGCCTGGGTGCAGCAGAAGTTCGAGCGCGAGAAACTGCGTCGCGCCGAGCTGGGCTTCGACGACATCCTCACCCGTCTGGATCGGGCATTGCAGGCCGATGGCGCTGGCGCACGACTGGCGGCGCTGATCCGCGAGCAGTTTCCGGTGGCGCTGATCGACGAATTTCAGGACACCGATCCGGTGCAGTACCGAATCTTCAGCACCGTCTACGGCGCAGAAGTGGGCACCGGGCTGTTCCTGATCGGCGATCCCAAGCAGGCCATCTATGCCTTCCGCGGCGCCGATATCCATACCTATCTGCAGGCCCGCCGCGCCAATGCCGGCCACCTGCATTCGCTGGACACCAACTTCCGCTCCACCGCCGCCATGGTTGCGGCGGTCAACCAGGTATTCCAGCATGGCGAGATGACGGCACGGCGCGCCGCCTTCCTGTTCCGCCAGGGCGAGGACAATCCGGTGCCCTTCGAACCGGTCCGTGCCCAGGGCCGGCGCGAAGCTCTGGAGATTGACGGCGTACCGGGCGCAGCCCTGACCTTCTGGCAGCTGGCGAGCGACGAACCCCTGGCCGGTACCGCCTATCGCGCCACCCTGGCCGAGAGCACCGCCAGCGAGATCGTCCGACTGCTGTGCTTGGCGGCCGAGGGCAAGGCCGGCTTTCGCCGTGAAGACGCCGAACTGGTGCCCCTGCGGCCGGCCGACATCGCCATCCTGGTGCGCGCCGGCAGTGAGGCCCAGGCGGTACGCCAGGCCCTGGTGCGCCGTGGGGTGCGCAGCGTCTATCTGTCGGACAAGGATTCGGTGTTCACCGCCCAGGAAGCCCGTTGCCTGCTGGACTGGCTCAAGGCCTGCGCCGAGCCCGATGTGGATCGCCGGCTGCGCGCGGCCCTGGGCAGCCTGACCCTCGACCTGCCGTTGGCCGAGTTGGATGCCCTCAACCACGACGAGCAGGCCTGGGAGTCGCGGGTGCTGCAATTCCGTGGCTATCGCCAGCTCTGGCGCACCCAGGGCGTGTTGCCCATGTTGCGCCGCTTGCTGCAGGACTTCCGTCTGCCACAAAGGCTGATGGCCCGCGCCGACGGCGAGCGGGTGCTGACCAATCTGCTGCACCTCGCCGAACTCCTGCAGCGCGCCGCCGGCGAGCTGGACGGCGAACAGGCGCTGATCCGCCACCTGGCCGAGCAGCTGGCCGCCCAGGGCGCCGCCGACGAACAGATCCTGCGCCTGGAGAGCGACGCCGAGCTGGTCAAGGTGGTGACGGTGCACAAGTCCAAGGGCCTGGAGTATCCGCTGGTGTTCCTGCCCTTCGCCTGCGCCTATCGCGCCGAGGAGGGCGCCAGCCTGCCACTGCGCTATCACGACGACCAGGGCCAGTTGCGCCGTACCTTCAAACCCTCCGCCGTGGAGCTGGCCCGCGCCGACGACGAGCGCCTGGCCGAAGACCTGCGGCTGCTCTATGTCGCCCTGACCCGGGCCCGGCACGCCTGCTGGGTCGGGGTGGCCGATCTCAAGCGTGGCCGCAGCAAGGAGTCTGGCTTCGCCCGCAGCGCCCTGGGTTATCTGGCCACCGGCGGCGAGCCCCTGGCCAGTTCAGCAGCCCTGGGAACGGCGTTGGCCACCCTGATCGGCGCGCAATCCGACACCCTGATCCTGCCGCTGCCCGAGGCCAATCCGGCCCGCCTGCCCGAGGCCCGCGAGGCCCCGGTGACCCTCAGGGCGCTGACAGCCCGGCGGGCGGCCCGCGAGGACTGGTGGATCGCCTCCTACAGCGCCCTGCGCATCGGTACGCGCCTGGGCGAAGCGCGGGAGGAAGGCCAGCTGAACCTGGAGCTGGACCTGGACACCCCGGCAGCCCAGAAGCTGTTCGACGATGACCGTCTCGCCCCGGACGAGGCTCGCCAGCCCGCGGCTGGCGAAGACCTGCATCGCTTTCCCCGCGGCCCCGGTCCGGGCACCTTTCTGCACAGCCTGCTGGAGTGGGTCGGCGAGGAGGGCTTCACCGCCATCCAGGCCGCGCCTGAGCGGCTGGACGACCTGATCGCCCGGCGTTGCCAGCGACGCGGCTGGAATCACTGGATTCCCATCCTGCAGGGCTGGCTGCGCCAGTTGCTGGAGCTGCCGCTGCCCTTGCCGGGGGGAGGTCAGCGCCTGGGCGAACTGGCGCGCTATCAGGTGGAGATGGAATTCTGGTTCGCCACCCATGGCGTCGATCTGGAGCGACTGGACGATCTGGTTCGCCGCGGCACCCATGGCGGCCAGGCACGGCCGATGCTGGAGCCGGGCCAGCTCAATGGTCTGTTCAAGGGCTTCATCGACCTGGTGTTCGAGCATGAGGGGCGCTATTTCGTGGTGGATTACAAGTCCAACTGGCTGGGCGCCGAGGCCGGCGCCTATACCCGCGCGGCCATGGAAGCCGCCGTCCTGGCCAAGCGTTACGACCTGCAGTACGTGCTCTACAGCCTGGCCGTGCACCGGCTGCTCAAGGCGCGGCTGCCCGGCTACAGCTACGAGCGCCATTTCGGCGGCGCCGTCTACCTCTTCCTGCGCGGCTGCGATCCCGCCGGCCACGGCGTCTTCGTCGAGCGTCCCGCCCAGGCCCTGATCGAGACTCTGGATCTGCTGTTCAGCGGTGCGGAGATTGCCCATGTCTGATTTCAGCCCCGCTACCGAACGGCTGCTGCGCCTGGCGTCCCTGGCCCAGGAGCGCCCCCTGGCACCGCTCGAACAGCGCGATGACCTCTTTCGCCTGCTGGAACTCTGGGTGCAGCGCGGCTGGCTGCGCCAGGTGGACCGGGCCTTCACCAGCTTTCTCGGTGAACTCGATCCCCAGGGCGACTCGGCGGTGCTGCTGGCCGCGGCCCTGGCCAGCCATCAGCTCGGCCATGGCCATGTCTGCCTGGATCTCGCCGCCACCCTGCGCAATCCCGATGCCGCCCTGTCGCTGCCGCCCGAGGGCGACGAGGCGCGCGCCTCGCTGTTGCCGTCCCAGTTGCTGCACGGCCATACCCTGGAGGCCTGGCGGCAGGCGCTGCTGGCCAGCGTGCTGGTCGATGCCGACGGCAGCTGTCCGGAGCGACCGCTGGTGCTCGGCGGTGAGCGCCTCTATCTGCGGCGCTACTGGAATTACGAGCGCGCGGTGGCGGCCAGCTTGCGCCAGCGCCTGGCCACCCCCGAGCCGCTGCCGGCGGATCTCGCCGAGCGCCTCGACCGGCTGTTTCCGCCGGACCCCGACGCGGGCGGCGAACCCGACTGGCAGAAGCTGGCCTGCGCCCTGGCGGTGCGTGGTGCCTTCAGCATCGTCACCGGCGGCCCCGGGACCGGCAAGACCACCACCGTGGTACGGCTGCTGGCGCTGCTCCAGGCGCCGGCGCTGGCAGCCGGTCGCCCCCTGCGTATCCGCCTGGCCGCGCCTACCGGCAAGGCGGCCGCGCGGCTCACCGAATCCATCGGCGGCCAGGTCAGTCGCCTGCCGGTGGACGACGAGCTGCGCCGGCACATCCCCACCGGGGTCACCACGGTGCACCGGTTGCTGGGCAGTCGACCCAATACCCGCCACTTCCGCCATCACCACGGGCATCCCTTGCCGCTGGACGTGCTGGTGGTGGACGAAGCCTCGATGATCGACCTGGAGATGATGGCCAGCTTGCTGGCGGCCCTGCCGCCGCGAGCGCGACTGGTGCTGCTCGGCGACAAGGACCAGCTGGCCTCGGTGGAGGCGGGCGCGGTGCTGGGCGATCTCTGCCGGGATGCCGAAGCCGGGCGCTACAGCCCGGCGACCCGGGCCTGGCTGGAAGGGGTGAGCGGTCAGTCGTTGGCCCAGGCGGCGCTGGCGGTCGGCGACGACCAGGGTGACGCCCTGGCCCAGCAGGTGGTGATGCTCAGGCGCTCGCGGCGCTTCGGCGCCGGCAGCGGTATCGGCCAACTGGCGCGGCGGGTCAATGCCCAGGACGGCATGGGCGCGCAGCAGGTGCTGGTCGACGGCGGCTACGCCGACCTGCACCGGGTGCTGCTCAAGGGACCGGAAGATCGCGCCCTGGAACGCCTGGTGCTGGAAGGGCGCGGGCGCGCCCGCGGCTATCGTCATTACCTGGAGGTCCTGCATGGGATACGGCCGCAACTGGACACCGTTCTGGAGGATCCGGCCTGGACGCGCTGGGCCGGCCAGGTGCTGGCCGCCTTCGACGACTTCCAGCTGCTCTGCGCCGTGCGCAAGGGCCCCTGGGGCGTGGAGGGCCTCAATCTGCGCATCGCCAACGCCCTGTTGACCGCCGGTTTGCTCACGAGCGAGCACGGCTGGTACGAGGGCCGCCCGGTGCTGGTGACGCGCAACGACTACAGCCTGGGCCTGATGAACGGTGACATCGGCATCACCCTCTGCCTGCCGGATGCCAACCAGCCGGGGCGCAAGGTCCTACGGGTCGCCTTTCCCCGCGGCGATGGCAGCGGCGGTCTGAGATTCGTCCTGCCCAGCCGGTTGGCGGCGGTGGAGACGGTGTTCGCCATGACCGTGCACAAGTCCCAGGGCTCGGAATTCGCCCACACGGCGCTGCTGCTGCCCGAGCAGCTCAGTCCGGTGCTGACCAAGGAGCTGGTCTATACCGGCATCACCCGCGCGCGCGATGATTTCACCCTGATCGAGGCCCGTGGCGGCATCTTCGCCGAGGCCGTGGCCCGTCGGGTCCGTCGCGTCAGCGGGCTGGACCTGGATTTGCGAAACACTGTGTAAATGTACAGATAAACGCTGGACGCTCCCCTCGCGTCTGCCTAAGGTGAGGGGAGCCGTCCGCGATGAGAGCGCCATGACTTCCCTGCCTTTCGTTTCCCTTGTGCTTCCCCTGTTGCTGCTGGCCGGTTGGGCGGGTTCGGCCGTCTGGCTGACCGGGCGCCAGCGCTATCTGCAACAGCAACTCGACAGCGCCGCCGAGCGCTACGACATGCTGCGCGACGACCTGCAGCGGGCCGAGCTGGCCAATGGTCGCCAGGTGGTGGAGTTGGGCGCCGAGCGCGAACGCACCGCCGCCCTGCAGCGCCAACTGGAGGCCAATCGCGAGCTGGAAGCCGAGTTGCGCCAGCAGACCCGCCAGGCCCAGTTGCAGGCCGCCGAACAACACGCCCTGGCCGAGGCCGCCCGCGCCCAGCTGCAGGGTAGCCAGGAGCAGCTCGCCGAACTGCGCGAACGCCAGCACCGCGAGCAACAGCTGCACGCCGAGGTACAGGAGCGCCATGCGCGCCTGGCCGAAGAGCATGCGACGCTCAGGACCACCCTGGAGCAGAAGGAAGAGCACTTCCAGGCGCAGCAGCTGCTGCTGCGCGAGAGTCGCGAGCAACTCAAGCTGGAGTTCGAGCAACTGGCCGGGCGCATCTTCGACGCCAAGGGCCAGGCCTTTGCCCAGCACAGCCAGCAATCGCTGGATGCGCTGCTCCGGCCGTTCCGCGAGCAGATCGAAGGCTTTCGCGCCAAGGTCGAGGACATCCACCACAAGGATGTCCAGCAGCAGGCGGCCCTCGGCCAGCAACTGCTCGATCTCAAGGAACTCAACCGGCAGATCACCCAGGAAGCCCATGACCTGGCCACCGCCCTGCGCGGCCAGAAGAAGGCCCAGGGCAACTGGGGTGAACTGATCCTGGAAAATGTGCTGGAGCGTTCCGGCCTGCGCGAGGGTCGCGACTTCGTCCGCGAACGCAGCTTCACCACCGAGACTGGGCGGCGGCGGCCGGACGTGCTGGTCCATCTGCCGCAGAAGAAGCACCTGGTGGTGGACGCCAAGGTGTCGCTCAATGCCTATACCCGCTACGTCAACAGTGAGGACGAAGGCGAGCGTCGCCTGGCCCTGGGCGAGCACGTGCGCGCCGTGGGCGACCGCATCCGTGAACTGGCCGATCGCGAGTACTTCAGCCTGCCGGGGCTGAATTCGCCGGAGATGGTCTTTCTCTTCATTCCCATCGAATCGGCCTTCGTCGAAGCGCTCAAGGCCGACGAGAGTCTGTTCCAGCGTGCCATCGAGCAGAACGTGCTGGTGGCCACGCCGACCACCCTGCTGACCAGCCTCAACATCGTCCGCCAGCTCTGGCGCTTCGAGGACCAGAATCGCCATACCGCTGAGCTGGCCGAGCGCGCGAGCAAGGTCTACGACAAGCTGCGTACCTTTCTCGGCAGCATGGACGGCATCGGCAAGAGTCTGGACAAGGCCGGCGAAGCCTATCGCAAGGCCTGCGGCCAACTGGTGGGCGGCCCGGGCAACCTGGTCAAGCAGGTGGCCGACTTCAAGGAGCTGGGCGTGGCGGTACGCACCGAACTGGACGGTCAGTGGACCGAGCGGGCGGAGCTGGAGCTGACGATGGTCGAGCTGGAAGCCGCCGCCGAATCTTCCGAACAGGGCTGAGCTGGCGCTACGGGTTCAGGGGGAGGGCAGGTACGCCTGACCGGTATCAGGCGCACCGGTCAGGACGATAGCGCTTAGTGATGCTCGCGGGTGGCGCGGAATTTGATCTCCGGCCAGCGCTCTTCCATCAGCGCCAGGTTGACCCGGGTTGGCGCCAGGTAGGTGAGGTGACCGCCGCCATCCACCGCCAGGTTCTCGAAGGCCTTGTTCTTGAAGTCTTCGAGCTTCTTCTTGTCATCGCACTCGATCCAGCGCGCCGACCAGACGTTGATGGCCTCGTAGGCGCACTCCACCTTGTATTCTTCCTTCAGCCGGCTGGCGACCACGTCGAACTGCAGCACGCCCACCGCGCCCAGCACGATGTCGTTGTTGCGCTCGGGGAAGAACACCTGGGTGGCGCCTTCCTCGGCCAGTTCCTGCAGACCCTGGCGCAGCTGCTTGGATTTCAGCGGATCCTTGAGCCGCACGCGGCGGAACAGTTCCGGGGCGAAGTGCGGGATCCCGGTGAAGCCCAGCAGCTCACCTTCGGTGAAGGTGTCGCCGATCTGGATGGTGCCGTGGTTGTGCAGACCGATGATGTCGCCAGCGAAGGCCTCGTCCAGGTGCTCACGCTCACTGGAGAAGAAGGTCAGGGCGTCGGCGATCTTCAGGTCCTTCTTGATGCGCACGTGGCGCAGCTTCATGCCCTTCTCGTACTTGCCCGAGCAGATGCGCATGAAGGCGATGCGGTCGCGGTGCTTCGGGTCCATGTTCGCCTGGATCTTGAACACGAAGCCGGAAAATTTCTCTTCCACCGGCTCCACCACCCGCTCGTGGGCGGCGCGCGACAGCGGGCGCGGGGCCCAATCCACCACGGCGTCGAGCACCTGGTCGACACCGAAGTTGCCCAGGGCGGTACCAAAGAACACCGGGGTCATCTCGCCACGCAGGAAGGCCTCGCCATCGAATTCGTGACAGGCGCCCTGTACCAGTTCCAGCTCCTCGACGAAGCGGTCGTAGAGATCGCCCAGGTGCGCGCGGGCTTCATCGGAGTCCAGCTTGTCGATGGTCTTGGTGGCGATGCGTTCGTGACCATGGCCGGGGGTGTAGACGTAGATGCGGTCGTCCGAGAGGTGATAGACACCCTTGAAGTCGCGGTAGCTGCCTATCGGCCAGGTGATGGGCGCGGCCTTGATCTTGAGCACCGCCTCGATCTCGTCGAGCAGTTCGATGGGGTCGCGGATGTCGCGGTCGAGCTTGTTGATGAAGCTGACGATGGGGGTGTCGCGCAGGCGGCAGACGTCCATCAGGGCGATGGTGCGAGGTTCGACGCCCTTGCCGCCGTCAAGCACCATCAGCGCCGAATCCACCGCGGTCAGGGTGCGGTAGGTGTCTTCGGAGAAGTCTTCGTGGCCGGGGGTGTCGAGCAGGTTGATCATGTGCTCGCGGTAGGGGAACTGCATCACCGAGGTGGTGATGGAGATGCCGCGCTGCTTTTCCATCTCCATCCAGTCGGAAGTCGCATGGCGATCGGATTTGCGCGACTTCACCGTACCCGCGACGGCGATGGCCTGACCCATCAGCAGCAGCTTTTCGGTGATGGTGGTCTTGCCCGCGTCGGGGTGGGAAATGATGGCGAAGGTACGGCGCTTGGCGACTTCGGCGGCCTGGGTGGTCATGGATGAACCTGGGCGGGAAGAAAAAAGAGGGGGCGGAGTATAGCAGAGCGCAGCCCCACCGACTTGGGTCGGTGGGGCTGCCGGGGCTCCGCTCAACGCTGCGGCTGGATGGTGCCGTCGCAGCAGGATGGGGTGCGTTTGCGGCGGACCAGGCGCTTGCCCAGGGCCATGCCCGGGATCTCGATGTACCTGTGGGTCAGGCAGGCGAAGGCGAAGACCACTCCCAGTTCCAGCAGTACCACCAGGTTGTCCAGCACGGGGCTGCCGGTGGCGATGTAGCGGATCATGAAGGGCACCGGCACATCATGGGAGGGCGCCACCACCGTGAGATCATGGTGCAGCAGCTTGCCCAGCACGATGAAGGCGCTCTTGAACACGAAGATCACCGCGGCGTGGCAGAGGTAGATCGAATAGGACAGCACGCCCAGGCGGACGAAGAACCCCTGGTGCAGCACGCTGGAGACCAAGCCGCGCTCGAAGGCGAAGGTAAGAATGGTGACGCAGAACACCAGGGTCGCCAGCACGCCCTTTTTGGGCACCGGCAGATCCGAGGTCATCACCGCGACACCCGCGATCAGGCACGCCAGCTCCAGCAGGGTGCCACCGAATTGCCCCTGATTGTGCTGCTTGATCCAGACATAGAGGCGATAGGTGCAGGCGCCGGCGAAAAAGCACGACAGGCCACGGAAGATCTCGGTCTTCAGCGGCAGGATGGGAAACAGTAGCTGTACGAAGGCCAGCAGGGCGATCGCAAGGAACCACTGGCGCTGATGACCCTGGCCCTTGAGTACCAGCAGGCCGAATACCAGATAGAGGTAGTACTCGATGCTGATGCTCCAGGAGGGGTAGTTGAAGGAGCCGGTGATGGCCTCGCCCAGCCAGGATTGCAGCAGCAGCAGATTGGGTAGGAATTGTTCGGGCGCGGTGGCGCCGCTGAAGGCCGGATCGTTGAAGCCGATCCCCAGTTTTTCCGCCAACAGGCGACCGCTCTCCAGCAGCACATAGAGGCCCAGCATGGCCAGGTGCAGCGGCAGGATCCGCGCCGAGCGACTGATGGCGAAGTCGCGATAGTCGTCCAGGGTGCGCAGCCGATTTTCGTAGGTGTGCATCAGCACGAAGCCGCTCAGCACAAAGAAGAATTCGACGAACAGGTAGGCATTGGCTATCAGCGGATTTTCCGAGGCAGCCTGAGCAACATAGGTGTGGAAGAGGACAACGGCGACGGCCAATAGACCGCGAAAGCTATCCAGAGCGACGAATCTTTCCATGGGAATTCCCTGACGGTGCAGCAGGACGAGGCAAGCGGAGGCAGCGCAGCCGCTAGGGGGAAAGAGAAGGGAGCGGAGGGGGGAACGGTGGCATGGCATCCTAGCTCTTGTGGTCGTGCAAGCGTCTTAATAGTCGAACTATTACTTGCTGTAACAATTTGATCGCATAAAGCCAGCAAGTTCTTGCCTGGCCGTCCATGGCCTTGGCTTTTGTGACGGCAATCACCTGTTTTCAGGCAAATCGCTGACGGGTGGCAGTGGGCGCCGTTCGGCTTCGGCCGTGGCGCCCTTGTCTCAGCGAGGACCCAGGTCGGTGCAGTCGGCCGGCTTCACGTACTTCTGCAGCACGGTCCATTGCGGTCGGGGTTTGCCCTTGACCGGCTCGATCGCCAGCGGATAGTCGCCCCAGTTGGGGCCGGCTGCCCAGTACATGGCCGGAATGCATTCCTTGCGCAGACGGGCCAGCAGCCGGTCCATTGCCGCCAGCCAGCGGGGATCGTTGTCCGGTACGCCGAATTCGCCGATATGGCCACGCTTGCCGTGCTGCTTGAGCCAGGCGATGAAGGGCTCGACCCGGCGGATGCCGACGTCCGGGTCGAAGTCGGTCATGTCCTTCTTGAGGTATTTGCCGCCACCGTCGTTGTCGAAATAGACGTGCGCCGAATAGATCAGGTTGTCGGCCGGGTCCTTGAGGCCTAGCAGCTTGGCGTTGTAGCGCGGCCAGAGATAGCTGCTGGACCAGCCATTACCCTCGATCAGGATCGGGCGCGCCCGGTCCACGTCGCGTACCGCATCGATGCCGTGCTGCGCCGCGATCGGCCATTGCTCAACCGCATCGTGGGGCTCGTTCATGATGTCGTAGGCGGTGAGGGCGGGGTGCTCGTGCCAGCGCTGGGCGATCCGCCGCAGGACATCGGCATAGGCCGGGTAGGGCACTGCTGCGCTGCCGATGATCTGTCCGCGGTATCTCATGTAATTGTGCAGATCCAGGATCACGTGCATGCGATAGCGCTTGGCATTGTCCAGGGTCTTATCGATCAGCTTGGCATAGGCAGAATCCAGCGGCTGTCCCAGGCGGGGCTGCAGGCGTTCCCAGATGACCGGAAAGCGGATCACGCGGATGCCTTTGGCCGCCCAGCGTCGGTAGTGACCGGCGTCGGGAAAGAAGTAGTTGGTGCCGGGCTTGCCCGGCAATACATGAGGAGCGAAGCCGGCACCGGAGAAATTCAGTCCGACCAGGTCGGTGGGGAAGTCAGGCGTATCGGCACGGGTGGCCGGCGCGACGGCCAGGCAGAAGAGAGTGAGCAGGGTCGTGAGAGCGGTTTTCAGGCGTAGCGTCATCGGCAAGGTCCCGGACAGTGACGGAAGACGGTAGGAGCACGGGTCGCGGTGACCCGATTCGCCATGAGGCCCGAAGAGACGTCAGGAAGTTGCGCTGTATTGCTCAGAAGGTGCGCCAGGCGACGTTAATGCCAGGCGAAAGCCGCAGAAATGCGAGCTAGGTAGGGCTGGAGGTTAGCCTGTGCCAGGACGACGCGGGGTCTAGATCCCGGAGGGACGATCAGCCGAACGGAGGGAAAGGGCATTGGAGCGAGCAATGAACTGCCTGTGACTGCTTTCCATCTTTCCATGGCGCAGGCAGATCATTCGAAAGCGGTCTTTAGCGACGCAGGCAGATTCCAGCCCACTGCTCGGCTTCGCGGCGGGCTGAGGCCTCGTCATCGAAGTCGGCGATCAGGCCACCGTGCGGATACACCACTACCCAGTTTTCCACCTTGGGTTGCAGCAGCATTACGGGGGCAGAGGATAGAACAGCGGAGTCCAACGATGCACAAGCCGTCATGTCATTCATAACGTTCCCTTTGAAGTTAGCTCGGTGAATAGTCTGTTTTTATAGCGGTTCCAGAAACGGCGCTTGGTGCTATCACTGGGCCACCTATTGACCGTGTTATGGCTGAATGATCCCTCAAAGCGTCAGCCACTCGTCGGCATGATAAAGAGGTGCCAAAACATCGGCATCGCACTGGCTCACAGAAAGATGTTTCAGTTATGACCGTACGTCAGCTGAGCCGTGTCACGCTCCACGAAACCGAGCCGGTCTGCCATGGCATCTGTGACAGATATCGCGTCGAGTCTGCAAAGCAGCTAACAGTAAAGGTATTAAATTTATCGTCACACATTCGCCGGCTGCTCTAGCACGCGATTCTCGCTTTTTTCCGGGTATCCGAGCCTCTCGCCTGGGCCTTTCACCCTGTCAAGGTGTTCCGTTTGCACGATCGGGTTGGCATTGAGCGAGTCTATTGGGTTAGCCTGAAAAGGAGCTGACGAACTATCGACTGCGATGGACGTCAATCTCTTCGGTCGAGGCAAAGCGCCATGTCGCTACGAGAGAGCGACACCCAAGGGCTAGGCAGATCCCGAGATCCGCACCGCCCCGTTGGTCCAGCCGGCATACCCGCCATGCCCTGCTGTGTCTCGACCCTGAACCCGGACAGCCGTCCTGCGCCTCGCCCCTGTCGCGAGGTCCGCACTCGGAAGGCATGCGGCCTGTCCGCCCGTTGAAGGAGCCTGACATGGCGAAGTTCAAGACCCTCCTGCTCGGCTCGGCCGTGGGAGTGGTGATCCTGGCACTGCTGGTGCACTGGATCGGTAGGGATACCCTCAGTACCTATCGCGCGGATCTGCTGTTCTATCTCCAGGCCCACCTCTACCTGGTGGCCGTCTCCATGGTCCTGGCGCTGCTGGTGGGCATTCCCGCGGGGGTAATGCTCAGCAGGCCACGGTTCGCCCGCAGTGCCGAGCGCTTCATGCAGGTGTTCAACATCGGCAATACCGTGCCGCCGCTCGCGGTGCTGGCCATCGCCCTGGGCGTCGTCGGCATCGGTGACGGGCCGGCGATCCTGGCGCTGTTTCTCGCTTCGCTGCTGCCCATCGTGCGCAACACCTACGAGGGGCTGAAGAACGTGCCGGGCTCGCTCAAGGAAGCGGCCACCGGTATCGGCATGACGCCTACCCAGGTGCTGACCAAGGTGGAGTTGCCCAATGCCGTGCCCATCATCATCGGTGGGGTGCGGGTCGCCCTGGCGATCAACGTCGGCACCACGCCGCTGGTGTTTCTCATCGGCGCCAACAGCCTGGGCAGTCTGATCTTTCCCGCCATCGCCCTGGAGAACCAGTCGCAGCTGCTGCTGGGCGCGGCCGCCACGGCGCTCTTGGCGCTGCTGCTGGATGGCCTGGTGCTGCTCGCCAGTCGCCTCTGGCTGGAACGCGGCCTGGCCCGCTAAGGAGACGAGATGAAGAAGTTGCTTATCGCCCTGGGCGTCGCCTGGTTCGGACTGACGCTGGCCAGTGGTGCCCGGGCCGAGCCCATCCGCATCGGTGCCAAGGTCTTTACCGAGCAGGCCATTCTCGCCGAGCTCACCGGGCAGTACCTGTCCCGCCACGGCTACCAGCCGGAGATCGTCGGCGGCCTGGGCAGCACCATCGCCTGGAACGGCGTGAAGAACGCCCAGCTCGACCTCACCTGGGAATACACCGGTACCTCGCTGGTGGCCTACAACCATGTCACCGAGCGGCTGGACAAGGACGCCTCCTACCAGCGGGTCAAGCAGCTGGACGCCAAGGTCGGGCTGACCTGGCTGGCGCCCACCCGCTTCAACAACACCTACGCCCTGGCGCTACCGGAAAAGGTCGCCCAGCAGCATCCCGAACTCAACAGCGTCAGTGACCTGGCCCGGCTGCTCAAGGCCGAGGCCGGCAAGCGCCACTTGACCGCGCTGGACATCGAATTCGCCAACCGTTCCGACGGCCTCGCCGGCCTGGTCAAGGCCTATGGCCTGAACTACACCCGTGACGATATCCGCCAGATGGATCCGGGACTGGTCTATACCGCCCTGCGCAACGGCCAGGTGTTCACCGGACTGGTCTACACCACCGACGGCCGCCTGGATGCCTTCAAGCTCAAGGTGCTGGAAGACGACAAGGGCTATTTCCCCGACTACACCGCCGCGCCGGTGGTGAACGCCGGGTACCTGGCCAAGCACCCGGATCTCGCCGCGTTGCTGAGGCCCCTGGCGGAAAGCCTCGATCAGGCCACCATGCGCCAGCTCAACGCCAAGGTGGACATCGAGCGGCAGACGCCGGCCCAGGTGGCCCGCGACTTTCTCGCCCAGCACCCCCTAAGCGGAGGGCAATGACTCCATGGATTTCGTCACCTCCTTCAATCACATCGACTGGCTGCAGGTCCTCGACCTGACCCGCCAGCACATCACCCTGGTGGGCATCGCCGTGACCCTGGCGATCCTGGTAGGCGTGCCCCTGGGCATCCTCATGACCCGCTACCCCGCGCTGGCCGGACCACTGCAGGCGGTGGCCACGGTGGTCATGACGCTGCCTTCGATCGCCCTGTTCGGCCTCCTGCTGCCCTTCTACTCCAAGTTTGGCCAGGGCCTCGGTCCGCTGCCGGCCATCACCGCGGTGTTCCTCTATTCGCTGCTGCCGATCCTGAGAAACACCTACCTGGCGCTGACCAGCGTCGAGCCCGGCATCCGCGAGGCGGGCGCCGGCATCGGCATGACCTTCTGGCAGCGCCTGCGCATGGTCGAACTGCCCATCGCCTTGCCGGTGATACTCGCCGGGGTACGCACCGCCGTGGTCATGAACATCGGCGTCATGACCATCGCCGCCACCATCGGCGCCGGCGGCCTGGGCGTGCTCATCCTTACCGCCATCAGCCGCAGTGACATGGCCACCCTCATCGTCGGCGCCGTGCTGGTCAGCCTGCTGGCCATCGTCGCCGACCTCGTCCTGCAGTGGCTGCAACGCCGCCTCACCCCGCGCGGCCTGCGCAGCGCCCTTTAAGGAGCTCCAGATGATCGAACTCGACCGCCTGACCAAGACCTTCAAGCAGCACGGCAAGGACGTGACCGCGGTGGATGCCGTGAGCCTCACCGTGGAGGAGGGCCAGATCTGCGTCTTCCTCGGCCCCTCCGGCTGCGGCAAGACCACCACCCTGAAGATGATCAACCGTCTCATCGAGCCCACCTCCGGGCGGGTGCTGATCAATGGCGAGGACACCACCGGCATCGACGAGGTGACCCTCAGACGCCATATCGGCTATGTGATCCAGCAGATCGGTCTGTTTCCCAACATGACCATCGAGGAAAACATCACCGTGGTGCCCAAGCTGCTGGGCTGGGACAAGAAGAGATGCCGCGAGCGCGCCACCGAGCTGATGAGCATGGTGCAGCTGGAGCCCAAGCAGTACCTCTCGCGCTATCCACGCGAACTGTCCGGTGGCCAGCAGCAGCGCATCGGGGTGATCCGTGCCCTGGCGGCCGAGGCGCCGCTGTTGCTGATGGACGAGCCCTTCGGCGCGGTGGACCCGATCAATCGCGACGCCATCCAGAACGAGTTCTTCCAGATGCAGCGCGCGCTGAACAAGACGGTGATCATGGTCAGCCATGACATCGACGAGGCCATCCGCCTGGGCGACAAGATCGCCGTGTTCCGCGGCGGGCGCCTGGTGCAGTTCGATCATCCGGACACCCTGCTGGCCCATCCCAAGGATGAGTTCGTCAGCAACTTCGTCGGCCAGGACAGCACCCTCAAGCGGCTGCTGCTGATTCGTGCCGAGGACGCCGCCGACAACGCGCCCGCGATCCAGGCCGAGACGCTGATCGGCGATGCCGTGGAATTGATGGAAGAGCACGATCGCCGCTACCTGGTGGTGACGGATGCGGCCAACAAGGGCCTGGGCTACGTGCGCCGCCGCGACCTGCGCGGCCAGAGCGGGCCGGTGGCGCCCTTCGTCACCCCGTTCAAGGCCACCGCGGCCTTCGACGAGCACCTGCGCATCCTCTTGTCGCGCATGTACCAGTTCAACACTTCCTGGCTGCCGGTGCTCAGCGCCGACAACGACTTCCTCGGCGAGGTCACCCAGGAATCCATCGCCGACTACCTCAGCAGTGGTCGTTCGCGGGGCAAGACCACCATCGTCTCGCCCGCGGAGCAGGTGGCGGGGTAGGGCACGGGAAGCCTAGCGGCGCAGAGTCTGTTCAAAGGCTCTCAGGGGCGGATCTCGATCATGGTGCCGTCCTTGACCAGCCCCCAGACCTCGCGCATGTCGTGGTTGGTCATGGCGATGCAGCCCTCGGTCCAGTTCAGCGAGTTGAAGTACCATTCCGGGTACTCCTCGTCGATGGGGGTGCCGTGCAGCATGATCATGCTGCCGGGACGCACGCCGGCCTGGCTGGCGCGCGCCAGGTCCTCGCGATTGGGATAGGAGATGTGCATGGCCAGGTTGAATTTGTCGCTGGTCTTGCGCCAGTCGATCCAATAGAAGCCTTCCGGGGTGCGCTTGTCGCCCTCGCGCAACTTGGGACCGCGGGGATTCTTGCCCAGCGAGATGCGGTAGGACTTCATCACGGTGTCGCCGCTGAGCAGTTGCAGCTGATTGCGCGACTTGATGACCAGCACCTTGTCGATCAGCGGCGCGGCCGGCTGGCGGATCACCGTGACGCTGGTACTGGCCTGGGCCAGCTGGGGAAGCAACGAACCGCACAGCACATAGCAGAGCGCCAACAACAGGTGCAACGGACGCATGTCGAGAAGATCCTCGGAAGAGCTCAGAGCCTGTTCAAGGTCTCGCGAGCAGACGTTGAACAGGCCCTTAGGCAGGCTTGGGTGCGACCACCATGGGCGCCATGCCCTCATGGCGCAGTGAAAACTCGCCACGGCGGCGGTCAGCGAAAAAGCATTCTAGTGTTCGCTTGATGGTCGGAAAAGCCAGAGACGACCAGGGGATGTCGGCTTCGTCCAGAAGGCGCACGTCCAGGCTTTCCTCGCCGACGCCAAAGCGTCCGTCAACCAGCTCGCCGCGGAACAGCATGTAGATCTGGTCGATGTGCGGCAGATCGAAGAGCGTATAGAGCTCCAGATCCTGCACCTGCGCGCCGGCTTCCTCGAAGGTCTCGCGGGCGGCGGCCTCGGTGGTGGTCTCGCCGTTTTCCATGAAGCCCGCCGGCAGCGTCCAGTAGCCCTTGCGCGGCTCGATGGCGCGCTGGCAGAGCAGCACCCGGCCTTCCCAGGTTGCCAGACAGCCGGCCACCACCCGTGGGTTCTGGTAATGCACCGCGCCGCACTGGCTGCAGACCAGGCGCATGCGGTTGTCGCCCGCGGGAATGCGTTCTTCCAGCAGGCCGCCACAGTGGTTGCAATGCTTCATGATTCATCCTCGTTTTGCTGCAGTGTGCCGGGGCGGTCGCGGGCCTCGCAAGCGATGGCTGGGCTTGGGATTGCCCGGCGGGCGTGCCATGATCCAGGGGATACGATGAGCAAGGGAGAATTCCGGCGTGGATGAGTTGCTCCAGCGCCTGCGTCACTATCGGCCGCGCACCCTGAGCGGCACCGAGAGCCATCAGGAAGCGGCGGTGCTGGTGCCCATCATTCGTGGCGAGCATCCCGAGTTGCTGCTCACCCTGAGGGCCAGCAACCTGTCCACCCATGGCGGCGAGGTGGCCCTGCCGGGCGGCCGGCGCGATCCCGAGGACGTCGATCTGATCGCCACCGCCCTGCGCGAGGCCGAGGAAGAGGTCGGGCTGCCGCCAGGCCTGGTGGAGGTGATCGCGCCCCTGAGTCCGCTGGTGTCACGCTACGGCCTGGCGGTGACGCCCATCGTCGCCCTGATTCCCGATCAGCTCGAATACGTCCCCAGCGAAGCCGAGATCGCCGCGATCTTTACCGTGCCCCTGCAGTTCTTCTGCGAGGTGCCGCCGGATTACACCCTCAGGGTCGACCACGACGGCCTGCGTTGGCAGGTGCCCAGCTATCAGTATGGCGAGCACCGCATCTGGGGGCTGACGGCAGTGATCATCGTCGAGCTGGTCAACCTGCTGTACGACGCCGGTATCGTGCTCAAGGCACCGCCCAGGCGGGATTGAGCGGTAGGCTCTGTAAGAAAAGTCGCCGAGCGAAGGTCAGGCGAGGAGAAAAGCGCTGAGGAAGCGGACCGGGCTCGCGAACGAGTTTACGAGTGGTAAATGAGCATTCCGACCGGGCTGGCGATCCAGGCGTTTTTCAACGAAGCATCACCGAGCGCAGGCCTTTTCGTGCAGAGCCTAGCGACAAGGTAAAGGCACATGCCAAGTCGGGCATTAACGGGCACAATGCGCGGCCATTCGAGGGAAGCCGCATGACCACCGCCGATTCACCCGTGCGTTCGCCCTGCGTCCATGTCTGTGCCCTGGACGAACAGGACATCTGCATCGGTTGCCAGCGCAGCGCCGCCGAGATCACCCGCTGGATGTCCATGAGCGACAGCGAGCGCCGCGAGGTGCTGGTGCGCTGCGACGAGCGGGCGCGGGCGGGCGGTGCGGCCTTCCTGACCTGATATCAGCCGGAGAGATCTGTCATGCCCCGTATCGGTACCCCCCTGTCCCCCAGCGCCACCCGCGTGCTGCTCTGCGGCTCCGGCGAACTGGGCAAGGAAGTCGTCATCGAGCTGCAACGTCTGGGCGTCGAGGTCATCGCCGTGGATCGCTACGCCGATGCCCCGGCCATGCAGGTCGCTCACCGCAGCCATGTCATCGACATGCTCGACGGCGCCGCCCTGCGCGCGGTGATCGAGCGCGAGCAGCCGCACTTCATCGTGCCGGAAATCGAAGCCATCGCCACCGCCACCCTGGTGGAGCTGGAAGGCGAGGGCTACACCGTGGTGCCCACTGCCCGCGCGGCCCAGCTGACCATGAATCGCGAAGGCATCCGTCGCCTCGCCGCCGAGGAGCTGGGCCTGCCCACCTCGCCCTATCACTTCGCCGATACCTACGAAGACTATGCCGCCGCCGCCGAGGCGCTGGGCTATCCCTGCGTGGTCAAGCCGATCATGAGTTCCTCGGGCAAGGGCCAGAGCCTGCTGCGCAGCGCCGATGAGCTGCAGGCCGCCTGGCAGTACGCCCAGGAAGGCGGGCGTGCCGGCAAGGGCCGGGTGATCGTCGAGGGCTTCGTCGACTTCGACTACGAGATCACCCTGCTGACCGTGCGCCATGTCGGCGGCACCGCCTTCTGCGCACCGGTCGGGCATCGTCAGGTCAAGGGCGACTACCACGAGTCCTGGCAGCCCCAGGCCATGAGCGACAAGGCCCTGGCCGAATCCGAGCGGGTCGCCCGTGCCGTCACCGAGGCCCTGGGCGGTCGCGGCCTGTTCGGCGTGGAACTGTTCGTCAAGGGCGACCAGGTCTGGTTCAGCGAAGTCTCGCCACGTCCCCATGACACCGGTCTGGTGACCCTGATCTCCCAGGACCTGTCCGAATTCGCCCTGCACGCCCGCGCTATCCTCGGCCTGCCGATTCCCACCATCCGCCAGTTCGGCCCCTCGGCCTCGGCGGTGATCCTGGTGGAGGGCGAGTCGCGGCAGACCGCCTTCGGCAACCTCGGCGCGGCCCTGGCCGAACCCGACACCGCGCTGCGCCTGTTCGGCAAGCCGGAGGTCAAGGGCCAGCGGCGCATGGGCGTGGCCCTGGCTCGCGACGAAAGCATCGAGGCGGCGCGTGCCAAGGCCGTGCGTGCTTCCCAGGCGGTGAAGGTCGAGCTGTAACGCCGTCTCGCACCACGAAAAAGGGCCCTGCGGGGCCCTTTTTCATGCGCTGAAGAATCTACAGTGACTGATCGCGGGTTTCGCGCATGCAGAGCACCGCCACCAGGCTGATGGCCGCCGCCGCCGAGACGTAGCCGCCCACCCAGCTCAGGCCGCCGGCTTCCACCAGTTGCTGCGCGGCATAGGGCGCCAGGGAGGCGCCAAGGATGCCGCCCAGGTTGTAGGCCGCCGAGGCACCGGTGTAGCGCACCTGGGTCGGGAAGATTTCCGGCAGCAGGGCGCCCATGGGACCAAAGGTCATGCCCATGAGAAACAGTTCCAGCGCCAGGAACAGGCCGACCGCCTGGCTGGAGCCGTGGGTCAGCAGCGGCTCCATGGCGAAGCCCGACAGCAGGGCGGCGATGGCGCTCACCGCCAGCACCGGCTTGCGGCCGAAGCGATCCGCCAGCCAGGCCGACAGCGGCGTGGCCAGGGCCATGAACAGCACCGCGATGCACAGCAGGCCGAGGAATTCCTGCCGGCTGTAACCAAGATTCTTCACCCCGTAGCTCAGCGAGAACACCGTGGAGATGTAGAAGAGGGCGTAGCACACCACCATGCTCAGGGCGCCCAGCAGCACCGCCTTGCCGTGCTTGCCGAAGGTTTCGACCATGGGCAGGCGCAGCTTCTCGCGGCGGGCCATGGCCTCGGCAAACACCGGCGTCTCGTGCAGCGACAGCCGCACATAGAGGCCGACCACCACCAGCAGGGCGCTGAGCAGGAAGGGGATGCGCCAGCCCCAGGCACGGAATTGCTCATCGTCCAGCAGCAGCGCCAGAGCCAGGAACAGGCCGTTGGCCATGAGGAAGCCGATGGAGGGGCCGAGCTGGGGAAACATGCCGAACCAGGCGCGCTTGCCGGGCGGGGCATTCTCGGTGGCCAGCAGCGCCGCACCACCCCATTCGCCACCCAGACCCAGGCCCTGGCCGAATCTCAGCAGGCACAGCAGGATGGGGGCCCAGACACCGATGCTGGCGTAGCCGGGCAGGAGACCGATGAGGGTGGTGGAGATGCCCATCAACAGCAGCGAGGCCACCAGGGTGGATTTGCGCCCGATGCGATCACCGAAGTGGCCGAACAGCAGCGAACCCAGGGGACGCGCCAGAAAGGCGATGCCAAAGGTGATGAAGGCGCTGAGGGTCTGGGCCATGCCCGAGCCCTGGGGAAAGAACACCGGGCCGATCACCAGGGCCGCGGCCGTGGCATAGACATAGAAATCGTAGAACTCGATGGCGGTGCCGATGAAGCTGGCGGTGGCCACGCGGGTGGGGGAATTGCGCGGCACGGAAGTGGGCGCGTCGAAGGCGGCAGCGGTCGTGGACATGCAGAGATACCGGGCAGTCGTTCTTGTAGGAGGCGTCTGCCGGAGCGGCCCGATGGGGCAGCGGCTGTCCGAGGATGAGGACGGGCGTGACGACCTGTTATGACGTGCCGGGCGCGACCTGGCTGTTGGCCGGGTCGCGCCGAACGTGGTTCGGTCGCCTGATTATGCAGGTAGCGGAATGACGACTGTCAACGATGCAGGATGAATTCCCGCACCAGCTTGCTCCCGAAGTAGGCCAGCATCAGCAGGAGGAAGCCCAGCAGGGTCCAACGGATCGCCCGGTGGCCGCGCCAGCCCAGCCGATTGCGACCCCACAGCAGGATGCCGAACACCACCCAGGCGATGCAGGAGAGCACCGTCTTGTGCACCAGGTGCTGGGCGAACATGTCCTCGACAAAGAACCAGCCGGAGATCAGCGACAGCGACAGCACCACCCAGCCGGCCCAGAGAAAGCCGAACAGCAGGCTTTCCATGGTCTGCAGCGGGGGAAAGCTGCGGATCAGGCCGGACGGATGCTTGTTCTTGAGCTGGCGATCCTGGATCAGCAGCAGCAGCGACTGCAGCACCGCCAGGGTGAAGAGGCCGTAGGCGATGATCGACAGCAGCACGTGCACGACGATCTTGGGCGAGACGTCCAGCGGGGTCACGGTGCCGGGCGGTACGAATTCGGCCAGCAGCGCGGTGATGGCGCCGAGGGGATAGATCAGCACCAGCAAGGGTTGCAACGGCATGCGCAGGCAGCCGATCAGCATCAGGGCGATGGCGGTCGCCGAGATCAGGCTGGAGGCGTCGAAGAAGTCCAGGCTGAGGGTCGGTTCGAGGATCAGCTGCAGATAGACGGCCAGGGCGTGGGGCAGCAGGGCCAGGATGCCGGCGCCCAGAACCAGGGGCTTGCTCGACGGCTGTTTGCGCAGCAGGCAACTGCCCTGGTAGAGGGTCGCGAGCAGATAGAGGGCAGCGGCCAGGAGGGTGGGCAGCAGGGCGTGCATGGTCCGGTTTCAGCAGAGCGGAAAGCAGGCGAGTGTGGCACAGACAGGGCGGTACAGAAAGTCCGAGCCACGCCCTGATGCTGGCTGGCTGGCTGGATCGGGCGAACCCTGGCCGCTGTCGGGTGGTCCCATGAAGTACATATCTAGAAGAGGTCGCGACCATGCTTAAATTTCTCGGCGGTACCATGGGCATCATTTTTCTGATCGGCCTGGTGGTGGTCATCGGCATCTTCTCGCTGATTTTCTGATCCCGTCCCCTCAGGCATCGGCCCTGATGCCGATGCCTGTCCTTGCTTCCTCAGCTGCTCGCCAAGGCGGGCGCTGCTGACGGATTCACGCGGTAACCGGCCCCAGCGGCTATCCCTGGTCAGGCGCTCTTTCGTTATACTTGTCGGTCAGCCGCCGTTTCTGCCCTGGATGTCCGCATGTTCGAGAATCTCACAGACCGCCTGTCCCAAAGCCTGCGCCACATTACCGGCAAGGCCAAGCTCACCGAAGACAACATCAAGGACACCCTGCGCGAGGTGCGCATGGCGCTGCTCGAGGCGGACGTCGCCCTGCCGGTGGTCAAGGAGTTCGTCAACCGGGTCAAGGAGCGGGCGGTCGGCACCGAGGTGTCCAAGAGCCTGACCCCGGGCCAAGCCTTCGTGAAGATCGTGCGCGCCGAGCTCGAAGCCATCATGGGCGCGGCCAACGAAGACCTGGCGCTCAACGTGGCGCCGCCGGCGGTCATCCTCATGGCCGGCCTGCAGGGCGCGGGCAAGACCACCACAGCGGGCAAGCTGGCGCGTTTCCTCAAGGAGCGCAAGAAGAAGACCGTCATGGTCGTCTCTGCCGACGTCTATCGTCCGGCTGCCATCAAGCAGCTGGAAACCCTGGCCGGGGAGGTGGGCGTGACCTTCTTTCCCTCCGACATCAGCCAGAAGCCGGTGGAGATCGCCCAGGCCGCCATTCGCGAAGCCAAGCTCAAATTCATCGACGTGGTGATCGTCGACACCGCCGGTCGTCTGCACATCGACAGCGAGATGATGGCGGAGATTCAGCAGGTCCACGCCGCCACCAAGCCGGCCGAAACCCTGTTCGTGGTCGATGCCATGACCGGTCAGGACGCCGCCAACACCGCCAAGGCCTTCAACGACGCCCTGCCGCTCACCGGCGTGATCCTGACCAAGGTCGACGGTGACGCCCGGGGCGGTGCCGCCCTGTCGGTCCGCCACATTACCGGCAAGCCGATCAAGTTCATCGGCATGGGCGAGAAGAGCGAAGCCCTCGATCCCTTCCACCCGGACCGTGTCGCCTCGCGCATCCTCGGCATGGGCGACGTCCTCTCGCTGATCGAGCAGGCCGAACAGACCCTGGATCGCGAGAAGGCCGACAAGCTGGCCAAAAAGCTCAAGAAGGGCAAGGGCTTCGATCTCGAGGACTTCCGCGACCAGCTGCGCCAGATGAAGAACATGGGTGGCCTGGGTTCGCTGATGGACAAGCTGCCGACCATGATGGGCGGCATGAACATCCAGCAGATGGGCAATGCCCAGGGCGCGGCGGAAAAGCACTTCAAGCAGATGGAAGCCATCATCGACTCCATGACCCCGGCCGAGCGCCGCGATCCGGAACTGATCAGCGGCTCGCGCAAGAAGCGCATCGCCCTGGGCTCCGGTACCCAGGTGCAGGACGTCGGCCGCCTCATCAAGCAGCACAAGCAGATGCAGAAGATGATGAAGAAGGTCACCGCCAAGGGCGGCATGGCCAAGATGATGCGCGGCATGGGCAGCATGTTCCCTGGCGGCGGCATGCCCAAGATGTGATTTCCCGGTGCCGCCCGTCGCCAGATGGCCGGCATTGGAAAGGGCTCTGCGTGGGGCGTTGGCACCAGTGCTGATGCACCTTCGCGAGCGATGAGGCTCCGCTGCCGGAGGCTCCAGGCTGCCGCAATGCCGAGGGCACCGTTTAAAGCCATTGGCAAACCGGGTGACAGCCCTTAGAATATGCGGCCTTTCGGGCCATGTGGCCCAGTGTGCCCACAGCTACAAGCACCGACTACAGGAACGAAGTTCAATGGTAACCATCCGTCTAGCCCGTGGCGGCTCCAAGAAGCGCCCCTTCTACCACCTGACCGTGACCAACAGCCGTAATGCGCGTGATGGTCGTTTCGTCGAGCGCATCGGTTTCTTCAACCCGGTGGCCAGCGGCGCCGAAATCCGTCTGTCGGTGGACCAAGAGCGCGCCAATTACTGGCTGTCGCAGGGCGCCCAGCCGTCCGAGCGCGTCGCTCAGCTGCTGAAGAGCGCTCAGGCTACCGCCTGAAGACCATGAGTACGCCGACCTCCGCCCCCGACCTGGTGGTTCTGGGCAAGATAGTTTCGGTCTTTGGCGTACGTGGTGAGCTCAAGATCTACTCCTTTACCGATCCGCTCGACAATCTGCTGGACTATCGGACCTGGACGCTGCGGCGCGAAGGCGAGACCCGGCAGGTCAAGGTGCTCGGCGGTCGGTTGCACGGCAAGGTCCTGACGGTACGGCTGCAGGGCCTGGACGATCGTGAAGAAGCCCGGCTGATGGCTGGTTTCGAGATCTGCGTGCCGCGCAGTGAATTGCCCCAGCTGGGCGCCGGTGACTACTACTGGCATCAGTTGGAAGGTCTCAAGGTGATCAATCGCGAAGGCCAGTGGCTGGGTGTGGTGGATCATCTGCTGGAGACCGGGGCCAATGATGTCATGGTGGTCAAGCCCTGCGCTGGCAGCCTTGATGATCGTGAGCGTCTGTTGCCTTATCTGCCTGACCAGTACGTGCTGGCGGTGGATCTGGCCAAGGGTGAGATGCAGGTCGACTGGGACGCGGATTTCTGATCCATGCGTATCGATGTCATCAGCCTCTTTCCCGAGATGTTCGAGGCCGTCAGCGCCTATGGCGTGAGCGGCCGCGCGATGAAGCAGGGGCTCCTGGAGCTGACCTGCTACAACCCGCGCAGCTATACCGAGGATCGTCACCAGACCGTGGACGACCGGCCCTTTGGCGGCGGTCCCGGCATGGTCATGAAGATCCAGCCGCTGGAGCGCGCCCTGGCCGATGCCAAGGGTGATTCGGCGGCGAAGGTGATCTACCTGTCCCCCCAGGGTCGCACGCTCGACCAGGCGGCGGTACGGGAACTGGCGCAGGAGGAGCATCTGATCCTCATCGCCGGGCGTTACGAAGGCATCGACGAGCGTTTCATCGAGACGCACGTGGATGAAGAATGGTCGATTGGCGACTATGTGCTGTCCGGCGGTGAATTGCCGGCCATGGTGCTGATCGATGGGGTCACGCGACTGCTGCCCGGAGCCTTGGGGCATGTGGATTCCGCCGAGCAGGACTCGTTTACCGACGGCCTGCTCGATTGCCCGCACTACACCCGACCCGAGGTGTATGAGGGCCGTCGCGTACCCGACGTGTTGCTCAGTGGTAACCACGAGCATATCCGGCGCTGGCGCCTGCAGCAGTCCCTGGGACGCACTGCGGAGCGACGCGCCGATCTTCTGGATGGCCGCTCGCTTTCTGGGGAAGAGCAGAACCTGTTGGCGGAATACCTTCGTCAGCGGAACGATAGTTAGGTATCGATGGCGGGCCACGGCCTGTCTTAGGAGCAGAGTGACATGACCAACAAAATCATTGCCCAGATCGAAGCTGAGCAGATGAACAAAGAAATCCCGGCGTTCGCCCCCGGCGACACCGTGATTGTCCAGGTTAAGGTGAAGGAAGGCGACCGTCAGCGTCTGCAGGCCTTCGAAGGTGTGGTGATCGGCAAGCGTAACCGCGGCCTGAACAGCGCCTTCACCGTACGCAAGATCTCCAACGGCGTTGGCGTCGAGCGTACCTTCCAGACCTACAGCCCGCTGGTCGACAGCCTGAGCGTCAAGCGTCGCGGTGACGTGCGCAAGGCCAAGCTGTACTACCTGCGCGAACTGTCCGGCAAGGCTGCCCGCATCAAGGAAAAGCTTTCCTGATCGCGGCGTGACCAGAAAAAAGCAGCTTCGGCTGCTTTTTTCGTTTCTGAAGTTCGAGGTAAGACATGACGACCCGCGAAGCGGAAATCCAGCGGCGCACGGCGCTGTCGGAAACCCGGGTGGCCAAGGCGGTCTTCCCGCCCACCACCAATCATCACGACACCCTGTTCGGCGGCACCGCCCTGGCCTGGATGGACGAGGTGTCCTTCATCACCGCGACGCGCTTCTGCCGCAAGCCACTGGTCACCGTCTCCACTGACCGGATCGATTTCAACCACCCCATCCCCGCCGGCTCCATCGTCGAGCTGATCGGCCGGGTGGTGAAGGTTGGCAACACCAGCATCAAGGTGCAGGTGGAGGTCTTCGTCGAAGGCATGCTGGCGGAAGGGCGCGAGCGCGCCATCAACGGCGCCTTCAGCTTTGTCGCGGTCGATGACGAGGGCAAGCCGACGCCGGTGCTGCCAGGCTTCGCCGCGTGAGCGCCGAACGGCTGATCGAGGAATTCCTCGACGCCCTGTGGCTGGAAAAGGGACTGTCGCCCCATACCCGCAGCGCCTATCGCACCGATCTCCTGGCCTTCGCCCGCTGGCTGGAGGGCAGGGGGCTGACCCTGGAGAACCTGGGTCGCGACGCCGTGCTCGATCACCTCGGCTGGCGCCTTAGCGAGGGCTACCAGGCGCGCTCCACGGCGCGCTTTCTCTCCGGTCTGCGCAGCTTCTACAAGTATGCCGTGCGCGAGGGGCGGGTCGCCGAGGACCCGACGCTGCTGGTGAGCATGCCGCAACTGGGCGCGCCGCTGCCCAAGAGCCTGTCCGAGGCGGACGTGGAAGCCTTGCTGGCCGCACCGGATACCGAAGACACCCTGGGCCTGCGCGATCGCACCATGCTCGAGGTGCTCTATGCCACCGGGTTGCGGGTGACCGAGCTGATCAGCCTGACCCTGGACGAGATCAACCTGCGCGAGGGCTCGCTGCGGGTCTTCGGCAAGGGCAGCAAGGAGCGGCTGATCCCCTTGGGCGAAGAGGCCATCGCCTGGCTGGAAGACTATCTGAAGACCGCGCGCCCGCTGCTGCTGGGCGGCCAGCCCGGCGATATCCTCTTTCCCAGCCAGCGGGGCACGCCCATGACCCGGCAGACCTTCTGGCACCGCATCAAGCTGCATGCCCAGGTGGCGGGCATCCGCACCTCGCTGTCACCGCATACCCTCAGGCACGCCTTCGCCACCCATTTGCTCAACCACGGCGCGGATCTGCGCACGGTGCAGATGCTGCTCGGCCATACCAGTCTGTCCACCACCCAGATCTACACCCACGTCGCCCGCGTGCGGCTGCAGCAACTGCACGCCCAGCACCATCCCCGCGGCTAGGGCCCACCGCCGTAGTCGGCAGGTCTGTGGTAGGCTTGCCGGCGTCTCAACAGGAGTCAAACATGCGTATTTCCCAACTGTTGCTCGCCGCTTGCCTGGGGCTCGGCGTGCAACTGGCTCAGGCCGAACCTGAGCAGGCCATTCGCCAGAGCCTGACCGCGCTGCAGCCCAATCTCGCCATCGAGTCCATCGCCAAGAGCCCGCTGGAAGGCCTCTACCAGGTCCAGCTCAAGGGCGGCCGGGTGCTCTATGCCAGCGGCGACGGCCAGTTCGTCATGCAGGGCTATCTGTACCAGGTCAAGGACGGCAAGGCCTCCAACCTGACCGAGAAGGCCGAGAACGTCGCCGTGGCGCGGCAGATCAACGGCCTCGACCGCAACCAGATGATCATCTATCCCGCCCAGGGCGAGACCAAGGCGCACATCACCGTCTTCACCGACACCACCTGCCCCTATTGCCAGAAGCTGCACGCCGAGGTGCCCGAGCTGAACAAGCGTGGCATCGAGGTGCGCTACCTGGCCTTCCCGCGGCAGGGCATGGGCTCGCCGGGCTCCAAGCAGCTGGAATCGGTGTGGTGTGCCAAGGACAAGCCGGCGGCGCTGAACCAGATGTTCACCGGGCGTGAGGTCAAGTCCGAGAGCTGCCAGAGTCCGGTCGCCCAGCAATTCGCGCTGGGGCAGAACATGGGTATCCAGGGCACGCCGGCGATCATTCTCGCCGATGGCCAGATGATCCCGGGCTACCAGCCGGCCGACCAGCTGGCGGAAGCGGCAATCGGCGCCCGCTAGGCGCCTCAATCAGAGCTATGAACGGGGCCGCGGAGCGGTCCCATACGACATGGGGATAAGGGTGTGAAGCCGGTCAAAGTAGGCATCTGTGGTCTGGGTACCGTGGGCAGCGGGACCTTCAACGTACTCAAGCGCAACGCCGAGGAAATCGCCCGGCGCGCCGGACGGGGTATCGAGGTGGCGCAGATCGCCCAGCGCCGACCCAATCCCCAGTGCGATACCGGCAGTACGCCGATCACCGCCGAGGTCCTGGCGGTGGCCGACAATCCCGAGATCGACGTGGTGGTGGAGCTGATCGGCGGCTACACCCTGGCCCGCGAACTGGTGCTGCGCGCCATCGCCAACGGCAAGCACGTGGTCACCGCCAACAAGGCGCTGATCGCCGTGCACGGCAACGAGATCTTCGCCAAGGCACGCGAGCAGGGCGTGATCGTCGCCTTCGAGGCCTCCGTGGCCGGCGGCATCCCGGTGATCAAGGCGCTGCGCGAAGGCCTGGCCGCCAACCGCATCAACTGGGTGGCCGGCATCATCAACGGCACCGGCAACTTCATCCTCTCCGAGATGCGCGAAAAGGGTCGCACCTTTCCCGATGTCCTGGCCGAAGCCCAGGCGCTGGGCTATGCCGAGGCCGATCCGACCTTTGACGTCGAAGGCATTGATGCTGCCCACAAGCTGACCATCCTGGCCTCCATCGCCTTTGGCATTCCGCTGCAATTCGACAAGGCCTACACCGAGGGCATCACCCGCCTGACCACCGCCGATGTCGGCTACGCCGAGGCGCTGGGCTATCGCATCAAGCACCTGGGCGTGGCACGTAGCACCGACCAGGGCATCGAGTTGCGGGTGCACCCGACGCTGATCCCAGCCGATCGGCTGATCGCCAACGTCAACGGCGTGATGAACGCGGTGATGGTCAATGGCGACGCCGTCGGCTCGACGCTGTTCTACGGCGCCGGTGCCGGGCAGGAGCCGACCGCCTCGGCGGTGGTGGCCGACCTGGTGGACGTGGTTCGCGCCATGACCTCGGATCCCGAGAATCGTGTACCGCACCTGGCCTTCCAGCCCGATGCGCTGTCCGACCATCCGGTGCTGCCGATCGAGGCCTGCGAGAGCGCCTACTATCTGCGTATCCAGGCCAAGGATCACCCGGGCGTGCTGGCCCAGGTGGCGAGCATCCTCTCGGCGCGCGGCATCAACATCGAGTCCATCATGCAGAAGGAAGCCGAGGAACATGACGGCCTGGTGCCCATGATCCTGCTGACCCACCGCGTGACCGAGCGCCACATGGTCGAGGCCATCACCGCGCTGGAAGCCCTGGACGATGTCGTCGGCGATGTCGTCCGCATCCGTGTCGAGCACCTGAACTGAGCAGCCTGGCGGCGCCCGGCGCCGCCGTCTTTCCCGAGGTCGAGTCATGCGTTACATCAGTACCCGCGGCCAGGCGCCCGCGCTGAATTTCGAAGAAGTGCTGCTGGCGGGTCTCGCCAGCGATGGCGGTCTCTATGTACCGGAGAACCTGCCGCGCTTTTCCCTGGAAGAGATCGCCTCCTGGGCCGGTCTGCCCTACCACGAGCTGGCCTTCCGGGTGATGAAGCCCTTCGTCGCCGGCTCCATCGCCGATGCCGAATTCAAGGCCATCCTGGAAGAGACCTACGCTGGTTTCGCCCATAGCTCGATCGCGCCGCTGCGTCAGCTGGATGCCAACGAGTGGGTGCTGGAGCTGTTCCACGGCCCGACCCTGGCCTTCAAGGACTTCGCCCTGCAACTGCTGGGACGGCTGCTCGACCATGTGCTGGCCAAGCGCGGCGAACGCGTGGTGATCATGGGCGCCACCTCCGGCGACACCGGCTCGGCGGCCATCGAAGGCTGCAAGCGCTGTGAGAACGTCGACATCTTCATCCTCCATCCGCACCAGCGGGTGTCGGAAGTGCAGCGCCGGCAGATGACCACGCTGCTGGGCGACAACATCCACAACATCGCCATCGAAGGCAACTTCGACGACTGCCAAGAGATGGTCAAAGCCAGCTTCGCCGATCAGGGTTTCCTCAAGGGCACCCCGCTGGTGGCGGTCAACTCGATCAACTGGGCGCGGATCATGGCCCAGATCGTCTACTACTTCCACGCGGCCCTGCAGCTGGGCGCCCCGGCGCGCTCCATTGCCTTCTCGGTGCCCACCGGCAACTTCGGCGACATCTTCGCCGGCTACCTGGCGCGCAACATGGGGCTGCCGGTGAGCCAGCTGGTGGTGGCCACCAACCGCAACGACATCCTGCACCGCTTCATGTCCGGCAATCGCTACGACAAGCAGCAGCTGGAAGCCACCCTGTCGCCGTCCATGGACATCATGGTCTCGTCCAACTTCGAGCGCCTGCTGTTTGACTTGCACGGTCGCGACGGCCTGGCCCTGGCCGAGCTGATGGCGAACTTCCGCAGCAGCGGCACCCTGACGGTGGCGGACGATCGCTGGACCGAAGCGCGCAAGCTGTTCGACTCCCTGGCCGTGAGCGACGAGGAGACCTGCGCCACCATCGCCGAGGTCTTTGCCGCCACCGGCGAGGTACTGGATCCACACACCGCCATCGGCGTGCGCGCCGCTCGCGAATGCCGCCGCAGCCTGGCCACCCCGATGGTGGTGCTGGGCACGGCCCACCCGGTGAAATTCCCCGAAGCGGTGGAAAAGGCCGGCATCGGCGCGACCCTCAGCCTGCCGACCCACCTGGCCGATCTGCTGCAGCGTGAAGAGCGCTGCACCGTGCTGCCCAACGACCTGGCCGCCGTCCAGGCCTTCGTCAGCCGCCACGGCAAGCGTGGTCAGCCGCTGTAAGGGGTTCGTCCAACCTGCGACCGTAGGTTGGGTTGAGACGGCTCCATCGTCGAAGCCCAACGAGGCAGACTCCAACCGTCGCTGCTACGCTCAGCCCAACCTACGGATCCACGGTCCCAAGCCTATCGGCCTTTTCCGGTACAATGCCCGGCTTTCCCTGCCGGTGACCCGCCCATGGCTCTGCAAGCCACGCCCTACAAAGTCGAACTCAACCTCACCGATCTGGATCGCGGGGTCTACGAGAATCTGCGCCTGACCGTGGCGCGGCATCCCTCCGAGACCGAGGAGCGAATGGCGGTGCGGTTGCTGGCCTATGTGCTCTGGTACAACGAGCAGCTGGCCTTTGGTCGTGGCCTGTCCGACGTCGACGAGCCGGCGCTGTGGGAAAAGAGTCTCGATGGCCGGGTGCTGCACTGGATCGAAGTCGGCCAGCCCGATGCCGAGCGCCTGACCTGGTGCAGCCGTCGCACCGAGCGCACCAGCCTGCTGGCCTACGGCAACCTGCGCGTCTGGCAGACCAAGGTGGTGGACGCGGTCAGGACGCTGAAGAATCTGCACATCGCCGCGGTTCCCGCCGAGCCCCTGGCCGAACTGGCCCGTGATCTGCCGCGCAGCATTTCCTGGCAGGTGATGATCAGCGAAGGCACCCTGTTCGTCACCGACGACCGCGGTCAGCACGAATTGCAGCTGGAATGGCTGCTGGGCGAACGTTGATGCGCCTGGAGCCCCGTCCGCTACCGGCGGTATTGCCCGACCTGGGCGAC
Source organism: Pseudomonas sp. PLB05 (assembly GCF_021106615.1). Classification (NCBI taxonomy): domain Bacteria; kingdom Pseudomonadati; phylum Pseudomonadota; class Gammaproteobacteria; order Pseudomonadales; family Pseudomonadaceae; genus Pseudomonas; species Pseudomonas sp. PLB05. The sequence continues at coordinate 1,163,339 of NZ_JAJOHO010000002.1, forward strand.
TTGCCGCCGCTGCTCACCCGGCTCTATGCCGCCCGCGGCGTGACCCTGCCGGAAGAACTGGACAAGGGGCTGGCGCGGCTGGTGCCCTATCACCAGCTCAAGGGCATCGAGGCGGCGGTGGAGCTGCTGGCGCGCGCCCTGGAAGAGCGCCGGCGCATCCTCATCGTCGGCGATTTCGACGCCGATGGCGCCACCGCCAGCGCCGTGGGCGTGCTGGCCCTGCGTCGCCTGGGCGCGGCCTGGGTCGACTACCTGGTGCCCAATCGCTTCGAATACGGCTACGGCCTGACGCCTGAGATTGTCGCCGTGGCCCTACAGCGCGAACCCGAGGTGCTGCTCACCGTCGATAACGGCATCTCCAGCCTGGATGGAGTGGCCGTGGCCAAGGCGGCCGGGCTGCAGGTGGTCATCACCGACCACCACCTGCCGGGCGCCGAATTGCCCGCCGCTGATGCCATCGTCAATCCCAACCAGCCGGCCTGCGCCTTTCCCAGCAAGTGCATCGCCGGGGTCGGGGTGATCTTCTATGTGATGCTGGCGCTGCGCAGTCGCCTGCGCGAGAGCGGCTGGTTCGCTCGCCAGGGCCTGGCGGAGCCCAATCTGGCCGAGTTGCTGGATCTGGTGGCCTTGGGTAGCGTCGCCGACGTCGTGCCGCTGGACGCCAACAACCGCATCCTGGTGCACCAAGGGCTGATGCGCATCCGCGCCGGTCGGGCACGCCCGGGGCTTAAGGCGCTGCTGGAAGTGGCCGGGCGCCAACCGGGCAAGGTGGCCTCCAGCGACCTGGGTTTCATCCTCGGCCCGCGGCTCAACGCGGCGGGGCGCCTGGACGATATGTCCATCGGCATCGAATTGCTGCTCTGCGAAGACCCGCAACTGGCGCAGGAGTATGCCCAGCAGCTGGACGACTTCAACAAGGATCGCAAGAGCATCGAGCAGGGCATGCAGCGCGAGGCGCTCAAGCAGCTCAAGGAATTGCCGGAAGACAATCTGCCCTTCGGTCTCTGTCTGTTCGACCCGGAGTGGCACCAGGGCGTGATCGGCATCCTCGCCTCGCGCCTCAAGGAAAAGTATCACCGCCCGGCGCTGGCCTTCGCCGACGACGGCAGTGGCAACGGCATGCTCAAGGGCTCGGCGCGTTCGGTACCCGGGCTGCACATCCGCGATGCCCTGGACGCCGTGGCGACCCGTCATCCGGGGCTCATCACCAAGTTCGGCGGTCACGCCATGGCCGCCGGCCTCAGTCTGCCCCAGGCGCATTATGAGACCTTTGCCAGCGCCTTCGACGCCGAGGTCCGTCGCCATCTGCAGGCCGACGACCTCAATGGGCGCCTGCAGACCGATGGCTGCCTCGCTCCGAGCGAATTCCAGCTCGATCTGGCCCAGGCCCTGCGCCAGGCCGGCCCCTGGGGGCAGCAGTTCCCCGAGCCGCTGTTTCACGGCACCTTCGAGATCCTCTCCCAGCGCCTGCTCAAGGAACGGCACCTCAAGCTGACCCTGCGCAGCGAGCAGGGCGGCCCGGAGCTGGACGGCATCGCCTTCAACATCGACCGTGACACCTGGCCCGATCCCAACATCCGCTGGGCCGAGCTGGCCTATCGGCTGGACGTGAATGAATTCCGCGGCAACGAGAGCGTGCAGTTGCTGGTGGTGCACCTGGCACCGCGTTAGTCGGAACAGCGACCTATTCTGTTCGGGAACACTCCAATGCGGTGAATCCCGACTAGACGAGGTCCGCCATGAGTCTCCTGTTCCAGCCCCTGACCCTGCGTCAGCTGACCCTGCCCAATCGCGTGGTGGTCTCCCCGATGTGTCAGTATTCCAGCGAAGACGGCTTCGCCAACGACTGGCACCTGGTTCACCTGGGCAGTCGCGCCACCGGTGGCGCCGGCCTGGTGATCTTCGAGGCTACCGCGGTCACCGCCGACGGGCGCATCACGCCCCAGGACCTGGGGTTGTGGAAGGACGAGCAGATCGAGCCCCTGCGCCGTATCACCCAGTTCATCGAAGGCCAGGGCAGCGTCGCCGGTATCCAACTGGCCCATGCTGGCCGTAAGGCCAGTACCTGGCAACCCTGGCTCGGCAAGCACGGCAGCGTGCCCATCGCCGAGGGCGGCTGGGTGCCGGTGGCGCCCTCGGCCATCGCCTTCGATCCCCAGCACACCCGGCCCACCGCCATGGATCGCGACGACATCGCCAGCATCCGTCGGGCTTTCGTGGACACCGCTGAGCGCGCCCTGGCGGCCGGCTTCAAGGTGGCCGAGGTCCATGCCGCCCACGGCTATCTGCTGCACCAGTTCCTCTCGCCGCTCTCCAATCGCCGCGAGGACGATTACGGCGGCAATTTCGAGAATCGCATCCGCCTGCTGCTGGAAGTCACCGCCGATGTCCGCGCGGTCTGGCCGGAAGCGTTGCCGCTGTTCGTGCGGGTTTCCGCCACCGACTGGGTGGAAGACGGCTGGGATGTCGATGAGACGGTGGAGCTGGCACGCCGATTGAAGACCCTGGGCGTCGACCTGATCGACGTCTCCTCCGGCGGCACCGCCGCCCAGGCCGACATTCCCACCGGGCCCGGCTACCAGACCCAGTTCGCCGAGCGGGTGCGCAAGGAGGCTGGGATTCCCAGTGGCGCGGTGGGCATGATCACCGATGCGGCCCAGGCCGAGCACGTGCTGCGTACCGGCCAGGCCGATCTGGTGCTGCTGGCCCGCGAACTGCTGCGCGATCCCTACTGGCCGCTGAACGCCGCCGAAGTCCTACGGGAAAAGGTCTCCTGGCCGCCGCAATACGTGCGCGCCGCGCACCGGGATACGCCGCTGCGCAAGCCGTTCGGGGAGGAATAGGGCGCGGGAAGGAGCCATCCGTGCGGATGGCTCCCCGAATCAGGGCTTGACCGGGCGCAGCATCGCCTCCAGGGCGTCGCTGTCGTAGTAGTCGCCCAGGTACCAGATGCGGCCGTCGCGGATCTTCATGATGCTGGCGCCGCGGATCTTGACCGGCTGCTTACCGGTAGCGGTGACGCGGTTGCCGGTCAATTCCCATTCGAAGGCGATGCTGCGCGGGCCGATGACTGGCTTGTGCACCATCTTCACCTGCAGATCCGGGACGGCCTTGAGGGTGACCTTGACGATGCGGTCGCGGGCCTGGGTACGGCTGGTCTCGGTGGTGGCGGCGCCGCTGTCGAAATACTGCACCTTGGGGTCGAGCAGGGCGCTGGCGGCCTCGGCATCGTGATCGTTCCAGGCATCGAGATAGCGATTGGCAATGAGGCGGGCATCCTCGGCGGCGGCCTGGACCTGGCCGGCGATGAGGGCGAGCGATAGCGCGAACAGCACAGCCAGACGCGAGCGCATGGGGTGTCTCCGGCAACTGCAAGGGAAAGGCGCAAGAGTAGCGCCGTGGGCGGCCCGCGGTCAGCAATATTTTGTATCAACCGGCTGATCGCGACGGCGACCCCGGCAACATTCGGTAAGCAGGTGCCGGGAGCCAGACGGTGTGGTCAGCGGTCCTAAAGGGCTGAATCCTGACTCTGTGGAGGTCATCCATGAACACCCGCGGTTTGCTTGATCAATTGCTCAAGGCGGGCCAGCAGGCGCTGGCCAAGAAGACCGGTCACTCGGCCCCCCGACCCGGCACGGCGTCCACCGGCAAGGATTCCCTCGGCGGTCTGCTCTCCGGACTGGGCAACAGCGGCCTGGCGGCTGGGGCCCTGACCGCGCTGCTGGGCAGCAAGCGCGGTCGCGCCATGGGTGGCAAGGCGGTCGGCTATGGCGGTCTGGCGGCGCTTGGTATGGTGGCCTACAAGGCCTATCAGTCCTGGCAGGCCAATCAGGCCCAGGGGACGGCGGCCGTCGAGCCCCGTACCGTGGATCGGGTACCGGAGCACGAAGCCGAAGCCCATGGCCGGGCGGTGCTGATCGCCCTGATCGCGGCAGCCAAGGCCGATGGTCATGTCGATGACCAGGAGCGCCAGGCCATCGAGGCCGAGATGGCCAAGCTGGATGACGATCCCGAGTTGCGCAGCTGGCTGCAGCGCGAACTGGAGCAGCCGCTGGATCCGGCCAAGGTCGCCACGGCGGCGGAAACGCCCGAGATGGCCGCCGAGATGTACCTGGCCAGCCTGATGCTGATCGACGATCAGCAGTACATGGAAAAGGCTTACCTGGACGAACTGGCGCGTCAGCTGCGCCTGGAGCCGGGCCTGCGGGCCGAACTGGAGCGCGAGGCCGCGGCGGTCTGACGGCTAGGCGAGCGGGCGTTCCTCGCCCAGCAGGACGCTCCGCTCCGCCGCGCAGAGGTGCAGCAGGAAATCCCAAACCACGCGCAGGCGCGCTGAGCGGTGCAACTCTCGGTGCGTCGAGATCCAGTACTCGCGGGTGAAGGAGCGCTCCGGCAACACGCCCTCCAGCGGCGTGCCCTGACCTACCAGATAGCACGGCAGCACGGCGATGCCGACGCCGGCGCAGGCCGCTTCGCGCTGGGCAATGACACTGGTGCTGCGAAAGACGATGCGCGGATCCGAACAGAGTCCCTGGATGAATTGCAGTTCGCGGGTATACAGCAGGTCGTCGACGTAGCCGATGAAGGTCTGCTCGCCCAGGTCGGCTTCGGCGCCTAGGGGTGGCGCCCGATCCAGGTAGGCGCGACTGGCATAGAAACGCAGGCGATAGGGCGTCAGCCGCCGACCGATCAGGCCTTCGGCGGTGGGTCTTTCCAGGGTGATGGCGATGTCCGCCTCGCGATTGGTGACGCTGACGAAGCGCGGCACCGAGACCAGCTCCACTTCCAGGCCCGGATAGTCGCGCAGCAGCGCCCCCAGGCGCTGGGCGAGAAAGCCAGTGCCCAGGCCTTCGGTCACCCCTACCCGCACCTGGCCCAGCGGATTAAGTCGCTGGGTTACCGCCTCCTGGGCCAGCAGTGCGGCTTCTTCCATCGCCTGGGCGTGCGCCAGCAGGGCCTGGCCAGCGGGGGTGAGCTGGTAGCCGCTGGCCTGTTGCACCAGCAGCTGGCTGCCCAGGGCGCGTTCCAGAGCCTCCAGGTGGCGGGCAACGGTCGCATGACTGACGCCCAGGCTGCGGGCGGCGGTAAGCAGGCGGCCATGGCGCTGGACCTCCAGAAAAACCCGCAGATCGTTCCAGTCGAACATCCTGTTTCCTCGTCGATGCCTGTCTGACCAGCCGCTTGCAGGGCGCTGTTCAGAAATGCACAGCCGTTGCCCGTTTTCTGCGACTGTTGTTCGCGGATGACGACACTAGGATAGGGACCACAACAACAAAAAAGCGAGGGAACGTCATGCCCAGTCCTGCTGCGGAATATGACTTCATCATCGTCGGCGCCGGTCCGGCCGGCTGCCTGCTGGCCAATCGGCTGTCCGCCGATCCGGCCCATCGCGTGCTGCTGCTGGAAGCCGGCGGCCGTGACAACCATCCCTGGATCCACATCCCCGTCGGCTATCTGTTCTGCATCGGCAATCCACGCACCGACTGGTGCTTCAAGACCGAGGTGGAAGCGGGCCTGGGTGGCCGCGCGCTCAACTATCCCCGCGGGCGGGTGCTGGGCGGCTGCTCCTCCATCAACGGCATGATCTACATGCGCGGCCAGGCCCGTGACTATGACGGCTGGGCCGCCGCCGGTAATCCGGGGTGGGGCTGGCAAGACGTGCTGCCGCTGTTCAAGCGCATGGAAGATCACTGCGATGGCGCCTCGACCTTTCATGGAGCAGGGGGCGAGTGGCGGGTAGAGCGCCAGCGCCTGCACTGGACGCTGCTCGACGCCTTTCGCAGTGCGGCCGACCAGACTGGCATCGAGCCGGTAGAGGACTTCAACACCGGCGACAACGAAGGCTGCGGCTATTTCCAGGTCAATCAGCGCAATGGGGTGCGCTGGAATGCGGCCAAGGCCTTTCTCAAGCCGATCCGCCAGCGCGCCAATCTGCAGGTGCTGACGGGTGTCCAGGTGGAGCGGGTACTGCTGGAGGAGGGCAGGGCGCGGGCGGTGCTGGCGCGGCTGCCGGGCCAGGCCGAGCCCCAGCGCCTGGTGGCGCGCCGGGAGATCGTGCTCTGCGCCGGCGCCATCGGCTCGCCGACCCTGCTGCAGCGTTCCGGCATCGGCCCGCGCGGCCTGCTCGAAGGGCTGGGCATCGGTGTCCAGCATCGGCTGGAAGGGGTCGGCGGCAATCTGCAGGATCACCTGCAACTGCGCCTGATCTATCGGGTGCATGGCGTGCCGACCCTCAATGCCCTGGCCGGCAGTCTCTGGGGCAAGCTGGGCATGGGCCTGGAGTACCTCTGGAGCCGCAGTGGTCCCCTGGCCATGGCGCCGAGCCAGCTGGGCGCCTTCGCCCGCTCCGATCCGGAGCAGCCTTCGGCCAATCTGCAATACCACGTGCAGCCGCTATCGCTGGAGCGCTTCGGCGAGCCCCTGCACGGCTTTCCCGCCTTTACCGCCTCGGTGTGCAACCTGCGACCGGCCAGTCGTGGCCAGGTGGCCATCCGCAGCGCCGACCCCCAGGCCGCGCCGCTGATCCAGCCGCGCTACCTCAGCGCGCCGGAGGATCTCAAGGTGGCCGCCGACGCCATCCGCCTGACCCGGCGCATCGCCGCCGCCCCGGCACTGGCCGCTTACCGGCCCGAGGAGTATCTACCGGGCCTGGCCTATCAGAGCGAGGAAGAACTGCAGCAGGCCGCGGGCGCCATCGGCACCACCATCTTCCATCCTTCCGGCACCTGCCGCATGGGGCAGGGCGCCGATGCCGTGGTGGACGCCCGCCTGCGGGTGCATGGCATTCCCGGGCTGCGGGTGGCCGACGCCTCCATCATGCCGACCCTGGTCTCGGGCAACAGCTGTTCGCCAACCCTGATGATCGCCGAACAGGCGGCCACCTTCATGCTGGCCGAGGCGCGGGAGCAGAGCATTCACGAGCTGCCCGCCGCGGTTGCCCGGGCCAGCGCCGTCTCGGCGGCCTAGCTGCGTCCATCCGGTTCCACCGACGGCGGAGCCTCCCGCCGTTTCCACCGTAGTAGCTGTCGCCCATAACAACAATCAGCCCGGCGATCCCGGGTCAGGAGAACGTGCGATGTCCGACTATGCCCAACCCCGGGTACAACCCAGCGCGGCCAGCAGTCGCCGCGAAGAACGCAAGGTGATCTTCGCCTCGTCCCTGGGGACCGTCTTCGAGTGGTACGACTTCTTTCTCTACGGCGCCCTGGCGGCGGTGATCAGCAAGCAGTTCTTCGCCGGCGTCAACGACACCACCGCCTTCATCTTCGCACTGCTGGCCTTCGCCGCCGGTTTCGTGGTGCGGCCCTTCGGCGCCCTGGTGTTCGGCCGGCTGGGCGACATGGTCGGGCGCAAGTACACCTTTCTCGCCACCATCATCCTCATGGGCATCGCCACTTTCGGCGTCGGCCTGCTGCCCACCTACGCCAGCATCGGCGTGGCCGCGCCCATCATCCTGGTGGTGCTGCGCCTGCTGCAGGGCCTGGCCCTGGGCGGTGAGTACGGCGGCGCCGCCACCTACATCGCCGAGCACGCGCCGCCCGGCAAGCGCGGTGCCCACACCAGCTGGCTGCAATCCACCGCGACCCTGGGGCTGTTGCTGTCGCTGGTGGTGATCCTGGTCTGCCGCTACCTGACCGGTGACCAGTTCGAGGTCTGGGGCTGGCGTCTGCCGTTCCTGCTGTCGATCTTCCTGCTGGCCATCTCCACCTGGATCCGCCTGTCGATGCACGAGTCGCCGGCCTTCCTGCGCATGAAGGCCGAAGGCAAGCAGAGCAAGGCGCCGATCCGCGATTCCTTCACCAACTGGAGCAATCTCAAGGTGGTGCTGATCGCGCTGTTCAGCATCAACGGCGGCCAGGCGGTGACCTTCTACCTGTCGCAGTTCTATGTGATGTTCTTTCTCACCCAGACCCTCAAGCTGGATCCGGTGCTGGCCAACAACCTGCTGATCGTCAGCGTGATCCTGGGCGCCCCCTTCTTCGTCATCGCCGGCTGGCTGTCGGACAAGGTCGGCCGCAAGCCGATCCTGATGCTGGGCCTGCTGCTGGCCACGGTGCTCTACTTCCCGCTGTTCAAGGCCCTGACCCACTACGCCAATCCACAGATCTACCAGGCCAGCCAGCAGGCGCCCATCGTGGTGACCGCCGATCCGGCCACCTGCACCTTCCAGTTCGATCCGGTGGGCAAGGCGCGTTTCGACAGCCCCTGCGACCGGGTCAAGACCCTGCTGGCCAAGAGCGGACTGCCCTACCGCAGCGTGGCGGCGGCACCGGGGGACGCGGTGCAGGTCAATGTCGGCGACAAGGTCATCATCGGCTATGACGAGCCGGCTCTGCGCGCTGCGGTACAGGCCGCCGGCTACCCGGCCAAGGCTGATGCGGCGCAGGTCAACAAGCCCATGGTGGTGGCGGTGATCTTCGCCCTGATCCTGATCGCCACCCTCTGCTACGGACCCCTGGCGGCGCTGATGGTGGAGCTGTTCCCCACGCGCATCCGCTACACCTCCATGTCGCTGCCGTACCACATCGGCAACGGCTGGTTCGGCGGCTTCCTGCCCACGGTGTCCTTTGCCCTGGTGGTCTATACCGGCGACATCTTCTACGGCCTCTGGTACCCGGTACTGGTGACCGGCGTCAGCCTGGTGGTAGGCCTGCTGTGTCTGCCGGAAACCCGCCACCGCGATCTCGACGCCGATTGAGACCCAGCAGGCGGCGAATCCCCGTCGCACTCTGAGTTTCGCCGCCGATTGGGTTATACTCGCGAGCTTTTCCACAGCTTTTCTCGCGAGTGTTTCCCCCATGGAAATCAACCCGATCGTCACCAGCATCAAGGACCTCTCCAGCCGCACCGAGACCATTCGGGGGTATCTTTGACTACGATCTGAAAAAGGATCGTCTCGTCGAAGTCGAGCGCGAGCTCGAAGACCCCGCTGTCTGGAACAAGCCCGAATACGCCCAGAACCTTGGCCGCGAGCGCGCGCTGCTGGCCCAGGTGGTCGGTACCCTGGACGAGCTGAACGGTGGCCTGGCCGATGCCAGCGACCTGCTGGAAATGGCGGCCGAAGAGGAAGACCAGAGCGCGGTCGATGATGTGGCGGCCGAGGTGGAGCGCCTGCGCGGCATCCTCGAGAAGCTGGAATTCCGCCGCATGTTCAGCGGCGAGATGGACCCCAACAACTGCTACCTGGACATCCAGGCCGGCTCCGGCGGCACCGAGGCCCAGGACTGGGCCAACATGCTCTTGCGCATGTACCTGCGCTGGGCCGACCAGCACGGCTTCAGCGCCGAGATCGTCGAGTTGTCGGAAGGCGAGGTCGCCGGCATCAAGGGCGCCACCGTGCACATCAAGGGCGAATACGCCTTTGGCTGGCTGCGCACCGAGATCGGCGTGCACCGCCTGGTACGCAAGAGTCCCTTCGACTCGGGCAACCGTCGCCACACCTCCTTTACCGCGGTGTTCGTCTCGCCCGAGATCGATGACAACATCGACATCGAGATCAACCCGTCCGATCTGCGCGTCGACACCTACCGCTCCTCCGGTGCCGGCGGCCAGCACGTGAACACCACCGACTCCGCGGTGCGGATCACCCACGTGCCCACCAACACCGTGGTGGCCTGCCAGAACGAGCGCTCCCAGCACGCCAACAAGGACACCGCCATGAAGATGCTGCGTGCCAAGTTGTATGAGTTGGAGATGCAGAAGCGCAACGCCGCCTCCCAGGCCCTGGAAGACTCCAAGTCCGATATCGGCTGGGGCCACCAGATCCGCTCCTACGTCCTCGACGCCTCACGGATCAAGGATCTGCGCACCGGCGTGGAACGCAGCGACTGCGACAAGGTGCTCGACGGCGATCTGGACGAATACCTTGAAGCCAGCCTCAAGCAGGGCGTTTAATCCATCATTTCCTGTAGGAGCGGCCCATGGCCGCGATAAAGATCTATCGCGGCCATGGGCCGCTCCTACGGCAAGCACTCCCCAGGTAAACAGCAGACATGAGCGAACAACCCCTAGACCCCCAAGCCCAGGAACAGGAAGACAACAAGCTGATCGCCCAGCGCAAGGAAAAGCTTTCCGCGCTGCGTGACCAGCAGGCCATTCCCTTCCCCAATGACTTCCGCCGTGACAGCCTGGCCGGTGACCTGCAGAAGCAGTACGCCGACAAGACCAAGGAAGAGCTGGAAGCCGCGGGCATCAAGGTCAAGGTGGCCGGCCGCATCATGCTCAACCGCGGCGCCTTCATGGTGCTGCAGGACACCAGCGGGCGCATCCAGGTCTACGTCGACCGCAAGACCCTGCCGGCCGAGACCCTGGAAGCGGTCAAGACCTGGGACCTGGGCGACATCATCGCCACCGAAGGTACCCTGGCCCGCTCCGGCAAGGGCGATCTCTACGTCAACATGAGCGACGTGCGCCTGCTGACCAAGTCGCTGCGCCCGCTGCCCGACAAGCACCACGGCCTGACCGACACCGAACTGCGCTATCGCCAGCGTTATGTCGATCTGATCGTCAACGAAGAGGTGCGCCAGACCTTCCGCGTACGCTCCCAGGTCATCGCCCACATCCGCCGCTTCCTCATGGAGCGTGGTTTCCTCGAAGTGGAAACGCCCATGCTGCAGACCATTCCCGGCGGCGCGGCGGCCAAGCCCTTCGAGACCCACCACAACGCCTTGGACATGGCCATGTTCCTGCGTATCGCGCCGGAGCTGTACCTCAAGCGGCTGGTGGTCGGTGGCTTCGAGAAGGTCTTCGAGATCAACCGCAACTTCCGTAACGAAGGCGTCTCGACCCGGCACAATCCCGAGTTCACCATGCTCGAGTTTTACCAGGCCTACGCCGACTACCGCGACAACATGGACCTCACCGAGGAACTGTTCCGCGAACTGGCCATGGCCGTGCTCGGCACCACCGACGTGCCCTATGGCGACAAGGTCTTCCACTTCGGCGAGCCCTTCGTGCGCCTGTCGGTGTACGACTCTATCCTCAAGTACAACCCGGACATCACTGCGGAAGACCTGCAGGACGTCCAGAAGGCCCGCGCCATCGCCAAGAAGGCCGGCGCCAAGGTCCTCGGCCACGAAGGCCTGGGCAAGCTGCAGGTGATGATTTTCGAGGAGCTGGTGGAGAGCAAGCTGGAGCAGCCGCACTTCATCACCGAGTACCCCTTCGAGGTCTCGCCGCTGGCCCGGCGCAACGACGACAATCCCAGCGTCACCGACCGCTTCGAGCTGTTCATCGGTGGTCGCGAGATCGCCAATGCCTACTCCGAGCTCAACGACGCCGAAGACCAGGCCGAGCGCTTCATGCTGCAGGTCCAGGAAAAGGACGCCGGTGACGACGAGGCCATGCATTACGACGCCGACTTCATCAACGCCTTGGAATACGGTATGCCGCCCACCGCCGGCGAAGGCATTGGCATCGACCGCCTGGTGATGCTGCTGACCAACTCGCCGTCGATCCGCGACGTCATCCTCTTCCCGCACATGCGTCCGCAATAAGCGCCGCGCCTCCTTTTCGGGGGCGCCGCTGGCATCTGCAGACTCGGGGCTCTGTCATCAAAGGTTCATCCGGACCTGCTAACAGAGCCCTGATGTCGCGTTCCCTCCGCAGGTAGCCATGACCAACACCCTGATTCCTCTGCATCCGGCTGCCGAACGGCTGGGGCTGCTCTACGCCTACCATTTCACTTCCGGTCAGCCGGGGCGCGCCCTGACCATGGCGCCGGAAGATCCCTGGGACGCGGAAGAGGGTGGCTTTCGCTGGCTGCACTTCAACCTGGCCCATGCCGCCGCTGAGCGCTGGATGCGCGAGCACCTGGGGCTACCGGAGGAATTCTTCGAATCCCTGCACGCCGGTTCCCATTCGACCCGGCTGGAGCCAGCCGACGACACCCTGCTCGGGGTGGTGAACGACGTGACCCTGGCCTACGGGCAGGTCTCGGTGGACGTGGCCACTCTCTGGGCATGTGCCCGTCCGGGACTGCTGGTGACCGCCCGGGCCCAGCCGCTGCGCTCGGTGGATCGCCTGCGCCACGCGGTACGCCGGGGCGAGGGCTTCGGCTCGACCCTGGAGCTGCTGGTGCATCTGCTGCGTGACCAGGCCGATGTGCTGACCGGCATCATCCGCGACACCACGGTCAAGGTGGATGCCATCGAGGATCGGCTGCTGTCCCAGCGGCTGTCCGCCAGTCGCGCCGAGCTGGGTAGTCTGAGACGCGCCCTGGTGCGCTTGCAGCGCTTGCTGGCCCTGGAGCCGGGCTCGCTGCTGCGCCTGCTCAACCGGCCACCGGCCTGGCTGCGCCGCGACGACATCCAGACCCTGCGCGAGGCCACCGAGGAATTCGACCGGGTGCTGGACGACCTCGCCGCCCTGGTGGAGCGTCTCAAGCTGCTGCAGGAAGAGATCGCCGCCGCCTCCGCCGAGCAGACCAACCGCACCCTGTTCACCCTTACCCTGGTCACGGTGCTGGCCCTGCCGATCAACATCATCGCCGGCTTTTTCGGCATGAACGTCGGCGGCATTCCGCTTGCCGATTCGCCCCATGGCTTCTGGATCCTGGTAGCGTTGGTGGCGACCTTTACCGTGCTGGCCGGTAGCCTGGCCTTCCGCAAGCGCGGCGACTGACCAGAGTCATGCAACCGTTGCAGGCACCGCGCGGTCTCTAGGGGAACCCCCACTGGAGACCGCAATGGACTTCAAGGACTACTACGAGGTGCTCGGCGTCGCCCCCGATGTCGACGACAAGACTCTCAAGACCACCTACCGCAAACTGGCGCGCAAGTACCACCCCGATGTGAGCAAGGAGGCCGATGCCGAGGCTCGCTTCAAGGAGGTGGCCGAGGCCTATGACGTCCTACGCGATCCGCACAAGCGTGCAGAATACGACCAGGTGCGCCTCTATCAGCAACAGGGCGAGCGCTTCCAGGTGCCGCCGGATTGGCAACCGGGCTCGGGTGCCGACTACAGCGATCCCCATGCCGGCTTCGGCCAGGATTATTCGGACTTCTTCGAGTCCCTGTTCGGTGCCGCCGGACGCTCGCAGCAGGGTGGCTTCGCCCGCCGTGGCCGCGACGTCGAGCTGGAATTACCCCTATTTCTCGAAGAGAGCCAGGCCGGCAGCACCAAGCCGCTGAGCTTTTCGCTGCCGCAGCGCGACGAGCTAGGCCGCCGCGTCGGCGAGACCACCAAGACCCTCAACGTCAAGATTCCCGCCGGCAGCACCGACGGCGAGCGTATCCGCCTGAAAGGGCAGGGCGAGCCGGGCATTGGTGGCGCGGAGCCGGGTGACCTCTACCTGGTCATCCGTCTGGTGCCTCATCCCCTGTTCGACGTGGATGGCCAGGACCTGGTGGTCAGCGTGCCGCTCGCCCCCTGGGAGGCGGCCTTGGGCGCCAAGGTGCAGGTGCCGACGCTGGATGGGCAGATCATGCTCAGCATCCCGCCCGGCAGCCAGAACGGTGCGCGGCTGCGGGTACGGGGCAAGGGCCTGGCCGGCAAGAACGGGCAGGGCGATCTGCATGCCCTGCTCAAGGTGGTGATGCCGCCCAAAGGTGATGAAGCAACCCAGGCGCTGTGGCGCCAACTGGCCGAACGGGCGGCCTTCGATCCCCGCCAAGACTGGAGGAAAGTCTGATGAGCAGTCTGATCGTCCTGCAGGAATTCTGCGTGCTCTGCGAGGTGAGCGAGCCGGTGGTGGTGGAAATCGTCGAACACGGCATCCTGGCGCCCCAGCGTGGCAAGCGCCCGGCCGAGTGGCATTTCGACACCGGTGCCCTGCACCGCGCCCGCCGCGCCGTGCGTCTGCGCCACGAACTGGACCTGGACTGGTCCGCGACCGCTCTAGCGCTGCACCTCTTGGATGAGGTGGAAGAACTGCGGCGGGAGAACCAACGGCTGCGACGGCGCCTGGAACGCTTCGCTGGCGAGCTGCGGGACGTCTGACCGGCCGCGTAGGGTGGATTGAGCCGGCATCATCGTCCGAACCCAACAGTCGGAGCCGCGTCTGGTTGTTGGGCTTCGCTGTATTCAGCTCACTTCAAGAAATAAAGCGCCCAGTTCTTCTCCGGAGGCCGGGCGAGGACGCCGCATGTAAGGTTTCCAGCGCCTAGGTAAGTTTCGATCATTGCCAGAGGCCGCCTCTAATGGGGCCTTTCTTACATAAGATAGACTCTTAACCGCAGTGTCCTTGGGACTGATATGTGACACGTCGGCTGAGATGGTGCTGCCGAGATGTTTACTGTGCCGGTGGTATCAGCCCCTCATTTGAAAGCGTTGATTTAAGGCCTGATAGAGTCTTTTAACTACTTATTCGTTGTTCCTGATCTCTCTTAGCAGCCAGTTCGCGAAGCGCTGACGACTGTCACAGCCGGAAATCGGTTCTGGAGACAAAAGATAATAAGCAGATCCGTCTTCGAGAAATCCATGCGGCGCCACCAACTGTCCCGCAGCAACATCTTCTTGTACCATCAAAAAAGAAGCTATAGCCACACCCAGCCCAGCAGTTGCAGCCTGAATGGAGAGATAAAAGTGTTCGTAGGTTACGTTACGTTTGCTTTTTATTGATCTGCCAGCCGTCGACGCCCAGGTAGGCCAAGCATTGAGGCGTGAGCTCGTATGAAGAAAAACTGTATCTTCATTATCAATGCTTGATGCGTGAGCTCCTGCCGCTACCGGCCCTGTGCGCTCTTTGCAGATGAATAGCGCTTCGACACTGTCATCCCATTTGAAATCATTGCGGCGGAGCGCAATATCAACCCTGGTACGTCGAAAATCGATTGCCCCGCCTGCTGCCACCAAATGCAAAGTAATATCGGGACATGCAGATTGAAATGACCCCAGCTTAGGAATAAGCCAACGCATCGCTATCGTGGGCTCGCAGGACAAGGTCAAAACATTCTCCATGGCCGAGTTTCGGATTCGATCTGACACCTGCGCGAGCTCGTCGAACATTCTACTAGTGACCTGTCTCAGCTCACGTCCAGCCTTGTTCAGATATATAGATCGCCCTCTTCTGTCGAACAGGGAAACACCCAGATCGTCCTCTAATAGTCGTACCTGTCTACTCACGGCACTGTGCGTGACATGCAGCTCAGCCGCGGCCTCCACAAAGCTTTCGGTTCTGGCTGCAACATCAAAAAAACGCAAAGCATTCAGTGGTGGCAGTTTCATATCGATCGGCAACGAAATGGAACAGGTTAGGCGATTTTAAATCGTTTTTATCTCGGTAAGCAACAAGGCATCATCCAGCAGCCACTCGGAAAAAAAGCTTCTATGAACACATCTAGGACAGTGATATGGATAGCACCTCTAGTTTTGCTCAATCTGCCAATCGTTCCAGTCACAGCTTTGCCGGCGTCCGTAAAGGGGTTGAGGACCTGTGCAAAAATATCGCCAAAAATGATTTTATAAACCTGCCGGCAAGGCGTACGTCCAAGCTGCTAGCTGAACAGGATGAAGACTTTTTGGAAGAATGGACTGCGTTTCAAGAAAGCTGGAATCTCTTGGAGCAGGATGGCTACATGAGGGACGGCGGTAGTTATCGCTATCGTCGGCATGCAACTTTTCACGCTGACCCTTTGGGCGTATCGGTCGAGCTTGTTCCGCATCAGCCTCACTATCAAAGCCTGGATTACAATCAGCTCAACGGCGATATCGCTCGGCACTTTTCGCCAATTGATCCGGGTACGATCAACAATCGAGCGTTCCTCGCTTCAATGAGGCTGTGCTGCGAAGCATTTGGACAACTCACTCCGTTTTTTTCTTGGCATATTGAGGTTCATCAATTTCGGATCTACGCCAAGCCAGGCCAGAGCTCCTCGCCCACCCCCGAAGGTGTACATCGTGACGGCGTAAATTTCGTATTCATGATGTTGATCAATCGAGTTAATGTCGTTAACGGTGAGACATCTATACACGATAGGCAAAAGAGGCGGCTGACTGCCTTCACGCTCACCAGCCCTATGGACGTTGCTATCGTGAATGATGAAAGGGTAATGCACGGCGTAACGCCAATTATCCAGCTCGATACCGAACGAGAAGCCTACCGAGACGTCTTGGTCATTACTTTCAATAAAAAGTAGAGCCGTTCATGGACGGGCCATTCAGGCTCGTCCATCATAAAGGATCGACATGAACGAAATTCTAGCTGTAGCATTGATCACCATATTGGCAGTTATCAGCCCGGGCCCCGATTTTGCCATGGTAACCCGTAACAGCTTTCTGCACGGTCGAAAGGCCGGCCTGACAGCAGCTTTGGGTATTGCTTGTGGTGTTCAGATACACGTCTTCTACACAGTATTCGGTATCGCCCTGTTGATTGTGCAGTCACCTCGCCTACTGTTCGCTATGAAGCTGCTCGGGGCAGCCTACCTGATATATATAGGTATAAAATCATTCACTAACAAAAACCGAGTTGACCTCAATGCTGGCTTTGGAACATCTGAGCGCCTACTGTCGATCTTTCGGATGGGATTTCTTACCAATGCCCTCAATCCGAAGACAATGCTGTTCGTTGTGTCGACCTACACTCAGGTGGTAAAGCCTGACAGCTCTCTTGTCACAAACTTCGCCTACGGTCTGTTCATGTCGTTCTCTCACTGGGCTTGGTTCAGTCTCGTCGCTATCTTTTTCTCTGCAGAGATGCTCCGTCAGAAGATGCTTAGCAAGCAAATCGTACTAGACAGGGTCATCGGCGCCGCGCTGATGATACTCGGCGCCATGCTTTTAATGCCTACTACTCTCCGGTGATACGGGGTTCGCGAACGGACAGGTCAGAGGCAGACACCACATGCTGTATCAGAACAATAGTGCCTCCTGATGCTAATTTCTATGTATTTCTGTAAGGATAGGTTCTGATGTTCGAAAGCTTCTATGCCAAGGAATGGGTTCAGGTGTCTACAGCCTTTGTCTTTGTCTTTGTGATAGTGATATTGATCACGCCGCTTATGTACTGGCGTATTAGTCGAAAGCTGAGCGGAGACAGTAGGAAGCAATTCATCGATGTCGCCTTCGATATGTATGGTGTTGTGTTTTTCCTATTGGTTGCACCCATTGGTTACTTGGTTTTGTATTTCTTCGGCTCTCAGTCTAAGTTTATGCTGAACGACCCTATGGCTTGGGTTTGCTTTATAGGTGGCGCCGCTTCAATTTATGATTTGATTCGAGCTTTGCTAAAGCTGAATGCTGCTGGCAGAGTGGCGCAGTGCGGTGAAAAAATTCGAATCTATTTTAAAGTTCAAGAGGCTGGTTAAAATTGCCTTCTGCCTTTCATTAATCCCGCTGCTTTATGGGGCGTTCATGATTGGTGTCACTAACTTGGTGGCACCTGATTCCATTAATACGATGGCATGGTTTTTAACATTCATGATGACAGGCTTGGCAATTGTTTACGCAGTTGCATCCAGAGCGTTGCTCCTTGTTTCGCAAGCTTATGAACAAGGCTCTGGTTAGGCCGGCAAGATATGCAGAAGACCTGATGTAAGTGTGCGAAAATTCATTCCCGACCGAAGCCAGGTGATTGGTCCCTAACTCATATTCGCACTAGGTTTTTCGAGATCAAACAAGGCGAAGCGTAGGCAGGCATGGGGACCTTTCTGGACACGACAACGCCAGAGCCCGCCCTCTCTTCATTTGCGCCTACCCTTGAGCCTTAATCAATGGCCAGGGGACTACAGGCGTACGGAAGCGCCTCGCATGGCCGCGGCCTCCTTATCACCGCATGTGGCGTCTTACGCCAGGGTTATCCAGGATCAGCAATCACAGCCTGGATCTTGTTGGTCTTTTGCCAGGCAGTGCAGTTGACTTAACCAATCAGCTCAGGACTACCAAGTCTCTGGAAACCTTGAGTCTCTGGCGGCGTGAAGAGAACTCCGTGAGTTGATCTGTAGCCGCGTAGGACTATCCCGCCGCAATCAACCCCCGCCGTTGCATCGCCTGTTCCTGACTCAGCCTTTCAATTCTTACCGGCAAGGACTTCGACGCCGGGGTATGGCTGCGGGTGTCGTGGTTGGCCAGCGGCGCCAGGCTGTTGGTCTCGGGATAGTAGGCGGCGCAACAACCGGCCGGTACGTCGAAGGCGATGACCTTGAAGGGCCCGGCCCGACGCGGATAGCCGTCCAGGGCATCACCGACGAAGTCGATGAAGTCACCCTCCTGCACCTCATGGCGGCGCATGTCCTCCGGGCTGAGCATGGCCACCATGCGTTCGTCGATGTCGCGGTAGCGATCGCGATTGGAATAGATGGTGGTGTTGAACTGGTCGTGGCTGCGGATCGTCATCAGCTGCAGATGCTCGGCATCCGGCGGGCTGTCGTCCTCGTCCAGCACGTCGCCGGGAAAGAGGAAGTTGGCCTTGCCGTTGGGGGTGTCCCATTTCCGTTCACGGGCCGCATTGGGCAGGCGGAAGCCGCCAGGCTGTTCGATACGGGCGTTGTAGTCGGCGAATTGTTCGGGCAGCACCGCCTCGATCTTGTCGCGGATGAGCGCGTAATTGCCAACCAGGGCGTCCCAATCGATATGGGGATAGCGCTCGCCCAGAGTCGCCTTGGCGATGCCGGCGACAATGGCGATCTCCGACAGCAGTTCCGGCGAGGCCGGTTCCAGGCTACCGGTTGAGCCGTGCACCATGGACATGGAGTCTTCCACGGTGATGGTCTGCACCCCGCTGGTCTGAACATCGCGTTCGGTGCGGCCCAGGCAGGGTAGCAGGAAGGTGCTGCGACCGTGCAGGGTATGGCTCCAGTTGAGCTTGGTGGCGATCTGCACTGTCAGGCGCAGGTTGGCGACATGGGGCGCTACCCGGTCGATGTCGGGAATGGCGCGGAAGAAGTTGCCGCCCAGGCCGATGAAGGCCTGGGGTTCGTCGCGCAGCAGGGCTTCGCAGCACTCCACCACGTCGTCGCCGCCCTCGCGTGGTGCCTGGAAGTCGAACGCCTGGTCCAGCCTCGCCAGGAAGGGTTCCTTGGGCTTCTGGTAGATGCCCACGGTGCGGTCGCCCTGGACGTTGGAGTGGCCGCGTATGGGACAGGGGCCGGCGCCAGGCTTGCCAACATTGCCGCGCAGCAGCAACAGATTGATGATCTGCTGCAGGACATCGCCGCCGCGGCGGTGCTGGGTCACGCCCATGCCCCAGCAGGCGATCACCCGCTCGGCCTTCATGTAGACCTGAGCCGCGTCCCGCATGGCCGCCTGGGTCAGGCCTGAATAGCGCTCCAGGCGCTCCCAACTCAGCCCCCGGCAGTGTTCGGCGAAGGCTTCCAGGCCGACGCAATGCTGTTCGATGAATGCCACGTCGAGGATGCGCGGGGCGCCGCTGCGGCGCGCTTCGTCGTCAGCCTCGATGACGACCTTGCACAGCCCCTGCATGGCCGCCATGTCGCCGCCGATACGCACCTGGTGGTACTGGGAGCTGATGGCCACGCCGCCGCCCGGTAAGGCCATGTCGCGCACGGCCTGGGGCGAGGCGAAGCGCACCAGGGCCTTTTCCCGCAGCGGATTGAAGGTGACGATGGGCACGCCGCGGTGCACGGCGTCGTGCAGTTCGCTCATCATTCGCGGACTGTTGGTACCAGGATTCTGGCCGATGATGAAGATGGCATCGGCCTGGGCGAAATCCTCCAGGTCCAGGGTGCCCTTGCCGACGCCAATGCTCTCTGGCATGGCGGTGGTGGTGGTCTCGTGGCACATGTTGGAACAGTCGGGGAAATTATTCATGCCGTAGAGACGACCGAACAGCTGATAGAGAAAGGCCGACTCGTTGGACGAGCGGCCCGAAGTGTAGAGCTCCAGCTTCCAGGGATCGTCCAGGGCGCGCAGCTCGGTGCCGATCTCGGCGAAGGCGTCCGCCCAGCTCACCGGGCGGTAGGTGTCGCTGGCGGCGGCGTACCGCATGGGGTGGGTGAGACGGCCCTGGTCTTCCAGGTCATGGTCGGTCCAGGTACGCAGTTCGGTCAGGGTATGGGCGGCGAAGAATTCCGGGGTGGTGCGTTTACGGGTGGCCTCCCAGGCCACTGCCTTGGCGCCGTTCTCGCAATATTCGAAAGTATGCGGGGTCTTCGGATCGGGCCAGGCGCAGCTCGGGCAGTCGAAGCCACCCGGCTTGTTCATGGTCAGCAATGCCTTGTTGCCGCGCATCAACACCTTCTGGCGGCTCAGGTGCTGGGTCACGGCATTGAGCGCACCCCAGCCCCCGGCGCTGCCGTGCTCCTGGGTGCCGTGCAGGGGTTGAGCGGGGGAATGGGCGGATTGCTTGGTCATGTTCACCTCTGGAACTGAGCCGGACAGGAAGCCGGCGGGTACCTAGAGGTGAACCCTGGAAGCGGGCTGGCGTTCCACCATCTGGCTGCCGGGCCGACGAGTGCGAGCGGACAGCGAAGCGCCGTTCACCCGCCTGAAGGGGCGCGCCAAGGCGGCCGGTGACTGCTAGGCTGGACGCTTCCGCAGCTACCGAGAAAGCTCACCATGGCCAGCCATATCCTCGACCATCGTATCCTCGGCGAATCCCTGCAGGCGGTGGAGATCGGTCTCGATCCCGGCGAGACGGTGATCGCCGAGGCCGGTGCCATGACCTACATGGAGGCTGACATCGATTTCACCGCACGTATGGGCGATGGGTCCGACGGACTGCTCGGCAAGCTCTGGGGTGCCGGCAAGCGGATGCTCGGCGGTGAGTCGCTGTTCATGACCCATTTCACCAACGAAGGCCGGGGGAAGCGCCATGTCGCCTTTGCCGCGCCCTATCCGGGTCAGGTGATCCCCCTGGATCTGGCAGCCCTGGGCGGCACCCTGTTCTGCCAGCGCGACTCCTTTCTCTGCGCGGCCAAGGGCACCCGTATCGGCGTTGCCTTCACCCGGCGCCTGGGCGCCGGCTTCTTTGGCGGCGAAGGCTTCATCCTGCAGCGGCTGGAAGGCGATGGCATGGCCTTCGTGCATGCCGGGGGCACGGTGATCCGCAAGGAACTCAGGGGCGAAACACTGCGCCTGGACACCGGCTGCCTGGTGGGCTTCACCAGTGGCATCGACTACAACATCAAGCTGGCCGGTGGCCTGCGCAGCATGCTGTTCGGCGGCGAAGGCCTGGTGCTGGCGACCCTGAGCGGTCACGGCACGGTGTGGATCCAGACACTGCCCTTTTCGCGATTAGCCGGCCGGGTCCAGGCCGCGGCCGGCGGCGGTGTCGGCGAACGCCGCGCGGGTGGCGACTAGTTCTCCCTGTATCCTAGGCCCGTTGCAGGGCGCTCTGCGGCGCCATGCGCTCCAGCCAGTCGCGCCAGCGCACCCGGCTGTCGTGGACCAGCCAGCCGTCCTGGCGGGCGAAGCTTTCCGACAGCCAGAGGCCGCGGGTCGACACCGGCAGACGCTGGCCGACCGACAGAGTGTAGAGCTCGCCGGTGGGTTTGCCGTCGTCCAGGGCGACCAGATAGAGATCCGGGCGCTGGCGGGCCAGGCGCGCGAGCAACTGGCCGTTCTCGATCTTCTCGTCGACGTGGAACAGACTCGGCGCCTTGCACTCCTTGGGCAGCTCCAGCAGCAGGTCATAGACCAGTTGCAGCGATGCGGTGGGGGTGTGCACATAGGCGCGTGGGCGCTCCAGCAGCGCCAGGCTGCCGCAGCGCACCGGCCGCGCCGCGCCCGAGCGCGGGGTCAGGCGAAAGGCCACGTCCTCGCGATAGGGCAGGGCCGGGGCATAGGGCGTCGGCAGCCAGGTGTCGGCGAAGCGTCCGGCCAGCCAGCCGCGCGGCGTCTCGATCAGGCACTCCTCGGCCACTTCCTGCACGGCGGTGAGCAGCGGCAGGGCCAGTTCGTGGGTCGGGATATAGCCGGAGATCAGCTTGAGCACCACGTCGCCCCGATCGGGCCGGCGCTGGCGCACCAGCAGCCAGTGGTCCTGGCCCTGCCAGTTCAACGTCAGGCGCACCGAGACGCCCAGGTTGGCGAGCTTCGCACTGAAGTGCTGGGCATCCTCAATCTCGATCGGCTTGCGCCGCTCCAGCATCTCGCTGAAATTCAGCGGTTGGCCGAGGGCCTGGTAGGTGAGGCCGTCATGATTGGCCTCGACCGAAAGGGGCAGGGTCTTGAACGCCTTGGGATTGTGGCGGGCGATGAGCTGGGGCATGGCCGACTCCTGTTGTAGTGTGCCGCGGACGCGCCGTCCCGGGCGATCGGGCAGGGCGTCCAGTGGACGAAGGCAAGGCTTCAGCGAAACGCTCTGGATCAGGGCCGAGCGGTGATCACTTCGGCCAGGGTACGGACATTATGTGACAGGTGCAGGGGATCGATAGTGCCGACTATCGCACTGCTCACCCCGGGCTCGCCAAAGACCCGGGCGAAGCTGGCCCGCACCGGATCCTGGCCGGCGCCGAGTACGGCGTGACCGCTGGCCAGGGCCTTCTTGATCAGGATGCCCTTGCCCTGCGCGGCGGCGGCCTGGATCACCGGGATCTCGGCGTCTTCGTTGAGGTTGAAGGTGACCATGGCGCAATCACCGCGCTCCAGGGCCTTGAGGCCGCCGGCGACGGTCTTGCCGGAAAAGCCGAAGGCGCGGATCAGGCCTTCGCGCTTGAGTTCGGCCAGGGTCTCGTAGCAGCCGCTGTCTTCGAGAATGCTCAGGTCGTTGCCGTCGGAGTGCACCAGCACCAGGTCCAGCCAGTCGGTTTCCAGACGCTTCAGGCTGCGTTCCACCGAGCGGCGGGTATGGGCCGGGCTGAAGTCGAAGCTGGACAGTCCGCCTTCGAATTCCTCACCGACCTTGCTGGCGATCACCCAGTGCTGGCGCTGGCCACGCAGCAGCGGACCCAGACGCTCTTCGCTGCGGCCATAGGCCGGGGCGGTATCCAGCAGGTTGATGCCCAGCTCGCGAGCCAGGCTGAGCAGGTCGGCGGCGGTGCGATCGTCGGGGATGGTGAAGCCATTGGGATACTTCACGCCCTGGTCGCGGCCGAACTTGACCGTGCCCAGGCCCAGGGGGGAAATCTCGAGACCGGTGCTGCCCAGCGGACGTTGCAGACCGTGCAGGGTGCGCAGGCTCATGGCAGCAGCTCCTCCCAGAAGGGCGCGGCCACTGGTGGGTGCGGATGGACGGGCAGGGCGGGGTGCTGTCCCGGCGCGATGCCATCGCGGTCGAGATTGGCCAGGACCCGGTCGGCCAGATCCGGCGACAGCGCCAGCTTGGTCGGCCAGCCCACTAGCAGGCGGCCTTCCTCGGCGAGGAAGGCGTTGTCCGGGCGCACCAGGCCGGATTGCGCTGGTTCGGCGCGGTCCACCCGGAGGGTCGCCCACTGGGCGCCCGCGAAATCGATCCAGGGCAGCAGGCGCTGCAGTTCTTCCCGTGCCGTGGCGATCTGCGCCGCTGGCTCACGGGCCACGCCCTCGGCTTCGGCCAGGTCGCCACCCAGGTACCACAGCCACTGGCCGTCGGCGGTAGGGTGGCTGGTGATGGTCACCCGCGGCTTGGGGCCGCCACCCAGACAGTGCGCATAGAGGGGTTTGAGCATGGGGCCCTTGACCACCACCATGTGCAGCGGGCGGCGCTGCATGGCCGGTTGTTCCAGATGGAGCGCCTGGAGCAGATCGGCCATGCCGGCGCCGGCGGTGAGCACGATGCGGCGGGCGCGGATGGCCTGGCCGTCCACCACCAGACCGGTCAGCTCACCGTCTTCGCGCAGGGGCTGGAGGTCATGCCCGGCCAGCAGGCTGTCGCCGGCCAGTTCGGCCAGGCGTGCGACCAGGCTGGGTACGTCCAGCACCAGCTCGGCCAGGCGATAGACCTTGCCCTTGAAGGCGCGGTCGCGCAGGGCCGGTGGCAGTTCGTCGCCCTTGACCGCATCCACCCGACCGCGCACCGCCTTGCTGGCGAAGAAGCTGGTGAGGTTGCCGGCCAGGCTGCCGGGCGACCAGAGGTAGTGGGCCTCGGAGAGCAGGCGCACGCCGGAAAGATCCAGCTCGCCGCTGCCGGCCAGGCTTTCGCGCCAGCGCCGCGGCATGTCGGCGATGGCCTCGGAGGCACCGGTGAGCATCCCGGTCAGGGCATATTTGGTGCCGCCATGGATGATGCCCTGGGACTTGCCGCTCTGGCCGCCGCCCAGGGCGCCGGTCTCCACCAGCACGGTGGCGTAGCCGGCGCGTCTGAGACGGGCGTTGAGCCAGAGGCCGGCGACGCCGCCGCCGACGATGAGGATATCGGTGGACCAGGGTTGGGACATGAACGGCCTGCTGGATAATCGGCAAAGGAGTGATTTTACACGCTCCTCGCCGCCGCTGGTCTCAATGCCCGGTGCTGCCGGAAAACAGCTGGATCACCACCACGCCGGCGACGATCAGGCCCATGCCCAGCATGGCCGGCAGGTCCAGCTTCTGGTCGTAGAGCACCGCCGCGGCAATGCTGACCAGCACGATGCCCAGCCCGGCCCAGATAGCGTAGGCGATGCCCACGGGAATGCTGCGTACCACCAGGGTCAGCATCCAGAAGGCCAGGCCATAGCCGGTGATGACCAGAAACAGTGGTAACGGCTTGCTGAAGCCGCTGATGGCCTTCATGGAGGTGGTGGCGACGACTTCGGCGGCGATGGCGATGGCCAGGTAGATGTATCCGCTCATGATGATTCCTCCTGTCGAGTGCCCTCATTGTGCCTTGCGTGCCGATAGGTGAAAGTTAGTACCTATCTGTTAGGGAGATGGGTCGTGCAGTGGAATCTTGAGCAGTTGGAGATCTTCGTCGGCATCGCCGAGGGCGCGAGTTTCTCGGCCATGGCACGCCGTCTGGGACGGGCGCAATCGGCGGTGAGCACTGCCATCGCCCTGCTGGAGACCGATCTGGGCGTCGCGCTGTTCGCGCGCAGCAATGGCCGCACGCCGGTCATCACCGCGGCCGGTCTGGCGCTGCTGGAGGAGGCGCGTGAGGTCTTGCGCCAGTGCCAGCGGCTGGACAGTCGCGCCCAGGCGCTCTGTGCCGGTCAGGAACCGCTATTGCGCCTGGCGCTGGACGAGGCCATGCCCTACCAGCCGGTGCTCGATGCGCTGGACGCCCTGGCGGCGGCCTTCCCACACCTGGAAGTCCAGCTTACCAGCGGCGCCCAGGGCGACGTGGCGCGCAAGCTGCTCACCGACCAGGCCGACCTCGGCCTGCTGTTTCGCCATGAGCACATGCCCCAGGCCCTGGAGCGCCAGGCCCTGGGTGATGTCGCCCAGGTCACCGCCTGCGGCGCCCAGCATCCCTTGGCCAGCCAGCGTGGGGTAGGGCGGCGCGAACTGGCCCGCCACCGTCAGCTGCTGATCGCGCCGCTGGAGAATCCCTATCCCGGTGGCGAGCAGATCGCGCCCCAGGTCTGGCGCGCCGACAGCTTCTATCTGCTCGCCGAATTGCTGATGCGCGGCCTGGGCTGGGGCTGGTTGCCGCGGCACGTGGCGCGCTATCCCTCGTACCAGGACCTGCTGGCTGAGCTGGATTGCGACTGGGTGCCGCCGGCCCTGGTGGTGGAGCTGGCCTGGCGCCGCAACGCCGCGCCGGGGCCGGCCGCGCGCTGGCTGGCGCAGCGGCTGGCCGAAGAGTTGCGGGCGATTGGTTGAGCGTGACGTGTTGGGCTTCGCTGTGCTCAACCCAACCTACGCGGAGCGCCCGTAGGTTGGCGCTGAGCGCAGCGAAGCCCAACAAGACGGACCTTCAGCGCTCGCCCACGGGCTCTTCCTATGAAAGTTGTATCCTGGCCAGATCCGTGGGGTAATTTGACCCGCGCCAAGGCGCGAGCGCTGCGATACTCAGGTCATTCCTCCTCGATCCGGGATGATCGCCATGACCACACCTCCCGCCCTCGGCCAGCGCTATGTCTTCGTCGTCCTGGCGCTGATCTTTCTCGCCCTGCTGGTTTCGGCCGGGGTGAGGTCCACCCCTGGTGTACTGCTGCTGCCGTTGCAGGAGACCTTTGGCTGGAGCCGCGAAAGCGTGTCCTTCGCCGCCGCCGTGGGCATCTTCCTCTACGGCCTGGTCGGGCCCTTCGCCGCCGCCCTGATGCAGACCCTGGGCATCCGCCGTACCCTGCTCGGCGGCCTGACCCTGATCAGCCTGGCCACCGCCCTGAGCACCCTGATGCGCGAACCCTGGCACCTGGTGGCCACCTGGGGCGTGCTCAGCGGCCTGGGCACGGGCTGCGTGGCCATGGTGCTGGGCGCCGCCATCGTCAATCGCTGGTTCGTCGCCCGCCGGGGCCTGATGATGGGCCTGCTAGCGGCCAGCACCGCCACCGGCAACCTGGTGTTCCTGCCGTTGCTGGCCCATCTCGCCAGTCAGGAAGGCTGGCAGACCGTGGTGCTGACCGTGGCCGTGGCCAGCGCGGCGCTGATCCCGCTGGTGGCCTGGCTGCTGCCGGAGCGTCCTGCGGACGTCGGCCTGCAGCCCCATGGCGCCCCGGCGGACTATCAGGCGCCGGTCGCCACCGCACCGGGCAATCTGTTTCGCGTGACCCTTGGCACCTTGGCCATGGCCAGTCGGCGGCGCGATTTCTGGCTGCTGTTCCTGACCTTCTTCGTCTGCGGCTTCACCACCAATGGCCTGATCGGCACCCACTTCATCGCCATGGGCCACGACCACGGGCTGTCCCAGGTGCAGGCCGCCGGCATCCTCGCGCTGATGGGCATCTTCGACCTGGTGGGCACCACCGCTTCCGGTTGGCTGACCGACAGATACGATCCGCGCCGGCTGCTGTTCGTCTACTACAGCCTGCGCGGCCTCTCGCTGATCTACCTGCCGTTCTCCGGCTTCGCCCCCGAGCAACTGCTGCTGTTCGGCATCTTCTACGGGCTGGATTGGATCGCCACCGTGCCGCCCACGGTCAAGCTGACCAACCAGAGCTTTGGTGAAAGGAGCGCGCCGGTGGTGTTCGGCTGGGTATTCTGCGGGCACATGCTCGGCGCCGCCTGTGCGGCCTTTCTCGCCGGCGCCCTGCGCGAGCACTTCGGTTCCTACCAGGAGGCCCTGGTATTGGCTGGGCTGACCGGCATCGTCGCGGCGGTAATGGCGCTGGGGATCGGGCGACCGCGCGCCGCGGGTGCCGGGCGCGCGGCCGTGCCCGAGGCGGGCTAGGCGGGCTTGAGGTCGAGCGGTACGGCGGTCGGCGTGCGCTGCAGCATCGACGCCGGGATCGCCAGGATCAGCAGACCGCTGACGAACAGGCAGGCGCCGAGCACATAGGTGCCGTTGTTGATGTCGCCGGTGAGGGTTTCCATGGTCGCGGTGATCATGGAGCCGGTGAAGCCGGAGAGGTTGCCGATGGCGTTGATCATGCCGATGCCCGCCGCCGCGGCGACGCCGGAGAGCAGGGTGCCGGGCAGCGACCAGAAGATCGGCATCAGCGCCAGCAGCCCCGAGGCGGCCACGGTGAGGAAGAAGATCGACAGCACGATGTTGTGGATGAACCAGGCACTCAGCACCAGCCCCAGGGCGCCGACGAAGGCCGGTACCGCCGCATGCATGCGCTGCTCACCAGTGCGCGCCGAATGACGGGCGTTGAGCAGCATGACCACCAGGGCGACGCTGTAGGGGATGGCGGTGAGCAGGCCGATCTGCAGGCTGCCGCTGACCCCGGCGTTCTTGATGATCGAGGGCATCCAGAAGGCCAGGCCATAGAAGCCGGTGTTGAAGGTCAGCAGGATGAACACCAGCAGCCAGACCCGCGGGTTGAAGAACACCTCGCTCAGCCGCGACGCCTTGCCAGCGTTGTGCTGGTCCAGGTTGCGCTTGAGCAGGGCCTTTTCCCGGGCGTTCAGCCAGGGCGCCTTGTCAATGTTGTCGCTCAGGCAGCAGAACACCACCACCGCCATGATGATCGAGGGCACCCCTTCCACTAGTAGCATCCACTGCCAGCCGGCCAGGCCGTGCCAGTTGTGCAGGCTGCTCATCAGCCAGCCGGAAAGCACGCCGCCAAAGCTCAGACTGAAGGGCAGGGCGATGAGAAAGCCCGACATCACCCGACTCTGCCGGCGGGTCGGAAACCAGTAGTTGAGATAGAGGATCACCCCGGGAAAGAAGCCCGCCTCGCAAACGCCCAGCAGGAAGCGCAGCACGTAGAAGAGGGTGCTCGACTGCAGGCCGAAGAATTGCGCCAGCGGCTGGGTGAAGGCCACCGCCATGGAGATGATCGCCCAGGTCAGCATGATGCGCGCGATCCAGAAGCGCGCGCCGTAGCGATGCAGCAGCAGGTTGCTGGGGACCTCGAAGAGGAAGTAGCCCCAGAAGAACATGCTGGCGCCGAGGGCATAGACGGTGTTGCTGAAGCCCAGGTCGTCGAGCATGTCCAGCTTGGCGAAGCCGACGTTGACCCGGTCGAGGTAGGCGGCGATGTAGCACAGCAGCAGGATCGGCAGGATACGCAGCACCACCTTGCGGTAGGTGCGTTCTTCGAAGGCGTCGCCAGCGGCGCCCTGGGGAGCGGTGGTCTCGAACATGGGAATGACCTTCGGGGCCTTGGGGCCCGTTGTTGTTATTGAAGAGGTCGAAGGCGGCCGGGGATGCGGGGTGGCCGTCTGAATCGCCTGGCCACTCTAGGAGCGGGAGCGATTCTTTCCCAATGGCATTTGCGGATCATTCGATAACGGTGCGTTATCGAGCTGTCTAGGCTGCGGACTCCTCGCGACCGGCATGGCTCAGCAGGATGGCGGCGAATTCCCGCGCTGCCTCGCCGAGGGGTTCGCCCTTGCGGGTGAGGATGCCGTAGTCCTGCGCCGGCAGGTGTAGTGGCAGCTCCAGGGCACTGAGCGCGCCGCTGGCGAGATAGGGCTCGACCATGGCCTCCGGCAGCATGCCGATCATTGGGCCGGCGCGCAGCACCTGGAGAAAGGTCTGCATGGAGATGGTGTCGATGGTGTTGCTCGGCACCGGCAGGCCGGCGGCGGCAAAGGCTCGCTCCATGCGCCCGCGGATGGGCGTGCCCTTGGGATAGAGGATCCAGGGCCAGGCCAGCACCTGGTCGAGGCCCACGGGCCCGCTGCCCACCAGCGGGTGATCGGCGTTGACCACGAAGCGGAAGGGCTCCGGCGCCAGGGGCTGGAAGTCGAAGCGCTGGGCCTGGGCTTCGTCGGTGAAGCGCGCCACCGCCAGGTGCAGCAGCTTGTCGTCGAGCATCTCCATCAGGTGATCGCTGGTCTGCTCCACCACCTCGATGGCCAGCAGCGGCCAGCGCTGCTTGATCGCGACGATGGCCTGCGGCAGCGCCACCGCCGTGGCGGCGAAGATGCCGCCGACCTTGAGCTGGCCGTGGCCGCCGCGTCTCAGGCTGTCGATCTGCTCGGCGAAGTCGCGGGCATCGTTGAGCGCCACCCGGGCATAGCGCAGCACGTGCTCGCCCAGCGCCGTGGGCGGCATGCTGCGCGGCTGGCGCTCGAACAGGGCGAAGCCCAGCAGGTGCTCGAGCTCCTTGAGCATCTTGCTGATGGCCGGCTGGCTGAGGTTCATCTGCTGCGCCGCCAGGTGCATGTTGCGGGTGCGCCCCAGGGTGTCGATCAGCAGCAGGTGGCGAAACTTGAGCCAGTGGCTGATCTGGCTGAACGACGGCTCGGACACGTATGCCTCCAGGCGATAAGTGCAGGTTATCGAATGATGAAATAAGCCCATTTGAGTTTATCAGTCTGGCTGCCTAGCGTGGACCCATCAGCCCTGGAGTCCTGCCCATGTCCCTTCGTCTCTCGCCTGGCAACACCCTTCCCACCGATGGCCTGGCCGGCACCCTGGTCGGTCGTGCCTGGGTGCCCGGTCCGCTGGCCGGTCCCTCGCCCGTGGTGCTGCGCGAGGACGGCGTCTTCGATGTCTCGGCACGCTTCGCCACGCTGAGCGCCCTGTTCGAGGAAGAGGCGCCGCTGCAGACCCTGCGCGATACCCCCGGGCGCTACCTCGGCAGCCTCGATGACCTGCTGGCCAACAGCGGCGAACAGGCTGATCCGAGCCGCCTGCACCTGCTGCCGCCGGCCGACCTGCAGGTGATCAAGGCCGCCGGGGTGACCTTTGCCGCCAGCATGCTGGAACGGGTGATCGAAGAGCAGGCCGGCGGCGATGCTGGGCGCGCCGTGGCCATCCGCGAGCAGGTGCAGGCGGTGATCGGCGCGGATCTGCAGGGCCTGGAGCCGGGCAGTCCGCGCGCCCAGGCGCTCAAGACGCTGCTGATCGAGAAGGGCATGTGGTCGCAATACCTGGAGGTGGGCATCGGCCCGGACGCCGAGATCTTCACCAAGGCGCCGGTGCTGGCCGCGGTCGGCAGCGGCAGCGCCATCGGCATCCACCCCGTGTCCCAGTGGAACAATCCCGAGCCCGAGGTGGTGCTGGTGGCGGACAGCCGCGGCCGCCTGCATGGCGCCACCCTGGGCAATGACGTCAACCTGCGCGACATCGAGGGCCGCAGCGCCCTGCTGCTGAGCAAGGCCAAGGACAACAACGCCTCCTGCGCCCTGGGGCCCTTCATCCGCCTGTTCGACGAGACCTTCGATCTCGACCAGGTCCGCCAGTGCGTGGTGACCCTGGAAGTCCAGGGCGAAGACGGCTTTCACCTCAATGGCAGCAGCTCCATGGCGCAGATCAGTCGTGATCCCACCGATCTCGCCGCCCAGACCCTCAATGCCAACCACCAGTATCCCGACGGCTTCGTGCTGTTTCTCGGCACCCTGTTCGCCCCGACCCAGGACCGTGACGCCCCGGGCGGCGGCTTCACCCACAAGGTGGGTGACGTGGTGAGCATCGCCAGCCCGCTGCTGGGAACCCTGCACAATAGGGTGACCACCAGCGACCAGGCCCCGGCCTGGCGCTTCGGCCTCGGTGCCCTGATGCACAACCTGGCCGCCCGCGGCCTGCTGGGTCGCTAACCGCTCTTTCCTAATAACAACTAGAGACCATCATGACTTCCGCCAAACGCCCGCTGCGCAGCCAGCAATGGTTCGATGATCCCGCCCACGCCGACATGACCGCGCTCTATGTCGAGCGCTACATGAACTACGGCCTGACCCGCGACGAACTCCAGTCCGGTCGCCCCATCATCGGCATCGCCCAGACCGGCAGCGACCTCACCCCCTGCAACCGTCATCACCTGGAACTGGCCCAGCGGGTCAAGGCCGGTATCCGCGACGCGGGCGGCATCCCCATGGAGTTCCCGGTGCATCCCATCGCCGAGCAGAGTCGCCGCCCCACCGCGGCCCTGGATCGCAACCTGGCCTACCTCGGCCTGGTGGAGATCCTCCACGGCTTTCCCCTGGACGGCGTAGTGCTCACCACCGGTTGCGACAAGACCACCCCGGCCTGCCTGATGGCCGCGGCCACCACCGACCTGCCGGCCATCGTGCTGTCCGGTGGGCCCATGCTGGACGGGCATTTCAAGGGTGAGCTGATCGGCTCCGGCACCGTGCTCTGGCACGCGCGCAACCTGCTGGCGACCGGCGAGATCGACTACGAGGGCTTCATGGCCCTGACCACCGCCGCCTCGCCTTCGGTGGGCCACTGCAACACCATGGGCACGGCCCTGTCGATGAATGCCCTGGCCGAGACCCTGGGCATGTCGCTACCCGGTTGCGCCAGCATCCCCGCGCCCTATCGCGAGCGCGGCCAGATGGCCTATGCCACCGGCAAGCGCATCTGCCAGCTGGTGCTGGACGACGTCCGCCCCTCGCAGATCATGACCCGCGAGGCCTTCGAGAACGCCATCGTGGTGGCGTCGGCCCTGGGCGCTTCCAGCAACTGCCCGCCGCACCTGATCGCCATCGCCCGGCACATGGGCATCGAGCTGTCGCTGGACGACTGGCAGCGCCTGGGCGAGGACATCCCGCTGCTGGCCAACTGCATGCCGGCCGGCAAGTACCTGGGCGAGGGCTTCCACCGCGCCGGCGGGGTGCCGGCGGTACTCCACGAACTGCTCAAGGCGGGGCGCCTGCACGGCGACTGCCTGACGGTATCCGGGCGCACCATCGGTGCCATCGCCGAAGGTGCGGCCAGCTTGGATCCCGCGGTGATCCAGCCCTACGAAGCGCCGCTCAAGCACCGCGCCGGCTTCATCGTGCTCAGCGGCAATTTCTTCGACAGTGCCATCATGAAGATGTCGGTGGTGGGCGAGGCCTTTCGCCAGACCTACCTGGCCGAACCCGGCAAGGAAAACAGCTTCGAGGCGCGAGCCATCGTCTTCGAGGGTCCGGAGGACTATCACGCGCGCATCGACGACCCGGCCCTGGACATCGACGAGCGCTGCATCCTGGTGATCCGCGGCGCCGGTCCGGTGGGCTATCCGGGCAGCGCCGAGGTGGTCAACATGGCGCCGCCAGCGGCCCTGATCAAGAAGGGCATCGACTCCCTGCCGTGCCTGGGTGATGGTCGTCAGAGCGGCACCTCGGCCAGTCCCTCGATCCTCAACATGTCGCCGGAGGCCGCGGTGGGCGGCGGCCTGGCCCTGCTCAAGACCAACGACCGGCTGCGCGTGGACCTCAATGCCCGCAGCGTCGATGTGCTGCTGGATGATGCCGAACTGGAGCGCCGTCGCGCTGAATGGACGCCCAACCTGCCGCCGGCCCAGACCCCCTGGCAGGAGCTCTATCGGCAACTGGTGGGCCAGCTTTCCACCGGCGGCTGCCTGGAACCGGCCACCCTGCATCTCAAGGTGATCGCCCGCGAAGGCGGGGTGCCGCGGCACTCGCACTAGAGTGAACAGGCTCGCACTGGCGGCCTTGCTTCATTAAGCTCTGCCGCCATGAACCGTACCCTCTATAGCCTGATCTTCACCCTGGCCTTGCCCTTCATCCTGCTGCGCCTGCTCTGGCGCGGCCGCAAGGCGCCCGCCTATCGGCAACGCATTGGCGAGCGCCTGGCGCTGGGCTTGCCAAAGGTGCCGCCCGGCGGCATCTGGGTGCATGCGGTGTCGGTGGGGGAGAGCATCGCCGCCGCACCGGTGATCCGTGCGCTGCGCCAGCGCCATCCCGATCTGCCGATCACCGTGACCTGCATGACGCCCACCGGCTCGGAGCGCATTCGCGCCCTGTTCGGCAGCGACGTCCACCACTGCTATCTGCCCTACGACCTGCCGGGGCTGGCCGGGCGCTTCCTCGACCGGCTGCGGCCAAGCCTGGGCGTGGTGATGGAGACCGAGCTCTGGCCCAACCTCATCCACCAGGCGGCGCGCCGCGACATTCCCATCGCCCTGGCCAATGGCCGGCTGTCCGAGCGTTCCGCCCGTGGCTACGGGAAACTGGGCGGGGTGACCGGACCGATGCTGGCGGAACTGGCCTGGCTGGCGGTGCAGACACCGGTGGAAGCCGAGCGCTTCCGCGCCCTCGGTGCCCGTGCCGAGCGGGTCATGGTGACCGGTTCCATCAAGTTCGACCTGCGCATCGATCCCGAGCTGCCGGCCCGCGCGGCTGCGCTGCGCCAGGGCTGGGGCCGTCGCCCGGTGTGGATCGCCGCCAGTACCCACGCCGGCGAAGACGAGATCCTGCTCCAGGCCCAGCGCCAACTGCTGGCCACCCGCCCCGATGCCCTGCTGATCCTGGTGCCGCGTCATCCCGAACGCTTTCCCGAGGTGCTGGCCGAGGTGCGCCGCGAAGGCTTCAGCGTGATCCAGCGCTCGACGGGGGAGGCGGTGCAGCCGCAGACCCAGGTCCTGCTGGGCGACACCATGGGCGAGTTGCTGTTTCTCTACGCCCTGGCCGACGTGGCCTTCGTCGGTGGCAGCCTGATCGAGCGCGGCGGGCACAATCCGCTGGAGCCGGCCGCTCTCGGCGTGCCGGTGCTCAGCGGTCCGCACGTGTTCAACTTCCTCGACATCGTCGCCCAGTTGCGCGACGCCGGCGCCCTGGAAACGGTAGCGGAAGCCTCGGCCATCGCCGCCGCCGTGGCCCGACTGTGGGCCGAGCCGGCGGAAGCCGAGCGGCGCCGTCAGGCCGGCCTGGCGGTATTGGCCGCCAATCAGGGCGCGCTGGAGCGCCTGCTCTCCGGACTGGATAAATTGCTCACGCCCTGAGCCGAACGCGCCGGCAGGACGTCGGCGCGGGTCTTGGCCAGGTCCGGCGGCAGGAAGTCGCGATCCGGGTCGTAGTGGGGGTCGAGATAGCCCGACAGCGCCAGCAGGTCGTTGGGCGCCAGGGTGCCGGCCGCCTGCTTGAGTCTCAGGGTATCCAGGATGTAGTTGTAGCGGGCGTCGTTGTACTGGCGCACGGCGTTGTACAGCAGCCGCTGGGCGTCGAGCACGTCGACGATGGTGCGGCTGCCCACCTGGTAGGCGATCTCGGTGGCTCTCAGGGCGCGCTGGCTGGAGGCGATGGACAGCCGTCGGGCACGCACCTGCTCGATATCGGTGTTGATCGCCCGATGGGCATTGCGGGTGTTCTGTACCACCTGGCGGCGCAGGCTTTCCTGCTGCTGTTCGCTCCGGTCCAGCTGCTGGTAGGCCTGACGCGCCTGGGAGCTGGTGGCGCCGCCGCTGTACAGCGGTAGCTCCACCTGGATACCGATGCTGCGACTGTTAACCGGGCTGCCGAACAGCGCCAGCTGCTCGGCGTTGGGCAGATTCACCGCATCGTTGTCGCTGTGGCTGTAGCGCGCCACCGCATCCACCGTCGGCAAGTGCCCGGCGCGGCGCTGGCGCAGGGTTTCCTGCGCCGCGTTCACGCCCTGGCCGGCGGCCAGCAGCTGCAGATTCTGGCGCATGGCGGTGTCCACCCACTGGCGCGCATCGTTGGGCTGCGGCGGCAGGATCGGCAGGTCGTGGCGAATGCCGGCGATGCTGCCGTAGTCACGATCGGTCAGGCGAGTCAGGGCCTGGAAGGCATCGGCCACCTGCTGCTCGCTCTGCGAGCGGTTGGCCTGGGCATTGTCGAAGCTGGCCTGGGCCTGGAGCACGTCGGTGTCGTCGGTCAGGCCGACCTTGTAGCGCTCGCGGGACTGGTCCAGCTGGCGGTACAGCGCCTTTTCCTCGGCACGGGCGGTGGCCAGGGCGTCCTGGGCGCGCAGGGCGCTGAAATAGCCCTCGGCGGTCTGCAGGATCAGTTGCTGCTGGGCGGCGGAAAACTGCAGCTCGGCCTGCTCGGTGGCGGCCTGGGCGGCCTTGAGCTGGAACCAGCGGTCGGCGCGGAACAATGGCTGGCTGAGGGTGGCCTGGATCAGCTGGCTGCTGCGATCGCTGCTGTAGCGGCCACCCTGGACGCCCAGCGCGGGATTGTCCTTCAGCTCCAGGCTGGTGTGGGTGTCGTTGAACTGGGCGCCAAGGCCGAGTTGCGGCAGCAAGCCGGCCCGTGCCTGGGGCACCGCTTCGCGCTGGGCGCCGAGACCGGCGCGCTCGGCGGCCAGGTCGGCGTTGTTGTCCAGCGCCTCGCGGTAGACGTCGAGCAGGCCACTGCCGGCCACCTGGGCCTGGGCCAGACCGGCCGTGGTGCAGAGCGCCGCGAGCAGCAGGAATCTTCGCATTCTGGGAGCCTTCCTTGAGAGACCGGGCCAGTGTAGTGACTTCGTCCGAATCCGCCATAGGAGAGGAAATAGCGGTCGAAGTTTCTGCCGGTCTGGGTTTACACTGGCCGCGTTCTTGTCGGGGTGCGCTACGAGGCGCTGAGATCGGGTAGTCCCGGATCCCGTTGAACCTGATCAGGCTAGGCGCGCCGCATGGCGGTGCGTCAACCTGCG
Organism: Pseudomonas sp. PLB05; assembly: GCF_021106615.1. Classification (NCBI taxonomy): domain Bacteria; kingdom Pseudomonadati; phylum Pseudomonadota; class Gammaproteobacteria; order Pseudomonadales; family Pseudomonadaceae; genus Pseudomonas; species Pseudomonas sp. PLB05. The sequence goes on from NZ_JAJOHO010000002.1 coordinate 1,198,956, forward strand.
TAGGGAACAAGAGGGCGTCCGCATTCGTCTCCGTGGTCGCCATCCGTCCGGGCTTGCGTCTTCCTGCGTGCCCACCCTTCGTCCAGGTTCTTCCCTCGGCAACGCGCCCACCAGGAGAGCCTCGATGAACAAGCAGAACAACGTCACCGACTTCACCCGCGTCGACCGCCAGTCCACCCAGCCGTTGCCCAATTCGCGCAAGGTCTATCTGACCGGCTCGCGTCCCGACATTCGCGTGCCGGTGCGGGAAATCTCCCTCGCCGATACCCCCACCGCGTTCGGCGGTGAAAAGAACGCTCCGGTGTTCGTCTACGACACCTCCGGTCCCTACACCGACCCGACCGCCCGCATCGACCTGCGCAAGGGCCTGCCGGACGTGCGTTCGCGCTGGATCGAAGAGCGTGGCGACACCGAACTGCTGGCCGGGCTCTCGTCCGAATTCGGTCAGGCGCGGCTCGCCGATCCGAGCCTCGCCGCCCTGAGATTCGACCTGGCGCGCCAGCCGCGCCGGGCCAAGGCCGGGTGCAACGTCTCCCAGATGCACTATGCCCGCCAGGGCATCGTCACCCCGGAGATGGAATACATCGCCATCCGCGAGAACATGAAGCTGCAGGAGGCCCGCGCCGCCGGCCTGCTCGGCAACCAGCACCGCGGCCAGAGCTTCGGCGCCAGCATTCCCCAGGAGATCACGCCGGAGTTCGTCCGCGACGAGGTGGCCCGCGGCCGCGCCATCATCCCGGCCAACATCAACCACCTGGAGCTGGAGCCGATGATCATCGGCCGCAACTTCCTGGTGAAGATCAACGGCAACATCGGCAACAGCGCCCTGGGCTCTTCCATCGAGGAAGAGGTGGAAAAGCTGACCTGGGGCATCCGCTGGGGCGCCGACACCGTGATGGACCTGTCCACCGGCAAGCACATCCACGAGACCCGCGAGTGGATCATCCGCAACTCGCCGGTCCCCATCGGCACCGTGCCCATCTACCAGGCTCTGGAAAAGGTCGATGGCGTCGCCGAAGAACTGACCTGGGAGCTGTTCCGCGACACCCTCATCGAGCAGGCGGAGCAAGGCGTGGACTACTTCACCATCCATGCCGGGGTGCGCCTGCACTACGTGCCCCTGACCGCCAAGCGCGTCACCGGCATCGTCTCCCGCGGCGGCTCCATCATGGCCAAGTGGTGCCTGGCGCATCACAAGGAAAACTTCCTCTACACCCATTTCGAAGACATCTGCGAGATCATGCAGGCCTACGACGTGAGCTTCTCCCTGGGTGACGGCCTGCGCCCGGGCTCCATCGCCGATGCCAACGACGCCGCCCAGTTCGGCGAACTGGAAACCCTCGGCGAGCTGACCAAGATCGCCTGGAAGCACGATGTCCAGACCATGATCGAAGGCCCGGGCCATGTGCCCATGCAGCTGATCAAGGAAAACATGGACAAGCAGCTGGAGTGCTGCGACGAGGCGCCGTTCTATACCCTCGGCCCCCTGACCACCGATATCGCCCCCGGCTACGACCACATCACCAGCGGCATCGGCGCCGCCATGATCGGCTGGTTCGGCTGCGCCATGCTTTGCTACGTGACGCCCAAGGAGCACCTCGGCCTGCCCAACAAGGACGATGTCAAGACCGGCATCATCACCTACAAGATCGCTGCCCATGCCGCCGACCTGGCCAAGGGGCATCCCGGCGCCCAGATCCGCGACAACGCACTAAGCAAGGCGCGTTTCGAATTCCGCTGGGAAGACCAGTTCAACCTGGGCCTGGACCCGGACACGGCGCGCGCCTTCCACGACGAGACCCTGCCCAAGGACTCGGCCAAGGTGGCGCACTTCTGCTCCATGTGCGGACCCAAGTTCTGCTCCATGAAGATCACCCAGGAAGTCCGCGACTACGCCAAGGAAAACGGCCTGACCGACGAGCAGAAGGCCATCGAGGCCGGCTTCCAGGAACAGGCGGCGCGCTTCAAGGACGAAGGCGGGGTGATCTACAAGCAGGTCTGACGACCGTAGGTTGGCGCTGAGCGCAGCGAAGCCCAACGATGCGCAGGTCGACCTCGTACCGTTGGGCTTCGACGATGGAGCCGTCTCAACCCAACCTACGGTTCCAGACAAACCACCGTAGGTTGGCGCTGAGCGCAGCGAAGCCCAACGATGCGCAGGTCGACCTCGTACCGTTGGGCTTCGACGATGGAACCGTCTCAACCCAACCTACGGTTCCAGACAAACCACCGTAGGTTGGCGCTGAGCGCAGCGAAGCCCAACAATGCCCGGCGTCACCCAACGACGTTGGGCGTCCTCAACCCCTTGCTCACGAGACCCATCATGGCCCAGGCCCCCGGCCTCTATACCCCCACCGTCCCCGTTCCGGCGGACCGCCGCATCCTTGGCGGGCGCGACCTCTTCACCCTCTGGTTCTCCCTCGGCATCGGCCTGATGGTGGCCCAGGCCGGCGCGCTGCTGGCGCCCGGACTGGGCCTGGCCGATGGCCTGCTGGTGCTGGTGCTCGGCACCGCGGTCGGGGTGCTGTTGCTGGCCGCTGCCGGCCTGGTGGGCAGCGACACGGGCCTGGCCGGCATGACCGCCCTGGGCCAGAGTCTCGGCCAGCGCGGCGCGCTGTTGCCCGCGGTGCTCAACATCACCCAGCTGATCGGCTGGGGTGCCTTCGAACTGGTGGTGATGCGCGAGGCGGCCAGTGTGCTGCTGGGCAGCTGGGGCCTGCAGAGCTGGGCCTCGCCGGTGCTCTGGACCCTGGTCTTCGGCGCCCTGGCCACGGCGCTGGCGGTGGCCGGTCCCCTGACCTTCGTGCGCCGTTTCCTCAGCCGCTGGGGTATCTGGCTGCTGTTGGGCGCCTGCGGCTGGTTGACCCTGGACCTGTTCCTGCGCGCCGACCTGGCCGCGCTCTGGCAGCGCCCGGGCGATGGCTCCCTGACCCAGGCCCTGGGCTTCGACCTGGTGGTGGCCATGCCGCTGTCCTGGCTGCCGGTGATCGCCGACTACACCCGCTTCGCCCGCACCGGACGCAGCGCCGGCCGGGGCGTCATGCTGGGCTATTTCTGCGGCAACCTCTGGCTGATGGGCCTGGGCTTCGCCTACACCCTGGCCTTCGCCAGCGGCGGTGAAGCCGACGCTCTGCTACGCGCCCTGGCCGTGGCCGGCCTGGGCCTGCCACTGCTGCTGATCCTGCTGGACGAATCGGAAAACGCCTTTGCCGCCTATCATTCGGCGGCAGTGGCGACGGGCTTTCTCGCTCAGGTCAAGATCTGGCAGCTGACCCTGGCCATCGGCATCCTCTGCACCCTGCTGGCGCTGCTGGTGCCCCTGGCCCAGTACGAGCACTTCCTGCTGCTGATCGGCTCGGTGTTCGCCCCGCTGTTCGGCGTGGTGCTGGTGGATCATTTCCTGCTGCGCCGCCGCAAGGCTCCGCAGCGGGTACGGGCGTTGCGCCTGGAATCCCTGATCGCCTGGACCCTAGGCGTGGCCGTCTACCACCTGCTGCCAACGCTGCTCCCGGCCTGGGGCGCGACCCTGCCGGCCATCGTGGTGGCCGGTACCGCACAGGCGCTGCTGGGGTTGAAGCGAGTTTAGAGTCTGGCCTGTTGGGCTTCGCTACGCTCAGCGCAACCTACGGGAACAGTGTGCTGGCCTAGCAGGCGTAGGTTGGGCTGAGACGGCTCCATCGTCGAAGCCCAACGGTGCGCTGCTGAATAGGGCCTGTTGGCTTCGCTGCGCTCAACCCAACCTACGTCGGTTGCGGTCCGAGGTGACACCGTAGGTTGGACTGAGACGGCTCCACCGTCGAAGCCCAACACAGCGGACTACGGCTGGCGACTCTTCCCGCGCCCCGGGAAATACTCGCCCTTGAGGATGCCGTTGAGCTTGGGATAGGGGATCTTCAGCTCCGGATGGCCCATGGCATAGGGGGCGATGCTGCCGATGTCGTACTTGAGCGTCAGGGCGCCGAAGTCCAGCGCCACGTTGTTGGTCTTGAGGAAGGGCCACTGCTGACGGAATTCGGCATCGCCGACACCGTTGCTGAGCATCCAGGCCTCCCGCGACAGCTGCGCCAGGCGCCAGAATTCGGCTTCCTGCCCCGGCACCAGCATGTCGCCCAGGGTGATCTGCCGATCGAGGTGGCGATCCCAGGTGACGAAGTCGCGCCCGGCCAGGCCATGGGCGCCGCCGTTGGCCAGGTAGCTGGAGAATTCGATGATCACCAGGCCGTCATGCTGTTCGCGCACCTTGGCCTGCAGATAGCTGCTCCAGCGCGGCTGGGCCTTGGCGAGGAAATTTTGCTCGTAGCTGGCCAGCGAGGCGGGGATGGGCGCGCCCGGCTCGGCACGGGCCAGGCCCAGCAGGTGGCGTTGCACCAGGGCGTCCAGCGCCGGTTCGCCGAACTCCACGTAGTCGATGTTGATCAGTGGGCAGTCTTCGCCCTGGCAGCCGGCAGGGCGGTGCTCCCAGGCCTGGTGGCGAGGCGTGAGGGGTTTGTCGAGGTTGGGGCCGAAGACGCTTTGGCAACCACCGAGCAGCAGGCCGGCGAGCAGGAGGAGCGGGCGGATACGCATGGGATTCCTTGTCCTGGAAACAGAGAACGACGGCTTTCGAACCCGTCTGGCCCCATAAGTTTGCCAGGGGTGGGCGCAGGTTTCCCGGCTTGTTGTCCTTTTCGCGACTTGGCGCGCCGGGGGCTGCACGAGCGCAGGCGGCACGCTACGATGATCTGATTACCTGCAATCAGCGCTGGAGCGCCCATGACCGAAGCCAATGAATCCCAGGCGCCCGCCGTTGAAATCCTGAGCCGCGAGATCTGCTTTCAGGGCTTCTACCGCATGGCCCGTTTCCGGCTGCGCCATCGCCAGTTCTCCGGTGATTTGGGCCCGGAACTGGAGCGCGAGGTCTTCGTGCGTCCCGATGCCGTCTGCGTGCTGCCCTACGACGCCGTGCGTGACGAAGTGGTGCTGATCGAGCAGTTTCGCGTCGGCGTCATGGAAAAGACCGCTCATCCCTGGCTGCTTGAGCCGGTGGCGGGCTTGGTGGACAAGCAGGGCGAGGCCGTCGAGGCGGTCGCTCATCGGGAAGCCGAGGAAGAAGCCGGGCTGACCTTGCAATCGCTCTGGCCCATCTCCACCTACTTCCCCTCGCCCGGCGGCAGTGACGAACAGGTCTATCTCTACCTAGGCCGCTGCAGCACCGCGGACGCCGGTGGCGTCCATGGTCTGGAGGAGGAGGGCGAGGACATTCGCGTCCATGTCTGGTCGCTGGACGAGGCACTGGCAGGGGTGCGCGACGGTCGAATCAATAACGCAGCGGCAATCATCGCCCTGCAATGGTTGGCGCTCAATCGCGCCGAGGTACGGGGGTTATGGGGCTGAAACTGCGAGATCGCTATCGAGTTGACCTGCCGGGCCTGCAGGCCACGTGCGAGGCCAACTACGTGCGGCTGATGCGGCTTCTGCCCAAGATGCGCGAAGCCGTGGTATCGCGCCGCGTCATGTTGTCGCAAGGCGAGCGCCCCTTGGGGGTGCTGGCGCTGGAGGTCACCGAGGCCTGTCCCTATACGACGGTGCTGCGGGTCCGCCAGGAACTGGGGCTGCCCTGGCTGCCGGTTCCCGAGCTGGAAGTGCGGGTCTATCACGACGCGCGGATGGCGGAAGTGGTGTCGGCCGGGGCCTCCCGGCACCTGCTCGGACGCTATCCCTATCCCAACCAGGCGATGCATCAGCCTGACGAAAAGAACCAGCTCAATCTGTTTCTCGGCGAGTGGCTGAGTCACTGCCTGGCCTGTGGCCACGAGGCTGAACCCATCCTGCAGCGATGAGTACCAGGGCGCAACGCTGACAGCCGCGGCTTCCCTCTCGCTCGCCAAGCTGCGAAAATGTGATGCATGCACGCAAGTGCCCGGGAACTTTTCTGCACCCTGCCTGCGCTCGTTGTCCCCTTATGCCTAGGAGGCTTTGGTGAGTTTGCCGGATAGTGTCAACGCTCCCCTCGTCGTCCAACTGACCGACAGCCATCTGTTTGCTCGTGCCAATGGCCGGCTGTTGGGCATCGATACGGCAGCTAGCCTGCAACAGGTGGTCGCCCAGGTGGTACGGGAGCAGCCACGCATCGATCTGCTGCTGGCCAGCGGTGACCTCTCCCAGGATGGTTCCGTGGCGTCCTATCAGCGCTTTTGCGCGCTGACCGAGCCGCTGGACGCGCCCATGCGCTGGCTGGCCGGCAACCATGACGAGAACGCGCCCATGGCCAAGGCCTGTGGCGATCGCGATTTTCTGGAATCCGTCACCGACCTGGGCGCCTGGCGTCTCATCCTGCTCGACAGCACCGTGCGCGGCTGCGTGTTCGGTGAGCTGGAGCAGGCGCAACTGCTGGCCCTGGACGAGGCCCTGAGCGCCGCGCCCGAACGCCCCGCGCTGATCTGCCTGCACCATCACCCGGTCCCGGTGGGCTGTGGCTGGATGGAACCCCTGGGGCTGCACCGGCCGGACGAGCTGTTCGCCGTGCTGGATCGCCATCCTCAGGTCAAGGTCGTGCTCTGGGGTCACATCCACCAGGAATTCGATCAGCTGCGCAACGGCGTGCGCCTGCTGGCCTCGCCGTCCACCGGTCTGCAGTTCGAGCCGGGCAGCGAGGATTTCAAGGCGGGCGACCAGGCCCCGGGCTATCGCTGGTTGCGCCTGTTGCCCGATGGCACCCTGGAAACCGGTGTCTCGCGTCTGCAACAGCATGCCTTCACTGTGGATCACAGCGCGGCGGGCTACTGACGCCGACGCCGGTCGGCTGCCTTGGTCGCGCGGGTCGAAACGGGTTACTCTTTACCTGTTTTTTTATCCAGTAGGAGCGGCCCGATGCCGTCGATCCTCTATATCCATGGTTTCAATAGCTCACCCGCGTCCTTGAAGGCGCGGCAGCTGACCGCCTGCATGACCCGACTCGGCCTGGCGGACCGCCTGCGCGCCCCGGCGCTGCCCAACGATGCCGATGCCGCCTTCGCGCTCCTGGAGCGCGAACTGGCCGAGCTGGACGCCCCCTTGCTGGTCGGCAGCTCCCTGGGCGGCTACTATGCCACCGTCCTGGCCGAGCGCCACGGGCTCAAGGCCGTGCTGATCAACCCCGCGGTCCGGCCCTGGCGCTTCATGGAGCATTACCTGGGGCTCCAGCGCAATCACCATACCGGCGAGACCTGGATCCTCACCGAGGCCCACGTCGAGGCCATGCGTGCGCTGGAAGTCGCGGCGCCGGCGGATCCCGAGCGCTTCCACGTCTGGCTGCAGACCGGCGACGAGACCCTCGACTACCGGGACGCCGAACGCTACTACGGCGCCTGCACCCTGCGTATCGAGCAGGGCGGCGACCACGGCTTCCAGGGCTTCCATCGCCAGCTGCCGCTGCTGCTGGAGCTGGCCGGCTTCGATCCGGCGCTCTGGCGCGAGCTGGATTTCAACACCTTCGAATAGAGACCCCATGGCCACGCAGAACGCCTATAACGCCGACGCCATCGAAGTCCTCTCCGGACTCGATCCGGTGCGCAAGCGCCCTGGCATGTACACCGACACCTCCCGGCCCAACCACCTGGCCCAGGAAGTCATCGACAACAGCGTGGACGAGGCCCTGGCCGGTCATGCGCGCCAGGTGCAGGTGATCCTGCACGCCGACAACTCCCTCGAGGTGCTCGACGACGGGCGTGGCATGCCGGTGGACATCCATCCGGAAGAGGGCGTCTCCGGCGTCGAATTGATCCTGACCAAGCTGCACGCCGGCGGCAAGTTCTCCAACAAGAACTACCAGTTCTCCGGCGGTCTGCACGGCGTGGGCATCTCGGTGGTGAACGCCCTGTCGACCCGCGTCGAGGTGCGCGTCAAGCGCGACGGCAACGAATACGGCATGGCCTTCGCCGACGGCTTCAAGGCCAGCGAACTGGCCGTGGTCGGCAGCGTCGGCAAGCGCAATACCGGCACCAGCGTGCACTTCTGGCCGGATCCCAAGTACTTCGATTCGCCCAAGTTTTCCGTCAGCCGTCTGAAGCACGTGCTCAAGGCCAAGGCGGTGCTCTGCCCAGGCCTGGCGGTGAGCTTCCTCGACGAAGCCAGCGGCGAGCGTAGCGAATGGCATTACGAAGACGGCCTGAGATCCTATTTGATCGACACCGTGGGCGATGCCCTGCGGCTGCCCGAGGCCCCCTTCCACGGCAGCCTGGCCTCGGCCCGGGAAGCGGTGGACTGGGCGCTGTTCTGGCTGCCCGAGGGCGGCGAGTCGGTGCAGGAAAGCTACGTCAACCTGATTCCCACCGCCCAGGGCGGCACCCATGTGAACGGCCTGCGCCAAGGTTTGCTGGATGCCATCCGCGAATTCTGCGAGTTCCGTAACCTCTTGCCGCGTGGCCTCAAGCTGGCCCCGGAAGACGTCTGGGAGCGCATCGCCTTCGTCCTCTCGATGAAGATGCAAGAGCCGCAGTTCTCCGGTCAGACCAAGGAGCGGCTGTCCTCCCGCGAGGCGGCCGCCTTTGTCGCCGGGGTGGTCAAGGACGCCTTCAGCCTCTGGCTCAACGCCCATCCGGAGCTGGGTCAGCAGATCGCCGAACTGGCCATCAACAATGCCGGCCGCCGCCTCAAGGCGGGTAAGAAGGTCGAGCGCAAGAAGATCACCCAGGGTCCGGCGCTGCCCGGCAAGCTGGCCGATTGCGCCGGCCAGGATCCCATGAGATCCGAGCTGTTCCTGGTGGAGGGTGACTCCGCCGGTGGCAGCGCCAAGCAGGCGCGCAGCAAGGAATTCCAGGCCATCATGCCGCTGCGCGGCAAGATCCTGAACACCTGGGAGGTGGACGGCAGCGAGGTGCTGGGCAGCCAGGAGGTGCACGACATCGCCGTGGCCATCGGCATCGACCCGGGCAGCGCCGACCTGAGCGGCCTGAGATACGGCAAGATCTGCATCCTCGCCGACGCCGACTCCGACGGCCTGCACATCGCCACCCTGCTGTGCGCCCTGTTCGTGCAGCACTTCCGTCCGCTGGTGGACGCCGGCCACGTCTATGTGGCCATGCCGCCGCTGTACCGCATCGACCTGGGCAAGGAGGTCCATTACGCCCTCGACGAGGCCGAGCGTGACGGCGTCCTCGATCGCCTGGCGGCGGAGAAGAAGCGCGGCAAGCCCCAGGTCACCCGCTTCAAGGGCCTGGGCGAGATGAATCCGCTGCAGCTGCGCGAGACCACCATGGATCCCAACACCCGGCGCCTGGTGCAGCTGACCCTCGAAGACGTGCCCGGCACCCTCGAGATGATGGACATGCTGCTGGCCAAGAAGAGGTCCGGCGACCGCAAGAGCTGGCTGGAATCCAAGGGCGATCGCGCCGAAGTGCTGCTCTAAATATGTTGGCTGCGCTTATCGCGGCCATGGGCCGCTCCTACAGGTGTATCGAGCGCCTGTAGGAGTGGTCCATGACCGCGATGGACCGGGCCCCCCGATCAAAGACGTAACACCAAAGGACTCCCATGAGTGCACCCCTCGACCTGAGCCTGGATGGCGTCGAACGCCGTTCGCTGGCCGACTTCACCGAGCAGGCGTACCTGAACTACTCCATGTACGTCATCATGGACCGTGCCCTGCCGCACATCGGCGACGGTCTCAAGCCGGTCCAGCGCCGCATCATCTATGCCATGAGCGAACTGGGCCTGGACGCCGACGCCAAGCACAAGAAATCCGCCCGTACCGTGGGTGACGTCCTCGGTAAGTACCACCCCCACGGCGACTCGGCCTGCTACGAGGCCATGGTGCTCATGGCCCAGCCGTTCTCCTATCGCTATCCGCTGGTGGATGGCCAAGGCAACTGGGGGGCGCCCGACGATCCCAAGTCCTTTGCCGCCATGCGCTACACCGAGGCGCGGCTGTCGCGCTATTCCGAGGTGCTGCTCAATGAACTGGGGCAGGGCACCGTGGACTGGGTGCCCAACTTCGATGGCACCCTGAACGAACCGGCGGTGTTGCCGGCACGTCTGCCCAACCTGCTGCTCAACGGCACCACCGGCATCGCCGTGGGCATGGCCACCGACATCCCGCCGCACAACCTGCGCGAGGTGGCGGCTGCCTGCGTGCGCCTGCTGGACGATCCCATCGCCGGGATTCCCGAACTCCTGGAGCATGTGCCGGGTCCGGACTTCCCCACCGAAGCCGAGATCATCACCCCGCACGCCGACCTGCGCAAAATCTACGAGACCGGGCGCGGCTCGGTGCGCATGCGCGCCGTCTACCGCCGCGAAGACGGCGACGTGGTCATCACCGCGCTGCCGCACCAGGTCTCGGGTTCCAAGGTGCTGGAGCAGATCGCCGCCCAGATGCAGGCCAAGAAGCTGCCCATGGTGGCCGACCTGCGCGACGAGTCGGACCACGAGAACCCGACCCGCATCGTCATCGTGCCGCGCTCCAACCGCATCGATGCCGACGAGCTGATGCAGCACCTGTTCGCCACTACCGATCTCGAATCCAGCTACCGGGTCAACCTCAACGTCATCGGCCTGGACGGCAAACCCCAGGTCAAGGACCTCAGGCAGATCCTCCAGGAGTGGCTGATCTATCGCATCGGTACGGTACGCCGTCGCCTGCAGTTCCGCCTGGACAAGGTCGAGCGCCGCCTGCACCTGCTGGACGGCCTGCTGATCGCCTTCCTCAACCTGGACGAGGTGATCCACATCATCCGCACCGAAGAGCATCCCAAGCAGGCGCTGATGGCCCGCTTCGAGCTCTCCGAGGACCAGGCCGACTACATCCTCGAAACCCGCCTGCGTCAGTTGGCGCGGCTGGAAGAGATGAAGATCCGTGGCGAACAGGCCGAACTGCTCAAGGAGCAGAAGCGCCTGCAGACCCTGCTGGGCAGCGACAAGAAGCTGCGCAACCTGGTCCGCGACGAACTGATCAAGGATGCCGAGACCTATGGCGACGCCCGCCGCTCGCCCATCGTCGCCCGTGCCGAGGCCAAGGCCCTGTCCGAAACCGAGCTCATGCCCACCGAGCCGGTGACCGTGGTGCTTTCCGAGAAGGGCTGGGTGCGCCAGGCCAAGGGCCACGACGTCGATCCGACCGGGCTGTCCTACAAGGCCGGTGATGGCTTCAAGGCGGCGGCCCTGGGTCGCTCCAACCAGTTCGCCGTCTTCATCGATTCCACCGGCCGCAGCTATTCGGTGGCCGCCCATTCGCTACCGTCGGCGCGTGGCCAGGGCGAACCCCTGACCGGGCGCCTGACGCCGCCGCCGGGGGCCAGCTTCGAATGCCTGTTGCTGCCGGACGACAGCGGTCTCTATGTCCTGGCGTCGGATGCCGGCTACGGCTTCGTGGTCAAGGGCGAGGACCTGCAGGCCAAGAACAAGGCCGGCAAGGCGCTGATCAGCCTGCCCAATGGCGCCAAGGTGCTGGCCCCGAAGCCGGTGGCTTCCCTGGAGGACACCTCCATCGCGGTGGTCACCAACGAGGGACGGCTGCTGGTGTTCGCCATCACCGAGCTGCCGCAACTGGCCAAGGGCAAGGGCAACAAGCTGATCTCCATCCCTGGCGAGCGGGTCGCCAAGCGCGAGGAATACGTGGTCGATCTGGCCGTGGTGCCGGCCGGTGCTTCCCTGACCCTGCAGGCCGGCAAGCGACCCTATACCCTCAAGGGCAGCGACCTGGAGCACTACCGCGCCGAGCGCGGCCGGCGGGGCAACAAGCTGCCGCGGGGCTTCCAGCGGGTGGACTCGCTGCAGGTGGAAACTTGAGCCGTCTGCAGTCAGCCGCTAGCATAGCCCGGATTTTTTCGACCAGGACTCGCCGGGCCATGGTGCCCGTTGAGAGAGAGCCTCGATGAAACGGATATGTCTCGCCAGGTTGGCGCTCGTTGGCCTGCTGGCCGGCCTGGGTGGCTGTGCCAGCCTCGGTCCCAGCCACTACTACCAGCTCGACGGCGGCAATGCGCGCGCGCCGGCGAGCAGCGAGCGTGGCCTTGCGGTGTGGATCGAAAGCCTGCAACTGGCCGACTACCTGCAGCGCGACGTGCTGCTGGAGCGCCAGCCCGATGGCAGTCTCAAGACCACGGGCGATCACTGGGCCGGACCGCTGAATGCCAATGTGCGGCAATTGCTGCAGCGCCAACTCGCCAGCCGCCTGAACAGCGGCCGGGTGGTGGTGGGTGAGCAACCCGCCGGCTTCGATCCCCAGTATCGCGTGGAGCTGGTGGTGACCCGCCTCGATGCGGGCGATCAGGCACCTGCGGCGCTGGATGCCAGCTGGCAGCTGCGCGATGGCCAGGGCCGCCTGCTCGATAGCGAAGTGGTCCATCTGCAGGCGCGTCATGCCGGCGACCGCGCAGCCCAGGTACGGGCCCAGAGCGAGCTGCTGCAGCAACTGGCCGCACGCCTGGCCACCGATCTCACCAAGGTCGCCCAGCGCGGCCGGCGTGGGGCCGAGGTGGCGCGCAAGGAGCCGAAGAAACTCGTCGAAGAGGCCCAGGCCCGGCCGACGCTGCCAGCCGTGGTGCCCATTCGCACCGGCGCCGAGGTCTATCGCTTCTGATCCGGCCGGGCCCCGCGCGTCGCCGCGCGGGAGCCTTCGGCGGCGCTCGATGTTCTATCCAGCAGGACCCTCAAGCCCTGGAGGTTGCATGACGCTGCCCCTGTTTCCCCTGAACACCACCCTGTTTCCCGGTTGCCGCCTCGATCTGCAGCTGTTCGAAGCCCGTTATCTGGACATGCTCGGTCGTTGCCTCAAGCAGGGCAGCAGCTTTGGCGTGGTGACCATCCTCGAAGGCCGCGAGACCGGTGCGGCGCCCAATCGTCTGGGCGCCTACGGCTGCGAGGCGCTGATCCGCGATTGGCAGCAGCAGAGCAACGGCCTCTTGGGCATCCGCATCGAAGGTGGCCGGCGCTTTCGCCTGCTGAGCCAGGAAGAACAGCCCGATCACCTGGTGGTGGGAGAGGTGGAGTGGCTCCCCGAAAGCGAGCCCCAGCCATTGCGCGATGGCGACGCCGATCTCATGGCGCTGCTGGTGGCCCTGGCCCAGCATCCCATGGTCGCCAGCCTGGACATGGGCGGTGAAGTCGCCGACCGCCAGGCCCTGGGCTACCAGTTGGCCTACCTGCTGCCGTTCGAGGCCCACCTCAAGCTGGAATGGCTGGGCATGGGCGATCAGGGTCAGCGCCTGGCCGCTATCGACCGCCATCTGGTGGATCTGCAAGGTGACTTCCAGGCTTGAGGCCAAACGCCAGGCAAAAGAAAGCCCGCCGGGCAGGGCGGGCTAAAAGTGCTTTAGGGGCACTCGATAAGACCCTGGCACTTTGCCATAAGTTCAGTCTTATGAGATCAAAGTGCCATTCTCCGAGGGTCAGCCTGCCAGCAGCTTGATGAACTCGCGATTGAAGGCCGGAATGTCGTCCGGCTTGCGGCTGCTCACCAGTTGACCGTCGACGATGACTTCCTGGTCCTGCCAGGTGGCGCCAGCGTTCTTGAGGTCGTCGGTCAACGAGGGCCAACTGGTTAGGGTCTTGCCCTGCACTAGGCCGGCGGAGATCAGCAGCCAGGCGCCATGGCAGATGACGGCCACCGGCTTGCCGGCGTCGGCGATCTGTTTGGTCAGCTGCTGGGCCTGCGCGTCGATGCGGATGGTGTCGGCATTGACCACGCCACCGGGCAGCAGCACGGCGTCGTAGTCACCGGCGTTGGCTGCGGCGAAGGTGAGGTCAACCGGAAAGCTGTCGGCCGGCTCGGTGCCGTCCCAGCCGCGCACCTCACCGCTCTCGGCGGAGATGATGTGGGTCTGGGCGCCGGCCTGTTCCAGGGCCTGCTTGGGGCCGGTGAGCTCGGCCTGTTCGAAGCCGTCGGTGACCAGGATGGCGATTTTCTTGCCGTTCAGGGATGTAGCCATGATTGCGGATACCTCGATTGGAATTCGGTCGGGCTAGCCTTTTGCCAGCGCTCCTAAATCCGTCTCGCTTTACCCCTCTGAAGTTCCTTCGTCGCGCCCGATGGCATCGGCGCACGGCGCGGAGTAAATTTGCGACATCCATCGCAGAGTAGTCTCCATGTCCCAAGCGTCCCCTCAGCTGACCGAGGAGCAGATCCGTCAGGCTCTGCAAGGCATCAGCATTCCTCCGCAGCCGCAGATCATGGTGGATCTGCAACTCGAACAACTCATGCCCAGCCCCGATCTCAAGGTCATCTCCCGCCTGATCGGCCAGGACCCGGGGCTGTCGGGCGCCCTGCTCAAGCTGGTGAACTCGCCGTATTTCGGCCTCAGCAATCGCATCACCTCGATCCAGCGCGCGGTCAATCTGCTGGGCAGCCAGTCGGTCATCAACCTGATCAACGCCCAGTCGATCAAGGGCGAGCTCACCGACGAGACCATCGTCATCCTCAACCGCTTCTGGGACACCGCCCAAGACGTGGCCGAGACCTGCCTGAGTCTGGCCAAGAAGACCGGCTACCCGACCCCGGACGAGGCCTATGCCCTGGGCCTGTTCCACAACTGTGGCATCCCGCTGATGCTCAAGCGCTTCCCCAGCTACATGGCGGTGCTGGAAGAGGCCTATGCCAGCGTCAACGAGCAGGTGCGGGTGGTGGACGTGGAGAACCGGATATTCAACACCAACCACGCCGTGGTGGGCTATTTCATCTCCCGCTCCTGGCGCTTGCCGGAGCACGTCGGCCAGGCCATCGCCAATCACCACAACGCCCAGTCGGTCTTCGACGAGGACTCGACCACCGATATCCAGATCAAGAATCTGCTGGCCCTGCTGAAGATGGCCGAGCACATCTGTGGCTGCTATCGCGCCCTGGGCGGCCAGGACGAGGATCACGAGTGGCAGGCCATCGCCCCGCGGGTGCTGGATCACGTCGGCCTGTCCGAGTACGACTTCGAGTCGCTCAAGGAGACCATCCTTGAGATGGGCAGCGGTCGGATCAATTACTAGATTTGGTTAAAAGGGCCTGCGCTCGGCCAGGCGGCGTTGAAAACCAGCTCGGAATGCTCATTTACCCTTTGTAAACTCCGCTTCCTCGCTGTTCTGATTCGCTGGCGCTCACCCTTCGGGCCAGCCTTCGGCTGTTACTCCCGTTGGTCGTTGCGCCTTGCCTGACCTTCGCTCGGCGCCTTTTAAGCCAAATCTCTGGAAAAAGCCTCCTGGATCCTCATGCCCGAACTACCTGAAGTCGAAACCACTCGCCGGGGCATCGAGCCCCATGTCGTCGGTCAGCGCGTACGCCGGGTCATCGTCCGCGATGGCCGGCTGCGCTGGCCGGTACCCGAGGACCTGGACGTACGCCTGTCCGGGCAGCGCATCGAGGCCGTCGAGCGACGGGCCAAGTACCTGCTGATCCGCGCCGAGAGCGGCACCCTGATCGGTCACCTGGGCATGTCCGGCAGCCTGCGCCTGGTGCCGGCCGACCAGCCGCCGGCCAAGCACGAGCACGTCGACATCGAGCTGGAATCCGGGCTGTCGCTGCGCTACACCGATCCCCGGCGCTTCGGTGCGTTGCTCTGGACCCAGGATCCCCACGCCCATGTGCTGCTCAGCAAGCTGGGCCCTGAGCCCCTGACCGAGGCCTTCGACGGCGGTCGGCTGTTCGAGCTGTCGCGTGGACGCAGCATGGCGGTCAAGCCCTTCATCATGGACAACGCGGTAGTGGTGGGGGTGGGCAACATCTACGCCGCCGAGGCGCTGTTCGCCGCCGGCATCGATCCCCGCCGGGCGGCCGGCAGCGTGTCCCGGGCGCGCTACGAGCGCCTGGCCGAAGAGATCAAGAAGGTGTTGGCGCGCTCCATCGAGAGTGGAGGCACCACCCTGCGCGACTTCATCGGCGGCGACGGCGCGCCGGGCTATTTCAAGCAGGAGCTGTTCGTCTACGGCCGCAAGGGCGAATTCTGCAAGGTCTGCGGGACGGGCCTGCAGGAGATCCGCCTGGGCCAGCGCGCCAGCGTCTATTGCCGGAAGTGCCAGCGATGAAGGGCCTGGCTGGGCTGGCCGTGCTGGCATTGCTCAGTGGTGAATTGGCCTGGGCCGATGCCGACAACGGCCGCAATCTCTTCCTGCGGCGCTGCCACAACTGCCATTCGGTGGGGCCCGGCGCCCAGTCCGGCTTCGGCCCCCAGCTCAACGACCTCTTCGGCCGCCAGGCCGGCAGTCTGGCTGGCTACAACTACTCCGAAGCCATGCGCCAGGCCGGTTTCGCCTGGGATCGCGAGGCCCTGGCGGCCTTTCTGCGTGATCCCGAGCAGAAGGTGCCAGGCACCAAGATGAGATTCTGGGGCATCGGTGACGCCGAGGATCTAGGCGACATCGCCGACTACCTGCAGACCCAGCATCACGCGCCCTAGACCCTGTCCTAGTGGTCGCCACCGCCGGCCCCCGGCTTGGCCGCGAAGGGTGGCTTGGCCAGCCAGATGATCAGGAACAGCCCCATGAAGATCCAGCCGAGCAGGGTGAAGTAGTCCACCGTGGAGAGCATATAGGCCTGGCCTTCCACCACCTTGTCCAGCTGGGCATAGGCCTGCTGCGATGGCCCGCCGAGGGCGTCCAGGTAGTGTTGGGTGGCCGGGCTGTAGACGGTGACGTCCTCGGTCAGCTGGGCATGGTGATGGATGGCGCGACGCTGCCACAACCAGGTGGTCAGGGAGGAGGCGAAGCTGCCGCCCAGCACCCGCAGGAAGGTCGCCAGGCCGCCGCCATCCGCCAGCTCCGACGGCTTGAGGCTGGACAGCAGGATGCTGGTGGTGGGCATGAAGAACAGCGCCACGCCCAGGCCCATGAAGGTCTGTACCTCGGCGATGTGGCGGTAGTCCACCTCGTTGTTGAAGGTGGCGCGCATGAAGCACGACGCCCCGATCACCAGGAAGGACCCCCCGGCCAGCAGGCGCAGGTCGGTCTTGTGCGCGAACTTGCCCACCAGGGGCGAGAGGATGACCGGCAGGATGCCGATGGGCGCCGCGGCCAGGCCCGCCCAAACCGGGGTGTAGCCGAGCTGGGTCTGCAGCCACTGGGGCAGCAGCAGGTTGATGCCGAAGAAGCCCGAATAGCCCAGCACCAGCGCCAGGGTGCCAAAGCTGAAGTTGCGATAGCGGAACAACCGCAGGTTGACGATGGGATGCTTGTCGGTCAGCTCCCAGATCACCAGGGCGGTGAGGGCCACGGCGGAAAAGGCCGCGCCCAGGCAGATCAGGTTGGATTCGAACCAGTCCAGGTCGTTGCCCTTGTCCAGCACCACCTGCAACACACCCACGCCCAGCACCAGCAGGATCAGCCCGACGTAGTCGATGGGCTGGTGCACCAGTTTTTCCGGTTTCTTGCCCAGCTGGCTCCAGACCACCAGGGTGGCGAAGATGCCGATGGGGATGTTGATGAAGAAGATCCACGGCCAGCTGTAGTTGTCGGTGATCCAGCCGCCCGCGATGGGCCCGATGATGGGCGCCACCACCGTCACCATGGCTAGCAGCGCCAGGGCCATGCCGCGCTTGGCCGCCGGAAAGATCGCCAGCAGCAGGGTCTGGGCCATGGGGTAGAGGGGGCCGGCGACGAAACCCTGCATGGCGCGGAAGATCACCAGCTCCGGCATGGAGGTGGCGATGCCGCACAGGAACGAGGTGATGACGAAGAGCACCACGGCGGCCATGAACAGCTTGACCTCGCCGAAGCGGCGCGCCATCCAGCCGGTCAGCGGCAGGGCGATGGCGTTGCTCACGGCAAAGGCGGTGATGACCCAGGTGCCCTGCTCCGAACTCACCCCGAGGTTGCCGGAAATGGTGGTCAGGGCGACGTTGGCGATGGTGGTGTCGAGCACCTGCATGAAGGTGGCCAGGGACAGGCCCACCGTGGCGAGGAGCAGGCTCGCCGGGCGAAAGGCGTTATCGCTCATGACGGATTACCAGAAGGGGTGGACGGGGAGACTCGCAGGGAGCCTCCTTGGCTGTCAGCGCTTGGCGACACCGGCGGCGCGGGCGGCAGGACCGTTGTTGTGGACGATCTGCTGGATCAGCTGATCGGCCTCGGCCAGCTGGTGATCGTAGACATCGGTGCTGTAGCGCGGCTGCTGCGGCGTGGTGGTGGGCAGGCGGGCGCCGTCCTGGTCGTGCAGGTCGACATCGACCACGGTCGACAGGCCGATGCGCAGCGGGTGCTTGTCCAGGTTGTCGCCTTCCAGGCGGATCCGTACGGGCAGGCGCTGGACGATCTTGATCCAGTTGCCGGTGGCGTTCTGCGCCGGCAGCAGCGAGAAGGCGCTGCCGGTACCCACGCCCAGGCTTTCCACCACGCCGCGATAGCGCACGTCGTCGCCATAGAGATCGGAATGGATTTCCACCGGCTGGCCGATACGCATCTCGGCGAGCTGGGTTTCCTTGAAGTTGGCGTCGATCCAGATCTGGTCCAGGGGCACCACGGCCATCAGCGCCGCACCGGGCTGCACGCGACTGCCGACCTGCACCGAGCGCTTGGCGACATAGCCGCTGACCGGCGCCACCAGGGTGCTGCGGGCATGGTTCAGATAGGCCTGGCGCAGCTGGGCGGCGGCGGCCTTGACGTCCGGGTGCGAGGCGATCTCGGTGTCGTCCACCAGCGCCTGGTTGGTGTCCAGTTGCTGCTGGGCGGAGGTCAGGGAGCTCTGCGCCGCGACCAGGGTGTCCCGGGCATGGGCCAGTTCTTCCTTGGAGATGGCACCGCCCTTGGCCAGTTGCTGGCGGCGGGCGTAGTCGGCGCGGGCCCGTTCGACCTCGACGCGCCGGGCGGCCACCTGGGCCTTGTAGCTGTCGACGTTGCTGTACAGACCGCGCACCTGGCGCACGGTCTTGGCCAGGTTGGCCTCGGCGCTCTGCTGGGACACGGCGGTGTCGCTAGGATCGAATTCCACCAGCGGCTGGCCCTGACGAACGTAGTCGCCATCGTCCACAGCGATGCGGGTCACGGTGCCGACGACCTGGGGCGTGATCTGCACCAGGTTGCCGTTGACGTAGGCGTCGTCGGTGCTGGCATGGAAGCGGCCATAGAATAGGTGGTAGCAGTAGACGCCCACGCCGGCCAGGATCACCACCAGCAGCAGGAGCAGCAGGAAGAGTTTGCGTTTGCCGGAGCGCTGCGGCTTCTGCTCCTGGGCATTGTCGTTGGGGGTTGCGGCGGAATCGGCCATGGTCGGGCTCTCGGTATCAGTGTGTGGCCGCGGCGGCGGGCGCCGGCGGCAGTGTGGACGGTTGGAAGCCGCCACCCAGGGCCTGCATCAGCAGCACGCCGCTGTCGATGCGATCGGCCTGGAGGCTGGCCAGCTGGCGCTCGGCCTGCAGCAACTGCTGCTCGACGGTCAGGGCGTCGAGGTAGTTGCCGATGCCGGCGCCATAGCGCTGCATGGCGATGTCGAAGGAGCTCTTGGCGATGTCGCGGGCCCGTTGCTGCTCGACGATCTGCTGGTCCAGCGAGCGCTGGCGGGTGATGGCGTCGGCGATGTCGCCCAGCGCCTGCACCAGGGTCTGGTTGTACTGGGCCACCGCGAGGTCATAGTCGGCATCGCGGCTGGCGAGATCGGAGCGACGGCGACCGCCATCGAAGATCGGTAGGGACAGCGCCGGACCCACGTTGAAGAAGCGCGCCGGACCGCCGAACAGGGCATCGCCGAGGATGGCCTTGCTGCCGGCGGCCACGGTCAGGTTGAGGTTGGGATAGAAGTTGGTCTTGCTGGCGGCGATGTCCTTGCTCGCGGCCTCCACCCGCCAGCGGGCGGCGATCAGGTCCGGGCGGCGACCGGCCAGTTCGGCGGGCAGCTGGCCGGGCAGATTCACCGCGGCAGGGGCGATCAGCTTGGGTCGGGGAATCTCGGCGCCGCGGTCGGGCCCCTTGCCCAGCAGTACGGCGAGGCGGATCTGCGCCGTACGCACCTGCTGTTCGGCGGCGGTGTGGGCCGCGGCGGAGCTGGCCTCCAGGCTCTGGGTCTGCTGCAACTGGTAGTCGCTGTCGAGGCCGGCGTCCACCCGGCGCTGGGCCAGGTCGAGCATGCCGCGGGTACGCTCCAGGTCCTGCTGGGCCACGTCCATATTGGCATAGGCCAGGCTAAGCTGGTTGTAGGCGCGGCTGACGTCGGCGGCCAGCGTCAGGCGGGCGGCCTGGCGATCCACCTCGCCGGCGCGGGCGCGACCGAGCGCAGCTTCCCAGGCGGCGCGCTGGCCACCCCAGAGATCGAAGCTGTAGCTGCCGCTCACATCGAACTGGCGCAGGGTGCTGTAGCGCTCGCCCTGGCCGACGGGGTCATCCGGTCGTGCCAGGCGCGAGCGGGTCACGCCGCCGTTGGCGTCGATCTGTGGATAGCGATCGGCATCGGCGGCGAGCACGGCGGCATCGGCCTGGCGGCTGCGCGCATCGGCTTCCTGCAGCGAGGGGCTGTCGCGCAGGGCCTCGCGGATCAGGTTGTCGAGTTGCGGATCGCCTAGCCGGGTCCACCAGTCGGCGCTCGGCCACTGGGCGGGAGAGAGGCGATCGCTGGCAAAGGTGGCGTCGCCCTTGAGCGTCGCCGGATCCACGGCGCGTCCCTGGGTGTGCAACCCCTCGGACGACACGCAGCCGGCCAGCAGCAGGGCGGCGCAGAGGGCGGTCAACGGCAGGCGAAAGGTCATGGGTCAAAGGTCTCCAGAGGTCTCCGGCAGCAGGCCGGAGGGGCTGAGCAGGCGGCGCAGCAGGCGTTCGAGGTCATCCAGCTCCTGGCGATCCAGGCAGTGGGTGAGGTCATTGAGGGCATCCACGCCGATCTGCATGAGTTCACTGCTCAGGGCCTGACCCTGTGCGGTCAGCTCCAGCCGCACCTGGCGGCGGTCGCTCAGGCTGCGCACGCGGCGCAGCAGGCCCTTGGCCTCCAGGCGATCGAGCATGCGGGTCATGGCGCCGCTGTCGAGGGACAGGCAGCGGCTGAGTTCGGCCGGGGTGTCGGTCTGGTCGCGAGCGAGCAGCAGCAGCACCTTGAACTGGGCAGCGGTAATGTCGTAAGGCGCCAGGTGGCTGTCCAGCACGCGATCCTTGTATTGGTTCGCCAGGTGGATCAGATGACCTACGGAGTTGCGCAATGGAAAGTTGCTACGGTCGAAATGTGACATTGCAGTATCTGCCCTGGCAATCAAGCGCATCCAGAATACTGCCTAGGCAGTGAAATATTCAGACACCTTTGCGCAGGGGAGAGTTGCGCATTTTGAAACAATTGGAAAAGTCTGTTGGCGGCCTCTTGTCCCGTGGCGGTCTGGACGCTGATCATGGTGGCAACTTCACCTTGAACCGACCGATGATCTCTTCCTTCGATCTAGACCGACTGCGCGGGACCCTGGTGCCCCTGCACCGCGACCTGCCCGCGGCTGACGACCACCTGGGTTATCGCGCCCATTACCGCCTGGCGGACAGTCGGGCGCGACCCGAGGTGACGGTGGCCTTGGGCGCGCTCGCGGCCGGCGGCTATCAGCTCGCCGTCCAGGGCTGGTGGCCGCGCGAGCCGCGGGGCAGCCTGCTGATGCTGCACGGCTACTACGATCACATGGGCCTCTATGGCCATGTGGTGGACTGGGCCCTGTCGCGGCAGCTGGCGGTGCTGGCCTGCGACCTGCCTGGGCATGGGTTGTCCAGCGGCGCCCGCGCCAGCATCAACGACTTCGCCGAATACCAGACCGCCCTGACGGCGCTGATCGCCGAGGCCCGGCGCCTGGACTCGCCCCGGCCCTGGCACCTGCTGGGCCAGAGCACCGGCGGCGCCATCCTGCTGGACTATCTGCTGCGCGGCGAGCCTGCCCCCGAGCTGGGCGAGACGATCTTGCTGGCACCTCTGGTCAGGCCCCACGCCTGGCGCCAGAGCCTATGGACCTATCGGCTGGTGAAGCCCTTCGTGCGGGCCCTGCCGCGGCGCTTTTCGGTAAATTCCGGCGATCCGGCCTTTCTCGATTTTCTGCAGCAGGACGGCCTGCAGCCCAGGGAACTGCCAGCCCTATGGGTCGGCGCCCTGGCACGTTGGATTCCGCAACTGGAAGGGGCACCGGCCAGTACCCGTAGCCCGCTGGTGATCCAGGGCGAGCAGGATTTCACCGTCGACTGGCGGCACAACCTGGGGGTGCTGGAGGCCAAGTTCGTCCAGCCCGAGGTCTTGCGCCTGCCGGAAGCGCGGCACCATCTGGTCAACGAGACCGAGGCCCTGCGCCAGCGCTACTTCCGCTGGCTGGACGAGCGTCTCGCCTGAGCCGTCTTACTGCCCGCCGCTGCCCAGACCGGCGCGTAGGGCGGCCACGGCGGCCCGGTAGTAGGCACTGCCATTGGGCGAACTGGCGAAGTCGGCGAACTGACCGAGTTCGTTGTCGTTCAGGGTGCGGTAGACATAGAGCAGGGTGTTCTCCAGGTCACCGGCATTCATCTGCTGGATGAAACGTTGGCGCTGCTGCTCGATCATGCCGCCGGACTGCTGCTGCCCCATCAGGCGCGGCAGCATGGAGCTCAGGCTGTCGGCGGCGAGGCCCGCCAGGGCCACGCTGACCTCGGCGCCGGCTTCACGCACGGGCAGGGCACTGGCCAGACGCTTGGCCTGGGCGCGCCGGGCCGGGCTGGCCTGCACCTGGGGGACGCCGTTGGCATGCTTGGCCAGCTGATCGCTGCGGGTGGCGGCGATTTCCGCGGCGACCACCTTGCGCCCGACGGGCGACTGGAAGAACTGCAGCGCGGGGCCTTCGGCGGGCAGACTCTGGCGTAGCGCGGCCAGGGCCCGCTGGTCGATGGCCGCGGCGGTATAACGCTTGTTGCTGTTGTCCACCAGGCTCTGGTAGAGCGCCGGCGGCAAGCTGTTCTGATAGCGCTGCTGGGCGGCCTGCAGGGCGTCGCGGAAGTGGCCGCGCTGCTCGGGCCAACCTGCGGCCTGATAGAGGCTGACCGTATCGTCGGCCAGGGCGGGCAGGCTGATGGCGAAAAGCAGGGAAGCGAACAGAACGCGCATGGACACCTCGGGCAGCGGCACGGAGCCGGAAAGTCCGCCATTGTCGGCAACCCCAGGCTGGCTGTCGAGGCGCTCATCCCGGGCATTCGTCGCCTGGTCAAGGCAGACGCGCAGCCGTGGCCGACTTCTCTTACACTCGGCATCCCGCCGGCCTGGTCCGGTTCCTACGGTTCCCGCGATGGCTCTGCACCCCGAGCATCCCCTGCTGCAACGTATCGTCGACGATCTCGCCAGCCATGGCTGGTCGCGGCAGAGCATCTTCCTGCCGCCGGACCTCACCGCCGAGCTGGCCGCCGAATGCCGGCTGCGCCATGCCCGCGGCGAACTGGAGCGCGCCGGCATCGGCCGTGGCGACAGCCCGCTGATCCGTGAGGGCGTGCGTGGCGATCACATCGCCTGGCTGGAACCGGACGATGCCCATCCGGGCGTGCAGCGCTACCTGCACCTGATGGATACCCTGCGCGAGGCCTTCAACCGCACCCTGTTCCTGGGCCTGGAAGACTACGAGAGCCACTTCGCCCTCTATCCGCCCGGCGCCTTCTATGCCCGCCATCTGGATCGTTTCCGCGACGACGACCGGCGCATGGTCTCCCTGGTGCTCTATCTCAACGACGCTTGGTTGCCGGAGCAGGGCGGCGAGCTGCGCCTTTATCTGGATGAGCAGCGCCAGCAGGATGTCCTGCCCCTGGGGGGCAGCCTGGTGTGCTTTCTCTCCGGGCAGTTGCCCCACGAGGTGCTGCCGGCCACCCGCGAGCGGCTGTCGCTGACCGGCTGGTTCCGCCGCCGTGGCGAGAATCCGCTGCAGGCTTAGGGCTTGTCTGAAAAGTCGCCGAGCGAAGGCTAGGCAAGACAAAAAGCCGTGAGGATACGGATCGGACTCGCGCTCCAGTTTACGAGTGGTAAATGAGCATTGCGACGGGGCCGCCTAGGCCGGGCTGGCGACCCAGCGGATTTTTAACGCAGCCTGGCCGAGCGCAGGCACTTTTCAGACAAAGCCCAGGGCGTAGACTGGCGGCGGACCGGGAGGCTGCATGGAAAAGATACTGGTGAGTCGCTGCCTGCTGGGGCATCGGGTGCGCTATGACGGCGGTGCCCATGGCCCCTTCGATCTGCTGGGCGCCTGGCAGGCGGAAGGGCGCATCGTGCCCCTCTGCCCGGAGGTGGCCGGTGGCCTGCCCACGCCGCGTCCGCCCGCGGAGATCCCCGGCGGCCAGGGCGGGGCGGTGCTGGACGGTCGGCTACCGGTCATGACCGAGACAGGAGAGGACGTCAGCGCCGCCTTTGTCGCCGGTGCCATGGTCGCCCTCGAACTGATCGCGCGCCATGGCATCCGCGTGGCGGTGCTCAAGGCCCGCAGTCCCTCGTGCGGCAATGTGGAAAACTACGATGGCCGCTTCAGCGGCACCCGGGTAGCCGGTGAGGGCGTCACTGCGGCGGCGCTGAAGCGCGCCGGGGTCGCCGTCTTCAACGAGACCGAACTGGGCGAGGCGCAGCGCTTTCTCGCGGCGCTGGACGGTAACCCCTAGAGCGTTTCCGGCTGGCGGCCCAGCAGCATCTGGAAGTGCGCCTTCTGCACGAAGCAGCCCTTGGGAAAGCGCCAGCCGACCAGTTCGCCCGGCTGCTTCTCGAGGTTCTGGGCAAAGACGGTGGCGCCCATGGCGCGCGCCAAGGCGGCATATTCGCGCAGCGGGACCTTAACGACAGGAACATCCGGGCTGATCATGGGCGCTCTGCTGGGTGGGTCGCCCACGATCGAAACGACGATCGTGGCGAGTCCACAGGTGACTTGCCCAGGCTATCGGCACCCCCGCGTGGAACTTCAGCCCACGGATGAAAAATCGGTCTAGCCAGCGGCTTTGGGCGTCTCCGGCAGGAACCAGTTCATCAGCAGGGCGCACAGGCCGCCGGTGGCGACGCCGGATTCCAGCACCGCTCTCAGGCCCGCAGGCATATGGGCGAGAAATTCCGGCACCTGGGAAATGCCCAGGCCCAGGGCCAGGGACACGGCGATGATCAGCAGCGCGCGACGGTCCAGTTCGACGCTGGCGAGGATATTGATCCCCGAGGCGGCGACCGCGCCGAACATCACCATGGCCGCGCCACCGAGCACCGGCTCGGGCACCGCCTGGATCACCCCGGCCACCGCCGGGAACAGCCCCAGCAGGACCAGGATGGCGGCGATCCACAGGCCGACATGGCGACTGGCGATGCCGGTCAACTGGATCACTCCGTTGTTCTGGGCGAACACCGAACTGGGAAAGGTGTTGAACAGCCCGGCCAGCAGCGAGTTGGCGCCGTTGACCAAGACGCCACCCTTGATCCGCTGCATCCACAGCGGGCCTTCCACCGGTTCGCGGGAGACCTTGCTGGTGGCGGTGATGTCGCCGATGGCCTCCAGCGAGGTCACCAGATAGATCACCAGCAGGGGCACGAACAGCGACCAGGAAAAGCCCAGGCCGAAGTGCAGCGGCAGGGGGATCTGCACCCAGGCGGCCTCGTGCATGCCAGTGAAATTCAGCCGGCCCAGCCAGGCCGCCAGGGCATAGCCCAGCAGCAGGGCGACGACGATGGCGCTGCTGCGCAGGCCACGGAGCGGCAGGCGATTGAGCACCACGATGGTGGCCAGCACGGTGCCCGACAGCAGCAGGTTCTCGCCATTGGCGAAGGTACCGTTGCCCAGCGCCGCGAAGCCGCCGCCCATGCTGATCAGGCCGACCTTGATCAGCGTCAGGCCGATCATCAGCACCACGATGCCGGTCACCAGCGGGGTGATGAGGCGCTTGACGAAGGGCAGCACCCGCGACACCCCCATCTCGACGAAGGAGCCGGCCATCACCACGCCGAAGATGGCCGCCATCACGGCTTCCACCGGGGTGCCGTTCTTGACCATCAGCGCGCCACCGGCGATCAGCGGGCCGACGAAGTTGAAGCTGGTGCCCTGGACGATCAGCAACCCGGCACCGAAGGGCCCGAAGCGGCGACACTGGACGAAGGTGGCGATCCCCGAGATCACCAGCGACATGGACACGATCAGGTTGGTGTCGCGCGGCGAGACGCCGAGGGCCTGGCAGATCAGCAGACCGGGGGTGACGATGGGCACGATGATCGCCAGCAGGTGCTGGATGGCGGCGAGC
Source organism: Pseudomonas sp. PLB05 (assembly GCF_021106615.1). Lineage (NCBI taxonomy): Bacteria > Pseudomonadati > Pseudomonadota > Gammaproteobacteria > Pseudomonadales > Pseudomonadaceae > Pseudomonas > Pseudomonas sp. PLB05. Next base: position 1,225,032 of record NZ_JAJOHO010000002.1, read on the forward strand.
AGGGCGATCAGCGGGCGCGGTCGGTCCTGGGGACCGTAGAGCAGTTCGGAGCGGGAAGGCTGGGACATGGCGGAGTCGTCGCGGAAAAAGCGCCGATCTTACCGGATGCCCGCCCCGTGGCGCAGGGTCTTCGGCCTGGAGAAAGCCGCCGACCTGGGGGCGGCGGCTATGCCTTGCGTCTTACAGGATGAAGCGGGCCACGTCGCGATTGAGATCGGCGGCGTGATGCTGCAGGGAGCGCGACTGACGTTCCGAATCCTCGGCGCCGCTGGCCAGGGTGTCGCCGAGGCCCTTGATGGTGATGACGTTGCGGGTGATCTCCTCGGTGACCGAGGTCTGCTCCTCGGCCGCCGTGGCGATCTGCAGGGACATCTCGGCGATGATGCCGGCGCTCTGGGCGATCTCTTCCAGGGCGCTGGAGGCGCGTTCCACGTCGGCGACGCTGCGCTCGGCGATGGCCATGCTGCTGTCCATGCGCTGCACCGCCTGGCGGGTCATCTGCTGCAGGGTGCCGATGGTCTCGTTGATCTCCCGGGTCGAGGCCTGGGTCCGCTGTGACAGCGTCCGCACCTCGTCGGCGACCACCGCGAAGCCGCGACCATGTTCGCCGGCGCGGGCCGCCTCGATGGCCGCGTTGAGCGCCAGCAGGTTGGTCTGCTCGGCGATGCTCTGGATGCTGTCCAGCACCTTGGCGATGGCCTGGGAGTGGTGATCCAGCTCGCCGATCACCCGGGTGGCGTCGTCGACTTCCCGGGCCAGGCTGTTGATGGATTCCTTGCTGGTCTGCACCAGCGTCAGACCCTGGGCGGTGCTGTCGGAGGACTGGCGAATGGCCGCGGCGGTCTGCTCGGCATTGCGGGCGATCTCCTGGGTGGCCGAGGACATCTCCGTCACGGCGGTGGCCACCAGGGTGATCTCCTGCTGCAGGCGGCCCAGCTCCTGGGTAGCCGCGGCGCTGCGCTGCAGGACCTTTTGCGATTCGGCGTCCACGCTCTGGGCATGCTGGCGCACGCCACCGATCAGGCCGTGCAGGCTGGCCACGAACTGGTTGAAGTGGCCGGCCAGGCCGCCGACTTCATCGTTGCTCTGTACGGCAATGCGCCGGGTCAAGTCGCCTTGGCCGTCGGCGATCACCTGCAGACCGTTCGAGACCACACCCAGCGGCCGCAGCAGATAGCTGCACAGCAGGTTGATGAGCAGCAGCGAGCCCCCCAGCACCACGGCCAGGATGACGATGCTGATCCAGAGTTGCCGCTGTAGCGGTGCCAGCAGGACGCCGCTATCGACGATCATCACCAGGGTCTCGCCGTCGCGATTCATGGGCGCGGCATAGAGCCGCTGGCCGGCGTTGGTCTCGATATAGCGCTCGCCTGGCGCCTGGGCCAGCCGCTGGAGGGTGTCCGCGGTGAGCTGGGGATAGAGCTCGGTGAGCGGTTTGGCCAACAGGGCGGTGTTTTCATGCCCCAGCACGATGTTCTGGCCGTTGACCAGTACGGCGCTACCGGCACCCGGCAGCTGCACCCGCTTGAGCTGATCGAGGATGTCGCTGATGCTGACGTCGGCGCCGAGGATGGCGCTGGTCTTGCCACCGGACTGCAACGCCCAGCCCAGGGACAGCACGTTCTGCTTGGTCGCCGCCGCCACCGTGGGAATGGAGAAGAACACCTTGCCAGGATTCTGCTGCGCCTGCTGGTACCACAGCCATTTGCGCGGGTCGTTGTTGTCCGGCGGTAACTGAGCGCCGTTGGCATTGACCTGGCTGCCATCGCCGCGGGCGTAGAAGACGTTGTCGAAGCCGCCGGAACGCTTGACCTGATTGAGACCAGCCGGAAGGTTCGTCTCCTGGGTGTCCGCCGCCAGGGCGTGCAACGCTGCGGCCTTGCCGTCGAACCACTGGCGGACACCGCCGTTGAAGACGAAGCTGACGGTCTTCAGCTGTTCGATCGTGGAGGCTTCGAGGGCCGCACGGGTGTTGAAGAAGTTGATTGTCGTCAGACCTACACCCACCACTAGCACGGCCGCGGTGGCAGACAACGAGAGTTTCTGTTTCAACGACAAGGCAGGCACGTTGTGTAGCTCCGAAATAATTATTCAGGTTTTATCGGTGCAAGTGCGCGATAACTTGAGCGTTTGGCCAGGTCTTTGTCGAAGCAGCGGCGATCCGCCTTTAGGTAGGCTGGCCCAGGGTCTTCCAGGCGACTGCCGGCTGGAAGACCCAAGATGGCGAGAACGACTAGGCGGCCACCGTCTGGGCACCGGTCATCAGGGCCACGGCATCGGCCATGGAATGCTCGCGCGGATCGATCACCGTCAACCGGCGACCCAGCCGGTGGATGTGGATGCGATCGGCGATCTCGAACACATGGGGCATGTTGTGGGAGATCAGCACGATGGCGATACCGCGGGCCCGCACGTCGAGGATCAGTTCCAGCACCTTGCGCGACTCCTTCACCCCCAGCGCCGCCGTGGGTTCGTCGAGGATGATCACCTTGGAACCGAAGGCCGCCGCCCGGGCCACGGCGACGCCCTGGCGCTGGCCACCGGACAGGGTTTCCACCGCCTGGTTGATGTTCTGGATGGTCATCAGCCCCAGTTCGGAGAGCTTTTCCCGAGCGATGCGCTCCATTTCCTTGCGGTCCAGGGTGCGGCAGAGGGTGCCCAGCAGCCCCGGCTTGCGCAGTTCGCGACCGAGAAAGAGGTTGTCGGCGATGGACAGCGCTGGCGACAGCGCCAGGTTCTGGTAGACCGTCTCGATGCCGGCGCGTCGCGCGGCGATGGGCGAGGCGAACTGCACCGGCTGCCCCTCGAAGCGGATCTCGCCTTCATCGGGCCGCAGGGCACCGGAGATGGCTTTGATCAGCGAGGACTTGCCGGCGCCGTTATCGCCGATCACGGCGAGGATCTCGCCGGGCAGCAGGTCGAAGTCAGCGTGGTCGAGGGCGGTAACGCGGCCATAGCGCTTCACCAGGCCGCGCGCCATCAGCAGGGGTTCGGTAGTCATCAGCTGGCCGCCTTTCTGATCCATTGGTCGATAGCCACGGCCGCGATGATGAGCGTGCCGATCAGCAGATAGGTCCATTGCACATCGGTGCCCAGCAGCCGCAGGCCCAGGGCGAAGACGCCGACGATCAGGGCGCCGAACAGCATGCCGAGGATCGAGCCGCGACCGCCGAACAGCGAGATGCCGCCGATCACCACGGCGGTGATGGACTCGATGTTGGCGAACTGGCCGGCGGTGGGCGAGACCGAGCCGATGCGGCCGATCAGCACCCAACCGGCGAAGGCGCAGATGAGTCCGGACAGCCCGTACACGGTGATCAGCATGCGCCTGACGTTGACCCCGGCCAGCGCCGCGGCCTCGGGATCGTCGCCTACGGCATAGAGATGACGCCCCCAGGCGGTGTGATTGAGCACGTACCAGAGCAGGGCGACCAGCACCACCAGGGCGATCACGCCGTAGGTGAAGACCGCGCCCCCCAGGCGGAAATTGTCGCCGAACACCTGCAGCAGCGGCGCGGTCGCGCCGATTTCCTGGGCGCGGATGGTCTCGTTGCGCGAATAGAGGAAGTTGGCCGCGAGTACGATCTGCCACATGCCCAGGGTGACGATGAAGGGCGGCAGCTTGATGCGGGCGATCAGCCAGCCGTTGGCCATGCCGCACAGGGTGCCCACCACCAGGCCGCAGAGGATCGCCAACTCCACCGGCAGGCCGTAGCGAAAGGTGAACTGGCCCATGACCACCGAGGACAGCACCATGATGGCGCCTACCGAAAGGTCGATGCCGGCGGTGATCACCACCAGGGTCTGGGCCGCGCCCACGATCCCGGTGATGGCGACCTGTTGCAGGATCAGGGTGAGGGCGAAGGCGGAAAAGAACTTGCCGCCCAGCAGGGCGCCGAAGATGCCCAGCGACAACAGCAGCACCAGCAGGGAGACCGCCGAGGGGCGCGAATGCAGGAAGTGGCGGAATTTGACGAGTGGGCTGCGCTCGTCACGGGCGAAGGAGGCGACCTCCGTGGCGCTGTGCTTGAGCACCTGTTCGAAGGGTTGCCCGGACGGGGAAGGCGAGGTCGGATCGCTCATGGCAATCTCCTGAAAGCGGATCGGCCGAGAGGCGATCGCCCGCGCCGGCACGGCTGGCGGGGCGATCGGTCTGCTCTAGCGTAGACGAGGGGCCATCAGCCCCAGCATTTCTGCAGGGCGGTCTTGCTGTCGATGGACTGGATGCCGGGTACCGGCTTGTCCGTCACCAGTTTCACGCCGGTGTCGACGAAGCTCTTGCCTTCGGTGGCGGTAGGCTTCTTGCCCGTGTCGGCAAAGGTCTTGATCGCCTCGATGCCCAGCGCGGCCATCTGCAGCGGGTATTGCTGGGAGGTGGCGCCGATGACGCCGTCGGCGACGTTGTGCACGCCCGGGCAGCCGCCGTCGATGGAGACGATCAGCACGTCCTTCTCGCGACCCACGGCCTTGAGCGCCTCGTAGGCGCCGGCGGCGGCCGGTTCGTTGATGGTGTGCACCACGTTGATGGTCGGGTCCTTCTGCAGCAGATTTTCCATCGCTGCGCGGCCGCCTTCCTCGTTGCCGTTGGTCACGTCGTGGCCGACGATGCGCGAGTCGGTCTCGTCGCCGATGCGGTTCTGATCCTTGGGATCGATGCCGAAGCCGAGCATGAAGCCCTGGTCGCGCAGGACGTCCACCGAGGGCTGGGAGGCGTTCAGGTCGAGAAAGGCCACTCGGGCGTCCTTGGCCTTGTCACCCAGGGTTTCCCGCGCCCACTGACCGATCAGCTTGCCGGCCAGGAGGTTGTCGGTGGCGAAGGTCATGTCGGCCGCGCTCACCGGATCCAGCGGGGTGTCCAGGGCGATCACCAGCAGGCCGGCCTCACGCGCCTTCTGCAGATTGGGCACGATGCCCTTGGTGTCCGACGCGGTGATGAGGATGCCCTTGGCACCGTCGGCGATGCAGGTCTCGATGGCGGCGACCTGGCTTTCGCTGTCGCCGTCGATCTTGCCGGCATAGGCCTTGAGCGTCATCCCCAGTTCCTTGGCCTTGGCGCTGGCGCCTTCCTTCATCTTCACGAAGAAGGGATTGGTATCGGTCTTGGTGATGAGGCAGGCGGAAACGGGTGCTGCCTGGGCGGTGCCGCTGGCGAGGGCGGCAGCCAACAGGCAACCGGCGAAGGACGCGAGGGAGACGGTTCTTTTCATTGTTGTGCGCTCAGGTTCGGAGACAGGAACGCGACCGGCAGCACGCCGGTCGCGGTGAAGCTGTTACCACCACTGCTCGATCTGAAAGCCGATGTTGGAGCCGTGCAGATCGTTGCCGAAGGTGCCGGTGCTCGACAGCGCGGAGCCGGCGTCGAAGTCGTCGGCCGCTTGTTGAGCTGCCCGGTTCCAGGCGGCATAGGTGTAGAACAGGCGGAATTCGGGACGGGTCTTGAATTCCGGGCCCTTGGGCGACCAGGTAGGCGCCAGGGTCAGCTTGGTCAGCTTGCGGGTGCCGCCGGGAGCCTGCACCTGATCATGGCCCAGTTCGGTGGAGAACTTGAACTGGTCGGTGATGCCGTACACCAGGCGGCCACCCAGCGAGGTCCAGCGCAGGTCATTGCCGTTGGGACGTTCGTCCTTCTGGTAGACCGCGGCGATCTGACCACCCCAGTAGCGGCTGATCTGCCAATCGAAGAAGTCGACGACGCGATAGGAGACGTCGGCGCTGCTCAGGGTCGGATCGCCGGTGCTGCCCAGCGCCGTGCCCGGGCCCTGGCCGCGCTGTACGGCAAAGGTGTTCACGCCACCCCAACCCATGAAGTTGGCCTGCTTGTGCTGCAGCGTCACGGCTACACCACTGTTGGCATTGGGCTGATTGGTGGGCTTGTCCAGATAGCTGACGCCGATCTCCAGCGAGCCATTGGGATTGGTGTTGAAACCGGCGACGTTGAAGTCGAGGCGGTTCTGGAAGTCCTTCTGGTTCTGGTTGTCCTTGCGCGAGAAGGCCAGGCTGTACTTGAGACCGCCGATGTTGACGTCCTCGATACCGCCGCCGGTGGCGCTCTGGTTCCAGTAGAAGAAGTCGGAGATGTGGATGTCGTTCCGCTTGTAGTAACGGCGGCCGGCCCAGAGATTACCGCCGTTCAGCGCGGCGATGTTGTTCCAGTAGGCATAGGCCTGGACGGCACGGATCTCGCCATTGTCCCCGTTGAAGGTCGGGGTGCGGTCGTAGCGGTTGAAGAAGCTGCCCATGCCGTATACGCCGACTGCCGAGCCGTCGTTGAGGGTCAGAACGTCCTGCTTGAGTGCCAGTTCGCCGTACTGTTCGCATTCGTTGCCCAGGCGATACTTGGACTGCGCGCCCTGCAGCTTGAAGCAGCGCATGGAATCGGAACCGGAGGAATCGCCGAGCCCGGTACGGAAGTACCCGATCGTTTCCAGGGCGTGTGCCGAAGGAATCAGCAGGAGGGTGCTCATCAAGGAGGCGACCGAAACCCTGGCCAAGGGCATAGCCTTTTTCTTATTCATTTATGTTCCCTGTTTATTGTTGTTGTGTGACGCGTGCCTGGCCTACACCTGACCCGCCGTGCTCCAGCGGAAGATCAGCATAGGTGTGACCATTGGGGCTCAACCTGACTACAAACTTATCGCTGAATCAATTCAGCGGCAGACGGAGGGTAGCCTTTGATCACTCAACGGCCTAGCGGCGCGCTAATCGCGAGGTGTGAGCTGAATCACAGGTTGCGCTTCTACAAAATTAGCAAGCCAAGCAACTGTGGAACCCCTCTGGAATGGGGGTTACCCGCACGGAGGCTGTAAGGAAAGCAGGGGCAGGCGGAGTGGCGAGGAGAGAGCGTAGCCAGAGGGGTGAAATAGAGCGTGGAGAGTAGAGGGGAATGATGGAGCAGTGCTGCGAGGCGACGGCAGCTGCCATCGCCTCGCAGTAACGGTCAGCCCAGCAGCGCCTTGTCGCGCACGCCGCCCTTGTCGGCGCTGGTGGCCAGCAGGGCATAGGCCTTGAGCGCGGTGGTCACGCGGCGGGCACGGGGTTGTGCCGGCTTCCAGCCCAGCTTGTCCTGCTCGATGCGGCGGTGGGACAGCTCTTCGTCGCTCACCAGCAGGTTGATGCTGCGCTGGGGAATGTCGATGAGCACCTTGTCGCCATCCTGCACCAGGCCGATGGCACCGCCCGCCGCGGCTTCCGGCGAGGCATGGCCGATGGACAGGCCCGAGGTGCCGCCGGAGAAGCGACCGTCGGTGAGCAGGGCGCACTGCTTGCCCAGTCCCTTGGACTTCAGGTAGCTGGTGGGGTAGAGCATCTCCTGCATGCCCGGACCGCCCTTGGGCCCTTCGTAGCGAATGATGACGATGTCGCCGGCCTTGACCTCGTCGGCGAGGATGCCGCGCACCGCGGCGTCCTGGCTCTCGAAGACCTTGGCATTGCCCTCGAACACATGGATGGATTCATCCACGCCGGCGGTCTTCACCACGCAGCCGTCCAGGGCGATGTTGCCGTAGAGCACGGCCAGACCACCTTCTTGGGAATAGGCGTGCGCGACACTGCGGATGCAGCCCTCGGCGCGGTCGTCGTCCAGGGTATCGTAGCGAGTCGCCTGGCTGAAGGCTTCCTGGGTCGGGATGCCGGCGGGACCGGCGCGGAAGAAGGTCTTCACCGCCTCGTCCTGGGTCAGGGTGATGTCCCACTGCTCGATGGCTTCGCCCAGGGTCCGGCTGTGCACGGTGGGCAGGTCGGTGTGCAGCAGACCGCCACGGGCCAGTTCGCCCAGGATGCTGAAGATGCCCCCGGCGCGATGCACGTCTTCCATGTGGTACTTCTGGATGTTCGGCGCCACCTTGCACAGCTGCGGCACCTTGCGCGACAGGGCATCGATGTCGCGCAGATCGAAGTCCACCTCGGCTTCCTGGGCGGCGGCCAGCAGGTGCAGGATGGTGTTGGTCGAGCCGCCCATGGCGATGTCCAGGGTCATGGCGTTCTCGAAGGCCGCATGGCAGGCGATGTTGCGCGGCAGCGCCGACTCGTCGTTTTCCTGATAGTAGCGACGGCAGAGGTCGACGATGGTGCGGCCGGCCTGCAGGAACAGTTCCTTGCGGTCGGCGTGGGTAGCCAGGGTCGAGCCATTGCCGGGCAGGGCCAGGCCGAGGGCCTCGACCAGGCAGTTCATGGAGTTGGCGGTGAACATGCCCGAGCAGCTGCCACAGGTGGGGCAGGCGCTGCGTTCGTATTCGGCGACCTTCTCGTCGCTGGCCGAGCTGTCGGCGGCGATGACCATGGCGTCGACCAGGTCCAGGCCGTGGCTGGCCAGCTTGGTCTTGCCGGCTTCCATGGGGCCGCCGGAGACGAACACCACCGGGATGTTCAGGCGCAGGGCGGCCATCAGCATGCCGGGGGTGATCTTATCGCAGTTGGAGATGCACACCAGGGCGTCGGCGCAGTGGGCATTGACCATGTACTCCACGGCGTCGGCGATGATCTCGCGACTCGGCAGCGAATAGAGCATGCCGTCGTGGCCCATGGCGATGCCGTCGTCCACGGCGATGGTGTTGAATTCCTTGGCCACGCCGCCAGCCTTCTCGATCTCCCGGGCGACCAGCTGGCCCAAGTCCTTGAGATGGACATGGCCCGGCACGAACTGGGTAAAGGAGTTGGCGATGGCGATGATGGGTTTCTTGAAGTCTTCGTCCTTCATCCCGGTGGCGCGCCAGAGCGCTCGGGCGCCCGCCATGTTGCGGCCCTGGGTGGAGGTTTTCGAGCGATAGTCAGGCATGAAGCGTCTCTCCGAGGCGGCTTTCTAGGTCACGGTTCTGGTCATCGTGAGCGCGGACGAGGCACGGTGCAAACGCGAAGTGACGATTGCCGGGCCGGAGGGCAACGACGCCATGCGGGATCTCCACAGGGGTGCCGGGGCTCACGAACCCGCCGGAGGATGCTGGCGGAGGGGAATTCGGATCATACACCCGGGCGCCAGCACTGCACAGCAGCGCGGGCGCCGGTGGATCAGGGCGCTTCCTGTTCGCCGTCGGGAGCGTCTTCCAGGTATTCGTCCATCGGTTCCTGGCCGGCCAGGGTCTTGAGACTCAGGTCCACGGCTTCGGGCAGGGTGATGTCGACGCGCTGTTTGTCGCTGCCTTCCAGCGAGGACTCGTAGCTGAGCGCATGGCGCAGGTGGCCGTTTTCGAGGATGGCACCCACGCTGGCCAATTGAGCGGCGGCCGGAGCCAGGCGTTCGAGAGCGGCCTTGGGCCAGGTGGCCTCGACGGTCGCATTGCAGGTATAGAAGCCTGCTTCGCCACTGTCTGAGGGTTCTTCCTGGGTCTTGATGTCGACCAGCGAGATCTGGTTGGCCTCCAGCGCGGGCTGGCCGGCGGCGATGTCGTCCGCATAGATCTCGTTGATGGTCTGGGCGTATTGCTGACGAACCAGTTCGGCGGTCTTGGCCGCATCGCAACTGTAGTCATAGCCACCGCAGCCAGTCAGGGAAAGCACCGCAGCTGTGAGTATGAGGTGACGTCTGGACATGCCTGAATTCCTTGGAACGATGGGTAGAGCCTGGCGGCGCTGGCCGTGCCTGCGTCGATCCGCAGTGCAGGACGTCGGCGCAACGTTCATGGATGGCGAGGGCCTAGGGTGCTGCCGCTCGCCGATCCTGTCCATCAGACGCCGCCAGCGTCCGTCAGGACACCCGGCCTGGCTGGCCGGTCAGATCCCCGATCAGGCGCGGTCGGCGCTTTCGCAGGTCTCGAAGTCCTTGCTGTCGACGCGGTTCATGCTGTCGAAGCCGATCGAATAGACCTGCTCCTTGCCGTCCTTGTTGAGCACATAGTTGTTGCAGGTACCCGGACGATACTTGCGGGTGTAGGTGCTCGACGGGGTGCCGCCGATACGCAGGACGTCAGCCTTGGCCATACCCTTTTCCACCTGCTTCACCAGCGGCTGCTCGCGAAATTCCACGCGACCCACGGTGTAGTCGGCTGTGTTCTTGACCGAGGAACAGCCCGCCAGCACGGTGCCGGCCAGCAGGGCGGTCGCGACTGCAATCTTCTTGTTCATGGTGTGATCCCTTCAAAGGCGGAAGTGCCTGACACTTCGACGATGACGGCGCCGATAAATTCGCTCTCCGTCGCACTTCTCGCCGTTCGCGCCTTTGACGGGTCGGCTCGCGAGAGCGGCAAGTGACTGTATCTAAAGCTGATTCTGCAAACGAACGCTATGCCCTGGTTTTCTAAGGAATATTTTGTCCGAATGGCAGTTGACAGGGGCCAGGTGGCAGGCGATCTTTAGCGTTATGTTGTAACTTCCCAGCCGTTTCTCGTTTCTCGTTTCTCGCGAGGACCCCATGAATCGCCGTCGTCTGCTCAATCTGATCCTGGCTGGCATGACTTTGCCCGTCGGGTTGCCGGCGTTTGCCGCCCGGCAGCAACTCAAGGGTGCCCGGGCCTGGCAGGACGCTGACAAGCTCCGCCTGGTCTTCGATCTCACCGGGCCGGTGCGCTACAAGACCTTTACCCTGGTGGCGCCGGATCGCATCATTCTCGATCTCGCCGATACCCAGGCGCCCGCGGTGCTCAACCACCTCGCCCTGCAGGGGTCGCCGGTGCGCGCCGTGCGCAGCGCCCGCTATGGCGCCCAGGACACCCGGGTGGTGCTGGAGCTGGCCCATCCGGTGGAGATGGAGAGCTTCATTCTCGGCCCGGGCGAGGGCGCGTCCAACCGCCTGGTGCTCGATCTCAAGCGCGCCGGGACGCCGGCAGTGGCCGCACGCAAGCCGGTCGACGCTGAGCCGCCGTTGGAGGTCAAGCGCGGCAAGGGCCTGGCCACGGGGCGCGACATCATGGTGGTGGTCGATGCCGGGCATGGTGGCAAGGATCCCGGGGCGCTGAGCGCCCGGGGTGATCGGGAAAAGGACATCGCCCTGATCGTGGCGCAGAATCTGGCGCGGCGCATCAACCTGCAGAAGGGCTTCAAGGCCAAGCTGGTGCGCAACGACGACTTCTTCGTGCCGCTGCGCAAGCGGGTCGAGGTCGCCCGCAGCTACAACGCCGACATGTTCGTCTCGGTGCACGCCGATGCCGCACCGCGGCGTACGGCCTATGGTGCCTCGGTCTATGCCCTGTCGGAGCGAGGCGCGACCTCCACCACGGCGCGCTTTCTGGCCGACAGCGAGAACAACGTCGACCTGATCGGTGCCAACGAGATTCTCAAGGGCCGCGATCCCATGCTGGCCGGCGTGCTGCTGGACATGTCGATGAACGCCACCATCTCGTCGAGCCTGGACCTGGGCCACAAGGTGCTGGGGCAATTGGCGAACATCACCAACCTGCACCAGAAACGGGTGGAGCAGGCGGGGTTCGCTGTGCTCAAATCACCGGACATCCCCTCGATCCTGGTCGAGACGGGCTTCATTTCCAATGATCGCGACTGCCGACGCTTGCTCGACAGTCGCCACCAGAAGCAGCTGGCCGATTCGATCTTTGCCGGGCTGCATGGCTATTTCCAGGAGCGCCCGCCGCTGGGCACCTACCTGGCCAGCCTCAAGAACACCCAAGGAGTGACATGAGTTTGCAAGACAAGGCGCGTCGTTACTGGCGCGTGGTGGTGCTGGTGATAGGCGCGCTCTGTGTCGTGGCCGGGCTGATCGGCTACGGGCAGGGCGGTGGCGACAAGCAGAGCAGTGCCCAGGAAGGCTTCGTCAACAAGGTCTGGCAGATCAAGACCAGCAACAGCATCGAGCCGGGAATGCTCTATGTCTTTCTCAGCGATGGCACCCTGGTGATGGCCTCGCCGAGCAGCCAGCCCTCCCTGGGCCGCTGGACGCGCACCGAGAAGGGCCTGAATCTGATCGAGGAAGGCATCACCTATCCCACGGAAATCCTCGGTCTCACCCGCGACGAATTCCGTATCCGCAGTCTCAACCCCGGCGATCCGGTGGAGCTGCAGTTGGCCCCCGCCGCACGCTGAGCGAGCCTCAGGCGTCGTCGTCGGAGTAGCGCTGCTCCTGCCAGGGGTCGCCCCGGTCGTGATAGCCGCGCATCTCCCAGAAGCCAGGCGTGTCGCCGACCCGGAAGTCGATGCGCCTGAGCCACTTGGCGCTCTTCCACAGATAGAGGTGCGGGATCAGTACCCGCACCGGGCCCCCGTGCTCGGCGGTCAGCGGCTGGCCTTCCCAGCTGTGCACCAGCATGGCGCCAGGTGCGGCGAAATCGGCCAGCGGCAGGTTGGTGATGTAGCCGTCGTAGCTGTGCAGGAGCACATGGGTCGCTTCGTCCCGCGGCTGTACCTCGTCCAGCAGTTCGCTTACCGGCAGGCCGATCCAGTGATTGTCATAGCGTGACCAGGTGGTGACGCAGTGCATGTCGCTGATGGCCTGGGTGGTCGCCCGCGCCGCGAAGGTCTCCCAGTTCCAGCGTAGCGTCTTGCCGACCGCGCCGGTCACCGCCAGTTGCCAGCGTTCCTGGCTGACTTCCGGGCGTACCCCTAGATCCAGGACCGGCCAGTTGCTGACCCGATGCTGGCCGGGCGGCAGGCGTTCGCTGTCCGGGCGTGCGCCCTGGCCGGTAAGGAAGCGGCCCTCCTGGGCCCAGCGTTCCTTGGAACGGGTCAGCTTGCTTGGCTCATCACTCATCGGTGGATCCTCTTCGTAGTTCTCGGGCTTCTGACCTCAATGATGGCCTTTCGTCGGCACAGGCCGAACCCAGACGGCTGCTCACGCCTCCTATCCTGCAGGCACTCAGAGAGGCGCCTCCTTTTTCTTAACCTGCCGGAGAACCACCATGGTAGATGCAACCCAGATCAAAGAGCATGCGGAAGTTGTCGGTTCGGACGGCCAGCACGTGGGCACCGTCGACCACATGGAGGGCGCCGATCGCATCAAGCTGACCAAGCGCGATCAGGACGCCGATGGCAAGCATCACTACATTCCGCTGAGCTGGGTCCTGTCCGTGGAAGGCAGCCAGGTACGCCTGTCCAAGACCCGCGACGAAGCCGAAAGCGAGTGGCAGGCCGCCTAAGGCACGCCGCCCAATAAAAAGCCCCGCATTGCGGGGCTTTTTATTGGGCGGCGAATAGGGATCAGTTGATGTATTCGAACAGCTTGACGATGCGCTGCACACCCGAGACGCTCTGGATCAGCTGCACGGCATGGGCGGCTTCCTGCTGGGTCACCAGGCCCAGGAGATAGACGATGCCGTTTTCCGTGACCACCTTGATGCGCGAGCCTGGGATGTCCTGGTCGGCGAACATCTGGGTCTTGATGCGGGTGGTCAGCCAGGAATCGTTGCTCCGCGCCAGCAGCGAGGAGTTACCGGTCACCTGCAGTTCGTTGTGCACGGTCTTGACCCGCTGCACGCTGCGCACCGCCTGTTCGGCCTGGGCCTTGAGATCGGCGCGCGGTGTCTGGCCGGCGATCAGTACCACGCCGTTGTAGCTCACCACCACGATGTGCGAGCTGGCCAGGTCGGCATTGGCCTTGGAGATGTTGACCGCGGCCTTGGTTTCGATCAGGGCGTCGTCGACGGTGCTGCCCAGGGTACGGGTGCCGCGGTTGTCGTCGATGGGCTTGTCGCGGCTGGCGGTGACCACGTTGCTGCAGCCGGCGACCGCAAAGGACAGCGCCAGGATGGCGAGCAGAGGAGCCTTCTTCATTCTTCGCTTCCAAACAGTTGCTGATCGATCTGGTCGCACAGGCAGTGGATCACCAGCAGGTGCACTTCCTGGATGCGGGCGGTGACCTTGGCGGGTACGCGGATCTCGACGTCCTCGGGCAGCAGCAGCGAGGCCATGCCGCCGCCATCGCGGCCGGTGAGCGCGACCACGGTCATCTCGCGGTCGTGAGCGGCCTGGATCGCCTGGATCACGTTGGCCGAGTTGCCGCTGGTGGAGATGGCCAGGAGGATGTCGCCGGGCTGACCGAGGGCGCGGATCTGCTTGGAGAACACCTCGTTGTAGCTGTAGTCGTTGGCGATGGAAGTCAGCGTCGAGGTGTCGGTGGTCAAGGCCAGGGCCGGCAGGCTGGGCCGCTCGCGCTCGAAGCGATTCAGCAGTTCCGAGGAGAAATGCTGGGCGTCGCCGGCGGAACCGCCATTGCCACAGGTGAGAATCTTGCCTTCGTTGAGCAGGGCCGCGACCATGACCTGGCTGGCCAGATCGATATGCGGAATCAGGACTTCCATGGCCTGACGCTTGGTTTCGATGCTGTCCCGGAAGAGTTTCTGGATGCGGGCGTGGGTGTCCATCGCGATATCTTTGACCTGTGCTGTGGAGGGCCTCAGGCGTCGAAGGCCTGTTTGATCCATTCGAGTGCCTGAGGGGACGCGTCGGCCCCGGGGCCGATCGCGATCACGTCGAAACGACAGGGCCGCTTGGCCCAGCGCGCTTCGGATTGCAGAAAGAGGGCGGCGCTGTTGACCAGTCGCTGCCGCTTGCGGGCATCTATGCTTTCCGCGGCGCCGCCCCAGGCGGTGTGCCTGCGGGCGCGTACCTCGACGAATACTACTGTATCGCCGTCGAGCATGACCAGATCGAGCTCACCGCCACGCCAGCGCCAGTTACGGGCGATCAGGCGCAGACCGTGCGTCTGCAGGAACTGCAGCGCACGGTCCTCGCCTTGCTTGCCGCGCTGGAGGTGCGGGGCCTGCTTCACGGCGTGCTGAGCGAGGCCGGCACGCTGGTGGTGGGCCGCGGTGCATTGTTGGCTGGCAGCGGCTGGGCCACGCCGTTGCGGAATTCCGCCCAGGGCAGGTGACGCACCACACGCTGATCGGGCGCCACGCTCAGATTGCCGGACAGGCCGGGCAGCTCGGAGTTGGGCAGGGCCTTGAGCTGCTGCAGGTGCAGCGCCAGCAGGTAGGCATCGGCGCCCATGGCATAGAGGCGACCGATGCTGGTGCCAGCCTGGGGCCACTGGGCGGTGATCTTGGCGCGCAGCGGATTGCTCGGGTCGAGCAGCCAGGGGGTTTCGCAGAACAGGATGCCGTTAAGATCCTGGTTGACGCCGGGTTCGTTGACCCCGCTGTTGAGGTTGGAGGTGGCGTACACCGGCAGATCGCGGGCGTTCTGGTAGACCAGGATCGGCTTGATCTGGCGGGCCTGCGCCGGCGTCGAGGCGAGGAAGATGAAGTCCATGCCCTGGCGCATCTGCAGGAGGCTGGTGATGCGGTTGGCGATCTCGACCGGCTGGCCGATGCGCTCGGCGGCGACCAGGCGACCACCCAACTGCTGCCACTCGTTCTGGAAGGCGGCCAGCACGCGGGCGCCCCAGTCGCCCTGGGGCACCATGGCACCGGCGCTGCGCTTGCCGTCGGCCCAGGCACGGCGGGCGGCTTCACGGGCCTCGTCCTCGGCGGCCAGGCCGAACTGGAAGAGCTGGGGCGGCTGGGCGCCCTGGCTGTCGCCATAGTTCAGCGCCAGGGTGTTAAGCGGCAATTGCGGGCGATCGCTCAGCTGCTTGACCAGATTCTTTTCCAGCGGGCCGACCACCAGCTGGATACCGGCGGCCTGGGCCTGACGGTAGAAGGCGTCCAGCGAGCCCATCTGGGTACTGTCGTAGACGGTCACGGCCGGGGCGGTCTGGCCCGTGGCCAGGGCTTCGTAGCGGGCGGCCATGAAGCCGTCCTGCAGCGCGCGGGAGACGCCGGCGAGCTGGCCCTGCAGGGGCAGCAGCAGGGCGACGCGATTGAGTGGCTCGCGCGCCAGGGTCTTCAGGCGTTCCAGGTCATCGGGCAGATTGCGCGCGGCGGGATGGCCGGGGTGCTGCTGCTGCCATTCCTCGATGGCCGACAATTGCTGATCCAGCGCCAGGTTGCCGCGGGTGATGGCGGCCAGGGCCAGCCAGCCATTGAGATCGGCATCCTTCACGCTCTGGCGCAGTTGCGCATCCGGCAGGCTGGTCACCAGCTGCCAGATATGCTCGCGGTTGTCGTGGCCGGCATCGCCTTCGAGCAGCGGCCCCAGGAAGATGCGCTCCTGGGCGGCGGCGAGCGGCTGGCCATTGGCGGCCTGGGCCTCGGCCTTGGTCAGGCCGCTGCGGATCTGCTGCTGAGCCGGCAATTCGCCCAGTTGGGCGAAGCTGGGATGGTCGAAACGCTTGAGGGCCTGGGCCGGCTGCTTGTCGAGCAGATCGAGCTGAGCCAGCAAGGTCTGGGCGAACATCTGCTGCGCCGGCTTCAAGCCTTCCAGATTGATGGAGCCCAGGATCTGCCGCGCTTCGCGGGCGTTCTGCTGGGCATAGGCCTTGTCCGCGGCGGTCAGACGCAGCAGATTGGCCTGTTCGGACTGACTGGCGCCGGCCTGGTTCAGCAGTTGCTCGATGCTGGCCTGGCTGGGCTGAGGCAGCGCCCCGAGGCTGCTCGTGGTGGGCGAGCTGCTGCAGGCGGCGAGCAGGGCGAAGGCGGTGGCGCAGAGCAGCGGACGCAGGCGGAACTTCATGCGGTGGTTCCTGAGCAGAGTTCGGGAAAGGGGCGATTGTCTCACAGCACCCAGGCGCTGCGAACGCCGAGGGCGAGAGCGGCGTACACTGTTGGGCTATTTCCAGTCCGTCAGGTTTCATCATGATTTCGCCGGGTACTCTTTATGTGGTTGCCACCCCCATCGGCAACCTGGACGACATCACCACCCGTGCCCTCAAGGTCCTGCGCGACGTGGCCCTGATCGCCGCCGAAGACACCCGTCATTCGGCGCGCCTGTTGCGCCATTTCGGTATCGAAACGCCGCTTGCCGCCTGTCACGACCACAACGAGCGCGATGCCGGAGGTCGCTTCATCACCCGCTTGCTGGCGGGAGAGGACGTCGCCCTGATCTCCGATGCCGGTACGCCGCTGATTTCCGATCCGGGCTTTCACCTGGTGCGCGCCGCGCGCGCCCAGGGCATCCGGGTCTCGCCGATTCCCGGTGCCTGCGCGCTGATCGCGGCGCTGTCGGCGGCCGGGCTGCCTTCGGACCGCTTCAGCTTCGAGGGCTTCCTGCCAGCCAAGGCGGTGGGCCGGCAGGGGCGGCTGGCGGCGCTGCGCGAAGACCCGCGCACCCTGATCTTCTACGAGGCGCCCCATCGCCTCGACGACTGCGTGGCCGATATGGTGAGCACCTTCGGGCCCGAGCGGCACATCGTGCTGGGGCGCGAGCTGACCAAGACCTTCGAGACCCTGCGCGGCCTGCCCGCGGGCGAGCTGCAGGCCTGGATTCGCGAGGATCTGGATCAGCAGCGCGGCGAGTGCGTGCTGCTGGTGGCCGGCTGGACCGCGCCGGAAGACGCCGAGGTCGATGCCGAAACCCTGCGCATCCTCGATCTGCTGCTGGCCGAGCTGCCGGTCAAGCGCGCCGCCGCCCTGGCCGCCCAGATCACCGGGGCGCGCAAGAACCTACTCTATCAACTGGCGCTGGAGCGCAAGGGCGAGTAGGGCGAATTAGTGGGCATCTTTCCTTGTTATCCGCCTCCAGTCTCTATACCCTTGCGCCGCGAGAGCCGACCGGGCAGTCGCTGTCGTGATCCGCAAGGGTCGCGAGGGAGGAAAGTCCGGGCTCCATAGGGCGAGGTGCCAGGTAACGCCTGGGAGGCGTGAGCCTACGGAAAGTGCCACAGAAAATAACCGCCTAAGCGCGCAAGCGCCGGTAAGGGTGAAAAGGTGCGGTAAGAGCGCACCGCACGGCTGGCAACAGTTCGTGGCTAGGTAAACCCCACCTGGAGCAAGACCAAATAGGAATCCATAGGCGTGGCCCGCGCTGGATTCGGGTAGGTCGCTAGAGGCAATCAGCGATGGTTGTCCCAGAGGAATGACTGTCCTCGACAGAACCCGGCTTACAGGTCGGCTCTCGCACTCCCTCCCTCCCTCCCGGGCCTCTACGCCTGGGGTTTGAGACCTCTTCTTAAGACATCACTTTAATCAATTGAGCCAATCAATTGACTTCATTTCCGTTTGTCGGAAATCGATGTCGTTCGTCTTGGTCGTGAACTCGTGCAATTTGCTCGAAATCCGCGTCCCACGCGGCCTGGGAACCCCCTCGCTTACCTTGACTGAAAGCGGCCCTCCTCAATATAGTGGCGGCCGGTGGTACGAAGTGGGGCGAAGTGGGATTTAATGGCAAGGACAGCCTATTAGAGGACGCGAAATTGTTCCGGGGAGCGAACGCCATTAGTCTCGACGCCAAGGGGCGCGCCGCGATGCCGAGCCGGTATCGTGACGAGCTGCTGGAGCGTTGTGCCGGCCAGCTCATCGTGACGATCGATGCCGTCGACCCCTGCCTTTGCGTCTATCCACTCCCGGAATGGGAAATCATCGAAAGCAAGCTGCGGCAGTTGCCCTCGCTACGCGAGGAGACTCGCCGCTTGCAGCGCTTGCTGATCGGCAATGCGGTGGATCTGGAACTCGACGGCAGTGGCCGTTTCCTGGTTCCGCCGCGCCTGCGTGAATACGCCAAGCTGGACCGGCGCGTGATGCTGGTCGGGCAGCTCAACAAGTTCCAGTTATGGGATGAGGATGCCTGGAGTGCCGTGTGCGACGCGGATCTCCTGGCGATTAAGGAACCCGGCGGTATGCCGGATGAAATGCGCGATTTGATCCTGTGACCATGAACCCAGTCTTCCACCACGTCTCCGTTCTCCTGGACGAGGCCGTACAGGCATTGGCGATCCAGCCTGCCGGCCGTTATCTGGACGGCACCTTCGGCCGCGGCGGACACAGCCGAGCCGCGTTGCGCCTGCTGGGTGGGGAAGGGCGGTTGCTGGGTTTCGACAAGGACCCCCAGGCGATCGCCGCTGGCCAGGCCCTGGCCGCGGAAGATCCGCGTTTCGAGATCGTCCAGCGCAGCTTCGCCGAGCTGGGCGATGAACTCGTCAGCCGTGGCTGGTCCGGCCAGGTCGATGGCGTGCTGCTGGATCTAGGTGTGTCATCGCCCCAGCTCGACGATCCCGAGCGCGGTTTCAGCTTCATGCAGGACGGCCCCCTGGACATGCGCATGGATCCGAGCCGGGGCCAGAGCGCCGCCGCCTGGATCGCCACGGCTGCCGAGGCCGATATCGCCCAGGTGTTCAAGGAATTCGGCGAAGAGCGCTTCGCCAAGCGCATGGCGCGCGCCGTGGTGCAGCGCCGTGAGGTCCAGCCCTTCGAACGCACCGGTGATCTGGCCAAGGTGCTCACCGAGGCCAATCCGGCCTGGGAAAAGGGCAAGCATCCCGCCACCCGCGCCTTCCAGGGGCTGCGCATCTACATCAACCGCGAACTGAGCGATCTGGAGCAGGGCCTGCAGGCCGCCTACGAGCAGTTGGCGGTGGGTGGCCGGCTGGTGGTGATCAGCTTCCACTCCCTGGAAGATCGCATCGTCAAGCAATTCATGCGCCGACTGGCCAAGGGCGAGGCCGACCAGCTGCCGCGCGACCTGCCGATCCGCGCCACGGTCTTCGAGCCTTCCCTGCGCCTGCTGGGCAAGCCGGTCTATGCCAGCGAAGCCGAACTGGCCGCCAATCCCCGCGCCCGCAGCGCCGTGATGCGCGTTGCCGAGAAGCTGAAATGAGCCGGCTCTTCGTCAAGAAACTGCCCCTGGGCAGCAGCGTCATGCTGGTGCTATTCGCTGGCGTGTTGCTGTCGGCGGTAGCCGTGGCCTATAGCGCCCACTGGAATCGCCAGCTGCTCAATACCCTCTATGGCGAGATGGCCATCCGCGACAAGGCCCAGGCCGAGTACGGCCGGTTGCTGCTGGAGCAGAGCACCTGGACCGCCCACAGCCGCGTCGAGGCTCTGGCCAGCGGTCAGCTGCAGATGCGCATTCCCGATCCGACCGAAATCCGGATGGTCAATCCGTGAAAGGCCTGATCGCGCGCCTGCCCTGGCGCTTCAGCCTGATTATCGGGCTGTTGCTGGTCATGGTCGGCACCATCATCTGGCGCATCGTCGATCTGCACGTGATCGACCGGGCCTTTCTCAAGGGGCAGGGTGATGCGCGTAGCGTGCGCACCATTCCCATCCCGGCGCACCGTGGCCTGATCACCGATCGCAATGGCGAACCCCTGGCCGTGAGTACGCCGGTCACCACCCTGTGGATCAATCCGAAGGAACTGCTGGGCGCCGAGGATCGCTGGCCGACCCTGGCCGATGCCGTCGGCCAGCCGCGGGCGGAATTGGCCAAACGCATCGAGCAGAACGCCAGCAAGGAATTTCTCTACCTGGCCCGCGGCCTGACGCCCGAGCAGGGCGAAGCGGTTATGAGCCAGGTCAAGGCGCACAAGATTCCCGGTGTCTACGACATCGAGGAATTTCGGCGTTTCTATCCGGCGGGTGAGGTGGCGGCCCATGTGGTCGGCTTCACCGACATCGACGACCACGGTCGCGAAGGCATCGAGCTGGCCTTCAACGAGTGGCTGTCCGGCGTGCCGGGTCGTCGCCAGGTGGTCAAGGATCGTCGCGGTCGGCTGATCCGCGATGTGCAGGTCGCCAAGAACGCCAAGCCGGGCAACACCCTGGCGCTGTCCATCGACCTGCGTCTGCAGTATCTCGCTGCCCGCGAGCTGCGCAATGCCCTGACCCAGTTCGAAGCCGAGGCCGGCAGCCTCACCATCGTCGACGTCAAGACCGGTGAGGTCCTGGCGATGGTCAACATGCCCACCTATAACCCCAACAACAGACGCAGCCTCGAACCGGCCGCCATGCGCAACCGGGCGATGATCGACGTCATGGAACCCGGCTCGGTGATGAAGCCGATCTCCATGACCGCGGCGCTCGCCAGCGGTCGCTGGAAGCCCACCGACAAGGTCAACGTCTATCCCGGTTCGCTGCAGATCGGTCGCTACACCATCAAGGACGTCTCCCACAGCGATGGCGCCCTGGACCTGACCGGCATCCTCATCAAGTCCAGCAACGTCGGCATGAGCAAGATCGCCTTCGACGTCGGTGGCGAGAACATCTACAACGCCATGCGCGCCGTCGGCCTCGGCCAGGACACCGGTCTGGGCTTCCCCGGCGAGCGGGTCGGCAATCTGCCCAACCACCGCACCTGGCGTCCGGCCGAGACCGCGACCCTGTCCTATGGCTACGGCCTGGCGGTGACCGCCGTGCAGCTGGCCCATGCCTATTCGGTGCTGGCCAACGACGGGCGCTCGGTACCGCTGTCCATGGTGCGCCTGGATAAGGCTCCGGCCAGCGACCAGGCGGTGGACGAGCGCGTCGCCAAGACCCTGCAAGGCATGCTGCAACAGGTCGTGGAAGCCCCCGGTGGTGCCTTCCGCGCCCAGGTGCCGGGCTACCACGTCGCTGGCAAGAGCGGTACCGCGCGCAAGACCAGCACCGGTACCCGGGGCTATGCCGAAAATTCCTATCGCTCGCTGTTCGCCGGCTTCGGCCCCACCAGCAATCCGCGCCTGGCCGCGGTGGTGGTGATCGACCGTCCCAGCAAGGGCGGCTACTACGGTGGTGTGGTGTCGGCGCCGGTGTTCAGCCGCGTGATGTCCGGCGCTCTGCGCCTGATGAACATCCAGCCGGACAATCTGCAGCCGCTGCCGGTGCAGCAGGCCCAGGCCCAGGCTGCCGCCAAGCCGCTGCTGGTCGGGGAGCGTGATCGATGAGCCGTCTGCTGACCGAACTCCTGTCTGAAGCCAGCGCTGCCGTCGACATCGACGGCCTGGCGCTGGACAG
The DNA here is from genome assembly GCF_021106615.1 of Pseudomonas sp. PLB05. Taxonomy (NCBI): domain Bacteria; kingdom Pseudomonadati; phylum Pseudomonadota; class Gammaproteobacteria; order Pseudomonadales; family Pseudomonadaceae; genus Pseudomonas; species Pseudomonas sp. PLB05. Next base: position 1,246,652 of record NZ_JAJOHO010000002.1, read on the forward strand.
TCGCGACGTTCGGCCGGGCTCGCTGTTCCTCGCCATTCCCGGCTTGCACAGCGATGGCCGTACCCATATCGCCAGTGCCGCCGAACGGGGTGCCGCAGCCATCGCCTACGAGGTGAAGGACGCTCCTGCGCTGCCGAACCTGGACATCCCTCTGATCGCCGTCGAAGGTCTGGCCGGAAAGCTTTCCGCCATCGCTGGCCGTTTCCATGGCGAACCCAGCCAGCGCCTGGCGCTGGTCGGCATCACCGGCACCAACGGCAAGACCAGTGTCAGCCAGCTGATCGCCCAGGCCTGCGACCTGCTCGGTCAGCGCTGCGGCATCGTCGGTACCCTGGGCAACGGCTTCCATGGCGCTCTCGCCGAAAGCCGCCACACCACCCCGGATGCTCTCAAACTGCAGGCGACCCTGGCCGAACTGGCCGCCGGTGGCGCTGCCAGCGTGGCCATGGAGGTCTCTTCCCATGGCCTGGCCCAGGGCCGGGTGGCAGCGCTGGCCTTCAAGGTCGCGGTCTTCACCAATCTGTCCCGCGACCACCTCGATTACCACGGCACCATGGCCGCCTATGGCGAAGCCAAGGCCCAGCTGTTCGCCTGGCCCGGGCTCGGCACCCGCGTCCTTAATATGGATGATGCCTTTGGCCGCGAGCTGGCAGCTCGCCCCAGCCCGGCAGCGACCCTGACCTACAGCCTGAGCGATCCGGCTGCCAGCATCCATTGCCAGGCTGTCCAGTTCGACGACCACGGCGTGCGCGCCCAGCTGGTCACCGCCCAGGGCACCGGCGAGCTGCGCAGCCAGCTGATCGGACGCTTCAACCTGAGCAATCTGCTGGCCGCCATCGGTGCGCTGCTGGGCTTGGGGCATGGCCTCGACGCCATCCTTGCCATCCTCCCGCAGCTGCAGGGCCCGGCCGGGCGCATGCAGCGCCTGGGTGGCGCCGGGCGGCCGCTGGTGGTAGTGGACTATGCACATACCCCCGACGCCTTGGACAAGGTGCTCACTGCCCTGCGGCCCCATGTCGGTGCCCAGGGTCGATTGGTCTGCGTATTCGGCTGTGGCGGCGATCGCGATCGCGGCAAGCGGCCGGAGATGGCCGCGGTGGCTGAGCGCCTGGCCGACCAGGTGGTGGTGACCGACGACAACCCCCGTACCGAGGATCCGGCCGCCATCGTCGCCGACATCCGCGCGGGCTTCGCGCAGCCCGAGCAGGTGAGCTTCGCCGGCCGGCGCGAGGTGGCGATCGCCCAGGCCGTGGCCGCGGCGACCGCCCAGGACATCGTGGTGCTGGCCGGCAAGGGCCATGAGCCCTACCAGGAAATCGCCGGTGTCCGCCATCCCTTTTCCGATCTCGACCAGGCCGAGCGGGCCCTGACCGCCTGGGAGCGACAGCATGCTTAGATCCTTCACCCTCACCGAAGTGGCCGAGGCCCTGACCGGCAACCTGCTGGGCGCCGATGCCCTGTTCGATGGCGTCGGCACCGACAGTCGCAAGGCCGTGGCCGGACAACTCTTCGTTGCCCTGAGCGGGCCGCGCTTCGATGGTCATGCCTATCTGGCCGACGTGGCTGCCCAGGGCGCCGCGGCAGCCCTGGTGGAGCGGGCCGTGCCCGAGGTTCATCTGCCCCAACTGGTGGTAGCCGACACCCGCCTGGCGTTGGGTCGCCTCGGCGCCTTCAATCGTGATCTGTTCCAAGGCAAGCTCGCCGCCGTGACCGGCTCCAGCGGCAAGACCACGGTCAAGGAACTGCTCGCCGCCATCCTGCGTCAGCAGGGCGCCACCCTGGCCACCCAGGGCAATCTGAACAACGACCTCGGCGCGCCCCTGACCCTGCTGCAACTGGCTGCCGAGCATGCCTTCGGCGTCATCGAGCTGGGCGCTTCCCACGTCGGGGACATCGCCTATACCGTGAGCCTGACACGCCCGGATGTCGTTATCATTACCAACGCCGGCCAGGCCCATGTGGGCGAGTTCGGCGGCGTCGATCGTATCGTCGAGGCCAAGGGCGAGATCATCGAAGGCGTGGGCGAGGCGGGCACCGTGGTGCTCAACCGCGACGACGCGGCCTTCGAGACCTGGCAACGCCGTGCGGCCGGGCGCCGAGTCATCGCCTTCGGCCTGGATGCCCGCGCCGATGTCCGCGCCACCGAGGTGAGCCTGGATAGCCAAGGTCGTCCGAGCTTCACCCTGCACACTGCCCAAGACGACGTACGCATCACCCTGCAACTGTTGGGTGCCCACAACGTCGGCAATGCCCTGGCCGCGGCGGCGGCCGCCCTCAGCCTGGGCCTGGACCTGACCACCGTCGCCCGTGGCTTGGCCACAGCGGCACCTGTCCAGGGCCGCACCCTGACCCGCACCAGCCAGCGCGGCGCCCAGGTCATCGACGACAGCTACAACGCCAACCCCGCCTCGGTGAAGGCCGGGATCGATCTGCTGGCTGCCCTGCCGGGCCGTCGGGTGGTGGTCCTGGGCGACATCGCCGAGTTGGGCGAATGGACCGAACAGGGCCATCGTGACGTGGGCGAGCATGCCCGCGGCAAGGTGGATGCCTTCTACAGCGTCGGTCCTTCGATGGCCCATGCGGCCCGCGCCTATGGCGCCGAGGCTCGACATTTCGCCGATCGCGAACAACTGATCGAGGCCCTGGCGGACGAGGACCGGGCCGGAACCACCCTGCTGATCAAGGGATCCCGCAGCGCCGCGATGGACAAGGTCGTCGCCGCGCTCTGCGCTCTCAACACCGAGGAGAAACACTGATGCTGCTGCTGTTGGCGGAGTTCCTGCAACAGTTCTACAAGGGCTTCGCCGTCTTCCAATACCTCAGCCTGCGCGGCATTCTGGGCGTCCTGACCGCCCTGATGCTGTCGTTGTGGCTCGGCCCCTGGATGATCCGCACCCTGCAGATCCGCCAGATCGGCCAGGCCGTGCGCAACGATGGCCCCCAGTCGCACCTGTCCAAATCCGGCACCCCCACCATGGGCGGCGCCCTGATCCTGACCACCATCGGCATCAGCACCCTGCTGTGGGCCGATCTGCACAACCGCTATGTCTGGACCGTGCTGGGGGTGACCTTCCTGTTCGGCGCCATCGGCTGGGTCGACGACTATCGCAAGGTGATCGAGAAGAACTCCCGGGGCCTGCCCAGTCGCTGGAAGTACTTCTGGCAATCGGTATTCGGCCTGGGGGCGGCGATCTTCCTCTACATGACGGCCAAGGCCCCAATCGAAACCACCTTGATCCTGCCGCTGCTGAAGAACATCGAAATCCCGCTGGGGATTTTCTTCGTTGTGCTGACCTACTTCGTCATCGTCGGCTCCAGCAACGCGGTCAACCTCACCGATGGCCTCGACGGCCTGGCGATCATGCCCACCGTGATGGTTGGCGGCGCCTTGGGCATCTTCTGCTACCTGTCGGGCAACGTGAAATTCGCCGACTACCTGCTGATTCCCTATGTGGAAGGCTCCGGCGAGCTGATCGTCTTCTGCGGCGCCCTGATCGGGGCGGGTCTGGGCTTCCTCTGGTTCAACACCTATCCGGCCATGGTCTTCATGGGTGACGTCGGCGCCCTGGCGCTGGGCGCCGCTCTCGGCACCATCGCCGTGATCGTCCGCCAGGAAGTGGTGCTGTTCATCATGGGTGGCGTCTTCGTCATGGAGACCCTCTCGGTGGTCATCCAGGTCGCCTCCTTCAAGCTGACCGGCAAGCGCGTCTTCCGCATGGCGCCGATCCACCACCATTTCGAATTGAAGGGCTGGCCCGAACCGCGGGTCATCGTGCGCTTCTGGATCATCACCGTGATCCTGGTGCTGTTCGGTCTCGCCACCCTGAAACTGAGGTAATCGCAGTGCTCATCGCTTCCGACCAGTTCCGTATCGTCGTCGGCCTCGGCAAGAGTGGCATGTCGCTGGTGCGCTTTCTCGCGCGCCGGGGCGTGCCCTTTGCCGTGGCCGACACGCGGGAACAGCCGCCGGAACTGGAGGCCCTGAGAACCCAGTATCCCCAGGTCGAGGTGCGCTGCGGCGAGCTGGATGTCGACTTCCTCGCCCGCGCGGCCGAGCTCTATGTGAGTCCCGGCCTGGCCCTGGAGACGCCGGCGCTGCAGGAAGCCGCCGCCCGCGGCGTGCGGCTGTCCGGCGATATCGAGCTGTTCGCGCGCCAGGCCCGGGCACCCATCGTCGCCATCACCGGTTCCAACGCCAAGAGCACCGTCACCACCCTGGTGGGTGACATGGCGCTGCGCGCCGGCAAGCGGGTGGCCGTGGGGGGCAACCTCGGTACCCCGGCGCTGGACCTGCTGGCCGATGACGTCGAACTCTATGTGCTGGAGCTGTCGAGCTTCCAACTGGAGACCTGTGAGCGACTCAATGCCGAGGTGGCCACGGTGCTCAACCTCAGCGAAGACCACATGGATCGCTACACCGGCATGCCGGCCTATCACCAGGCCAAGCACCGCATCTTCCGCGGCGCCCGCCAGGTGGTGGTCAATCGCGACGATGCCCTGTCGCGGCCGCTGATCGGCGATGACGTGCCGCGCCTGACCTTCGGCCTGGGACGGCCCGATTTCCGTGCCTTCGGCATTCGCGAGGAGGAGGGCCATCGCTATCTGGCGCTGGCCTTCGACAACCTGTTGGATGTCGAGGAACTCAAGATCCGGGGTACCCACAACCACAGCAATGCCCTGGCCGCATTGGCGCTGGGTCAGGCTGCCGGTTTGCCGCTGGCGCCCATGCTGGAGGCGCTGCGCGCCTTCCCGGGCCTGGAGCACCGCTGCCAGTGGGTGGGCGAGGTCGCGGGGGTCAACTACTACAACGATTCCAAGGCCACCAACGTTGGCGCTGCCCTGGCGGCGGTCGAAGGCCTGGGTGACGACATCGCCGGGCAACTGGTGCTGATCGCCGGTGGCGACGGCAAGGGGGCCGATTTCAGCGCCCTGCGCGAGCCCATCGCGCGCCACTGCCGCGCCGTGGTGCTGCTGGGCCGCGATGCGGCGCGGATCGCCGAGATCCTGCCGGCCACCGTGCAACAGGTGCGCGTCGCTACCCTGGACGAGGCGGTGAACAAAAGCCGCCAGTTGGCCCAGCTGGGCGATGCCGTGCTGCTGTCGCCGGCCTGCGCCAGCCTCGACATGTTCCGCAACTTCGAAGAGCGCGGACGGTTGTTCGCCCAGGCCGTAGGAGCATTGTCATGATCCTCAGCCTGCTGCGTCCCTATCCCTCGCCGCTGGCCAGCCGCCATGGCATCGACCTGGATTTCCCGCTGCTGGCCGGCTGCCTGTTGCTGCTCGGCCTCGGCCTGGTGATGGTGACCTCGGCCTCCTCGGAAGTGGCCGCGGCCCAGTCCGGCAATCCGCTGTACTTCATGTATCGCCACCTGGTCTACCTGGCCATCGGCTTCGTCGCCTGCGGCGTGGTGATGCTGATTCCCATGGCCACCTGGCAGCGCTTCGGCTTTCCGCTGCTGATCATCGCTTTCCTCTTGCTGATAGCGGTGCTGGTGCCTGGCATCGGTCGCGAGGTGAACGGTTCCCTGCGCTGGATCGGCTTCGGCATCTTCAACGTGCAGCCCTCGGAGATCGCCAAGGTCTTCGTGGTGCTCTATTTGGCTGGTTACCTGGTCCGTCGTCAGCATGAGGTGCGCCACACCTGGGCCGGCTTCTTCAAGCCCTTCATCGTTCTGCTGCCGATGGCCATGCTGCTGCTGCGCGAGCCCGACTTCGGCGCCACCGTGGTGATGATGGGCGCCGCCGGTGCCATGCTGTTCCTCGGCGGTGTCGGCCTGTTCCGCTTCATGCTGATGGTCGCCCTGGCCGTGTTCGCGGTGTTCGTCCTGGTCCAGACCCAGTCCTACCGGATGCAGCGACTGATCACCTTCACCGATCCCTGGGCCGACCAGTTCGGTTCCGGCTACCAGCTGACCCAGGCGCTGATCGCCTTCGGCCGTGGCGGCTGGACCGGTCTCGGTCTGGGCAACAGCATCCAGAAGCAGTTCTACCTGCCCGAGGCCCATACCGACTTCCTCTTCGCCGTGCTGGCCGAGGAATTGGGGCTGATCGGTGCCATGGCCACGGTCGGCCTGTTCCTCTTCGTCTGCGTGCGCGGTCTGTTCATCGGTCACTGGGCCGAGCAGTCCAAGCAGTTCTTTTCGGCCTATGTGGCCTATGGCCTGTCGATGCTGTGGATCGGCCAGTTCCTGATCAACATCGGCGTGAACGTCGGCCTACTGCCGACCAAGGGGCTGACGCTGCCCTTCCTCAGCTACGGCGGCAGCTCCCTGGTGATCTGCTGCGTGAGCATGGGTCTGCTGCTGCGCATCGAGTGGGAGAGACGAACGCTGGTCGATACCGAGGATGTGGAATTCACCGAAGAGGATTTCGCCGATGTCCGCTAACGTCCTCATCATGGCCGGCGGCACCGGCGGGCACGTCTTCCCGGCCCTGGCCTGCGCCCGTGAATTCGAAGCCCGCGGCTATACCGTGCATTGGCTGGGTACGCCGCGCGGCATCGAGAACGACGTGGTGCCCAAGGCCGGCATCAGCCTGCACCACATTCCGGTCACCGGACTGCGCGGCAAGGGCTTGCGTTCTCTGGTGAAGGCACCGCTGCAACTCAGTGGCGCCCTCATGCAGGCCATGGGTCTCATGCGCCGGCTCAAGCCGGTCTGCGTGCTGGGCCTGGGTGGCTTCGTCACCGGTCCCGGTGGCCTGGCCGCCAAGCTGTGCAACATCCCACTGGTGATTCACGAACAGAACGCCCATGCCGGCACCGCCAACCGCCTGCTGGTGCCCATGGCCGCCCGCGTCTGCGAAGGCTTTGCCGACACCTTCCCGGCGTCCGCCAAACGCCTGTCCACCGGTAATCCGGTGCGCGCTGAACTCTTCGCTCCGGTGACCCGTGCGCCGCTGGAAGAGCGCGCCGCCAACCTGCTGGTATTGGGCGGCAGCCTGGGCGCCGAGCCGCTCAACAAGCTGTTGCCCGACGCCCTGACGCAAATGCCCGCTGGCCTGCGACCCAATGTGCGCCACCAGGCCGGCCGCCAGCATGCTGAGGTGACCGCCGAGCGCTACGCCAACGTCGCCGTGGAGGCCGATGTCCAGCCCTTCATCGCCGACATGGCCGCCGCCTATGCCTGGGCCGATCTGGTGATCTGCCGGGCCGGCGCCCTGACCGTTGCCGAGCTGACCGCCACCGGTCTGCCGGCGCTGCTGATCCCCCTGCCGCACGCCATCGACGACCACCAGACCAGCAATGCGCGCTTCCTGGAGCGCGCCGGTGCCGGTGTGGTGCTGCCGCAACATTCCACCCGCCCGGCGGATCTCGCCGCGCAGCTTACCGAGGTCCTGATGCATCCCGAACGTCTTGCCGGCATGGCCGCTCGCAGCCGTGCCCTGGCCAAACCCGATGCCACCCGTGCAGTCGTCGACGCCTGTCTGGAGGTTGCCCGTGGTTAAGTCGCAAAGTGCCATTCAGGCCGAAGTTCGGCGCATGCGCAGCATCCGCCGCATCCACTTCGTCGGTATCGGCGGCGTCGGCATGTGCGGCATCGCCGAGGTGCTGCTGAACCTGGGCTATGAAGTCTCGGGTTCGGACCTCAAGGAATCCGCGGTGACCGCGCGCCTGCAGCAATTCGGCGCGCGCATCTACATTGGCCACCGCGCCGAGAACCTGGATCAGGTCGACGTGCTGGTGGTGTCCAGCGCCATCAACAGATCCAATCCCGAGGTCTCCGCCGCCCTCGAGCAGCGCATTCCCGTTGTGCCCCGCGCCGAGATGCTCTCCGAGCTGATGCGCTATCGCCACGGCATCGCCGTCGCCGGTACCCATGGCAAGACCACCACCACCAGTCTGATCGCCTCGGTGTTCGCGGCCGAAGGCCTGGACCCGACCTTCGTCATCGGCGGCCGCCTCAATGCCGCCGGTACCAATGCCCAGCTCGGCACCAGCCGCTACCTGATCGCCGAGGCCGACGAGAGCGACGCCAGTTTCCTGCACCTGCAGCCCATGGTTGCCGTGGTCACCAACATCGACGCCGACCACATGAGCACCTACGAAGGTGACTTCAACCGGCTCAAGCGCACCTTCGTCGACTTCCTGCACAACCTGCCGTTCTATGGCCTGGCCGTGCTTTGCGTCGACGATCCGGTGGTGCGCGAGATCATTCCCCAGGTCGCCCGGCCCACCGTCACCTACGGCACCGCGGAAGACGCCGACGTGCGCGCCGTGGACATCCGCCAGGACGGCATGCGCACCTATTTCACCGTGCTGCGCGAGGGTCGCGCGCCCCTGGCGGTCTCGGTCAACATGCCGGGCGTGCACAACGTGCTCAACGCCCTGGCCACCATCGCTATCGCCACCGACGAAGGCGTCAGCGACGAGGCCATCCTCAATGGCCTGTCCGGCTTCCAAGGGGTAGGGCGGCGCTTCCAGGTCTACGGCGAACTGCCGGTCGCCGGTGGCAGCGTCATGCTGGTGGACGACTACGGTCACCACCCGCGCGAAGTCGCCGCGGTGATCAAGGCCGTGCGCGGCGGCTGGCCCGAGCGCCGGTTGGTGATGGTCTATCAGCCGCACCGTTTCAGCCGCACCCGCGATCTCTACGAAGACTTCGTCCAGGTGCTGGCCGATGCCAACGTCCTCCTGCTGATGGAAGTCTATCCGGCCGGCGAAGAGCCGATTCCCGGGGCCGACAGCCGTCAGCTCTGCCACAGCATCCGCCAGCGCGGCCAGCTCGATCCCATCTATGTGGAGCGCGGCAGCAACATCGCCCCGCTGGTCAAGCCGCTGCTGCGCCCGGGCGACATCCTGCTCTGCCAGGGCGCGGGCGACATCGGCGCGCTGGCACCGCAACTGCTCAACCACCCGCTGTTCGCCACCGCTGCGACCGCCGGGAGTTCGGCATGAGCCGTCATCCGTACAACCCCTTGCCGGCAGCCGCTGTTGCCGGCACGCACGTGGAGGGCTGAACCTTGGTCGCCACCCTACGTCACAACCAGCCCGGCTTTGGTCGGTCGCGCAACGTCGAGCAACGCGGAGCCAGTCGCCTGGTCGCCGAAGAGCCGCTGTCGACGCGCCTGCCGCGTCCCAGCCTGGGTCTGCTCAAGCGCATCCTCTGGCCGTTCCTGCTGCTGGGGCTGGGCTTCGGCACCTATGAAGGCGCCCAGCGGCTGCTGCCCTATGCCGACCGGCCGATCGCCAAGGTCAGCGTCAAGGGCGATCTCTCCTACATCAGCCAGGCGGCGGTGCAGCAGCGGATCGCGCCCTTCGTCGGCACCACCTTCTTCCAGGTCGACCTGGCCGACATGCGCCATGAACTGGAAACCATGCCGTGGATCGCCCATGCCGAGGTGCGCCGCGTCTGGCCGGACGAGATCAGCATCCGCCTGGAAGAGCAGATGCCCATCGCCCGCTGGGGCGACGAGGCGCTGCTGAACAACCAGGGTGAGGCTTTTGCCCCGCAGGATCTGGCCAACTATGACAATCTACCGCGGCTGTACGGCCCCAAGCGGGCCCAGCAGCAAGTGATGCAGCAGTACCAGATGTTCAGCCAGATGCTCAGGCCGCTCGGTTACACCGTGGCGCGCCTGGAAATGCACGAGCGTGGCAGCTGGTACCTCACCACCGGTCAGGGCCTGGAACTGGTGTTCGGCCGCGACCAGCTGGTGGAAAAGATGCGGCGCTTCATGCGCCTGTACGATCAGGTGCTCAAGGCACAGATGGACAATATCGCGCGGATCGATCTGCGTTATCCGAACGGTCTGGCCGTGGCCTGGCGTGATCCCGCTGTCGCCGCCACCCCCGTGACCGAACCGGCCAAGCATTGAGGAGAAGTTTTTTACTATGGCAAGCGTGCAAAGCGGCAAGATGATCGTCGGCCTCGACATCGGCACTTCCAAGGTCGTGGCTCTGGTCGGCGAGGTGTCTTCCGATGGTCAGATCGAGATCGTCGGGATCGGCACCCATCCGTCGCGCGGGCTCAAGAAGGGCGTGGTGGTCAACATCGAGTCCACCGTCGCCTCCATCCAGCGGGCCATCGAAGAAGCCCAGCTGATGGCCGGTTGCCGGATCCATTCGGCCTTCGTCGGTATTGCCGGCAATCACATACGCAGCCTGAATTCCCACGGTATCGTGGCGATCCGCGATCGTGAAGTGAGCCCTGCGGACATCGAGCGGGTGCTCGATGCCGCCCAGGCGGTGGCCATTCCCGCCGACCAGCGCGTACTGCACACCCTGGCCCAAGACTATGTGATCGACAACCAGGAAGGGGTACGCGAGCCCCTGGGCATGTCCGGCGTGCGCCTGGAAGCCAAGGTTCATGTGGTGACCTGCGCCGTCAACGCCGCGCAGAACATCGAGAAATGTGTTCGCCGTTGCGGCCTGGAAGTCGACGACATCATTCTGGAACAGTTGGCCTCGGCCTATTCGGTACTGACCGACGACGAAAAGGAACTGGGCGTCTGCCTGGTGGATGTCGGTGGCGGCACTACCGACATAGCCATCTTTACCGAAGGCGCCATCCGCCATACGGCGGTAATACCCATTGCTGGCGACCAAGTCACAAATGACATTGCCATGGCCTTGAGAACCCCGACGCAATATGCCGAAGAAATCAAGATTCGGTATGCTTGTGCCTTGGCGAAACTGGCTGGACCGGGCGAAACCATCAAGGTGCCCAGTGTAGGTGATCGTCCGCCGCGAGAATTGTCGCGTCAGGCCCTCGCGGAAGTGGTCGAGCCCCGTTACGATGAGCTATTCACACTGGTGCAAGCGGAACTGCGCCGCAGTGGTTACGAGGATCTGATCCCCGCTGGGATCGTACTCACCGGTGGTACTGCGAAGATGGAAGGCGCGGTCGAACTGGCGGAAGAGATTTTCCATATGCCGGTACGCCTGGGGGTGCCCCAGACGGTCAAGGGTCTGACTGACGTAATCAGCAACCCGATCTATTCCACAGGCGTCGGCCTGTTGCTCTATGGTCTGCAAAAGCAGACCGATCCTTTGCCGGTTGTTTCTGGCGGATATAGCAGCGAAACCAAATCCACAGTCCTGGAACGCATGAAGCGTTGGGTCCAGGGCAACTTGTAATTCACAATTAAACCGCGGCAGTAGGCGAAGATCCGAAAGGAAGAGAGGGGACCATGTTCGAACTCGTAGACAACATTCCACAAAGCGCCGTGATCAAAGTCATCGGCGTGGGCGGTGGCGGTGGCAACGCCGTCAACCACATGGTCAAAAGCGGTGTTGAAGGCGTCGAATTCATCTGTGCAAATACCGACGCCCAGGCCCTGAAGAACGTCACATCCCGTACCGTGCTGCAACTCGGCCCAGGCGTCACCAAGGGTCTGGGTGCCGGCACCAACCCGGAAATCGGCCGCCAGGCGGCCATGGAAGATCGTGAGCGCATCGCCGAAGTCCTCGAAGGTGCCGACATGGTCTTCATCACCACCGGCATGGGCGGTGGCACCGGTACCGGTGCCGCGCCGATCATCGCTGAAGTGGCCAAGGAAATGGGTATCCTGACCGTTGCCGTGGTCACCCGTCCGTTCCCCTTCGAAGGCCGCAAGCGCATGCAGGTCGCCGACGAAGGCATTCGCTCCCTGTCCGAATGTGTCGACTCGCTAATCACCATCCCCAACGAGAAGCTGCTGACCATTCTGGGCAAGGACGCCAGCCTGCTGGCCGCCTTCGCCAAGGCTGACGACGTCCTCGCCGGCGCCGTTCGCGGTATCTCCGACATCATGCAGCGTCCCGGCCTGATGAACGTCGACTTCGCCGACGTCAAGACCGTGATGGGCGAGATGGGCATGGCCATGATGGGTACCGGTCATGCCAGCGGTCCGAACCGTGCGCGCGAAGCGACCGAAGCCGCCATCCGCAATCCGCTGCTGGAAGACGTCAACCTGCACGGCGCCCGTGGCATCCTGGTCAACATCACCGCTGGCCTGGATCTCTCCCTGGGTGAATACGCCGCCGTCGGCGAGATCATCGAGGACTTCGCCTCCGAACACGCCACCGTCAAGGTTGGCGCGGTGATCGATCCGGAAATGCGCGACGAGCTGCACGTCACCGTGGTCGCCACCGGCCTGGGCGCGCGCATCGAGAAGCCGGTCAAGGTGGTGGACAACACCGCTCAGACCCTGGCCGCTGCCCGTCAGGAAACCGCTCCCGTCAACTACGACGACCTCAAGTACCCAACCTCGATGCGCTCCGGTCGTGGCAGCCAGCAGCATGGCGGCTCGGCAGCGGCGACCAAGGTCAATCCCAACGACGACCTGGATTACCTGGACATCCCGGCCTTCCTGCGTCGTCAGGCTGATTGATCGGGTATATCACAAGCCAGGGTGTGATTAGTGGGCATCGATTTTCGCTTCTGCTATCATCGCGACTTCGTTGAACACCATTCGCACCCTGCGACCGAGCGGCCCTGGCATGATTAGACAACGCACCCTCAAGAACACCATTCGCGCCACCGGCGTCGGCCTGCATTCCGGGGAGAAGGTGTACCTGACCCTGAAGCCGGCTCCCGTCGATACGGGGATTGTGTTCCGTCGTACCGATCTTGATCCGGTCGTGGAAATCCCGGCCTGGGCCGAGAACGTGGGTGAAACCACCATGTCGACCAACCTGTTCAGTGACAGTGGCGTCAAGGTCGGTACCGTTGAACACCTGCTGTCGGCCATGGCCGGTCTGGGGATCGACAACGCCTACGTCGAGCTGTCCGCGGTCGAAGTGCCGATCATGGACGGCAGCGCTGGTCCCTTCGTGTTCCTGATCCAGTCCGCGGGTCTGCAGGAACAAGAAGCGGCCAAGCAGTTCATCCGCATCAAGCGTGAAGTGAGCGTCGTCGACGGTGACAAGCGCGCCACCTTCGTGCCCTTCGACGGCTTCAAGGTGACCTTCGAGATCGACTTCGATCACCCGGTGGTCAACAACCGTACCCAGAAGGCCTCGGTGGATTTCTCGAGCACCTCCTTCCTCAAGGAAGTCAGCCGTGCCCGTACCTTCGGTTTCATGCGTGACCTGGAATTCCTGCGTTCGCACAACCTGGCCCTGGGTGGCAGCGTCGACAACGCCATCGTGGTGGACGAGAAGGGTGTGATCAACGAAGACGGCCTTCGTTACGAAGACGAATTCGTCAAGCACAAGATCCTCGACGCCATTGGCGACCTCTACCTGCTCGGCAAGAGCCTCATTGGCGAATTCCGCGGCTACAAGTCTGGCCATGCCATGAACAATCGCCTGCTGCGTGCGCTGCTGGCTGATCGTGATGCCTGGGAAGTGGTGACCTTCGAAGACTCCGGTCTGGCACCCATTTCCTATATGAGACCCGCGGCTGCCGTCTGAGCCCGGTCCCAAGCAAAAGCCCTGCATCTGCAGGGCTTTTTTTATGATCGCCGAAAGGTCTAGCGACGCGTCAGGGGCTCGCCCTGAAAGCTCACGCCGGCCAGGCCCTGGGCGACGAGGGCGCGGATGTTGGCGTGATCGCTGCCCTCCGGCGTCTGCAGCACGCTGCGGTAGTGCTCACCAAAGGCCAGCAGGGCTTCCTCATCGCTCAGGCCTTCGAGCCTGGCCAGACCCAGGGTCTTGCAAGAGCCTTCGTTCTGGCCCGCGGCATTGTCCACCCCGCCGTTGCGAAAGGCGGTGGGCTGGTAGTGGTAGTGCTCGGCGACGAAGGCCAGGGTGTCGGCGAAGGCGTGATCGCCCTGGGCCAGGCTGGCGCGAAAGCGGGAGAGGTCGCTCATTTGCGCTGCTGCTCCTGGAAGGCCGCGGCCTGGGTCGGGGAGGCCTCGGTCTGATGCTGAGCTTTCCAGTCCGCATAGGGCATGCCGTAGACGACCTCGCGGGCGTCATCGAGACTCAGCTCCAGACCCTTGTCGTCGGCGGCGGCCTTGTACCACTTGGACAGGCAGTTGCGGCAGAAGCCGGACAGATTCATCAGGTCGATGTTCTGCACATCGGTACGCTTGCGCAGGTGCTGGACCAGGGTGCGGAAGGCGGCAGCCTCCAGTTCCAGGCGGTCTTGTTCGGTCATGACTGATTCCTCTTGCTAGCGACGGCCATGGCGCAGGTGGCGCCCGCCGTTGACGGTGAAGGTGCTGCCGGTCGCGTATTGGGTCGACAGCAGATAGAGCACGGTATCCACGATGGGATCGGCGCCGGGTTCGAAATCCAGCAGCGCCTTGGCCAGGGTCGCCTGGCGATAGGCCTCGTCGGCGCCTTCCTTGAAGATCAGCAGCCCTGGCGCGATGGTGTTGACCCGCACCGTGGGGGCAAGGGCCTCGGCAAAGGACAGGGTCAGGTTGTGCAGGGCGGCCTTGGTGGCGGCGTAGCCGATGTGATTGCGGCTGCCACGGGTCGCGCTGTCGTCGCCGATATGGATGATGTCGGCCCGGGGTGCGGCCAAGAGCAGATCTTGCAGGCCCAGGTTGAGGTGATAGGGCGCTTCCAGATGCAGGCGATAGAGCAGCCGCAGATTGTCCAGGCCATCCTCAGCCCAGACCGAGGCGTTGTGCACGATACCGCGCAGTGCGGGGTGACGTTTATGGAGCTGCTGCAGCAGGGTGTCACGCTGCGCCTCTTCGGTCAGATCGACCTGATAGGCTTCGAGCTCGAGGTCACGCAAGGGGCCGGGATCGTCGCGATAGACGGCAATGACGGGTTGGCCCTCGGCCAGCAGCCGGCGGGTCAAGGCGAGACCGACGCGGCGATTGGCACCGGTGACCAGAAGGGGAAGGGTTGCGGACATGAAGGGTACCCGATCCTGATGAGCGAAGCGGTCATGAGGCTGGCCGCTATTGTACGCATTCGACTCGTCAGGATGCAGGCTGATCCGCTATCGACCTAGCGAGCGCTGCCCCGCCAGCCATTGGCCCGCGAAGAGGCGTTGTGCAGCCAGCCCTTCAACGCCCGGGTGATGAGAGGAATGAAGACGCAGACCATCACCGGGGTAAGGATCAGGGTGCTCAGCAGGATGCGTGGCAGCAACGGCAGATGCGCCAGGTAATCGCCAAAGGCGGCATTGAACAGCAGGGAGATGGGAAAGAACGCCAGCCAGACGGCGATGCTCTGCTTCCAGCGCGGCGGCGGCTGGATACCGGCACCGAACCAGTCGTCCATGCCCTGGGCGCGGCGTGCCTGGGGAGCTTCGAACAGTCCCTGGCCCCGCTCCAGCCAGAGGCGCCGCGTGTCCGAGTGTTCCCACTCGTCGAGGGTCTGGGGGCAGGCGAAGCGAAAGATGATCTGCACCAGGTTGTCGCCCGGTGGCGGGGTCAGGACACCCGAGCCGAGATAGCCGGGATACCCGGTGGCCAGGGCTTCGCCTTCGCGCAGCCAGACCAGAAAGGCGTCGTATTGGCCGGCCGCGACGCGCCGCGCGACCATGAGGGTAACAGGCTGATTCATGCTTCAACTCCGGGCGATCGGGCCGGATAGGCCGGATGCCGTCACGCCGCCGGGTAGGCGGGCAGGTGGCGAAAACGCCTGGGGTAGCAGGCGGCGCTAGCATAACAAGCCTTGAGAACCTTGGCTGCAGCGGGGGTTGCCAGCGGAGGTGTCTTGCTGACGGAGCGCCAAGCCCTGCCGGGCCAGGCATACTGGGCGGGATTCCACGCAAGAGGTCCGTATGAAAGTCGCACTGTTGAATGGCTCGGTCTATGGCACCGCGGAAGATATCGCCCGTCAGGTGAAGGCGCGGTTGAGCGCGGCAGGCCATGAGGTCTGGCACCAGCCCAATGCCGATCTCGCCAGCCTGGAGGCCTTCGCACCCGAAGCCTTGCTGGCCATTACCTCCACCACCGGCATGGGCGAACTACCCGCCAATCTCGAGTCGCTGTATTTCCAGCTGCGCGATCGGCTGCCGCCCTGGTCCGGACGGCCCGGCGCCGTGCTGGCCCTGGGTGATTCCAGCTATGGCGACACCTATTGCGGTGGCGGCGAGCTGATGCAGGAGTTGTTCGCCGAGCTGGGGCTGCGCGAACTGCTGCCCATCCTGCGCATCGACGCCAGCGAAACGGTGACGCCGGACGAAGATGCCGAGCGCTGGGTCGCCGAGGTCATCGCCGCCCTGGGCTGAGCTTGCCCGGGCGGCAAAGCTGCTTTACCCGTCCTGATCCCGCCGCTTGGCCCGGTTTGCTGTCCTCGTCCCCTCAGCCTCGGTATCCTTGAGCGCCTGATGACTGTTTGAGATGGAGCCCTGGGTGAATAGATATCTGCGCCTGGCTCTGGAGCTATGCGGATTGGGCGCGCTTTGGGGCGTGGGTACCTGGCTGGCGACCTCCTTCGCCTTGCCGGTACCGGGCGGTGTGGTAGGGCTGGCCATGCTGCTGTTGCTGCTGGCCGCGCGCCTCGTCGAACCGGAATGGTTGCAGGGTGGCGTGCGTCTGCTGCTGGGTGAGATGTTGCTGTTCTTCATTCCCGCGCTGTTGAGTCTGCTCGACTATGGCCCGCTGCTGCAGCAGGAGGGCGTGCGCATCCTGCTGGCGATCCTGCTCAGCACCGTGCTGACGATGGTCGCCACCGCCTATACCGTGGACTGGATGTTCCGCCGCCGGGGGCGTCGCGATGCTTGATCTGCCCGGACTCTTCTGGCTGCTGCTGACGGTGGCGGGCTATGTGGTGAGTCGACTGCTCTATGCCCGGTTGCGCTGGTATGTGGTCAGTCCGATCATCTTCGTCACGGTGCTGCTCTATGCCGCCACCCTCTGGCAGCAGGTGAGCTATGCCGAATACGCCCACTACAGCCACTGGCTGATCACCCTGCTGGGACCGGCGACGGTGGCCTTTGCCGTGCCGATCTGGCAGCAACGCCGCTTGCTGGCGCGCTACTGGCAGGCGCTGCTGGCCGGACTCTGCGTCGGCAGCGGTGTGGCCATCGGCAGTTCCTGGCTGCTGGCACGGCTGCTGCTGCTCGACGACCGGGTGCTGCTGTCCATGTTGCCGCGCTCCATCAGCACCCCCTTCGCCATGCCGATGTCCGCGACCGTCGGCGGCGTCCCCGAATTGACCGCGGCCTTCGTGATGATCACCGGACTGGGTGGGGCCATCCTCGGCAGCCTGCTGATCAAGCTGCTGCCGCTCAAGTCGGCGCTGGCCCGTGGCGCCCTGTTCGGCATGGGCGCCCATGGCGTGGGCACCAGCAAGGCCTACGAGGTCGGCCTGGAAGAGGGCACCGTGGCCGGCCTGGTCATGGTGCTGGCCGGCCTGAGCAATCTGCTCGGTGCGCAGCTGGTGCTCTGGCTGCTGCGCGGCTAGTGCAGGGTGGCGGAAGGGGCGCTCAATTGCTCCAGTCGCCGCCGTACCTGCTCGCGTTCGGCATCATCTTCGCTGATCAGCAGGGCGTGCTGCAGGTCGTAGCGCTCGGCCTGGGGGCAGTCGAGTTGGCGGTACAGATCGGCGCGCGCCAGATGATCGATGACCCCGACCGTTCCCAGTTCGATGACGCGCTGGGCATCCTTGAGCGCGGCCAGCGGCTGGTCGCTCTGGCGATGCAATTCACGCAGATTGCGCGAGAGACGCTGCATCATCTGCCGCGGCCCCAGGGGCGCCAGGTAGCTGGCCTGCAATTGCGCGGTGGGGCCGAATTGATCCACCAGGAGTTGGCGGCAGTCGTTCATGTACAGGCGTCGCCCGCCGAAAGGTTCGAGCAGGTGATCCGCGCCCGGCACGCGCAGTAGGAAATGGCCGGGAAAACCGATGCCCTGCAGGTCGATCTCCAGTCGTCGGGCTAGTTCCAGGGCCACCAGGGCGATCGACAGGGGTTGGCCGCGCCGTCGCGCCAGAACCTCATCGAGCAGGGCGGCGGTGGGATTCAGGGGCCACTCGGCGGCGCGAAAGCCGGCATCGCACAGGTGCCGTAACAAGGCTTGGGCACGCTCGGCGTGACTGGCATCGCCATCCAGGGTGGCGACCAGACGCAGGGCCAGCTCATCCAGCGAGTGCAGCAGGGCGGAGGGATCGATCTGTTCATGGTGCTCGGCCGCGATCCACAGGGCGGCTTCCAGCAGCCGAGGATCGGGCCGGTCCAGGCAGGCGAGGCAGAATAGACGCGCGTCCACAGCAGACTCCAGGGCCCTTGGGGCCTTTTCCTCAGGTTTTAGCCTGCCAGCGCCGGGCCGTCCAGTCTGCGACAGTTGTGCACTGGTCGGCGGTCCGGCTTCCCGCTATAAGAACGGCTGGTGCCAGAGCAATCTTGAGAGTGGGAGCTCCACATGGACGAATCTTCGAATGGACGTCTTCACCCTTGTGCAGGGAGCAGCCGGCCATGAAGTGGGCAGACAGCGGTCGCAAACGCATGCACGACGGGGCGAACTCCCTTGGCAACCTGATGGTGGAAGGTTTCCACTACTTCGGCCTCTTCGCCATCGGCGCGGCTACGGCCTGGGCCTCGGTGATGGCCTTCATGGGCATGGTCGACAAGGGCCAGGCGAGCATCGATGACATTCTCCTGCTCTTCATCTACCTGGAATTGGGTGCCATGGTCGGCATCTACTTCAAGACCAACCACCTGCCCATCCGCTTTCTGCTCTACATCGCCATCACTGCCCTGACCCGCTATCTGATCGGCGATGTCTCGCACCATCGGCCACCGGATGCCGGGCTGCTGTATCTCTGCGGCGGGATCTTTCTGCTGTCGCTCTCGGTACTGGCGGTCCGCGTCGCCTCGAACAAGTTTCCTTCCAGCAAGGTGCTCGATGCGACGGGGGATGTGGTGGGCGAGGGCGACAAGTAGCTTGCGCAGTCCCTATCCGCTTCGCTCCTGGCGACGCGGCTGGCCGAGCCAGGTGCCGCGCCGTCAGGATGACCAGCCGATCGGGGCCTAGCGATCCAGTGGCGCCAGCAGCTGGGCCAGGTCACTTTCGGTCAGACGCCAGTCGCCGCTGTTCTCGCTGAGGATGCCCGCGCTCAGGCGCGCCTTTTCCTGTTGCAGCTGCTGGATGCGTTCTTCCAGGGTGCCGCGGGCGATCAGCTTGTAGACGAACACCGGCCGGTCCTGGCCGATACGGTAGGCGCGGTCGCTGGCCTGCTGTTCGGCGGCCGGATTCCACCAGGGATCGAAGTGGATCACGGTATCCGCCGCGGTCAGGTTGAGACCGCTGCCGCCGGCCTTGAGGCTGAGCAGGAACACCGGTACCTCGCCATTTTGGAAGCGTTGCACCGGGGTGCGCCGATCCCGCGTCTCACCGGTCAGGGTGACGTACTCGATGCCGCGCTGATCGAGGTCGGCGGCGATGAGATCGAGCATGCTGGTGAACTGGGAGAACACCAGGACCCGGCTGCCGCCGGGCAGCAGGGCGTCGAGTCGTTCGTTCAGCGCCGCCAGTTTCGCCGAGGGCTTGGCCACGCTGTCGTCTTCGTTTGGCACCAGGCGCAGATCGCAGCAGACCTGGCGCAGCCGTAGCAGGGCATCGAGGATCAGCAGTTGGCTGCGGCCGATACCCTGGCGGGCGATCTCGGCGCGGACGCGTTCGTCCAGCAGCAGCCGCAGGTCCTCGTAGCGCTCGCGTTGCGCCGTGCTGAGTTCCACCAACTGGATGATCTCGGTCTTGGGCGGCAACTCGCTGGCGACCCGCTGTTTGGTACGGCGCAGCATGAAGGGCCGCACCCGTGCCTTGAGCGCCGCCAGGCGTTGCACATCGCCCTCGCGCTCCACCGGAATGCGATAGGCCTGCTTGAAGCCCTTCTCGTCCCCCAGCCAGCCAGGCATCAGGAAGTGGAATTGCGACCAGAGTTCGCCCAGGTGGTTTTCCAGCGGTGTGCCGGTCAGGCAGAGGCGATGGCGGGCGCGCAGGTGGCGTGCGGCCTGGGCGGCCTTGGTGGCGGCGTTCTTGATCGACTGGGCTTCGTCCAGTACCTGCAGGTGGAAATCGTAGCTGGCCAGGCGCTCGGCATCACGGGGCAGCAGCGCATAGGTGGTGAGCACCACGTCGTGCTCGGGAATGCGCTCGAAGCGACTGCTGCGAGCGCTGCCCTGCAGGGTCAGCACGCGCAGACCAGGGGCGAAACGGGCGATCTCGTCCTGCCAGTTGGGGATCAGACTGGTCGGCATGACGATCAGCGCCGGCGCGGTCAGGCGGCCGGCGGCCTGTTCGACGAGAATGTGCGCCAGGGTCTGCAGCGTCTTGCCCAGGCCCATGTCGTCGGCGAGGATGCCGCCGACGTCCAGTTCGCGTAGGGCCTGCAGCCAGGCCACGCCTTCGCGCTGATAGGGGCGCAATTCGGCATGCAGGGTGTCCGGCAGGACCACCGGCTCGGCGGCATAGCTGCGCAGGCGCTCGGCGAAGCTTCTCAGGCGTTCGCCGCCTTCCCATTCCAGCGGCAGGCGCTCGTCCAGTTCGGCCAGGCGCGCGGCGTCCAGGCGCGGCAGGCGCAGGGCACGGTCCTGGCTGAGACGGTCGGTGGCATAGAGTTCACCGAGGATCTGCAGGATCGGCTTGAGTCGCCCCAGGGGCACGGCGACCCGTTGCACCCGGCCCTGCTGGCCGGTAACCCGCGGAGGATCGATGCGCAGCAGCACAGGTTCGTCGTCGGCGCGCTTGGCCAGCATCGCCGGCTCGTACTGCGAGGGTTCGCGGCGGATGGCGTCGATCAGCAGCGGAATTAGACTGACGCGACGCTGGCCCAGGCGGATGCCCAGCTCGACATCGAACTGAGCATCGGCGGCGGTGTGGCCCTGCACCTCTTCGAGGTGGCCGTACCAGCCTGCCACCGGCGTCAGATCGAAGGTGAATTCGGGCTGGGCTTCGATTTGCCAGCCAGCTTCGCGCAGGCCGGGGATGACCTGCTGCACGAATCTGAGCCAAGCGGGGTCGTCCGGCAGTTCGAACATCTCGCCACTATCGTCGGGCAGCGCAACGCTGCGGCGGGTCGCCAGGCGCAGCCCGTGATCGAGCAGCGTCTGCCGCCAGCGTTGTTCGGCCTGCAGCTGGCGAGTGGGATAGCTGGCATCGGGGGTGCGGGGCAGGGCACCGAACAGCCGCCGTGGGCCATAGGCGAAGGCCAGGGCGGCGCGATGGCGCACCGTGGGCCTCATCTTGCCGATATGGCGGTCGTAATCGATCTGGGTATGGCTGCCGAGGGTCAGCACCGGTTGCGGCAGCTCCGGATTGGCGACCGGCGTGGCCGGCAATTCGGCCTCACTGCGTTGCAGCCGTTCGAGCTCGATGAGGGCGGCGGCGGCATGCTTGCAGTTGCGGCCGACCGGACAGGTGCAGCGGGCGTCGACCCGCCAGGCGGTCTCGCCCGCGCGCAGGCTGATCGCCTGCCGATAGGCCGGCCCGGCCGGGCTGTGGCACTCGGCATAGAGCTGGCCCTTGGCGGCCGAGCGCAGTTGCACCAGGCCGTCGAGCGCCAGTCGCCGACCACGCTCGTAGTTGCGCTCCGTGAAGGCGCCTTTCCAGTCCTGCCACTTGAGCCGTTCGAAACGTAACGCCATCGTTCACCCAGGCTGTTCGCACCAAACCGGCTATTCTGCCACAGTCAGCCGGACGCTCGTCGGACTCCCTTGATCTATGTGAGAATGAGAATATAGTGCATTTAACGGGGTGAGGAGCGAGACGATGCGTGAACAACCGTTAGCCAGCGTAGCCCTGATCAAGGCCAGCCGCCTGGAGGCCCGACGGGAAGGGCGCCTGCGCTCGTTGCAGCGTGGCATCCTGATCGCTTGCAGCCTGGGCGTGCTCGGCGCGGCCGCCTTGCACCTGGCGTACCTCGCCCTGGGCGGTTTCTAGGCCAGCCAGGTCTTGTCTGGTCCAAGAAAAAGCCCCGAGCAGTCGCCTGTTCGGGGCTTTTTCGTCAGCGCCGGTCAAGGACCGGCGGCAGGGATCAGACCAGCAGGTCGCCCACGCGGTACATCTTCATGGTGTTGGTGCCGTCACGCTTGGTGTAGCTGTCGCCCTTGGTCAGGATGACCCAGTCACCGTGCTCGACGATGCCGCGCTTGAGCAGCTCGTCCACCGCCGCCTGGCTCACCTTGTTCGCCGGCATGGTGGTCGGGTCGAAGGGGATGGTGTGCACGTTGCGGAACAGCGCGGTGCGGGCCTGGGTGGCGCGGCTCGAGGCGAAGGAGAAGATCGGCACCGAGGAGCGCAGGCGCGACATGATCAGCGGGGTGTAGCCGGTGTCGGTCAGGCTGATGATGGCCTTCACGCCCGGGAAGTGGTTGGCCACATAGATGGAGGCCAGAGCGATACTCTCGTCCCACCGGGTGAAGGTATGGCCCAGGCGGTGGCTGGACAGCTTGCTGGTGGGCTGCTTCTCGGCACCGACGCAGACGCGCGCCATGGCTTTGACCGCTTCCACCGGGTACTGGCCGGCGGCGCTCTCGGCGGAGAGCATCACGGCATCGGTGTTGTCCAGCACGGCGTTGGCCACGTCGGAGACTTCCGCGCGGGTCGGCATGGGGCTGCTGATCATCGACTCCATCATCTGGGTCGCGGTGATCACCGCCTTGTTGAGGCGACGGGCGTGGGAAATGATGCGCTTCTGGATGCCCACCAGCTCGGCATCACCGATTTCCACGCCCAGGTCGCCCCGGGCCACCATCACGGCATCGCTGGCGTGGATCAGGCCGTCCAGGGCTTCGTCGTCGGCCACGGCTTCGGCGCGTTCGATCTTGGCCACCAGCCAGGACTTGCCGCCGGCGGCTTCCATCAGGCGTCGGGCTTCGTGCATGTCTTTGGCGTCACGCGGGAAGGACACGGCCAGGTAGTCGACCTCCATGGAAGCGGCCAGCTTGATGTCTTCGCGGTCCTTGTCGGTCAGCGCCGGGGCGGTGAGGCCGCCGCCACGACGGTTGATGCCCTTGTGATCGGACAGCGGGCCGCCGATCAGGGTGGTGCAGTGCAGTTCGGTGGCGGTCATGCCTTCCACGCGCAGGACCACGCGGCCATCGTCCAGCAGCAGTTCGTCACCCACGCGACAATCGGTGACCAGGCCCGGGTAGTCGATGCCGACCACTTCTTCGGTGCCTTCGGTGCGGGGATGGGCGATGGACAGGCGGAAGGGATCGCCGACCTTGAGTTCGATGCGCTTGTTGACGAACTTGGCGATGCGGATCTTCGGACCCTGGAGGTCGCCGAGCAGGGCGACATGGCGACCGTGCTTGGCGGCGAGATCCCGTACCAGCTGACCACGAGCCCGGTGCTCGTCGGGCGTGCCATGCGAGAAGTTCAGGCGGGCGACGTCGATGCCGGCGATGATGAGCTGCTCGAGGACTTCCGGAGAATTGCTGGCCGGGCCCAGGGTGGCGACGATCTTGGTACGGCGATAAATCATGCAGTCTTTCCTTTAGCGGATTGCAATCATGAGTCGACGCCTCGGAACCTGTTCAGGATCTGCTGCGCGTCGGCCAAACGGCGTTGGAAATGCCTTGTTTGTCTCTAGCTCGCGAGAGCGTGAACAGGTGCTCGGCGCCGAGTCGACGTAGAACACGGAGCGCACCTCATTGTAGCGCTGTCGCGTGGCCAGCACATGACGGCTTTTCGCAGCTCTGTCACACCAATGGTCGTTTGCCCTCAAGAAGCGGGCCCCGGCGCCGATCTAGCGAACAGGAGGACTTTTCATGCGCCCTTATCTCTGCCTGTTCCTGCTGTTCGGCCTCAGCGGCTGCACCAGCGTTTCGATGAATTCCTATCTGGATGCCGCCTATAAATCCTACAGCGAAGGCGATTGCACCAATGCTCTGCTGCAGATCTCCCAGGCTGAGCGCAAAGGCCGGGCACGGCCCTGGCTGCAACCGGAATTTTCCATGCTGCGCGGCCAGTGCCTGGAGCAGCAGCAACTGTACGCCGACGCGGCCCAGACCTATCGTTTCATCCAGGTCCGTTTTCCGGCCAGCGAATACGCCTATCGGGCCCAGGCCCGACTGGACACCCTGCGCCAATTGGGGCTAGATGGCGGAACGGCCGTTGCGACGCCCCAGTCGGTGCGAAAACTACCGCAGCGCTGAGCTTTCCAGGACGTTGTCGGTAACGTGGCTTTACCGTGTGCAGGATGAATCGCACCATGACTCAGAATCGTCGTATCGAGCGCCACCAGCTGCCCTACTATCTGAAGGTGTTCAACCGCTTCACCGACAAGCCCATGGGCTACATTGGCAACATTTCCCGCGAGGGACTGCTGATGATCAGCCAGTTGCCCATGCTGGTGAATGCGCACTTCGAGCTCCGCCTGAAGATTCCAGGCCAGGACGGCCAGCTGCACTTCGTCGACTTCGACGCCCGTTGCCAATGGAGTCATGAAGACGTGACGCCGGGCAACTATGACTC
This sequence comes from Pseudomonas sp. PLB05, assembly GCF_021106615.1. NCBI lineage: Bacteria > Pseudomonadati > Pseudomonadota > Gammaproteobacteria > Pseudomonadales > Pseudomonadaceae > Pseudomonas > Pseudomonas sp. PLB05. The sequence continues at coordinate 1,270,907 of NZ_JAJOHO010000002.1, forward strand.
GGGTTTCAGCGTTGCCGAACCGCCAGCCGAATTCGCCGAATTGATCGGCGTACTGCAGCACTATTTCACCTTCGGCCGCCTTTCTCAGTCGGCGATCTGATTCCGCTCGCCGGCGTTCCACAGCTGCAGCAGGCGAACGGGTAGATCCGCTGTTTCGCTGAGGGGCAGCCGGCGAATTCCTCGTCGCTCCAGACGCGCGGCCATTCGCTCGCTTTCAATGCTGGTCTGCCAGGCTGCGGCATAACGGCGGGCATCGCGCCAGGTGCGGATGTCGCCAGGCTCTGCCATCTGCCGCAGCGCGGTGTCGACCAGCCAGAGCTGCAGGCCGCGCCGGGCCAGCTCCAGCCGCGCGAGCCAAGCCACCAGGCTGTCATCGAGCGGTGCCATGACTACCAGGACACTGCCGGGCTGCGCCTGGCGGCAGAGCCGTGTCAGCGCCGCCTTGAGGTCGGCCGTCGCATCTGCAGTCAGCTCCGGCAGGGCAGCTGGCGTGAAGGAGCGATCAGGCGTGGCGGCCGCCAGCAGGCGCAGTTCGGGATCGAGGCCATAGAGCCGCACCTCATTGCCACTGGCTGCCAGGGCCCGCCAGAAGCTCAGCGCCTGGTGGTGGTCTTCGGGCCGGCCGGCTTTTCCTTGTCCTGGCGTAGCCATGTCGGCGATCAGCAGGTGCAGGGTGGTGTCCGCCCGCAGGCGTGCCCAGGATGCCGGCGCGAAAGGCGACGGATGCCTCCTGGTCCCCAGCCGGCGGGCGTTCAGCCATTCGAGGACGGCCAGCCCCAGGAGCAGCAGGGCGCCGGTCGCGGGCAGCCCTTGCCAGCGCAGGGGCGCCAATCCCCCCAGGATCAGGCTCAGCAGCGCCAGGGCGACCAGCGCCAGCGGCAGGCGGCGCCGGATCATGGGCGCGGTGCCGGACACTGTCCCAGCAGCTTGAGGATCTGGCCGTCCAGGCTGTCGCCTTCGAATTCGCGCTCCGGCGTCAGCCGCAGGCGCGGACGTAACACGGCGGGCAGCAGGGAGCGCACATCCTCGGGCGTCACACTGTCGCCCCCGCGGAGGAAGGCCTGAGCCTGGGCAAGCCGTAGCAAGGCCTGGGCGGCGCGCGGCCCGGCGCCCTGCTCGAAGGCCGGCCACTCCCGGGTGAGACGGATCAAGCGCACGGCATGGTCGAGGATCGGCTCCGCCGCCGGGATCCCTGCCACCAGCCGCTGCAGGACTGGCAGATCGCGCGCCTGCAGCAGCGGGCGCAGGGCTGCCGCTTCCAGGGGATCAATGTGACCCTGTTGCACGGCCTGGCGCAGGGCGGCGAGTTCCTGGCCTTCCGCCGGCCACTCGAGCCGCAGCTGCACCAGGAAGCGATCCCGCAGCGCCAGGGGCAGGTCGCTGCCGGGGCTGCGGGTGGCGATCACCATGAAGGGCGTGGGCAGCGGCACCTGGCGGCCTTCCAGGCTTAGCTGGCGACCTTGCAGGGCGTCGTCCAGCAGATTGAGGACCGGTGGCGGAGCCCGGTGCAGGTCTTCGAGCAGCACCAGGGAATTGAATAGCGGACCTCGGCGCAGGCGGGCGCTGTCGCTGCCGGCGTCCATGACGATTTCGCCCGCCACCTCGCCAGGCATCAGCGCCGGATGGCAGCGCAGTCGGGCGAAGCCGGCGTCCAGGCTGGCGGCCAGAGCGCGGGCCAGCAGCGTCTTGCCCGCGCCGGTCGGCCCTTCCAGCAGCAGATGACCGCCGGCCAGCAGGGTGGCGAGCAGGCCTTCCACGGCGGCGTCCTGCTGCGGCAGCACCTTGAGCAGCGCCTGCCGCAGGGCCTGCAGCCGGGTCAGGGCGCGGGCCTTGACGCCGGTTTCGCCAGGGTCCGCTTGAGCGGCGTCAGGAGGGGAGCTGTCGGTCATCGGAAGTCCTCGGGAACGGGGGGCGCAGGGCCAGGCGCAATAGGCGCAGCTGGGCGATGCGACGGGTGAAGTCACGAGCGGAAAGGCGCGTCGGGCTGGGGCGCATCGCCTCGCCCACTGCGCGGGTACTCAGGCCGCTCAGCCGCGCAAGATGCTGCCAGCGCTCGGCCACGCCCTGGTCGGCGAGTTCGGGACGGCGGCGCTGCAGCTCGCGCTGGATGTCGCGCTGCAGAATGGCGATCAATTCGGGCCAGCGCTCGGGGTCGCGACGAGGTGCCGGATCCCGCTGCCGGCGTCTCAGCCAGAGTCCCGTCGCCAGCGTCACCAGCAGAAGCGCCAGGCCATAGCGTTGCAAGGCCGCTAGCCACAGCGGGATCGGCGGCGCGGGAGCGATCAGGGTCACCGGCGCGCCTTGGGTCAGATACCACAGCAGCCAGGCATTGTCGTACTGGCCGAGGTGGGCATTGCTCCAGAGGTCGGTGTCCGACAGCAGGGTCACGCTGCCATCGCCCCAGGGCAGCATCAGCATATGGGTGGCGCTGGTGCTGCTGGCCCAGGCCAGCGCCTGGTCGCCGACATCGAACAGGTGGCGACTGTCGTCGAAGCCGAGATAGGCGGGGGCATCGTCCTCGGCGAGATAGAGCTGGGTCAGATTGGGCCAGAGTGGCAGCGCCATGATCGGCGGGGCGGCGCCGCCCAGCTCGCGGGTCGGCATGGGACGCACGCCCAGGGTCGCGCTGAGCGCCAGGGTGCTGTCATCGGCGACGGCCACCAGATGGCCGCCCGCTTCGACCCAGTCCAGCAACGCCTGGGCCTGGGAATCCGCCAGCGGTGGGTTGCCGGCCAGCCAGAGTCTGACGCCTGCGGCGGGTAGTTCGTCGAGTTGCTCGGATTGGCCGCGTTGCACCCGGCTGCCGAAGTGCTGCAGGTAGGCGACCGCCAGGGCCTGGGGATCGGCGTTGCTGCTGCTGGCGAGCTGGGTGGCGAGCTGGCGGGCGGTGTGGCTGTCGAGTCCCTGATGAGTCAGGCGCAGGCTGGCCGGGCCGCTGTCGGCCTGCGGCGGCAGGGGGCAGGACAGCGGCTCCTGTTGGGCCAGGCAGGCCAGCGACAGGGTCAGCGCCCAGATGGCGGCACCCAGGCGTGCGGCGATGCCTCGGCACCTGGAGCGAGCGGAGAGCCGATCGACTGAACGCATGGGAAGAGAAGATACGCGGGTAGACAGACGCCAGAGCCTAGCGGGTGGGGGCGCTCGGGAGCAAGGCGCACGACGATGCTAGACTGCGCCGATTCTAGGGGAGGGCGGTGTGACGCAAAGTATCTTCTGGTACGACTTCGAGACCACGGGGATCGATCCAAGGCGGGATCGACCGCTGCAGGTGGCCGGGGTGCGTACCGATCTGGACCTCAACGAAATCGAGGCGCCGCTCAATCTGCATTGCCGGTTGAGCGAAGATGTCCTGCCCCATCCGGCGGCCTGCCTGGTCACTGGGATCCTGCCGGCCACCCTGCAGCGGCTGGGGCTGCGCGAGCGCGACTTCGTCCAGCGCCTGCACGAGGAGCTGCGGCGTCCCAACACCTGCACGGTCGGCTACAACAACCTGAGATTCGACGACGAAATGGTGCGGCACAGCCTGTACCGCAACTTTCATGATCCCTATGCCCGCGAATGGCAGCAGGGCAACAGTCGCTGGGATGTACTCGGTCTGATCCGGGCGCTCTATGCCTTTCGCCCGGAGAGCCTGAGCTGGCCGCAGGAGGAGCAGCGCGTTTCCCTGCGCCTGGACCGCCTGACCGTCGCCAATGGCATCGACCATGCCCAGGCCCATGACGCCCTGGCGGACGTCCGCGCGACCCTGGCCCTGGCGCGCCTGGTCAAGCAGCGGCAGCCCAAGCTCTACGACTATGTCTGGACGCAGCGTCAGAAAAAGGCAGCGCTGACGCGTATTCGTCTGCTCGAACCCCTGTTGCATGTCTCTGGGCGCTTCAGCGCCGAGCGGCACTTTCTGGCCCCCGTCCTGCCGTTGGCCTGGCATCCGGTCAATCGCAATGCGCTGATCGTCTGTGATCTTGGTCTGGCGCCGGAGCCGTTGCTGGAACTGGACGTCGAGGCCCTGCGCGAACGCCTCTATACCCGGCGGGAGGCGCTGGCCGAGGGTGAACTACCGGTACCGCTCAAGCTGGTACAGATCAACAAGTGTCCGATTCTGGCGCCCTTCAGCGTGCTGCGCCCGGTGGATACGGAGCGCCTGCAGTTCGATCTGGCAGCCGTCTGGCGGCGCGTCCGGCAATTGCTCGACCAGCGTGCGCACTGGCAACCCAAGGTGCAGGCACTCTATGCCGAGGCGTCCGGCTTTACAGCGCAAGAACAGGATGCCGAATTGAGACTGTACGACGGCTTCATCTCTGCCCAGGAACGGCAACTCTGCGAGCAAGTTCAGCAGTGTCCGGCGGAGCAACTTGGCAGTCGAACGTGGGCGTTCCAGGATGAGCGGCATCCCGAGCTGTTCTTTCGTTATCGAGCGCGCAACTTTTCCGAGTTGCTGACGGCGGAAGAGGGTGTCCGTTGGCGGCAATTCTGTCGGCAGCGACTGCTGGGTGAAGACGGCCAAGGCCATATGACCTGCAAGCAGTTCCTCACCTTGACCGAACAACTGCGGTTTGAGGTCGCTGCTGATCTGGTGCCGATTCTCGAGGCCTGGTCAGCCCATGTCAGGGGCGTGATGCAACAGTTGGATAACCCCGTTATCGATGTGACATAAGTCGCGATAACAGGCGTCGATCAGAGACCTTTGTTAACAGAAAAAGAGTCTGGACCACCACGTCGAGGACAGAATCCAGCCGGCTCTCTATTGCGGCAGCGCAGGCCAGGAGAGGGCCGTGCTCAGGATCAAGGTGATTCGAGGGGCTGCCAACGCGAAGGGACGGTGAAGACTGCAGAGACGGCGCCAGGGTTTAAAGCGGCGGAGCCCAAGCTAACCGCGCATCACACAGGCGAAAAAAACGCCGGCTAGCCGGCGTTTCTTCTGATCAATCCAGCAGGGTTGCCCAGGATTCGACGTCGTCCGAACCCCACTTGGCTTTCCACTCTTTCAGAGTCTTGTGATTGCCACCCTTGGTTTCGATCACTTCGCCATTATGCGGATTCTTGTATTGCTTCACTTTACGAGCACGCTTGGGAGTATTGCCGCTGCTGGACTTAGCAGCGCGCGCCTGGCGTGCGGGCTTGGCTTCGGTATCAAGAATGCCGATGATGTCACGCAGGGATTTCTGATATTCACCCATCAGCGCGCGCAGTTTCTTTTCGAATTCCAGTTCGCGCTGCAGTTTGTCGTCCTCTTGCAGCGACTTCAGGCGCTCCTGCAGTTCCTTGATAGCTTCTTCGGTCTGACGATATTCGTTGATGAGCGACATAAACGGCCTTTGTTCTGAGTGATGCAGAGATGAAAGTCTGGATCGATCATAGATTGACTATCGGAATAAGTAAACGGTCCGAGTGGCAAGTCGATAGTTAAGGCGGCGGTCGTCACAACAAGGGAGTTACCAGGAGACGTGCAACTTTCGACCAGATGACAGTGGAACTTGTCCGCCATTACTTGTCCTTTGCAAAGTCTTTACCGTCGCCGTACAGCCATGTGCGGCAGTCCCTTGCGCCGCTCGACGCTGCCCGCGAGTGCGCCTAGAATGCAGCCCCCTTTTCGTTCGAGGTTGTGCTATGCAAACGTTTCGTCTGGTGATCGCCTGTCCGGACGGGGTAGGTATCGTGGCCAAGGTCAGCAACTTCCTGGCGACCTATAACGGCTGGATTACCGAAGCGAGTCACCATTCGGATACGGAGAGTGGCTGGTTCTTCATGCGCCATGAGATCCGCGCCGATTCACTGCCCTTCGATCTGGCTGGCTTCAGTCAGGCCTTCGCGCCCATTGCGCGGGAATTCTCCATGCAATGGCGAATCACCGATTCGGCCCAGCGCAAGCGCGTGGTGCTCATGGCCAGTCGCGAATCCCACTGCCTGGCCGACCTGCTGCACCGCTGGCACAGCGGTGAGCTGGATTGCGAGATTCCCTGCGTCATCTCCAACCACGACACCCTGCGCAGCATGGTCGAATGGCACGGCATTCCCTTCTTCCATGTGCCGGTCGATCCCGCCGACAAGCAGCCGGCCTTCGACGAGGTGTCGCGGCTGATCGAGCTGCACCAGGCCGACACCGTGGTTCTGGCGCGCTACATGCAGATCCTGCCGCCGGATCTCTGCGCACGCTATGCCCACCAGGTGATCAACATCCATCACAGCTTCCTGCCGTCCTTCGTCGGTGCCAAGCCCTATCACCAGGCGGCGCAGCGCGGCGTCAAGCTGATCGGCGCCACCTGTCACTACGTGACCGAAGAGTTGGATGCCGGGCCGATCATCGAGCAGGACGTGGAACGCGTCAGCCACCGGGACAACGTCGAGGACATGGTGCGCCTGGGCAAGGACGTCGAGAAGATGGTGCTGTCCCGCGGCCTGAGATACCACCTGCAAGAGCGGGTCATGGTCCATGGCAACAAGACCGTCATCTTCGACTGACAGCGAGCGTCCTGCGGAGCCGGGTACCGCAGCGGCGCCGCCACGACTGGGCGAGGGCTGCCTCGCCCGCTATGACCTGCAGGCCATGGCGGAGGAGGGCGGCGCCGATTTCAGTGCCGCCGCGGCGCTGTGGCGGCAACTGCAGGCACCACAAGACACCGAGGACAGCGCGATAAACGCCCCGGACAGTGGGGATACGGGCGCGACTCAGCTGTCCTGAGCGGCGGCTTCGGCGCTGGTCTTGGCCTTGAGATCGGCGATCTTGCGCACTTCCGAGGCGAACACCTCGTCCTGCACGGTCGGCCGTTTCTTCCAGGGTTTGCGATCGGGCTTGGGTTGCGCGGCGTAGGTGACGATTTCGCCACCGTAGACATCCTGATAGCGCTGGGCCTGGCGTTCCAGTTCAGCGCGAAGTTGATCTTTGGTCACGGGTTCGATCTTGTTCGAGTGTCGCGAGAGGCGAGCGGTCGTCAGGACCGCTCGAAGCCGGTGCGCAGGAAGCGCGGCTGCGGAGTCTAGCCGCCGCGACGCCCTTTGCCTATCCCACTCGATCCAGGATGCGCATGGACAGATCGATGGCCTTGACGTCCTTGGTCAGGGTGCCGATGGAGATGTAGTCGACGCCGGTCTGGGCGATGCCGAGCAGGGTGTCCTGGTTGACGCCGCCCGAGGCTTCCAGCTTGGCTTGGCCAGCGGTCAGGGCGACCGCCGTGCGCATGTCGGCCAGGCTCAGCTCGTCCAGCATGACGATGTCCGCGCCCGCGGTCAGGGCTTGTTCCAGCTCCTGCAGACTTTCCACCTCGACCTCCACCGGGCGTCCTGGCGCCAGGTGCCGGGCGGTGGCCACGGCCTGGGCGATGCCGCCACAGGCGGCGATGTGGTTTTCCTTGATCAGGAAGGCGTCGAACAGGCCGATGCGGTGGTTGTAGCAACCGCCGCAGGTGACCGCGTATTTCTGGGCGCGGCGCAGGCCGGGCAGGGTCTTGCGGGTGTCCAGCAGCCGTACGGCGGTGTCCTGCACCAGGTCGGCATAGTGGCGGCAGCGGGTGGCGGTGCCGGACAGCAGCTGCAGGAAATTGAGCGCGCTGCGCTCGCCGGTGAGCAAGGCACGGGCTGGGCCCTGGAGTTCGAACAGCACCTGGTCGGGCGCGACCCGTTCGCCGTCCGCCACCTGCCAGCGGACCTCGACCGCGGGATCCAGCACCCGGAACACCTCGTCGACCCAGGCCGTACCCGCCACCACTGCGGCTTCACGGGTGATGATCCGCGCGCGTGCCTGTTGGTGAGCGGGAATCAAGCCCGCCGTAAGGTCGCCACTGCCGACGTCTTCGCGCAGCGCGGCGGCGACGTTATCGGTGATGACCTGGGCGAGATCGGCAAGGGTAGCGCTGGACATGAAAAGACTCCGAAAAGGGGCTGCAGGAGGCGAGCGGGCAACTTTAGGTGAGGTTGACGATCTGAGATAGACAACGTTGAATTATTTGATGGGCAGGCGCTGACCGACAGGTGCCTTGTGAACCCTGTCATGTACTGTGCAGATGCCGATTGGTCGATGCCTTAGCAGAGCAAATAATGGCACATCGACAACGTTTCACCTCGCGGCCAGGGCGGCCAACGTTGTTCAATGCTCCTGTAGTGGAACGCGATTCAGCCGAACGCAAGGACGGTTGTGGGAGGCGGTGGTGCAGAACGACGTAAATGTGGTTCATTTCAAGGCGCTCGGGGAATCTTCTTCCCGATTGCCTGCTGTGCTTTTGCCGGTCAGGGATCGCGCCGCTCAGCGACTCAATGCCTCCTTGCAGCAGCTGTTCGACAACGCCGACGATGCGCTGTTTGAAATGGCCGATCGGGCCGGCAGCAACCAGGAACAAAGTCTCTACTTCGAAGCGATGCGCGACCTGCGCCTCAGACGCAAGAGCATCGAGCGCAGCTTTCTCCAGCAGTATTTCGAGCGCTTCGCCGCCCTGAACAATCTGGTCGGCAGCAAGCCGGAAATGCGTCTGGACAGCGTCTCCTACGAAGACCTGAGTCTGGTGCAGAACGATGCCCTGGAAGAGAGCGTCGCCGTGGACACCATGGTGGCCAAGGCGCTCAGCAACAACGCCATGGCCATCAGCCACCTGACCATCAGATTCAACACCCAGCTGGCCAGCAAGCTGGATGATTCGACCCACCCCCTGGGGCCACGCCGGCTGTGCGAGGCCTTCGTCGAGGCCTGCCGCGATCTTGACACCGACATCAAGGTCAAGCTGATCATCTACAAGCTGTTCGAGCGCTTCGTGCTCAACGGCCTCGGTCAGCTGTACGCGGAATCCAATCGGCAATTGGTCGATGCCGGGGTATTGCCCCAGCTCAAGGCCATTCCCCAGCAGGTACCGAATCGCTCGGCCAAGGGCTATAGCGGGCGCACCCCGGCCCACGTCAACGGCGAAGACGATGGCCAGGAGCTCTTTGGCACCCTGCAGGGCCTGCTGGCCCAGCTGCGCACCCCGGGCAGCGCCACCCTGGGTGGCGGCATGGCGGCCGATGACGGTGCCGCCACCGGCGATGGCCAGGTCATCACCAGCTACGACCTCATGCGCCTGCTCTCTCACCTGCAGCAGCAGATTTCCAGCCAGTCCCTGGATGGCTATGACCTCAAGGCGCAACTGGGCGTGGCCCTGGGCCGCATCAGCGAGCGCTCGGGTCGAAAGCGCGTGGTGGGGCAGGTCGACGAAGACGTCATCAATCTGGTGGCGATGCTGTTCGAATTCATTCTCGACGACCTCACCCTGCCGGATTCGCTCAAGGCTCTGATCGCCCGGTTGCAGATTCCCATGCTCAAGGTGGCGGTCCTCGACAAGACCTTTTTCAGTCGCGGCAGCCATCCGGCGCGGCGATTGCTCAACGAGATCGCCGCCGCTTCCCTGGGCTGGGGCGAGCAGAGCGATCTGCAACGCGACGGTCTCTATCAGAAGATCGAGCAGATCGTGCAGCGCCTGCTGTCCGACTTCGTCGACGATCCGGAGATCTTCGCCGAGCTGCTGGCCGACTTCATGGCCTATGTCAGTGACGAGCAGCGTCGCAGCGAATTGCTCGAACAGCGTACCCGCGATGCCGAGGAGGGCCGGGCACGGGCCGAGATCGCGCGCCTGCAGGTCGAGCACGTCCTGAGCCAGCGCCTGCAGGAACATCAGCTGCCGGCCGCCGTGCAACGCGTCCTGCGCGAAGCCTGGAGCCAAGTGTTGCTGCTGACCTGCCTGAAGCAGGGCTACGACTCCAGCGAATGGCGGGCGGCGCTCAAGACCATGGACGATCTGATCTGGAGCATCCAGCCCCACCACGACGTGGCGTCACGTCAACGCTTGCTGGAAATGGTGCCCGGGCTGCTCAAGGCACTGCGGGAAGGCCTGGCCAGCGCGGCCTTCGATCCGTTCTCCACCTCCGAATTCTTCACCGAACTCGAATCCCTGCACGTCCAGACCTTCCAGCAGACCCGTCCCGAGTTGGCAGAAGCGGCGGCAGTGGAGGCCGCGGTCGTGGTACCCGCCCCGGTGCCTGCCGATGAGCCCTTCGAGCTGCCGCGCGCGGCTGAGCGGATCACCGGGCTGACCAACGACTCCCTGGAGTGGGTGGATGCCCTCTCGGTGGGTGCCTGGTTCGAGATCCTCGACGTCGAGCAGAAGCTGCGCTGCAAGCTGGCCGCGGTCATTCGCCCCATGGGCCGCCTGGTGTTCGTCAATCGCACCGGCATGAAGGTGCTGGACCGCACCCGTGAGGAACTGGCACTGGATTACCAGGAAGGCCGGGTACGGCTGCTGGACGATGCCCTGCTGTTCGACCGGGCCATGACCTCGGTGATCGGCAGCCTGCGGGGTCAGTCGCCTTCCTGAGGTCGCTGCGACAGTAGAAAGCCGTCCCAAGGGACGGCTTTTTTGTGCGTGAGCCAAGGGCCTAGTGCAGCTTCAGGCGTGGCTCGGTCTTGCGTCTCAGGTGGTCGCCGGCAAACAGCGCCAGGGCACGCAGCGGGCCATAGAGGGCGACCTGGTGCATGCGGTAGAGCGAGACGTAGAAGGTCCGCGCCAGCCAGCCTTCCAGGGTCAGGCTACCCAGGGCGCCGCCCATGAGATTGCCGACCGCGCTGAAGCGCGACAGCGAGATCAACGAGCCATAGTCCTTGTAGACGTAGTCGGGCAGCGGCTTGCCCTCCAGGCGCGCCTTGAAGGTCTTGACCAGCAACGAGGCCTGCTGGTGAGCGGACTGCGCCCGGGGCGGTACGGTACGGGTGTCGCCGGGGGCCAGCGGGCAGGCCGCGCAGTCGCCGAGCGCGAAAACATTCGGGTCGCGGGTAGTCTGCAGCGTCGAGTTGACCACCAGCTGGTTGATGCGGTTGGTTTCCAGCCCCGCCAAGTCCTTGAGAAAGGCCGGAGCGCGGATACCGGCAGCCCAGACCTTGAGACTGGCCGGGACGAATTCGCCAGCGGTCTGCAGGCCGTCGGCGCGGACTTCCTTCACCGCCGAGCCGGTCAGCACCCGCACGCCGAGTTTTTCCAAGGTGCGGTGCGCCTGGCCGGCGATGCGTTCGGGCAGCGCCGGCAGGATGCGCGGACCAGCCTCGACCACGGTGATACGCAGGTCTTCGGGGCGGATGCGATCCATGCCATAGGCCTGCAGCTCTTCGGCGGCGTTGCGCAGCTCGGCCGCCAGTTCCACGCCGGTAGCGCCGGCACCGACGATGGCCACCTCGATGTACTCACCCGGCTGCTCGCTGACGTGGGCACGCAGATAGTGGGTCAGCAGCTTGCGGTGGAAGCGTTCGGCCTGGGCACGGGTATCGAGGAAGATGCAATTTTCCGCGGCGCCCGGGGTGCCGAAATCGTTGGTGGTGCTGCCGATGGCCAGCACCAGGGAGTCATAGCCGATCTCCCGCTCCGGAACCAGGATGGCGCCATCGTCCTCGATCGCGGCCAGCTGCACCTTGCGGCGCTCGCGATCCAGGCCGGTCATGCGTCCGAGCTGGAAGTCGAAATGGTTCCACTTGGCCTGGGCGACATAGCTCAGCTCGTCCTCGGTGGAGTTGAGGGAGCCGGCGGCCACCTCGTGCAGCAGGGGTTTCCACAGGTGGGTGGCATTGGCGTCGATCAGCACGATCTGCGCCTGGCCGCGCTTGCCCAGGCTACGGCCCAGGCGGGTAGCCAGTTCCAGGCCGCCGGCGCCGCCGCCGACGATAACGATGCGATGGGTCATGGAGAGCACTCTTATAGAAGGAAAGCCTTGGCCGGACCGGGCGCGTCGCCGCAAGCGGGCGCAGTCCCGGGCCGGTGGAATCTGGGGTCGTCGGAGCGCGCGAGAATCGAGTCATCTAGCAGAGAAGATGGGCGAAAAGTCGTCACTTTCAAGGGAGGCGGCCTGCATCTGCTCTGGCAAGGACGTGCGCGGCGACGAGAGGTCGCGCTAGTTTAACCGGGCTGGCCCGGCCATTCGACCCTAGGGAAACTGGGGTCAATCCAGGACCTCCACCCGATCGCCCAGGCGGATGATGCCGCTTTCCAGGACCCGGGCCGTGAGACCGCCATGGCCACGCATGGCCTGGAAGGTGCCCACGCCCAGACGTTCTTCCAGGCGTGCGCAGGGTTGGCACCAGCCGGTAGTCTCCAGCACCGCCTGGCCGATGCGAAAGCGCCGGTTCTTCAGGCTGAACAGATTGATTCCGGCGATGGCCAGGTTGCGGCGGAGGTCGGCGGGTGCCACGGCCTTGCCGATCAATGCGGCCACCACCGGCAGATGCTCCCATTGAATGAGGGTGACCTGGCGCTGGTTGCGTGGGGTAGGGCGGGCGTGATCGCCGGTAAGGCCGGCGTCCCGCCGGGCTTCCACCGCGTCGATCTCGACCATGGGTGCGCGCGAGATGGGCCGCACGCCGATCCAACGCACCTCCCCGGACTGGGGAACCTGGGCCAGCAGTTCTTTGAGCGGGATCATGGGGCTCCTCGACGCGATGGTGGTGCCAATCCGAGCGGTAGGGCAGGATAGCGGCCTCGATGGACCGTTCAAGAGAGGATGCCATGCGCGCTGGAGTTCTGGCGTTGTTGCTGTCGTGCCTGCTGTTGCCCCTGACCGCCCTGTCGCTCGAACCGGGTGAGCGGGTGGCGCCCTTCACCCTGCTCGATCAGCGTGATCGGCCCTATACCTTCGACGATCAGCTGCAGGTGTTGCTGGTCGCCCGCAGCATGAGTGGCTCGGGGCTGGTGAAGGAAGCCATGCGCGACCAGCCCGCGAACTATATCGACGGCACCCGGGTGGCCTATGTCGCCGACATCAGCAGCATGCCGGCGGCCATTACCCGGATGTTCGCCGTGCCGGCCATGCGCAAGTACGGCTACCGGGTGCTGCTCGATCGCGAATCGCGCGTCGTGCCACGCTTCCCGGGGGATGCCAACAAGGTGCTCTGGGTGACCCTCGACCATGGCCGCTTCGTCAGCCAGCGCGAATTCAGCGACGCCAATGCCCTGCGCGACGCGCTCAAGGCCAAGGCCCGTTGATGGGCGGGGTGTTCGTCGAGGGCTGGTATCGCGAGGCGCGACTCTGCCCTTCGCCCAACCATAACGAACGACCGCCCGGGACGGAGGTGTCCCTGCTGGTGATCCACAACATCAGCTTGCCGCCCGGGCAGTTCGGCACCGGCTGCGTCCAGGCCTTCTTCCAGAACTGTCTGGATCACTCGGCCCATCCCTTCTTCGCGGAAATCGCCGAACTGAAGGTGGCGGCGCACTTTCTCATCGAACGTGACGGGGTGGTCACCCAGTTCGTGTCCTGTGAGCAACGCGCCTGGCATGCCGGCGTCTCTTCCTTCGAGGGGCGCGAGAACTGCAACGACTTCTCCCTGGGCATCGAGCTGGAAGGTACGGATGACCTGGCCTACACCGACGCCCAGTACCGCGCCCTGGGACGGCTGACGCGGGCGTTGCAACGCGCCTATCCGGCGATCACCGCGGAACGTATCCAGGGTCACAGTGACATCGCCCCCGGACGCAAGACCGATCCGGGCCCGGCGTTCGACTGGCCGCGTCTGCACGCCGAGTTGCAGGGCCAGGAGGCCTAGCGCAGGCGATCCGCCTCCCAGCCGAACACCGCGCAGGCATTGCGGGTGGTGGTCGCTGCCAGCGTCTCGGGCGAGACCTGCCACAGCGGTGCCAGGGCCGTGCAGATGGCCGGCAGGTGGGTGGGGCTGTTACGCACCTCCGGATACATCGCCGGTGGCATGTCCGGGGCGTCGGTCTCCAGCACGATGTCATCCAGGGGCAGTTGCGGCAGCACCCGCTGCAGGCGCCTGGCCTGGGGCCAGGTGGGCGCGCCGCCCAGACCTATCTTGAAGCCCAGACGCAGATACTCGCGGGCTTCCTCGAAGCTGCCGGAAAAGGCGTGGGCGATGCCGGCCCGGGGTGGCTTGAGGCGTTTCAGGATCCTGACCACATCGGCATGGGCGCGGCGCACGTGCAGCAGTACCGGCAACTCCAGCTCCATGGCCAAGCGCACCTGCTGTTCGAAGAACCAGGCCTGGCGCGCCTTGTCCGGTGTCTCGATGAAATAGTCCAGACCGATCTCGCCGATTGCGCAGAGGCGGGGATCTGGCCGATGGTCCAGGCAGAAGGCCCTGAGCGCCTCGATATCGGCCTCCTGGTGGCGCTGCAGGTATAGCGGATGCAGGCCCGGAGCCGCATAGAGGCCGTCATGGGCTGTTGCAACCCTCCAGAGTTGCGGCCACTGGCTGCGCTCGACACCGATCAGTACCTGGCGCACCACGCCGAGTCGCGCGCAGTCGGCCAGCAGCGCCGCCCGTTCGGCGTCGAAGCCCGGATAGTCCAGGTGATTGTGGGTGTCGATCAGCAGGCTCATGACAGGCGGCGTTTGAGGACCCTCGGGATGGCTTGGACACCGGGCAGGTAGTGGTCGTTTTCCAGGGCGTCCAGCATCAGTTCCAGGGCGCGCTCGGTGATGACTTCGTGCTGCTGGGAAATGGCGTTGACCTTGAACGGCAGGTAGTCGAGCAACTGGGTGTCGCCAAAGGTAGCCAGGCGCAGGGTGTCGCCCGCGGCCAGCGGATGATCGCGCAGCACGTCCAGCACACCCTGCAGCAGGACGTAGGAGGTGGTCAGCAGGGCCTCGGGCCAGTGGCCGAGTTCTTCGATCATGGCCAGCGCCTGGGCGCGACCGCCGTCGCGGCTGTAGTGGGGGGCATGACGCTCCCAATGGCGCGCTGGGTGATCGGCGAGGGCGGCAGCGAAGCCGGCGGCGCGCTCGCGGCTGATGACCAGGTCCGGACGTGCCCCGATCAGGGCGATGCTATGGGTGTCCGGGGTCAGCAGGGTGGCGGCCAACTGCCGCCCGGCGGTGTGGTCGTCGCTGACCACCGAGCAGAACTGCGCGGGATCGAGTTGGCGGTCGATGGCGATGATCGGGATGTTGTGTTCCTGCAGTTGCCTGTAGGGCGCGTCGTCCTCGGCCAGGCTGCTGGCGGTGAACAGGCCGTCGCAGCGGCGGGCACGAAACAGCGCGATGAGCTGGCGCTCGCTGTCGGGATTGTCGTCGGTGCAGGCGATCAGCAATTGGTAGCCGCGGGCCCGCGCCCGTCGCTCCAGCTGTTTGGCCAGACGAGCGTAGCTGGGGTTTTCCAGGTCGGGCAGCAGAAAGCCCAGGGTGTGGGTCGCCCCGCGGCGCAGGCCGGCGGCGCGCTGATCAGGCTGATAGCCGTGGGCCTCCACCACGGCCATGACCCGCGCCACGGTCGCGGCGCTGATGCGCCTTTGCGCCGCCTTGCCATTGATGACATAGCTGGCGGTGGTAAGGGATACGCCGGCCAATTGGGCGATGTCGCTGAGTTTCACGCCTGTTCCTCATCGGACCTGAATCGCCTGTGCTGTACGCCATGAGCGAGACGGTCTTTATTGTGTGTTGTGCTTCAAGGATCGGCGATTATCGAGTAACGTTCCAGTCCCATTGGGTGAAACGTTTCAGCTTTCTGTTGTCCGAGGGCTGGCACGAATCTGCCAAGGGCCCTGCCACGCCTCTCCGGGCGCGATTGCAGGGCTGAGCGAGCCGGCAAGCATCTATTACAAGAAAGGCACGGCGCCAGGATCAGGCGCGCGGCGCCGGAGGTATCCTTCCATGTTCGAACTCAATGCCCAGCATATCCGCATGGCCCAGCAGGCGCCGGACAAGGCGACCGCCCTGGCCATGCTCGCCGAGTCCCTGGTGACCGATGGCCTGGTCGCCCCGGGTTATCTCGAAGGGCTCATGGCCCGCGAGGCCCAGGGCTCCACCTACCTCGGCCAGGGTATCGCCATTCCCCATGGTACGCCGCAGACCCGCGACCAGGTGCATGTCACCGGCGTGCGGATGATGCAATTCCCGCACGGGGTGGACTGGGGTGATGGTCAACTGACCTACCTGGCCATCGCCATCGCCGCCAAATCCGACGAACACCTGCGCATCCTGCAGCTGCTGACCCGTGCCCTGGGCGAGAGCGACCTGCAACAGGCCCTGCGCGAGGCCCGCGAGCCCCAGCAGATCCTCGACCTGCTGCAGGGGGCGCCCCAGGCGCTGGCGCTGGACGAAGAACTGGTGCAACTGGCCATCGATGCCGAGGATCTGGAAGACCTGGCCTGGCAGGGCGCGCGGATGCTCAAGCACATGGAGTGCGTGGGTGCCGGCTTCGCCGGTGCCCTGCAGGCCAGCCAGCCGCTGCCCCTGGGCGACGGCCTCTGGTGGTTGAACAGCGAGACCGCGGTGAAGCGCCCCGGCCTGGCCTTCGTCACCCCACTGCAGACCTTGCAGCTGCAGGAGCAGCCGGTGCGTGGCCTGTTCTGCCTGGCCAGCCTGGGCGAGGGCCATCGCGCGCTGCTCGAACGTCTCTGCGATCTGCTCGTCGCCGGCCGTGGTCAGGAACTGGCCCAGGCCACCTCCCGCCGCGCCGTGCTCGAAGCCCTGGGCGGCGAAGTCGCCCCCGACTGGCCCAGCGCCCAGGTGGTGCTGGCCAATGCCCATGGCCTGCACGCCCGTCCGGCCAAGGAGCTGGCGCGGCTGGCCAAGGCCTATGACGGCGAGATCCGCGTGCGCGTCGACAACGGCGCCCCGGTCTCCGCCAAGAGCCTGTCGCGGCTGCTGGCGCTGGGTGCCCGGCGTGGCCAGACCCTGGAATTCCTCGTCGAACCCGGTACCCCGGCCGCGGCCGCGCTGAACGATCTGATCGGCGCCGTGCAGGCCGGTCTCGGTGAAGAGGTGGAACCGGTCACCGCCAGTGCCCCGGTCCCCGCCGGTGCCGCCCGGGTCACGGCCATCAGCCTGGTGGACCCTTCCGAACAACTGCCGCTGGCCCCGGGCGATCGCGCTCAGGCCGTGGCCGCCGCCCCCGGCCTGGCCGTGGGCCCGGCCCATGTGGTGGCGCCCCAGCACTTCGACTATCCGGCCACCGGCGCAGGCGCCGCCGCCGAACGCCAGCGGCTGGATGCGGCCCTGGCTGCGGTACGCGCCGACATCGAGGCGCTCATCGCGCGCAGCGAAGCCAGCGCCCTGCGCGATATCTTCCTGACCCACCTGGAGATGCTGGAAGATCCGGATCTGCAGCAGGGCATCGCCGCCCGGCTCAAGGCCAACGCCAGCGCCGCCGCGGCCTGGGACGCTCAGATCGAGGAGGCGGCCAGCCAGCAGGAAGCCCTGCACGACAAGCTGCTCGCCGAACGCGCCGCCGATTTGCGCGACGTCGGTCGCCGGGTACTGGCCCAGCTGTGCGGCGTCGAATCCGCCCGTGAACCCGAAGAACCCTATGTGCTGGTGATGGACGAGGTCGGCCCGGGCGATGTGGCCCGACTGGATCGCGAGCGCGTCTGTGGCATCCTCACCGCCCGTGGCGGTGCCAGCTCCCACAGCGCCATCGTCGCCCGCGCCTTGGGCATTCCGGCCATCGTCGGCGCCGGTCGCCGCGTGCTGGATCTGGCGCCGCGCAGCGTATTGCTGCTGGATGGCGACAAGGGCACCCTGGAAATCGCTCCGGATGCCAGCCGTATCGACGCCGTGCAGCGTGAGCGGGAGGTCCAGGCCGAACGCCGCCGCGCCGCCGAAGCGCGCCGTTTCGAAAGCGCCACCACCCGTGACGGCCACCACGTCGAGATCGCCGTGAACCTGGGCGACACCGCCCAGGCCGCCGCCGCGGTGGAGCAGGGCGCCGAAGCCGTCGGCCTGCTGCGGACCGAACTGGTGTTCATGAGCCATGACAGTGCACCCGACGAAGCCGCCCAGGAAGCGGAATACCGCCGCGCCCTCGATGGTCTGGCCGGCAAGCCGCTGGTGGTGCGTACCCTGGACGTCGGTGGCGACAAGCCGCTGCCCTATCTGCCGCTGCCGCCGGAAGAGAATCCCTTCCTCGGCATCCGCGGGATTCGCCTGACCCTGCGCCGCCCGGAACTGCTGGAAACCCAGCTGCGCGCTCTGCTCAAGGCCGCCGATGGCCGCCCGCTACGGATCATGTTCCCCATGATCGGCCGGGTCGAGGAATGGCGCCAGGCGCGTGACATCCTCGACCGCCTGCGCCAGGAGATCCCCACCACCGACCTGCAGGTCGGCATCATGATCGAGGTGCCCTCGGCCGCGCTGCTGGCGCCGGTGCTGGCTCCGGAAGTGGACTTCTTCAGCGTCGGCACCAACGACCTGACGCAATACACCCTGGCCATCGACCGCGGCCATCCGCTGTTGTCCGGCGAGGCCGACGGTCTGCACCCCAGCGTGCTGCGCCTGATCGACATGACGGTGCGCGCCGCCCATGCCCATGGCAAGTGGGTCGGCGTCTGCGGCGAGCTGGCCGCCGATCCCCTGGCGGTGCCGGTGCTGGTCGGCCTGGGCGTGGACGAGCTGTCGGTCTCGGCCCGCAGCGTGCCGCTGGTCAAGGCCCGGGTCCGTGAACTGGAGCTGCGTCGGGTGCAGTCCTGCGCCGCGCGCGCCCTGGAGCTGGGTACCGCTGCCGAAGTGCGGCAGAGCGTGGAGGCCCTGCGATGAGCCGTATCCTCACCCTGACCCTCAACCCGGCGCTGGACCTCACCGTCCAGTTGCCGGAGCTCAAACCCGGCGCGGTGAATCGCAGCGAGGCGGTGATCGTCCATGCCGCCGGCAAGGGCATCAACGTCGCCCAGGTGCTGGCCGATCTCGGCCACGACCTGACGGTGAGCGGCTTTCTCGGTGCCGACAACGCCGGCGCCTTCGAGGCCCTGTTCGCCCGTCGCGGTTTCACCGACGCCTTCGTGCGGGTGCCCGGGGAGACCCGCAGCAACCTCAAGCTGGCCGAAGCCGCTGGCCGCATCACCGATATCAACGGGCCTGGCCCGGAGGTGTCCGCCGCCGCCCAGCAGGAATTGCTCGAGACCCTGGATCGTCTCGCCCCCGGCCACGATGCCGTGGTGGTGGCCGGCAGCCTGCCGCGCGGGGTGACCCCCGAGTGGCTGGCCGCCCTGGTCGGGCGCCTCAAATCGCTGGGCTTGCCGGTGGCCCTGGACACCAGTGGCGCCGCCCTGCGCGCCGCCCTGGCCGCCGGTCCCTGGCTGATCAAGCCCAATACCGAAGAATTGGCCGAGGCCTGTGGTGCACCCGCCGAGACCGCCACCGAGCAGGCACTGCTGGTCGAACAGCTGCGTGCCCTCGGCATCGAGCACCTGGTGATCTCCCAGGGCGCCGATGGCGTGCGCTGGTATGGCGCCCAGACCCTGGAGGCGCAGCCGCCGAAGGTCACGGTGGCGAGCACCGTCGGGGCGGGGGATTCCCTGCTGGCCGGCATGCTGCACGGCCTGCTCACCGGCCAGTCGCCGGAACGCACCCTGACCACGGCCACCGCCATCGCTGCCCTGGCGGTCACCCAGATCGGCTTCGGCATCAACGATTCCGCGCAACTCGCCACCCTCGAAGACCAGGTGCGGGTACGCGTCCTTCCCGACTTTCCGCTAGAACAAGAATCAGGGGTAACCCCATGAACATCGCCATCGTCACGACCTGCCCGACCGGCATGGTCACCAGCGTGCTCAGTGCGCGCCTGCTGGACGCCGCCGCCCAGCGCCGCGGCTGGACCACCAGCGTCGAGATCCACGACGGCCCCGAGGCCACCCTGCTGACCGACGACCAGGTGGCGCGTGCCGAACTGGTCGTGGTGGTTCATACGGGGGCGGTCGACCTGTCCCGCTTCGTCGGCAAGCGCGTCTATCGTGCCGCGCCGGCCGAAGCCCTGCGCGACGTCGATGCCTTCCTGCAGCGCGCGGCCAGCGAGGCCAAGGTGCTGGAACAGGCTCCGGCGACCAGCGGCGCTGCACCGAGCGCCCCGGCCAGTGCCAGCGAGACGCCGCGGCTGGTGGCCATCACCGCCTGCCCGACCGGTGTCGCCCACACCTTCATGGCCGCCGAGGCGCTGCAGAACGCGGCCAAGAAGCTCGGCTATCGCCTGCACCTGGAAACCCAGGGCTCGGTAGGGGCGCGCAATCCGCTGCCGGCCGAGGCCATTCGCGAGGCCGACGTGGTGCTGCTGGCCACCGACATCGAGGTCAATGTCGAGCGTTTCGCCGGCAAGCGCGTCTATCGCTGCGGTACCGGGGTCGCCCTCAAGCAACCCGAGGCGACCATCAAGAAGGCCCTGGCCGAGGGCGAGACCTTGGCCGGCAGTGCTGCTCCAGCGGCGGGCGAGGGCGCCAAGCCGGCCAAGAAGGAAGGCGCGGGCGTCTACAAGCACCTGCTCACCGGGGTGTCCTACATGTTGCCGATGGTGGTGGCGGGCGGTCTGCTGATTGCCCTGTCCTTCGTCTTCGGCATCGAGGCCTTCAAGGAACAGGGCACCCTGGCCGCGGCGCTGATGCAGATCGGTGGCGAATCGGCCTTCAAGCTGATGGTCCCGGTACTGGCCGGCTATATCGCCTATTCCATTGCCGACCGGCCGGGCCTCGCTCCCGGCATGATCGGCGGCTGGCTGGCGGCCAGTCTGGGCAGTGGCTTCATCGGCGGCATCATCGCCGGCTTCCTGGCGGGCTACGTGGCCAAGGCCATCGCCCAGCACGTCAAGCTGCCGGCCAGCGTCGAGGCGCTCAAGCCGATCCTGATCATCCCGCTGTTCGCCAGCCTCATCGTCGGCCTGGTGATGATCTACCTGGTCGGCACCCCGGTGGCCGGCGCCTTGAGTCGGCTCACCGACTTCCTCAACAACCTGGGTACCAGCAACGCCGTGCTGCTCGGCCTGATCCTCGGCGCCATGATGTGCAT
Source organism: Pseudomonas sp. PLB05 (assembly GCF_021106615.1). NCBI lineage: Bacteria > Pseudomonadati > Pseudomonadota > Gammaproteobacteria > Pseudomonadales > Pseudomonadaceae > Pseudomonas > Pseudomonas sp. PLB05. The sequence continues at coordinate 1,291,622 of NZ_JAJOHO010000002.1, forward strand.
CGACTTTGGCGGCCCGATCAACAAGGCCGCCTATGCCTTCACCGTCGGCCTGCTGGCGTCCAAGACCTACGGGCCCATGGCCGCCACCATGGCGGCCGGCATGGTGCCGCCCATCGGCATGGGCATCGCCACCCTGCTGGCGCAGCACAAGTTCGCCCAGAGCGAGCGCGAGGCGGGCAAGGCGGCGTCGGTGCTGGGGCTGTGCTTCATCTCCGAGGGCGCGATTCCCTTCGCCGCCAAGGACCCGCTGCGGGTGATCCCGGCCAGCGTCATTGGCGGCGCCCTCACCGGCGCCCTGGTGATGCTGTTCAACTGCAAGCTGATGGCGCCCCACGGTGGCCTCTTCGTGCTATTGATCCCCAACGCCATCAGCCATGCCTGGCTGTACCTGGCGGCCATCGCGGCCGGCAGTCTGGTGACCGGCGTGATCTACGCGGTTCTCAAGCGCAACGAAGCCGCCACCGAGCTGGTGCCCGCGGCCTGATCCAGAGCCTGGCAACACAGCTGTAACAAGAGGTTACACTGGGAGGTTCCTGCCTCCCGGTGGCCCCTTGTCCATGTCCGATCCCGTCTTTCCCGATACCGATCCCGAAGTCGCCGCCCGCCGTCGGCTGCATCTGCTGCGCCATCGCCAGCGCCGTCGGCTGCGCGAGTGGCGCCAGCGCATCGCCTTCTGGGTCGGCGCGGTGCTGGTGGGTCTGGCCGGTCTGGCCTTCGCCTGGCTGGCCGATGCCTCCTTCGGCCTCTTTCAGAAGATGCTGCAGCACAGTGCGATCTGGCCTTGGCTGGTGACGCCCCTGGGTTTTGCGTTGCTGGTCTGGCTGACGCAAGGCGCGCTGCGCGATGCCCGCGGCAGCGGCATTCCCCAGGTCATCGCCACCCTCGAACGACCCGAAGCGGACCTGCGCGCGCGCCTGCTCGCGCCGCCCATCGCCCTCGCGAAGCTGCTGCTCACTGCCGGTGCCCTGCTGGTGGGCGGCTCGGTGGGGCGTGAAGGGCCCACCGTGCATGTCGGCGCGGCCCTGCTCTATGGCTTCGGCAAGCGCCTCGGGTTGCACGGGCGCCGAACCCTGTCCGGACTCATCCTCGCCGGCGGCGCCGCCGGGATCGCCGCGGCCTTCAACACCCCCCTGGGCGGGGTGGTCTTCGCCATCGAGGAACTCACCCACACCTTCGAGCAGCGCTTCAGCGGCCTGGTGCTGACCGCCGTGCTGCTGGGCGGCATCGTCACCCTGGGCATCGTCGGACCCTACAGCTATCTTGGCGCCCTCGATCTGCACCTGACCTGGGGGCTGGGCTGGATCGGCGTGGCGGTGATCGGCGTCGTCGGCGGCTTGCTGGGGGGCTGTTACGGTCGCCTGGTGCTGCCCACCGACCAGGGCTGGCTGGGGCGCCTGAACGCCCTGCGCGGGCGGCGTCCGGTGGCTTTCGCCGCCGCTTGTGGACTGGTGCTGGCGGCCCTGGGGTTGATCTCCGGTCAGCATGTGTTCGGCACCGGCTACGCCGAAACCCACGCCATCCTGGCCGGCGAACCCGTGACCGGGGGCGACTTCCTGCTGTGGAAATTCCTCGCCAACGTCGTTTCCTACCTCGCCGGGGTGCCGGGCGGTCTGTTCTCGCCCTCGCTAGCGGTCGGTGCGGCCCTGGGGCCCTGGCTGGTCGATTGGCTGCCGGGCATGAGTCTGCCCCAGTGCGCCCTGCTGGGGCTGGCCGCCTACCTGGCCGGGGTCACCCGCACCCCGCTGACCGCCACGGTCATCACCCTGGAGCTGGCCCATAGCCCGGACATGGCGTTGCCGGTGCTGGCGGCCTGCCTGCTGGCCGCTGCCGTCTCCGGCTGGCTGATGCCGGTGCCGCTCTACCATGCGCTGTCGCAGCAGGTGCTCAATGCCCTCACGCCCCGGCGGAACTAGGCCCTAGCGCCCACCACCGATGTCCAGCAGGGCGCCGGTGGTGTAGGAGGCCTCGTTCGACAGCAGCCAGAGAATGCCGGCAGCGATCTCCTCGGCCTCGCCCGCACGTCCCAGCGGGGTGGTCACGCCCAGGCGCTCGGCGCGCCCCGGTTGGCCGCCGCTGGCGTGGATGTCGGTAAGGGTCACGCCCGGTCGCACCGCGTTGACCCTTACCCCGTGCGGACCGAGTTCCTTGGCCAGACCGAGGGTCAGGGTGTCCAGCGCCGCCTTGCTGGCGGCGTAGTCGACGTATTCATTGGGCGAGCCCAGGCGGGCGGCGATGGAGGAGACATTGACGATGGCCCCCCCGTGGCCGCCGCGTTCCCGCGACAGGTGACGGGCCGCCTCGCGGGCGCAGAGAAAGGCGCCGTAGACGTTGACCTCGAACATCCGTCGCAAGCGCTCGGCGCTCATCTCCACCAGCGGCTGCGAGCGGTCGACGATGCCGGCGTTGTTGACGAAGCCGTCCAGCCCGCCGAAGCGCTCCACCGTGCGCTCGAAGAGCGCCACCACCTCGGCTTCATCGGCGACGTCGGCGCGCACGGCCAACCCTTCCGCGCCCAGGGCTTCGATCTCGGCCAGGGTGGCCTGGGCCGCGGCCTCGTCCTGGCGATAGTTGAAGGCGACATTCCAGCCGCGGGCGGCGGCGCTGAGGGCCGTGCACGGCCGATACCGCGACTCGCGCCGGTGATGAGCAGGGTCTTGCGCATGATGGAAACCTCGGTCCAGAGAGAAGGGAGGGGTAACGTCTAACCGTCTGATGGGTCGAAAAAATGCTTGGACGTCCCCTTCGTTTCGCCTAAAAGTAAGGCGAACGGCACGCGCCGCATTATCCGCGGCCACTTCGCGATCTGATTCCTAAGCGCTTGCAGAGGTCAATCCTGATGACGAGACCCCGCTTCATCTCGCCCAACGAAGTTTCCGCGCTCCGTACCAACATCCTCTCCAAGCTCACCTACGCCGTCGGCAAGGATCCCGACAACGCCCTCGATCACGACTGGTTCCAGGCCACTGCCCTGGCCGCCCGGGACTACATCGTCGACCGCTGGATGAGTCGCACCCGCGATGCCTATCGCACCGGCCAGAAGCGGGTTTACTACCTGTCCCTGGAATTCCTCATCGGTCGGCTGCTGATCGACAGCCTGTCCAACCTCGGCATCCTCGAAGAGACTCGCCGCGCCCTGGCCGACCTGGGCGTCGATCTGGAACGCATTCGCGGGCTGGAGCCGGACGCCGCCCTGGGCAACGGCGGCCTGGGTCGCCTGGCCGCCTGCTTCATGGAGAGCATGGCTACCCTGGGCATCGCCAGCCATGGCTACGGCATCCGCTATGAACACGGGCTGTTCCGCCAGGTGATCGCCGATGGCTTCCAGCTGGAGCAGCCGGAAAACTGGCTGGATTTCGGCAACCCCTGGGAATTCGAACGCGCCGAAGTGGTGTACGAGATCGGCTTCGGCGGCCATGTCGCTCCCTATGGCGAAGGCGATCCGCGGCGCCAGGTGTGGACGCCCGGCGAGCGCATCCGCGCGGTGGCCTACGACACCCCGGTGATCGGTTGGGGCGGGGAGGGCGCCAATACCCTGAGACTCTGGCGCGCTCGGCCACTGGAGATCCTCCACCTGGAAACCTTCAACGCCGGCGACCATGTCGGCGCCGTGGCCAACGAGGCCCGCGCCGAGAGCATCTCGCGGGTGCTCTATCCGGCCGACAGCAGCGAAGCCGGCCAGGAGTTGCGCCTGCGCCAGGAGTATTTCTTCGTCGCCGCCTCCCTGGCCGACCTGACCCGCCGCCACCTCAAGCAGCACAACGACCTGCTCAGCCTGCCCGAGCACGTGTCCATCCAGCTCAACGACACCCACCCGGCCATCGCCGTGGCCGAGCTGATGCGACTCCTGGTGGACATCCACGGCATTCCCTGGGACGCCGCCTGGAGCACCACCGTCGGCACCTTGAGCTACACCAACCACACCCTTCTGCCCGAGGCGCTGGAGACCTGGCCGGTGCAGCTGATGGAGCGCCTGCTGCCGCGGCACATGCAGATCATCTACCTGATCAACGCCCAGTTCCTCGACTCCCTGCGCGCCCGCGGCGAGACCGATGGCGCCATGATCTCCTATGTCTCCCTGATCGACGAAAGCCAGGGTCGCCGGGTGCGCATGGGCAACCTCGCCTTCCTCGGTTCCCACAGCATCAATGGCGTCTCCGGGCTGCACACCGACCTGATGCGCAAGACGGTCTTCCGCTCGCTGCACCGCCTCTATCCGGATCGCATCAACAACAAGACCAATGGCATCACCTTCCGCCGCTGGTTGCACCAGGCCAATCCGGCGCTCACCGACCTGCTGGTGGATACCCTCGGCCAGGGTGTGCTGCACGACCCGGAAAAGACCCTGCCGCAGCTCAAGCCCTATGCCAATGACGCCAACTTCCGCGAGCGCTTCGCCCTGCAGCGCCAGCGCAACAAGGACACCTTCACCAGTCTGGTGAAGCAGCGGCTGGAGATCGATCTCGATCCCGGCGCGCTGTTCGATGTCCAGATCAAGCGCATCCACGAGTACAAGCGGCAGCTGATGAATCTGCTGCAGACCATCGCCCTCTACCAAGCCATCCGCGACAACCCGAACGGCGACTGGACGCCCCGGGTCAAGATCTTCGCCGGCAAGGCCGCGGCCAGCTATCACCAGGCCAAGCTGATCATCAAGCTGGCCAACGACGTGGCCAAGGTGGTCAACAACGATCCCCTGACCCGCGACCTGCTTAAGGTGGTCTTCCTGCCCAACTACAATGTCAGCCTCGCCGAGGTCATCATCCCGGCGGCGGACCTGTCCGAGCAGATCTCCACCGCCGGGATGGAAGCCTCGGGCACTAGCAACATGAAGTTCGGCCTCAATGGCGCTCTCACCATCGGCACCCTGGACGGCGCCAACGTGGAGATGTGCGAGCTGATCGGGGAAGAACACATGTTCATCTTCGGTCTCAAGGCGGCCGAGGTGGAGGAGCGCCAGCGCAGCGGTGGCATCTCCTCTGACATCATCGAGAATTCGCCGCGCCTGGCGCAGGTGCTGTCTGGTTTGCGCGCCGGCCAGTTCTCGCCCGACGAGCCGGCGCGCTACAACAGCCTGCTCGACGTCCTGACCTGGCACGATCGCTTCCTGGTGTGCGCCGACTTCGACGCCTACTGGGACGCCCAGCGCCAGGTCGAGACCCGCTGGCAGCAGCCGGACAAATGGTGGCAATCGGCGGTGATCAACACCTCCAGCATGGGCTGGTTCTCCTCGGACCGCACCATCCGCGAATACGCCACGGAGATCTGGAGGGCGCTGTAGTCGTTATAGGGTCTATCGCGGCCATGGGCCGCTCCTACATGGCATCCGTAGGAGCCGCCCATGGCCGCGATCATAGAGCGGAGCGGCCGTCTCGGCAGACCGCCATGGCTGCGATCACCTACCCCCCCCATGGAGAACCCCCGCCTTACACGACGTCTACATCCTTGCAGCATCCGCCCCACACGCCTGTCACCGGAGTCCCCATGCCCCGTACCTCCACCCGCCTCGAAGCCGGCAATCCCGCCCATTACGGCGCTACCATCGTCGACGGCGGGATCAACTTCGCCGTCTGGTCCCCGGCCGCCGAGGCCGTCGACCTCTGCCTCTACGATGCCAAGGGAGAGGCCGAGACCCAGCGCCTGGCCTTTCGCGAACACGAGGGCGGCGTCTGGCATGGTTTCCTACCTGGCGCCCAGCCCGGGCTGAGGTACGGCCTGCGCGCCCACGGCGCCTACCGTCCCCAGGACGGGGTCAGATTCAATGCGCACAAGCTGCTGGTGGACCCCTGGGCCCTGGCGGTGGACCGGCCCTTCCAGCTGCACCCCAGCACCTATGGCTTTCACCCCGAAGACCCCAACCGCCCGGACGAGCGCGACAGCGGTGCCCATGTTCCCAAGGCCATCGTCCTGCCTCCCGTCGACGCCCTGGCGCCTGCGCCCAAGCGACGCGATGCCGGGCTGATCTACGAATTGCACGTCCGCGGCCAGACCAAATTGCATCCGAAGGTCCCGGCCCGCCAGCGCGGCACCCTGGCGGCGCTGCGGCATCCCGCGCTGATCGAACACTGGCAGCGCCTCGGCGTCACCACCCTGGAGCTGCTGCCCATCGCTGCCTGGGCCGACGATCGGCATCTGCCCGCCCTGGGGCTGGCCAACTACTGGGGCTACAACCCGGTAGTCATGGCCGCCGTCGATCCGCGCCTGGCCGGCCGCGATGCCCTGGGCGAATTACGCGAGACGGTGGCCATCCTGCAGGCGGCCGGCTTCGAGGTGCTGCTCGACGTGGTCTTCAACCATACCGGCGAAGGTGACGAACTGGGCCCCACCTTCAATCTGCGCGGCCTGGATAACGCCGGCTACTACCGCCTGCAGCCGGACGATCCGGCGCGCTATATCAACGACATGGGCTGCGGCAACTGCCTGGCGCTCTACAGCCCGCCAGCGCTGCGCCTGACCCTGGACAGCCTGCGCCATTGGGTCACGGCTGCCGGCGTCGATGGCTTCCGCTTCGACCTGGCGCCCGCGCTCGGTCGTCTGGAAAGCGGCTTCGATCGCGATGCACCACTGCTCCAGGCCCTGGCCCAGGATCCGGTGTTGCGCCAGGTGCGGCTGGTGGCCGAACCCTGGGACATCGGTCCCGGTGGGCATCAGGTCGGCGCCTTCCGCGCGCCCTGGCAGGAATGGAACGACGCCTTCCGCGACGACGTCCGCCGCTTCTGGCGCGGTGACGAGGGGCTGCGTGGTGCCCTGGCCACCCGCCTGGCCGGTAGCGCCGATCTCTTCGGCGCCGGCGATCGCCTGCTGCGCACCAGCGTCAACTTCATCACCGCCCACGACGGCTTCACCCTGGCCGACCTGGTCAGCTACGCCGAGAAGCACAACGAAGCCAACGGCGAAGGCAATCGCGACGGCACTACCGACAACAAGAGCTGGAACAACGGCGTCGAAGGCCCGAGCGACGATCCGGCCATCCAGGAGGCCCGCGCCGCCGACCAGCGTGCCCTGCTGGCGACCCTGATCCTCGCCGGTGGCGAACCCATGCTGACCGCCGGCGACGAATTCGGCCGCACCCAGCAGGGCAACAACAATGCCTATGTACAGGACAACGAACTGTCCTGGCTGGACTGGCAGCAGGCCGCCAGCCCCGCCGGACAGCGGCAGAGCGCCTTCGTCGGTCGCCTCATGGCGCTGCGCCAGCAGTTGCCGGCCTTGCAAGCCCAGCGACTGCTGGGCCGCCCCGATTCCCGTGGCTGGGTGAGGATCGAATGGCTCGATGCCGACGGCGCAGCGATGGACGACGGGCGCTGGCAGGCCGGCGGCAGCCTGCCGCTGAGCCTCACCCTCGAAGCCCTCGATGGCGAAGACCAGGCCCAGGCCGCGCGGATCTGGCTGGCCTTCCAGCCACGTCGGGAGGAAATCGACCTGCGCCTGCCCCCGTCACGTGACGGACATCACTGGGTGGTACAGCTGGACAGCCGTCAGCCTGAACTGGAACCCGACTCGGCAGTCTACCCCAGCGCCGAAAATCTCCGTGCTGGTCGAGGCGTACTGCTGGCCGTGGAGACCCCGGACGCGCCCTAGGTGTGCGTTCCCTGTCGGCCGCCGGTGTCCAGCGTCTCATCACCCCGTTGATGAAACCGGAATCGGCACTGGCTGGCAGACCTGGCCTGACGGTCCGCTCTGCTTGAGACGGAGCTTGAGCTTTGGCGCTACACTCGCGCCCATCATTACAAGGAGCACCGCGATGTCCCGGATATCCCTCAGTCGTTACCTCATCGAGCAGACCCGCAGCCACAAGACCCCGGCCGACCTGCGCTTCCTCATCGAAGTCGTGGCCCGGGCGTGCAAGCGCATCAGCTACGAGGTGTCCAAGGGGGCGCTGGGTGGCGTGCTCGGCAGCATGGGCACCGAGAACGTCCAGGGCGAGGTGCAGAAGAAGCTGGACGTGCTGTCCAACGAGATCCTGCTGGAAGCCAACGAGTGGGGCGGCACCCTGGCCGGCATGGCCTCCGAGGAGATGGACCAGGTTCACCAGATCCCCGGTCACTATCCCAAGGGCGCCTACCTGCTGATGTTCGACCCGCTGGACGGCTCGTCCAACATCGACGTCAACGTCTCCGTCGGCACCATCTTCTCGATCCTGCGCAAGGACTTCGTCAGCAGCACCACCGGTGACGTGACCGAAGAAGCCTTCATGCAGAAGGGCACCGAGCAGGTCGCCGCCGGCTACGCCATCTACGGTCCCCAGACCATGCTGGTGCTGACCCTGGGTGACGGCGTCAAGGGCTTCACCCTGGATCGCGAACTGGGCAGCTTCGTGCTGACCCACGAAGACATCACCATCCCCGAGACCACCGCCGAATTCGCCATCAACATGTCCAACCAGCGCCACTGGGAAGCCCCGGTCAAGCGTTATGTGGACGAGCTGCTGGCCGGCAAGGAAGGTCCCCTGGGCAAGAACTACAACATGCGCTGGATCGCCTCCATGGTGGCCGACGTCCATCGCATCCTTACCCGCGGTGGCATCTTCATGTATCCCCGCGACGCCCGCGAGCCGGAAAAGCCCGGCAAGCTGCGCCTGATGTACGAGGCCAACCCCATGTCCATGCTGGTCGAGCAGGCCGGTGGCGCCGCCACCAATGGTCACCAGCGCATCCTCGACGTCCAGCCCGACGGCCTGCACCAGCGGGTGGCGGTGTTCCTGGGCTCCAAGGAAGAAGTGCAGCGCGTGACCGAGTACCACCGTCAGCGTTGATTCCAGAAACCGGGCCGCCTGCAACGGGCGGTCCGGTTCACGCTTGCGTCCTGCCTCAGCGTTCAGCTTCGATTCAGTCTCCTTAATCCTGCGCTAATCCGCCTCCGCCGAAGATGGCCGCGCAGCCGGTCGGGCTGTATTCGCATCGCGTGAGGAGCTTTTCACCATGAACGCCCTGAAATCCCGTGTCGTCCTCTTTGGCCTGCTGGCCCTGGCCAGCCATCAGGCGTTTGCCGCCGATACCCAGAACTTCGCCGGCCTCACCTATGGCAAGAGCTATGACAACTTCAGCAACAGCCACGCCCTCGACCGCAACTTGAACAGCCCCGATACCGACGGTGCCCTCGACGGCAGCAATACCTGGGGGCTGCGTCTTGGCCAGCAGAACACTGCCGGTCGCTACTACGCCACCCTCGACCAGGCCAGTGGCAGCAGCGCTGGCCTGAGGCTCAAGCAGCAGGATCTGACTGGCAGCTACGATGCCTTCTATCCCCTGGGCCGCAATACCAAGCTGTTCGGTGGCGGGACCCTGGGCGTCGCCCGGGTCACCCAGGACGGTTCCAGCTTCGGCCACGACAGCGACCTTGGCTATGTGGCCGGGGTCCAGGCCGGCATCCTGCAGCAGGTCAACGAGCGCACCTCCCTGGAAGCCGGCTATCGCTACCTGCGCAGCAACGCCAAGCCGGACATCGACCAGGACGGCAGCAAGCTCGGTTCGAGCCAGCTCGACAGCAGCAAGGAAATCTACCTGGGCATGAACGTCTACTTCTGAGGCAGGGCCGGGGCGACAGCGGTCGCCCCGGTTTCAGCTATAGGGATCCAGGCCGGAGAAGGCTGCCACCAGTGCCACGGCAACCACCCCCAGGGCGATCTCTACGGCGGTGGCCTGGCGCAGCAGCTGCCATGTTCGGGGCCCTCGTCCCAATCGAGGCACCAGCAGGTAACGATTGGCCAGGGCCAGGGCGACCATGATCGCCACGGCCAGCACCTTGGCCAGCAGCAGGCCGGAGTAGGGCGTCAAACGCAGCAGGCCGTCCGGCCCGAGGATCAGCAGGCTGTTGAAGGCACCGCTGAGCAGCGCCAGCGCCACGCTGATCTGCCCGGGCAGGGAGTAGCTGCGCAGCAGCTGCTGGGCGTCATCCCTCAGATTGGCCGGTGGCCGTCCCAGGCACAGCAGCACCCCGGGCAGGCTGCCCAGCCAGAGCCCCGTGGTCAGCAGATGCAGTGCCTGATTCAGCTGATGCACCCCGCCAAGCCAGCCGGCCGTCGCGGCGGCATGGCCACCCAGGGCCAGACTGGCCAGCAGCAGGCCACTGAATCCCCACAGCCAGTGGTTGCTGCGGACCCTGGGCCCCACCAACAGCCACAGGGCCAGCAACAGGCCCAACGGCAGTTGCCAGCGCCAGCCGTGGCCGGCCGCTGTGCCCAGATAGAGTTGCCACAGGGGCAGGTTGAAGGCATCCGCCCAGCCATCCCCCACCAGCGCTGCCTGCAGCGGCAACAGGCTCAGCACCCCGAGCAGCAGTAGTGCTCCCAGCAGGCGGGCGGTGGACTGTGCCCGTTCCAGCAGCCAGAGACGCAATGCGGGTCGACCCAGCCAGAGTGCCAACGCCAGATAGCCCCAGGTCAGCAGCAGCGGCAGCAGGAAAAGGGTACGGGCGAGGGGACTCCAGGCATCGGGCGTCGCCAGTGTGCCGTCCATCCTTACTGGACGGTGAAGCGGTAGTCGCCCTGGGTCTTGTGCCCGTCCTTGGCCAGCACCCGCCATTTCACCTGGTAGCGACCTGGTTCCAGCGGCGCCTCCAGAGGGACGTCCAGGGTGCGTTCGTCGCGGCCGGGAATGACCTTGCCGGTGGTGATCGCCGTGCCGGCCTGACCATCCAGCCGTTGCAGCTGCACCTGACTCAGGGCGGCTTCGATCCCCTCGGAAAAGCTCAGACTCAGTTGCTTCGGTGCCGGGCTGGTGCTGTCGGGCGCGGGCTCGGCGCTCTTGAGATGGCCGTGGGCCAGGGCCAGCCCCGGCAACAGCAGAGCGGTCAGGGTGAGGCGGCGAGCGAGACGCAGGACAGCGGTCATGGAGATCTCCAGCAGCAGAAGGAAACCGCCAGCTTAGCAGTCTGTTCGGGCAGCGTCCGCGCCTGGCGCCTGCTCCGCCGCGCGCGCCGCGCACTCGACGAAGGTCCGCGCGGTGCAGCTGCGGCAGACCTCCGGATCCAGCCGCGGATAGATGCTGCGCAAGGCCTGATCCTTGGACGAGAAGATATGGCCTTCGCCCAGCTCCTTGAGAAACCCGGTCTTGGCGAACAGCTGCAGCACCGGCGTGCGCGGACGATGGAAATAGAGATCGCCGCCCTGGGCCCGGCGCTCGCGCCATTCGCGCCGCCACAGGTCGTTACCGGCCAAATCGATGAAATTCATGCTCTTGGTCATGAACAGCGCATGCTTCTGGCCGGGTTGGGCGCTGCGAAAGCCGTCCAGCTGATCGCCCACATGGGGCACCGCGCCAAAGAACACCGAGCCTTCCACCCGCACCAGCTTGAGTTGCGGACACTCCTGCGCCGGCTGGCCCAGTTCGTCCAGCGGGGTGAAACGACGCCCGGGGGTGCGGGGGTCCGGCACCAGCGGGCGGATCGCCGGGTGCGAGGTGCGATAGAGATAGGCCACCAGGGACACCAGGGTGCCCAGCAGGACGGCGCGGTCCAGCGGGATGGTCAGGGTCGCCAGAAAGGTCACCCCGGCCACCAGCGCCTCGGTACGGCTGACCTTCAGCACCTCGCGCCAGCGACCCAGGTCCAGCAGGCCGCGTGCCACCAGCAGCAGGGTGGCGGCGATGGCCGCCAGCGGAATGGCAGCGATCAGGGCACCGCCGAAGGCCACCAGGGCTACCACCAGCAGGGCGGCGAACACCGCCGCCATCGGCGTACGGGCCCCAGCTTCGAAATTGGGCATGGAGCGATTCAGCGAGCCGCAGGACACATAGGCCGAAAAGCAGCCGCCCACCAGGTTGGCCAGGCCCTGGCCACGGAATTCGCGATTGACGTCCAGCCGCTGCCCGGAGCGCTGGGCCACCGCCTTGGCGATCGACAGCGACTGCCCGAGGGCCACCAGGGTCAGGGCCACAGCGATCCCGGAGAGATTGCCCAGATCCTGCAGGGTGACGTCGGGCAGATGGAAGGGCGGCAGCGCCGAGGGAATCCGTCCGACCGTAGCGATCCCCTGGACCGCGCCCGCCACGCTACGCTCCAGGATCCAGGCGCTCAGGCAACCAGCCAGCAGGCCCAGCAGCATGGTCGGCCAGCGCGGGCGCAGTCGGCGCAGCAGCAGGGTGGCGACCAGGGTCACCACACCGATCACCAGCGAGGGCCAGTGAATCGCCAGGGGATGGGCGAGCACATAGCCAAGCACGCCAAAGGCCGAGGTGCCCAGCGGCGGCGACAGCCCGAGCAGGTCCTTGAGCGAATAGAGCCCGATCAGCACGGCGGCGCCACTCATGAAGCCGAGCAGCACCGAGGGCGAGATGAAGTTGGCCACCGCGCCGAGGCGCAGGGCACCGACCGTCAATTGCAGCAGGCCGACCAGCAGGGTCACCGCCAGGGCCAGATCGATATAGGGACCAGAGCCGGCGAGCGCCAGCGGTGACAGCGCTGCCAGCAGGGCCAGGGAGTTGGCGTTGGTCGGACCGGTCACCACATGGCGACTGGAGCCCGCCAGGGCAGCAACGATGCAGGGCACCACCGCGCCATAGACGCCATACTGCGGTGGCAGTCCGGCCAGGGTGGCGAAGGCCACGCCCTGGGGCAACGCCAGCACCGCGCCCAAGAGACCCGCACCCAGATCCGCCTTCAGGGTGGTGCGGTCCACCTCGCGCAGCCAGGGCAGCAGGGTCGAAAGGGCGGGCATGGAGCGCTCCTGGGGAAAGGGTCGCCTACTCTACCGACTCCGCTCGCCAGTGGGCTACCTGAGTCCCGCCGTCTCCGGTCTCTCCCACGACACTGGCTGTGTGTTCATTTCTTCACCAGTCGCCGCCAGACCGGTCCCTGTGGCGTTCTCGTGACTTCATGCACGGGTTATCCACATCACTGTGCACGGTCCCTGTGGGTAACCTGGGCGGCTAGCCGTCGTGACTGTTGGCGGCGATGCGATGGATCGACAGGTCGGCGCCCTGGTATTCCTCTTCCTGACTCAGACGCAGACCCAGCACCGCCTTGAGCAGCCCGTACACCGCCAGGCCACCGAGCAGGGCGACGACAATTCCCAACCCGGTGCCGGCCAGCTGCGCCAGCAGACTCACTCCACCCAGACCGCCGAGCGCGGTCTGGCCGAACAGGCCGCAGGCGATGCCGCCCCAGGCGCCGCAGAGGCCGTGCAGCGGCCAGACCCCCAGGACATCGTCCAGCTTCCAGCGTGTCTGCACCGCGGTGAAGGCCCAGACGAACAGGGCTCCCGCCACCAGGCCGGTCCCCAGCGCCGCGATGGGATGCATCAGATCGGAGCCCGCGCAGATGGCGACCAGGCCCGCCAGGGGGCCGTTGTGCAGGAAGCCGGGATCGTTGCGTCCCAGGAGCAGGGCGGCAGCCGTCCCGCCGACCATGGCCATCAGCGAATTCAGGGCCACCAGGCCACTGACGCCGGCTAGGCTCTGGGCGCTCATCACGTTGAAGCCGAACCAGCCGACGATCAGGATCCAGGAGCCCAGCGCCAGGAAGGGAATGTTCGACGGCGGAAAGGCCACCAGCCGACCTTCGCGATAGCGACCCTGACGGGGGCCCAGCAGCATCACCGCTGCCAGCGCCAGCCAGCCGCCCATGGCGTGCACCACCACGGAGCCGGCGAAATCATGGAAGCGCGCACCGAACAGCGCTTCGAACCTATCCTGCAGGCCGAGATTGTTGTTCCACATCAGTCCTTCGAAAAACGGATAGACGAAGGCCACGATCAGCGCGGTGGCGCAGAGCTGTGGCACGAAGCGCGCCCGTTCGGCGATGCCGCCCGAAATGATCGCCGGAATGGCCGCGGCGAAGGTCGCCAGGAAAAAGAACTTCACTAGTCCGTAGCCGCTGTCGGCAGTCAGCACCTGGGCGGGGGCGAAAAAAGTCACGCCATAGGCTATCCAGTAGCCAACGAAGAAGTACACCAGGGTGGAAATGGCGAAGTCGGCGAGGATCTTGGACAGGGCGTTCACCTGGTTCTTGTGCCGCACGGTGCCGGCTTCGAGAAAGGCGAAACCGGCGTGCATGGCCAGCACCATCACGGCGCCCAGCAGCAGGAACAGGGTATTGGCACTGTGGACCAGGGTCGCCACGGCAGAAGGCAATTCGTTCATCAGGGCAGTCGTCGCAAAGGGTTGCACCAAAAACATGCCTGGCGGCTGTCTGATGCGCGTTTTTGGGGCGCCTGGCAGCTCTCGGCAGGTTCAGTCTTGCCGCCAGACAGAGCGCAACGGCGGATTGGCGCAGGGATGCGCCAGGGCGGTGCGAATCAGAAGGGCGTGCACCACCAGACAGCAAAGGTCGTGCCGCTAAAGCGCGCGCAGGACGATACGGCCGCTGCTCAGGTTGCTCAGCAGGGTCGCCACCTCGTCGCGCCGTTGCGGCTCCACGGCAATCCGCAGGGCGATTTCCAGCGCCTGGTAATCCTCTTCGAGCACCAGCACCGCCAGGCCCGCCAAGCGGGCCTTGATCAGCGGCCATTCCGCATAGGTACAGGCGAAGCCATAATCCTGCCGCACCACCAGCGGCTGCTTGGCCGCCTGCTGCAGGCAACGGGCGGCGCAACCGCCATAAGCGCGTACCAGGCCACCGGTACCTAGCTTGATGCCGCCGTACCAGCGGATGACTACCACCACCACCTGGTCGCAATCCTGCCCCTCAATGGCGGCCAGGATGGGCCGGCCCGCCGTGCCGCCGGGCTCGCCGTCATCATTGAAGCGGTATTGATTACCGAGCTTCCAGGCCCAGCAGTTGTGGGTCGCTGTCGGCACGCTCACGCGCTCGATGAAAGCCATGGCCGCCTCCACCGTGGTGACGGGTGCGGCGAGGGCGAGGAAACGACTCTTGCGCACCTCTTCTTCGAAGGCGGCATCCTGGATCAGGGTAAAGGTCATGGTGCCTGGAGACCCAGTCCCTTGAGGATGACATGGGTCAGGGTCCGCGCCGCCTCGTCGAAATCCTGCCGGGTCAGACGGGTGCGACCGGTCACCTGGCAGATCTGGCTGGCGAAATCGGCATAGTGCTGGGTGCTGCTCCACAGCAGGAAGATCAGATGGACTGGATCCACCGGATCCAGCTTGCCGGCCGCGATCCAGGCCTCGAATACCGCCGCCCGGCTGCGAAACCAGGTCTGGTAGTCCTGATCGAAATACTCGTACAGGCAGTGACCGCCGCCGATGATCTCCATGGCGAAGATCCGCGAGGCCAACGGCTGGCGCCGCGAGAACTCCAACTTGGCGCGGATATAGCGGCTCAGGGCCTCGGCGGGGTCGTCTTCCACGGTCAGGTGGTTGAAGGTGCTGTCCCAGAGTTCGAGGATGTTGCCCAGCACCGCCATATAGAGGCCGAGCTTGTTGTTGAAGTAGTAATGGAGATTGGCCTTGGGCAGCCCGACGCGTTGCGCGATGGTGTTCATGCTGGTGCCCTTGAAGCCATGGCGGGCGAACTCCTCCTCCGCCGCGCTCAGGATCGACTCCTCATTCTTCTGCCGGATGCGTCCGGCCGGCTTGTCCTGGCCGGCGTGATGGGCGGGTACGAGAGGGGTCATGACAACTGCAGGATCCAAAGGCGCGGCAGGCATCAATAGCGTACCCGCCGCCCTGGGCACAAGGGCTCTTTTACCGGTGTGGCGCTGGCGAGCTGCATTCCATCACCGCGGCGCGGCGCTCCTCGGGCAGCAACAGGTTGAGCAGGATGGCGGTGATGCCGCCGCTGGTGATCGCGGTGTCGAAGAGATTCTTCACCAGTGGCGGCAGTTGATCCAGCAGCGTCGGCTGGCTGGCGATACCGAGACCCACGCCAAGGGAGGTGGCGATGATCAGCAGGCTGCGGCGATCCAGGGTGCAGTGCGCCAGCAGCCGTATCCCAGCCGCGGCGACACTGCCGAACAGCACCAGGGTCGCACCGCCCAGCACCGGCTTGGGAATCTGCTGCAGGACGGCGCCCAGCACGGGGAACAGGCCCAGCACCAGCAGGATGGCGCCTATCCAGTAGCCGACATGGCGGCTGGCCACGCCGGTCAGCTGGATCACCCCGTTGTTCTGCGCGAAGGTAGTGCTGGGAAAGGTATTGAAGGTGGCGGCGAGCAGGCAGGCGACGCCATCACCCAGGACCCCGCCCCGCAACCGTCGCAGATAGCCCGGGCCTTCGATGGGCTGCCGCGAGATCAGGCAGTTGGCGGTCAGGTCGCCGGTGGTCTCCAGGGTGCTGATCAGATAGATCAGCGCGACCGGTAGGAAAGCCGACCAGTCGAAGGCGAAGCCGAAATGGAAGGGGAGGGGGACGCTGACCAGAGGCAGGTCCGGCAGCGGCTGAGGTTTCAACAGGCCGCAGGTCCAGGCGGCGAGGGAGCCCACCAGCAGGCCGATCATCACCGCCGACAGCCGCAACCAGGGTCGCCGTGACAGGTTCAGGCCGATGATGACCACCAGGACCAGGCCGCCGAGGGCCAGGTTGATCGGCGCGCCGAAGTTGGTGGCCTTGGCGCCCCCGCCGAGATCGGTGACGCCCACCCTGATCAGGCTGATGCCGATGAGGGTGATGACGATGCCCGTCACCAGTGGCGTGATCACCCGGCGCAACAGGCCCAGGCAGCGACTCAGGCCGATCTGCACGAAGGCGCCAAAGAAGCAGACGCCAAAGATCATCGCCAGGATGTCCTCCGGTGTCCCGCCGCGCTGCTTGACCAGCATCCCGGCTGCCAGCACCGCGGACAGAAAGGAGAAACTGGTGCCCTGCAGGCAGATCATGCCCGCCCCCAGCCCACCGGCACCGCGGGCCTGCAGAAAGGTGCCGACGCCCGACACCATCAGCCCCATGCTGATCAGGTAGGGCAGGTGCTCGTGCAGACCCAGAGCCCCGGCAATGATCAGCGGTGGAGTAACGATCCCCACGAAACTCGCCAGGACGTGCTGCAGGGCAGCGCAAAAGGCAGCGAACGGGGCCGGACGTTCGTCCAGGCCATAGAGCAGATCATCGCGGACGGGACTGGTCATGGTGATTACCTCGCGGCGGCGCTGCTGGCCTGGAAAGCGACCGCAGCGCCGCAAGTGGGTCTGGCCGGACTAGAACTGATACTTCACCAGGAAGCTGAAAACGCTCTGGTCGGTACGGAATCCCTCGCTGTCCTTGATGCCGTACTTGTCCGACCAGTAGTCATACTCGGTACCCACATAAAGGTGCTTGGCCTCGTAACCCATGGCCTTGCCCAGGTCGTACTTGACCTGTGGATTGAAGTGCAGGTTGGCGTGGTAGCTACCCTTGTTGTTCATCACCCAGTCCATGTAGCCATCGATGAGCAGATCCGAATTGCCCAGGGGCAGGGTGTAGGCCCATACCGGCGTGAGCTGCCAGGCACCCGAGGGCGCACTGCCGCCATCCGGCTTGCGGTAATAGAAGTTCAGCTGGAAGTAGTCGAAGCCCGGCACCTTGAGGTCGAAACCCGGACCGACCAGGTAGTTGCGCTGATCACGGCCGGCGCCCTCGCCATCGTTCTGGTCGTATTCCAGGGTCGTGGCGAGCAGCACATCGGTGACCGGGCCAAAGGAAAGATCCCGGCCGGACAGCTTGCCAAAGGACAGTCGTGGACTGAGTTCGCCATAGAAGCCTTGATGGCCGTCGCTGGCATTGGTCGCGCCGTTGAACCAGATGCTGTCGACGAAGAGGAAGAGGTCGCCCCAGATCCAACTGCTGGCATGCTCGAAGGTGACGGTCTGCTGGATACGGGGATCGACCCGGAAATCCTTGCCATATAGATAGGTGAGGCTTTCACCGTGCCACAGCAGTGGACTGTCTGCGGCGTTGGCTACACCGGCTGTAATCAGGCTCGTGGTCAGCAGCGCGGTGGTTAGGGTCTTGCGCATGTAGGCTCCTGGAAGTGCTTTTTCGTTATGTACAGCGTTCGCCGTGCTCAGCAAGATCGACGCCAAGCTCCGGTGGGCGGGCGAAAATAGTTATTTTTCAACGCCTTGTATAAGGATTCTGGAAAATTTCAGATGCCTGGCGTGGCACCAAACCTGACCACTTGCTCAGTTTTCGTGCCCTGAAGCGGCGCCTGAAGCGGTCCTGCTGCGAAACAGCGCACGGCAGGCTGCGCAGTGCTAAGGTGCTTGGCGACCCCGCAGGAGATAGTCATGAAGTTGCTTATCGGTGTGCTGACGGCCTTACTCTGCAGCTCTTTCGCCTCGGCTCAGGTCCCCCAGGGCGGAACAGGGCAGCCGGGCATCCTCATGATCACCCGCGGCGACGCCTACTCAGGGTCCGGATGCGATATAGGTCTGATGATCCAGGGGCGACTGGCCGGCACCCTCATGGCGGGTCAGAGTGCTTCCTTCAATCTGCCGCCTGGCGAAATCGCCGTGAGTCTTACCTCTTCCGGTCCGGGCAGTTGTGCAGCACCCATGGCGAGCAGCATCTCCCAGTCCATTCTCCTGACGCCCGGCGAGATCAAGCAGTACCGGATCATCGCGACCGAAGCGGGTTATCGCCTGGCGCCCATCCCGCTTTATTGAAGTTTCTTGAAATAACCTGTTGACCTGCCTCGAAACTCCCCTATAATGCGCCCCACTTCCGGCGCAGACGCTGAAGCGGCTTGAAAATCAAGCACTTAGGTCTGGGCCGGGCGAGGGGTCCACGGATTCTTCGCCATTTGGCTCTCACCTCCGGGTGATGACGAAATGAAGCAGAGGGGGTTGACAGCGTCTTAGGATGCTGTAGGATTCGCCTCCCGCTGCCGAGATTGGTTAGACCGGTCAGGCAAGCGCAAGTGGTTGAGTTGAAACGAAAAAGTTCAAATCAACGCTTGACAGGATGTGAGGACAGCGTAGAATGCG